>NZ_JAMQAW010000032.1:84322-223977 GCF_023701525.1 Streptomyces albipurpureus
CACCCAGTACGGCGATCACGATGGCGAGACCCAACAGCGCGTAGACGAGGTAGAGCATCACGGCGATCTGCTGCCCGACCAACTCCTTGTAGTCGGCCTGGTCCCGCACCTGAACCTGGGGATAGGGGTCAAGGGCCCTCTCCAGGTCCTTGCGGAGGTCGGCCGGATCGCTGCCGCTCGCCGCGTTCACATAGAGCGCGGCCTCCTGACCGCCCGGTAGGTACTTCTCCACGGTGGCCAGCCCCATGAAGAGTCCGCCCTCGGTACCCGGCCCGCCGGCCTGGTCCATGTCGGTGAGTGCGCCGACCGTCAGCCGGGTCGTGCGACCCCCGGGGAACTCCGCCGTCACCACCGACCCGATCCGCACCCGATGGTCCTTCGCGAAGTCGCCAGCCATGGCGACGGCGTCCGAGGCCAAAGCGGCCGACGTGTCGCCGGCCGCATAGGTGATGCGGGCGGCCTGATCCAACTGCGGGTCATAGCCCGCAGCGGTGGTCTCCACGCGTTTTCCGTCCGGCAGGGTCACCCCGATCGGGGTGAACCGCAGCCGTACCACCGTCCCGGCGCTCTCCACGTTCTGCACCGTCTCGGTGACCTCCTGGGGGAAGGGGAAGAAGTTGCTGTTCTGCACGACGAAGTCGGCGCCCAGCGTGCGATCGATCTGCTGATCGAACGACTTCGTCATCGAGGCGCTGGCAATGGACAGACCGCCGACCATGGACAGCCCCACCATCAGGGCCGCTGCCGTCGCACCCGTACGGCGCGGGTTGCGCAGGGCATTGCGTTGACTCATCCGTCCCACTGGTCCGAACACCCTGGGGAAGGCCCCGCCCAGCACTCGGATCACCGGACGCACCAGCAGCGGACCGGCGATCACCATCGCGATCAGCGTCAGCGGAATCCCGAGGGTGAGCAGGGAAGCGGCCGAAGCGGTCTCGTCGCTGAGGGCGCTACCGGTCAGTGCGGCGACACCCAGCGCGGCGACCACCGCGCCCACGATCGCCCGTACCTTCAACGGCCGTCCGGTACCGGCGATCTCCGCATCGGTGAGCGCGGCCATCGGGGAGACGCGCGCGGCCCGGCGGGCCGGTAGATAGGCGGCGAGGAAGGTGACTCCCAGCCCGACCGCGTATGCGGCGATCGGGGTCCTGGTCGACACCACCATCTGGGCCGCGCCGAGATTCATCCCGAAGGCGTCCATCAGCGCGATCAGCCCGGCGGCCAACCCCACCCCGGAGGCGAGCCCGAGGGTGGAGCCGATCAGCCCGAGCAGAAACGCCTCGGCCAGCACTGACCGCCGCACCTGGCCGCGGTCCGCGCCCAGGGCCCTGAGCAGTCCCAACTCCCTGGTGCGCTGCGCGATCAGCATCGAGAAGGTGTTGACGATCAGAAACACACCCACGAGGACGGCGACGCCGGCGAATCCCAACAGCACATAGGTGATCACATCGAGAAAGCCACCGAGTTCCGCGGCCGCCGTCTCGGCCTGCTCATCGGCGGTCTTCAGCTCGAACCCGTCCCCGAGCTCGGCCGCGACCCGCTGCTTGAGCACGGTGTCCTCGATGCCGTCAGCGGCGTCCAACGTGATCGAAGTGGCCCTGTCCGCCCCACCGAGCAGTCTGCTCTGTGCCGTGGCCGTATCCAGAAAGACAAGGGCGGCACCAGGGTTGGTGGTGGTGAAGGTGGCGATGCCCACGATCTCGACCTTGAAGGAGCCCGGCTGCGCCTGGAGAGTGAGCCCATCCCCGATCTTCAGCTTGCGCCGGTCGGCGGTGTCCCGGTCGATCAGTGCCTCGCCCGCACCGCGTGGCTCGCGACCGGTGGTCAGCTTCACCGGACTGCGTTCGGTGATGTACCAGTTGGTGGCGATGGTGACGGCGCCGGTACTGGGTGCCACCGGCTCCCTGTCGTCGTCGATGACGGTGATGTTCTCCACCGCTGCTTCGATATGCGCGCTGTCCACTCCGTCGATCGCCGCGACCCGGTCGGCGAGGGCCGCTGGCAGGGTCCGTACGGCTCCGGAGGGGATGCGTTCGCTGATGCCCTCCTTCGGTGTGATGGTGACATCGGCGGCGGTGGAGGCGAAGAGGCGGTCGAAGGTGCGGGAGACCGTGTCCGAGAAGATCAGCGAGCCGCTGACGAAGGCCACCGACAGCAAGACCGCCAGCATGGATAAGAGCAGTCGTCCCTTGTGGGCGAAGAAGCTTCGCAGAGTTGCCCTCAGCACGGTCTGCCTCAGCTCCTGTGCGTGGTGTCGAAGCCGGTGCCGTCATGCCCCGGTTGTTGCTCGATCGGGGGAGGCTGGCTGCCTGTCCCGGCGCCGGCGAAGAGTCTCATCCGTTCCAGCACCGCCTCCGCGGTCGGTTCCGGTATGGCGTCGACGATCCGGCCGTCCGCCAGGAACAGCACCAGATCGGAGTGGGCGGCGGCCCCGGGGTCATGGGTCACCATCACCACCGTCTGCGCCAACCGGTCGACCGCCTCCCGCAGGAACCCCAGCACTTCGGCGCCGGCCCGTGAATCGAGGTTGCCGGTGGGCTCGTCGGCGAAGATCAGCTCCGGTCGGGAGGCCAGCGCCCGTGCACAGGCGACCCGTTGCTGCTGGCCGCCGGAGAGCTGAGCCGGCCGGTGCTTCAGCCGATCCCGCAGGCCCAGGGTGTCGATCACCCGCTCCACCCACTCCCGATCGGGCTTCCGTCCGGCGATGTCCATGGGAAGGGTGATGTTCTCGGCGGCGGTCAGTGTGGGGAGCAGGTTGAACGCCTGGAACATAAAGCCGATCCGGTCCCGGCGCAGTTGGGTCAGCGCCCGGTCGTTGAGGCCGGTGATCTCGGTTTCGCCCAGCCACACCTGGCCCGACGAGACGGTGTCGAGCCCGGCCAGGCAGTGCATCAGGGTGGACTTCCCCGAGCCGGACGGGCCCATCACCGCGGTGAAGCGTTCGCGGGCGATATCGACATCGACGGCGTCGAGGGCGCGTACGGCCGTCTCCCCGCTGCCGTACGCCTTGGTCAGGGCTCGCGCCCTGGCGGCGAGCGGCACGCCTGGTGCGAGGCCATGGGTGGGTGCAGTAAGTGGTGTGGACAAGGCCGCCTCCTGGGGATGGGTGATCCGATGGGTTGGGCGATCCGAACTCCCGCAAGGCTTCTGGAGGTTAGAGGCGGTCGGCTGGCTCCGATATCCGCCGCAGGTCTGGTACTCGGGGTTGATGTAAGGGGCATGGAAGGCTCTTCGGGTGATTCCTTGCCCGTGCTAGCGGTTGAGCGCTAGCTTTCTGGTATGGCCAAGACCCAGTTGAACGTGCGAGTGGACGAATCCACCGCACTAGCCGCGCGCGAGCGGGCCCAGCAGCGCGGGATGAGCGTCAACCGCTACATCGAGGAACTCGTCCGCCAGGACGCCGGAGAGACCGGCCGCACCTTCGTCGAAGCCGCCGCGGACTTTATGAAGCGGTACGAATCCGTCTTCGCCGAGGAGCTCGCCGACGGTTTCGGGGGTTCCGCGCGGCAGACGGACGAGGATCTCGCGACACCGCCCGGGATCGGTTCCGACCTCCGCGTCGGTCCGATGGCCCGCGCCGGTCGCCATGGAGTCGGGGCAACCACGCACGCCCCGGACGGACCTCGCCCCAGCAGGGTTGCCACGAACACACTGGCCCCGGACGAGAACGGCCCTGCCGGCGCCGGTTCCGAAGGCCCGCGTTGACCCAGCAGATCGATCTCGCCTGGCTGTTGATGATCGCCGAGTACCGGACCCCCGGCGATCCACAGGTGACGGACTGGGGAGCACTCGTCGCCGCCGTCAGCCGTCATGAGGCGGAGATATTCGGCATCCCCGTGTACAGCGATCCACACACCCGCGCCGCCGCCCTGCTCCAACTGCTGCTCCATGTACCGGCGCTGGAACACTCCAACGCGCTGTACGCGTCTGCCGTGGCCTATGGCTATCTCGTGGCCAGTGGGGAACCGGTCCACACTTCACCGGAACGGGTACGCGATCTGGCGCGGCTGGTCAAGGAGGGCAAGGCCGGCGTTCGGGTGATCGCCGATGAGCTACGGCTATGGAGCAGCTGAGCGCTCTGGCGCAGGTGTTTCGGGGCCAGGGCGTGGACACGACGAGCCATCGGGCGAAGCCGCCGTCACACCTCGTCAAACGGACGGTGGGCGACCCCCAGCACACAGTACGAGGTGGGCATCGCGATTCCGCGCTCCGGAACCCGAAACCGTGCATAGGGCCCCAGCCGGAACCCGGCGTCCTCCAGGGCGGCGACGGCGCTCCGCGCGGTGTGGCAGCCGCCGAACAAGCGCGGCCAGACCGTGCGGTCCAGTAGCCGCTGCGCCCTCGCCATCCCCGGCGTATCCGCCCGCCCATGCTCAAAGAAGCGCAGCTCACCCCCGGGGCGAAGAACCCGCCGCACCTCGGCGAGCGCCCGTGGCGCATCCCGTACCGAACAGAGCACCAAAGACAGCACGGCGGCGTCGAAGGACTCACCCTTCACCGGCAGCGACTCGGCTACCCCCGGCACCACGTCCACCGGCACTTCCACCTTGCTCGCGGCCTCGAGCGCCAACGCTCGCAGGCTGCGCTCCGGCTCGATGGCGACGACCTCGGAGACGGCGGCCGGATAGTGGGCGAAGTTGAGTCCGTTTCCGGCGCCGATCTCGATCACCCGACCGGACAGACCCGCCAGGAGTTCCTTCCGACGGGCGGCGATGCCGGCCTGCTCTTCGGCGGCGAGGCTGAATCGGGCGTAGAAGCGGGCGAAAATCGGGTGATGGACGGCATCGGGTGGCACCGAGGCGCTGCGCGGTCTCATCACGGCCTCCTCTCCGGGGTGCCCCTCTATTGTCCCCCGGTCTGGACGAAGCAGAACTCATTCCCCTCCGGGTCGGTGAGCACCTGAAACCGTCCGTGCTCGTCGTTGACGACCGTGCCGAGCCGTACGGCACCCAGACCGACCGCCTCATCCGCCGCCTGCTCGACGTCCCCGGCGTCCAGGTCCAGGTGCAGCCGGTTCTTGACCGATTTGCCCTCCGGTACCCGCTGGAAGGCGATCCGTACCCCACCCGGCGGATCGACAGAGGACCAGTCGGGGCCGCGGTCCACCGGCGCGCCCCCGAGCAGTGCGGCCCAGAAACGCACCAGCAGGGCGGGGTCATGGCAGTCGTAGACGATCTCGTCGATCCGTGCGTGCATCGGGTCAGGGTACGGCGGTGGTGGCCCTGGGGGAGGGGAGGCCGAGTCATCTCAGCTGGAGCCCCCCGGCGGCTCAGGGGCCCACCGGTCACCGCCTACCGAGGGTCCCTGCTCCATCCGGCCGCTGTGGCGACCCCGTCCCGGAACGGTCAGCCGACCGTCGTCGCGAAGGTCCCCGCATCCCAGGTCCCGCCCAGCCGAGGAGCGAGCCAACCAGCCGCACGCGCACGGAAGTCCACCGGTCTCAGCCGCCCTGCTCGCTCCGGCACCACTCCGAGCAGGGGCGCCCCCGCGACCTCGGGGAGATCGAGCAGATTGCAGCGCGCGGCCAGATCCGGTCTGTGCGGCCAACTCCCCACCACCACCCCGAGCTGCTCGACACCGCGCGCGCTCAGAGCCTCGGCCGTCAGCGCCACCGCGTTGAGGGTGCCGAGCGCGGCGGGCGCGACGACCAGCACGGGCGCTCCGAGGAGCCGCGCGGTGTCAGCGATGGTGCTGCCGGTCTCATCGAAGCGCACCAGCAGTCCGCCGGCGCCCTCGATCAACACCAGGTCGTACTCGCCCGCGAGCTTCTCCGCGGCCACCACCACCTCTTCGGGCCGGATGCCGTCCACACCGGCTCGGCGAGCGGCCGTCGCCGGCGCGAGGGGTTCGGCGAAACGGGCCAGTTCCACTGTCCGGGCACCGCCGCCGAGTCGGTTCACTTCGTCGAGATCCCCGGGCTCGGTCGCCAGGATGCCGGTCTGTATGGGTTTGACCACGGCGACGCGCTGGCCCCTGGCTCGTGCGACGGCGACGAGCGCAGCGGTGACAACGGTCTTCCCGATCTCGGTCCCCGTTCCGGAGACGACAATGATGCCCACGACTCTGGCCGTATCTCTCTCTTGGTGGTTCAGTCGTACGACCGTGCGAACGACTCGGTGTGATGGAAGGTGCCTGGCACCGGTGAGGGCGGGCCCAGAGGTGCAGCGGGCCGGTGCGGGTGCCCCATGAGGATGATCCGGTGGGACCCCCACCGCGGCGGCGGGGCCGCTGGCCGGAGCAGCGCCCGACCGCGCGGGCGCTACCCCACGGCCGCCACCGCGCAGAGGGCCTCGCACACCGTCGCGAGGTCGTCGTCGTCCGTCACATAGGGCGGCATGGCATAGACCAGATCCCGGAACGGCCGCAGCCACACCCCCGCGCGCACCGCTGCGGCGGTCGCCGCCGCCATGTCCACCTCGTGATCGAGCTGGATCACCCCGATCCCGCCCAGCACCCGGACGTCCTTCACCCCTGGCTGGCCCTCCGCCCGCGCCAACCCGGCCTTCAGCCCCGACTCCAGGCGTTGGACCTCCCGCTGCCAGTCCTGTGACAGCAGAAGGTCGATCGAGGCATTCGCCACCGCGGCGGCCAGCGGATTGCCCATGAACGTCGGGCCATGGGCCAACACGGGCACCTCGCCCCGCGAAATGCCGTCGGCCACCCGGCTGGTGCACAAGGTCGCCGCCATGGTGAGATAGCCGCCGGTCAGCGCCTTTCCCAGACACATCACATCGGGGGAGACACCGGCCCACTCGGCTGCGAACAGCCGTCCCGTGCGTCCGAAACCAGTCGCGATCTCATCGAAGATCAGCAACACGTCCTGCTCATCGCATACCTCCCGCAGCACCCGCAGGTACTCGGGCGAGTGGAAGCGCATGCCACCCGCTCCCTGCACCACGGGCTCCACGATCACCGCGGCGAGTTCATCGGCGTGCCGGGCGATCGACTCGCGCAGCGAGTCGGCGTATGACTCCTGGAACTCCTGCGGCGGTGCACCGATGAAGACCTGCCGGGGCAGGGCCCCGGACCAGAGTTGGTGCATACCGCCCTGCGGGTCGCAGACCGACATCGGCTGCCAGGTGTCCCCGTGGTAGCCACCGCGCCAGGTCAGCAGCCGCCGCTTGGCGGGCCGACCGACCGAGTGCCAGTACTGAAGGCACATCTTCACCGCGACTTCGACCGACACCGATCCGGAGTCGCTGAGGAAGACATGCCGCAGCGGTTCAGGGGTGATCTCGACCAGCCGGGCGGCCAGCCGGACGGCGGGCTCATGGGTCAGCCCGCCGAACATCACATGGCTCATCCGATCCAGCTGGCCATGGGCCGCCTCGTTGAGTACGGGGTGGTTGTAGCCGTGGATCGCCGACCACCAGGAGGACATGCCGTCGATCAACTCGCGCCTGCCGTCGACGGGTTCGGCCAGCCGCAGCCGTACCCCCGATGCCGAGTCGACGACCAGGGGATCGGTTCGGCCGGGCATCGGCCCATAGGGATGCCAGACATGGGCCCGATCCAGCTCCACCAGCTCACCCGGAGACAGCCGCGCGCCGCCGTGGAGCGGAACCCCGGCATCGGGGCTAGGCATTGGGGGCGAGATCCGTTCCGGCGCCGCGGCGGCGGACCGTCACCAGATCCGTACGCGGGGCCCTGGGCCCGGGCTCAGCGCCCTGGGCGACCTCCGCGGCTACCGGTGCCGGCTCCGGCGCGGTATCGGCGGTCGACCGCTCACCGCAGCCCGCCCGGGCGCCACCCGGCTGCGCCGTTCCCCCGCAACCGGTGCTGTCAGCGCCGTGATCGCCGGCGTCCGCGCAGATCGAGCCGCAGCCGCCGCCCGCCCGGTGCTCCGGCAGGGTGGTGGTCCCGGCGCCCTCCACCTCGAAGCCCGCATCCGCGATCATGTCCAGGTCCACCTGCCCGGCCTGGCCCTCGCTCGTCAGATAGTCACCGAGGAAGATGGAGTTCACCAGATGCAGGGCGAGCGGCTGGAGGGACCGCAGATGCACCTCGCGTCCACCGGCCAGCCGTACTTCGACATCCGGGCAGACGAAGCGGACCATGGCCAGGATGCGCAGGCAGCGCTGCGGAGTGAGGTTCCACTCCTTCGCCAGGGGAGTGCCCTCGAAGGGGATCAGGAAGTTCACCGGAACCGAGTCCGGGTCGAGTCCGCGCAGCGCGAACACCACATCGACCAGGTCCTTGTCGCTCTCACCCATCCCGGCGATCAGGCCGGAGCACGCGGAGAGCCCCGCGGCCTGCGCCTGCTGCACGGTGTCCACCCGGTCCTCATAGGTATGGGTCGTGGTGATCTGACCGTAGGTCTCCTCGGAGGTGTTCAGATTGTGGTTGTACGCGTCGGCTCCCGCGTCCCGCAGCCGCTCCGCCTGCCCCTGGGACAGCAGCCCGAGGCAGGCGCACACCTCGACGCCCTCGTTCTGCTCCTTGATGGCCGCGATGGTCTTGGAGACCCGGTCGACGTCCCGGTCGGTAGGGCCGCGCCCGCTGGCGACGAGGCAGACCCGCTTGGCGCCGCCCGCGACCCCGGCCGCCGCCGCCTGGGAGGCTTCGTCCGGTTTCAGCCAGGTGTACTTGAGGATTCCCGCGGTGGACCCGAGCCGCTGCGAGCAGTACGAGCAGTCTTCGGGGCAGAGCCCTGACTTGAGGTTGACCAAGTAGTTCAGTTTCACTCGGCGGCCGAACCACTGACGGCGCACCCGGCCGGCGGCGGCCACCACATCGAGCAGATCGTCGTCCGAGGACGACAGTACGGCGAGTGCCTCTTCACGGGTCGGCAGCTCGCGCCGCAGCCCCTTCTCCACCAGCGTGCTCAGCAGGTCCATGGCGCAGATCCTGACGCACGGGACAGGTCGGAGGAAAGGCGGAACCCCACAACAGACCCTTGGCGAGGTGTGTGTATGACCACACTCATTCCTGGTGGGGGGCCGGTTATGGTCTGTGCGCTGCCTACAAACCGGTCCATAGAACGGCCTACAGAAGGACCAGAGCGCCATGAGACTTCAGGACCCGTTCGGCTGGATCGACGAGGAGTCGCGCGGTAGGGAGCGCGCCGGTCTGGTGCGTACGCTGCGGCCTCGCACCGCGGTCGCGGACCTGCTGGATCTCGCCGGAAACGACTACCTCGGGCTCACCCGCAGCCCCGAGGTCATCACCGCGGCTGCCACGGCGGCCAGCCGCTGGGGCGCGGGGTCCACCGGCTCGCGTCTGGTCACCGGAAGCACCGAACTCCACGCCGAGCTCGAACAGGCACTCGCCGGCTTCTGCGGGTTCGAGGCCGCCCTGGTGCTGTCCTCCGGCTATGCGGCCAATCTCGCCGCGCTGACCGCGCTGACCGCCCGCGGTTCACTGATCGTTTCGGACGCGGGCAACCACGCCTCGATCGTGGACGGTTGCCGGCTCTCCCGCGCGGAGACCGCGGTGGTGCCGCACCTCGACACCAAGGCCGTACGCCACACCTTGTCCGCCCACCCCGGACGGCGCGCCCTGGTGGTCACCGACTCGGTCTTCTCCGTGGACGGGGACGCGGCCCCGCTGGCCGCCCTGGACGAGGTCTGCCACGAGTGGGGCGCAGCCCTCCTGGTGGATGACGCCCACGGCCTGGGGGTGCTGGGTGAGGGCGGTCGCGGTGGGCTGAACGCTGCTCGAATCGCCGGCCGTCAGGGCGTGGTCGCCACCGTGACGCTCTCCAAGTCGCTGGGCAGCCAGGGCGGCGCGGTCCTTGGACCGGCCGGGGTCATCGCCCATCTCGTCAACACCGCACGGACCTTCATCTTCGATACGGGGCTCGCACCGGCCGCCACGGGAGCCGCCCTCGCCGCGCTGCGGGTGCTGCAAGGCGCACCGGAGTTGGCGGATCGGGTGCGTACGGTCGCCGAGACCCTGCACCGTCTGCTGACGGCTCGGGGTCTGACGGCCGTACGCCCCGACGCCGCGGTGGTCTCGGTCAGGGCGCCGTCACCGCGGTCAGCTGTGGAGTGGGCGACCGCGTGTCGAACGGCCGGCCTCGGGGTGGGCTGCTTCCGCCCGCCATCGGTCCCGGACGGGGTTTCCCGGCTCAGGCTGACCGCTCGCGCCGATCTCACCGATCAGCAGATCGCCTGGGCGGTGGACACGGTCGCGCGGACCGCTCCGGTAGGTGCGCTGGCCCCGGTCAGCTGATGCTGTCGGCTTCCACGGCGATCAGGAACCGGTACCAGGCCTGGGGGGAGAAGTGCAGTGCCGCACGGACCACGTCCTTGGAGTCCCGTACGGCGAGGGTGAGATCAGGCAGCCTGGCGGCCTCGACGCAGTTGTTCGCCGCGGTGCTGTGACTACTGCGCCGCCAGGCTAAGCCGGGGTGGTTGATGCAGGTGGACATGGGGGGCCTCCCTATGCGCCGGCAGCGATGCCGGTGATGAGATCCAAGGACTCGACCGGTGACAGGGCACGCGCCTGCATCGTTGCGAACGCTGTTCCGTACACCGCCAGATCCTCTGCCCGTTCGACATGGAGGCTACTCGCCAAGTGGTCGAGAACGACCACATCCAGATCAGAAGTGGTCGAGAATGAGAAGATAACGAAAGAACCGGCCAGTCCTACATACTCCCCGGCTGAAAAGGGCATGATCTGGAGTTTTACCTGGGGCAGTGCCGCGGATTCGGCCAGTGACCGCAACTGTTCCTTCATCACCTTGGTTCCACCGATCTCGCGGCGTAGCGCGGCCTCGTCGAGCACCACGCTCAGCCGCAGCGGGTCCGCCGCTCGCAGCACCGCCTGACGTGTCATACGCACTTCGACGAGTTGGTCGACGGTGGCCGCCGGCAGCTCCTCCAACGTCGCCCGGGTGATGGCCCGGGCGTACCGCGCCGTCTGAAGCAGTCCGGGTACCACCGAGGTCTCCATCGAGCGGACCGAGCTGGCCTGGGACTCCAGACTGATGAAATCGCGGTACTCGGGCGGCAGCACACTGCGATAGGCGTGCCACCAGCCGCCGCTGCCGCCGTCAGCGGCGCCCGCCAGGGTCTCCAGCAGGGTGCGCAGTGGAGGCTCACTCACCCCGTAGAGGTCCAGCAGTAGCCGTACGTCTTCCGGTTTGACGCCGCTGGTCCCTGTCTCGATCCGGCTCACCTTCGACTGGTGCCAGTCGGCGAGTTCTCCGGCGCGGCGGCTGGTGAGCCCAGCGGCCAAGCGCACCTTGCGCAGTTCCTCGCCGAGCTGGCGGCGGCGGACTACGGGCCCCTGATGCATGGGTGCCCCTTCCGATTGATCTGTTGCGGGTGTTGCGTCCGCCCGAGATCAAAGTGCGTCAGGCCGGAAAATACGGTCTCGCGTCGCAGAGTTCACCGCATTGAGCGACAGATATATGCATATCTTGTGGGATCGGCCCCCCTCGCAGCGCGATGGGTGGCAGTCTGACCGAAGCGCAATCCGTGGCCGCCCGCGCATCCCTCCGCTTCGAGTCGGAGCCCGGCCGCGGTGGGAAAGGGACAGCGTCGTCATGGCAGATCACCAGGAAGCATCCATCACTCTGCCGAGCGATCCCGCCTCGGTGTCGATGGCGCGAAAGTACGCCACCGACATCGTCACCGAGTGGGGCCTGCGCGAGGAGAGTGATGCCGTCGACACGGTCCGGCTGATCGTCTCGGAGCTCGCCACCAATGCCGTTCAACACACTTTCGGCCAGTCGCCCACCTTTACCCTGGGTCTGCGACTGGCGCGGGACGAGGAGTTGCGGATCGGGTTGACCGACAGTCACCCGCGCTGGCCGCAGCGGCTACCTGCCGCTGTTCGGCAGGACAACGGTCGTGGGATGGTCATCGTGCGCAGCCTCACCGCGGAGTTCGGCGGGAAGCTCTCGGTCACGCCGACCGAGGAAGGGGGCAAGACCGTGTGGATCGCCCTCCCGTGGACGGCCGCGGTCCGTAGCTGACCGGATTTCTTCGGCGGGAGCGGAGAGGGTCCGCAGCGGTCGGCAGACACCTCGCGGAACCGATCGGCGTCCATCGACGCAGGCGCTCGGCCTCGGCAACCGCCGGCACCGGGAGACAGAGCACCGCGCCGACCGCCGGGGACCACACCCGGGGCCGACGCGGATTCAGTACGAGGCTTGGTGCGGGGCCGTCAGCCCACTCGGCCGTACTTGACGCTCTTCGACCAGATCTTGTCCAGCTTCACCCAGGAGCCCGTCTTGGGGGAATGCCAGATCTTGTTCTGACCGGCGTAGATGCCCACGTGGTAGACGTTCCTCCCGGAGTAGAAGAAGACCAGGTCCCCGGCCTGCCGTTTGGAGGCCGAGATGCGCTTGGTCTTGTTGTACTGCTGCTGTGCGGTACGGGGGAGCTTCTTGCCCGCCTTCTTGAATGAGTAGAGAGTCAGCCCCGAGCAGTCAAAGCGGGACGGTCCCACTGCGCCGTACTTGTACGGTGCGCCCTTCTTTGATGCCGCTACCTTGAGTGCCTTGCCCGCGTGGCTCGACGCGGCATGTGCCTCGGGTGTGCCGCCCGGTACGAGCAGCGATCCCCCGACAGCGGCGATGGTGAGGGCGGATACCGCCCCCGCCCGACTCAGCAGGAACGGGACGTTTTTCTGCGCACTCATGCGCAACCCTTCGTCAGCCGCCTGTGAAGGATGACCTGTCGGGTTCGGGCGGACGAAGGTGCCCGGTCGCTAATGCGGCTTCACCCCAAGGGACATTCGGAATTCCGGATGTCCCGTACTGCTTGGGTCCTCCACTCCTGCCGAAGCACTCCTGTCGACCAGTCGCCCAGGCGGCGGCAGGATTCGGCGTCCTCCCGGGCTGCCCCGCCGAGGTGACGGGGGCTTGTCGTCCCAGGGATCTTGACCCACGACCTGTCAAATTGCCGAGTGGAAACGGTGATATGTGAGTTTTCACACCATTGGTCTGATCAGGTGGACATGGGCCGGGAGCGATCGGCCCTCGACGGGTGAGGATGCCCGTACCAGCACCGGAATAAGACATTCCGTTCGACACGTCATGGTGATGCGCAACTCGACCGTAGCTGCTAGGCGAGCGGTACGTACTTCAAATGGGCGAGCTTGACCGCTACTCCAATGGCGGTTGACGGGACCTGTGATGCCGCTCTCGATGAGGCGTCAGGGAGGAGTCACCGGTGGCACGGCGACCTTCGCGGCCCTCTGCTCGCCGTCGAGAACCCTCAGCGCGCGGGTGAGTGTCTCCGTGTGCACCTCGCTCTCGCCGCGTTGATGCATCAGCGTGAGGGCCTTCCTCAGGGCCGTCGCCCGCGAGACCAGCGCCTGCGCCGCACGGAGCGCGCCGTAGGTGTGGGTCGAGCGGGCTGGGTTGATGCGCCCCACCTGGTCCAGGACGCCGAGATAGGCGTCGATGAACTCCTCCTCGGCGCGGGTGAGGGCGGGTAGCGGGGGTGGTTCGGGCGGTTCATGGCGGGCGTTGGGGCGGTCCATGACGCACCTCTCCAGGGGACGGCTTCCAGGAAATGTACAGGACGTACGTTGAGTGTGACACATCAGGCATATACCGCTTCGAGGGTGGAGGAAGGGGGTGGAGGTCATCACGTGATGGGCCGTCACCACATCTCCGGCTATCTGTCACGAAAAAGTTACTGATCCCCTTTGATTCGAAAATCCAGTATCCATCCCGCTAAGTTCTGGTCTTTCATGACTCGACCTTGGGAGCGCAGTGACATACAGCCAGCAACCGCAGCAGCCGCCAACCGGGCCGCAGTGGGGTCAGCCCCCGGCCCAACCGCCGACGAAGCAGCCCTCCTGGGCCCGCAAGCGGATCGTGATCCCGGCGGCTGCCCTGCTCTTCTTCATAGGCGTGGGAATCGGTTCGTCCGGAAGTGACAGCAAGGAGACCGCGGGCAGCGGCAAGGCTGCGGCGCCCACCGTCACCGCGACCGTGACGGTGAAACCCGTCGACGGTACGGGCAAGGGGGCAAAGGCTGCCGTCGACACCGCTACCGAACCCGCCCCGCAGAAGACCAAGGAATCGCGTGCCGAGGAATCGGAGAGCAAGGCCGTGCCCCGGTTCGTGGGGATGGGACTCCAGGACGCCCAGGATTCCGCACAGGCGGCGGGCTTCCACATCCTCACCTCACACGACAGCACCGGCGCCAGCCGGATGCAGGTCCTGGACCGGAACTGGAAGGTCTGCACGCAGAACTACCCGGAGGGCAAGACCATGCCCCTGGACACCGAGTTGAACTTCGGCGCGGTGAAGGTCGAAGAAACCTGCCCCTAAGGGGCGATCCACCCTGAACTACGGGATATCCCCTTGGCCGCTGGTCGCCGCTCCGGACGGTCCCTGACCTGGACTTCGGCCGCGTTCTCCAGCCCGTGGAGGTTCGGCGCGCGGACTAAGCTGAACGCATGGCCTACGAGATTCCGGTGACGCAAGCACGCGCAGAGTTGGCGGAGCTGATCAACCGCGTTGTCTACGGTGGTGAGCGCGTTGTCGTCACCCGCCATGGCAAGCCGCTCGTAGCGCTGGTGTCGGCCTCCGATCTGGAGCGACTCGAACAGGAGCGTGCCGAGCAGGAGACCGTGGCGGATCAGGCGGTCAGCGCGGTCTCATCCGTGAGCACTGCCGGAACCGCGGCTCTTGGACGTGGCGGCTTCGGTCTGACCTCGGAGCACCGTCGCCCCGGTCCGCACGGCTGAACCCTTCGTTCTCCCCGGCGGGCCGGGGAGCCATGGCTTCCGTTACCGGGTAGAGGGCCCCCGGGCCGGGCTTGGGTGGAATGACGTTCGCAGGACGACGGCCGGGTGCTCGCCGCTCACCAAGGCGGGGACACCCGGCCCTGGTGTGCGCCCGCGTCCCTTGGGGAGCGGTGACCCCATTCCCACGACATCCCCCGACACACCCGCCTGATGCGCGGTCTGCGGTCCGCAGCGCGCCCCTCCTCGGAAGGGGCATTCATGGCGAACTCATCCTGTACCGCTGAGCGGACTCCGGGTACCGGTTATTGGTTGAGCAAAGAACGCCTGCCCGACCTTTTGTTGGTGCACCTTCAAGCGACAAGATCCCCGAAAGGACCCGACGACAGATAGGGGGAGTTCCAGGTGAGACGCACAGCGGTGCTCGGCTCGGCCGGCACTCTGATAGCGGGCACACTCATCGCGGGCGCGATTGCCGCGCCGACAGCCAGCGCCGAGGCGCGGCACGGTGGTCCGTCCGAGAACCGCGGCGTGGAGATCGCCGCCGAGCGGGCCGCCCAGAAAGGCATCGACTGGGCGAACTGCCCCGCCGACTGGGGGATTCCCCAACCGATCCAGTGCGGTTCGGTGACCGTACCGCTCGACTACGCGCGCCCCCACGGCAAGCAGATCACTCTCGCCGTCGACCGCATCGCGAACACCGGGACCAAGGAGGAGCGCCAGGGAGCCCTGCTGTACAACCCCGGCGGCCCAGGCGGCTCCGGTCTGCGCTTCCCGACCCGCGTCACCAACAAGAACCCCCTATGGGTCAATACGGCCAAGGCGTATGACTTCGTGGGCTTCGATCCGCGCGGTGTCGGCCGTTCGACACCCATCTCCTGTATGGACCCCCAGGAGTTCGTGAAGGCTCCGAAGGCCGACCCGGTTCCCGACAGCGAGGGCGACAAGCGGGCTCAGCGAAAACTCGCCGCCGAGTACGCGGACGGGTGCGCCGAGCGCAGCGGCTGGATGCTGCCCCATATGACCACGCCGAACACCGCTCGCGACCTCGATGTCATTCGGGCCGCACTCGGGGAGCGCAAGCTCAACTTCCTTGGCGTGTCCTACGGCTCCTACCTCGGTGCCGTCTACGCGACCCTCTTCCCCGGCCATGTCCGCCGGATGGTCGTGGACAGTGTGGTCAACCCCTCGCGCAAGAAGATCTGGTACCAGTCCAACCTCGACCAGGACGTCGCCTTCCAGACGCGGTGGGACGACTGGAAGGAGTGGATAGCAGCGCACGACGCCACCTTCCGTATCGGGGACACCTCCCAGAAGGTCGAGGCGCAGTGGCAGAAGCTGCGCGCGACCGCCAAGAAGGCTCCGCTCGGTGGAGTCGTCGGCCCGGCCGAGCTGACGAGCTTCTTCCAGGGCGCCCCCTACTACGACTCCTCCTGGGCGCCGGTCGCCCGGATCTGGAGCAAGTACGTGGCTGGTGACGCCCAGCCGCTGATCGATGCCGCGGCACCCGATCTCTCCGACACCGCGGGCAACATCCGCTCCGAGAACAGCAACGCCGTTTACACCGCGGTCGAGTGCGCCGACGCGAAGTGGCCAACGAGCTGGCGCACCTGGGATCGGGACAACACCCGACTCCACCGGGACTACCCCTTTATGACCTGGGCCAATGCCTGGATGAACCTTCCGTGCGCGACCTGGCCGTCCAAGCAGCACACCCCGGTCAATGTGAAGTCGGGCAACGGCCTTCCGCCGGTACTGATCGTGCAGGCCGAGCGCGATGCCGCGACCCCCTTCGAAGGCGCGGTCGAACTGCACAAGCGGCTCAAGGGCTCACGGCTGGTCGTGGAGGAGAACGCCGGATCGCATGGGGTGACCGGCCTGGTCAATCCGTGTGTGAACCAGCGGGTGGACGCCTATCTACTCAGCGGCACGCTCGACAGTCGCAATGTGACCTGTGATCCGCACGCTGTGCCCAAGCCGTAGCGACGGAGCAAGCGCGTTGTGCCCGGTGCGGGAACCGGGCACAACGCGCTGACCACCGCTCTTGACGGCACGGCGAGAGGTGCCACGGCGAGGAGGAGGGGCGGCCATCGTCGGCCGTCCCTCCTCTCCTTTCCTTCGTCTTTCCCACGGCGCCCCAGGGGGGCGTTCGTCCTCATTCACGCCTGCGGGCGGCCTTCTTCGACTGCTCCAACTCCGCTTTGACCTCTGCCGCGTACCGATCCACATACTCCTGTCCGGAGAGCTCCAGGATCGCGTACATGATTTCGTCGGTGATGGCGCGGATAGCGGCCTTCTGGTTCTCCAAGCCCGTGTACCGGGAGAAGTCCAATGGCTCCCCGAACCGCACGGTCACTCGCTTGATCTTGGGCAGCGTCTGCCCGGGCGGCTGGATCTCAAAGGTTCCCACCATCGCGCAGGGGATCACCGGCACCCCGGCGGTGAGCGCCATCACCGCCACACCCACCTTGCCCTTGTAGAGCCGGCCGTCGTGCGAGCGAGTCCCTTCCGGGTAGATTCCGAGCAGCTCCCCCTTGGAGAGCACCCCGAGCCCTTCCCGAATGGCGGTCTGGCCGGCTTCCTTTCCCGAGCGATCCACCGGGATCTGGCCCGCGCTGTGGAAGAAGGCAGCGGTCAGTCGGCCCCTGATCCCGGGCCCTGTGAAATACTCCGCCTTCGCCAGAAAGGTGATCCGGCGCTTGATGATCGCGGGCATCAGGAAATGGTCGGAGAACGACAGATGGTTCCCGGCGACGATGGCCGCACCCTGCTCGGGGATGTGCTCAAGCCCCTCGATCCTGGGGCGGAACAGCACACGTAGCAGTGGCCCGATGAGGACGTATTTGAGCACGTAGTAGAACACGGGGAGCTCCTCACTCGACCGGATCGGCTCGGGAGCCGCGTTCTTAACAGGTCACGGGTTGTTCCGGCGGGGCAGGCTGTTCGCAGGTCTGAGGGGCTGTGGACGTCTTCGGCCGGACTCCTGTTGATTCGCCCCGCCGATTCGCTGACGAATGGTCGGTAAACGGCGGGGGAAGTGCGTCGCCACGTAACCGCGGCGATCGATCGTAGCCCGCTGATCTGCGCAACGCACCACCGGCAGGCGCTCGACCGCCACAGGATCCAGAACAGGAACCAGCCCGAGGAGTCCTCCTTCCTCGGTGACGAGGTCCTAGCCGATGAGAACCTCTCCCAGCAGGGCACGGACGGTGTGCTGCTCCTCCTTTGTTCCCTGTCGTGGTCTTTGGTGTTTCTCAGGACTGCCGGGCACAGGTCCGTGAACGCGGGGCGGTCCTGAGCTGCCCTGACCCTCGTCCTGACGGCGCCCGGCCATCCATCATGTGCGCTTTCCCTCTTTTCCCCTTGCGACAACTCAGCAAGGGGAAAAGAGTTCTCTGATGAGTCAGCGGTGGAGTGGGGCCTGCTCCACCGCTTCCATGTCCCTCAGTCGGGCCGGGCGGGGAGATCCTTGGGAGCTCCGATGGAATGGGGCCGATGGTCCCCGCGCTTCCCCTCGCGACAGGGGGAGATATCGCCCCCGCGCGCCCAGTTGATCCGGCGCAGCCCCCATTCCCGGTCCGCCCTGGCAGTAGGGCGCGTTCGTGGAGCTATCGAGCCGCCGGGAGAGGGAAGTTTCGTCGCATCAGGGCGTCGAACGCGACATCGGGAAGGAGCCGGCGCGCGATCATCACGGTCCTGGCCAACGCGCCGATCGCATAGCGGGCGCGGGGTCGCGGGGTGGTGGAGGCGTGGACGATCACCTTGGTCGCGGCTTCGGCCGGTACGGCGCCGTTGCGCCGGGTGAATGTCTTATGGGCATACATGTGCGCAAGTTCCCTGCGGAACGCACTGTACGGACCCTCGCTGGGGCCACTGTCCATGGTGGAGACGGCGGTGCCGGCGAACCCCGTGATGGTGGGGCCCGGCTGGACGATCACGACCTTGATTCCGAAGGGCGCGACCTCCAGGCGCAGCGAGTCGCTGACTGCTTCCACCGCGTGTTTGGTGGCGTGGTAGAAACCGCCGCCGGGTGGTGAGAAGCGTCCGCCCATCGAGGAGATGTTGACGATCCGCCCCCTACCGGCCGCGCGCATCCCGGGCAGGACGAGTTGGGTGAGTCGGACCAGCCCGAAGACATTCGTCTCGAACTGGGCCCGGACCTGTTGCGGGTCGGCTAGCTCGACCGGTAGGTGCAGCCCGTAGGCCGCGTTGTTGACCAGCAGGCCGACCACGCCGTGATCGTGCTCGACCCGGCTCACCGCCGACGCCATCGACTCCTCGCTGGTGACGTCCAACTCCAGGGTGGTCAGGCCTTCCGCGGCCAGTGGGGCGAGATCGCCGGGGCGACGGGCGGTGGCGTAGACATGGTGGCCCAGTCGATGCAGGGCGAGAGCGGTCCGCTGGCCCATGCCGGACGAGCAACCGGTGATCAGGACACTGGTGGGCGTGCTCATGGCTTCACGTCTTCCGGTGGAGGAGGTCCCAGACGGCGGACTCCGCGCCCGCCAGGGCCTCGGGGGAGAGTTCGGTGATGAGTTGGGGTCGGATGGTTTTCAGCAGGCCGCCGAAGGCGCCCAGGGCGAGGGCGACCAGAAGGAGCGGGTCACCGTCGCGGATCTCACCGGCCTGCTGGCCGCGTTCGATGAAGCCGGTGGAGAAGGCGTCGATCTCGGCGGCGAGCGCACGGCTCTCGGCGTCCAGGAAGGTGTCGTGCTGCTGGTGTTCCAGAAAGGCGAAAGCGGCGGGATAGGAGCCGGCGAATCTGGTGAAGCCCTGCCATATCTGTGCGAACTCCTCCCTCGTTGAGTCGGCTGGTTCCGCGGTGGTCCGGGTCAACTCGGCGAGCAGCCCGCCTTTGGCGTGACGGAAGGCGGCATTGCCGAGGGCCTCCTTGCTGGGGAAGTAGCGGTAGATGCTGCCGACTCCGACGCGGGCGTGCTGGGCCACGGTGGGCATCTGGGTGCCCTCGTAGGTGCGTTCCGCGAAGAGGGCGAGGGCGGATTCAAGGAGTCGGGAAGCCAGGTCGGCGGAGGGTCGAGGCACGGAATGAATGTTCATTCCGAAGAGTTTGGCTGTCAAGTGCGGTGGCGGAGTTGGAGATTCGTACGAGCGGTCGCCCGAAGAACTCCTGTCGCAATGAGTTGAGGCGTCGCCAGTAGATGAGTGCGCATCCGAGGGTGAGGAAGGCTGCGTGGATGTCGTCCGCGGATCTCCCAGCGGGTGCGGAGGCGCCGGAACCAGCGCAGGTGGGCGAAGGCGCGTTCTACCAGCCGTCGTTGGGTGCCGAGGCCGGAGCCGTGTGGGGTACCGCGTCGGGCGATCAACGGCTTCACACCGAGAGTGCGGACGAGGTGGCGGTACTCGTAGCCGCGGTCGCCGAGTACGACATCCGGGCGGCGTCGTGGTTGACCTTCCTTGCCCCGCACGGGCGGTATCGCCTGGAGGAGGGGGATGAGCTGGGTGACGTCGTTGCGGTTGCCGCCGGTCAGAGTGGCAGCGAGCGGGATGCCGTTGGCGTCGGTGATCAGGCGGTGTTTGTGCTGCCCGTTCTGCCCCGGTCGACAGGACTTCGTTCTGTCGGCGATCCCCCTTTGGCGCCCGGATGTGGGAGCCGTCGACCACTGCCCGGGAGAAGTCCAGCGCATCCGGGCGACGGAGTTTCGCAGGAAGTACCTCGTGCAGGCGGACCCGCACGCCGGCTTCGGTCCACTCAGCCAGACGACGCCAGCAGGTCATTCCGGAACCGAACCGAGCTTCTGCGGCAGGTGCTCCCAGGCAATCCCGGTATGCAGTATGAACAGGATTGCCTGGCACACCAGCCGGTCCGGATGCCGCTTGCGCCCGGGATGGCGGACCCGTCGCTCCACCTTCGGAAGCAGGGGTTCGACCACCGTCCGCAACTCGTCATCCACATCCCACGGCTTCGGCCGAGCCACACCCCCAGATCAACGGTCCCGAAACGATCCAACCACCTCGAAGATCATTTCGTTGGCAGTTCATATTCGGGCGCAAGCACCGGAACGCACGGAGAACTCCCAGATCGGGGTCTTCCTCGCCTACGCGACCGGCCGCGGACGCACACTGATCGACCGGCGGCTGTATCTGCCCACGTCCTGGACGGACGATCGTGAGCGGTGCCGACGGGCGGGCATGGGCGACAGCGTCGCCTTCGAGGCGAAGGTGGCGATGGCGATGGTCCGCCGGGCGATCGCCGACAGGATCCCGTTCGGCTGGGTGACGGCGGACGCCGCCTACGGCTTCAGCAAGGCTGGCGGTTCAGCTGGAGAGGCGGACGTCTTCCATGTCATGGCCACCACCCGCCACGGCACCGTCGTCCCCCGCTGGTCCATCGACCACCCCGTCCACGACCTGTTCCCCGGTCTGTCCCATCAGAAGTGGAAGCGCCGTTCCTGCGGCGAGGGAGCCCATGGCCGGCGGATCTACGACTGGGCCCGCGTCGAGGTGCGGCCCTGGCACCGCGAGGACCGCCGGCACTGGGGGATCGCCCGCCGTAGCGTCAGCAGACCCGAGGAGATCTCCTACTACATCGCCTACTGCCCCGCGGGCACCACGCTGGAGAAGCTGATCCGTATCGCCGGCAGCCGCTGGGCGGTGGGGGAGTGCTTCCAGACCGCGAAGCAGGAGTGCGGCCCGGACGACTACCAGGTCCGCCGCTACCCCGGCTGGCACCGCCACATGACCCTTGTCAGGAGGAACGGAAGCAACTGGTCCGGTGGTCTCGGGGTGCGAAGACCGCGCGGTACCTGGCCCTCGCGTGAGAATCGTCCCGCGTTGCGCGGAAGGCGGGACGGACAAGCAGGCTGCCGAGGAGCTTGGTACCGACACCTCCACGGTGGACCGTTCGCGCGCCCGGTTCATCACCGACCGCCTGGACGGCCTGGCCGATGAGCCGCGGCCGGGCCGGCCGCCCTCGATCCTCCTCGACCAGGTCGAGGATGTCGTCGTGGCCACCCTGGAATCCACACCTGCCTCGGATACCCACTGGTCACGTGCCTCGATGGCTGCCCGCACGGGCCTGTCGCAGTCGACGATCGGCCGGGGGGAGGTCCTGGAGCGTACCGAGTCTGTCGAGGCCCGTCCGGGCCCGGGATTGGTCACCTGTCCCGGGTGATGGTGCGCCGCCGTTGGAACTGTTTCCCGGCGTCGGTGTCCGCGGCCATGACGGTGGTGAACGCTGGCGGGTGCTATTGGGGGGCCTGCCCGAGGGACTTGACCACCTGCTCGCGGAGCTCGATGTCGACCACTTCGGCGTACGGCAGCGGTGCCTTGAGGTCGAGTGAGCCCTGTTCGATGAACATCAGCTGCATCTGCTCGAGTTGCTTCTTGTCGACGGCCAGAGTGGGGTCGTAGATGGATTCGGGCGTGGATTCCACGAGGTCCTTGGGGAACTTGGCCAGGTCAGTGAATCGCTGCACGACTTCGGGGCGCTTGCTGTAGCCGGGTGCGAGTTCTTTGTTAACGGTATTGATGTTGGCCCTGAGCAGGGCGCAGGCGACCTGGGGCCGCTTCTTGAGGAGGTTGGGTCCCATGATCATGCCTGTTGCCTGGGCGCGGGTCAGGGCTCCCTGACTGCTGAGGACCTCGGCGACTCCGCTGTTGTCGATGGCTGCGTTGAAGGGAGTGATCACGAGGGCCGCGTCGATGCTCTTGGTCTCGAAGGCGGTGTTCATGTCCGCGGTCGAGAGGGAGACATGCTTGACGTCGGCCAGTTTGAGGCCGCCCTTCTGCAGGACCCGGCCGATCAGGTAGTAGGAGCCGGATCCGGGGGCTCCGGCGATCCCGATCCGCTTGCCCTTCAGGTCGGAGATGCCGGATACGGCACCGTTCTTCATCAGGTCGGAGCGCACGTACACCGCGGAGCTGGGGTTGTCCGCGGAGTTCTGGCCGGCCGAGGAGACGATGCGGACGTCCACGCCACGGTCGACGGCGCTGAAGATGTTCGCCGGGTACCCGACCATCGCCGCGTCGAGCTGACCTCGGCCGACAAGGGCGATCACGTCCTGGCCCGTGGCGAACGTGGACGCCTTCACGTCCAGCTTCTCGTTCTTGTAATACCCTCCGCCCTCCGCTTGCGCCGAGGTGGCGAGGGCGAGCGACGGGGAGGAACCGAACGACACCTTCTCGGTCTTGGTGAGCGGCTTGCAGAAGTCACTCTTCCGGGCCGTGGTGTCACCGCTGCCCGCGGATCCCCCGCAGGCACTGACGCCCACCAGAAGGGCAGCGAAGCCGGCGGCGGGCAGAATTCGTCTACGGATCATGAGGCCGTTCCTTCACAGAGTGTGCTGATGCGCTGAGCGAGGAATGCGGGGAAAAGGGGAGGAGGAGGCATGTCGGTGCCGACTCGGGGCGGCGTGGGCGCACAGAAGCCGAGGGCCGGTCGCTGAGGCCGGGGCTCTGCCCTGACCGGGAGTCGCATTTGTCCGCCCGGCGGGACGAGTCCGGCCCGATCCGCGTACGCCGGAGCCTCGCGTTTTGCCGCCTGGTGGAAGGCTCCGGCTCCACAGCGGCCTGGGGTGGCGCCCCCGGCCGCGTGGGATCCTGGTCGGCCCGAGGGCGCCCGCGATGTCCTGTGCGACTGTCCGGGTCTCCTTGAGGAGTCGCAGCGAGCCGCCCTCATCGCCGTTCCTGACCAGGCAAGCCATACGGACGGCCCCAGAGACTGGAAGCCCGCGGTCTGTTCCGCCCGAGAGTCCGTACCAGAAGAGCCTCAGTCCCTGCCGCGAGGTGACGGAGTCCGCCGGGCCGGTTGAAGAGATCGGCATATGTCCTCTGTCTTCGGCATGGAATCAGGAGACGAGCCAGGGTTGCTCCGGCGTCGTGTAGAGGGTGGATCAGGTTCCCCAGAATGAGTAGATCTACTGAAGATTTCTTCTAAGGCACTACTAATCGTGATTTGTGGATATTCGGTGAGCCGATGCGGCCGAACTTACTGACCGTACGTACGGTTGTAAAGGGTGGCTGTGAATCTCCTTGCCGCACGCCGGGAATCTGCAGGCTCTCCTCCGGGAAGCACGAACCCCGTCGCGGAGCGCTGGAGTTCGTGGAGCGGCTGTGTGGTGGTGGGCGGTTCCTCGCCGACCGTCACCCGCCCCGCAGGCTGACCCGCCCGCGGGCAGTCTGGCGTCGGCCACGGATACCGCGGCCGCGCAAGGGGTGATCCAGAGGCATACCGGACAAGGCCGGGCGGTGTGAACAGACGGCACTGGTCCGAGGCGACGTTCCAGTTCCGCCCTGCGCTTCCTCGCCGCCGGCCTGAGAGAACACCGCCGCGCTCCGGGGACCCGATGGCGGCGCCTGAGCGCGGGCCGACAGGCCCTGCTCGCTCTCGCCCACCTCCGAAACGGCCACCCTTACGTGCAACTCGCGGCCGGTTTCGGCGTCGGCACCACCACCGCCTACCGCTTCGTCACCGAGGCCGTCGAACTCCTGGCCGCCCTCGCCCCCACGCTCTCCCAAGCCGTCCTCACCTTCCATCTGGCCAGCTCAGACTGAGGATGGAAAAGGCTCAGTGACCGCCAGGCCAACCGCGCACTGCACACAATTGTGCTGGTCCGCGTGCGTCACGACCCGCGACTCCATCGCCCGGCGCACCCACGAAGGACATCTTCAGATGCCTCAAGCGCTGCGTAGCGCGAGGGGTATACCGACACATCGATAGCGCATCCAGCGGCGCGCTATCGGCGTCTCCTGCGGCTTGACGATCTATACGAGCTTCAGAGTCAAGCTCACGGCGTACCGAGTCTTCCTGCGGATATGGGATGTGAGGTACAGCTACGGCTTTTCCACCGATGACCTGGTGTGCTGCAAGTCCATTGGTGAGAATCGAAGAGGGCCTCTGAGCTGCCGCTTTGCAGGTGGCTCGCGGTTAGCGGAGTTTTGATCGTGCTTCTGAGCTGGTATGCGTTAGTTCCAATGGGAGTTGTTGCAACTTCGTCGGTCATCGACGCCCGGATCGGCGTGGGGAAAGTCGTGGGTCTGCACCCGGACCGGGTCGCCTGCGCGGTGCCATTCGAGCCCGGCGTTCTTGTAGTTGCCGACGAGTTCCTTCTTCTCGGTGTCCACGCTGATCACGGGGTCCCCGGCCGCTTGGAAGTCCTTGGCCCTTTCGTTGAGACAGTGGAACTGCCCGTCCCGGTCCGGGTGCTGGGCACCTTCGACGGTCTTGCAGTTGCCCTGGAGGCTGAAGCCCTCATCGCGCAGCAGAGCAGCGACGGTGTCGCCCGAGACCCGACGGCCCTGCCGGGTCGACTTCACCGTCCACCGCAGCGGCGACATCGGATCGCCACGTACACCCGGTTCCACCAAGGCCAGCAGCGCGGGCCGGGCCGCAGACCCGGATCCAGGTCCACCGCCCGCTTGCGGCCCCCGACCACCGGCGGACCCGCCCCAACGGCGCGTCACCGGATTCCCGTTCACACACCCCGCGCGACACGGTGCCCTCACGCACTTCTGCCGCGCGGGCGACGAGCCTGATTCCGCCGTGTCCCAGCGCCCGAGCCTCCGCTCCTATGGCCAGTCGGCGTTGACGCTCCAGGTGCGGCAACAGTGCCTGGAACTTCGCCGCCAGCGCGGTCTCGATCCCCTCCGGTCTCCCCACACCACAACAACGACGCTCGGCAACGGAAGCGACGGCTTGTTTCCCGGCGAGCCCTAAGCGCCGACGGGAAGCGATCGCCGGGGCGGTGGGGGGCCGGGGCGGCGGTCGTGGGGGTGTCCGGCCCTCGGTCGAGGGCGGGTGCTCCCTCGGCGCCTGCGTCGATCGGGGCGCACCGGGGGTTCGCGGATGGCGAACTGAGGCCGGTGGCCCGTCCCTCGTGGACCCTCGGTGGTGCGCTGACGGTGGCAAACGCCCGTTTTCGTCCCGACACGGGGCGTGTGGTGACGCGTACGGGTACCGACGGACGGAGACTTTCCGAAAAGTCAGTCTGGTGCGCGGCTGCGACGCAATGTAGCGTCTGCGTCAGCTGTCATGGTTCCGCAGTACCGGTCGCCCGTGAGCGTGAGCTTGCGGGCATTGTGATGTTCAGAGTCTCTGAGGGCCAGGGCGATCACCTCCGGTTCCCGCACCGTGCGGGCACCGACTACGAGTCCCCTTGGAGGACAACATGGCTACGGGAACCGTCAAGTGGTTCAACTCGGAAAAGGGTTTTGGCTTCATCGAGCAGGACGGTGGAGGCCCTGATGTCTTCGCCCACTACTCGAACATCGCCACCCAGGGCTACCGTGAGCTCAACGAGGGCCAGAAGGTGAGCTTCGACATCACCCAGGGCCAGAAGGGCCCCCAGGCGGAGAACATCACCCCCGCCTGATCGCCAATCCCAGGGTGCCCGCTCCCGGTCCGTCCGGGAGCGGGCACCGTGCGTTCCGCTCCGCTGGCGTTCGCGGTGCGGCGCGGCCAGCCAGGGGGCATGGGACCCCGGCAGCGCCATCCGGCTGTCGAGGGGGCCGGCCCTTGGGGGCCTGGCAACCTCCCCGGCTCGGGACTTCGCCTCATCGGGGCGGCCGCTTCGATGAGCCGCTCGGGTCAGCTACCTGCCAGAGGGTTCAACCAGCCGAAGAAGCCGCCTGGGCCGCCTGGCCTCCGTGGTTCTCTGCGAGTCCTCGACTTCAGCCACATCTCGGCGAATTCCGCAGCTGTCACATCGTCGTGGGGGGCCATGGCTGCCTCGGGGTCGATCTCCTCCAGAGGCATCGCTTCCCACTGTGTGCCCGCACCGCGGACGAGGGCACGCAGTGGTTGATCATCGAATGCCTCGACCAACACATCCGTGGTAGCCGTCCTGGTCCTATGGACAACGATTCGTTGTAGGGAGAAATCTTCGGGAACCCGTTGAACCAGCAACGCCTCCATGCACCAGACGATGAGGCGTACGCGATTGCCCGTGGCATCCCTGCAGAGGTAGTCATCTAGATCATCCGAGAATTCTACGTCTGCCTGAAGTTCGTCTATGGATAGGTATTGATGCTCTGTTCCTTCGTCGTCACGGTAGACGAAGGGAGGGATCGGTCGAGTCATAAGAATTCTTCCCCCCGGGTCCGAATCTCCTGAGCATGACCCGCAGGGGAGCTCGGCGCAGGGTGCGCAGAAGGGTGAAGCCGTCAATGACGATGGGATGGGGGAAACGCTTCCCGCAAGACGAGGCGGCTGTCCTGGTTCCCATCTGTCCGCCGGCCGATGGGCGTTCATATGGGTGGCCCACATTAGCGAGGCCCCATGAGAACCGCTCGTGTATTCCGCTTCCTCGGGGTAGAGCGATCCGACGGTGAAGGACTCTTCCCTTCCTCACGTCCCGGCCCCCATCGCCGCCCTCGTCCGTTCGGACGTGAGCACCCTACGGGTGCGCCCTGGGGACACACACTCGGCCCCATCACAGCCGGCTCACCCCCGCCATCGGGAGAGCTCCCCTCTGGTCGAGAGCCGGCCTCTGTGCTTCGCTCGGCCCCGTTCGGCGGCCTTGCCGCCCCACCGGCCCCGGTCGGATACCGGGCACGCCCGGTAGTCCTCGGGCAGTGGAGAGCCTGCGCCGGATGGGCGAAGTGTTGCGGACCACGGGACTCCGGGTCACCCTGATCAGTGACCCAGAAACGACACGTGCTGACTCTTTGCACTCGGGGGTCGGGCGGTCGAGGAACTGGTCAGGTCGCGGTGAGGAGTCAAGGACATGCACGGTCAGCCGGCCTGTCGCTACACGGTCGAAGTACAGGCGTCGACAGAGCGAATTCCCCAGATCCGCCGCATTCTCGCGGCGCATCTACGCCATTGGAAGCTGGAAGCGCATATCGTCCCCGTCTGCCGGGCGGTCGACGAACTGATCGGCAACGTCATCCAGCACGTCCCCGGCGACAGGGCATGTGAGGTGGAGCTGCGCTGGGCCGGTCGCCATCTGGTGGTGTCGGTGGCGGATCGCGACAGCCGGATGCCTCGGCTGACGAGTTCCAGTCCGCCGAGGGGCGGCCTTGCCACCGTGGCCCTGCTGAGCGACAGCTGGGGCACCTGCGGCACACCCGGCGGCAAGGTGATCTGGTTCAGCCGTCGGATCAACGAGGCCCAGCGGGTCCTACCGGCCGCGCCGACCCCTGGCGCGCCCCTACCGGAGGCCAACCTCCTGCCTTCCCTCGCGCCGGTCCCCTGGGAGGGCGTCGGGGACGCGGTGCGCACGGCGGCCGAAGCCACCCGCGCGGTCACCCGGGCCGCCTGGCTGAGATGACCATCCGCGGTCAGGCACCGCGCGAGGCCGCCATCCCGAGGGTCAGCAGACCGAGCACCACCCAACCGAACCAGAGCCAGCCATTGCTGCCGAGTGCCGCCGTGTAGGCGGTCACGACCACCAGGGCCGAGACCGTGAGCACTCCCATCGCCTTCGTCGATCCGGACATGAGCCCTCCTTCGACGGCCGACCGTCACAGCTCATGGTCACCCCAGGGCGGCGCTTCGCGCTACCGCCAGCAGGCACCCGGGGGAAGCAGTCGGGCCTCCGATCGCGCAGGCAGACCCGTCGCTACGGTGACGGCACACCCTGACGGTCGCCGGTGCCCGCCCCCGTCCCACCGCTCCCGCCGCCGGTGCTCTTCCTGTTGCCGCCACCGCCGCTTCGGGCGTGGAGCGAGGCGAGATAGGCGTTGTACGCCTGGAGCTCCTTGTCACCGTCGCGGTCGGCGGCCCGGTCCGTGCGCCGGGCCTGGCGGTCCTCCGAGCGACGCCACTGGTACACCAGCGCGATCAACACCAGCACCGAGGGGATCTCACTGAACGCCCAGGCGATCCCGCCCGCCGCGTTCTGGTCGGCGAGCACATCGATACCGAGTGACGCCGGCGGATTCTGATACGCCTTGATCATGGGCTCGCTCGCCATCATCAGAGCGATGCCGAAGAAGGCGTGGAACGGCATCCCGGCGAAGAGTTCCAGCATCCGCATCAGATATCCGGGCCGGTGCGGTCCCGGATCCACCCCCATGATCGGCCAGAAGAAGATCAGCCCCACGGCGAGGAAATGCACCATCATCGCGATGTGCCCGGGCTTGGACTCCATCAGGAAGTCAAAGAGCGGGGTGAAGTAGAGGCCGTAGAGGCTCGCGATGAACAGCGGGATCGTGAACACCGGATGCGTCACGACCCGCATGTAGCGACTGTGCAGCAGGGCCATCAGCAGCTCACGGGGACCCTTGCGGCCCCGGCCCGCGACCGGCAGCGCCCGCAGTGCCAGTGTCACCGGTGCGCCCAGGAGCAGCACGATCGGCGAGAGCATGCTGATCACCATGTGCTGGACCATGTGCGCGCTAAACATGACCATGCCGTAGTCATTGAGCTTGGTGCACGTCACCAGTGCCACGCTCAGCACACCGATGACGAAGAAGACCGTCCGGCTCACCTGCCAGGAGTCGCCGCGCTTGCGCAGCCGCAGCACACCCCAGCCGTAGAGCAGCAGCGCCAGCACGCAGCCGATCAGGAAGAAGAGGTCAGGGGAGAACTCCAAGGCCCGTCCCAGCGTGAACGGCGGCAGATCCATGGTCGTGCCGTGCCCGCTGTGATCCATCCGCCGGCTCCTGTTTCGTACTGGGTTGTCCGCTTGCCTGCACCAGAGTAGAACTGCCCCCGGCGGAGACTTCCGCCGGGGGCAGCTCCCTCATCTCTGAGGCCCTACAGCACGACCCGCGCCTCGGCGTAGCGCGCGTCGGGGACGGTCTTCAACGTCTCCACGGCGCTCTTCAACGGGACCATGGTGATGTCCGTGCCCCGCAGTGCGGTCATCATGCCGAATTCGCCCCGGTGCGCAGCCTCCACCGCGTGCCAGCCGAACCGGGTGGCGAGGACCCGGTCGTACGCCGTGGGCGTACCACCGCGCTGCACATGCCCGAGGATCACCGGGCGGGCCTCCTTGTTGAGGCGCTGCTCCAGTTCGATCGAGAGCTGCCGGGCGACACCCGCGAAGCGCTCGTGCCCGTAGATGTCCTTGCCGCCCTCGTCCCAGTGCATCGAGCCCTCCTGGGGCTTCGCGCCCTCGGCGACCACGACGATGGCGAATCGCTTTCCCGCGTCGAACCGCTGGGAGACCCGCTTGGTCAGCTCCTGGATGTCGAAGGGGCGCTCCGGGACCACGATGGCGTGGGCGCCGGCGGCCATGCCGGAGTGGAGGGCGATCCAACCCGTGTGTCGACCCATGACCTCGACGATCAGTACCCGCTGGTGGGACTCCGCGGTGGTCTTCAACCGGTCGAGGGCTTCCGTCGCCACACCCACGGCGGTGTCGAAGCCGAAGGTGACATCGGTCGAGGCGATGTCGTTGTCGATCGTCTTCGGTACCCCGACGATCGGCAAGCCGCCCTCGGAGAGCAGATGTGCCGCTTTGAGGGTGCCTTCGCCACCGATGGGGATGATGGCGTCCAAGCCAAGATCAGCCACATGGCCTTTGGCGCGTTCTACACCGTCCCGCAGATGTTCGGGACGGACCCGGGAAGATCCGAGGATGGTGCCGCCACGCGCCAGGATGCCGCCCACCGCGTCAAGATCGAGCTTGCGGTAGTCGCACTCCAGAAGACCCTTCCAACCGTCGTGGAAGCCTATGACCTCGTCACCGTGGTCAACGACCGCGCGATGCACGACGGAGCGGATGACGGCGTTCAGACCGGGGCAGTCGCCGCCGGAGGTGAGTACACCAATGCGCATTGCCCGAGTACCTTTGCAAACGTGGGCCGACTCCCGGACCACGTCGTCCGGTTGTATCAACGCCACCCTACCGGCGCGAGGTGGCGAGAACCGAACTGAGCGTCCGAGTGATGGACGGCTCACATCCCACTTGCGTACGAGTGGGGACGTTCCACTCGCCCCGCGTGACATGACGGTGCCCGGGGTGCTGTCGCAACCCCGGGCACTGAGTCGTTGACGGTCGCGGCGATCACGCCGGCTGGGTCGCAGCGGCGATCCGCTCCGCCCGCAGCGCCTCGAACCACCGGTCGTCCGTCGGCGGTAGCGCGTTCACGTCCAGGGCCAGCTTCAGCAGCAGATCCGCGATCTGCGGATTGCGTGCCATGACCGGGCCGTGCATATAGGTGCCGAAGACGGTGTCGTTGTAGGCGCCCTCGGTACCGTCGCCCGTGCCGTTGCCCCGGCCGATGACCGTACGGGCGAAGGGGCGGGCGGTGGGGCCGAGATGGGTGATGCCCTGGTGGTTCTCGAACCCCGTCAGCTGCGGGAGCCCGAACCGGGGGTCGATGTCGCCGAGCACATCGCCCACACAGCGCTCGCCCTCGCCACGGGTGGAGATCACATCGATCAGCCCCAGGCCCTGCTCGCGCTCACCGAGGTCATTGATGAACTCATGACCCAGGATCTGGTAGCCGGCGCAGACCGAGAAGATGATCGCCCCGTTGGAGGCGGCCCGGGAGAGCCCGCCGTCGCGACGTAGCCGCTCGGCCGCGAGCCGCTGCGGACGGTCCTCACCGCCACCGATCAGGTAGATGTCACCCGAGGTGGGGATCGGCTGGTCGCTGCGCACGTCGATGCGCATCACATCGAGCCCGCGCTGTCGGGCCCGGCGCTCCACGACGAGCGCATTGCCCTGGTCGCCGTAGGTGCTGAGGAGGTCCGGGTAGATCCAGACCAGCCGCAGACTGTTGTCGCTCATTCTCATGGGAATCCTCTGACGTCGTTCTCCGGTCGGCTGCCGGTCTGCTTCGGGTCCGCGGATCAGTTGCCGACGCGGCGGCGTACATCCTGGAAGGCGGTGTAGTTGGCGATCAGCTCGATCCGCCCGGGCGGGGCGTTGTACACCGCGTCGTCGACCGTGTCACAGACCTGGAACTCCAGACCCGCGACTTCCAGGCGGACCGCGAGGTCCAGTCGGCGGTCGCCGATGACGAAGATCGGATGGCCCCGGAGACGGGTGTAGTCGACGTCCCAGAGCCAGGAGGTGTCCGTGCCGTCCGCACCGCGGGCGTTCACGGAGAGGATGACCGGGGTCGGCGGTGGGTCGATCAGTGAGAACGTCTCCAGCCAGCCCGCCGGGTTCTTGGCCAGCAGCAGCCGCAGCTCGCGGTTCATGAAGGTGACCACGTCATAGCGGCCCGCGACGGCCTGGACCGAGTACATGCGCTCCAGGGCGACCTGCGGCGGGACACCGAAGCAGGCGGCCACGGCGGCCGAGGTGGCGGCATTCGCCTTGTTGGCCCGGCCGGGGAGCTGAAGCCGGATCGGCCAGGCGGAGCCATGCGGGTCCAGTACATGGTCGCCGCGGAGCACCCAGCTGGGGGCCGGGCGGCGGAAACCGCACTCACCGCAGAACCAGTCGTCGCCGGGGCGCTGCATCACACCGCCGCAGGACGGGCAGGACCAGGCGTCGTCCTTCCACTCCTGGCCGGCTGCCACCCACACCACATTGGGGGAGGAGGAGGCGGACCAGACGATCAGCGGGTCATCGGCGTTGGCGATGACGATCGCCTTGGAACCGGCGAGCCCCTCACGCCACTTCTCGGCGAGCATCCGGGTCTCGGCCGCACGGTCGAGCTGGTCGCGGGAGAGGTTGAGGAGGGCGATGGCCTTGGGCGTCACATCCCTGGCCACACCGGCGAGATATTTCTCGTCCACCTCGATCACCCCGAACTTGGCGTCCGAGCCACCGGCGAGGGCCGAGGTGATACCGGCCGGCATATTGGCGCCGAGCGCATTGGACACGACCGGGCCGGCGGCTCTCAGCGCCTCAGCGATCAGCCGGGTGGTGGTGGTCTTGCCGTTGGTCGCCGACACGAGAACGACGTCCAGGTGCTGCGCCAGCCGCCCCAGCAGATCGGGGTCGAGTTTGAGCGCGACCCGGCCGCCGATCACCGAACCGCTGCCCCGTCCAGCGGCGCGCGAGACCGCGGCCGCGGCTTTACCCGCCGTCACGGCGAGCTTGGCGCGTGGCGTCAGTGGCTCCGAGTTGCCTGACATCGTCCTTGATCCTCCTTGCATTGGTCCCGCCCAGCCTATCCAGGTCCGGCGCAACGGCCCTACCTCGGCACCGCCGGAGATGGGAGGCTCGTGCCGAACGTACGCTTACGGCCATGCGAAATCGGCGAATCCCCGGCAGTACGGGACGTGTGAGGCCGATGAGCCTCATCGGCGATCCGGTGCTGCACACACCCTGCGAGAGTGTCACCGACTTCGGCCAGGAGCTAAATCAGCTTGTCGAGGACATGTTCGCGACGATGTACGCGGCCCGTGGGGTGGGACTCGCGGCGAATCAGGTGGGCCTCGGAGTGCGGGTGTTCGTCTATGACTGCCCGGACGACGACGATGTACGCCATCTCGGACATGTCGTCAATCCGACGTTGGTGGCGGTGGACGGGGTCACGCTCCGAGGGTCCGAAGGGTGTCTTTCGCTGCCTGGACTTGAGGCGGGGACCGAGCGATACGACATCGCGGTGGTGGAGGGAGTGACCAAGGAGGGCACTCCGGTGCGGGTGGAGGGGACGGGATTCTTCGCCCGTTGCCTCCAGCACGAGTGCGACCATGTGGAGGGTGTGGTGTACGCGGATCGAGTCACCGGGTGGCGCCGTTCACGGCTGCTGCGCGCGGTGCGCCGGGCGCCTTGGGCCCCGGCGCGGCTCCCCGCACGGCGGGTACTCCCCTGAGCCCCGGACCATCGCCAAGTCCCGGACTCCGCGGTGTGCTGCGTCCGACGTGGGTGCGGGCGCCTGGTGGAGGGCGCCGCCGACTCGATCCGGCCTGGTCGAACCAGGTACCGCGGGGCGGTGGCGCGGTGGCTGGTGTCCCTGGTGCGGGGCCTCAGAACTGCGGCCCGCCCGCGCGGTCCCCCACCGCTGCGAGTCGCCCCCACAGCAGGTCCGCCAGGCACCGCACCAACTCGGCCCGGGAGCAGGGGCGCTCCCCGAGCCACCAGTCGCCCGCGGCGTGCATCATTCCGACGATCCCATGACCCCACACTCGGGCGAGCCGCTCCCCGTCCGGCCCCAGTTCGACCCGCTCATGGATCACCTGGGCCAACTCCTCACCCAGCCGCCGCAGTAGGGGAGCTGAGTGGCGGCCCACGTCGAAGCCTCCCTCGGTCGGCTGGTGGTCCTCCGCCGGATGCATCAGAAAGCGGTACACCTGGGGTCGCAGCTCAATGGCGGAGAGATAGGTGTCGAGGGTGGCCTCGACCCGCTCCCGTCGTTCCGCGGGTGCGTCCAGTGCCGCTCTGAGCGACCCGAGCAGGGCGTCGGTGTGACGCTTCGCCAGGGCTCGGTAGAGGCCGCCCTTGTCCCCGAAGTGCCGGTACAGGATGGGCTTGGTGATGCCCGCCTCCGCGGCGATGGCGTTCATCGACGCATGGGGTCCATCCCTGAGGACCACCCGGTCAGCCGCTTCCAGTAGTTCCCGGCGCCGCTGCTGTGCCGGCCGATCTTGGTCGGAGGGCTGCTGTGTGGTCTCCATGCGTGTATCTCCCCGCCCGAGCGATTGCGTGACGCCTGGGAAAACTAACACCCTCCAGAGGCCTCAGGGAGTTCGATCCCTCGGCGGTTGACACGCGCTACCAAGCGGTAACAGACTGAAGTTACCGGAAGTAACAGCTGGTGCCGTCGCAGCCTTGGAGGGGACATGGCCGGGTTCACCTTTGAACTCAACGAGGACCAGAAGCAGATCCGCGACTGGCTGCACGGCTTTGCCTCCGAGGTGATGCGTCCGGCCGCGGCCGAGTGGGACGAGCGCGAGGAGACTCCCTGGCCGGTCATCCAGGAGGCGGCGAAGGCGGGGATCTACTCACTCGACTTCTACGCCCAGCAGTACTTCGACCCCACGGGTCTCGGCCTACCGATGGCCATGGAGGAACTCTTCTGGGGTGACGCGGGTCTCGCCCTCTCCATCGTGGGCACCGGACTCGCCGCCGTCGGTGTGCTGACCAATGGCACCGAGGAGCAGATCGGCACCTGGATACCGCAGATGTACGGCGATGCCCATGACGTCAAGGTCGCCGCCTTCTGCTCGTCGGAGCCGGACGCCGGCTCCGACGTGGCCGCCATGCGCACCCGTGCCCGCTATGACGAGACCAAGGACGAATGGGTCCTCAACGGAACCAAGACGTGGGTCACCAACGGTGGAATCGCCCAGGTGCATGTGGTGGTGGCGGTCATTGACCCCGAGGCCGGTTCCAAGGGCCATGCCTCCTTCGTCATCCCGCCCGGCACTCCGGGGCTGGCCCAGGGCCAGAAGTTCCACAAGCACGGCATTCGCGCCTCGCACACGGCCGAAGTGGTCCTCGACGACGTGCGAATACCCGGCCACTGCCTGCTCGGCGGCAAAGAGAGGCTCGATGAGCGTCTCGCTCGAACGCGAGAGTTGGCTACCACCCCTGACTCCCGGGTCAGGAATGCGGCCATGGCGACCTTCGAGGCATCCCGACCCGTGGTGGGCGCGATGGCGGTGGGCACGGCGAGGGCCGCGTACGAGATCGCCCTCGACTACGCCAAGATCCGCCAGCAGTTCGGCCGCCCCATCATCGACAATCAGGGCATCGCCTTCCAACTCGCCGACATGCGCACCGGGATCGACGCGGCACGGTTGCTGGTGTGGCGCGCCTCCTGGATGGCGGCGAGCGGCAAGCCGTTCACCTCGGCCGAGGGCTCGATGGCCAAGCTGTACGCCAGTGAGGCAGCCCAACGGGTCACCGCTCAGGCCATCCAGATCCTCGGCGGCAATGGATTCACCCGCGAGTACCCGGTGGAGCGGATGCATCGGGACGCGGCCATCTACACGATCTTCGAGGGGACCAGTGAGATCCAGCGACTGGTGATCGCACGCGCTCTGGCGGGGGTGCCGATCCGCTGACTTCCGGGCCGGGCCTGCTCGACGCCCCCTTCGGCCAACGGCGTTTGCCCCGTTCCCGAAGAGCCGGGGTTCCCGAAGAGCCGGTGCTCTCCACGGGCCCGTGCTCTCCCAGGGCCGGCCGTCGGATTCTCAGGCACCTCGCCCGCACCGCGGATGTGCGCATGGCGAGGACGAGTGCGATGGCCCAGCCGATGAAGCCCCGCCGAAGAGCAGACTGACCAGCGGGACCGGAGAGCGATGGTCCGTGCTCGGTTCAACGCGATCATGGACGGGGCCGGGAAGATCTACAAGCTCTGACCCCGATGATCACCTACCGCGCCATTTCCCCGGTCGGCGTCTCTGGAGATCAACGTGATGGCTCACCGTACCCGTGGGGTGAACGGGGCCCGTGCCGTTCAGCCTGGAGGAAGACCCGTGCCCGGTGCTGAGTTCACCCATCCAGCGGGGTGGCCCACCTGCGAGACGACCAGGGCGGCGCTCCCCTGCCTGGTAGGAGCGGCCGCTGGGGCCGGAGCGAGCCCGGCAGCTGCCCGCCTGGGGTGGAGTAGATGCCGGACTCGGAGCGCACCCGGTCAGCTCGGCGGCCGTAGCGCCTTGGCTGCCAGGATGGCGATCCTGCGGAACAACTGCTCCGTCACGAGGACCGCGACAGCCGTACCCAGCAGCAGCGCGAGCCCCATCCCCACACTGGCCTGTTCCGGAGTGATCCGCGTCCCCACGATCGGGGGCGTGCCACCGAAGGCGGTGACATACGACCAGTGGGTACCCAGCGCCGCGACCACGCCGCCCGCGGCGAGCGACACCAAGTTGGTCCACTTGGGTCGCTCCCGCCGGTCCGCCGTTGCCGTGCCCGTCTTCTGACCCAGCGCCATCTCTCCCCCTGGTGACATCGGGACGGCGGGATACGGTTCACCCGCCGCGTCAGGACGTGAGCAGTCCTTCGATCGCGGAGATTACCTCAGGGGAATCCGGCTCGGTGCGGGGCCGGATACGGGCGACCACCTCGCCGTCTCCATTGATCAGGAACTTCTCGAAGTTCCACTGGACGTCTCCGGCCTTGCCCTCCGCGTCCGCCGTTTTGGCCAGCTCCGTGTAGAGGGGGTGGCGGCTCTCGCCGTTGACATCCACCTTCTCCAGCATCGGGAAGCTGACCCCGTAGGTCGTTGAGCAGAAGGTCTGGATCTCCTCCGCGCTTCCCGGCTCCTGCCCGGCGAACTGGTTGCACGGTACGCCGATCACCGTGAAGCCCTGGGCCCCGTAGCTCTTCTGCAACCGCTCCAGACCCGCGTACTGAGGTGTCAGACCACACTTCGAGGCGACGTTCACCATCAGCAGGGTCTTGCCCTGGTACTCGGCGAGCGAGGTGGGCTCACCGGTGAGGGTGCGCAGGGGGATGTCATACAGCGTTGTCATCTTTGTCTCCTCAAGGGGAGGGCGGCTCAGCCGCCCAACTTACGGAACAGGCCCTCCTGCACCACGGACACCAGCAGCCTGCCCTCGCGATCGTAGATCCGTCCACGGGCGAGCCCGCGACCGCCGGTGGAGATCGGGGACTCCTGGTCGTAGAGGAACCACTCGTCGGCGCGGAAGGGGCGGTGGAACCACATGGCATGGTCAAAAGAGTAGCGTTCACACCTACGACCACGGAGGTATGCGGCCATGGTAGAGACCGAGACAAGTAACCCGCGTCGTCGGAACGTCAAACACTCGCGTAGACCAGCGCTTACAGCCGGCTCGGCAGGTGACCGGTGGATCGTCAGCGTCCGCCTGAGCCGCGACACCGACGAGAGCACATCGGTCGAGCGGCAGACTGAAGAAGGATGCCGCTGGGTTGAGGACGTCATGGGCGGTGTTGTCGTCGAAGTTGTCGTCGACACTGACGTTTCTGGAGAGGTGTCTCCCTGGAAGCGCAAGCACCTGGCTGAGTGGCTGACGTCGACTCCTCCGAAGCCCTATGACGGCATGGTCGCACTGCGCGTCGATAGGTGGGCACGTCGTGTGGTCTGGTTCTCAGCCCTCATGGACTGGTGCAGGGACAACGGCAAGCGCATCAACACCGTACGCATGAACATTGACCCGAGCACGCGAGAGGGAAGGATGTTCGCCGGCATCGCCGCCATGTTTGCGGAGAACGAGTTGGAAGTCATGAAGGAGAGAGCACAGGAGACCAGGGACACCCTCCGTCAAACGGGTCGGTGGCCTGGCGGACGGGTGCCATACGGACGCATCAAAGTGCACTTGGGGAAAGATCCGGACACGGGCAAGTCGTTGGGGTGGAAGCTGGATGACCACCGCCACCGATGCGGCATCATCCGACGAGCCGCGGACAACATCTTCGGAGTGTCCGGCATACCGTCGTCTCCTCATGCTGAGGTTCAGCGACTCAATGCCGAAGGGGAGCCTACTGAATCGGACTGTCGGCTCATCGATGCGGGCAAAGAGCCGACGGGAACCAAATGGCTCCGGGAGACCCTGGTCCGCATCCTCCTAAACCCCACGACTGCCGGCGTCATCACGGACCATGATGGGCGCATCGTGCGCGGGGACGACGGACTGCCCGTCATGATCGCGCGTCCCATCCTGAGCCTGGACGAGCAAGACCAACTGCGGTCACTGATCGAGTCGAAGCCGCACAGCACGACGCAACGGGAGAAGTTGGAGACGCCACGACGCAAAAACACTGGGCCTCTGTCGTACGTGCAGGCATGTCATGAATGCGGAGGCCTCATGTACCGGGACGGTTCTACCAGCGTGGGCAGCGATGGCTACCGGCGCAGTCTGCGCTACCGCTGCCCATCGAAGTCCAAGGGCCTGGACTGCCCGGGTGTGAACATCGTTGCCGATCCCGTGGAGACGTGGGTGGGGGAGGAGTTCCTCAGGCGGCACGGGAGCATGAAGTACGTGATCGAAGAACACATTCCGGGGGTCAGCTATGCCGGAGACATCGCGGCTGCTGAAACGGCTCTAGATGAGCTGGAGGCGGATCGGCGGTCGGGCCTATATAAGGGGAGCGCCGTCGAGCGGTTTCGCACACAGCACCGGAGCCTGACGGAACGTCTAGAGCGCCTACGGAGTTTGCCGACGCGTGAGGCATCGACGGTATCCCGAGACACCGGCCGGACGGTTGCCGACGAATGGAACCGCCACGGCAAGCTCATCCTCCGATCGATGGCAGTGGATGAGAGCGGCGCACTCGTCGTCGAGGATGCGGAGGAGCGCAAGGATCTGCGGGAGCGTGGCGAACGGGGCCACAACGAGCTGTACCGCATGTTCCATGCGCGCATCGAGGTGAAGCGAGCACCTGAGAAGGGTGCACGGTCATTCAGGAGTGACCGCCTGATCTTCACATATCAGTCCGAAGGAGACCCTGAAGGCGCCGCGCTGGAGGCGATCGTGGCTGAGGAGAACACCGACTGACGCCAAGTCATCTCCCGTATGAGGGCGTCCATTCGCGCGGTTGTTGAGCTGGAGGGCGCGAGTTTGGGCCGAAAGGTAACGACTCTATAACAGGCTCTGGCGTTGTGATGGAGGGCTGTCGGCGCGCTCGTCGGGGAGAATTGACCTCGCTGTCCTCCCGTCGGCCGCCTTCCCTCGCCTGCCATAGTCGCGAGTGATCACGATGCGTAGCTACTCGGCGGGCAATCCTCACTCTCGGTTGTAAGTGAGGCCGTTCTGAGGTCAAAAGGACAAACTAACCCCTATTTTTCTAACCCTATAGAGACCTCTCAAGGGGACTTGAAAAAGGGAGTTAGTTTGTCCTTTTGTCATCACCGGCCTCTGGGGAGGCGGAGGGCCGTCGACGGTCATGAAGCCAAAACCGTGACGCACCCCCACATAACTTAAGTAGAGGGGGAAGATGCAGCGCCTGACCGCGCGCCACCCCCTTCGGGCTGCATCGCTCCCGCTCTCCCGAACTCTCCTCCGGGCCTGCGGTTGTAGCGATGCCGGTCCGACGAGTGTGGGGGCGGCTCATTGAGATGACGCTGCCCCCACATATCCTGAGTGGGGAGGGAAAGCCTCCGATAGAGGAGGCGGACGATGGGCGACCTGATACACCCGACGTGTAGTGAGGGCGGCTGTACATCTGCCGCTGTAGTAGGTCCGAGGTGCCCCGCGCACGCTGTGGATCGGTACCGACGACAGACGACGCCGAAGAGTGGCGGAACGTACGCGACGTGCAGTGCGAGCGGCTGTGGGCGTTCTGCCGGCAGTGGCGGACGCTGCGACCAGCACAAGTAGAAACAGATTTCCTGATGAGCTCGACGGTTGGCCGGCGAATGGCGCGGCACCTCGCTCATCAGGCTTGAGCGACCATCCAGCCCCGTCACGGTGGGCATACCTGTGGCGGGGCTGAGTCGTGTCGCAGCTACTTCGGCAAGTTGATGCTGAACGCGGGGATGTCGACACCGTCTTCGTAGTAACCCACGCTTCCGCCACGACGTACTACATCGAGGACGATGTCACCGGTCACTGACTGGCCGGGCGCGTATGTGGTGTCGACGTCTAGTCCTGGTGTGCCGATGGCCGTGGATACATCCTGCATGGCGGTGGTGGCGTCGAACCACTTGAGCGAGTGCCAAGACTTAAAGGGTCCGCTCATGGAACCGACGTTCTTCACCGTCAAGGTGAGAACGGCGTACTGGCCGCGCGGAGGAGTCTCTGTACCAACGTCCGACGGAGTCACGTACTTCACGCCCTTCGGTGTGATCTCCATGCTCGTCGTGCCCACGACGTACGTCCCCGTCTGCCCCATCTTTAGCGCTGGTTCTGCGGTTTCGGGTGCGACGCTCTCCGTGGAGAAATCAGGTCCCGATACTGCCGACTCGGTGGGTTTCGTATCTGCCTTCTGATCAGTCCCACCTGAACATCCCGTGACGCCTATCAGAGTGATGACCAAGGCTGCCGACGAAGTGGCAACCCGACTTGCGATACGCATGATTCCCCCACCGTCTGTGACTCCCCAGCCACATGAGGCGACCAGAGTACGGCAGATACCGGCATGGAGGTGACGGAATGGCGTGGGCCGGCAGTACCCGCAGAAGCCGTCTTCCGAAGGACTGGCCTCGCATCAGACGCCGCATCATCCGCCGTGACAAGGGCGCGTGTGTGGCGCGGTACAGCGACGGCCGCACGTGTGGGCTGCCTGGTACTGACGTAGATCACATCATTCCTGGAGACGATCACAGGGATGAGAACCTACAGATGCTGTGCACGTGGCATCACCGGCAGAAGAGTGCTCGCGAAGGGGGAACGGCGGCTGCCTCGTCAGTGGTTCGCACTCGACGGCCGGTCGAAGGCCACCCTGCGTTGGAGGAGTAGTGACTGGTTCCCGAGTGGAGATCATCGGTGCAGCGCATGAGCCCGGAAGGCGCTGATCCCCACCAGCGTCCGCGTGAACGGTGTCGACGTCGGAGCTCTGGCCACGATGCCGAAGATTCACATCGACTCCGACGACATGGTGACAGTGACCCTCGTTCTCATCCCATCAAGGGTGGAGATCAAAGACGACCGCGCGAGTGACTCACGCTCCGCAATTGGATTCGCAGCGACGTAGCACCATAACCCCATAAGCACCCGCGGTTGATCCCCGCGGAGAGAAGGGCCCTGACGTTCCAAGGCGTCGGGGCCCTTCGTCATTCCTTGGAGTAGACGTGTCGTTCAGCCATACCTTGACGTGTCAGTACGAGCCTTGCGGAAAGACCTTTGAGGCAGCCAGGCGTCGGAAATACTGCGAGCCGCTCTGTGCCAACCGCGCATACTCAAAGGCCAAGGTGGCCGACGGTCGTGCCGCGCAGAGCAGACGCAAACGTGCGGGGAAGATAGCTGCTTACCGATCCGAGAACGTTGGTCGGTGGAAGGTAGAGCGGGAGTGTCACACATGCAGGCGCAAGTGGTTGACGCACCGTAAGGATGCTAAGTACTGCTCACCCGAGTGCAAGGGGGATGGATACAGGGGTCAGCCTAAGCCGGCCCCCTCTCGCCAGGTGCTGGCTAGGCGTCGACTTCAGCGTGCCGCACGTGGTGTGCGGGGGTTGGGCGTATGGGCAGACGCCGCATGTGTGCGGTGTGATAGCCGGTATGTGGTGAAGGTGCGAGGTGGTCGGCCGGCTGCACACTGCTCACGGGCGTGCCACGACGGTACCAAGGGTGCACTTCGGCGTGCACGTGAGCGTGAGGTAGAGCGAGAGACTGTCTATCGTGCGCGAGTGTTCCAGCGCGACGATTGGTGTTGTCATCTCTGTGGTGAGGACATCGACCGTGACGTTGTAGCTCCAGCTCCGCTAGCTCCCACTCTGGACCACGTGGTGCCGATCGCGCGTGGTGGAGCTCATACCATGATCAACCTGCGGGCGGCTCACTTCAGGTGCAACTCGGCGAAGGGCTCCCGGTTGACGTGGGCTCCGGCGGCGTGAGGAGGCCACCCGTATAGGGGGGTGTACTCGGGACGGCCGCCATGAAGACCGTTAAGCTGCTGCCCCGCGCGGTCCGTACGGGTCTGGGGGATGCCGGCACGGCGTCCACAGGTGCCCGCTGGAGGGCCGGCCTGATGGTCGCTGGGGTGATCTGACCCCCTGTTCGGCACATCGACGTACAGCCTTCCCACTCGACGGAGTGTGGGTATCCGTGCAGGTCAGAGGATTGAAAGCGTTCGCATCGGGTATGATGGAGGTATGCATCCGACACCCGCCAGGACGTGTGAGCAGTGCTCAACACCACTTCCGATCATGGCTCGTCGGCATGCCCGCTTCTGCGGAACACGATGCCGCTCCAGGGCGCACCGGACGACGAAGGGCATCCCCGCTGAGCTACGTACCCGCGACAGGTGGGTTCGACGAGCCGCGGACAAGCGCCCATTGACGGTAGCCGGCATGGCTGCTTCGTCGACGAACAAGCGGACTTGGAGCACGTACAAGTGCGCTACGGAGTCAGCAGCCGGCGTTGGGCTGGGTTTCGTCCTTTCCAACGTCGACAACATCGTCTGCATTGACCTCGACCATTGCCGCAACCGCATCACTGGGCAACTCGTCCCATGGGCAGCAGCCATCGTCCGTGACGCGGGCGCCACCTACGTAGAGGTGTCCCCGTCCGGCGAAGGCTTGCACATCTTTGGCTATGCGGATGTCCGACAGGGACGTCGCATTCGACGTCCCGACGGTACGGCCGTGGAGATTTACGGCACTGGCCGGTACATCACGATGACGGGACGCCGGCATGGTAAGTCTCCGTCGATACTCGCGGACGTTTCCGCCCTGGTGGCTGCGCTGACATCCGGCTGTCAGACCCAGGAGGCATGATGATGTTATGAGCGACGTACACAAGATCCACAGCTTCGATGCCGTTTGGCAGCCGGGTGACGTTGTCCTTGCAGCGGACGGCGCGCTGTATATCCGTGCCTCGCAGAACCCTATGTATCCGTGGGGAGACGCCAGCCAGTCCCTGGGGCAGCATGTTGAAGGCGGCGTGGCCGACGGAGACGTTGTGCGACCCCTCATCTTGCTCGTCCGCGACGGCGTTACGTTGGGTGGGCGATTGATCCACGAGGGGGACATCCCCGCAATCACCTGACGGCGTACCTCCCGATGTGGGACGGCGCTGCCGTTCCTAACCGGAAGGTACTCCATGGATGGCGCGATCACACAGTGCCATGAACGTCACCCGGAGACCCGTCAGCGCTGCGTGCGCCTGGCAGGGACTCACGAGGAGCACAAGACGGACCACGCGTCTGACGTGTACTGCCGAGTCTGGGTAACCGAGGGGGCCACCTGATGGCCGGACGTGGCCCCGCCCCGAAGGACCCTGTCAGGCGACGTCGGCGCAACGCCTCTGAGCAGGAGCTCATCGTCACTGTTGACAACGAACTCCGCGGCCCCGAGCTGCCGACTGGCATCCTCCCTGACGATGCGGATTGGCACCCGCGGACACTCCAGTGGTGGAAGACCTGGCGCGAGTCTCCGCAGGCGTCGACGTTCATTGACACTGATTGGGACTTCCTCCTTGACACTGCGCTCCTCCACCACGTCATGTGGACGAAGGGTAGGTGGGAATTCGCCTCTGAGGTGCGCCTCCGTGCCGCCAAATACGGCGCCACACCGGAGGATAGAGCCCGTCTGAAGCTCAAGGTCGACGACCCAACGAACGCCTCTCAGACGCCCGTACAGCGCCCCGACAACGTGAGTGACATCAGCAGCCGTAGGGCTCGCCTCACTGGATAAGGAGACCGTGTGCCGCGCGCCATTGTGCGCGCCCCCGGTCATAACCGATCCCGCTCCTTGGGGTGGCTATCGGTCGCATGGATGGAGTTCTTCGTCGTACACGGCCCTGGCGACGTCCAGGGGATGCCGGTACGGCACGGAGACGAGTACACCGGGTTCGTAGTCGACTGCTACGGCCTCGATGGTGACGGCCGACGGTTCTACGACTCCGCATTCTTCAGTCGGCCGAAGGGCTGTGACAAGAGCGGACTTGGCGCCCGTCTGGCGCTCTTCGAAGCTCTCGGACCTTGCCGATTCGACGGTTGGGCTGAAGGCGGTGAGGTCTACCGCGACCCGTGGGGCTTGGGCTTTGAGTACGTCTACGAGCCCGGTGAGCCAATGGGTCGCCCCGTCAGCGTGCCGTATATCCGGATCATGGCCACTGAAGAAGGCCAGACCGGCAACGTCTTTGACACCATCCACTTCAACCTGACCGACGAGGACGCGCCGCTCTTTCGTGTGCCCGGGGTAGACCCTGGCATCACCCGAATCAATCTCCCTGACGGTGGGGAAATCACACCGTCAACCGCCTCGTCCTCATCGAAGGACGGTGGTAAAGAGACCTTCGTCGTCTTCGACGAAACACATCTCTACAACACGCCTGAGCTGCGCCGCATGTACGCAACCGTCACGCGAAACCTCCGCAAGAGGAAGCGCCTGGCCGAACCGTGGTATCTCGAAACCACCACGATGTTCGCGCCTGGCCAAGACTCCGTCGCAGAGAAGACGTACGAGGAAGCAGAAGCAATCCGCGACGGCCGTAAGAAGCGTGGTCGCGCGAGGTTGATGTACGACCACCGTTGGGGTGAGTGCAAGAACCTCAAGGACGAGAACGAGCTTCGTGATGCCCTCATCGATGCCTACGGCGACGCGATGGAGTGGATGGACCTTGAGAGTCTTGTCGACGACTTCTATGACACTCGCAACGATTCTGCGGACGGACGTCGCTACTTCCTCAACTCCCGCACCGTTGCGTCTGACGCCTGGATGGACCCGGACGCATGGGCACTCTGCCGGCGCGCGGAAGAGATAGCCACAGGAGACCTGATCACACTGGGCTTCGACGGCTCGATCCGTGACGACGCCACGGCGCTGACTGCCTGTCGTGTCTCCGATGGCCACCTGATGCTTCTCGGCTGCTGGGAGAAACCTGAAGGCCCGGAAGGCGAAGGCTGGCAGGTCGACCGCGTGTCCGTCGACGCTGCGGTGTCCCGTGCCTTCGACCGCTTCGACGTGGTCGGCTTCTACGCTGACCCGCCCCACTGGCAGGACTACGTCGACCGATGGACCGCGGACTTCGGTGAGAACTTGCAGGTCCGGGCCACGCAGGCGCGTCCACTGGAGTACTGGACCAACCGGCCTACCGCGATGGAGGCCGCACTCGACCGTTTCATGGAAGCCGTCGACGACAAGGCGTTGTCACACGCAGAATCCCTGGACCCTGACGAACCTAGTTCGTGCCTGCGTCTGGGCGCAACGCTCTCTCGCCACGTCAAGAACGCCAGGCGCCGGCCCATGGCCCGGAACCACCTGGGCATTGGCAAGGAGCACGCCAAGAGCCCCAAAAAGATCGATGCCGCCATGTCCGCCGTACTCGCCTACGAGTGCCGCGCCGATGCCGTCGCAGCAGGAATCACCAAGCGCAAGAAGCGCTCTCGTCGTCTCGTCGCCTTCTGAGGGAGGTCCGTAAGTGCCTATCGATGCAACGAAGGTGGAGTCTCCCGGATGGTGGCTGCAACGGCTCGGAAAGAAATTGCTCGACGAGCGAGCAGACTCGATCGATTCTGATGGTGAGAAAACACCGGGACTCGACACTCTCCGCGACTTCGCCGAAGGCCGCCCACAGATGCCCCACGTTCCCGGTGTGGATCCGCGGGAGGTTCGCGAGTGGATGCGGGACGCGCGGACCAACTGGACTGCGCTGGTGCTGGACAGTCCAGTCGAGCGAATGCACGTCGACGGTTTCCGATTCGGCAGCACCGACGAAGGCGCCCCTGAGGGCAAGAGTGACGGTGCGTCGACGTCAGACAAGGAAGCCAACCGAGTCTGGCAAGAGAACAGCATGGACGCCGATGCCGACCTCGTCCACTACGGCGCGTTGTCACAACGGCGAGCGTTCGTCCTGGTGGAGAAGGGCGACGACGGTAGACCCGTTCTGACGCACGAGACACCTCGTCAGGTGGCCGTCGAGCACGCGCAGGGCAACCGTCGGAAGCTCGCTGCCGGCCTCAAGCTGTGGCGAGACGACTGGACTGGACAGACCCGGGCGACGCTCTGGACGCCTGAGACGGTGCACGAGTTCATGACCAAGTCAAATGCGCCCGCCTTTGGCGGACGATCTGCACAGCTCCGGTCATGGGATGCGTTGGTACTTCCCAACGCGAAAGACGGCACGCGTCCCAATGATCTCAAGGCCGTCCCCCTCGTCCCCTTCATCAACCGACGCAACCGTCGACCGGAGGGCTTCGCGGAGCACGAGGACGTTCTGACCATCCAGAACCGCATCAACCTGTCGCTGATCAACCTGATCGCTGCCATGAAATACGGAGCGTTCAGACAGCGTTGGGCCTCTGGCCTGGAGGTTGACGAGGACCCGGTCACGGGACAGAAGATCCAGCCGTTCCAGCTCGATATTCGGAAGCTGTGGACATCCGCCGAGACTGACACTCGCTTCGGTGAGTTCGCTGCCACCGACTTGACGCCCTATATCGCAGCTGTGGAGTCCGCGGTACAGGACCTGGCAGCCATTTCCCGCACTCCTCCGCACTACCTGTTGGGCCAGGTCGTCAACGTCAGCGGAGACGCGCTGAAGGCTGCGGAGACCGGACTCGTCAGCAAGGTGCGCGACAGACAGCGCAACTTCGGCGAGTCGTGGGAACAGGTCATGCGTCTGTCCTTCGTCGTTCTTGGCGACGAGAAGCGCGCCACAACCTACGACGCAGAAACCGTTTGGCGCGATCCTGAGTCCCGCAGCATTGCTGAGCTGGCCGACGCAGCCGTGAAGAAGAAGGCTGCCGACGTCCCATGGCGTCAGCGAATGCAAGACATGGGCTATACCCCCACACAGATCGACCGTATGGAGATCGACCGTGCCGCGGACTCGCTGAACGCAACACCTCCCGCGCCTGACCCACAACAGCAGCCGGCCTCCCTCGCAGATGCTCGTGCACAGCGCGATCAGCGACTCATGATCGGACGGGGCGCCGATGCTGACGCGGCTTGATCGCCAGTACGGGGCCGCAGTCAGCCGGGTGTGGACGAGTGTCCGCGGACGGGTTGGTCGGTCATGGACTGACCTTGGGTCCTGGCGGGAGGCAGACGTACGGCGATTCCAGCGCGCTGCACTTCCCACGGTCCTCGGTGGTCAGCGTCAGGTGGCGAGCCTGACGGCGTCGTATTTGGAGACGCTGTATCGGGAATCCGAAGCCGATGACGCTCACCCCATCGACCTGGACTTCGACGCTGTCACGGGCAGGGCGTTGCGGGATGTAGACCCCGAAGAAGTCTATCGACGCCCCTTCAAAGAGGTGTGGAACGCACTCTCGAAGGGCGAGTCACTCGATGTCGCCACCACACGAGGCGCTCACCGCCTCGACACCATCACGGCGACGGATCTCCAGCTAGCGCGTACTCACACGGTGCGTGAAGTCGCTGCCGATCAGGACGGTGTGACCTACACCGTCCGGGAGTTGTTCGGCGAGTACGACTGTGCGTTGTGCATGATCGCGTCGACGCAGAGGTACCACAAGCGCGACCTCCAGCCTATCCACCCCGGATGCAACTGCATCGTCAAGACGGTCAGTGCCGATTACGACCCTGGCCAGATCATCGACGAGGCAAAGCTTGAGCGGATACATGAGCTCGTCCAAGAGGCCACAGGTCAGAGTGACCGTGGTGGACGCGCGATCGACTACCGCCAGATCATCATCGCGCGCAAGCACGGTGAGATCGGGCCCGTGTTGACATTCCAGGACCATAGCTTCATCGGACCTGGCGCCATCGGACCTACTGGTAACGGTGGAGATGAGCCTCCCTCGACGACTCCCGCACAGCCAAATCCCCCTGAAGATGGTCCGGGTCCCCTGGGATCGTCGATCTTCGATGGTGGGGCCAACGACCATGACGAGACGCCACCTACTGTTCGAACGCGTCAGGCCCTTGATCATGCCATCGCGGCGATTGCTCGCGTCCACGGTATGGATCGCGAACTACCGCGCATCCCGCTCTATACAGAGACTCGCCCCGACTATGGCGGGGTGTACAGGCGTGTCGGAGATGAGTCGGTGCTGCTACGAATCAACCCAGCACCCTACGCCCATCCAGAACTGACCGCTGTACATGAGCTGGGACACTTCCTGGATCACCAAGGTATCGGTGAGCCCGGAGTCATGAGTACGGGCCTGGACAACGACGAGGTGGCACCTGACAGCATATTTGCCGAGTGGTGGGATGCGGTACAGCGTACAGACACGCATCGAACACTTCGGATGATGAAGAAGTGGAGTCCCAAGATGCGATGGGCGAAGATCGAACAGCCCAACGGCACCATTGAGGACTTCTACGTCTCTCGGGAGTACGTGAGTTACCTGGCGCGTCCACGGGAGGTGTTCGGTAGAGCGTATGCACAGTGGATCGCTACACGTTCGTATGATCCAGTCCTCATGGAGCAACTGCATGAGCTCAGTGATCCTGGTATGGGGGCCAAGTTGATCACCGGTTTTACGGCCGGGTACCCCGGGCAATGGCCTGCGGAGGAATTCGCTGAAATCGCTGACGCTCTTGACGAGCTCTTTGAGCAACTAGGACTGCTGGGGAAGCTATGAACATGGATAGACGGTCAGTGGTCGGGGACCTAGTGGAGCGATACGGATTCGAGGAAGCCCAACGCCGGCTCGAATCGATGTTGGAGGCTGAAGCTGCCGCTGATGAGACTCCTGACGCCACGGTGTCCACCACTCGTGATGCGGTGATGCGTCGCCTTGGCGATGGGCCTTGTATGGAGGACGTCTCCGAGTAGGTACTCGCATAGCGCATCTAGGGCACGCCCACCAGCGGGCCCTTTCTCATGCCCGACAGGGGCTAACACCTATCCCGACAGGGGAAACCACCATGCCCAAGCGCACCCGCGCTCGCTTTGCGCTGCTCACCTTTGCCTCTCAGCCGTGGACTCTCCACGAGGACCCTGACGGTGGCGGAGGCGGAGGGGGCGCTCCGACGGTCAACGAGCACGGATATCCGGACAACACTCCCACCGCTGACATGTCCGCGGAACACCAAGTCGCCTACTGGAAGCACCACGCTCGCAAGCATGAGCAGCGAGCCTCTCAGGCCCCTGACCCGGCCGAACTGGAACGCTTGCGTGCCGCTGACGCAGAACTCGCCACCCGCAAGGCCGCGGACTTGAGCGAAACCGAGCGACTTCAGAAGGAACGCGACGACGCTGCGGCTCTCGCTGCTGCCAATGCAGCGACTGCTGCGGCTGCGACGGCTGAGCTCTTGCGCGTTCGGGTCGCGGCAGACAAGGGACTGACCGTCGCTCAGGCCAAGCGACTCCAGGGCTCCACGAAGGAGGAACTGGAGGCAGACGCCGATGCGCTGAAGGCGGAGTTCGGCCAGACCGGAGATGCCGGCAGCCAGGGCGGATCGTCCCGTTCAGGCGGAGCCCGTGGGAGCGACGTCGGTGGCACCAAGGGCGTAACGACCGGCGCTGAGCGATATCGCGAGCGCCACGGAAAGAACTGACCACTCCTCTAGGAGGACATATGGACCTCAGCCTCAAGGTTGAGAGCTTCACTCAGGATCGCCGGGATTGGCTGGGGTCCGCGCACGGCACGGACGCGCCTGTCTCAGCTTCTCTCGACGTCAGTAAGTTCACCGCTGGTACCCACTACCCCGACGGGTACATCAAGAGCGGTATCCCGCTGGGGAAGGTGACGGCCACCGGGCTCTATGGCCCCTACGACGATGCTGTGAGCGATGGCCGGCAGACCCTCGTGGGCTTCCTGTTCACCGCACAGGATGTCAACGCGCGACGGGTGGCGTCGACCAAGGTCGTCGGCTCGATGCTCGTCCACTGCTTCATCCGTGAGGCGAAGCTCCCGATCGCCGTCGACGCTGCTGGCAAGACCGATGTCGCCGGCCGCATCATCTTCGTCTGAGAGGCCCTGATAAATGCAGCTCATCACTGAGTACGCGACCCCTGCGGAGCTGACCGGCTACGCACGCGAGGCGTTGCGGGACCGGGAGGAGAATCAGTTCTCCCTCAACCGCTGGCTCCCCAACGACACGATCAATGATCTTGTCTATCGGTTCAACCGGGGAGGCGGTGGCCTCGTGGAGGCAGCTGTGTTCCGGGCGTTCGACGCTGAGTCGGACATCGGATCCCGGTCAGGTGCCGCGAGGGTAACCGGCGAGCTTCCGCCGATCTCGCGGAAGTACCCGCTTGGCGAGTACGACCAGATCAAGATGCGAAACGTGGACAGTCAGGACGACGAGATCCGCGATGCGATGGAGAAGGATGCCGTCAAGGGCATCTCTGCCATCGCGGCTCGTACAGAACTGGCCCGTGGTGACGCGATCTTCAACGGGTCCGTCACCATTGCTGAAAACAACGTCTCAGCTGGAGTTGACTTCGGTCGCAAGGCCGGACACTCCGTGACGGCCGCGATTGCGTGGAGTTCCACGGAGACGTCGCTGGCCTACGACTACTTCATGGCATGGCTCGACGTCTACAACGACACGAACGGCGACCTACCGGCGAACACTCTCATGTCGCGGAAGGCATACAACTTCCTGCGTCGGAACAAGCAGATCCGAGAGCTTGCCTATCGCGGATCTTCGACCGCACCGACCGTACTGACCAAGGACGACCTGAACAACATCTTGGGTGACTTCGACATCCCGCCTGTGGCTATCTACGACGCCAAGGTGTCCGTAGCGGGTACGGCTACCCGTGTCACTCCGGAGGACAAGATCGCATTCCTGCCAGCGCAGGGTGACGCGTTGGGTAAGACGCTATGGGGTGTCCCCGTGGAGGCGAACGATCCTCGATACGGGCTGGCTGGTGATGCTGCGGGCGTGGCTGTGGGCGCGTACAAGTCGGAGGACCCCCAGACCGTGTGGACTCGCGCGACTGCCATTGTCCTGCCTGTTCTGGGCGCTCCGGACCTCACGTTTGTCGCCGACGTCATCTAACTCCGAACGCGAGGCACTCACATGGCAACCCTGAAGTCAGTCGTCCATGTCACCGACGACAAGGGCAACGCCCACGTGTTCGGCCCCGCGGACGAGGTCCCGGAGTGGGCACAGGCACTGATCACCAACCCGAAGGTATGGGACGAGGTCCCGTCCGTAAGTCGACTCGCGGAGCCAGAACCTGCGAAGGCTCCAGCTAAGCGTGCCTCAGCACGGCGTAAGGCGGCTCCTGATGCCTCTGTTCACAACGGCTGAGCTTCGAGCACTTATCGGCACCATCTCCGACGAGCGCGCGGACCTGGCGCACGACCTGACGGAGGACGCCATTCGTGGCGAAGTGGGGGATCGGATCATCGACCCTCCGCAGCCGGGAGTGAAGTCCGTCGCCCTGGCGGTGGCTGCCCGGGTGCTGACGAATCCGGCAGGGGTCCGCTCTGAACAGGCAGGCGGAATGCTGATCTCCTACGCAGACGCACAAACCGGCGTTGCGCTCTCTGAGGATGAGCGCCGTCGGCTGCGTCGCGCGGTGGGTCTGTCTTCTGGGGCCTCGATGCTGACGATCGCTCCCATCGACGACGGACGGCATGTTCGGATCTGGCAGGCGCCATGAGCCTGATCAAAGAACTGATGTCGGAGACGATCCAGATCCGACGCCCCGGCACACCAGTTCGTGACTCTACGGGCTCGTTCGTCCCTGGCCCTCCGGTGTTCATCACTGTGGAGGATTGCGCGGTGATGAGCCCGTACGGCGTGACCGTTGGGTCCTCGTCGGAACAGCAGGACGCGTCGACGACTGTCACAACACGACGCGTCCTGTCGGCGCCGCTTGGGACCGATGTGCGTGCTGGCGATCGAATCAATCGTGGAAGCGAAACGTACGAAGTCATCGGACGGCCGCTGATCTTTCCTCTGACGTCGTTGGCCCGCGTGGAGGCATCCCTGGAGGAGGTGACCGGCTGATGGCGTACCGCTCTAAGTACACCGGGCGCTACTCAGGTCTGGGGGCCATGGTGTCCGCACCATGGCTGCAAGCACGATGTGTTGCTGCCGCGGACGAGATTGGTGTAGCGGCTCAGGCTGTATCGCCTGTCGGAGACCCGACGGAGGATGCGCACCCTGGTCTGTATAAGGCCAGCTTCAGCGTTGTGCCTATCGCCAAGAGCGTCCGTTTCAGGGGTCGTCCACGTCGCCGCCATGGCGCACGGCTGATCAACTCTGCGTCGCACGCTTGGCGTGTGGAGCATGGTGACGGGCGGGTGCCGCGCTACGCACCGATGCAGACGGCCATTGATGCTGTGAAGGCCATATATGGCTGACATCGAGGCAGTGCTGGCCCCGTGGGCTGAGTCGACGTTCGATGTGTTCTCCGCTGCCGAGACTCCTGCCGACCTGGAGGACCGACTCCCTGTGATCCGGGTGGAGCGCGTTGGCGGACACGACGATCGGTTCTCGCTGCATCCCCGAGTGGCAGTCGACGTCTTCGCGGCTACAGCGGACGAGGCTCGGACACTGGCGGCTCAGGTTCGTGACGCACTGCTCTTCCTTCACGGCTCTGTGAACGGTGCAGTCATTCGCTCCGTGCGGTGTGACTCTGGTCCGTCCCGGCAGCCGTGGGCCAGTCCCGCAATCCATCGACGTGGCGCCACGTACACCGTAAGCCTTCGAGCCGCATAACCCACAACTCTTTGACCCGAATCGCCGTCGGCATTCGGGTCTTTCGCATGCCCTGGAGGGCTGATGGCGGATACCCGTAATGCCGATCTCACGTTCGGCGCAACCGACTACCTCGTCTATGTGGCGGCCGTTAACACCGTTATGCCTACAGCCTTCGCTGACCCTGCGACTCCGTGGGTCAATGCAGGCTGGATCACCACTGAGGGTGGACTCTTCAAGATTGAGGAAGAGCAGCAGGACGTAGAAGCAGCAGGATCTTTGGACCCGATCCGGACTCTGACGACTAAGTCGACTAAGTCCGCTCAGGTGACCTTCCTCGAAGGTCTCAATCCCCTGGTACGGGCTCTCTACGACAACGTGCCGATCGATTCTCTAGAACCGACCACGGACGTCGCTACCTACGACCTCCCGGATAAGCCGGCCGATCTTCGGTACGCATTCATCTTCGACACCATGGACAGCGCCAAGCGTATGCGCCTGTACATGCCTAACGGCAAGGTGACCGAACGAGGCGACGAACAGCCGCAAACCACCGACGTGATGCCGCTCCAGATGACCTTCAAGTTCTACAAGGGCGCCAGCAATGCGGCAGCTGTCAAGCGCTCCCTGAAGTATGGCGGCGTTGACGTGTCGGCGTTCTTCCCGACGCCGTAACCCAAACCAGCAGAGCCCTGTACCGCGCGGGTCCGGGGCTCTGCTTTCTCATGCTTTTGACCCGCGCATTCTGACTTAGGAGACCCGCGCATGTCTGAAATCACTTCCGCTGAGGCACAGGAGATCGAGGCCACCGATGGCTACGGTGTCGCTGAGCTGAATGGCATCTCACTCCGCATCAAGAGCGTTTCCCACTGGCGCCCCTCGTACATGCGAGCCCTCCGCCAGGGCGACTACGACGGGTGGGCTGCTGGCGTCCTTCACGAAGATGACGTGCAGCTTTTCATCGACGAGGATGCGACCTTCGACGAGATCAACGCGTTCACCACTGCCGCTATGGAGGCTGTGGGAGAGACCCCGGGAAAGTCTGGAGCACGTTCGCGGTCCTCACGGAGCACGCGGAAGCGCTAGAAGGTGATCTCGCTTTCTATTGCGACGGCTTGGATCTTCTCGACGTCTATCGAGGAAAGCTCTCGCTTCGGAAGTTGAGGGTCCTTATCGAACGCCTTCCGCCTGAGTCGACGACGAAGACAGCGATCTGGAATTCCATCGATCCCGCCGACCTAGAAAAGGCCAAGACCAATCGCCGGCCAGGTCATGGTCCATGGAGCGCCGCTGAGATTCTCCTCGCTGGCATCAAGGATGAGATCTTCCTCAGCCGTGGCGTCGCAATCGCGGCTGCTGGTGGAAAGCCCCCGCCGTTCCATCCGACTCCGCGACCCGGAGTTGCCCCCACGTCGACCGGTGGCCCGCGAAAGTCGCTGAGCGATGAGCAGCGCCGCGCGCTAGACCCGCGGCTGAGGAATCAGACGTAGGAGAACCATGACTACTCCGCCCATTGTCGGCAATGCGGCCGTCGACGTCGTACCCATCATTCCGAATTTTCACACCAAGCTCAAAGGCCTCGTGCTGCCTATCGCCGATAAGGTGGGTAAGGAGGCAGGGAAGCGTATGGGGCAGGCGATTTCGAACAACATCGTGATCGCCATTCCCAATGCCATAACCCAGGGTGGTCGGGCGGGAGTTCAGGCTGCTGGCCGGCAGGGTGACAACGCGGGTGGTGCGTTTGCTCGCTCCCTGCGGACCAAACTGACGGCCGCATTCCGGGCTATGCCTAAGCTGGATATTCGACTTGGGGATACAGGTGTAGACGCTGAGCTGGCCCGAATCCGGGCACGCATGGAAACGCTGTCAAACAAGACCATTGGTGTGGATGTTTCTGTCGCAGCCGCTGAGGCTGAGATAGCCCGTCTGGAGGCGCAACTCCAGGAGCTTGGCGCCCAACATCCGAGCGTCGCGGTACGGGCGGACACGGCGACTGCCCGCGCGGCGTTGGCGGAGATTCGGGCGGAGATCGCGTCAATCCCGGGCCGGCGTGAAGTCGGAATCGAGGTGGACGGCGCATTCGGCGCGAAGCTCCGCGCGGTGGTTGCTGCGGCTCAGGCGTCGCTACCTGAGGTCAACGTCGACGCCGATACGTCGCCCGCGATGGCGGAAATGCAGCAGCTCCGCGCCCGTCTGGCGGCTCTGGCGGATGTGCGTGTTGGTATCGATATCGACGCGGGTGCAGCACTCGCGGAGGTCACGGCTATCCAGGCACGCCTTGGGGCGCTGAGTGTTCAGCGCACCGACATCGACGTCAGGGTAGACACTGGCAAGGCCGCTGCTGAGCTGGCGGCGCTTAAGGCCATGGCGGATGACAACAAGGTTTTCCGTATCACGGCTTTTGCAGACACGTCGCGTGCCGGTAACGCGATCATGCACCTAGGCCTCCAGATCGGCATCCTCACCGCCATCCCCCTGGCCCCGATCCTGACGGCCGGTATTGGCGCACTGACGTCCATGCTGGTCACGGCGGGTGCGGGTGTCGGCGCTTTCGCTCTGGCGGCCATCCCTGCTGTCAAGGGCGTCACCGAGGTCATCAAGGCTAAGAAGGCGGCTGAGGATGACGCTGCCAGCGCGACGTCTCGGGCGGCTGCCGCAACACAACAGGCAGCCTCACAGGCCCTTCAGATGGCGGGTGCCCAGCAGGCTCTGGAGTCGGCTCACCGCAACGCGGCCCGCAGCATCGCTCAGGCCAACCGCCAGGTAGCGGACGCGGAACGTGCCGTTGCCGACGCATCCCAGCGGGCCGCGGACCAACGACGGCAGGCTGCCGAGTCGGTGAAGCGAGCCGAAGAGGGCCTTGCCGACGCCAAGCATGCGGCACAACGTGCCGAAATGGACCTCACACAGGCGCGAGAGTCGGCAACCCAGCAGCTCCGTGACCTGAATCGTCAGATCGAGGGCGGCGCGCTTGACCAACGGTCGGCGGCGCTCCGTGTAACAGAGGCCCAGCTTCGTCTTCAAGAAGTCATGAAGGATCCGAAGGCTAGTGATCTGCAACGAGAGCAAGCCAAGCTAGCCCTCGACCAGGCAATGCTGTCATCGAAACAGCAACGTCAGGACTATCAGGAACTCCAGAAGGAAGCCCGTCGTCAGGCCAAGGCCGGCGTTGAGGGTTCTGATGCGGTGAAGTCCGCGACGGAGCGTCTCTCGGATGCTCAGCGCGACGTTGTGGAACGTGCCGAAGCTGTCGCCGACGCACAACAAGCATCGGCCCGTGCACAGGTGGATGCGGCTCAGTCTGTCGCGGACGCACAACGTCGTGTAGCGGACGCCGTACAGAACGCTGCTGAAGCTCAGGTGTCTGCCGCTGAGTCTGTGGAGTCCGCGGAACGTGGCGTTGCGTCAGCTCGTCTGTCTGGCGCGTCCGCGACGTCGACTGCTCTCTCCAAGTCGGAGGAATTCCGCAAGGAACTGGCGAAGCTGTCGCCGGAGCAGCGTGCCCTATACGACTCGATCGAGGGTCCGAAGGGTATCAAGTCGGCTTTCGAGTCGTGGCAGAAGTCGTTGCAGCCTCACACCCTCCCGCTCTTTACCCGCGGAGTGAACTCCGCTAAAGGCGCTTTGCCAGGACTGGGAACACTGGTGATTGAGGCGTCCAAAGGTATTACGACGCTGTATGACAAGGCGTCGGCGCAGATGAAGACGCCGTTCTGGGTATCCTTCAAGGCTGACCTGAAGGAGAGTGTTCAGCCGGCCGTCGAAGGCTTCGGTGTCGCATTTGGCAACATCATCAAAGGTATTGCCGGAATCATCGACGCCTTCCTTCCACACATGGATGGGATCGGTAAGAAGTCCGATTCCATCACCGGCAAGTTCGCCAAGTGGGGGACTAGTCTCAAGGGCTCGCCCAAGTTCGAGAAGTTCTTGGCGTACGTCAATGAGATGTCACCTAAGGTTTCGAATTTCCTGGGTGAGATTCTGGATGCGACGGTGCAAGTCGGAAAATCACTCTCGCCCCTAGCCGAAAAGATGTTTGAGGTAGTCGGCCCTATCTTCGATGCGATCTCATGGATTGCAACTGAGCATCCTGAGGTGGTGCAGGCGCTTTGGGGGATGTACTTTGCCCAGAAGGCGATCGGTCTCGGAATGGCCGCCTTCGCGGCAGCCATGTTCATCTACAAGATTGCCATGGCCGGTGCGACATTGGTGACGAGCGGCTTCACTTTCGCCATCTATGCCTCAGGTATCGGACCTGTGATTCTGGCGATTGTCGCGGCTATCGCGCTTCTGGTGCTCGGCGTCATATGGCTGTACAAGAACGTCGAATGGTTCCGCAAAGCGGTCGACGGAACATGGGACGGAATAAAGAAGGGTGCCTCATTTGTTTGGGAGCGCGTCCTTAAGCCCGCATTCGATGACATCGTAACCGGCACCAAGAAGGCGGGGGATGGTGCTATATGGCTTTGGGAGAAAGCCATCAAGCCATCTTGGGAGGGAATCAAGACGGGCACTGCGGCCGTCGGTGACGCCGCGATGTGGCTGTGGGAACGCGCCATCAAGCCGGCTTGGGACGGCATCTGGTGGGCTATCCAAAAAGTCGGCGACATCGTTATGTGGCTCTGGAACGAGATAATTTCTCCTACCTTCGGTCACTTGAAGAAGGCCGTCCAGACCCTGGTCACGGCGTTCCTAACCGCATTCCTCCTTCCAACCTATCTCGCGTTCAAGCACCTTGGCGGCGTCGTATCGTGGGTTTGGGAGACGCTACTCAAGCCGGTATTCGACGGCATAGCGGGCGCGGCTATATGGGTGTGGGAGGAGGCCCTCAAGCCGGGCTGGGACGGCTTCATGGCGCTGCTGACCGTCGTGGGCATTGCAGCATCAACGTTCTGGAATGAAGTCCTTTCTCCCATCTTCACGTCGATCGCTGACGGCGCCATTTGGTTGTGGGAGAACGCTCTCAAGCCGGGGTGGGAAAATTTCAAACTCGCCATGTACCTCGTTGGCGCTGCCGCTTCATGGTTGTGGAACGAGGCTCTGTCTCCCGTATTCACATACATTGGCGATAAGGCCAAGTGGGTGTGGGAAGAGATGATCAAGCCAGCGTGGGACAACTTCGAGTCTGCGCTGGACACCGTCGGCGACGCAGCCATGTGGCTTTGGGAAGAAGGCATTAAACCGTCGTTCGAGTGGATCGGCGACAAGGCAACCTGGCTGTGGGATGAAGGAATCAAGCCGGCATTTGATTCCATCAAGGACGGTTGGGATCGCCTGACCACAGCTATCAAAATTGGCAAAGGTAAGATTGGTGAGTACTGGGATGATCTGATGGACATGGCTAAGAAGCCTATCCGCTGGATCATCAAGCACGTTTACAACGGTGGAATTGTCCCACTGTGGAATCGCATATCCGAGGTGACGGGCGCTAGCCCGATCGAAGAGATATCGCTCGCAGCGATTGATAAAGCACAACCGAAGTTTGCCCGTGGAGGCATTCTACCCGGACAGTCATCGTGGCGCGATGGTGACGATCAGTTGGTTTCGATGCGACGTGGCGAAGGTGTTTACGTCTCCGAAGCGATGCGCGATCCGTTTGAACGAGCACGCCTCTTCGCGGTCAATCAGGCTGCAATGCGCGGTCAGTCCCTCGATCAGTTCCAGAATGCTGGCTTCGCCGAAGGCGGAATCATCGGCTGGATGAAGGACAAGGCCGGCGACGTCGGAGACTTTCTCTCCAAGGCGTCGGATTACGTCGACCCATCCAAACTCTTCAGCCCGATCGAGAACTACGCCAAAAGCAAGATGGCGTCGATGCTGACGAACCCTTGGACGCGCGAGATGGCCAAGCTGCCCGGAAAAATTCTGAACTCGTTGAAGACTTACGCGGTCGAAATGCTCGGCTTCGGCGGGGGCTACGGCGGAACTGGCACATGGGTCAAGCCCGTCGACGGCAAGTACAGCACGATGTTCGGTAAGGCCGGCTCCATGTGGTCCAGTGGACGTCACACCGGTGTCGACATCCCAGCAGCAGTGGGCGCCGCGATTCGCGCCGTTGACAGTGGCCAGGTTGCCTTCACGCGAACTGGTGGACCCTACGGAAATCACGCCCTGATCAATCACGGCAAAGGCCTGTCCAGCCTCTACGCACACATGTCGTCGACGGTCGCGAAAGCCGGCAACGCCATCAATCAGGGCGCACTCGTCGGCCGTGTTGGCGCCACAGGTAACACCACGGGCCCGCACCTCCACCTGGAGGCGAGACTCAATGGCCGGACCGTCGACCCGATGCGTTATCTGAACGGCTCTGGCGGAAGTGGTGGTAAGGGCGTTGCTCGTTGGCGCCCCCACGTGATGCAGGCTCTCAGTCTGACGGGCAACTCGCCCACGTACGCGGACATCACCCTGCGACGGATGACAAAGGAGTCCGGTGGCGATCCCAATGTCGTCAACAAGTGGGATAGCAACTGGGCAATGGGTACACCGAGCGTGGGCCTGATGCAGGTGATCCGTCCGACGTTTGAGGCGTTCGCCGGCGATCTCCGCAAAACCGGGCCCTTCAAGTACGGCGTGTCGGTCAATCCACTCGCCAACATCGTCTCCTCCATGCGCTACGCCAAGTCGGCCTACGGTTCACTTCCGAAGGCCTACAACCGTCCAGGCGGATACGCCGCGGGTGGGTTCCCAGAACTGGGCGAGCTTGCATGGGTGGGGGAGTCCGGACCTGAATTGGTTCGCTTCCTGCATCCCGCACAGGTGTACTCCGCGCCTGACTCAGCACAGATCGCACGCAGCATGTCGTCCATCCCAACACCCGGCGGAGGGCCGACGACGATTCAGGCTGACGTACGGGTGTTCGTCGGGGACCGAGAGATCACCGACATCGTGCGCACTGAGATCACCACACATGACACGACCTTGGCCATGGCGCTAGAAACCGGAAGGAACCTCTGATGTCTGACGAATCTGCGGAGCCCACGGGCGAAGGGGAGATCGTTCCCCCGATCATGCCCTATGAGCCTGAGCCTGTAGAGCCAGGCGACGACGTCGACCCACCGGGGGATGATATCGACCGTCCGCCCATGGAAGGCCCTAGCTACCCCACTCCGGGTGGGGTGCCGATCCCGGAGGAGCCCACGGGCTGATGCCGATCCCCGGGAATCTGCTGTCGGCCAACGCGGAGAGCATCGAGACTGATGCCTCCGCGTGGGTCGCTGTGGTCAACGCACACTCGCTGGCCAAAACCAACGGTGGCACTGACGGCCCGTCAAGTATGCAGTGGCGGACTACTGCCGCAGGAGACACCCAGGTCGGTCTAGTCACCAGGGTGCCCGTAACAGCCGGCGCGGAATACTGGTCATGCGCCTCAATCTTCCCGCCTGGGGCCGGCTCACAGTCGCGGGTAGAGATCCGATGGCACAACGCTGGTGGGACGCTGATCAGTACGACTCAGGGCGCCCTGATCACCGCTACGGGCGGGTGGCATCAAGTAACGGCACTGGGGACGGCCCCGGCTCTTGCAACCACGGCGAACGTAATCTTGCGGGCAACCGGGACCGGTGTGGGTCAGTACTGGTTCACGGACCGCATCTTCCTAGGACTCACACCGACGGTGCAGACCGGCAACCTGCTGAATTTCAACACTGAGACGATGGAGGTCAGTACCGCAGGCTGGTTCGCTTCGGCCAACGTGGCCCTGGGGATATCCAACTCCGCGTTCACGTGGTATCAGTCCCTGTCGATGAAGGCCGTAGCCTCCGGCGACATGCTCACCACTAGTGCGCTCTCACAGGCGCCAACGGTCGTAGCAGACACGGAGTACGTCGCCCACACCATGGTGTCGCCCGCTGTGGCGGCCCTGACGTTCCGCATCCAAATCCATTGGCGGGATGCAGGCGGGACAGACATCAGTGTGTCGTCCGCTGATTGGACCCCGCCGAGCGGCCAGTGGACGAGAGTCTCCGTCGTAGCAGTGGCTCCGCCTGGCGCCGTGCTAGCGCGCGTTGCCTTCGCTCCGACGGCCACGGCTGCCGGTCAGGAGTGGCTCGTCGACCGCGTGGTGCTTGCACCCACGAGCGCAGTCAGCACCGCCGGAAATCTGTTGCCCTACAACGTATCGTCGATGGAACAGGACATCTCCGGGTGGACGATCACAGCCGGTACGGCTACGCAGAGCCGTACCCAGGTGTTCAACGGCGGCTACTCCCTGCGAGCCGAAGCCGACGGCACCGCGGATATGCAGATCAGCACCACAGTACCGGTGGCCGGCATCACCCCCGGTTTTGGGCACCAGTTCACCCCTCCCATATATAGAGGAGCGGGTGTTACCAGGGCCTACGCGACACAACTGGAGTGGCTCAGTGCTACCGATGAGGTCCTCCGTACGAGGTGGCAGATATGGGGCGGAGTCTCTGAGGCGTGGGTCCTGGGCAGTCTCGGGGACCTGGCACCTGAGGGTGCGGTGTCTGTACGTCTGAGTGTCGTCGTCCCCGGTGCCACCGCAGGTGAGGTCTGGTATCTGGACCGCGTTCATCTCGGATTGGGTGGCCTGACCTGTCACGCAGTTGAAGCCCCCGGTGGTGGAGCCGCCCTGACTGTCCGCGGACTCACCACTGGTGGACCAACGTGGATATGGTCGCTGACTCGCGTGGTCGCTGGCGAGCAACCGCGACCGGTCCGCGGGTGGGATGGCGACCTGTCGTCGAAGCCGACGACGAGCGACACGTACGTCATTACCGACTACGAGGCGCCGCTAGGTGTGCCCGTGAGTTGGCGTATCTGGACCCAGACACCAACGCTCACAGCTTCACTGACGTATTTGAGCGTCGAGGTCACACTCGACGCCCCGGAGCTGGCCGTGTGGCTGACGGACCCTGGCTCACCTGCACGGGCGGCTCAGGTCACGGTGGGGACGCCGATGCCTGCATGGGCGCGATCAGCACGTCAGAACACCAGCCACGTGAGGCAACGAGCGATGCCTGTTGTCATCTCTGACGTGCGCGTCGGACGTACTGGACAGCTGAGTCTTGTCACAGCTGACACATCCGAGCGGGACGCGTTGTGGTGGATCCTGGAGGCGGGGGGTCCTTTACTCCTTCGGTGGCCCCCGCGCTTCGGTGAGCGGGACATGTATGTCTCGGTGGGTGAGGTGTCAGAGACCAGGGTCACGGACTTCGCCGAACACGCCGACCGCACCTGGACGCTTGCTCTCACAGAGATCGATCGACCTCCAGGCGGCATCACCGGCAGTGCTGACCGCACATGGCAGACCGTGAGGGACTCGGGCGCCACATGGGCTGAGGCTCTGGCCGGATCCATGACGTGGCTGGACGTCTATACCGGAGGTAGCTGATGCACGCCGTCACCCCGCTGTTCCTTCGGACGCTGACGACGTCGCATGCGATGACCGCTCGTGTCGATGCTCACTACGCAGGTGCGCTCACTGTGGCCGACCTCCCTTTCACGGATGGGACGGTCACGGTGGACCGGGGGAGTAAGGAGCGTCGGTCACTGTCTCTGACAGTGGCTGACCCCGCTTATCTTCCATGGTCCCCCACGGCACCTCTGGCGGTCTACGGACAGACCCTCGTCGTCAGTAGAGGCATCCGCTACCCGAACGGAACGTCAGAATCAGTACCGCTGGGAGTGTTCCGCATTGATGAGCCGCAGGGCGACGTACGAATGGGCCCCGTGACGCTCACGGGAAAATCCCTGGAATGCGTCATCAGTGAAGACACCTTCGACACTCCCAGATCCACACGGGGAATGGCTACTTGCGTTACCGCGATGACCAACCTGATTCAGCAAACGATGCCGTCGGCGGCCGTTGTGAACTTGACGGTCGGTGCTCGCAACCCCGCGTGCGCTGTGGTGGACTGGGACGCCGGAACCGATCGCTGGGATGCCGTTACGCAGATCGCAACGGCCATGCAAGCGGAAATCTTCTGTGACGTTCTCGGTCATTTTGTTATCACTGACGTCCCCAACGTGATCACCTCCCCTGCCGTATGGGATGTTGCGGAAGGAGAAGGCGGTTCACTCATCGCGTCGGGACGTCAGATGTCGCGCAACGCCGTCTACAACGCTGTCGTTGCGTCGGGTGAGAACACGGCATCTAACGCGCCACCAGTGAGCGCCTTCGCTCGTGATACAGACCCCCTTAGCCCTACCCGTTGGGGTGGGCCTTTCGGAAAGGTGACGAAGAGCATCTCGTCCGGGCTATGGCTTTCAACTGCCGCATGCCAAGCCGCTGCGAATGCCGCACTCTTCGACGCTATCGCGCCCAACATTCAGACGACGGTCGAATCTCTGCCGAATCCAGCCTTGGAAGCCGGCGACGTTATCCGCGTCTCCCACGTCGGTCGCAAAGAGCTCTACGTCCTCCAGTCCCTGAGTATCCCCCTGACGGCCACGGGTGATTTCACGATGACCCTGCGCGGGGGCAAGGAGGATTCCCCATGACGCTCTCAAAGCGCCTGGCAGATGCCATACAGAGGACCGCTGAGCGTGCCGTGGACCAGCGCGCAGCAGCCTGGATGGTGGCCACTGTGACGGCCACCTTCACCGACGGCACAGTCAATATCTCGACTGCCCGCGGACCTGTGGAAAGGGTGCGCAGACTGAAGTCCTATACGTCGCCAACAGTTGGCGACATTGTCCATGTCCTACGCAACGCTGACGGCAACTGGGCAGTCATCGGGGCCTATGCCACGTTATGACGAACACTTTTCCCTGACGTTCTCTTGGAGTCGATGAATGCCCAACTTCGATCGCTACGACCAAAAAGTCCCATATCCGGTGTTGGGGGATGCCCCCAACATCGAAACGTCAATGCGCGACCTCGTGAACACCTCGATGTCTCGCACCGCTCTGCGTTTCCCTAGCGCAACGCAGAGAACGGCCGTGTTGACCGGCGATAGCGCACCCGTTCTTGGCATGCTGACGTGGCTCGACAACGTAAAACGATACGAGTATTGGGACGGGGCGGCATGGCGACGTGTTGTTCCGCAAGAACAGTCCGGAACGGTCAACGTTTCGTTCACCAATCTCGACGACCGCGTCATACCGGTAGCGTTCCCGCAGGTGTTCAGCGCAGCACCTCGCGTTTTCGCTAACATCAACAGCGCTGCCGGTGTTACAGGCCGTTGGGACGTACGTGCTTATGACGTAACAGCATCCGGCTTCACCATCTTCCTTTACGCCCATCAGCCGGGCGCGCTGGCGACGTGGTCCAACGTGCCGGTGTTTTGGTTTGCCACGTCGGTCTAGCCGCTCAACGCATCTCATTCGCCCCGCATCGTCGGGGCTTTTTCTATGCCCGGGAGGGGAACGCCAATGGGCGAAATCTGGATCAAGGAAGCCGAGAAGTTGGGGGACGGCAGCATCGGCGGAGCTATGGACTCACCGTCCGCGCCCGGACGGGCCATCTGGCACACCACGGAAAGCGGGCACGGGGACACATCCTTTGCGGCCGTCGACGGCCATCTCCGACGCATCGGCGCGGAGCCGCACATCCTCTACGACCCGACGACTGATCGACTCGGGCAGTACGGACCGTTGAATCAGTCCGCTCGTGCGCTTCGCAACGACGGGCTGACGAGGACGAACCGCACCGGACGCGTCTGTATCCAGGTGGAGATACTCGCCCGAGCGTCGAAGCCGTTCACTGGCTACTGGAAGCCCGGCCCCAACTTCAGGGCACTCATGCGAGCCATCCGCTCCTGGGACGTCCCTGACGTCTGGCCGGCCGGCGCACTCGCGACGTCAGGCAGCTCGAAGACGTCACGCAGCAGGACTACTTGGGCGACTAAGGGTGGCCACTACGGACACGCGAACGTCCCTGGAAACGACCACTGGGACCCGGGTCCGATCGACAAGCCCGCCATCTTCAAGGCTGCCAACGTCGAAGAGAAGCCACCTGCAGCGAAGCCTTCCCCGACGCGACAAACTGTTTCGCTCGCAGCGCTCGTCTACTGCGCCACCCACTCCGCAGCCGACGAGGCGACGCGTGAGTACGAGGGACACGTTGCCGTAGTACAGGACGCCCTTGTCGCAGAAGGACGGCTCAAGAAGGGCTCCTTCGACCGTGGTGTTTTCGACGTCGCAACCAAGGCCGCATACGCCGCTGAGCAGCTCGCTCAGGGCTACAAGGGTGATGCCGCCGATGGTGTTCCAGGGAAGGCATCCCTGACGAAGCTGGGGTCTAAGCGAGCCTTCAACGTGAAGGTGTGATCGCTTGAGCGCTGAAATCGTTGTCGCCCTCGTCGGCGCCCTAGCCCTTGTCGTCGCAGCCGCCATCACCACCCTCGTCCCCCTTCTCCTCCGTCGCACGCAGGGCGCTGCCGTGGATGCGGTGGAGGCGGAGGGAGAGCTCACGAGGGAACATCTGGACGCGCACAGCGCAGTGCTGAACTCGCGTATCGATGATGTCCGCGACGACTTGGACGAGGTCCGGGAAAGCGTCGCCCGCGTTCGTGAATGGCAAGCCGGCCACGACGCCGAACACCTACTCATAGGACGACCCACCTCCGGAGGTGAGAACGAATGACCATGCCTCCCGGCATTGCCACAGTAACCCTGTCAGGGCGCTACATCCGTCCCGACGGCGCACCGTTGAAGGGCACCGTCTCCTTTGCCACCCCTGCCCTGCTTACCCTGTCCGGTGCTGACACCATCAGTGCCGGCTCGTCGACTGTGACGCTCGACGAGTCGGGGATGTTCTCCGTCATTCTGGTGGCGACTGACAACGCGCTCATGCAGCCCACGGGGTGGGCCTATCAGGTCACTGAGCGGTTCCAGGACGTCACTGGACGCACCTACGCGATCCAGCTGCCGGGAACCACGCCCACGGTCAACATCGCGGACATCGCGCCAGCAGACCCGTCACAGGGGCAGTACATCATTGTCCCCGGACCCGCTGGACCGGCAGGCGCAACGATCCTCACCGGACTTGGCCTTCCCTCCAACGCTGCCGGCGCCAACGGGGACCTGTACATCGACCTCACACCGGGGGATGTGACCCTGTATGGACCGAAGACTGGCGGCGCATGGCCGGTGGACGGGACGTATCTGGGGTCAGACAACCTGATCTCCTCCGTCAACGGTGCCGTGGGCGTTGTCATTCTGGACGCCGCTGACGTCGGGGCAGACCCTGCGGGAAGTGCAGCATCTGCACAGAGCGCCGCAATCGCTGACGCTGCCAGCAAGTACCTGTCGAAGGTGAGTGGCGGCACTATCACCGGGCCTGTCACCGTCAACCGGGCTACTGCGTCAGACGTCCTGATCGGAGGGCTTGTAGGGACGGAGGCTTTCGACCGCTTCCGGCTGTACGTCGACGGCACACTGGAGTTCGGCTCAGGTATCGCCGCAAGGGATACGAAGTTGTATCGCTCCGCGGCCGGCGTCCTCCGCACGGACACGGCGTTGCAGGCGACGACGAGCTTCCGACTCAACACTTCCTCGCTAGGCGGGGGCGTCGGCGTCGTGGCATTGGCCAACGCGACCACAGTGCCAGCGTCCACCCCGACTGGTGGAGGCGTCCTCTACGTCGAAGCCGGCGCACTGAAGTTCCGAGGATCGGCAGGAACCGTTACAACTATCGCGCCTGCCTAGCGTGACATTTTCCCGCCACCCCCACATAACCACGTGGACAGGATCGACGGCAGGGGAGCGCGCATGGGCAACATCGGCATCATCGGTCGTGCACGGACGGGTAAGGACACTGCCGGACAGTGGCTCATCGACAACCGCGGGTATCGGAGGGTGGCGTTCGCAGACCCGCTGAAGGAAGCGGCGCTGAATCTGGACCCGCTGATCGAGCAGATTGACATGGCGTTCCTGGGCGTCGACGAGCGACCTGACGTTCGGCTGTCCGACCTGGTGGGTTCGTACGGGTGGGAGGAGTCGAAGGAGGTTCCTGAGGTACGTCGCCTCCTCCAAGAACTGGGCGCCTCCATCCGAGCCATCGACGAAGTCTTCTGGCTACGCACCGCGCTCAAGAATGTGACGGCCGCCAATGAGAACGGCACACCGTGCGTCATCACCGACGTCAGGTATCCGAACGAGGCTGTGGCGTTGAAGCGAGCCGGCTTCCACCTCGTCTACATCGACCGACCCGACGTCCCGCACCTGGACCACGAATCGGAAGGCGCGCTGACGGCTGAGGACGCTGACCACGTCATTCCGAACACCACTGACGTGCCGACGTTCCTGCTCCTCGTGGAATCCGTCGCGGATCGCATCACCGACATCGAATCCCGCCGTCACTACGGCCGTTCCTACACCTGAGAGGACCGCATGAAGCGACTCGTGGCCTACCTGAACGACCTCAGCATCCGCCTCTACGTCCGACTACAGACCTTGGCCGCCATGGAGCCTGTACGGCTGCGTGCGGCACTCACGGCCCTCATCCTTGCCGGCGCCTTCATCTTCCCGTCCCTGGCCGCTCCTGCGCTCGCTGAGCGGCTCGTGGCTATCGGGGTGATCGCTCTGCCGATCCTGATGGGCGAGTCGACGAGGCGGAAGGTGACGCCGAGCGAGTAGCGCAGCATCCAGCCCCCTGGTTCTTCGGAGCCAGGGGGCTTTCTGCGTGTGAGGAGAGAAATGAAGACATGCGTGAATTGCTGGGAACTGAAGCTGCTGGAGGGGTTTCGGCCAGGGAACGGTATGAAGGGGCGGGTCAAGTGGTGCCGTCAATGCGAGGAATTGCACGGCCCTTGTATCCCTGTTCGCAACCATCGCCCGAAGCCGAAGCCGAAGCCGAAGCCGAAGCCGAAGCCGAAGCCGAAGCCGAAGCCGAAGCTATGGAGTCCCGATCCGTCCACACTCACAACGCGAGCGTGTCAGCGTTGCCGGTTGGAAAAGCCTGAGGACGAGTTTGCCGGAATGCGCGGTGCCGTATGCGCGCTGTGCCGAAGGGGCAGGGACGCAGAATCGCTTGAGCGGCGCCGGGATGCGGATAGAAGCTGGACAGCCTGGTGCAAGGCGAACCCGGACGTCGTAGCGCGGTACGGTCGAAGGTGGGAGCTTGAAGACGCCCGTAGGCGAGAGCGGAGCACGACTCACAAGAAAAGGTGGCGCATCAAGAACCGAGAGCGGCACCTTGCGGCTGCCCGCCTGGCCGCTCACAGGCGTCGCGCACGCAAGGCGGCTGCAACCGTCGAGCCGTTCACAGTCGATGACATGCTCCGCGATTGGGAGGAGCATGATCTCTACGCCTGCGCCTTCTGCGGCGGGCCTTTCGAAGAGATCGAGCACATCATGCCGCTCTCACGCGGGGGCGAGCACTCCATCGCGACCCGTACGAGTGGTTGGCGGAGAAGTTCCCGGAGCTAGCACTGGTCTTGCTCGACTAGATGCGTGAAGCGTCAACCAAAAGGGCCCCATCGTCTACGGACGGTGGGGCCCTTTTTGCGTTGCGTGGCACGTCAGAAGCTCCGTGAGGCGACTTACGGACCTCGTGATACGGAATTGTATTGCAGGCGGTACAGTCCGGTCATGCCGACCTCACCCGGCCCACTACAGCGCGTCCTAGACGACCTGTGGGCGCGACTACGGCTGTCTGTGCCGGATCTTCCTCCAGCTCGACTTGTCGTATCGCCAAGTGCACCATCCACGAACCACGCCCCCGAGCGATGGCACGTCCCTGACCCGTCAACTGGCGTCGTCACAGGGCTCGTCATCGGCGCTCAGACGCTGACCGACGGCCCGGACGTAGCTCTAGAGACGATCCTGCACGAGGCAGCTCACATTCTCTGTTGGCGACGTGGAATCAATGACACGGCTCGACGAGGCCAGTACCACAATGGAACGTATCTGGCGGCTGCTGACGAGGTAGGGCTGCACTGGCCGGATGGCGTAGACCGTCACGTCAGCACCGGGTATAGCACTCCGCGGCTCACCGACGAGACACGGGCGACGTTTGCGGATCTGCTGGGACACCTGGCAGACGCTATCGACGACGCGCTGCCTCACCTGGCCGTCCCGCAGACCCTTCGGTCAGGTCAGCCGGACCGTATCGCGCTCCAGTGCGAGTGCAAGGGGAGACCTCGAAAACTGTGGGTCTCGCGCACGACGGAGGCACTAGGGCCCATCATCTGCGGTGTCTGTGAGTCTGCCTTTACTAAAGCCGGGTAGGCATAGAAAGTACCTCACGGTATTCTACCCAGTACACCACGTGACCGCCATGAGAGGGCCTGATGAGTAAAGAGGTCGCCCGCCCAGGTAGGGGCGCTCCCGTCCCGGTGGACCCTGACACGCTGCCGGCGCTGGGGCTCGACGATCTGACCGATGAGTCTGAGGCCGAGCTGATCGCACGAGGCTCCGCCTACGCACGAGAGTATGCGCGCGTAGAGCTTCAGCCGACGATCCTGCTGAAGAACATCGCGGCCGTGGTGGTAGCTATTCGCAGACAGCACGACGACTGGCTGGGTACGACGTCCGCCTACCGTCAGGTGGTGGCGGACATGTACCGCCAAGCCGGCATCCCTGCGGACAGTAAAGACAGGCTGCAAAGCGCCGTCCGTTGGCACGTCGGGAATCTTCTACGGCAAACGCTCACCGCGCGCCAGGTGGAGCGGCTGGGACTGCTTCCGACGTCGCCCCTGGAACGTCAGCAGGACTCACGTGCGACGAACGCGGCCCTCGTGGTCGCTGCAACGGTCAGTCGAGACGCCTCGTCATCCACGCCCCGTAAGAAGCGCGGCAAGAGGGGGCAAGACGTCGCGCTGTCTGACGAGGCTGAGCATGCCGGCTCGCCTGTGAAGGCTACGGCTGATCACATCAGGCTGGCGACGGTTGCCGGGAATATTGTGGGTCAAATGGACACGGATGTGATCACACATCACATGACGGACGGGCAGCGGCAGGCGCTCGACGACAAACTGGCCTCGATCTCCCGCACCGTCACCGCCCTCCGTCGCCACACGCGAAAGCCCAGGTCAAAGGCCTGAACGTCGCCTGACGTCGATCAGGCTCCTCCTCCGCGCGGTGCCAAAATGACAAACTAACCCCTATTTTTCTAACCCTATAGAGACCTCTTAAGGGGACTTAGAAAAAGGGGTCTAGTTTGTCTTTTTGTCTCCAGGCTTGGACGAGGGAAGTCGCGGAAGATCCTTCAGCGACAACCGTGACATCTGCCCGGTGCCCCCACATAACTAAGGCGTACCCCGAGAACAACGCCGAGTGGAGGCCGCATGGCCGGAGTGAGCACGATCAAGCGCGGGGATTCCCGCTTCTACATCGATCCCGGTGACGCACACATCAAGGTCCCGGGCGTGACGACGGTGGTCGATCAGCTGCCGAAGAGCTTCCTGAAGTTCTGGGCCGTCAAGGTCACGGCAGAGGCGGCCGTGAAGAACGAGGACGTGTGGCTGCCGCTCGCTCGACGTGACCCGCAAGGGGCCATCGACTATCTGAAGCGGGCACACCTTCGTCAGAGTGGCGACGCCGCTCATGTTGGCAGTATGGCTCACGACCTGTTCGAGCGGGCTGCCCGTGGCGACACCATCAACCCGCGTCACGTTCACGCAGATGTGAAGCAACATCTCCGCTGGTTCCTGGAGTTCCTGGACGAGGTGCAGCCGAAGTTCCTCCATCTGGAGGAGACGGTGTGGAGCGACGAGCACCGGTACGCAGGCAGCTTCGACGCCATCGCGGACGTCGACGGTGAGCGAGTCGTGATCGACTGGAAGACGTCGAGGGACGTCTACGCATCAGTCGCCCTCCAGCTCAGCGCCTACCGCTACGCAGACCGGATCATCCAGGCTTCCGACGGTGAGCCGCTGACGATGCCTGAGCTGGCGGGTGGAGCGGTTCTCCACGTCCGGCCAGAAGGCTGGAAGCTGGTGCCGGTCCAGTGCGACGACGAAGTGTTCCGTAAGTTCCTCGCGCTGCGTGAAGTCTTCGACTGGGAGACGGACATGCAACGCGGAGTGGTCGGACGGCCGATCGCACGTGGGGGCTCGCAGGAGACGGGCACGGAGAGGCGGGCGGTGTGAGCGAGCGGGTGGTTTTCAAGGGCGGGTACTTCGAAGAGAACCCTGATCCGCTGGTCGTGGAGCTGGCATTCCACACCGATAGATGGGACTCGTCGAAAGGGTTCACGAGGATACATCCCAGCCCGGCGCTCTCCGGTGTACAGCTCGACGGATCGGTGTGGCACTCCATGCGCGCTGCGATGCGGGACACCGATCCTGCCTACAAGAAGCTGGAACAGGAGCGCGATGCTCTACAGGAGCAACTTGACGCGATGCGCGCAAAGTATGACATCCTGACTAGCGAACGGGACTGGCAACCCCGGGCATTGTGGGTAGTGCCGAGTCCCGAGACTCTGGAATGTGCCCCTGACACCCCCGTTGGTTCCCTCGCCGACGACCTGAAGAACACCATCGTCAGCCAGGCCCGTGAGATCGCACGACTGAAGGGGGGATCCGCGTGAGCACGCAGGGCGACGCAGTAGAGGATCCAGCGCTCACCGTGGTCACTGTGACCCTTTTCAAAGCAAGCGGGAAGTTCTATACCTCAGAGGAGTGGCGCATCCCAACGCAAGAGCAGATAGACGATGCGGCCGGCAAACCGAGGGTTGCGTATCCGTTCATTCCGCATTGCATGAGGTACAGCCCCGACTTTCGCCGTATCAGCGGTGGAGCGGTGCTCGTTGACACACAGGAGCCATGGGGCTACCCGCATCTGTTCCCGGGGGAGTCCGCATGACCTCGATCCGTCCGCAGAACGGTCGCAACGGTAGGGCCGTTGCGGAGACCATCGCCGGCGTTGCCGTCATCGTCGTCGCACTCATTTCCCTGGCTCTTCAGTCCTGGCTCGTCATGCTCATCATCGGCGCCGTTCATGGCGTCGCAGCTGGCGTTCCGGCGATCGGCTACGGCACAACGGTGTTGTTCGTCTTGGGCGGCAACATGCTGGCCGCTCTGGTCGCACGGGCGTTGCGCAAGTAACTCAAGGCACTCACAGCGGAACGTCCACATAGGGCGTTCCGCTCTCACGCATGTGTGGAGGAGAACGATGACGCTTGACGAACTGATCGTCCTGTTGGAGTCGGTAGATCCTGGAAAGGTGGTTCGACGGGGCTTCAACAACCCGCACTCATATCGCGGCTACTACGACGAGCTTGCCTTCGAGCCGGCATGGGATACGACCGTGGCGGAGATGTTGGAGGCTGTCCGGAGCGCTAAAGGAGCGACCTACGAGGGCTGGAAGGGTGGAGAGTTCACGATGTCGGGCTACACCGAGTGCTGGCTGTCCATCGAAGGTTCGGCGTCCGGCGAGACTCTCGGACGGACACTCGTCGAGCTGATGTTGGGGCTGGAATGAGACGGCTCCGTATCGCGCTGGCACTCTGGCGCAACCTGCGTGTCCGTCATGAGGCGCTGCCGTATCGCATCGGTCGACATCGTCTTGCCGAGTGGGAGAAAGAACTCCTTCTGAGGCGCTCCTAGAACACACTCCCGTTTACCTCAGCCCCCGGTTGCTTCGGCACCGGGGGCTTTGGGCGTGTATCCACACAGCAGAGGAGAGCCGATGGAAACCCCCGGAATGCGTGAACTGACGCACTGGATCGAAAAGACCGCAGACCCCGTCAAGGCGGACGGATATGCGGAGCGGCTCTACGCCACGATTGCGAAGGAAGCCGTCGACGTTGAGCATCTTCGCCTTCGTGCGGAGGCTTCGAACGCCGACCTCGTCGACGAGTACCGCGGAGAAGCCAGTGCCTGTCGCGCGGTACTCCGAGTGCTTCAAGAGTTCGCAGGCAGCCGTGACGACGACACCGCTCGTCGCATATACGTCGTGATCTCCCGTTTCAACCTTGGGGAGATCTCCAGGCCAGGTGGGGGCGCAGGTCAGTACGTGATCCCTGTTGAGCTGCGGGACGAGGAGACAAGCGCGTGAAGCACGCATGCGAAAGACCTCTGATGTTCACCACCTTCGATGGTGGAACGGTCGACGTCGCGTATGCCGGCGCGTGGGCGGACCTCCATCTCCGCGCACCTGACGGCAGGACCGTTGCCACAGTGCGGATGTCCGCGGACGATGCGGTACATCTGATCACGCATCTGGGCGGATACACGGAGTCCGACATGGAGGAGAGCTACCGGGACGGCCGATACGACGCAGAGTCGGAGGCCGCATGACTCTCACTCCGCGGTGCGCTCATGAGTACGTACTGATGCAGGACTCATGCCCTGGGTGTGACGCCGAACAGGAGCGTCCGCACCCTTCCGACCCTGTCAACGTTCGACCGGCATGGGCACAGCGAATGATGCGCCGGTGCCGTCGATGTTCGCTGGTTCCGTCCCATCGAATCCACAAGGAGTCATTGTGATCGCACGTAGGAAGCTCGTCGAAATCGTCCTGACCGATCTGACTCATGGACACCCCAGTTGGGCGACGGATGACCAGCGTCGACGTGCCAACGACACGGTGGACGCGTTCGCGCACGAACTGGCTGAGCAGATCCGAACGGCTGGCGGTTGGGTGGGTGCGGCAACGGACTATCTGCAAGGTATGGACGCAGCGGCCGACCTAATCGACCCGGAGGTGCAGGGATGAACCGACACATCGGTCGCTCCTGGGGTGGCCCTGGCGACTGTGAAGCCCTCTGCCCGTGCCCTAAGGCACCCTGCGGGCTCGTTGACTTCGACAACGTCGACGAGGAATGCGAGCAGCATCCGCCGTTTCGCTGCAAGACGATTCGCACGGGCCACCTTCCGGAGGACTGCCCCGGTGTTGGGCGGGACGTGGTTGTCGCGATGAAGCGGACCATCGAGGCACGACGTGCGGTGGTTGCGGCGGCCGACGAGTGGGACGGCGTCTGCTTCTCCTTCGAACTGGACGACGCCATTGACGAGTATCGCGCGACCGTGGAGCACGAGGCTGCGGAGCGAATCCGCACTCTCGACCGTCGCAAAGTCGATCGGTTCGCGGATGCGTGGGAGGAAGGCGTCGAGCACGCCGCTGAACTCATCGACCCAGACGTTGAATACCCCGAAGATGATGAGGAGGGGTGGTGACGAGGTGAGCGCGAGAGACGAGCTGTACGTCCTGTTGGAGAGCGTCTGCTTGCCGAAGGGACACACTCCCAACCGGCACATCGATCGCTTCGCGCACGAGTTGGCGGAGCGTATCCGGGACAGAGCCAAGTCGTGCGCGGTCTTCAGATCGGAAGACATGCGCCTTAGGGCTGTAAGTCTCCGAGAAGCCGCTGACCTCATCGACCCGAGTTGGTGCGTGAATGACACCGACGGGGATGGAAACTGCGCCGCATGTGTGCGGAATCCGCAGGCTCCGTGTCGTCGACTAGCGGCCAATCTCGCTGACCCGGAGGTGATGTCATGACCCGCATCGAAGCCGGCGAACTGTCGGCCGTCGAGGACGTCATGGATCGCGCGGACGTGTTCCGTGCCGCACACGCACTGATCTCCAACCTGCCATGGGGCGAGACGGTGGGCGTCTATGACGTCCTCCAGGTGGCGAAGTTCCTGATGGAGGATGCGAGGGATTCCGAGTGATCCGACGCAGCAAGGTCCTCGGATGGGGCTACTGCCCGTGTTGCTCCTTCGACACGCAGAGCACACGCACTCCGCGGCGCAGTGCCGTTGCACGTCGCGTTGTGAAGCGCATCGCTAAGCGTCGGGAAGAGCGGCGCTGGGTTCGGGAAGCACAAGAGGAGAGCTGATGGCGAAGATCAAGAGCACCGGCACAGTCGACGTCGAGTTGACGTTCGCAGAACTCGAACTTATCCGTCGCGCGCTGGGGCTCGTGCAGAACTTCGGTTCGGTCGACGACGAGTGGCCCGCACGCGAACTGCTGGGCGATCTCTCGAAGGTGGGCGGATGATGTTCGGACCGTCGAAACCTCCCACACCGGAGGATCTGAAGGAACAAGTCTCGCTCGCCATGCTCACGGTCATCGGAGCCCTGGAGCCTGTCTATGACACGGCCGACGGTATGAGGCGTGACCTGGAGTCCCGTGGGTGGTCCCCGACCATGGCGGAGCATGCAGCGGGCGTTTGGTTGTGCACCACGTTGGCAACCATGGCGGGTGGTGGGAAGTGAGCACCGCTAAGGACGCGCGTGGAGTCGACATAGTGGAAGGGGCGTCGTGCATCTACGGCGCCCCTGTGGGGCGGTCGATTGCGCTGGTGGAAGGCGTCATCGACGGCTTCACACCGTCGGGACGCGTGTGGGTGAAGATCGTTCGTCGTGCGTACGGGGGAGGCTGGGAAGGCGGGAGAGATCGCGTCCACGTCGGGGCTGACCGACTCGTGATCGTCGACAAACTGCCGACGTGTGAGCTTCCGACGGATGCGGAGAAGGCAGCCGATCGGCGGGTAGAGACGATCGCACGCTACCGGGCGTGTATCGCAGCCCTGGAGGCTGGCGAGCCGGCTCAGGGTTGGGAGTCGACGGACGCGCTTCCCAACTACCGACGTTGGCTGGCCGAACTGGAGGCCGTGTGATCACCCTTGCCGACGCCATCCGCCGCGAGTTCGAGCGCACACATCCCAACGGTAAGAACACGCTCAAGTGCACCTCCTGCTACCACCGGAAGGATCGTCTCGACTTCCGTGAGACGCCGTGGCATGGGCGAGCTGCCGCGTGCATGCGGTGCGAAGGGTCGCGCACCCTATGGCGGCAGGAACAGATCTGGTGGGAGCTGGGTCAGACACGGGAGAAGGTGCGTGCCTATCAGCGATACGTGCGACACATAGGGGAGAGCTCATGACCGTCCGAGTACGTCAACGAACCGTGCTGGAGTGGATGTCTGCAACAGAGGCAGGCAAGGTCTACGTGACGACCACCGACATCGGTGCCACCATCGGGACCGAGATCACCTTTGACCACGGATTCGGACCCCAACGCCTCATCGCCTACCGTCCGGGGACGAGGCACCCCAGTACCGCGGAGGAGAGTGCAGGGGAGCACCTGCGATCAGCGTTGGAACAGTTGCAAAGGGACGGGCTACCGCCAATGCCGGGGCATCTGTCCGTTGCGTTGCATGTGGTCATAGCTGCTGACGTCCACTGTCAGCTGTGGAACCCCGATGAAGAGGTGTCGACGGATGAGTGAAGTCGACGAGTACAGCCGCGACGAACGCACCAACGCGTACTACCAGGGATGGGGCGCTCGTGACATGGCTGAGCGCATCGTCCAGTTGGAAGACGAACTAGGCGACGACGTCGATGGCATCTTCACCGGCATGCACGCTGACGTTGCGGAGGCGCACGCAGAGATCGAGCGGCTGACACGGGCCCTTCGCCTGTCCGAAGCGAAGGAAGGCGGTGCTGCTCTCTACGTGGATCAGGCGAACTCCCGGTCGGACATGCTGGAGAACGCCATGGTGGCGTACGAAGGTATCGCAGACGAGCGCGACCGTTACCGCCTCGCCTGGCTCTCTGCTCGACGTCGCGCGAAGCAGCATCGATCATGGTGGCGAGGTGCACGGCACCGGATGAAGACGTACCGCGCAATGCTCCGGCATGAGCACCGGGTGGCGTCCGAGATCGAACAGCTCCGTAAGTCGACTCACGGAAACCGAAACAAACGCGGGTTGCCCCCACATAACTAGAGAGTCGCCACTTGCGACGGAGACGCAACGAAAGGCACTCACACATGGCAAACAACGTGCGCCGCATCTGGGACACCGACCCCGACAGCAAGCCTAAGGATCGACAGTTCACCAACGACATTGTCGGCCGCTTCCGCTCAGGCCGGCTCGTTGGGAAGCAGCCGGAGGCCCTGAACGCGTGGAGGGTGACCACTGGCGATCCAGTGGTCGCGGAGACGATCGTGGAGCTGTTCGGTGGTTCCCCTGAGGAGTGGGACACCGACAAGGAAGACAATCTCGAAGTGCTCACCGACGCAGCGTCAGTTGAGATCATCATCGAGTCGAGCGACAAGATCGACGCGAGTATGAAGCTGTTCGGTATGAGCGGGCTCGCTCACCACTGCGACGGTGTCGAATACCTCAGCCCCGACGAGGACAAGGGCCAGCCGTGCGGCTGCCCGGCGTTGCTTCAAGACCGTAAGGACCGGGCACGGGCGGGACGTGGACCCAAGCCGAGCATCGACTTGACGTTCACATTGGCGGACGCGCCTGAACAGGGCATCTTCCGCTTCAACAGCGGCTCGTGGGAACTGGTCAAGGTACTGCACACCCTGATCGCTGACGTCGACGCCTTCGACGGCCCGGTTCGCGCGACGCTGGCGATCGAGAACGTTTCGTACACCACGAAGGCCGGTCGGGACGTCTCGTTCAACAAGCCGGTGATCAAGGTTCTTGGTTCCGTTGCGGACAGTTCCGCGGGCGATCTTCCTATGGCTGCCTGACGATCCCTCGCAACACAGCGCGGCAGTCCTTCCGAATTGCGCTCGGAAGGACTGCCGCTTTCACGATTCTACTCACACTGGAGAACAGATGGCGCTGTACAAGGTGAGCCGTACGGACACGGTGGACTACGACGAGCACGAGGCAGTAGTGGTTCGCGCGGAGTCCTCGAAGGACGCTCTTGCGTTCGTTACCCGCATCGAAACCGGCGAAGGTCGCAGTGCGATCAGCGGGAAGGCTTTCACGTGGAGCGATCCTGCATACAGAGGGTTCCTGGCTGACGGATCTAACGCCAAGGTGACGCGAATCCGTGGGCGGGGAGAGCCCGGAGAGATCCTCGCGTCCTTCAACGCCGGCTGACGCCGTGCCCATTCTCGAACTCTGCGCCGGCTACGGCGGACTGGGGATGACGGTCGAAGCCCTGACGGGCGACAAGGTGGCGTTCGTTGCGGAGGTGGACGAGGCAGCGAGTCGCATCCTGGCATATCGATTCCCCGACGCACCGAACATTGGTGACATCACAACATTCGACTGGGTGCGGCTCGTCGGCCAGGTCGACATCATCACGGCGGGCTTTCCCTGCCAGGACATCAGCAATGCCGGTAGAAGGGTGGGAATCGATGGCGAGCGCTCAGGTATCTGGAAGAACGTCTGCGAAGCGGTTGGGGTACTTGGACCGCGACTCGTCTTCCTGGAGAACGTGGCAGCAATCCGAACACGGGGACTCTCCGTTGCCGCCGAAGACCTGGCCCGCATCGGGTATGACCTGCGATGGACGTCTGTACGCGCTTCCGAAGCGAACATCGGACTCGCCCACCACCGATACCGATGGTTCGGTGTCGCGACTCCCGCTGTTCCCGACGCCCAGGGCGTCGGACGGCCCGAACGGCGGACCGAATCAGCGCAACAGCAACGGGCAGTATGACGCGCTTCCTGGACACGTGGTGCATTGCCTCCCTGAGCCGAGTGACGTGCAGGACTGGGCCGAGTACGGACCAGCTATTCGCAGGCAAGAGGCTCTCATGGGGCGGTCAGCACCGATCCCCACGGAGATCGGCCCACGGGGTGGACGTCGCCTGACGGCCCGCTTTGCTGAGTGGCTCATGGGTCTGCCTGACGGCTGGGTTACAGACGTGCCGGATCTAGTGCCCGGCGGGAAGGACCCGCGGGCAAAGCAACTGCACGCCATCGGCAACGGAGTATGCCCGCAGCAGGCCTACGAGGCGTTCCGACGGCTTCTCACGCTAGACACTCACATCGAGGAGAGCACTCATGGCTAAGGCACGCTTGACCGACTTCACCGGAGCTGAGATCCGCCCCGGGTCTCTCATCGCCTACCCAACCCGTCAAGGAAACCGCGTACGAGCGACAGAAGCGATTGTCCTGGAAACCCAAAGCAACCGATCCACCGGACGTGTTGTGCCGATGCTGAAGGTCAAGCCGACCGGTCGGGAATCCGGCTTTGTCGCACGCAAGACGCTGGCCGTTCGCACTGTCAGTGCGGAGCACGTTGTGGTGATTGGGGAGACGACGGTATGACGACGTTCAAGGTCGGCGACAGGGTTAGGTATGAGGCTCGCAAAGGTGCAGCCAAGTACGGCGTTGTGACCTACGGACCGTACCGATCCATGCACGGCAACGCTACCTACCTCGTGCGGCTCGACGGTGACAACCGGTGGGAATGGGTTCTGTCCGGGGACACATTGAAGGCGGTTCGTAGCGTTGCCGTCGGCGACAGTCTGACACTGTCAGGAACCCGCCACACCGTCGAAGCGGGTCCCTTCCGGGGTGTCGATGACACCGACGACTGGTTCGTTCTCAAGAGGGATAGCGGACACGAGATGCGAACGGCATCGGAGCTGGAGCAAGCCTCAGATCATCGTCGGGCCCGCACGTACGAGCACAACGGCGTCACATACGATCTCACTGCGAAGTATCTGGACAGCGAACGCGACGTGTGGTCCTTCACCGGACGGACTGACCCGGATGGCACACCGCGCGTGACGATGACCGACCACGTGGACAACCGCGACACCGTCGCAGAGATCGCAAACGTCTGGGGTCCCCTCATCAAGGTCTGACCACCCCATCCTGGCCCCTGCGCATCGACGACGCAGGGGCTCATACACGTAGCACTCATGGAGGAGACAGCATGGCAGTGTTCAAGGTGGGCGACGTTGTGGTTATGTCGACGAGGGGCGGCGCCAAGGCGACGGTGGAGTACGGACCGTACACCCATGTGGCGTTGAGGGCCGCGGAGTACCTCGTGAAGATGGTCGACGGTGACGATGTCGGGAAGTGTGTCTCAGCCTTCCCTGAGGCTCTGAGGCTGAGTACAACGTTTGCGGTGGGGGATCGAGTCCGGCCGTCCACCTCGATGACGGAGTACATCGTCGAAGCCGGCCCGTACCAGGGGCATGGAGAGTGGTACGCCATTCGCGACGATGAGGGCAAGGTGTGGTCCAGTTCGCCGATGGGGCGGCTGGATCTCGTTTCTCCGGCTGAACCTGTGAAGGTTGGTGACCGGGTGCGGGTTCTCAAGGATGATCAGAACCTGAGGCCTGGCGAGTTCAGCGGAAAGACGGGAACTGTTCGGAACATCCGCGCAGACTCCAGCCTTCCGTACAAGGTGGAGTTCGCTAGCGACCAAGGCACGCCATACAACTCATGGTGGGTCGAGGACGTCGAGAAGATCGCTACCCCCGACAAGTCAGATGCTGGTACGTACACCTACAGAGGCGTCACGTATGACCTAAACGACGAATACATCGATCGGGACGACGACGTCTGGCGGTTCCAGCGTGTGAACGGAGTAGTCCGTGGCAACTACGGACCACGCAGGCGATACGTCGACGACGACAGTTGCAGTCTGGAGTACGCGGTGGACTACTACGGACCGCTGACCAAGGCCTAACCACACCTCAGCCCCCGGTGACTTCGGTCCCGGGGGCTTTGGGCGTAGGAGGTGGACGAGCCTTGACAGCAATTCACACCATCGAAGACGCCAACGCACCCGCCCTTGGCGACCTACGCAACGCCGGCCCGGACGATTGTGTCTACGTCTTCCACTCCGCGACATCGCGCAAGGACTGGCCGAAGTACTGGGAAGCGGTCGGGGTGGCGTTCAGCAGGGGCGCGTTTGTGCACGTTGTGAATCGGGAGGAGAGCTGATGGCAACCGACGGCGGACTCAACGAAATGGAACAGTGGCGATCCGTTGTGGAGTACCAAACACGTAAGCTCAATCCGGAGCACCATTGGCGAGACAACCGCCACGTTCCCATCTACCTGGACGAGTGGCACGACGAGATCCAGACCGATGTCCGCGGACCGTATCAGTCGGCAGAGAACGCACGTCGGCAGGCGACCCGGGACGCTGTGTCGCGAGAGAAGCCCTCGTACGTCAGATACGGAAACCCGAGCGTCTCGACGTCGCGTGTCGTCCGCGTCTACATCGAGCGCACATCCCTGGCATGGGAGCCGTTCGACGTGCGTGACCTTGAGTCGAAGAAGTGGGGTGGCGGGTGAGGGCCTACTTCAAGCCCCGCAAGGTACATCCGATCTGCCTTTACCTCACAGCCGACGAGCCAGAGCAGTTGCTCCGCCTCGTCGGCCGTGATCCAGGATTGATCAAACGCAACACACTGCGCGACATCATCCCGCGCATCGTCGGACGAGCGGTCGAAGAGATGAAGGGGAGCGTCAATGACTGACACACTTCGTCGTTTCAAAGACTGCGACGGCGACACGTGGGAAGAGTACGAGCCGGGATGGCTGAAGTTGGTCGAGCGTGCCAACGGGAAGACGATGTTCGTGGGGTCCATGGTGTCCATTGAGGATGTCGCGAGCGACCACGGACCGCTGACTGAGGTTCGTCCTGACGTCGATGTGCGCGCGCTTCTGGCTGACGTGTTGGTGGATCTTGCCGAGGTTGCCCGCTCCGCGTACTGGGAGGCCGTAGACCCCGTCGAGGAGCGTGTCTTCGACCGACTGAGTGACATGTTCAGCGGCAAGTCGCGGGAGCTGCGGAGTGAGCGCGCATGAGCCCTGACGGAGTGACGGGTACGAGAGCTCCTGACCACTACAAGGGCGTCCCCGTCCCTCCCGCGCTTGATGGCGAGTGGAACGGGATGTGCGGCTACTGGTTCCGCAGGGGCGTCGACGAGACAGACGCAGCGCTTCAGCGAGCGTTGGAAGGGACGTCCGCATGACGATGGAGATCGACGGCGAGAACTGGGAGATCACTCCATCCGTGTGGGCGGTCTTCGAAGACTGGTACGGAGACAAGGCGTACCGGCAGGCTGGTTTCGTTGCGGAGTTCGAAGCGGCCGTCAGGAAGCAGGTGGACGCGGAGCGTTCTGCGACACCTGAGACGAGCGTCCGCATCGATATGGAGTCCGTCATCCGTGCCGGCGGAGAGTGGCAGCCCATCGGAGGCGGCATCGAGGCACGGACCGTGGAGAGTGACCTCGTGGGTACTATCCGACTTCGGCACGTCGGGGACACCTTGAGCTATCTCGGTGACGTCCACGACGTCGTGGAGGCTGATCTAGTTGACACGGGTGTCGACTACTGGGAGTACAGGGTGTGGGTTGAGCCGCCCGTGGCTGACGATGACTAACCCCTCGAAAGCCAAAGGTTCCGCATGGGAATCGCTCTGGACTACCTACATCCGCGAACACCACAACCCTGCCGCCCATCGCAACGTGCAGATGGGTTCGAAGGACATCGGTGACGTTAGCGGCTACTACCTCCATGCTGCGGAGCTGAAGGCAGAGAAGACGATCACACTCGCCGACTACATCGCACAGGCCAACCGGGAGGCGACCCATGCCGGCCAGCCCTTCGGCTGTGCGGTGGTCAAGAGGAGGATGAAGGGCGTCGCGGACGGCTACGTCGTGCGGGATGTGCGGACCGATGTGCGGCTGATGAACCGGCTGCTGGATATGGAGGAGGCTCTCCAGGATCGCGACTTCGACCGCTGGTACGACATCGACAAACAGCACCGGGAGGCAGCGGCATGAGTGACGCGCAACGAACACGTGACGGAAGCGGTGTCGGGATCTTCCGCAGCAAGAATGACGATGCGAGCGACGAGGGCGTATCCGAGTTCCACTTCGTGGACGAGACGCTTTATCTCTGCCACGAGCACGATCACTACTGCCCGGACGGAGCACTTCCGCGAGAGGAGGCAGTGTGAAGGCAAATGCCAGACCTCTACCGGAGCCGCAGGGGTGTGCCGCGTGCGGTGTTCCCCGCCCTCACGGCTGGCAGTGGACTGAGTCAGTTGGTCTGCATCAGTGGCAATGTCCAGCTGACTCGCTCGTCCTGGCCCGGATGAAGGACCGTCGTCGAGCCGCCAGACAGAAGGACGAAGTATGAAGCGAGCAACCATTGAGTTCACCGCAACCCTCGTCGTCGCTGAGGACGGTGACGAGTGGGAGGGCGGTGAGATGTCGACGGACGATGCCTACGGCTGGATTCAGCACGCTCTCGCCCGCGGAGACAAGCACGCATCGGGCTACATCACCTACGGCGGAATGGCAACGTCGATCACTTACGAAGAGGTCGACGACGAGGAGTAGCACCACAACTTGCCTGAGTCGATCACTTTACTGACTCAGGCAAGTAGCCGATCCAAGCAAGTTTGGGGCGTCCTTCGGGGCGCCCCTTTCGGCATGCTCGAAAGAGGAGAGCGCGAGTGAAAAGCCGATTCGATCCGTACAACGACGAGATTTGGAACTGCTGGTGCTCGCTGTGTATGGACCTAGCAAGCGCCCATACGCGCCACATACCGAGCGCTCTGGACGCCGCATCCGACGTCCTGTTCGAGGCGCTGGAAGCCGGCACACACAAGCACCAAGGGCCGCGCGTGTCACTCGTGAAATGGGACCCGTCGAAGTATCGCAAAAGCGGTTGGGAGATGCGTGAAGGGCTCGGAATCGGCGTGACCATCGGTGGAGTCACAGGGTCTGTGCGTACGTGACGAGCGAGAGGAGAACCCGTTGAAGTTGACTGACATCCTGTCGCGACTGAAGGGCGTAGAGGGGGATCACGATGGACATGTCGCGCTGTGTCCAGTCCATAACGACCGGATGCATCCCAGCCTCAAGCTCACGCTCAAGGACGACGGCCGGCTCCTCGTCGTCTGCCGTACTGGGTGCTCGACGGACGACATCCTGCGGAGGCTCAACCTCACCCCGAAGGATCTCTTCGACGTCGACGGCCAGGGCACCCGCACCATCAGCGCGAAGGCTCCGGAAACCGTAGGTATCCCGGAGATCGCGGGGCTTCGCGCGTTCGTCGACGGCACGTCGAGAGTGCTGGAGACTTCGGAGGAGGCAGTCGAGTACCTATCCCGTCGCTTCGGCCTGAGCTTGGAGGCTGCGCAAGATCTCGACGTCGGATACGCCGTTCCCGCTGATCGTCCACAGCCTTGGCTGTCTCGCGGATTCACCCGGCATCCTCGTATTACCGTCCCGCTGACCGGATTCGACGGCATCATCCGCGGACTCCAGGGTCGCGACATCGGGGGGAAGTGCCGCGCCAGGTGGATGAGCCTGACCAACGTTCCAGGCAAGGTCTGGTCGAAGTACGGCATCCTCGCGTCCGGCAGCGGTTATGACACGATCATCGTGACAGAAGGCCCAGGTGACGGTCTGACTGTTGTCGGTGTCGGATACGACGCGCTCATCATCCGCGGTGCCGGACTGGCGAACAATTCGCAGCTCGTCGCGGAGCTCGTCGAAGGACTGCGTGGTCGAGATGTTGTTCTGGGATTCGACCCGGATACAGCAGGGGAACGAGGTACGAGCTCGATCGCTTCGGCTCTGATCGCTGATGGTCAAACTGTTCGCCGGCTGAGGTTCCCGAACCTCGGAGAAGACATCACTGCGTGGCGGGAACGAGTCCCCGATGCGTTCGCTGACGAGTTTCACCAGGCCGTGCGTTCTGCGGCCGTGGTTGAAGCATCTCCTCCACCTGCTCTTCATGAGGTCGACGAGGACGTGACGGCTACAGATGCCGCACTGGCCACGATGAGCGGCAGCGCTCGTCAGATGTTCGATGCGACGGACGTCGGGATCGCGGTTCGTCTTCGCGACTTCATGGCGCGTGACGGTGGGGGAGTGCGGTACGCCCGCGGACTTGGCTTCCTCGTCTGGGACGGAACGATCTGGACTCCGGGTGAAGCGAAGGTTCGAGAGTCGTTGCATCTCATGGGGGCGGAGCTGATTGCGAGTGGGGAGGAATCGAATAGGCGGCTAGCGCTGAAGGCGTTGTCGAACAGGTCCATCGACGCTGTCCTCAAGGAACTCCCATCCGTCCCCGGTGTGCCGGCGAAGGCGAGCGACTTCGACGCCCATCACGAGCTGCTGTCCGTGGCGAACGGAACGGTCAACCTCCGCACGGGCGACCTAACCCCCCATAGTCCGTCGGACATGATCACGAAGCGACTGACGGTGGCGTATTACCCGGATGCCCCTGCGGTCCGGTGGAATCAGTTCCTCGGAGAGGTGTTCCCCGAACACCGCGAACTCCCCTCATTCATGCGGCGGCTCGTCGGTTATGGGATAACGGGGTCGACGTCCGAGCATTGCTTTGCGTTTCTGCACGGGCAGGGGAGCAACGGAAAGAGTGTGTTCCTGGACGCACTTATCTACGTGTTCACAGGCATCACACAGGCAACACAGTTCAGCACCTTTGAGAAGTCGGTGAATGTCGGTCAGGCGTCTCCGGAGCTGGCCTCTCTTCGCGGGGCTAGGCTCGTGACGGCAAGCGAGACAGAGAAGTACAGCCGCCTGGCCGAAGCCCTCGTCAAACAGCTCACGGGCGGCGACCCGATCACGTGCCGCTTCCTGAACCAGAACCCGTTCACGTACGTTCCCAGCTTCCTACTCATGGTCGCCGGGAACTTCAAGCCGGCGATCCTGTCGCAGGACGCGGGAACGTGGAGGCGGGTCAAGCTGGTCCCCTTCGACGCGACCTTCTCCTACGCCCTGGGGAACAAGGACACAACGCTGCCCGCCAAGCTCCGTGAGGAAGCGGAGGGCATCCTTGCGTGGGCTGTGGCCGGGGCCGTGGAGTGGTACGCGACCGGACTCGGTGAGCCCTCCTCCGTCGTCACCGCCACGCGGGACTACCGCGAGAGCGAAGACCGCCTGGAGCCCTTCATCGAGGCGTGTCTCGTGCGGGAAGAAGGCGCACGTGTAGGCCCTATGGCCGTCCGTCGCGCCTACAAGGACTGGGCGGAGGACGCAGCGCTTGACCGTAAGGAGATCCTCTCCGGCTGGGCACTTTCGCTGGAACTGGAGTCGCGCAAGTTCAAGAAGGACAAACGGAAGGGTCAATGGGGCTTCAACGGCATTCGACTCATGACGGATGCAGAGAAGGAGTCCGCAAGTCGACTTGCGGAGGGCTTTGACGAGCCGGCTGAACAAACGGAGGAGCCCATGGACATCTTCGGCCAGACCAAGGAGGCAGCGTGATCGAGTATTCGTTTCCAGTATTGGGACAGCAGATCCCCGTCCGTGTGCCTCAGGCCGTCGAAGACTTCCAGGCGTTCCAGCGGTACATCATCGATCGTGCCAATGCTGGTGAACGTGTCGCCTATGACACAGAGACCACAGGTTTGGCAACCTACAGCCGAGACTTCCGCATCCGAACAGCGCAGTTCGGCACACCCAACCAGGCATGGGTTCTCCAGGTAGAGAAGGGGAGCGACCTTCAGCGCCTGTCCTCGTGGGCACTCCGAACTCTGCCAGCGCTCTCCATGCAGAACCGAAACTTCGACATGCTGGCCTCCGACAGGCACTTGCCCGGAATCACGCTGGAGAAGTTGGCTCCGAAGACTCTCGACACCTACATCCACCTGCACCTCTCCGATCCTCGTCGACGGGACCAGGGCGGTATAGGCAACGGCCTGAAGGACGCCAGCGCCCACTACGTCGATCCGTCAGCACCGGACACGGCTGCCGGCCTCTACGACGAGTTCCACAAGATCGGACACACGAAAGACACCGGCTGGCGACACATCGACATCGACAACCCTCTTTACCTCTCTTACGCCGGCGGGGACGTGATCCTGACGTCTCGACTCTTGCCGAAAGTGCAGGCGCGCGTCGCGGAACTGGGCATCAACCCCTCGCTCATCCCTTTCGAGCACGAGGTGGGGTACGTCTGCGCCTTGATCGAGCGTCGCGGAATGCGCATTGATCGGGAGTACACAACCCGACTCTCCGCGGAGTTGTCGGACGAGTCGGCCAGGTGGGCTGAAGAAGCTCGGAAGTACGGCGTTGAGAACATTAACTCCACACGTCAGGTGTCGGCCGCACTGCTGGGCATGGGGGAGGAGATCAAGGAACGAACTGCTGGAGGTGCTGTTCAGGTCGATGGCAATGTTCTGAAGCGCCTGGCCGACGTCGACCGGCAATGGGACCCGATCGGGTCTCGCACGCCCAACCCCTTGGCCATGGCGATCCTCCGCAGCAAGAGGGCCTCGAAGTGGAGGACCAGCTACGCGGATGCCATGCTCAGGACCGCGGACGAGAACGATCGGGTGCATCCCAAGATCGGCGCGTTGGCCGCTCGTACTGCGCGGATGTCGATCTCTGACCCCCCGTTCCAACAACTTCCGTCGGGCAAGTGGGAGGTGCGACGGGCAGTCATTGCCGACGAGGGACACCGGATGATCTCCGTGGACTACTCGTCGGTCGAACCGCGGGTCATGGCGGCTCTGAGTGGCGACGAGCGGATGACGGCCGCGATCCTCCGCGGCGATGACCTGCACAATTTGACGGCAGCGTCGGTCTACGGACCGGACTTCGTACCGGCTCAGAGGAAGGTGGCCAAGGTGGTGCAACTCGGGGTCGCCTATGGGGGAGGAGCGAAGACAATCGCAGCACAGACCGGTCTCACGCTCCCTGAGGCGCAGGCTGCTGTCCGCGGATACAAGCGAACCTATCCAAGGTTGGCCCGGTACATCCGAAGCCTGCAAGCGCAAGTCATCCGCGATGGCTACACACTGCGCACCCCGTCGGGACGCCGGCTCGTCTTCGATCGTGATGCTGCCTACGCCAGCTTCAACGGGGAGATCCAGAGCACCGCAAGGGACATCTTTGCGCAAGGGCTGTTGGAGATTCACGCCCGTGGTCTGACGCAGCACGTGCTGCTTCCGGTCCATGACGAAATCATCGCAGACGCCACTGACAACGAGGCTCCGGACATTGCCCGGGAAATTGGTGAGGCCATGACGATGACCCTACGCGGCATCCCACTCGGAACCGATCCCGACGTCGGTGGAGCGTCGTGGGGCTCGCTCTACATGAAGACGGCGAACACGATGATCGACAACGATCCGTGGTACCGAGCCAATCCGGAGGCGGCACACATCGCGGAGCGGGAGCGGGGGTGACGTCAACCGAGCGACTTGAGCGGCTAGAAATCCATCCCCGTAACTGCCGTGTACGGTTTCCACGTCCCGTCCCAAGACCCATACACATCACGCCCATCCGTCGCATTCCTGACCCTCCCACTCTGTCTCGTCGTGACGTTCTGCGACGGTGGGAGGAACTGGAGTGGTGGAGCTGTACCTACTGCGACAGAGCATTCAGCGAAACGCTGGCTGCGGAGGTGGACCATATTCGTCCGCTTGCGAGAGGTGGTCTTCACATATTCGCCAACCTGACACCTGCGTGCGGGCCATGCAACGCCTCCAAGGGCGGCCAACTGGTCGCAGAATGGTTGAGCGTTCGGGCTGGTCAAGTGGGGCTCGATCAATAAGTCGACATCGACGAGGGGTATCTGACGCTGTGACATGTGGACTTGTGAGGATGCCTTCACATCATCACGGTTGGGTAACGGAACTCTGTTGACCGGGAGGTGAGTCGTACGACAAAACCGCAGGTGACAATGAGTCGGTCGACACAAGTCAGGGTGACCTTGCCTGACGCCGCGTACCGAGTATCCGGACGAACTGGACTGAATCGACCAACTGCATTCGGACGGGGTCTGATTGCTGGAGGAGGCAGCGTGACCTACAGTTCGGCCCACGCCACAGATGGGCGGCATCTGGCACATCTGATAGACGCACTCGATCGCGATCTGTCAGAACTGCGTCAAATGGTGTCCGCGTGTGGTGCGGCTGTGAATGCGCCGGGACGACGGCCCGACGTGGACGCGGACGGAACTGGTCGCCGAGTCAGTAGCGGTCCGTCTCGCCCGACAGAGCGGTACGCGCTAGACGAGACCCGTGAGGATCTCCAGTGCGAACTCAATATCGGAGCCACGCGCCTGACGCACGCCATAGCGCATGTGCGCGGCATCACCGCATCCATGGACCGCGCTCTCTCCCGATGGGAGGGACGCGATGAGTCTGTCAGTGGGAGCACGGATGATCCTGATTACGGGGCCTCAGGCCACGTCTGAGCAGTGCCGGCAGCTAGATGAGATGTCCGGCCTGCTGGGTGCGGAGCGCGCCGATAGTGACGGTGTGGACTGGTCCACCGCCACAGCCATGTACGCACTCCACGGGTGGGAAGGATGTCCCGCAGCTTCGGCGGATATCGCCATTGCCGGTTGTGCGGGACTGCCCATCATTGAATTCCCTGAGCCTCCGTAAGTCGACTCACGGAGCTGTGGCCGACTCGCGGTGCTCACCCCACTGGATGCCGCGAAGTCGACCACGGCAGCGAATGTGACCCAAGCCACATTGGAAAACCGAAACAACACTGGATCTCCCCCACATAACTCCTGCACACGGAACAACGCACAACGGAGGTAGCGGGATGAGTACCACTCAGATCACGACCGAGATGATCCAGCAAGCCCAGGGCGGCGACTCTGACGCCATGTGGCGCGTGATCATCTCGTTCGATGGCGTCATCCGCCAGATCATTCGGTCCGTCGCCGCATCTGCCCGCCCGGACGACGTCGACGATCTGATGCAGGAGGCACGCGCGGTTATCTGCCAGAAGATCCGCGACTACACCACCGACGCTGACGCTGCCCAGCTGGCCACCTTCCTCCACTTGGCACTCCGAAGGGCTATCGCCACGGCGTGGGTGCGGATGACGCACGGTCTCACCGTCGAGCCGATCGCCGTACTCACTGTCAAGCGTGCGCTATGGGATGCCGACGGCGACACCGAAGCGGCCTGGGTGATGGTCGGCTCGTCGGACAACGCGAAGCGCCGCATGTCTAGGGAGACCTTCGTGTCAGTCCTGGATGCCCTTCAAGACACATCCTCGCTGGACAAGCCCGCGGACGAGACCGGACTGACCTTGGCCGACACGATTGCTGAGTCGGTCGACGAAATTGAGGACCCCACGGAGCGCCGGCAGCTGGCCTATTGGCTGCTGGAACAGATCAAGGCGCGCCACTCATACGTGCTCAGGGCCTACTACGGGATCGGCATGACCGCCATGTCCGACGCTGAGGTCTGCGATGACATGGGACTGAAGCCGGTGGCGGTCAGGATGTTGCGCCTCAGGGGGATCACCCGTGCGCGACAGGTAGCCGAACGCGTCGGTCTCTCAGCGTGAAGTACTCATTCAACTCGCCCCTACCCCAAGGACTCGACCCATGCCCCGTGCCTCTCTCCCTGCTCTCGACGCCTACGACCTCCAGGGCGTCCGCTCCGACGAAGCAGCCCTGTGGGGCGACGACGTGCGGATGTTGATCGACTCCGCGACCGATTGGGAGTACCTCGTCGACGCGCTTGATCTGGTCGACGAGTTCGTATGATTCATCAAGTCAAAGATGTTGTGTCGGACGACACAACCTGTCATTCTGGTTGTACGAGCTACTCATGGAGGCGTCTCCGATGGCATCTGACTTCCGGGAAACCACACTCCGAGTGACCGGCGCCGAGCGGGTCATCCGAACTGAGCGCAAGGGCACGGTGAAGCATCTGGAAGCGGCTCACACCAAGGCCGTGAAGGCAGCGCTCCTTGAGATGCGTAAAGCGGCTGCGCCGGCGTTGCGCGACCGTCCGATGCTCATGGACCGTGGCGGCAACTGGGTCGACTGGGGCAAGCAGGCTGATCGGTGGGAGCGCGGGACGTTTCCCTCACGAGTAGGTGTCGATGTATGGACCGTCCGACGTCCCTTTCCCAAAGTGAGGTTCACCGAAGAGGTCCCGGCCGATCTCATCAAGATCGGCCCGACAGAGTACGCCACGATGGAAGCTGCGGCGTCGATGGGTGTCGGCGAGATTGCCGAAGAGGTTCTTCCTGGCCTATTCCTTCGTCGGTTCGGGATCGACGAGTGGGCGCTGGCTATGCCATCTACGGCTGACGATTACCGTCCCGACGGATACCACGTTGGAACTCTCTTCGCGGTGCGGAAGCGAGCTCGTCAGGTGGCTGTGGAAGAACTGAGCATCTTTGACTGGACCCGAACAGCCGACGAGATGCGTGCGGATGAGCTGCTGGTGGCGACGGTTCAGGTCATCCGGTGGCGTGAGCAAGTGGCCCGCAAGCCGTCGGACATTCTGGCGCGAGATGCGTTGCGTGAGGCGAGAGAGGCCCTCGAAGCTCTCTCGTCCAACACGCCGGCCGTAGCCGCGTAGCCGTGGTGTCGTCCCTGCCAATTGCGCTGGCGGGGACGACACCAGCTCCGGACCAAGCGTGATGCTGCGGGATCGAATCCCGCCCGGGGCACTCGAAACACTCGCACTGCAAGGGAGACACCATGAAGGCGCGTAGGGGATACCAAGTCACCGATGCGAATGGGACCAAGTGGGTCGGCGACTGCGCACGGTGGGCTGAGGCGGCTCGCAGGATGGGTCGGACCGTCGCATCGATTCGCATCTACGGGCGGGGAAAGTGGCCTTGCTCGGCATGCATGTACAGCCTGACCCACTGAGTCACAGCCCCGGGACGGTCCAGCCGTACGAGCGTCATAGCTCACCCGGGGCACGCAAGCACCTCACGTACTGGAGTGATCAATATGCTCTACATGATCTATCCCTTCTCGCTCCCGCCTTTTGGAGAGCTCACGTCCCTGCATTTCGACGGAGTCAACTGCATCTACTGCCACGACCGGCACCCCTCCCGGGCCGTCGGTAGGATCCGCGGGCAGATGCTCTACGCCCACCCCGAGTGCGCTGAACAACACCGCATCGTGGACGAACTCACCATCCCTGCCCGAGACATTCGCCGTGGCGATCGGTTCGACCGTCACACGAGGACGTGGACCGCCACGTGCGACGCCGTACGTCACCTGAACGGCAGCGTCGTTGTATCGACAGTAGGTGGGGGAACGGTCTACCTGCCGGCCGGTGCGGAGGTCGTCGTCACGAGGTAGGAAGGCGAGATGGTTACACGGGGTTGTGTCGGACGACACAACTGTGCGACTATGGGGCTCCATTAGGGACTCACGGAGGTACGGGATGAAGCACGAGAGCTACAAGGGCCGGAAGTTGAAGACGGTCAAAGGTCGGGAGTACGGCTACGTCCGCCACTTCGTCAACGGTGTCAACCTTGGACGGCACATGGGTGATGAGGAGTCCGCTCTCGACTACCTGCGTCGCACCATCGACTTCGCTGACGAGGTTGGCGTAAGCAGTGGCCGGATGGGTGCCGAGTGGTACGCCCCGGGAACCTTCGAGCTGTGCGAGGAAGGTCACCCGAAGGAGATCGGTGGGGATTGTGGCCACCACTGGTGTGTGGAACAGCGCTCGGAGCTTGCGCCGGCGACTGCCGAGGGCGGCGACACCCCCGCCGAGATTGCGTCTGCCAGCCTTCTCCAGCCGTGGGAGCGTGACCTACTGGCGCAGCCCGTCGTCACAACACCCCGCTACACCACAGCGGATGAGAACGCAGCCACCGAGCCGGCCCCCGCGGATACCGCACCCGCGCGCAGGGTCATTGCGGAGTTCCGCCAGGTGTGCACGAACTCTCAGGAGTGGACCATGGAGGATCACTTGACCTTGACGGCGCCCCTGGAGAATAGCGACCCGTTCGAGTACATCAAGGCACCCCACGCGGATGTGTGGCAGTCAGCGGCTAGCGAGATGCTCCAAGTGCAGGGCTGGCGTGTCGTGGAAGAGTGGGAGTACTTCGCAGGTCCGAACGTCTGGAGGGCGCGCGTGGAGCCTCTGGTGGATGCGATCAACGAGCCGGTGAAGCCGGAGCCCGTCAAGGCGCCTGAAGAGGCGGCAGCGGACAGTGCATCGCAGGCCCCTGCGGACACTGCACCAACGCCTACTGCCAACCCTGCCCGTCGATACGTTGTGACGTTCGACCGGCGCCCTGGGTTGGGCGTGGGTGGGTTTGACGGGTTGCGTCGCATGACGCTGGCTGAAGCGCAGGCGGTGCTACGTACAGCTGCTGCATTCAAGCGTGGACGGGTCATCAACGTCGAGTCACTGAAAGAGGTTTCCGACGACGACATCACGAGGCAGTCCGTCGACGCGTACCCCCAGCGCGAATACCCCCTGCTGGGATTCGGCGCACCGCAATGCATCCACGGCAATGCTCCGAATCCCGCCGCAACGGGCAAGCCCATCCAGGAATGCCGCGATGCCCGAGGGACCGATGACTTCGGTGTCTTCAGCGATGAAGGCTGCATTTACACCTATGACTGTGCGGTCGACGTTGCCAATGAGGCCGTGAAGGAGAGCGCGGAATCCGACTACATCACGTGGTCGAAGGTCTGCACCGACCACGCCGAACAGCCGGCAGGCACTTGCGCGGAGTGCAACAGCGACGACTGATCGCCCGCCTTGGGTGCCCCTGTCAATTGCGCTGACGGGGGCACCCTCACGGCTACTCACAGCCATTCACACGCCCTTGTACACTCCTGAGGAGCCATGACCACCAACCGCACCCCCTGGCACGTCAGAGCCGCCCACAAGTACGGCCAGTCCGCCGTCCTCTACGCCGCATTGGCCCTCAGTGCCCCTGGTGAGTACGCACTCGCCACCATGGCCGGCTGGTCCCCGTACGTCGCGTGGCTCATGCCGGCCGTGATGAGCCTGTACGCGGCTATCGGCGCCAGTGTGGCGAAGTCGCAGAAGACTGTGGCCCGGAAGGCGATCGGTACGCCGTTGGAGGCTGAGGCTCGACGTCGGTCCAAGAACGCCACCACTGGCGCGCTGCTGGCACTGCTCATGGCGACGGCCGCACAGATCACCTGGCACGTCATCACGGCCGACGCGTTCGGTCCGCGGCTGTGGGTGGTCGTTGTTGTGTCGGCAGTACCCCCGCTGGTGGCCGCTCACGTCCTCCATATCGATCCACCGATGGAGCTGCCGGAGGAGTTTCATGAGGCACCCGCACAGAAGCCGCTGATGGTCTCTCAGGAGCCTGTCAGCGAGGCGGTGAAGGAAGTGCCCACGGGGCCTGAGAACGCCCCGGAGATGCCCGTTCTCGTCTCCTACGCGGACGCTGCGGAGGCGTTGGATGTAGCACCGGAGACAGTCCGCGGATGGGCCAACGATGGACGCGTGACCAAGTACGACGGACCGACGGCTCATACCCGTCGGGTGGACTTGAGAGAATGCAAGGCGTGGCAGTCGCGACGGCTTGCGGGAGTGTGAGGAGAGATCAATGCGATACACCATTGAGGATGAAGACGGGGACTACCTAACGGTGGAAGCCGGAGCCGAAACCATCGCTGCGGATGGTGAGGTGAGGGTGTTCGGGCCCGCAACTGAGCGAACCGTCGGCCACGATGAGCCATCGACTGTGATCAGCTACACCCCCGCGCAAGCACGGGAACTGGCCGCTGCACTCGACCGTGCCGCAGACGAAGCAGAATCGGGGACCTCGGTGGAGGCGCGACTCCGCACGGAGCTGGCGGCGATCGACGATGTGCTTCGCGAAGCAGGTATCGAATACCCGCTGGGCGTGCGTGGCGTAAAGGACCTGGCTGGAATGCTGGAACTTGCACGGGAGGGGGACGACGAGTAGTGACCGGCCCGATTGTCACCGACACAAGAGAGACTGAACCCATGACCTTGGACGACGGCGCATACAAGACACTGACCCTGTTGGAGGTCACCGGGAATGCCCCCGTGACGGCCACGGCGAAGCGCTCGTTTCCGCTCCTCCGTCGACTGGTCGACGCGGGGTACGTACGCACGTACCACGTCGGCGAAGACGCGTGGATGTCGATCACGGAGGCTGGCAAGAAGGCGCTGGTCGATCATCGGTCTGCACCACGCAGAGGCGGAGAGAAAGGCAACTAGCTCCACCAGAGAGCCCCTGTCACGGTGACAGGGGCTCTTTGCGTTTCCGGATCGTCAGGCGACGTCGCCAGACTTCACGCCGGAGACGAAGGCGGTCCATGTGTGGCCACCCACGACGATCACGGGGTCAGGACGCTTAGAGTCGCGCACGGGCATCACGCCAGAGCCGCCGTGAGCAACCTCCACACAGTTGTTGCCTCCGTCGCTGTAGCTGGACTTAGTCCAGGACAGGTCAGATCGGATGATCATAGTGAGTCCTTCAGTCGAACGATGAGGTCGGCGGAGGTGTCGACCGGCAGCGCAGCAGCCCGAAGCCTCTCGAACGCTGAGCAATAGATCGACACTTCCGCGGTGTCCTCAACGTACAACGCACTGGTCAGGTGCTCCACCAGGACGACGTCCAAGTCTGCGCTCTCTGGGAAGCCGATGATGGTGCAGGGTCCGGCCATGCCTGGATGGGGTGAAGAGGTCAGTGGGAGAACCTGTATGGACACGTGTGGCAGCTCTCCAAGCTCCAGCAGTCGGCGCAGCTGGTCTCGCATGACGGCTCGATCAGCCATGTGTGGCCGGAGTGCAGCCTCGTGGATGATCGCCCAGACCTCCAGCGGCTCGGGACGCGTCAGCACGGACTGTCGAGCCATCCTGACTTCGACGAGAGCGTTCACCATCTCGGGGGCCGACGTCATGTTGATCGCGGTGATCGTCGAACGGGCGTACGCAGAGGTCTGAAGCAGACCCGGAACCAATGTCGTCTGGAACGTTCGCAGGTTGCGAGCGTCGGCTTCCAGACTGATCAGGTCCGCGTATGCCGGCGAAATGATGTCCCGGTAGGTCTGCCACCACCCGCGACGAGCCCCGTCGCGTGCAAGGCTGTGGAGCATGCCGCGCTTGGACTCGTCTGTCACTCCGTAGATATCAAGGAGAGTGGACAGATCGTCCGCCTTGACGCCAGTGCGAGCGGTCTCGATCCGGGATGCCTTCACCGAGTTGATCGGCGTCCGGGCTTGAACGTCGTCGAGCGTTAAACCCATAGCCTCGCGCAGCCGACGCAACTCGGCTCCTAGACGACGGCGTCGCACCGTAGGTCCACTCACGGTCCCCTCCAACCAGCGGTATCAGTCCGAAGTTTTCCACAGCTAGGTCTTTACCGCCCAAGTGAATATGCAAGTTTTCATTTCTGTGGTTCGACTTGCATTTACTGGTCCCCGATGGACACACTACTAGTGCCAGTCCGCACACAGCGGGTGATCTCAGGAATGTGAGAGGAGGCTGACCTATGTCGTCTCCGCAGTCCGTCGAGTTAGACGAGCTTGGCCGTCCCAAACCGCCCGAACCAGGTACTGGATGCGGCATCTGTGAAGCACTGGTTAAGCAGTGGAAGCAGGCAACAGAGCCGTACAGTCCGGCCTTTGATCGATCCCATGCGACGGATCTAGCTGTGGAGATTCGTCGGCATCCAGATCACTACCGGACGCAGCAATGACTGGTGGCGAGCGCGGATACCGATACGACGCGTCGTTCATGGCTGACCTGCGTGCGACGGTGGACCGGGTACGAGCCGAGAAGACTGCCAACCTGACGTGGCTAGAGGCCATAGTGCCGCAGGTGCAGCGCATAGCGGCCGTCGTCAGTGGCGCTGAGGAGACTCCCTGTCGATCCGTCAGGGTGCTGCCGGCTGCGATGGTCGACGGTCTGGCGTCCGTGTGCGGCCTGGACGTCTCGGGGCTCATCATCCGGTGCGTCGTCGGTGACGTCGGGCACCCGGGATGCCATGCCGGAGAGATCCCAGGCGTCGGAGTCCACATGTGGGAGTGACCCCCAGACCGCCGCTCCGGGCGCGTGAACGTCTCGGCATCCCCGAGACCGTTACCCCGTCACAGGTCCGGTGCGGTTCAGACCCGCGCGCCCCTTCTATGAAGGCCAGTGCGCGGAAGGGGCGGGCAGGGTGCGTTGACGGTGAGGTCGGCTCCGTGCCCTGTCCGCTCATGAGCCCCGGTCGATCTCTTCCCCCAGAGGGAGCGACCGGGGCTCAGTCACGTCAGCGGTTACCTACGCATGAGCCAGGACCCTAGGGTGTGAATACTGCTCTTTTGAATGGTCCAGCGACGCCATATCGAAGCCGCGCGGTCCCCACAGCGGTTCAATCGGGATACGGACGGCGTCCAGCAGCGTCATATCGCTGGCGTACGTCAGCGCACAGGTGTGGACCAGCGGATCATCACCCAGGGGTCCCACGGCACGCATCCACACGGCGCTCCGCGGGTCCGTACGCTTCTTCTCGATCTCCTCCGGAGTCCAGCGCAGCCGCTCCACATAGCGGATGTCGAAGGGTTGACGGCGTGCCATCCGCTCCAGGGCCTCGGGCAGCGCTCCCAGATGGGCCCGGATCTCATCAGGCAGGGTGGGCAGGGTCTCCGGGTCCGGGAAGTCCAGGCGCGGCGGTAGCTGATGCTCGATACCGCCCTCCTCCGGGCGATGGAAGGAGGCGGTCAGATTGAAGATCGTCCGCCCCTCCTGGACCGCGGTGACCCGGCGGGTGGTGAAGGACCGGCCATCCCGGATCCGTTCGACCTGGTAGACGATCGGCACGCCGGGACGCCCCGGACGCAGGAAGTAGGCGTGGAGGGAGTGCACCGGGCGCTCGCCGTCCGTGGTGCGCCCCGCCGCGACCAGCGCCTGGCCCGCCACCTGCCCGCCGAAGACGCGCTGGAGCGACTCATGGGGGCTGAGCCCGCGGAAGATGTTCACCTCGATCCGTTCCAGATCGAGTAGGTCCACCAGACGCTCGGCCGGGTTTGTCATCGTCTCTCCTCCGTCAGCGGTGCCGGTGGGCGGTTCAGAGCTGCCCGACCGAGGTGACCCGGACGATGGCCCGACCCTCCTCGTCAGACGCGGCCAGATCGACTTCCGCGCTGATGCCCCAGTCATGGTCGCCCTTGGGGTCGGCGAAGATCTGACGGACGCGCCACAATCCGTGCTGTTCGTCCTCCTCGATCAGGAGCAGCCTGGGCCCGCGGGCGTCCGGGCCCGTGCCGAGCTCCTCGTACTCGTCCCAGTAGGCGTCCATGGCCTCGCCCCAGGCGTCCTTGTCCCAACCCGACTCCGCGTCCAACTCACCGAGGTCGAAGACCTTGTCGAGCGCGGCGAGCTCCACCCGGCGGAACATGGCGTTGCGGACCAGCACTCGGAAGGCACGTGCGTTGGCCGTGACCGGCTTGACCTGGTCGGCCTTCTCCTGAGCCTGCTCCGCGGTCTCCACCTCGGGGTTCGCCAGCTGCTCCCACTCGTCCAGCAGACTGGAGTCCACCTGGCGCACCATCTCACCGAGCCAGGCGGTCAGATCCTCCAGGTCCTCGGACTTCAGATCGTCCGGGATGGTGTGCTCCAGCGCCTTGTAGGCGCCCGCGAGATAGCGCAGCACGATGCCCTCGGTGCGGGCCAGCTCATAGAACGAGGTGAACTCGGTGAACGTCAGCGCTCGTTCGTACATGTCGCGGATGACGGACTTCGGGGAGACGGGATGGTCGCCGACCCAGGGATGACTCGTGCGGTAGAGGTTGTACCCGTGCCACAGCAGCTCCTCCAGCGGCTTGGGGTAGGTCACCTCCTGGAGCCGTTCCATCCGCTCCTCGTACTCGACACCGTCGGCCTTCATCAGCGCGACCGCCTCACCGCGCGCCTTGTTCTGCTGCGCGGCGAGGATCTGCCGCGGATCGTCCAGCGTGGACTCCACCACCGAGACCATGTCCAGGGCGTACGAGGGGGATTCGGGGTCCAGCAGCTCAAAGGCCGCCAGCGCGAAGGTGGAGAGCGGTTGGTTGAGCGCGAAGTTCTGCTGGAGGTCGACGGTGAGCCGCACGATACGGCCCTGGTCATCGGGCTCGTCCAACTTCTCGATCACACCGCCGTCGAGCAGCGAGCGGTAGATGGCGATGGCACGGCGGATGTGGCGCAACTGGTTGCGGCGCGGCTCGTGGTTGTCCTCAAGGAGCCTGCGCATCGCTTCAAAGGCATTGCCGGGCCGCGCGATCACCGACAGCAGCATGGTGTGGGTGACCCTGAAGCGTGAGGTCAGCGGCTCGGGATCGGAGTCGATGAGCTTGTCGAAGGTGGTGTCCGACCAGGCGACAAAGCCCTCCGGCGCCTTCTTGCGGACGACCTTCCGGCGCTTCTTGGGGTCATCGCCCGCCTTGTTGAGCGCCTTGTCGTTCTCGATGACGTGCTCGGGCGCCTGGGCGGCGACCAGTCCCGCCGTATCGAACCCGGCGCGCCCCGCGCGGCCGGCGATCTGGTGGAACTCACGGGCCCGCAGGGTGCGTACCCGGGTGCCGTCGTACTTGGTGAGCGCGGTGAACAGCACTGTGCGGATGGGCACGTTGACCCCGACGCCCAGGGTGTCCGTACCGCAGATCACCTTCAGCAGACCCGCCTGGGCGAGCTTCTCCACCAGGCGCCGGTACTTGGGGAGCATGCCGGCGTGGTGGACGCCGATGCCGTGCCGTACGAAACGCGAGAGGTTGCGGCCGAACTTGGTGGTGAACCGGAAACCGCCGATCATGTCGGCGATCTGGTCCTTCTCCTGGCGCGAGCACATGTTGATGCTCATCAGCGACTGGGCCCGCTCCACGGCCGCCGCCTGGGTGAAGTGCACGATGTACACGGGCGCCTGCCGGGTCTCCAGCAGTTCGGTGATTGTCTCGGTGATCGGTGTGCGCCGGTACTCGTACGACAGCGGGACCGGGCGGGTCGCCGAGCGTACGACCGCGGTGGGGCGGCCGGTACGGCGGGTCAGGTCCCCCTCGAAGCGGGAGACATCACCGAGGGTGGCCGACATCAGGATGAACTGTGCCTGCGGCAGTTCGAGGAGGGGGATCTGCCAGGCCCAGCCGCGATCCGGCTCGGCGTAGAAGTGGAACTCGTCCATCACCACCTGACCGATGTCGGCGTCCCTGCCGTCGCGCAGGGCGATCGAGGCGAGGACTTCCGCGGTGCAGCAGATCACCGGTGCGTCGGCGTTCACGGAGGCGTCGCCCGTGAGCATCCCCACGTTCTCCGTGCCGAAGAGTTTGCAGAGATCGAAGAACTTCTCCGACACCAGTGCCTTGATCGGCGCGGTGTAGAAGGTGACCTGGTCCTTTGCCAGGGCCGTGAAGTGCGCTCCCGCCGCGACCAGGCTCTTGCCGGAGCCGGTGGGCGTGGAGAGGATCACATTGGCCCCGGAGACCACCTCGATCAGCGCCTCCTCCTGTGCCGGGTAGAGCGAGATGCCCTGACCCTCGGCCCAGGAGGAGAAGGCCTCGAAGAGGGCATCGGGGTCGGCATCCGGCGGCAGCTGATCGATAAGGGTCACGCCCCCATCTTGCCTGTCTTCCGACCGGATCAGGGAACCGGACAGCGGACGAAAGATCACGAACGGTACGCTGATCAGTCAACTGGGCTTGACCAGCAGAGGTGATGGCCGCTTCGGCGGCGGAAGCGGCGCGAGAGCGGCGGGGGCGGGGAAAAGATCATGATGGGGCCTGCGCACTCACTGTCCGGGGCGGCGGCATGGCTGGGGGTGGGTGCGGCCACCGCTGCGGCGGGGCATCCGATGCCCTGGCCGGTGCTCGTCGTCGGGGCGCTGATCTGTGCGGGGGCGGCACTCGCCCCCGATCTGGACCACAAGGCGGCGACGATATCCCGGGCCTTCGGACCGATCTCCCGCGGAGTGTGCGAGGTCGTCGACAAGCTCTCGTACGCCGTCTACCAAGCGACGAAGAAGCCCGGCGACAAGCGTAGAACCGGTGGTCACCGCACCCTGACCCATACCTGGCTCTTCGCGGTCATGATCGGCGGCGGGGCCTCCGCGCTGGCGGTCACCGGTGGACGGTGGGCGGTGCTGGCCATTCTCTTCGTCCATCTGGTGCTCGCGGTCGAGGGCCTGCTCTGGCGGGCGGCCCGGGTCTCCAGCGATGTTCTGGTGTGGCTGCTCGGCGCGACGAGTGCCTGGATCCTGGCGGGGCTGCTCGACAAGCCGGGCAACGGCGCCGACTGGTTGTTCAACGCCCCGGGGCAGGAGTACCTGTGGCTGGGGCTGCCGATTGTGCTCGGAGCCCTGGTACATGACATCGGTGATGCCCTGACCGTCTCCGGCTGCCCGATCCTGTGGCCCATCCCGCTCGGGAACAAGCGGTGGTATCCGATCGGGCCGCCGAAGGCGATGCGTTTCCGGGCCGGTAGCTGGGTGGAGCTCAAGGTGCTGATGCCGGTCTTCATGCTGCTCGGGGGAGTGGGTGGGGCATCCGCACTCAATGTGATCTGAGCGACGGGCCGCTGGGGGCGGGAGCCGGGAGCGGTCGAGTCCATCGCCGTGGTGGGGCGCTGCCCGCCGTGGCCGAGGAGGGGACCCCGCGTGGTTCGCGATGGTCCCTCGGCGCCATCGGGTAGGCCCGGCGGGACAGGGGAGGCGGCCGATGGGGAGCCGGAAGGTTCCCCTGTTTGACTGTTCGCACTATGGGTACGGGTACGTACCCGTACCCATGAGGGATGGACAGGAGCTCTGCGATGCCCGATGCCAATATCCGTATCCCCGAGGAAGCCAGAGACCGCCTCGCCGCCATAGCGGCGGGTGAGGGGCTGTCGCTACGTGCCTATCTGGCCCGTCTCGCCGAGACACTGCTGACGCCCGTAGAGAGAGCCGAGCGTGCCGAGAAGGCAAGGGCCGCACTGGCTCGGTGGAATGGCTACGCGCCGACGGCGGCCGAGGAACGCGACCTGGACACCGAACTGGACCGGCGCCTCGCGCGGTCGACCGCCCAGTGAGCGAGATGCACATCGTCCTCGATGAAACCGCGATGATCGCAGCAGGCCAGGGGAACGCCCTCGCCTCCCGCCTGATCCATCGAGCCCACACCGAAGCGGGCTGGTACCTCTACGCGCCGACCTGTGCGTTGGTCGAAGCGGACCGCGCCCGGCCGGGAACCGCCGAGCATCTGGCCGCCCTGCCGGGTATCACCGTCCTCGACCTGGAGCTGCCCACCGCCCTGGCCATCGCGCGGGAATCGACCTGGGCCCTGGCACACAGCCGTCATGCTGCTCAGCCCATCCCGGACCGCCCCGATGGGGCGATCATCGCCACCACCGCATCCGATCGGTGGACACACCAGCCGGTACGTGTCCTCGACCTCAACCCCTGACGGTGGGGAAGCTGGAGGTGCGGGCCGGGCTCCTGGCTGCTCGTCGGTGCGGATGACCTGCGCGGTGCCGTGCGCGCCGATGCCCGATGGACCGATGACGCCCGACTGGCTGAGCCTATGGGTGGGGCCGCTCGGTAGCGGGCCCACCCACCCAGAGAGGTGCTATCCGTGCCAGGAGCGCCAGAGCGCGGCATACGCTCCATCCGCTGCCACCAGTTCGTCATGGCTGCCCAGCTCGCTGATCCTGCCCTCTTCCACCACCGCGATCACATCCGCGTCATGGGCCGTGTGGAGCCGATGGGCTATCGCCACCACCGTGCGGCCATCCAGCACCCGGGAGAGTGAGCGCTCCAGATCGCGGGCAGCCCTGGGGTCGAGGAGGGACATCGCCTCGTCCAGGACCAGGGTGTGCGGGTCCGCGAGCACCAGCCGGGCCAGCGCGATCTGCTGGGCCTGGGCCGGGGTCAGCGCCAGTCTGCCGGAGCCGACCGTGGTGCTGAGTTGTTCATCGAGGCCGCGTGCCCAACCATCCGCGTCCACTGCGGCGAGCGCCGCCCAGAGCTCCGGATCGGCCGCGTCAGAGCGGGCCAGCAACAGATTGTCCCGGAGCGAGCCAACGAACACATGGTGCTCCTGATTCACCAGAGCAACATGCTCACGCACCCGCTCGGCGGGCATCCGGGACAGCTCGGCATCGCCCAGGGAGACCGTCCCCGTGCGCGGGGCATAGATTCCGGCGAGCAGCCGACCCAACGTCGACTTACCGGCCCCGGACGGACCGACCAGCGCGAGGCGGGTGCCGGGGGCGACTGACAGCGACACCTCACGCAGCACATCCACCCCCTCGCGGTAGCCGAAGTGCACCTCATGCGCCTGGATGGCACGGCCGTCGGGGCGGACCCCGCTATCGCCCTCGGGCGGCTCGATCTCCCGTACGCCGACCAGACGGGCCAGGGACACCTGGGCCACCTGGAGTTCGTCGTACCAGCGCAGTACCAGGGAGACCGGGTCCACCAGCATCTGCGCCAGCAGCGCGCCCGTGGTCAGCTGCCCGACGGTCAGCCAGCCCTGGAGGGTCAGGGCGCCGCCGAGCAGCAGTACGGACACCAGGACCGTGGTGTGGGTGAGCGTGATGACGGGGAAGAGCACCGAGCGGAGGTGGAGCGTATAGCGCTCCCAACCGGCCCATTCCCTGATCCGTCGGTCGGAGAGGTCGACTCGACCTGCTCCCAGGCGGTGTGCCTCCACGGTTCGGCCGGCGTGAACGGTCTCGGACAGGGCGCCGGTGACCGCTCCGTAGCCCGCGGCCTCCGAGCGATAGGCGGCGGGGGCCCTGCGGAAGTACCAGCGGCAGGTGACGATCAACAGGGGGGCCGCGACCAGGACCGAAAGGGCCAGCGGCGGCGCGGTGATCGCGAGACCGCCGATCAGGACGCCGGCCCACACCGCGCCGATGGCAAGCTGTGGCACGGCCTCCCGCATCGCGTTGGAGAGCCGGTCGATGTCGGTGGTGATGCGGGAGAGCAGATCGCCGGTTCCGGTTCGCTCCAGCACTCCCGGGGGCAGCCCCACCGACCGGACCAGGAAGTCCTCGCGTAGATCGGCGAGCATCTCCTCGCCGAGCATCGCCCCCCGCACCTGCATCATCCGGACGAACACCGCCTGGATGATCAGCGCGATCGCGAACAGCACGATGACGCGGTCCAGTTGGAGCTCGCGTGCGCCATCGGTGAGCCGCTGGACGGCGGAGCCGAGGAGATAGGGGCCCGCCATCGAGGCGATCACGGCGATGGTGTTGAAGAGGACCAGCGTGGTGAAGGCGCGGCGATGCCGGCGCAGCATCTGCCGGGCGTAGACCCTCACCGTGGTGCTGCCGGCGACCGGCAGTGTGGTGGCCGACTCGGGGGCCGCCGGATCGAACTCCGGCGGCGTCGGCCGAAACATCGTCGCTCCCGTCTCTTTGGTCATGCGGATTCCTCGTTCCCCCCGTTGCCGCCGTCGCGGCCGTTCGGTGCCGACTGCCTGGTGGTGTCCATGGGCCCGTCGGGTCCTCCCGCGCGTTCGACCCGGGGCGCCTTGGCGAAGCCGGCCGTGCCCATCGCGGCCAGCCGCTGCTCGATCTCGTCCTGTGTCTCGCGGGTGACCACGGCCCGGTAGCGCGGCTCGCCGTGCAGCAGCTCACGATGGGTGCCACGAGCCACCGCCCGTCCCTCATCGACCAGGACCACCTGGTCCGCGAGGTCCAGCAGCAGCGGTGAGGAGGCGAAGACCACGGTCGTACGGCGGTTGCGTAGGTGTCTGATGCCGGCGGCGACCCGGGACTCGGTGTGGGAGTCGACGGCGGATGTCGGCTCGTCCAGGATCAGCACCTCGGGGTCGGCGACCAGGGAGCGGGCCAAGGCGAGCCGCTGGCGCTGACCGCCGGAGAGGGAGCGACCGCGCTCGGTGATCTGCGACTCCATCGGGTCGTCGCCGCCGTCGGCGTTCGCCTGGGCGAGCGCGGTCAGGGCATCGGCGCACTGGGCGGCGTCCAACGCGGCGGCTGCGGAGACCTGACCTGACGAGGGAACGTCGAGCAGCTCCCGCAGGGTGCCCGAGAGCAGCACCGGTTCCTTGTCCTGGACCAGGACGGTCGCGCGGACGTCCATCAGCGGACGCTCATCCAGCGGCACTCCACCGAGTCGGACGGATGCGGCGGGTGCGTCCTGGTGCGTGGGATGGCCGCCGAGACGTTCGGCGAGCGCGCCGGCGATGTCGGGGTCGCCGCAGACGACGGCGGTCAAGAGCCCCTCGACGGCGAGCAGACCGGTCACCGGGTCAAAGAGATCACCGGTGAGCTGGTGCTCTGAGGGCGTCGGCCCGGTGGTGCCGTTCGCCGGGGTGTCGCCGACATCGCTCCCACGGTGCAGGGACAGCACCCGTACGGTCCGCTCGGCGGAGGGCTGTGAGTAGGAGTACGCCATCGCCATCTCCGTGAAGTTCCGCAGCGGATGGGCGGTGAGCAGGATCGCGCTGTACACGGTGACCAGCTCGCCGATCGCGATGCGCCCGTCGAGCGCCAGCTTCGCCCCGTAGGCGACGACCGTGAGCATCAGAGCTCCGGGCAGCAGGACTTGGATCGCCGAGATCAGGGCCCACATGCTGGCGCTGCGGACCGAGGCGCCCCGGACGTCCTGGGATGCCTTGCGGTAGCGGCTGAGGAAGAGGTCCTCGCCGCCTATGCCCCGCAGCACGCGCAGCCCGGCGACGGTGTCCGCGGCCAGCTCCGTCGCGTATCCCGCCTTGTCCCGCTGGTGGTCGGCACGGCGGGTGGCGATCGGGAGGAGGGGCAGTACGGCGAGGGCCAGCACCGGCAGTCCGATGGCCACCACGATGCCGAGCGCCGGTTGGTAGAGGATCAGTCCGGCGCCGACCACCACCAGGGTGATGGCCGCGGCGGCGAACCGGGAGAGTGCTTCGACGAACCAGCCGAGCTTCTCCGCGTCCGCGGTGGAGATGGCGACCACCTCGCCGGCCGCGACCCGTCGGGTGAGCAGCGACCCGAGCTCCGCGGTCTTACGGGAGAGCAGTTGCTGAATGCGGGCGGCGGCGGTGGTCCAGTTGGTGATGGTGGCCCGATGGACCATGGTGTCGCCCAGCGCGATGATCACACCGAGCAGAAGGATCAGTCCACTGGTGTACGCCAGCCGGCTGCCGGAGCCGTCCACCACGGCCTGGACCGCGAGGCCCACCCCGAGCGGTAACGCGGCCACGCCCAGCTGATTGACCAACGCCCAGCCGAAACCCTTGAGTTGACCGACCGACTGCTGACGGCCGAGCCACCACAGCAAGTGCGTACCGGACCGGACGTCTGGGTCACCTGGGTCGAGATACGGAAGGTCGTGAATTTGCATGACGTCCCAGCAGAAGTCGAGGTTGGCACGAAGCGCAAGGCTCGCCTCTTTAGTGCCGAATAGGCAAACCAATTGACCTTATGGCAGGGCAGAACACGCCAGAACCCGGTGCGCGGAAGCACCGGGTCCATGGGGCGGTGGGGCCGATACATAGGCGATCTCCGCCCACCCGCGGGGAGCGGGAACGCTCGGCCTAGCTCGAAGGTTTGACCGAATCCACACCTGCGCGGGGCTTCTTCCACTCGCCGCGGGTGAAGTCGGGAATAGGCAGGGGTGCGCCCTTGGCCCGGATTGAGGTATGGCTGAGGGGAACGGGCGCTGTCCAGGTGGCCGCGTCATACACATCAAAATCGGGTACCAGTCCGAGCCGCATGCATTGGATCAGGCGATAGACCATGAGGTAGTCCATGCCGCCATGGCCGCCCGGTGGGTTGGAGTGCTCCTTCCAGAGCCAGTGGTCCCAGTCGGCGTACCGTGCGAAGCTGCCCCACTGGTGGTTGGTGTGATCGGGCTCGATGTAGATCCGCGCGGGGTAGTCCTCGAAGACGCCCTTGGTCCCGCCGAGGCTGTTGATCCGGCTGTAGGGGTGCGGGGTGGAGACATCGTGCTCCAGCCGGATCACCCGGCCCTTCGCGGTCCGGACCATGCTGATGGTCCGATCGCTGCCGATGTAGCTCTCCTTCCAACTCGGATCGCCAGCCGGCATGTTCGCCTCCCGGTACTCGGCCAGACCCAGCGCCGGGGTGCCGAAGCTGGAGATGCTCACCACCCGGTCACCCCGGTTGACGTCCAGGTAGTTGGCGACCGGACCGAAGCCGTGGTTGGGGTAGAGATCGCCGCGCAACCGGGTGTGCCACTGCCGCCGCCAGGGACCCTCGTAGTAGTCGGGATCGAACATCAACTGGCGCAGATCGTGGTTGTACGCACCGGCCCCATGGAGCAGTTCACCGAACTTGCCCGCATGGGCCATGCGCAGCACCCGCATCTCGTTTCTGCCGTAGACGCAGTTCTCCAGCTGCATGCAGTGGCGTCGGGTGCGCTCCGAGAGGTCGACGAGCGCCCAGAGCTCGTCGAGGCGCATGGCGATCGGACACTCCACACCGACGTGTTTGCCGTGTAGTAGCGCGGACTTCGCCATCTCGAAGTGGGCTTCCCACGGGGTGGCCACATAGACGAGGTCGATATCGCCGCGCCGGCAGAGGTTCTCGTAGTCGTCATCGCCGTTGGCATAGAGGGCGGGCGCCGGTTGACCGGCTGCCGTCACCTTGGCGGCGGCGCGCTCTGCCTTGGCCCGCACGGGATCGCAGACCGCCCTCACCTGGACGCCGGGGAGGGCGAGAAAGAGATCGATCATGCTGCCGCCGCGGTTGCCGAGACCGATGATGCCGACCCGGACCGTGCTGCGGCGCTGGAAGGGCACACCCACCATCGTGTGGCCCTGGCGGGCGGGCGCGGGCGACGAGGCCGCTGCCGCGCCTGCTCCATCGGCGGCGGCCGCCGTACCCGTACCGAGCGCGCCGAAGGCGAGCCCCGCGCCTGCGACCCCGGCCGAGCCCCGCAGGACGGAACGCCTGCTCATCGAACCGTTGTTGTCGCTCTCGCCGGCGAGTGGATCGCTCGGAATGGCGTGGTCGTCGTCACCGACGGGAAAAGACGCTGCGTCGTTCATCGAGCCTCCACGGGAGCTGATGGTGCGCTGCTGGTCATCTCGACCTCGTGAAGGACCCTGACCGCTGGTACGCGTGGTGCGCAAGAGCACCGTTTGGACTCTTGCGCACCAACCCATGGACTCTTGTGAACGCCTGGAGACGACGCGTTGGTGGGAGCTAGCCCACGGGTGCGACGGCAGCCTTGCGTGCCTCGGGTTCGTCGGAGACCGCGGGCTGCGGAGTCTTCGTGCGGTGCGGGAAGACCGCCCGGTGCAGCTTGCGCAGCGGAGCCGGGGCCCACCAGCTGGCCGCACCGAGCAGCGCCATCAGCGATGGCACGAGGAGCGCCCGTACCAGGGTGGCGTCGAGCAGTACCGCGAACGCGGCACCGAGCCCCAACTCCTGGATGAAGACCAGCCGGGACAGCGCCAGCGCACCCACCGGCACACAGAACAAGATGGCGGCCGATGTCACGATGGAGCCGGTCTGCGAGAGGCCGTGGGCCACCGCGGCCCGATCGTCCATGCCCTGGGCGCGTGCCTCCTTGATCCGACTCAGCAGGAACACGTTGTAGTCAGTGGAGAGACCGAACGCCAGCGCGAAGACCAGCAGCGGTGTGGTGGCCTCCAGACCGTTCTGGGCGGAGAAGCCGAGGTTGCCGTCCTGGAAGACCCAGACCAGGAAGCCGAACGCGGCACTCGTCGAGAGCAGGTTCATCACCAGCGCCATCAGGGGCAGCACCACAGCGCCCGAGAAGGCGAACAGCAGCAGCAGGGTGACACCGGCCAGAATGGCACCGGCGAGGGGGAGGTTGTCACCGATCGTCGCCCGCTGCGCCAGGAAGTCAGCCGTCACACCGGTGTAGGCGGCGGAGTAGGGCGCCTTCAGGTCCTCCACGGCCTCAACGGACTTCTGCGCCCGGTCATCCAGCGGGTTCCCCGCCACTACGGCGTCGATCTCCCAATGCCGCCCGTCCAGCTTGAAGGGCGCGGCCACGGCCTCCACACCGGCGACGGCCTTGATCTGCTCCACGTACTCATTGAGCCGGGACGTGTCGGGGGCGCCGTCCCCCGTGTTGAGCACGATCTGCAGCGGTGCGGTGCCCGGGTCGTCGTACTCCTTCTCCAGTACCGCGGCCACCTGGCCGGCACTGGTCTCCTTGGGCAGCAGCGCCGGGTCCACGCCGGTGAATCGCACCCCGGCGAGCGGGGACGCGATCAGCAGCAGAATGGCCGTGGCGACCACCGCGAAGATCGCGGGACGACGCATCACCGCGGAGGCCATCCGGTGCCAGCGACCCTCGGTGGCCGCCGCCGTACCCGCCGAGCGCTGCCAGCGGCGCGGCGCCAGCGAGTTGATCCGATGGCCGAGGACCGCGAGCAGAGCCGGCAGTCCCACCAGGGCGAACAGGGCGGCGGACAGCACGGTGATCACACCGGCGAGACCCATGGAACGGAGATACGGATGGGGGAAGGCAGTGAGCGCGGCCAGTGCCGCGGCCACGGTCAGCGCGCTGAACAGAACGGTTCGGCCCGCGGTGGCAACGGTCTGCCGTACCGCGGCCCCTCGGTCTTGCTGCGCGGCCAGTTCATCTCGGAAACGCGAGACGATCAGTAGCCCGAAGTCGATGGAGAGTCCGAGCCCCAGGGCGAACGACAGACTCATCGCGCCGGCGGACACATTCATGAAGTCCGTGGTCAGACGCAGGCCCGCCATGGTGAGCAGCAGCGAGACAATGCCACCCAGCAGCGGTACGAACGCCGCCACGAGTCCGCGGAAGACCAGGAAGAGCACCACCAGGATGATCGGCGCGGCGATCATCTCCGCCTGGGTCACATCCTCGTCCGACACCTTGGCCACCTGGACATGGCCGGCGGTGGAACCACCGAGCCAGGTACGGTCCTTCAGCACCGGGTCGTCCTTGATGGCCCGCTGGAGCTCTTCCTCCGCCTCCACGCTCTCCTGGTACGACATGGTGCGCACCGCACCGACGACCACGGTGCTGCGCCCGTCCTTGGAGACCAGTGCCGAGCCGGCGTCGGAGGTGTAGTCGATGACGTCCTTGACCTCGGAGCGGGAGCGCAGCAGCTCGCCCGCGGCCTTTACCGCCGCAGGCGGGGCAGTGTTCGCCTTCAGCGACTCATCGGTGCGCACCAGCAGCAGATAGCCCTGCTGAGGGTCGACACCGGTCGCCTTGGCGATCGTCTCCCGGGCCACGACATTGCCGCCGCCCGGGTCGTCGTAGTCGGAGAGACCGTTGGAGAGCTTCTCCGACACACTGCCGCCATAGGCAGTGGCCAGCACGGTGACCAGAAGCGCCAATAACAGAACGGCGATCCGTCGGCGGTGGAGGGCCGAGCCCAGAGCGGAGAACATGGCTTCCTTCCTTCCATCGAACCGACCGCCGGGTCGGCACGGAGGAGGGGGGTGGGGACGAAGGGGCGCGTGGACGGCTCGCGTCAAACGCCTACCGAAGGGCAGAGCACGTACGGCCCGCGCAGCGTCCATCGTGGGGCAAGGCTCTGTAATTTCACTGGAGCGTCCGGGGTGACCGTGGGGTGCGGCGCTAAGGAATCGCTGTAGCCGCCCCTCAGCGGGGCGGCGTCGGCCCGAGTACCCCGGTAGCGTCACTCTCCGCATGCCCTGAACGATCCGTCATGAGCGTCAACTCGGCCGCGAGAAAGCGCGGTTGCAGCTCCCGCGCGATCCCCCCCCGCCATCCCATGCACCTTCGTCCACATCAGGAAGGACTTCCCATGCGCCGTATCTCCTCTGCCGTGCACATAGCCGCCACCCCCGACCAGGTGTGGGAGGTGCTCACCGACTTCGCGCGATTCCATGAGTGGAATCCCTTTCTGATCGCGGCCGATGGGCGGGCGGTGCCGGGTACCCAGCTCACCCTGCGGCTGCGGTTGCCCGATGGCGGCCGGGAGATGGAGTTCAAGCCGACCGTGTTGGAGAGCGAGCCGGGTCGGCTGCTGCGTTGGCGGGGCCGGTTGGGTGTACCGGGGATCTTCGACGGTGTGCACACCTTCGAGCTGCGTGCTCTGCACGGTGGTACCCAGGTCGTCCAGAGCGAGCGCTTCAGTGGAATTCTGGTGCCGCTGTCCGGTTCGATCATCAACCCCTCGGAGCAGGGCTTCAAGGCCCTCACCGACGCGCTGAAGCACCGGGTGGAGTCGGTGCATGCTCCCGTCCGGCCGGTGGACTGACCCCAGCGCCCCTCGGTCCGGCTGCAAGGAGAGCTTTAGCCGGCCAGCCGACGATCGAGGGACCATGACTCCCGCTGGAGAGGCAGCAAAACGATGACAGCAGAGCTGACCGCACAGGTGTGCGTGGTCGGAGGAGGGCCGGCCGGGCTCACACTCGCCATGGAGCTGGCCAAACGCTCCGTTTCGGTGGTGGTTCTGGAACAGAGCGGGCACTTCAACCGCTCGTTCCGCGGTGAGTCGGTCTCACCCGACTCGGTATGGCTGCTCGACCAGTTGGGACTGCTCGACCGCCTCGAAGGCGAGTACGCCCAAATGCACCATATGGAGATCATCGACTCCGGCAGTACGGTGATGCGCACCAACTTCGCCGACTACGACTACCCGCACCCCTACCCCGTGGAGCTGCCCCAGCCCGCGCTGCTGTCCGCACTCGCCGCGGCCGGCCGCGAGCATGACGGCTTCACCCTGCTGCAATCGGCCACCGCGGTGGGTCTGCTGCGGGAGGGCGGCGAGAGCGGTGCGGTGACCGGTGTGCGCGTCCGTACGCCCCGCGGCGAGATCACCGTCAACGCCGCTTTGACGGTGGCCGCGGACGGACGCTTCAGCAAAGTCCGCGAGATGTCGCAACTGCCCTATGAGAAGCTGCCGCTGGATCGCGATGTGATCTGGATGCGGCTTCCCTTCCCCGCCGAATGGGACAGCAACACCTATCGCATCCGCATCCGTGGCGGTGAGCACGGACTGTTCATACCCACCCACCCCGACAGCGTCCGGGTGGGCATGAACATCCCCAAGGGCGGTCTACGCGATCTGCGCTCCCAGGGGCTTTCGGCCCTCCACGAGCGACTCGACCGGCTCGCCCCTGAACTGTCGGACACCGTTCGGGAGGTGGTGCGCAGCTGGTCGGAGACCTCCATGCTGGACATCTTCACCACCGTGGTGCCCCGATGGTCCATGCCCGGCCTCGTACTGATGGGCGATGCCGCCCACACGCTCACACCGATTCTGGGCCAGGGCGTCAACCACGCCATCATCGACGCCGTCACCCTGGCTCCCCTGGTCGAGCAGGCCTTTGCCGACGGCGGTTCACCCGCGGCGCTCGGGCGGGCCGGCGAGGAGTTCCAGCGGAGCAGGGAGGAGGCGGTACGCCGCTCCCGTGGCCTGCAACTGCGCCAGGAACGGCTCTTCGCCCTCGACGGCAAGGTCGGCGGCGCGGTACGCCGCTCGCTCTACCGGGTGGTCGACCGCAATCGGGCACTCCAACACCGGGTCCTGGCCAGGGCCTACTTCCAGGTCCAACAGCCGGGCCCGATCGTCGCCCGGCGCATCGCCCAACGTCCCAGCCCCCGCGTGTAACGCGGTTCGCACCGCTCACACACCACTGCCCGGGTCCCCTCCGAAAGGGGCCCGGGCAGTGGTGTGTGACACCGAAAGCACATCACCAGGTGACGGGCATCCCGCTCAGTGCGTGAACCATCATTCCGCTGGTCATCTTCAGATTGCCGACCTCGTCCGCGAGGGCCAGGTCGGGGAATCTGCGGATCAGTGAGGAGATGGCGATCTGAAGCTCGGCGCGGGCGAGAGCGGCCCCGAGGCAGAAGTGCGCACCGTGGCCGAAAGCGAGGTGGGAGGTGGCCGTCGGCCTGGCCGGGTCGAACTCACCGGGGGAGTGCCCGAAGCGGTCCGGGTCCTGGTTGGCGGAGCAGACCGCCGCGATCACACCACTGCCCGCGGGGATGGTGGTGTCCGCTATCTCCACATCCTCCAGGGTGATACGGAACGGACCGCCGTCGCCGATGGGGTTGAGCCGCAGCAGCTCCTCCACCACATGGTCGATCGTCTCGGGGTTCTCCCGCAGCGCCGCCAGGTACTCGGGGTGGCGCAGCAGGGTCAGCACACAGGTGCCGATCATGCTGACCGTGGTCTCGTGCCCGGCGACCAGCAGGGTGATGCCCATGGTGATCAGCTCGATCTCGCTGAGCCGCTCACCGTCCTCGTCATGTACGGAGACCAGAGCGCCCATCAGATCATCGGTGGGTTCCTCGCGCTTGCGCTGCACCAGCTCGGCGAGGTACTGCACCATCGACATCCGCTGCTCCATCACCTCCTCCGCGGTGTGCGAAGTGAGCGACACAAAGGCGTCGGACCAGCCACGGAATCGGTCGCGATCCTCGAAGGGCACACCGAGGAGCTCGCAGATGACCATCACCGGCAGGGGGAAGGCAAAGACCGGGTTGAGGTCCACCGGTGGGGAGAGCTGCTCCATCTGGTCCAGCAGCTCGTCCGTCATCTCCTGGATGCGCGGACGCAGATTGTGCACCCGGCGCGCGGTGAACTCCCGGGAGACCAGCTTGCGCAGTCTGGTGTGCTCGGGCGGGTCCATGGTGAAGAGGCTGCCGCCCATGGGCGGGGCCGCCGTCAGCCGGGGGGCTCCTTCGGCGAGCATGGCCGCCCGGCTGAACCTCAGGTCGGACAGGACGGTGCGGACATCGTCGTACCGGCTGACCACATAGCCGTCATCACCGCTGGGCAACCGGACCTTGGCCACGGGGCACTCACCGCGCAGCTTCTGGTAGACGGGCGGCACCTCCACCGCCGAGGGGCGGGGGAAGGGGTACTGGAGCTCGGTCTCGGTCTCGGTCTCGGACTCGGCCGGGGCCGGGGCCGGCGAGGCGGTGTCCATCGTGTGGCCTCCATGGGATCGGTAGTCAGACGGGCACTGCGCCCCTGTCAGGTGAGCGTCCCAGTGGCGGCTTGTGCCCGGATAAAGAGCCGCTGTACCGCCAGGTTGAAGCCCGCCCGGCTACCCGACGCGGCCACACCGCCGCGTCAACGACCAGCAGGTCCGCACCTCCCGGGGGAGAGCTGCGGACCTGCCGTGGTGCCACGCCGGCGGGGTTGCGCACGGGGAGGCCGGCGTCGGCGGGACGGTGTCGACGCCTCAGCGCACCCAGCCGTCCGATGTGCGCTGGCCAAAGCCCATCGCTCGGGCCAGCGCGATGTTGGTCAGCCAGGACATACCGAAGGTGAAGGGCGCCGCGATGTCCTCGGGCGCATCACCGAGGAACGAGAAGACGACCATGATGGCGAACGGGATCAAGGGCTGGTGCAGCAGGTTGTACAACGGCACGGCTCGACGGGGCAGTTGACCCTGCTGGTGCTCCTGACCCAGCCCGGCGAGCCGGGAGAGATCGGGAAGCACCGCGCCCAGCGCGGCGGCCGGGATCACCCAGCCCGTGTGCTTCACCACCTCGAACACATCCCAGATCAGGAGCAGAGCCCCGAGCACTCCCCAGGCGACACGCACCGGGCCGGACGTGGAACTCCTGGTGGCACCGGTACGGTCGGTCATCATCACCATGCGATTCTCCCCAGTTTCGAGGCATTCAGCCAGGGCGGCGAACCCGGCGTTGGAACGGAAGCGGTCCAACAGCGCAGTATGCGCCCGGCCGCTGGAGCGCCGCTGAAGCCGCAGGCAGCAGCGGCGCGCCCACCATCAGCGATCCGTGCCGGCCGAATCCCACTGCGGAGCGTCGACGATCTCCACCACCGCGCAGGTGCAGCTGAAGCCCGAGCCACCGCCCACGAACAGCACCCGGTCTCCGCCACCGAGCTCACCGCGCTCCACCAGATCATTGAAGCCGGCGATCTGGTCGCCAGCGCCCAGATGACCAGCCCTACGGGCGAACTCCCAGGTGGAGAGCTCCACCGGCAGGCCCAACAGCTGGGGCAGCTGCCACTCAAGGCGGGCCCGCCCACTGGCCAGCGTCACCACCCGGGCGACATCCGCCCTGCCGATGCCCGCATCGGCCAACGCGGTGTCCACCACGGTGTTGACCACCGCCGCCACCTTCTCCGTCGCCTCCCGCACACTGCCCCGCGTACGCACATAGTGGCCGACGCGCCCCAGCAGATCCAGCGGGCCACCGGAGGGCAGCGGCTTCAACGCAGGTCCCCGAACCACTGCCTCAAGGGAGTTGTCCGAGCCGCTCGCCGTGGACAGCAGCCGGGCGAAACCACCGCGCGCGGACAGCAACAGGGCCGTCCCCGCGTCGCCGTACACAAAGCCGGGCTCACTGCTCCAGCGCTGGACCAGCGGCGCACCGAAGCGGTCCGCCGTCGTCACCATCGCCGCGCCCGCCCCGGGCCGGGCGGCCACCTGGCGGGCCGCGACCTCCAGTGCGCCAAGGCCACCGTTGCACTCCTGCTCAAGACCGAAAGCAGTCACCCCGGTACCCAGGGCATGGCCCGCCACATAGGAGGCGGCGGGCCACATCTCCACGCCCTGGAACCAGATGCTGCTGTGGATCAGCAGCTCCACATCCGACGCGTCCAGCCCCGAGCGCTTGAGAGCGGTCGTTGCGGCATGGACGGCCATGTCCGGGGGAGCCATCGACTCATCGGCGACGGACACGGAGATGATGTCGTCCGCCGCGTGCTGCTCCGGGTTGTACACCCCCGACTCCACTGCGGTACGGGCGAGTTCGGGCTCACCCAACCACACACCGGTCCCCGCGACAAACACGCCTTCCCAACGCATGAAGTCTCCTCTTTCTCTACCGTGCCGGCCTCAACTGGTGCCGGCCGAGGCCGGCCGTTCGATCAGGCAGCCGGGCCGACGGCCTGTTCCCGCAGGGACGACACCACATGCCAGAGCGAGGCGGGGGTGGCGAAGGTCGCGGGAACCAGTTCGCTGTCGGGGATGGAGATGCCGTACGCCGACTCCACCCGCACCAGGACCTCCACCATGGCCATGGAGTCAAGGCCCGCCGCCTTGAGGCTGCTGTCGGAGCGCAGCGGCCCCTTGGCGGCGAGCCGCGGCAGCACGTCGTGCAGCAGCTCCTCGTACTCCTGGTCCCAGGCGGGGGCGGTGGCGGGGGCGTCGATCGTCGTGGACAGGGGAGTGTCGGCCATGGCTGTGGTGTCCTTCGTGGCAGGTCCGGCAAGGGGTTCGACCACATGGCGTCGCAGTGCCAGACGGGTCGCGGAGACGGTCTTGTCGCCGTCGAGCAGAATCTCGGCGGGTGCCGGATGGCCGAGGAACCCCAGCAGGCTCGCCGATAGGCCGTAGGCCCCCACATGCGGGAAGACCAGCCGATCGCCCGGGCGCACCCCGGGCAGTTCGGCGGCGCGCGCCAGCACATCGGCCGGTGTGCACAGCGGTCCGGCCAGTGTGACGGTCGCGGGGCCGGCCCTCTCAGCGCCCTGCGGGGCCGCGGTCAGCGGCTGGGCCGAGAGGGGCAGCAGCCGGCCCAGGCCCGAAAGCCCGCCCAGATGGTTGATCCCGGAATCGAGCACCGCGTAGTCGCTGCCCTTGCTGTGCTTGACATCGGTGACCGTGGTCACCAGTCGGCCGCTGTCACCGACGAGATAGCGCCCTGACTCAAAGGCGATGACGGGCTCGCCGTCGCGCCAGCCGGGCAGATGTTCGTCGAGCACCGCGGTCAGTGAGGTCCGCAGCCCCTGGTAGACGGGCCGTTCCCCGGGTGTCGCGTACGGGGCCGCGAACCCGCCGCCGAGGTCCAGCAGATGCAGCGGGATGCCGAGTTCATCGCGGAGCCTGGCCGCGGTGCGGACGCTGTTGGCGAGCTCGGCGTGGAGCCCGTCCTCATCCCGGGCGTTGGTGAGGGGGAAGAAGTGCATCCCCACGATCCGAGTGCCCTCGGCCAGCAGCCGGGAGCGCTCGCTGATCAGTCCATCCAGGTCGAACCCGAACTGGGACGGCCCGCCCGTCATCCTCAGCCCGCCCTGCCCGGGCGCGCCAGCGGCGTTGATCCGCAGTACGCAGTCGGCGATGACGCCCTGCGCGGCGGCAGCCGCACCGATCCGCTCCAGATCACCGAACGACTCGGTGGAGAACGTCCGCATCCCCACGGCGATCGCCTCGTCCAACTCCGAACGCACCTTGCCGGGACCGGAGTACATCAGCTCGGCCGCCGGATGCCCCGCCTCCAGCGCCGCGGCCAGCTCCCCACGCGATGTCACCTCGGCCCGCGCCCCGCCCCGGCGCAGTTCTGCGACGAGACCCGGGTGCGGATTGGCCTTGAGCGAGTAGTAGATACGGCTGGGCTGGGGCAGTGCCGCCCGTAGATCTTCCAGCGCCGAGCGGACGCGGCCCAGGTCATAGAGGTACAGCGGGCTGCCGTACCGCTCGATCAAGCCCTCGATGAGGTCCCGGTCAGTCGCCATGGGTGCCCTCCACGAGCTGTCGACGCAGCTCCTTGCGGTCGGTCTTGCCGTTGGGGGTGAGGGGGAGGGCCGTCAGCACATGGCAGATGTCCGGCACCTTCGCGGCTTCGAGCCGGTCACCGAGTCGTAGCAACACCTGCTCGTCGGTCAGCCGATCGTCCTCGCCGACGACGAAGAGCACCATGTCCCGGTCGTCCTCGGGGACCAGCAGCGCGGCCTCCCGTACTCCCTCGATGTCCAGGGTGGCCGCCTCGATCTCCACCGAACTCATCCGGGAGCCACGACGCTTGAACAGGTCGTCCCGGCGGCCCTGGAAGTAGACATGGCCGTCCTCGTCCAGCCAGCCGTAGTCACCGGTGTGCAGGGTGACACCGGTGTCAGGGGAGTGCCGAAAGCGCAGCGCGGTGGGCTCCGGGGCCTGCCAGTAGCCCGCCATGACGTGCGGGCCGCGAACGACCAGTTCACCGATCTGATGGGGCCCCAGCGGTCGCCCGTCGTCGTCCAGCGCGAGGACCTGGGTGCCGGGCAGCGCGGGCCCTACGGAACCGGGTCTGGCCAGGTCGCCGTCCGGCTCCAGGATCGTGATCCGCTTGCACTCGGTGGTGCCGTACATGGGGGCGACGGCCGCCCCGGGGAACGCCTCTCGGAGTGCGGCGATGAGGGGTGCGTTGAGTGCGGCGCCGGTGTTGGTGAACAGCCTGATCCGGGTGGACTGCTGATCGCGGGCGGTGAGCCGTACCAGGAGTTCACCGAGCGACGGCACCAGCGGGACCACCGTCGCGCCGTGGTCACGCGCGAAGCCCAGCAGCCGGGCGTGATCGGCCGGGCCGGACAGCAGCAGTTCCGCGCCGGCCAGTGCGGTGAGCAGGATCTGATAGAGACCGTAGTCGAAGGACAGGGGTACGGCGGTGAGTACGGTGTCATCCGGGCGGTAGTTGAGTCGGGCCGCCACGGCGCGGGCCGCGAACGCCACCGGACCGTGGGGGCAGGCCACCGCCTTGGGCGCGGAGGTGCTGCCCGAGGTGTAGATAAGGAGCGAGAGGCGGTCGGCGGGCACCTTGACCTGGGTACGGGACCCCGGGTCGGCGGGCCCGGACAGATCCACCTCGGACAACACGGCGACCGGCACCTGAGCCGGCCACGGAAGGCCGTCGGCGCCCGATCGCTCGGCTTCCTCCACCACGATCAGCGCGGGTGCGGAGTCGGTGAGCACCGCCTTGAGGTGGAACGCCTTCATCCCCGGGTTGATCGGGACCAGGACGGCTCCCCTTCGCCAGGTGCCGTACAGCAGTGCGGTGAACTCGCGGACGCTGCCGACCCGGGCGAGCACCCGGTCGCCCGGGCCCACGCCGTACCCCTGGAGTACGCGGCTGAAGGAGTCCGCGGCGGCGTCGAGTTCGTCATAGGTCCATACTCCGTAGCGGTCCCGCACGGCGGGGTAGTCGGGGCGGGCGGCGACGGCCGCGGTCAGGAACACCTCGGCGGCGTTCTCGACCAAGGGGGCCGTGTCGGTGCCCAGGGCGTTGTCAATCACCGCCGACGCGGGGTACGCGAGGGGCGCGAGCGTGGTCATGACTGCGGCTCCGGTTCGTGAGCGAGGGGGGCGGGGGCGGCCCAGAGGGGGGCGGCGGTGATCTCCAGCACGGCGCAGCTGGCGGTGCCAGGTCCGGCGGAGAGCATCAGCACCTTGTCCCCGGGCTTCAGTTCCCCCCGCTCGGCGAGATCGTTGAGCGCCGCGAACTGATCGCCCGCGCCCAGATGTCCCGTGCGCCGGCCGAACTCCCAGGTGGTCCGCTCCGCCGGCACCCCGAGGAGCTGTTCCGCCTGCCACTGCATCTTGCTGCGGCCCCCGGTCGGGATGACGGCCCAGGCGATATCGCCGCGCTCGGTGTCCGCGTCGGTCAGGGCGTCGTCGACCGCTCCGATCACCATGGCGATCAGTCGCTCGGAAGCCTCGCGCATATTGCCCTGAGCACGAAGGTAGTGGGCGAAACGGGCCGCGTGGTCATAGGGCTCGTCCGTGGGCAGCGGGGTCAGACCCGCGCCACGGGCCACCGCCTCCATCCGGTTGTCAGCGCGGGTGGCGGTCGACAGCACCCGGGCGAAGCCGGCACGGTTGGAGAGCACGAGCGCGGTGCCGCCGTCGGCATAGACCAGACCGGCTTCGGCGCTCCAGCGGTGGATGAGCGGCTCGGCGAAGCGGTCCGCGGTGGTGAGCACAGCCGCCGCCGCCTCGGGCTCGGTGCTCAGATGGCGGGCGGCGAGCTCCAGCGAACTCACCGCCGCGTTGCACTCCTGCTTGACCTCGAAGGCCGGTACACCCCAATGGACCGCGTGGTCGGCGATGTAGGAGGCCACCGGCCACATCGTCTGACCCTGGAACCAGACGTAGTTGTGCAGCAGCAGTCGTACGGTCTCCGGGTCGAGCCCCGATCGCTTCAGCGCCGTGGTCGCGGCCTGGACGGCCATATCGGGTGGTGCGACATCGTCGTCGGCCACCCGGACGGAGAGCAGGCCGTCGGCCTCGAACTGCTCCGGGTCGTACTCGCCCGCTTCCACGGCGGCGTGGGCGGGAAACGGTTCGGGGAGCCAGGCACCCGTTCCCGCCACAAAAACGCTATCCCAGCGCATGGTTCTCCCATCGTCAGTGAGCTCTCCCGCGGGCGGCGCCACCGCCGCATCCGCGGTGGGCGGTCACAGCCCGGGGTCCGCCCTCGCGGGGATCGTCCGCTTTCGCGCTTTGGGCCTGCTAAAGGCGTGGTAGGGGGGCGAGCGCTGTGGTGGGGCGCGGAGTCGGCTGCGCCATGGCCCGGCGGTTGGCCGGGGACGCAGCGATGCCCGGACCGTCGACCGAGGTCGACTGGTCCGGGCACCATCGCGTCCATGGCGAGGAGCGGGCGGCGTACGAGGAGAGGCCTGGGCCTCGGCGCACCCCCGGGGTGCTAGCCGCTGGTCGTCGCCGTCGGCTGGGGGAGCGGTGTGGACGGCTCGGGGCGTGCCGGTGGAACCAGTGAACGAGCGATCAGCAGCACACCGAGGACCAGCACCAGGGGCACGCACATCGCCGCGCGGTAGGACACCGCGGCCCCCATGGCCCCGATCAGCGGCGGACCAACCAGGAACCCCACGTAGTTGAAGAGATTGATCCGCGCGATAGCGGTGTCCGACGACCCCGGCAGCAGCTGCGCGCCGACCGTGAACACCTGAGGGATGATCACCGAAAGCCCGCCGCCGAGGATCGCGAAGCCAAACACCCCGACCCAAGGCCCCGGTGCCGCCGCGATCACCGAGAATCCCACCGCCGAGAGCAACGCACCCGCCCGGATGACCGTTGCCGCGCCCCACCGCCGTACCCACTGATCACCGAAGCCACGGCCGACCAGGGTGGCGACCATGTAGAGGTTGTACGGGACCGTGGCGAGCGCCTCGGAGCTGCCCAGTGTGTCCTGGAGGAACTTGGCGCTCCAATTGGTCGCGGTGGAGTCGGCCACCACTGCCACTGCCATGATGAGGCAGAGCGGCAGCAGCGGTTTCCAGGGAACTCCCGCCCGACGACCCGGTGTTGCGGCTCCCGCGGCGGCGGGGACATCGGTCTTGGTGGGAACCCCCGCGAGGCGCGGGCCGGCAGCCACCCCCACCGGCAGCAGCACCGCGACGGCCACCGTGTAGAGGACGGAGAGCGAGAAGTCCCAGTGCGCACCGGCCCAGGCGAGGGACGCGCCGATGATGCCACCGAGGCTGGCGGCCCCATGGAAGCGCAGCATGATGCTGCGCCCGTAGCCGCTCTGGATCCCCACTCCGGTCATGTTCATCGTCGCTTCGAGCGCACCGACCATCAGCCCGAACACGGCCAGGCTCAGCGCGAGATGCCAGACGGACCTGCCGGTGCCCACCCCCACCAGCGTGAGGCAGATGACGGGCTGGAGTATCCGCACCACCGTGGGGGCCGGCACTCGGCGCACCAGCCGGGAGGCGCTCAGGCTGCCCACTCCGGCGAGTATCGGTACCGCGGCGAGGAAAGCGGGAAGCGCGGCGTCACTGAGGCCGTACCGGTCCTGGATCGCGGGAATCCGGGTGACCAGCAGGGCGAAGACCGCGCCGTGGACGAGAAAGATCAGCAACAGGGCTGAGCGGGCTTGCCGCAGCCGCAGCGGGATCTCCATGGCACCCCCTTCGGGCGTCGCCGCCTCGGGCGAGCGCGGCATTGGCGCGAAGGTATGGAGCGGCGCTGAAGCCCCGCTTGAGCCGCTGTCCGCGGCGCGGTGGGCGCAAGCAACTCTTCAGCGTGACACCGGATTCTTCAGGCGCCCAGCGTGTCCCGGATCGACGGAGGACCGACAGATGCACCCGACCGTCAAGGACGGCCCCACCACCGATGACCCCCGCCGCTGGTGGATGCTCGGTGTGCTCTCGCTCGCGCTGTTCGCGATCGTGCTCAACAACGGCCTGCTCAATGTGGCGATCCCGGAGATGATGCGGAGCCTTGACGCGGACATCAGCGAGATCCAGTTCATCGTGGACAGCTACGCGCTGGCCCTCGCCGGCGCCCTGTTGACCGCCGGGACGCTCTCCGACCGGTATGGACACAAGCTGGCCACCCTGACCGGAACCACGGTCTTCGGGGCCGGCTCGCTGGTCGGGATGCTCGCGGACGGCCCCGGACAACTGATCGCGGCCCGAGCTCTGATGGGGCTCGGCGCCGCTTTCATCATGCCGGGCACCCTCGCCGTACTGGTCCATGTGTTTCCACCGGGGGAGCGAGCTCGGGCCATTGGCATCTGGAGCGGCGCCTCCGCGCTCGGAGTCGCGGCCGGACCGGTCGTCGGAGGGTTTCTCGTCGGCCACTTCTGGTGGGGATCGATCTTCCTGGTGAACATCGTGCCGGTCGCCGTTGTGCTGGTGGCGGGAGCGCTCCTCCTGCCGGAGTCGTCCAACTCCACCCCAAGGCGCCCCGATCCGATCGGCGCGCTCCTGGGCACGGCCGCCATGGTGGGGCTGGTGTTCGGCACCATCCAGGTCTCCAAGCACGGCTGGAGCTCGATCGGCCCGATCACCGGCTTCCTGGTGGCGTTGGTCGCCGGCGTTGTCTTTGTCCTGTGGGAGCGCAGGCACCCGAGCCCGATGGTGGACTTCGACCTGCTGCGCAGGGCGCCCTTCATCGGGGCGAGCGTGAGCATCCTGTTGTTGATGTTCGGACTGGCCGGCACTCTCTTCGTCCTGACCCAACGGCTTCAGTTCGCCCTGGGGTACGGAGCGCTCCGGGCGGGCCTGGCGGTGATGCCCGTCGCGTTCGCCGTGCTGCTGGGCACGGTGGTGTGTCCGGCGCTGGTGCGCAGGGTGGGGCCGGGTGGCAGTGTTGCCATCGGTCTGGGTGCCGGAAGCGTTGGCATCCTCATCGTGGGAACGGTCGGCAGTGGCTATCCACCGGTGCTGATCGGACTACTGCTCGCGGGCGTCGGCTTCGGACTGGCCATGGGACCGACGACGGATGTGGTGATGTCGTTGGTCCCGCCGGAGCGCTCAGGGGCCACGGGCTCGCTGGACATGACCATGCAGGAGCTGGGAAACGCCCTGGGAGTCGCGGTGGTGGGCAGTGTGCTCGCCCACAGCTATACGAGCGAGGTGACGTCGTCGGCTCTCCCCGAAACCGCCGGCCAGACCCTGGACAGTGCCCTGAGGCTCGCCGAGCGGACCGGCGGCGCGGCGGGGCAGGACATCGCGGCGACCGCACGAGCGGCCTTCGACCAGGCCGCCGGAGTCGGACTGGTCGTAGCAGCAGTGGGAGTGGCGCTGGGTGCGCTGGTAGCTGCCCTGCTGATGCCTCGCCGCGGCGGTCCGCCCGATGAGAAGTCGGCTGTGCAGGTCACGGAGGACACAGTGGCCACGCGGACGGCGCTCTCCCCTGTTCCCGCGGTGGAGCCGAAGGGCGCGGCGCGGGGGCGGACGGTACATCAGGGCTCCAGCCGGTAGGCCACCGAAGCCCCTTGGTGGCGGCCGGACGCATTCGGGCGGGTTGATCGCTGCTGCTGTCGGTCAGGGCGCCGGGTTCCCCGCTGACCTGCTCATCCGACCGCTGGGCCGTCCCTCCTCCAGGAGGGACGGCCCAGGCGTCGGGTGTGCCTCAGTCGATCGGCGCCCCCACCAGGTCCCGCTCTGTCAGGCCTGACACGTTCTCGTACCGCCGCAGCAGGTGCGAGAGCCGGTCCAGAAAGAGTGTCTCCTCCTCCCGGATGAAGAAGTGGCCCCCCGGCAGTACCTCCGTCTCGCTCTCCCGGGTGGTGTAGGCGGCCCACTCGCGTATCTCGGGGGCGGTGACCAGGCGGTCCTCGACACCGCCGAAGACATGGAGGGGAACCGGCAGGGGAGAACGATCCACACTCCCCGCGCCGGTGCACACCATCAGATCCCCGCGCACCACGGGAAGCAGTGCGGTGAGCCACTCCGGTCGATCCAGCAGGGCTTGCGGCAGCCCGCCGAGCGCCGACAGGCCCCGCACCAGTTCACCGTCGTCCATGACCTGGCCCCCCGCGATGGGCGGCGGGGGCAGATGGGGTGCTCGGTGGCTGCTCAGCACCAGGGCGAGGGGCAGCCGCGCGCCAAGGGCACGTCGGTGCTGGGTGAGGGCGAAGGCGATCAGAGCGCCCATGCTGTGCCCGAACAGAACATGGGGGCGGTCGAGTTCCGGCCCGATCTCGGCGTCCAGATCGGCCACCAGCGCCGGTAGGTCGGTGAAGCGCGGCTCCGCCATGCGGCCCTCACGGCCGGGCAGCTGCACCGGCTGCACATCCACGGTGGCGCCGAGCCGGCGTTGCCACCCCGCGAAGGCGGAGGCGCCTCCGCCCGCGTAGGGAAAGCAGAACATGCGCAGGCGGCCCCCGTGAGCCATCCCACCGCGCCTCAGATATCGCGTCATAGTGCCCGGTTCTCCTCTCAGTGCCCTGAAGTCCACCGGCGTCCGGGCCGCGGAGCGGCCAGCTGGGCGGAAGGGCCCGGTGGGGTGCTCGGCCGGCTCCTACGGCGACGGCCCGGAGCGGAACGGGAACGAAGGAAGCAGTAGCTGCCCTTCCGTTCTGTCCGCGGAGCACCACCGCTGGAGAATCGGCCAAACACCTTCCAGGGTCGGCAGCATCGCTTAAGGGCCGCCAAACGGCCGGAAGCGGCGCCATCCCTGAGCGGGCCGCGCCCTCGAAGCGAGCGGAGCCCGCACCGGGTGGCCCGCCCGGAGCGGGGAAGAGCCTGCTCGGCGAGGTGGAGAACGAGAGCCGGGCCGCAGCCCCGGTGACGTCACGGGGTTGCGGCCCGGGGCACAGGGCCGACCGGCGCCGGCTTGCGGGACGGCCGTCGGGGATGGGATCGAGCAGGGCGCGGGCCGGGGGAGGGCCCCCGCATCCCTGGCCCGGTCCTCGGTTCAGGCGGAGGCGGGTATCAGCCGGCCGAAGCCGCGCACCCTGCCGTCGTACCCACCCTGGTCCGGTAGTTCCAAACCGGGGTCGGCTGCCAGGATCGCCTGGTGAAGCCGTTGCAGCCGCGGTGACGGCTCCAACGCCAACTCGCTGATGAGCGATCGACGTAGCCGTTGGTAGGCGCTGAGGGCGTGGGAGGGCCGGCCGCAGCGGTACAGCGCCAGCATCAGCTGGGCGTGCACGGTCTCGTGTAAAGGGTGTTGAGCCGCCAGCGCGGTCAACTCACCCAGGAGCGCCGCATGGCGACCCAGCCGCAGATCTGCCTCGATCCGTCCATCGAGCGCGCTGAGCCGGGTCTCCTCCAGCCGTAGTGTCTCCACCTCCAGTGCCCGACCGATCTGCACATCGGCGAGCGCGGGCCCGCGCCAGAGCGACAGGGCCCGGTGCAGCAACTGCGAGGCCTCCAGGTCCGCTCCCTCGCGCAACGCGGTCTGTCCGGCCACACACAGCCGCTGGAACTCGGTGGCGTCCACGGCCGCCGCCGCGTCCAGCGCGTATCCGCCGTAGCGGGTGCACAGCACATCCTTGGGACCGCGGACACCGGTGGGGTCGAGTGCGGCCCCCAGCATCCTGCGCAACTGCCGGATGTACGTCTGCAAGGTGGCCGGCGCGGTTCGCGGCGGCGCGTCTCCCCACAATTCGTCCAACAGGGTGGACACCGTCACCACCTGGCCGGGATGCAGCGCCAGTAGTGCGAGCACCTGGCGGGGCTTGGCCGCGCTAGGTACCACCGATGTGTGGGCGAGCTGAGCAACGAGCGGCCCCAGGACCCGGATCTCCATCTGGTACTCCCTTCCAACCACAACCGCCCGGTTTCTCCTCCGGGGCTACCAACGATGGCAGTCAGGGCGGTTCGGTCCCAGTGATCGGTTCACCGGGCGCATATGAATCCGCGACGGTCCCAGCCATGAAGAACTCATATGTGAGGCATGAACGGAACACTGTCTTTCGGCCACTTGAGCCACGGAAGATTTGTCCCAGCCGCTCAGACACGGCGCTCCGACGGACATATTCAGGATGAAAGCGGAGGACCACGTGAACGGAATCACCCTTTTCGCTCCCGATGGCACGGCTGGCACGGAGACCGCATCCCCCGGGGGTGCGTTCGCACAAGAGAGATCGATCGCCCAGGACCGGCTCGTCGAAGTGATGGCACACATCTGGCTGGAGCCCAACCTCGCGGATCGCTACCGCACCGACGCTCGTTCCGTCCTCGGTGAGTTCGGGGTCTCACTGGACATCGACGAGCAGGCTCCGATGCTGGCCGCCGCGAACGCGCTCGGCGAGCTGACGATCGAGGAGCTCACCCGGCCGGCCGTGGCTCAGGCCCAGCTCTGCTTCTGCTTGGAGACCGAGTCCTTGACCGGGTCGACGAGCGACTCCGAGCCCTCGGACCACAGCTTCTCCACCGCCTTCTCTGCGGCCTTCTCCGCCGCGAACGGGACGACCCTGCGGTGACTGCCGTCCATGGAGAGCGCCCCGCGCGCTCCCCGGAATCCACGCGAGGGCGGCGCGTGGGTTTCCGCAGCCATCTGAGGGCGGAAGTCGTCGCGGGGGACGCGGCCTATCTGCTCTCCGACCGCGGCGTCACCGCACTTCAGGGCGGGCAGATAGAGGCCCTCGTACCGCTGTTGGACGGCACCAGGGATCTGCCGTCCGTCCTGCGCGAAGCAGCCAGGACCATCCCCGCCGAACAGGCGGGAAGGCTGATCGGGCGACTGGCCCAGGCCGGGCTCGTGGGGTACTCGGGAGCCGCCCCGGACGTCTCGGGCGATCCGGCGCGCGGACACGCCCGCGCCTACTGGGAACTGGCCGGCCTCGACGGAACCGATGCCCTGGGCCGGCTCGCCACCGCCCGCGTCGAAGTGCTGATCGCGGGTGGCGCCAACGCGGAGACGACCGTGGAGGCCTGCGAGGCCGCCGGTCTGACGGTGGCGAGCGGTGGTGGCCGAGACGGCGGCCTCACCACTCCTGCCCCACGACTGTCCATTGTGGTCTGCGATGACTACCTCAACCCGGAACTGCGCGAGATCGACGCTCAGCACCAGGTCACCGGACGCCCCTGGCTGCTCACCCGGCCGGGTGGGTCGACCGCCTGGCTCGGCCCGGTGTTCCAGCCCGGGGTCGGCGCCTGCTGGTCCTGTCTGGCCCACCGGCTCGGCGGTCACCGGCTCTCCGAAGCCCCCGTGCGACGGGCACTGGGGCTCAACGGGCCCGTGCCCCGCCCTGCCGCCCGGGTGACCTCCTCCAGTGCCGCGGCGGCCCAGCTCACCGCGTTGGAAGCGGCCAAATGGCTCGCCGGCTACCGCTACTTCGGCCAGTCCTCGGTACTGACCCTGGAGACCCTGTCCCTGACGAGCCGGCACCATGACCTGCGCCGCCGACCGCAGTGTCCCGACTGCGGGAACCCGGCGCTGGTCGCGGAACAGGTCGGTCGCCCGGTCACGCTCGTCTCCCGGCCGAAGACGGCCCAGATCGGCGGTGGGCATCGCGCCCGCTCCGTGGGGGAAGTGCACGACCAGTACCGCCATCTGGTGAGCCCGGTGACCGGCGTGGTCGACAACATCCGCCGCGATCCCCGGGCACCGGCGGCCATGCACTGCTATCTCGCGGGTCGCAACCCCGCCACGGGCGGCGCGGATCTCGCCCAACTGCGGGCGGGACTACGCCAGGTCAGCGGCGGCAAGGGGAGCACGGCCCAGGAAGCCGAGGTCAGCGCGCTCTGTGAGGCGCTGGAGCGGTACAGCGGCACATTGCAGGGCGATGAACCACGCATCCGGGACAGTCTGCGTGACCTGGGGGACACCGCCCTGTCCCCGGATGCCTGCCAGCTCTACGCGCCGCGGCAGTTCCGTGAACGCGACCGCTGGAACGCCCTGCACTCGGCCTACCAGTACGTGCCCGAGCCGTTCGACGACCGGGCAGCGGTGGACTGGACCCCGCTGTGGTCGCTCACCGAGCAGCGGCAGCGGCTGCTACCGACCGGAATGCTCTACTTCGGCGGTTCCGCGGACTGCACCGCACCGCCGCCGGCCGGCCGGCACGCCCTACGCGCCGACTCCAACGGCAATGCCGCCGGCAGCAGTCTGGAGGACGCGATACTCCACGGCTTCCTGGAACTCGTGGAACGGGACGCGGTGGCGCTGTGGTGGTACAACCGCACCAGTCAACCGGCCGTTCGCCTCGACGGGGGTGGGTTCGGCGACGCGTGGACCGAGGAGCTGCTCGGGGTCTATCGAGAGCTCCACCGAGAGGTATGGGTCCTTGACCTCACCGCCGACCTCGGCGTCCCGGTGTTCGCGGCGCTCTCCCGACGCACCGACAAGCCCGCCGAGGACATCATGTTCGGCTTCGGCGCCCACTTCGATCCCGCCCTCGCGCTGCGGCGCGCCCTCACCGAGATGAACCAACTGCTCCCCGCCGTCGTCCAGGCCCGCCCCGATGGCACCGGCTACGGCGTCACCGCACCGGAGCCGCTCGGCTGGTGGTGGGGCGCGACGGTCCGCAACCAGCCCTACCTCCTACCCGACCCCACCACGCCCGCGCACGGGCCGTCCGATTTCGACCATCGGCACCGGTCCGATCTACGGGATGACGTCGAGGCCGTCGTCACCCTGCTGCGCGAGCACCGACTGGATCTCTTGGTCCTCGACCAGACCAGGCCCGACATCGGCATCCCCGTGGTGAAGGTCGTCGTACCTGGCCTACGCCACTTCTGGGCCAGGTACGCCCCCGGGCGACTGTATGACGTACCGGTGCGACTCGGCCGGCTCGACGTACCCACCCCGTACGGCGATCTCAACCCCGTTCCCCTGTTCGTCTGATGTCTGTCTAAGACCCCGGGCCGTCCCGACGGCTCTCCCCCGCGTCCCGCTCAGGAGTCCCCATGCCAACCGAGAGGTCATTCGACGCCCACCCGACCGTACGCCGCGGGCGGCGCACCCTCTCGCTGTGGGCGCTCCGCGAGGACGTGCTGGTGGACACCGGCTGCCCCAGTGGCGCCGTCGTGCTGTCGGGACGCTGGGGTGAGGTCCGCATGCGCCACGCGAGCCCCGCGGTGCGCGAGGCGCTACGACGGATGAGACTGGGACCCATCTCGCTGGCGAACGTGGTGGCCCCGGCGGCCCTGCCCCCCTCGGGCCACGAGGGGGGCTTGGGCGGTTCGCAGGTCGAAGGCTCACTGGCGGAGATCCTTTTGGTGCTCCAGCGCCTTCAGCACCTGGTGGTGCGCTCACTGGGGTTGGACAGCCCGGACCATCTACTGATGTCCGTGGTGCCGATCTCGCAGTCGGCCCGGTACGGACCCACGAAGGTGGACGAGAAGCACCCGATCCGCCTCTCCCAATTCGCCTTCCTCCGCAGCGAGGGAAGGGGCTTCGTACTGGAGTCCCCGACCTCGCTCCACCGGGTGGTGCTCCACTGTCCCGAAGCCTCCTGGGTGATCGGGATGCTGGGGCGCCCCATCACCGGCGCCGAGGTCGTCGCGGCCGTGCCGCTGCCCGCCGAGGCCACCCAAGAGATCATCTCCCATCTGCTGGGGACCGGAATGGTGGTCCCCGCTGAACCGTCGCCCCCGCCCGACGACATGGGCGGGGTCGAGACATCCCCCGGCGCCGTGCACGGGCTCGGTCCGCTTCAGCAGACCGCCCCCGGCTTCGCCGAGGACAAGGACCCGGCGCTGGCCTCGTGGTCCGCCGTCGATCTGCTGTTCCACACCCGCTCCACGCTCGGCAGGCATGACGCGGACTTCGGCGCCACCTATCCGCTCGCCGACCGGATGGGCCCGGCCCCCGCCGTCAAACCGCTGCCGGACGGCCCGCGGATCGCTCTCGCCAGGCCGTCCCCGAACGAGATGCCCGCCAGCGATCCACCGCTGAGCACCGTACTCGAAGGCCGCCGCAGCATCCGATCCTTCGGTTCGGAGCGACTGACCGCCGATGTGCTGGGGGAGTTCCTCTTCCGGGCCCTGCGGGTGCGCTCCCTCCACGACGGGACGCGCAACAGCGAGGAGGGAGCCTTCACCGACCGGCCCTACCCCAGCGGCGGCCGGGCCTATGAGCTGGAGTTCTATCTCGCCGTCCGTGACTGTGCCGGTATTCCACCCGGAATTCACTACTACGCACCTTTGGAGCACTGTCTCGTTCAGGTCGGCGACACCGACCACAAGTCGGCCATGGCGGAACTCTTCGCCGAAGCGCGGGTGGCGGCCGGGCTGACCGACCTTCCGGCCGTGGTCATCACCATCACCTCCCGCATCCATCGACTGGCGTGGAAGTACAGCGGCCTGCCGTATGCGCTAACGCTCAAGCACGTGGGTGCGGTGACGCAGAATCTGTATCTGGTGGGTACCGCGATGGGACTGGCTTCCTGTGCTCTGGGAAGTGGCGATATCGACCTCGCAGCCCGCGCCACGGGCCTTGATTGGCGAATTGAGCCGAGTGTCGGGGGGTTTGTCCTCGGCACGCTCCCTGAGGAACTGGCGCAATCCGCCGCAGTGCGGCACGATTTTCACAGGTCTAATCCACAAGTTGGCACCGGAGTTCAGGCTCTACCCATGGACTGATCTCCTGTGATGCCTCTTCACGGGGGAATGCATGAAGGATGCCATGACGCGCTCGGACAGGGCCAACACCTCCGGTAGACGGGACACCGACCCTGGTGTCGGCGGCCTTCCCGCTCTCTCATCGGCGGTGTACAAGCTGGGACGTGGTGCCCCACCACCACAACTCGCCCTCAGCATCCTGGTGTTGGTGGAGTGCGGTTTCGTTCTTGTGGGGTTTGTCAACATCCTGGGCGAGGAGCCGGCGACCTTCACCCTCACGGCCTCCGCCATCGGCTTCACCGTGATCTTCGTGCTGCAACTGCTGCACTCCTCCTACCACCTCAGGCACCTACGCGCGCGCTGGGGCCGCTGGACCCTCGCCGTCCAGGCGCTACTGACCTACTTACCGCTGCTCGCACTCGGCTTCGGGTGGGGCGGCATGGCGGGCTTCTTCGGCGCGTCCGTACTCCTGGTGCTCCGTCCCGCGGTCGCCTGGCCGCTGTTCGCACTGGTCGGCCTGGTGGCCTGCGCGACCGGACCGCTCCTCGGCATGGACCTGCTCGCCACGGTGTACATCGCGGTCTCCACCGTACTGACCGGGCTGATCGTCTACGGACTCAGCCGGCTGGCCGAGTTGGTGGTCGAGGTCCAGGAGGCGCAACAGGAGATCGCTCGACTGGCGGTCACCCAGGAGCGGCTGAGGTTCGCCCGCGATCTGCACGATCTGCTCGGCTACAGCCTGTCGGCCATCACCCTCAAGAGCGAGCTGGCCCGTCGGCTGGTCCACGGTGAGGCCGATCGCGCCCTGGCGGAACTGGAGAGCATCCTGGAGATCTCCCGCCAGGCCCTCTCCGACGTACGCACGGTCGCGCGCGGCTATCGGGACATGTCCTTGGCCACCGAGGCGGTTTCGGCCCAGGCGGTGCTGGAGGCGGGCGGCATCCGGGCGACCGTCGATATCCAGGGCAGGCTGTCCGAGGGCGAGGTCGACACCATCATGGCCACGGTCCTGCGGGAGGCCGTCACCAATCTGCTGCGCCACAGCAAGGCGGAGAACTGCCGCATCGCGTGCTGGACCGAGCCATCCGGCGACGCTGTGCTGACGATCGTCAACGACGGAGTGGAACGGGCCCTGTCGGACTCCACAGTGGTGCCTCCCCCTCGGGACGGCAGCGGTCTGCAGAACCTCCAGTTCCGACTCACCGCGATCGGCGGTCGACTCACCTCGGGCCTCGATGAGGACGGCTGGTTCCTGCTACGCGCCGAGGCTCCCTCCCGGCTGACCGCGGGCGCGGGCGACTGAGGGGATCAGCTGCCGGGATCACCGCCCCGGTGCCGGCACCGGCACCGGGGCGCGCTGGGGGAGCGGTGAGCGGGGTGAGGCCAACCGGGCGGTGGGGCACAGGGTCGAGCGGCACTCCCGTCAGGAAGCCGCTCCGGGGGGAACGCCGAGGCCACCCCGCCCGCCGGCCAGCCGGGTTGGGCGATCGGATGGCCCCTGGGGGAATCAGATCAGCCAGCCGCTCTCGCGCGCCACCCTGATGGCGTCCACCCGATTGCGAGCGTTGAGCTTGGTGACGATCGTCGTCAGATAGTTGCGAACGGTCCCCACCGAGAGGAAGAGCCGGATCGCGATCTCGGCCGCCTCCGCTCCATCCGCGGCCAGCCGCAACACCTCCACCTCGCGCGGAGTCAGGGGATTCTCGCCGTTGTCGAAGGCGGCCAGGGCCAGTTGGGGGTCAATCACCCGCTTCCCGGCCGCCACCTCCCGTACGGCATAGGCCAGCCGGGCCGGCGGCGCTTCTTTGAGAAGAAAACCGCCGACCCGTGCAGCGAGTGCCTTGCGGAGCGTCCCGGGCCTGCCCAGGCTCGTCAGGATCAGCGTCCGACACCAGGGCGCTTGCTCGGCCAGGAGCGCGGCGGCGCTGAGGCCATCCAGGCCGGGTAGATCGACATCAATGATGGCGATATCCGGCCGGAATTCCAGAACGGTACTGACGATGGTGTCACCGCGTTCGACTTCGGCGACCACGTCTAAGTCGTCTTCCAGCGCCAGCAGTGCCACCAGCGCCCCGCGAACCATGTGCATGTCCTCGGCGAGCAGGATGCGTATCAAAGCGGTCCCCCGTCGGGCTCGGTCATTCGGCCGACACCTTTTGGGCGGAAATGCTACTTGATACAGGCAATGCGTGGGATTTCTGCAAACGTCTTTCTTTTTTCACTCAGCTCCATTGTGCCACCTCAAGCCGCAGGGCAGTGGTGGTCTTCCCTTCCTGAAGCGCTTCTACCGAGACCGGAACTGTGCAAGTGCGTAGCCCGTCGTGCCAGCGGAAGTCCTCCACGGTCGCCCTGAGTCGAGTGATCTGGTCCAGCTCCGCGTAGTCCGAGAAGTTGGTGGTGATGGAGGCTATGGTCAGGGTGTAGGGGTCCAGCCCGTGCAGACGCGCGACGGAGGCGATGGCCACCTGGCGCGCCGCTTCCATCTGGAGGTGGCCGGGCACATGGTCCAACGGGTGGTCGAAGACGTGCGGGTGGGTCGTGTCGACCACCAACTGCGCGGTGAAGAGCCCTTGTTCCGACTCGGCGACCGGGTCGGTGATGAAGACGTTCCGCGCATCGCGCCGACCCACGGTGGCCGGCTCGGCCGCGGTGAAACGCGGCAGGAGGAAGCCCGGGTGATCAGGTACCTGCCGCTTGCCGCGGAGCACCCGATAGGCGGACGTCGACAGGATCAGCAGCCCGCCCTCACCCTCCAGGGCCAGTTCCCCATCGACCTGGATTCCTCCGGTGAAGGTGAACCCCTGGACCCGGCCGGCCCGATTGCGCTTGGGCTGGGCGTCCATCGTGACCACGAGATCCGCGGGACGCAGTCCGATCCGCAGGGGCTCGAACCCGGTGGTACGGAGATTGAGATCGCGGAAGATGAACGCCGATGCCAGGGCCACATGGAGATGCCGGTGCGCGACCAGTACCCCGGCCTGCCGGACCACCTCGACCAGCAGGGTGAAGTCGTACAGCGGTGAGGTCTCACCGATGAGATGGCCGCGAGGGAGCTGGGCTGCGACGGTGAAGCTGTCCTCGCCGGTCTGGATGGAGTCGGTGACGAAGACCTCGGCGATCGAGGACCGATGGACGAGCGCGCGCGGAACGGTCGCGTCATAGCTCAGTACGGGAGCTCTCGTCGGTTCACCGCCGTCAACGTGGGCGGCCGCCTTGTCCGCGGTGGGAGTCGGGGGCGTCGCCAGCGGCGTTGCGGTCGGGTTGGACAGGGGCGAGGAGGTGGTGATGGACATAGCGGGTCTTCCCTTCACAACAATGGTCAGGGGGAGCGATTGCTTCCCCCGGGGTCCGTGGGCATGGCGAGCCCATCCGGGTGTGCTGCATGCGTGTGCTGAGGCCGCGGCCGTTGGACTGCCCATCGGACGGGCAGCTGGAGTGGGTGCGTACGCGCCCTCGCGCACGGTGGGGCCGCCGAAGCGGTCGATGGTCTGAAGCACCGGGCGGGCGCGGTCCGCAGTGGCATGGCCCCGAAGGCGTACGGGGTGGCCGGCGGGGTTATGACCGGGCGGCGCGTGCGGGTTCGGCGCGGGACAGGGGTGTTGTGGTGAGCTGGGATGGCCGGGAAGGCATCCGGGTGAGCAGTGCGGCAAGACCAGCGGGGCCGCCGCGGGCGCCGATCACACCGTCGGGGCGGATGTACACCAACCACGGTGCCCGGGCGCCGGCGAACGCCCCGCTGTGGTCGCGGGCGACATCACACCCCGCGTCCTTCGCGGCCTGGTCGACCGCGGCACCGCCCGGGCGCACCCAGAGCACCCTGGCCGTGTCGGCCGCGCCTCGGGCTCGGAGGGCCGCGGCCGCCTGTACGGCGCATTCCCCCGCGGTGTCGCCGTAGACGAGCAAGGTGTGGCGCCCAGCGGCCAGCTGGGCATGGAGTGACACCACCGCCGTGCCGTGCACCGGGGTGAGGGGGAGCTCGGGGGCCCGCCGACCGAGCCGCATGGCGCGCGGTACATTCCCCGCACCCGCCAGATCGGCCACCGCGACACTCCTGGAGTGGTCCAGATCGAGCTGGGCGAGAAGGGGGACCACCTTGGTCTCCAGCACTCCGGTGCCGGACAGCGCGCGCATCGCGAAGTTCCGTAGCGCGCGTGCCAGCGGAGTGCGCAGCAGCCACATCCTGGTCTGCTGGTCCCCACTGCGGACCGCCCGTACCGATGCCGGTCGGCGTTCTGCTTCAAAGCTCTCCAGCAGTGAGGGATCACACCCCCGGATGACCGAAGCCAACTTCCAACCGATGTCATAGCCGTCCTGGACACCGGTGTTGAGTCCCTGGCCCCCGGCCGTGGTGTGGGCGTGCACCGCGTCTCCGGCGAGCAGTACCGGCCCGTCGCGGAAGCGCGGTGCGACCTTGGCGTGCACCCGGAAGCGGCTGGACCACCAGATGCCTTCCAGCCGCAGTCCACCGGGGCCGCGCTCATCGAGGAGGAGTTGGAGTTGTTCGATGGTGGGCGGCTCGCTCTGCCCATCGGGTTCGGTGTCGAAGAAGACCCGATGGCCGCCCGGCTGTGGAACGATCACCAGCACACCAGCGGGTGTGATGTGGTGCTGTACCTCGGCGTCCGTCGGCGCACCCTCCAGTCGGCCGTCCCCGATCAGGAACGTTCGGTCGAAGGTGTGCCCCTCGAAGGGGATGCCCACACTCTCGCGTACCCGGCTGCGCGCTCCGTCGGCGGCGATCAGCCAGGGGACCGTCACGGTCTCCTCAGCCCCGTGTGACCGCAGTGTCACCGTCACCGACTGGTCGGTAGGACCACGGTTCACCTGGACCTCGGTTGCCTCGGTCTCCCATTCGACCGAGCCGCCGAGTTCCTGCAGCCGGTGGTGCAGAGCCTGCTCGGTCACCGGCTGAGGGACGCACAACGGTCCTGGGAAGCCGGTGTTCTCCAGACCGCCGAACCGCGCCTTGGCGATGCGCCGGCCGCCGGACCAGTAGGAGGCCCCGGTCAAGGGCATCGCCACTCGGGCGAGTTCGTGGGCGACACCGATGCGGTGGAGGCATTCCAGCGCACCGCTCCAGAGCACCAGGCCCTTGGGCGCGCTACCGGGCCCGGACCGGCGATCCACGATCCGGCAGGGCACACCGAGGCTCCTCAGGGCACAGGCGGCGGTGAGGCCGGTGGGCCCGGCGCCGATGACCAGGACCGGCGCGCTCATCGCTGGCTCCCCTGGGGCGCGCCCACCGGCACGGCACCAGCCAGCATCCCGGCCAGCGCGGTGCCGGAATACGAACGCCCGGCCGGTGCCCCCTCACTGCCGCCCGTTTCGGCTGAGTGCCCGAGCGCGGTGGCGATCTCCTCGATGGCGGTGTCGGTGTCGGTGAACCGCACGGCACGGATACCGAGTACCTCCGCCGCCGCGCAGTTCTCCTCGGTGTCATCGACGAACAGGCAGCGACCGGCGTCCGCACCGAGACGGTCGAGCAGCGTGCGGTAGATGGTCGGGTCCGGCTTGCGCACACCCTCCCGATGCGAGTCCACGACCACCTCGAAGAGCTCGTCCACCGGCAGCTGCGCACGCCACAGCGGCTCCCACTCGCGAACGTTGTTGGTCAGCAGCGCCAACCGGTATCCACGGCGGCGCAGCGAGTGCAGGAACGCCAGGAAGGGCTCGTTGGGACGTCGACCGCGGAACCACAACTCACCGAAGGAATGACCCTCCTCAAGGACACCCCCCGCGCCCTTGGGCAGCTCGGCCAGGATGCGCTCGGTCATCTGGCGCTCGCTTATCCCCCCGGTCTCCAGCGCGGCCATAGGGGTGTGACCGTATCGTTTCGTTGCTGCCACAAAGGCCTGAGCGAGGTCTTGCGCCCCCAGCCCGGCCAGCTCGGCGAAGGCCACGAAGGTCTCCACCAACGGGTTGGTGAGAACCCCTCCGTAGTCGACGACGACCGTGTCGATGGCCATGACCCCTCCTCCTCGTACCGGTCCCGGGCGTACGCACGTTCCGCGCGTCCCCGCCTGTTGCAGGACTGTCAACGGACTTCCCCCTTGATCCGGCTTGGCACGGCGGATGAGACGGATGCCGTCTCGATCCTGCGTCCGCCCTAGCGCGGTGCCACGGACGCTACGCACGACCGCTTGCGCAGGGCCAAAGCATCGGTGTTGACCAGCGGGCAAGCAGCCGGGCCGGGTCGGATACGACAAGGGTGCGGGAGGACCGACCGGTCCTCCCGCACCCTGTGGTGACTGCGGTGTGTCAGCGCGTTGTGTTCGCGGCCTCGGCGTGTTGGTGCTCTACCGGAGCTGGTGGGAGCGCGGTGGCGGGGTCGGCGGACGGGGAATGCGGGGGAGTGGGGACCGCTGCCCGGTCGGGGACCGCCCGCAGGGTGCCGCTCGGTGGCCGCTGGTCGAGGACCGGCTGACCCGAACCTCCTTCGCTGATCCCGAACCGGGCGTGCAACCGGCGCAGCGGACCCGGCGCCCACCAGGTCGCCCTGCCGGTGAGCGAGAGCACCGCGGGGACCAGCAGGGTACGGATCACCATCGCGTCCATCAGGATGGCGAGGGCCACACCGAGGCCCAGCATCTTGGTGTTGGTGATCCGGGAGGTACCGATGGCCACCATCACCACCGCGAGGACCACCGCGGCGGCGGTGATCACCCCGCCGGTGCCCCGGATGCCCGCGACCACCGCGGCCTTGTGGTCGGGGGTGCGCAGCCGTTCCTCATTGATCCGGGACAGCAGGAAGACCCCGTAGTCCATGGACAGACCGAAGGCCAGGCAGAACATCAGCACCGGCAGCGCGGTCTCAATGCTGCCGGTGGGGGTGAAGCCGAGCAGTCCGGAGAGGTTCCCGTCCTGGAAGACCCACACCACCGCGCCCAGCATCGCCGTCAGACTCAGTGCGTTGAGCAGGACTGCCTGCACGGGCACCAGGACGCTTCCGGTGAGCAGAAACACCAGGACCAGGGTGGCGAGCACGATGATGCCGATGGCCCAGGGCAGTCCCCGACCGATCGCGGACTGGCTGTCGATCAAGGCGGCCGTGGTCCCGGAGACATGCGCGGGGAACGGCGTCCCCACCTCCCGCACCTCGCGGACGAGTTCCTTGCCCTCCTCCGACACGGCCTCCACCGCGGGAACCACCGTGAGGTAGGAGGTCTGGCCCGAGGTACGGGAGAGCTGGGCCGGACCGGAGAGCTCTCCCTCGGCGTATCGACCCGCCGGGCCATCCACCCGCACCACTGCGGGCAGCGCCGACAACGCCTTCGCGTAGGCGCCGAGTTCCGCTGCGCCGGCCCGCTCGGTGACCACCTCGATGGCCCCGGTGGGGCTACCGCGGAAGCCGTCCTTGATGTGTTCCTGGACCACCCTGGACTCGGCCGACGTGGGCAGCTGGCGGTAGTCGGCCGTACCGAAGTCGACGTTCAGGAAGGGGGCGCCAAGGAGCAGCAGCGCGGCGAGCGTACCGGTGGCCACCAGCGGAGCACGGCGCATCACCCAGCGCGCCAGCCGAGCCCAACCGGCGCCCGGCTCGGCCGTCGTGGTCCTGGGCTGGTGCGCTGCTCGGGAGCGTCGCCGCACCAGCTTTCGCACATCCCAGGCGTCGATGCGCGGGCCGAGCACAACGAGCAGGGCGGGCAGCACCACCAGGGCGGCGACGGCGGCCAGGACCACCACACTGATCCCCGCGTAGGCGAGGGAGCGCAGGAAGTAGAGCGGGAACACCATCATCGCGGCCAACGAGACGGCGACCGTGGCCGCCGAGAACAACACCGTACGCCCGGCGGTGTTCAAGGTGGTGGTGAGCGCGTCCGGGAGGTTCTTTCCTGCGTCGAGCTCCTCCCGGTAGCGGCGCACGATCAACAGGGCGTAGTCGATGGCCAGACCGAGACCGAGTGCGGTGGTGAGATTGGTGGCGAACACGGACACATCGGTGAAGGAGGTGATGACCCGCAGTACCGCGTTGGTACCGAGGATCGCGATCACCCCGATCCCCAACGGAAGGAGGGCCGCGACCGCACTGCCGAACACCACCATGAGGATCAGCAGGGTGATCGGCAGGGCGATCAGCTCGGCACGGATCAGGTCCTCACTGATCAGCTTCTGCTGTTCGTGCTGGACGGCGACACTGCCACCGATCCGCACGGTGAGATCGCCCTGCCGACCGTCGAGGCGGGAGACGACCCGCTCCTTCAACGTCCGCTCCGCCGCCAGCTCGTCCCCGTCGATACGGGCGACCACCAGGGCCTCGCGGCCGTCCTGCGAGCGTAAGGCCGCTGACTTGGTGCTCCAGTAGGACGACACACCGGTGACGCCGGGCACCTTCGCCAGCCGGGCGGCAAGGTCCTTGCCCTGTCGCGCGATGACCGGTGCGTCAACTCCGCTGGGGCCACTCCCACCGTCGGCCTTGGCCAGTAGCACCAGATTGGGGCGGGCGCCGGGGAACTCCCGTTCCAGCACCCCGGCGGCGTAGGACGATTCGGAAGCGGGGTCGACGACCCCACCGCTGCCCCCACTGCGCAGCCGATCGGCCACCCCGCTGCCGAGGACCACCGCCCCGGCCAGCAGCACCAGGGTGACGAGCAGCAGCAGCCGGGGCCGACGGCAGCTCAGCTTGGCCAGGGCGGTGAACAGACCGTTCGGCGTGGGTTCGGTGCGCGGCGGTGCGCCGGTGCGCGTGGGATGTGGCATGCCAGGACTCCAGGGTGGGTCAAGGCCGGTGGCAAAGGTGCCGGGAGGAGTCCTCGCGGAGCAGGCCCGCCACCGGTGGGGCGGATGGGGTTGGTGCGTACGGCGTTGGAGCGGCCGTCAGCGTCGGCGCAGCTGGAACTGGCCGGGAGTGGAGGAGGGAACGCCGGAGAGGATCTCTCGAAGGCCACCGCTGATGACATAGTCGCCATAGGGGGTCACGGCCACCGTGGTGGGATCGGCGAGCGGCCATGTCTGGTCCCGCAGTGTGCGTGCCGTACGCCAGCCGTCGGTGGACCGCAGGACCACCACGGCGTCCCTGCCGGTCATCCCACCGGGTAGCGAGAGATCGTTGACAACAGCGATCAGCGAACCGTCCCGACGCAGGGCGAGGCCGTCGATGGAGGCGAGCGGACGGTCGAGCCGCACTTCACGCACGACCGGGCGGGCAGCGCGCGGGCGGTCGATGCGGAAGAGCCGGCCGCCGTCGTACTTGCCCATCAGCAGAAACCCGGCGGGGTGCGCGACGATACCGTTGGGCCCGGTGCCCGCTGCGGTGAACCGTTCATCACGGATGACCTGAAGCACCTCACCGGCGCGACTCACCCGGGTGACGGTGTCGGCCTCGGTGTCCGTGACATAGATATCGCCATGTCGGTCCGAGGTGAGGTCATTGGTGCGCGGCTCGCTCTCCCCGGCTGAGACGGGGACCAGTTGGCGCACGGCTCCGGTGGTCAGATCGAAGACGCCCACACCATTGACCGGGGGCAGCGAGGTGTCCACCATGCCCATCCGCCGGAAGAAGTAGTCGCTGTACGCGGCCTCCACACTGCCGTGAGCGGTGTCCACATGGATGCCGATCACGGAGACCCTGGCGAACGGTGCGACCAGCGGGGTGAGGGAACCGTCGGCGCCCACCACCGAGATGGTGCCCTGCGCGGTGGAACCCACCAGAAAGGCCTTGCGTCTGGGGTCCCAGGCAACGCCCTCCGGATAGAGGCCCGGGGCCGTGACGGTGAGGGTACGAGGCAGGGGGGAACGGTCGACCGCGGGGGAGGAGCCACCGCTCGGGGAGGAGGCGGCGAACGCCGGAAGCGGGGCCGCGGCGAGGGCCCCACCCGCGGCGCCCGCGGCCGCGATGCGCAGCAGAGTACGGCGGGATGCCTGAACTGACGGGTCCAATGTGGGCTCCTTCGAGCGGTCCGGAGTACGGAAGTGGTGGGCGGGGCGCGGAACGGAATGGAGCGGGTCCGCGGCAGACGGACGGTGAGCACCGCCGGTGGGACCGTCGAGATCCGGCTCCGCCGACGTGGAAAGCGTCGCCAGGCGTTCTGGAGAACCGCTGTACGGGCACTGGACCCCGATGCCGGACGGTTGCCGTCCTGCTGCCTGGCCTGCTGCTCGCGCCTGCCGCCTTACGGGAGAACCGGCGGCGGGTACCCGTCCTGGGGCCAGTCGAGAGCATCGGGGAGCTGTGGGACGGCCCGGGGACGTTCGGGCGGCACTTTGGCTTGACTCAAGGCCGGTTGTCTAGCGTTCTACGCGTCAATGTGCCGAAGCCGTGCAGACGACCGGGGCGCAATCAGCATGGAGAAGGGGACGAATTCGCGTGACGGTAGACACGGTAGACGTCGAAGAGGCCGAGCCGGTGTCGGCCCCCATCCCGGTGAAGGAGGTTCGTCGGCTGGATCGGGTGGTGATCCGGTTCGCTGGTGACTCGGGTGATGGGATGCA
>NZ_JAMQAW010000033.1 GCF_023701525.1 Streptomyces albipurpureus
CCCCACCAAGACAGGCCCCTGCCAGGAGCCCACCTCAGCCCGTCCGGCGTTTGAGGACGGAACCCCCCACCCCCGGTGGGGACAACCAAGACGGGGGCCGCCGACCCCAAGAACCAAGGCCTCGCCCCAGGCACAGGCACCCCTGCCAACACAGGCCCCCGCCAGGACCCCACTCTGGGCCGGCAGCCCCAAACTCACTCCCGCCCCCGCCCCCGCGCCGCCACCACCCCCACAACCCCCGCCGCCGTCAGGCTCAGCGCCAGTCCCCCCAGCAACCAAAGGCGCTCGGTTCCTGGATTACCGGCCGGAGCCGCCGGAGCGGCCGCCCCCATGATGGTGACGACGATGAAGAACAATCCGATGTGCCTCAGCGCATGACTTCCAAAGTTCATAAATAGGATGGTCATTTACCAAGAGGAATCGGGCGTGGCTATGCCGCGCGACGCGCCGCATACTCACCGATCTCGCGCATTGGCGGTCGTTCCTCGGTGTCCACCGGATAGGTCCGGGGAACGAACCCCTCTTCGCCCCGTTCGAATTGCGTCAGTGATGGGCGTACCAAATGGCCACGGGAGAGTCGCAGTTGCGCGGTTCGATAGATCGTGGCGGCCATACGGCCCAGCGCCTGTCCGTCTTGGTGGCGGTGCTTGCGTGAGCCGACATCGACCTGGGCGAGGCCGTCGAGCCCCACGGTGTGCAATGCGTCCACGAGAAGCCCCAACTCCACCCCGTAACCGACGGGGAAGGGCAACCGCTCCAGCAAGGAGCGCCTCGCCGCGTACTCCCCGCCGAGCGGTTGGACGAACCCGGCCAGTGCCGGCCAGTGCAGATTGAGCAGTGGGCGGGCCACCAGCTCGGTCACTCGGCCGCCCTGGCCTGCGAGGTCGCCGAGCGGGCGGTCGTACATGGCCTTGACGAAGTGCACATCGGGCTCGGTCAGCAGAGGGCCCGCGATTCCGGAGACGAAGTCGGCCGAGAAATCCCGGAGGTCCGCGTCCACAAAACAGACTATGTCACCGTGCGTAACCATTAGTGAGCGCCAGAGCACCTCGCCCTTGCCGGCGAGGGTCGGAATCCGCGGCAGGATCGCGTCCCGGTGAACCACCCGGGCGCCGGCTTCAGCGGCGACCTCGGCCGTACGGTCCGTGGAGCCCGAGTCGATCACCACCAACTCGTCGATGAGTGGCACCGCCTCCATCAGCTCACGGCGGATGACGGTGGCGATATCGCCGACCGTGGCCTCTTCGTTCAGGGCGGGTAGAACCACGCTGATGGTCGTTCCCGCTGAGCGTTTTGCCGCCATCAGCCGGGCCAGCGGGCGGTCGGCTGCGGACCAGGATCGCCTGGTCAGCCAGCGCTCCACCTCTTCGAGCACGTTCGCCACTCCTGCACCTTGTGATCCATCTCGCGGTTCGGACGACTATCTCAACAGTCCGGGCGTTCGGTTACAGTCTTGAGCAACGCTGACGCCCGGCGCATGTCGGGGTGGCGTGTTGATCGGTGCGGAGCGGGTTCAGCTCAGCCTGATCGACATCAGCATGATCGATAATTGAATACCGCTCATCCAGAGGGGCAGAGGGATACGGCCCGTTGAAGCCCCGGCAACCACCAGCCGGTCTCCGTCGCATGAAAGAGTCTGCTGCTAGTCACTGACAGTTTCGTCAGACGGCTGCGGCAGTGCCATCAGCGTCGCGAGGCTCCCGGCTAGGGAAGGTGCCAAATCCGTCTCATGGCGAAATGCGTCATGAGGAAGATGAGGAGAAAGGGCCTCGCCTCCATGGCTGTGCAGACTGCCGCAGACACCACCACACTCGACCTCGGACCCGCCTCAGCGCTCTCCTGTCGCGAGTGTGGCGAGCGATTCGAACTCGGCCCGATCTTTGCCTGTGCCTCGTGTTTCGGCCCACTGGAAGTCGCCTACGACCTCCCGACCGAAGGCCCCGAAGAGCTGCGGAAGCGGATCGAGGCCGGCCCGAACAACATCTGGCGCTACGCCCCGCTGCTGCCCGTCCCCGCCGATGTGGCCGACAAGCCCAGTCTCAACCCCGGCTTCACCAAGTTGGTCGAGGCCGGCAATCTCGCCCGCGAACTGGGCGTGACCGGCTCGCTCTACATCAAGGACGACTCCGGGAACCCGACCCACTCGTTCAAGGACCGGGTCGTGGCCATCGCCGTTGAGGCCGCCCGTGCCTTCGGCTTCACCACCCTGTCGTGCTCCTCCACCGGCAACCTCGCCGGTGCGGTCGGCGCCGCGGCAGCCCGTGCCGGCTTCCGCTCCTGCGTCTTCATCCCGCATGACCTGGAGCAGGGCAAGGTCGTGATGGCCGCGGTCTACGGTGGTGACCTGGTCGGCATCGAAGGCAACTACGACGATGTCAACCGCTTCTGCTCCGAGTTGATCGGCGACCCGCTCGGTGAGGGCTGGGGCTTCGTCAACGTCAACCTCCGCCCGTACTACGGCGAGGGCTCCAAGACCCTCGCGTACGAGATCTGTGAGCAGCTCGGCTGGCGGCTGCCGGACCAGATCGTGATTCCGATCGCTTCCGGCTCGCAGCTCACAAAGATCGACAAGGGGTTCCAGGAGCTGATCAAGCTGGGACTCGTCGAGGACCGCCCGTACAAGATCTTCGGTGCGCAGGCCGAGGGGTGTTCACCGGTGTCCGCGGCCTTCAAGGCCGGCCACGAGGTGGTACGCCCGGTGAAGCCGAACACCATCGCCAAGTCCCTCGCGATCGGCAATCCCGCCGACGGGCCCTATGTGCTGGACATCGTCCGCCGCACCGGTGGCGCCGTCGAGGACGTCGATGACGAGCAGAACGTGGCCGCGATCAAGCTGCTGGCCCGCACCGAGGGCATCTTCGCCGAGACCGCGGGTGGAGTGACGGTAGGGGTGACCCGCAAGCTGATCGAGAGCGGGGCGCTCGACCCCACCCTCACCACGGTCGTCCTCAACACCGGCGACGGCCTCAAGACCCTGGACGCCGTCGCGCCGACCACCGGCCCTGCCGCGACCATCCGCCCGAGCCTGGACGCGTTCCGCGCCGCCGGCCTAGCCATCTAGAGCCACTGGATCACTGGGAGACCCGAAGATGAGCGTCAACGTCCGCATCCCGACCATTCTGCGCACCTACACCGGCGGCAAGGCCGAGGTCCCGGCCGAGGGCGCGACCCTCTCCGAGGTCATCGCGGACCTGGAGAAGAACCACACGGGGATCGCCGCACGCGTCCTGGACGACCAGGGGAAGCTGCGTCGCTTCGTCAACGTCTATGTGAACGATGACGACGTCCGTTTCGAGCAGGGACTGCAGACGGCGACCCCGGATGGTGCGGGCGTCTCCATCATCCCCGCCGTGGCCGGTGGCTAATTACGCAACGTCATTTCAATTGCCCCCTCCGTGAGAGAAGCGGAGGGGGCAATTCTGTGTGGTTGAGCGCGATACAGTTGGGGAACGCCTCGCCGCCGCCCTTGTTGGCCGCGTAAGAGAATGCGCCCCGGGTCCGATAAGAAACAGCCAATGTGCTCCGGAGATTTGTCTCATAAGTCTCCTTTGCCTGGCCCGACTTGCCCCGGAACTTCTGGAATTCATATCAATTTCCCGTTAGCTGATGCTGCGATTTCTCGTCCGATTGACCTGTTGCAGAGGGCAGTTGGGCAGATACATTCAGCCGCGGTCGACGCGTTCCGGCGCACACCTGTAGCCGCCTCCCCACTGCTTTCGTCAGGGGAGAACGACAGCAGGTGAGGTCTGACCCGGGTCCGCGAAGTGCGGTCCTGCGCAAGGGCCAGTAATAGGGGAGTTAGGCATGGCTCAGGGCACCGTCAAGTGGTTCAACGCGGAGAAGGGCTACGGCTTCATCGCGGTCGACGGTGGTGCGGATGTTTTCGTCCACTACAGCGCGATTCAGATGGACGGCTACCGCACCCTGGAGGAGGGTCAGCGAGTCGAGTTCGAGATCTCGCAGGGGCAGAAGGGTCCGCAGGCGGACATGGTCAAGCTCGCGGTCTGACTCCGCGGCATCTGCGACGCGATCGGCCACCGACACGCTCATCTATATGTATATGGGGTCCACATCCCGCCGGGGGGTGTGGACCCCATATGCGTGTCCCGCTCGGGCCGCCATCCCCATCGTCTCGTGATCGTCTCAAGGCTCCGGCCCGATCCCGTGCCGGGGCCCTGGGCCTCCCGCACCGCTCGGCCCCGGCCCCGCGCCGGGTTCGCTCCCCGCCACCGCGGCTCCGCGCGCATTCGCGCCCCCGCGTACAACCCCGCGGGCCCGGCCGCCCCGGCCCCTGGGTCCCGCCCAAGTGACCCGGCGCACTCGGCTTCATCGCGCCCCCGTTCCGTCGTCGGAGCCCGCGAGCGCCCGCTGTCCGCTCCAGTCGCGCGCCCCATGGGCCCCGGCGAGTCCACGGTGGGTCTCCATCGGCTGGGTATCGCAGCCGCGCCGCGCGCCCCCCTTCCCACCTGCTCTCTTGTCCTTGCACAGGCTCCGCCCAGGGCCCTTTTCGCAGGGCCGGCCCGGGGGTGGTTATCCCCAAGGCGCTTGCACTCGGAGGGGGCGAGTGCTAATCATTGGCGTTAGCACTCTCCGGGTGAGAGTGACAAAAAGAAGGACCGGGTCGGTGAGGCCCGCAGGCCGGAAGGTACAGAAAACCATCCGGCAGGCAGGCCGTCCGTCGCGGGCGCCAGCGCGGTCCCCCAGAGCTTCCCACCCAGTCCGTGGAGGACACTTCACATGGCAAAGATCATCGCGTTCGACGAGGAGGCACGGCGCGGCCTTGAGCGCGGGATGAACCAGCTCGCCGACGCCGTCAAGGTGACCCTCGGCCCCAAGGGCCGCAACGTCGTCCTTGAGAAGAAGTGGGGCGCGCCCACGATCACCAACGATGGTGTGTCCATCGCCAAGGAGATCGAGCTGGAGGACCCGTACGAGAAGATCGGCGCCGAGCTGGTCAAGGAAGTCGCCAAGAAGACGGATGACGTCGCTGGCGACGGCACGACCACCGCCACCGTTCTCGCTCAGGCGCTCGTCCGCGAAGGGCTGCGCAACGTTGCGGCCGGCGCGAACCCGATGGCCCTCAAGCGCGGTATCGAGAAGGCCGTTGAGGCCGTCTCCGGTGCCCTCCTTGAGCAGGCCAAGGACGTGGAGACCAAGGAGCAGATCGCTTCTACCGCCTCGATCTCCGCTGCTGACACCCAGATCGGCGAGCTCATCGCCGAGGCCATGGACAAGGTCGGCAAGGAAGGCGTCATCACCGTCGAGGAGTCCCAGACCTTCGGTCTGGAGCTGGAGCTCACCGAAGGCATGCGCTTCGACAAGGGCTACATCTCGGCGTACTTCGCCACCGACATGGAGCGTATGGAGGCGTCCCTGGACGACCCGTACATCCTGATCGTCAACTCCAAGATCGGCAGCGTCAAGGACCTGCTGCCGCTGCTGGAGAAGGTCATGCAGTCCGGCAAGCCGCTGCTGATCATCGCCGAGGACGTCGAGGGCGAGGCCCTGTCCACGCTCGTCGTGAACAAGATCCGCGGCACCTTCAAGTCCGTTGCCGTCAAGGCTCCGGGCTTCGGCGACCGTCGTAAGGCCATGCTGAACGACATCGCCATCCTCACCGGTGGCACGGTCATCTCCGAAGAGGTCGGCCTCAAGCTGGAGAACGCCGGTCTCGACCTGCTGGGCCGCGCCCGCAAGGTCGTCATCACCAAGGACGAGACCACCATCGTCGACGGTGCCGGTGACAGCGACCAGGTCGCCGGGCGGGTCAACCAGATCCGCGCCGAGATCGAGAACTCTGACTCGGACTACGACCGCGAGAAGCTCCAGGAGCGCCTTGCGAAGCTGGCCGGCGGCGTGGCCGTCATCAAGGCCGGTGCCGCGACCGAGGTTGAGCTCAAGGAGCGCAAGCACCGCATCGAGGACGCCGTTCGCAACGCGAAGGCGGCCGTCGAAGAGGGCATCGTCGCCGGTGGTGGCGTGGCACTGCTCCAGGCTTCCTCGGTCTTCGAGAAGCTCGACCTTGAGGGTGACGAGGCGACCGGCGCCAACGCCGTGCGGCTCGCCCTGGAGGCCCCGCTCAAGCAGATCGCCATCAACGGTGGTCTTGAGGGTGGCGTCGTCGTCGAGAAGGTGCGCAACCTCACCCCTGGTTTCGGTCTGAACGCCGCGACCGGTGAGTACGTGGACATGATCGCCGCGGGCATTCTCGACCCGGCGAAGGTGACCCGCTCGGCACTGCAGAACGCCGCGTCGATCGCCGCGCTGTTCCTCACCACCGAGGCCGTCATCGCCGACAAGCCGGAGAAGGCCTCTGCGGCTGCTCCGGGCGGTATGCCCGGCGGTGACATGGACTTCTGATCCACCCGGATCGGTAGCCCCAGCACATCCAGAGGGCGGCACCCCAACTTCCAGGGGGTGCCGCCCTTTGGCGTGCCGGGGCGCGGCCGTACGGAAGGCCGGTCGAAGCTGCTCTGAGCCCCCCGAGCCCCCGAGACCTTCGGAAAGCCCGGGGGCTGTCAGGGAGTGGCTCAGGCGCCGATGGCACCCGCCCAGGGCAGCCAGGCCCGCTCGAAGCCAGCCCGCGCCCCACCGGGCTCCGGCGACACCTCGCCCCTCACCGGCGCCACGGCACTGACGCAACCGCACCGGCAGGACGGCACCGGCAGGATCGCCCCGGCGGGGCGGGTGCTCCAACCGGCCCGGCTTCAACCGGTCTGGTTCCAACCGGGCCGGTTCCAACCGGCCCGGTCTCTCTCCCGGCCCGGTCCCCCGCCCCTGACGCCCTCCCCGACCTCAGCGCACGTCGACCCAGTCGCCCACGCCGGTCGAGTTGAAGCGGGTCGAGTCACCGAGGTAGCGGATCAACCAGGTGCCGTCCACGGTCGCCTTGGCCGTCAGCTTGGCCCGCCCGGCCGAGTCGGTCTTCCCGGTGCTGACCCGGGCGTACCTCGTACCGCTGGACGGCTTGAACCACAGCTCCACCGGTGCCTTGGCGATCCCCTTCCAACCACTGCCCTTCTTCTCGCTGAGCAGCCCGGCGACCGTGATGGTCTTCCCCTTCCCGATGGGTTCCGGAGCCGCGTTGATCCCCGTCACCCGGGTCTCGGCGCGCGCCAGTCTGAACACCGGGCTCACGCTCTCCGCGAACTCGTCGCTGACCAGATGGCGGACCCGGAAGTACCCGCCGGTGGTGCTCTTGGAACGCAGGGTGTAGGTGTGGGCGTACCAGCCGCCTGAGTCGGCGAGTGAGGTGTCGCCCGTGCCCACCGGCTTCCAACCGTTCTTGCCGTCGACCGAGTGCTCGATCTGGAGCCACTGTCCGCCCTGGTAGGTGGAGCCGCTCTGGTAGGTACCGCGGAAGGTGCCGCTGACGGTGACCACGCCGTCCGCTGAGAGCGAGGCCGACAGCACCCCGAGCGAGGACTCGGACGGCATGGCCACCTGGCCGATCGCGGTGCCGCTCTGGAAGGGATCGTCGGGGGTGGCGATCCATCCGGTCACCTTGTTGTCGGGGGTCGCGGGCAGTTGGGCGGTGAAGCGTCCATCAGCGTCGGTGGTGACGGTCGTGGTGACCACCGTGTCCTGGTAGTCCCTGGTGAGCCTGACCCGCATGGCCGTGTTCGCGACCGGTTCCGTGCCGCTCAGCACCCGCCCGTCGACGGTGAGCCGCTCCCCGGGCAGTACCCGGGCCTTGTCGGCGCTCGCCGACACCGTGAGGCGCTGGGTCGCCCACTGCCAGACCCTGGCGTCATGGGACGCTTGGCCGTTGACCTGGGCACTGGTCTCGGCGAAGGTGGCACGGAACTCGCCCGCCGGCGCGGTCAGCGCGAAGGCGGGAGAGGTGAACTCACCGCTGTCCGTGGTGACCACCTGGTGGGTCGGACCGCCCCTGCCGTCGGTGCGGGTGACCTCGACGGTACGGCCGGGCAGCGGCACCGAGTCGTTCGAACCCGGCTGGTAGCCGATCAGCCGGCCCTGGGGTCGGGCGTTGCGGTCGTCGAAGGTCGGCTTCCCGACCTGGAAGCCGATGCCGGGACGCAGGGTGAAGTTGAGCGTGCCCGCGTTCTTGCGGGTCACGGTGTTGCCCTTGTCGTCGGTTGCGGTCACATCGATCGCGTACCGGCCGAGTTCGGGGATGGAGCCGCCGTCCTCGGTCAGCTTCAGCGGGTTGGCGGCGGATATCCGGAAGGTGCCCGGGTCCCCGGCCAGTTCCGGAACCGAATCCACGTCGGCTATGACGCGCTCGTCCTGGCGGATCCGCGCCGACACCTTCTGGATGCGTGCGCTGGGGGCGTCGGTCCAGGCGGTCACCTGGAACACCCCGCGCTGGATCTGGTCGGTGGCGGCGACGCCGACGCCGACGGGGGCCGGATCGCCCGGGGCGTTCGGGGCGGCGATCGCCGGAGCCGTGGCCGTGGCGATCGAGAGGGCCGCGACCGATGCGACGAGGGAGAGCCTGCCCCTTCGGGGGCCCGTGAGGTCAGCGCGCATCGATGTAGGTCACCTTCGTCTCGCCATGGAAGTAGCCCTTGGTCTCTTCGGTGATCACGGCCCAGTGCCCGTCGCCGTGCACCTTGCCCTTCAGCGAGTACTTGCCGCCGCTGCCGGACTTGCCCTTGGCCACCCAGTACCACTGGGTGTCGCCCTTGGGCTTGAAGAGAACCATCAGCTTTGCGCCGGCGTACGGCTGCCAGACGCCCTTGACCTGGCGCTGGAGCGTGCCGGACGCGGTGAGGTTACTGTTCTTGGCCGGTCGGGCCGGTGACAGCTTGGGGCCGGCGAACCGCACCGGGTACCGCGACTGGTAGACCGGTGTACTGGCCTGCTCGCGGTAGTAGTCCGACTCGGCGTGGTGGACGCGGTAGTACGCACTCACATAGCCGGGAGCGGCGGTACTGAACGCACAGTTGCTGGTGGTGTTGACGGTGCGCATGTTCCACCAGGTTCGGCCGTCGACCGAGTACTGGAGGGAAACCCTCTCGTTCTCGCACCACCCCTGGGCGAGTTGGCCGCTTGCCGACACCTCGCCGTACGAGGAGAGCGCGATCTTGACGTTCTTGTAGGCGACCGGCTGTGGGACGAAGACCTGGCTCCGGTCGAACGCCAGATCCGCCAGATGGCCGGAGGGCCGTACGAAGGTGCTGGCCGCGGCTGCGGTGTACGCCTTCGCCTGGTACGAGAACGTGCCGTCAGCCGCCGCCGTGCCACTACCCAGCAGACCGGCGATATGGGTGATCGACGACTGCCGGGGGTCCTGCTCGGTGGTCACGATCGGCGCACCCGCGAAGGGCTTCCAGCCGTCCCCGGTCAGCCGTTCGACCTTCCCCTTCACCGTGAACGGCACGCCCTGATGGACCCGGCGCCTGTCCGTCTGGGCCGTGATCCGGTACTTCGTCGTCTCGGCCGAAAGCCCCGGCACGGCGAACCCGCTGACGGGATCGGTGTCGGCGGCCGGTTCGACCACATGCGCGTAGCCGTTCTGGATCTCCCCGTCGGGGGCGATCGGCATGGCGAAACCGCCCGCGGGACCGGTGAGCGCGGTGGCGGTGACCTGCCGGTGGTCCAGCCGCGTCCACACGCGCAGGGACACCTTCACCTTGGTGCCTTCGCGGGCGGGTGTGCGGGCGCCCGTGGCCGGGTTGTAGGTCGTCGCGGTTCCGGACAGCACCACATGGCGGTTGTCGTAGTCAGTGCTCTCCCGGTCGTACTCCAGCCGGGAGACACCGGTGTGCAGCTTGTAACTGAACGTGCCGCCGAGGAGGCGCTGCACGGACCCGTTGGGCAGCCGGTACTCCACGCGCACCGGATAGTCGCCGAGGGCGACGCCCTCCGGCAGTCGAATCGGCTCGGTGGTCGTCCACGCAGGGGGAGCCGACGCGGTGTCCAGCCACGTCAGGTCATCGGTCGCGGCGAGTACCTCAGCCCCCGCCGCGGTGGACGCCAGGACGCTCACCTTCACCCAGAGGGCGGTGGACGGGGCGCCGGTGAGCAGCCGTCCGTCATCGAGGGTGAGGGACGTGACCGCCGCCGCGTGGGCGGGCGGCGCGTTGACGAGAGCGGGCGCCGCAACACCTGCTGACAGAGCGAATACTGCTGCCGTACGCATCAGGGCATACGGCAGCGTGCGCTGGGAGCGCAGCAAAAGGACCCCCCACAGGTCAGTTGGCGGCATGCCCTACCCGGGCAGCCGCAGGGCGATAACTCGCGAGAATGCGAGATCGCGTGGGGTGCACGATATCCATGTGGCGGGTGAGGTGCTACGGCTGGGTAGGAAACTCCGTGTTCTCGGCATCCATCTCGGTCGGGAAGGGCATTCCAGGTGAACTGACCGCCCGTCAAGTGCGCTCGAAGCGGGTTGCTCCCACCATCGGCCGCCCTGCCAACAGCGGACATAAACAGGTCGCTTGACGTTGTACGCCGCAAGGAGGAGAAGGGTCGATCAGTTGTCCGACCTGAGGTGGAGAGAACCCCACCTGACCGGGGGATTCACCGAACGCCCCGGCACGGCAGGGTCGTCATGTCCCTTGCAAGCGCTGGAAGGATTCCTCCGTGCAAAGACGTCGACTGGTCCCTGTGCTCGCCGTGAGTGTGATGGCGACACTCGCCCCCGGGCTCGCCGCGACCCCGGCCGCCGCCGCGAACCCGCTGGACCAGTACACCCAGCAGAAGCCGACGTGGAAGCGGTGCGGGTCCAGCACCCCCAGCACCATCCTGTGCGCGACGATCAAGGTGCCGCTCGACTACAAGAAGCCGACCGGGAAGAAGACCGAGGTCACGATCTCCAGGATGAAGACCAGCGTCGCCGCCAAGCGCCGCGGTGTGCTGTTCTTCAACCCCGGTGGCCCGGGCGGCGAAGGGCTGTACATGCCGCTTGAGATGAGGCAGGTGCTGCCCAAGTCGGTGCGGGACCGCTATGACCTCATCGGCTTCGATCCCCGAGGCGTTGGGCGCAGCGCCCCCGTCAGTTGTGGGCTCTCCGCCAAGGACAGTGACTGGCCGCGCCCGTACAAGGCTGCGACCTTCAACAAGGACGTCTCCTGGGCGCGTGGGGTCGCGGACAAGTGCGCGAGGAAGGTCGGGGACAAGCTCCCGCACTTCACCACCCGTAACACCGCTCGGGACATGGACATCGTCCGCGCTGTCCTGCGTGAGAAGAAGATCTCCTACCTGGGCTACTCCTACGGAACCTATCTGGGCGCCGTCTACACCCAGATGTTCCCGAGCAGGTCGGACCGGTTCGTCCTGGACAGCGCGGTGGACCCGAACCTCGCCTGGCGCGGCATGATCCAGGCCTGGGCGGTGGGCGCTGAGCCCGCCTTCAAGCGGTGGACCGAATGGGCCGCCAAGCGGAACTCCACGTACGGGCTGGGTGACACTCCCGCCAAGGTCAGCAAGACGTTCTGGGACCTGGTCGCCCAGGCCGACCGGAAGCCGATCGACTACTACGGTGAGCTCCTCACCGGAGACGACATCCGCGCCGGGCGCCACATCTTCTTCGATGTCGAGTGGGCCTCCGATGAGATATCGGAGTTGAAGTTGGCTGCGGCCGGCAAGCTGTCCTCCCGTAAGTCCCCCTCGGGTGAACGCTCCATCGGCCCCGGTGCGCCGACCCGTTCTCCTAACTCCTTCGCGCCGCTGGACAACGGTGAGAGCGCGTTCTGGACCGTTGTGTGCAACGACAACTCGGCCGCCTGGCCGAAGGACGTCGAGCAGTACCGCAAGGACGCGATCCGCGACAAGGCGCGCTACCCGATCTACGGCGACTTCACTTCCAACATCAAGCCGTGTGCCTTCTGGGGCAAGTCCGTCGAGCCTGTCACCGTCGTCAACAACAAGGTTCCCGCTCTGGTCCTCCAGAACGAGTGGGACTCCCAGACCCCGCTGTCCTCGGGTATCGGGCTGCACCGAGCCCTGCGTGGCTCCAAGATGATCACGGTGAAGAACGGCCAGGGCCACGGTGTCTACGGCTTCGGCAGGAACTACTGCGCCGACAGCAAGACCAACGCGTATCTCAACACCGGAAAGCTCCCGGCCAAGGACCTCATGTGCAACGCGCCGGCCTCGCCGCGCGCTTCCGAGGCCCGCACCAGTCGTCCTCCGGTTCCGCAGCAGCCCAACCGATTCTGATGAAGCGTCAGTAACGGCACCAGTGAGTTGACCCCGGTGGGGGATTCGGCCAAACGGCATGCGGAGTAGGGCAATCCTGTCCTGTACGCGCCGTTCGGACGGTCCTCCACCGGTGGAGGACCGCCGATGAGGTCTCCGCGGTGTCCCTGAATTCCGCTGTTCAAGCCCCCTGGGCCTGGAAGCTGCGAGCTGAACCGCTATTCAGCGTGGCGAAGGTCACAGGGCCGTATCGATGGCTGTTTCTGGTGCCTCGGCGCCCCGCCGACGGCCTCAGCGATTCCTCCGAGTTTCGGCCGGGTTCTCGGTAAAAGGCATGGTCCCTCGCCGGGGCCGGATGCGTGCCCAGTGAATCCAGTGCCCTGTTGGATGGGTCGGGCAGCCCCTCGGCAGCGGGAAGATACCCCCTGGTGTGACCAACTGGGGGTTTCGGTCGCACCGTTAGGCACGGCAAAGTCATTGCAGCCCGTTCCCTGGGCCCCGGACCGTGACCGGAAGGACTTCTGCATGCGCGCCCAACGGTTGGTGCCACTGATCGCGGTCACCGTGCTCGCGACACTGGCCCCCGCGCTCTACAGCGTTGAGCCCGCCAGTGCCGCAAGTCCTCTGGACAGATACATGAAGCAGTCACCGCTCTGGAAGCAATGCGCCGAGACCGACCAGGACCTTGAGTGCGCGACGATCGAGGTGCCGCTCGACTACCGGGAACCCGGGGGCAGGGCGATCGAGTTGGCGGTATCCCGGCTCGCGGCCGGCGACCCGACCAAACGCCGTGGGGTGCTGTTCCTCAACCCCGGTGGCCCCGGCGCCCAGGGGCTGGGCATGCCGCTGCAGATGATGACCGCCATGCCCGAGTCTGTTACTGGCCGATATGACCTGATCGGTTTTGATCCACGCGGAGTCGGCCAGAGCACCCCCCTCAGCTGCCGCACCACCGAGGCGGAACGGCAGTGGATGCGCCCGTACAAGGCCACGACCTACACCCAGCAGGTGGCCTGGGCGCGCACGATCGCACGCAAGTGCCGCACCGAGTCCAGCGACCGCATGCGGTACACCACCACCCGTAACACCGCCCGGGACATGGACGTCATCCGCAGCGTGCTCCGCGAGCAGAAGATCTCGTACTTCGGATACTCGTACGGGACGTATCTGGGCGCCGTCTACGGCCAGCTCTTCCCGAAGCAGGCCGATCGCTTCGTACTGGACAGCGCGATCGACCCCGAACTGATCTGGCGCGGCACCTTCCAGAAGTGGGCGTCGGAGGCCGAACCGGCCTTCCAGCGGTGGACTAAGTGGACCGCCTCGCACCACTCCGCCTACCAACTCGGCGACACCCCGGCGTCAGTGAGCAAGACCTTCTGGGACCTGGTCGCCCAGGCGGATCGTCACCCCATCGTCTGGGGGAAGTACTCCCTGACCGGAACCGACATTCGTGACCTCTTCCGGGGCACGTTCTTCTCACCGCGGGTGGGGGCGGGATACATAGCCGATCTGAAACGGGCGGCAGCGGGTGAGCCGGTCCCTGAGCTACCGGAGTTGGGAGAGCTGCCCGACAACGCCGTTGCCGTGCTGTACGCGCTCCTGTGCGGTGACACCCGGAGCTGGCCGCGTGACCCGGGTACGTACGCGAGGGAGTCGCGCCGCGACGCGGCCCGCTACCCGCTCTACGGGGACCATCCGTCCAACATCTCGCCCTGCGCCTTCTGGACCAAGGCGATCGAGCCGGCCACGAAGGTGAACCACCGCGGCAGCGCCCTGATCCTCCACAACGAGTGGGACTCACAGACTCCGCTCTCCACCGGGATCGCCATGCACAAGGCGCTGAAGGGCTCCCGCCTGGTGACCGTGGACGAGGGCGAGGGGCATGGGGTGTACGACCTCAGCGGGAACGTCTGCGCGGAGAGCGCGGCCAATGACTATCTCGTCACCGGTCGGCTGCCGACCGCCAATCTGATCTGCGAGGCCCCCTCGGCCCAGAAGCGAACCGGTTCCCTACCCGCCCCGAACAACCCGCTCACCCCTGGATTCCACTGAGGGTCGGGGAGGTCGACGGATCTCCCCGACCGCCTTGGCCGATCCACGGACGTGAGCAGGGTGGTCTCGCCGTAACTCACCCCCAGAGGCCACCGCGTCGGTGAGCCGTCCTTCGTACGGGATTGTCCTTGTTCAGGCGGACCACTTCTTGGACACGCTGTGTACGTAAGTAATTGCATGGCGTGGAGGTGGACGGCGTATGACATTGCGATCGGCGGAGCGGCTGCGGGCTGCCGAGGAGGTCATCGAGCAGTTGCGGACCGAGCTGAGGGAGATGGGGGTCACGCTCCCATCGCTTCGGGTCGATCCCGTCTCGCTTGCCAGTGATGATCCGTATCCGCTTGTCGACCTGGGGCGGTGCAATCTGGACACGGCGATGCGACTTGCCGTCGTACTCCATCAAGTCCGGAGCTGACCGGCTGGGTATCTGAGTACGGGCATGGGGCGAGCCGGGTGGAAAACCCGGTGCGCCCCGTTCGTCGAGGGGCGAGAATCGGACATATGACTGCACAGATCACCCGCATCAACCCCGACAATCTTCACGCAACCCCTGGATACCACCACATCACCGTCGTTGAGGCCGGCCGCACCGCCTATCTGTCCGGCCAGTGTCCGCTGGACCCGGCCGGCGAACTGGTGGGCGCCAGTGACCTCAACGCCCAGATCGACCAGGTGGCTGCCAACGCGCTCGCCGCCCTCGCGGCGGTGTCCGCTACCCCGGAGGATGTCGTCCGTTCGGTGATCTATGTGGCCAGCGACGATGCCGAGGTCCTGGCGGCGGCCTGGTTCCGCCTCAATGACTCCGTGATCGCCCCGGCCTTCACCACGGCGAGCACCCTGCTCGGGGTCGCCCAGCTCGGATATCCGGGCCAGTTGATCGAGGTGGACCTGACCGCCGCGCTCGGCTGAGCCTCGGGGCGGTGCCGCTGGGATGGCCGGGACGGAGGCCATCCCAACGGTTCCATCCGCGTGGATGGAGTGGATGGGACCGACCGCTAGCCCAGCGACCCCGTCGGCGCAACTCCCTTCGGGTGCTTTTCCCGCCCTGACCCCGCGACCAACGAGAACGCCGTGGCTCCCTCTCACAGCCGATGCCCGCACCGTCCTGATCAGGCACTCTTGCCCTATGAGCAGCCATGCGGGGAACTCCCCGACCCAGCACGTCCTTGAATCCAACTGGCCCGCCGTGGGGGTGTTCGGCGCGGCTCAAGGTGCCCGGGACGGGGATGGACCGATCGGTACGGAGCAACTGCTCGCCGGGCTTTCCGGCGAGGGCGGCAAAGCGAGAACCGTCCTCAACGACGCCTGGGTGACCAAGACCGTCATACTCAGTCTCCTGCGGGACCGCGAAGGGCGCACCGACGCCTGGTCGAGCAGCGACGATCGCGACCAGGGCGTTGCCGCTTCGCCCGTCGTCGGAGACCACATGGGCAAGAACGCCCGGCTGACCGGCGCGGCCAGACGAGCCGTCGAAGCGGCCATGGCAGCGGCCCGCCAGGAGAGGGCCAAGAAGCTGACCCCGGTTCATCTCCTGAAGGCCATCCTCCAGGACGACGGCAACCGGGCCGCCGAGACACTGCGGATCTGCGGCACCACCCCGGAGGCGGTGCTCGCCCTCCTCGACGGCGCTGAGCCCGATCTCGAGGACGGGCTCGACCTCTTCCTCTGGCCCACCCGTAACTCCCTGCTGGGGCTGCGCAGCTATGCGGGACTGGGGCTCTTCAGACGGTGGACGACGCAGTTCGCCGGGATCAACTGGGCCACTGACCCGATTGCCTGGATCAAGCTGGAGTCCCGCTACCAGATGCAGGCCGTCGGCCACGGGGAGGGAACCGAGCATCTCCTGCTCGCCGTCCTCGCCACCCATGAGGTGGCCGTGCGCTATGCGCATCTGGCGGCTGAGGGCCTTGAGGGTGTGGACATCCTTCAGACCCGTTACGCGGGTGGCCAGCGGCTGGCCGAGATGGGCATCGGCTATGTCGCCGCCCGTGCGGTCATGGACCGTGACCCGGACCTCGGGACAGCCGATCAGCGGCCCCTTGAGGCGTATCTGAAAGCTGCTCTGACCGACGGGGGAACCGGCCCCCTGGTCGATGCCCTCCTGCGGGACGACACCCGGGCCCGGCGACTGGTGGAAGCACTCGGCGCCGCCAGCGACTGACCCGGCACACCACTCGTTCACCGCGGTCGGCACTGACCGTACTGCGGGCGAGCACATCGGCGCGTTTCGGCAGCACCGTTCACCGGTTGCTCCTTGACGTGTCTTCGTCCGCCCCGGCCTTCATAGGGAGATCCATGTTCCACCACAACACCGCACGCCATGCCTTAACAGCGGCTGCCGTCGCTGTGGTCCTCCTCGCGGGGGCCACAGCCGCCAGCGCGGCACCGCTCGCCGCCGATCCCCGCCCGACCGTGGGCGAGGCCCACTCGGGGTCGTACGGCCAACTACGTACCATCGCTGTGCTCTCCGCCGAGCGGCTTGCCACCGCCGATCTGGTGGCGGCGGCCAAGTGGGGGACGGCCAGCCCCATCGACGATCCCGCCCGGGAGCAGGTGGTGCTCGACACGGTGCGTCAGCAGGCAGTGGAGATCGGGGCCGATCCCGAAGCGACGTCACGGATCTTCCGCGATCAGATCGAGGCCAACAAGGTGGTGCAGCGCGGGCTGCACCGGCTGTGGACCGCGGACCCCTCCCAGGCACCCACCTGGCGCCCGGACCTCCATGAGGTCCGCAAGGAGATCAATCGCGTCAATTCCGGCTTGGTGCGTGCCATCGCCGATTCGGCGACGGCGCGTTCGGCCGCGTACTGCCGTGGGCTGTTGACGGTGTCGGCCGTCCAGGTGCGCCATGAGAAGCAGCTTGATCGGCTGCACGGCAAGGCGCTGTCGCGCGCTGTTCCCTCGGTCTGCGAGGAAGACGCCGGCTGACCGTGGGGGCGGTGCCGGGGCCTCGGATGCGGCCGAGGGCTTGACGGGCGCGACGGCGATGCCGACTCCGCAAGCTGTCCCTCTCGCAGTACTACGACGAAAGTGCGGACCAGCCGTTGTCAGCCGGCCGCGATGAGGGCCGCACGAAGATGGCCCTTGCTCTGGGTCAGCAGCCGAGCTGCCGTGGTGCCGTCCACCTTTCCCAGGATCGTCAGGATCGCGCCCTTCACCTCGCCGTCCGTTGCGATGAGAGCGGCCTCGATCTCATCGTCGGACGCGTCGGTCGCCAGGGCGACGATGCGCCGGGAGCGGGCGCGTAGCTTCTCGTTGGAGGCCCGTAGATCGACCATGAGGTTTCCATAGGTCTTGCCCAACCGGATCATGGTGATCGTTGAGATCATGTTCAGCACGAGCTTCTGTGCCGTGCCGGATTTCAACCTGGTGGAACCGGTGAGGAGTTCGGGTCCCACCACGACTTCGACGCGGTGATCGGCGGCGGCCGACAGCGCGCTCCCCGGATTGCAGGAGAGGCCCACGGTGAGTGCGCCGAGCGAGCGGGCGTGGCTCACGGCGCCGACCGCGTAGGGAGTGCGGCCCGAAGCGGAGATCCCCACCACGGTGTCGTCCGGTGTCGGTGCCAGCGCGGTCAGATCCTCGACGGCCAGTTCGGCGCGGTCTTCGGCGCCTTCGACCGCTTCCGTCATGGCCGCTGGGCCACCCGCGATGAGACCCAGGACCTGGGTGGGGCTGGTGTTGAAGGTGGGCGGGCACTCGCTGGCGTCCAGAACACCCATCCGACCGGCGGTGCCCGCACCCGCGTAGATGAGCCGTCCACCGCGGCTCATCCGCTCCACGATCGCGTCGATGGCCGCGGCGATCTGCGGCAGTTGGGCGGCCACGGCGGCCGGTACGGTCTGGTCCTCGCCGTTCATGATCCGTGCGATGTCCAGCGTGGACCGCTGGTCGATCTCCGCCAACTCGGGGCGGAACGCCTCGGTGGTGAGCACGTCGAGTTGGGCGCGGAGCTCATGGTCCGGTGGCGCGGTGGGGGGAGGCGAAAAGGAAGCGGACGAAGCGGACGAAGGGGACGACGGTGATGACGGGTAGGCCATGGAACCCTGCTCTCTGTGAGATGGTCCGTCGCTGCTGTTCATCTGGTGCTGCCGTACTGGGTGTCGTTCATCGGGTGCTGCGGTGACTGTGGCTGCTGTTGCGGTGGCTATGGCGGTGGGCGAGTGCCTCGTAGGAGGCGGCCAGCGCGGGTGCCGCCGTCTCATAGGTGCGCTGGGCCACGCCTATGAACAGGCAGTCGACGACCAGCAGTTGTCCGGTACGGGAGGACATGGCCGCCGGCCGTAGCTCGCTCTCCCTGGCCGTGGAGGTGGTCAGTACGTGGTCGGCGTACTGGGTGACCGGTCCGTCCGGTCGGCCGGTGATGGCGATGGTCGTCGCACCGCGATCGAAGGCGGCCCGCAGGGGCTCGATCACATCGCTGGTCTTTCCTGAGTGGGTGATGGCGATGGCCACATCGCCGGACCTCAGCTGTACGGCGTTGGTGATGGCCAGATGGGGGTCGGCGTGGGCATGGACGATCAGGCCGATGCGGAGCAGTTTCTGCTGGAGATCCATGCCCACCAGACAGGACGCCCCCACGCCGTAGATATCGATGCGGCGGGCGGTGGCGAGTGCGGTGACGGACGCGGAGAGCTGACCGACGTCGAGACCGGCCGCCGTATCGGCGAGGGTCTGCTGTTCGTCGTACGCCAGCTTGGCGACCACCTCGCTGATCGGGTCGTCGACAGCGATGTCAGCCGTGACGCTGGGGGATCGGCCGGACTCCTGGTGGGCGGCGAGACCGGCGAGCGCGAGGCGTAGATCTCGATACCCGGGGTAGCCGAGGATGCGCGCGGTGCGTACGACGGTCGCCTCGCTGGTGCCGGTCAACTCGGCGAGACCTGTGACAGTGAGGGCGGCGCAGCCGGCGGGGTCCTCGGCGACGGCTTCGGCGACCCGCTGCATGGAGCGGGTCATCGACGGCGCGAGGGTGCGGACTTTCGCGGCGAGGGCGGCTGGGGCCGGGGGCGTATGCCCCCTTGACCCAGTAGGGGGACGCGTGCTGAAAATATCCTTCACGGAATCACTCACATTATGAAAGATATTTTCATAATTGTGCTCACGTCAAGACCCTGTGCGGCGCCGCGGTCGGTACGCCACAGGGGTGACAATGGCTGCATGGATGACACCGACCCCCTTGAGCAGGCCCTTCATATGGCCCGCGCCCTCGTGCTCGCGGACCTCACCGCGCGCGATGTGGCTGACGCGGAGGTCGTATCGATCGTGGAAGCATCGGTGACCAGTCGGCGTTGGTGGGTGGAGCAGTGGCCACAGGGCATTGAGTACATCACGGGCTTGGTCGCCCAAGATGTACAGGACGCACTTTTGGAACGCCATGGCCGTTGGCCGCTCTGCCCCGTATGCGACAAGGGCGACCCCCACGCCCTGGAGGTGGTGCCCGAACTCGGGCCCGATCCCCAGTGGGTGTGCCACCAGGCGGGCGTGGTCGTGGCCCGGGTCGGCGGACTCGCGTGACCGTGTACATAGACCCCCCGACCTGGCCGGGCCACGGTCGGCTCTGGTCCCATCTCATCAGCGATCAGTCCTACGACGAACTGCACGCCTTCGCCGCCTCGATCGGCTGCCCGCCGCGCGCCTTCGAGCGGGACCACTATGACCTGCCCTCCCACCGGTACGCGGACGCGGTGGCTGCGGGCGCGGTGGAGGTGTCGAGCCGCGAGGTGGTGAGACTGCTGGTGGGCGCGGGCCTCAGGCGCCCCAAGGGGCGGGCCTGGTAGCTCCTTCGCCGGGAGCTCGGCGGGGGAACCGCGCGGTGTCCAGCTTTACGTCGAAGGGCGCGGGTAGGCGCGTCTGACTCATACGTGCTCGGCGCTCGGTGTCGTGCTGCGAGTGGCCGAGGGGAGGGACGAGGAACTCGCCACCAGACGTGAGGTGCCGTGGAGCCGTAGGGAGACGGCGACCAGGGCCAGTGCCACGATGGTCATCCCCGCCCCCGCCCAAGCCGTCGCGGCGGCGCTGAAGCCCCCGTCGATCACCCTGCCGCCGAGCCATGGGCCACCCGAGTTGCCCAGGTTGAAGGCTGCCGTGGTGGTCGCGCCCGCCAGTGTGGGGGCCGCGCCGGCGACATTGAACATCCGGGCGTTGAGCGCCGGAGCGGTGAAGAACGCGGAGAGCCCGAGCAGGAACGCCAGGGCGATCGTGACCGCGGGGGTGGCGGCGAAGAGGGCGAGGGCCACCAGAAAGACCGTTGAGGCCGTGATCCCGGTGAGCAGCACTCCGAAGAGATGCGCGTCCGCGACCCGACCGCCCACGGTGGTACCGATCAGCGCACCCAGACCGAACAGCCCCAGCACCATCGGCACCGAGCCCTTGTCCATCCCCGTGACCTCGGTCAGCAGCGGTGCGAAGTAGGTGAAGACCGCGAAGACCCCGCCGGCCGCGAGTGCGGTGATCGCGATCGACAGCCAGACCTGTCGATCGCGGTAGATCGACAGTTCCTTGCGGAGCCTCGGCTTCTCGGCGGGCACCGGGATGCGCGGGATCAGCGTCACCACACCGACGAGCGCGATCGCCGATGCCAGGCCCACCGCCCAGAACGCGGACCGCCAGCCCAGATGATCACCGAGGAAGGCCCCGGCCGGGACGCCGAGCACATTGGCTATGGAGAGCCCGCCGATCATCACGGCCATGGCGCGGGCCCGAGAGGTGACCGGAACCATGGCGATGGCGACCGTCGCGCCAACCGCCCAGAACCCCGCGCAGGCGAGTGCGCTGATGACGCGGGAGGCGAAGAGGATCTCGTAGGTCGGTGCGAGGGCACCGGCCACCTGTCCCAGGCCGAACACGGAGATCAGGCTGATGAGGGTGGTCTTACGGGGGAGCCGCAGGGTGGCGACGGCCAGCAGGGGCGCGCCGACGACCATACCGATCGCGAAGGCGGAGGTGAGCAGGCCTGCCTGCGGGATGGAGACGTCCATGTCGTCGGCGATGGGCGGCAGCAGCCCGGAGAGCATGAACTCGCTGGTACCGAGCGCGAAGACGGAGAGGCCGAGGATATAGACGGCAAGGGGCATGCGGGAGCGGGGGACGGAGTCGGGCATAGCAGTGGCAACGGGAAGTACGGGGGCTGGCATTCCCAGCGCGCGGTGATAGCCGGCGCCGGCGGTGGTCCCCGGTAGCGGGGGGAGGGGACGCGGAGAGTGCCGTCCCCGCTCGCCCGACGGGGGCGCTGGCGCTTGGGCCGAGCGCTTCCGCTCCCTCCCCTTCGAGTCAACTTCCCTTATGATCAGCCGAGTTGGGACCCTGCCCGAGAAGTACTAGTTCGGCCGTCAGATTGGCTCGCGCCGGGGCTTCCCACTCCCGTACCCCATGGGGTGTGTGGAACAGCGACGGAAGAGCGAGGAGCTGCTGGAGCACCGCCGCGCGACCCGCCCGGAAGGCGTCGTCCGGGACGAAGCCGTACTCCTCCCGTACCGCCGCCGCATAGGCCGCGTACGGCGCCGGTGGGGCGGCGAGGATCGCGAGATCGGCGTCGCACAGCACCGCACCCCGGGCATCGGACGGCTCGGGTGCGTGGGTGATCGTGAGCCGGACGAGCCGGGTGACCTCGGCGGTGGCCTCGGCGGGAAGCCCCGCTTCGGTGAGCGCGCGCTCGGCGAGGCGGGCGGAGCGCTCCTCGTTCTCGGAGCGGTCGGGGAGGTAGACCGCGTCATGGAACCAGGCCGCGAGCCGTACGAGATCGGGCTCGCTGGCGTGGGCGGCGAGCGTGTCGATGTGGTCGAGGACCGCCGTGAGGTGCGCGGTGGTGTGGTACCGGCGCTGGGGCTCGGCCCAGCGGGTCAGAAGCTCATCGGCGTACGGAAGGGGATCGGGGCCCTCCGCACCGGCGCGGGCGGCGAGGAGTGCCCGGGAGAAGCGTTCCCGGAGGGCGTCAGCGGCGGTGGGGCTCATGGCTCTGACTCTAGAGCGGGCCGTGGGGGCCGCTGAGGGAAGGAGGCGAGCCCCGGGGCACTGGACCTGGCCAAAAGGTACGAAAATGGGCAAATGGGGTGACACTGGGGTTAGGCGGTGCGTGCACCCCTGGATGGAAGGCGGACAGCCATGATCTTTGTGATGCTCGTTATCGGTATCTTCCTGGTGGCCATGCTGACCGCCGCCATGTGGTGGGACTCGCGCCGCCGGGACGAGTTCGTACCACCACGCGCCGATGAGCAGCCGCATCAACCCGACCATCGAGAGCACATCGAAGAGGTCAGGGAAGAGGACGAGGGCACCTTCCCCCCGGGGGAGAGGCTGCTCCCGTACAACATGAAGGCATTCAGCAGTCACAGCACCGGCAAGGGCCGGGAGGCCCGGCCCAAGCACGGTAAGAACGTCGGTGGCGGGGCATTCGGAAGCGGAGGCCTGGGCGGCTGACGCCCAGACCTCCGCTGTTCCCGTTCTCCCGTTGTCAGCTGTTGGAGAGTGCCTTGAAGCGCCTCAGCCGCAGACTGTTGCCGACCACGAACACCGACGAGAACGCCATCGCCGCGCCCGCGATCATCGGGCTGAGCAGCCCCAGCGCGGCGAGCGGCAGGGCGGCGACGTTGTAGGCGAAGGCCCAGAACAGGTTCGACCGGATCGTGCCCAGCGTGCGGCGCGCCAGCCGGATGGCGTCTGCCGCCGCCCGGAGGTCACCGCGTACCAGGGTCAGATCGCTGGCCTCGATGGCCGCGTCCGTACCAGTGCCCATCGCCAGTCCCAGATCGGCCTGGGCGAGCGCTGCGGCGTCGTTCACACCGTCGCCGACCATGGCGACACTGCGGCCCTCCGCCTGAAGGCGCTTGACCACATCGACCTTGTCCTCCGGCATGACCTCGGCGATCACCTCGTCGATGCCCACCTCGGCGGCCACCGCGTCGGCGACGGCCTTGTTGTCACCGGTGAGCAGGATCGGGGTCAGCCCCAGGGCGCGCAGCCGGGTGATGGCCTCGGCGCTGGTGTCCTTCACCGCGTCGGCGACCTCCAGGATGGCGCGTGCCTCGCCGTCCCATGCCACAGCGATCGCGGTACGGCCGCTGGCCTCGGCGTCCGCCTTGGCGCGCTCCAGCTCCACCGGCAGCTGGATCTCCCACTCGGCGAGCAGCTTCTGCCGGCCCACCAGGACCGCGTGGCCGTTGACGATGCCCTGCACGCCCAGACCGGGGATGTTGGCGAAGTCCTCGGGGGTGGCGAGCGGGCCGGTCTTCTCGATGGCGCCGGCTGCGACGGCCTGGGCGATGGGGTGCTCGGACGCGTTCTCCAGGGCTCCGGCGATCCGCAGCACCTCGGCGTCGTCGGTGGACGCGGCGGAGTGGACGGCGAGCAGGGTCATCTTGCCGGTGGTGACGGTTCCGGTCTTGTCCAGGACGACGGTGTCGACCTTGCGGGTGGTCTCCAGGACCTCGGGACCCTTGATCAGGATGCCGAGCTGGGCTCCTCGACCCGTACCGACCATGAGTGCGGTCGGGGTGGCCAGACCCAGGGCGCAGGGGCAAGCGATGATCAGTACGGCCACGGCCGCGGTGAAGGCCGCTGCCCAGCCCTCTCCGGTCGCCAGCCACACCGCGAGGGTGCCGAGCGCCAGGAGGATCACGATCGGGACGAAGACCCCGGAGATCTTGTCGGCCAGTCGCTGAGCGGCCGCCTTGCCGTTCTGGGCGTCCTCGACCAGCTTGGCCATCCGGGCGAGCTGGGTGTCCGCACCGACCCGGGTGGCCTCCACGACCAGCCGGCCGCCGGCGTTCAGGGTGGCACCGGTGACGGCGTCACCTGGGGAGACCTCTACGGGTACCGATTCGCCGGTGAGCATGGAGGCGTCCACGGCGGACGAACCCTCGACGACGACACCGTCGGTGGCGATCTTCTCGCCGGGGCGCACCAGGAAGTGGTCGCCGACCGCGAGCTCACCAGTGGGTATACGGACCTCGTCACCATCGCGCAGGACCGTGACTTCCTTGGCCCCCAGGTGCATCAGGGCCCGCAGCGCCGCGCCGGCCTTGCGCTTGGACCGGACCTCGAAGTAGCGACCGGCCAGGATGAAGGCCGTGACGCCTGCGGCGGCCTCCAGGTAGATGTTCGACGCGCCATCGGAACGGGAGATGGTGAGCTCGAAGGGGTGGGTCATGCCGGGCATGCCCGCGTGGCCCCAGAACAGGGCGTACAGCGACCACAGGAACGCGGCCGTCGTGCCCACCGAGACCAGGGTGTCCATGGTGGCGGCGCCGTGCTTCAGGTTCTTCCAGGCCGCACGGTGGAAGGGCCAGCCGGCATAGACGACGACCGGGGCGGCGAGGGTGAGCGACAGCCACTGCCAGTACTGGAACTGGAGCGCCGGGATCATCGCCATCGCGATCACCGGTACGGAGAGGGTGACGGCGGTGATCAGGCGCTGGCGCAGGGCCACCACCTCGGGGTCGTTCCCCTCGTCCTCCTCGTCGTCTCCACCGCCGGCCTGGCCGCTTCCCGCACCGGGTGCGGCCTTCGGCTTGGGCTGCTTGGCGCTGTAGCCGGTCGCCTCCACCGTGCCAATGAGATCCTTGATGGAGACCTCATCGCTGAAGGTGACCTTGGCCTTCTCCGTCGAGTAGTTGACGGTGGCCTCGACGCCGTCCATCCGGTTGAGCTTCTTCTCGATACGGGCAGCGCAGGAGGCGCACGTCATGCCGCCGATGGCGAGTTCTACCTCTTGATGGGTGGCTGTGTGCGCCATGAGTCCTCCCTGTACGACGTTTATACCCCTAGGGGGTATGTCTTCTGAGTTCATGTATACCCCCTGCCCGTATCTTCTGCAAGTCTGAACCCATGGGGGTGCTGCTGCGGTGGTGAAAGCTGCGCACTAGGCTTGCTATTGGACTAGACCTATTGGAGCGATATGCCGTCTCCCTGGAGGAATGGGGTCACATGAGCAACCGTGCAGTCCTTGAGGTGATCGCTCTGGACGCAGAGGACGCGGTCGCGGCCCAGACCGGAGGGGCGGACCGGCTGGAGCTCATCACCGACATAGCGGCAGACGGTCTGACCCCGTCCCGCGAGACCTTCGGCCGTATCCGAGCCGCCGTGGACATTCCGCTACGGGTCATGCTCCGCCTGGCCGACGGATTCTCCTGCGGGTCCCCGGAAGATGTGGACAAGCTCGTCCAGTCCGCCGCGGAACTCCGGGCCGAAGGCGCCGAGGAATTCGTCCTCGGCTTCCTCGACGAGAAGGGCAACCCCGACCTGGTCACCGTGGAACGACTGCTCGTCGAGATCTCCGGCTGCGCCTGGACCTTCCACCGGGCCATCGACCGCGCGACCGACCGCGACGCCCTCCGCAAACAACTGGCGGACGTCCCCGGCCTCGACACCTACCTCACGGCAGGGTCCCCCTCCGGCGTCGACGAGGGCATGCCCACCCTCCTCGCCGAACTCGCCCTCGCGGGCGAACCCGGCTACGAGGCCCACATCCTGGTCGGCGGCGGCCTTCGCCTGGACCATGTCCCCGTACTGCTCGCGGCCGGGATCGACGGGTTCCACATCGGCGGGGCGGCGCGGCCTGGAGGGTGGGAGGGGGCGGTGTCGCCTTCGGCGGTACGGGAATGGCGCGAGGTGCTGGACGCGTAGGGGTCCCCTTGGCGGGGGGCCTGTGCCTGTGCCTTGGTTCTTGGGCTGGGTGCCCTTGCTCTGTCGTGCTCACCGGGGGTGGGGGGTCTGTCCTCAATCGCCGGACGGGCTGGGGTTGTCTTGGGCGGGGGTGCTTGTGCTTGGGGGCCTTGGCTCCTGGGCCGGGCGCCCTTGCTTTTGCTGTCCTCTCCCGGGGCGGGGGGTTCCGTCCTCAAGCGCCGGACGGGCTGGGGGTGCCCCCTGGCGGGGGCTTGTCTTGGCGGGGGTTGCCCGGGGTTGGGGTTTTGGGTTTCCCGCCGTGAGGGTCTTGTCCTGTGGGGGTTGGGGGGTGCTATCGGGGGTGACTCCTCAGCGTCGACGGCCTGAAGGTCCTTTGATCCGGCATGCGGGTCTTGCCGTCGATCGCTTCCGGGGACACCCCCTGCGCGCCCCCACGCCGAGACTTACATCCCCTGCCCCCAGGGGCCTCTTTCCGCTGAGGTAGCTAGAGGGAAGGCCCATGTGTGACCCCATGCCCAAGCTTGGTCCCGCTTGCCCCTTGGGACGCGTGGCCTTGGTAGGAGCCTGGGGGAGGTTGCTGAACCTCAAGCGCGGGTGCGGGGCCACCGCATAGCACCGGGGATGCGAATAATCGAGAATCACCCCGGACGGACCCCCCTTCGGATCGTCATGCTTGCGTTGTTGTGTCCGACGACGAGGGGAACGGCCATGGCAAGGCGTCTGCGGGTCCTCGGGAGCACATCCGGATTGGGTGACTGCCCCACGCTGTATGAGGATCTGGACACGGGGGAAATGCTCGTGCAGGGGGACGCGGTGATTGACCCCACGGACGTGGCGCAGCTCAAGTACGTCAAGGATGGGGAAGCGTTCGTGGTCGTACCTCGGGCACTGCTGGCGGACTTCTCCCCAAGGGAGGTCACGCACGTGCCGGAGTTCGTTCCGCAACAGAAGATCAGCGAGTTCATCAACGACGGGTTCGAGCACACCGCATGGCGGCTGGAGACCCGAAGTGGGTACGCGTCCGACCAGGCGATGCCGTCTTACCAAGAGTTCCTGCGGACCGGTGACACCGCCGGGGAAGTAGGGCACTCATGGTTCGCCAACGTGCGGCGCATGGTGGACGTTGGCAAGAGGTTCGAGCGGGTACGGATCGTGGACAACCCGCCGACCACCGGCCAGCGGTACCTGCTTGCCTGTGCGCGGACGAACGTGGCAGCCGGTGAGGACATCCGTCACCTGTGGCGGGACGATGCCGAGCGTCACGGTGTGAACCTCTCGGACTTCTGGCTGTTCGACTCCCGCACGGTGGCGCGTTTTCATTTCGAGGGTGAGCGCACTATCGGCATGGAGTTGATCACCGATCCTGCCGAGGTGCTGCGAGCCTGTCAGCTGCGGGACGTCGCATGGCACCACGCCATCCCCTACCAGGAGTTCACGGGGAAGGTACCGTCCTCTGAGTGAGTACGGACTTTCAGCAAGCCCGGGTGTCCCTCGGTGCGCGCCTGCGGGAGTTGCGCACCGAGGGCGGGCTTACGGGCCGCGAACTGGCTGACCGGCTTGAGTGGGGACAGTCCAAGGTCAGCAAATTGGAGACTGGAAAACAGACACCGACTGTCGCGGATCTCAGTGCATGGGCTGAGGGGACCGGGAAGCCGGGGGTAATCGGCGAACTCGTCGGGCGACTGCGTGGGCTGGAGACGCAGTACCGATCATGGCGCCGACAGTTGGCGGGTGGCTATCGCGCCGTGCAGGAAGCGCACGGGGCACAAGCTCAGAAGACGCGCACTCGGCGCAGCTTCGACCCCGCGCTAATACCAGGGCTCTTGCAGACCGCCGACTACGCGCGCGCAGTGCTCACTCGATACTCCGCTATCCACACCGCCCCTCGGGACATCGAGGCCGCTGTGCAGGCACGTATGGGGCGTCAAGACATCCTCATGGACCAGAGTCGGACGTTTCACTTTCTTGTCTGGGAAGGGGCTCTACGGGCGCGGCCTTGCTCGCCCCCGGTGCTCTCGGTGCAGCTTGACCGAATTGTGGGGCGGCTCGGTCCAGGGAACGTGCGGGTAGGTATCGTGCCATTCGAAGCAGACATGAACGTTCCCGCTGGTGTCGGATTCTCCGTCCATGATGACAGCCTCGTGATCACCGAGACCTGGCACGCCGAAATGTGGTTGGACGATCCGGAAGACGTAGCTCTGCACATTCGTGCTTGGGCCGCGTTGGAAAGTAATGCCCTCTATGGCGCCGGGGCGCACCGGGTCGTCATGCGGGCTAGGCAGTCTTTGGGCCCGCGAGAGTAACCGCGAGTACCACCTCTACGCCGTCCCGAGCCTTGCCTAGCGTTCCGTCGGATAGAGCCAGTGGCGAATGGCGGTCGGTGAGCCGAGAAGGCACGAACACCAACAGCCTGGTGCCATGTTGCTGTGGATATTTCGGGATAGCGACCCCATGCCCGTTAGCTTCGATAACGCATGGCGGAAGTTTCCTGACCAACCGGTCTGAAGGACTACCCGAAAGCGCACACTCTCACCGGGGGAGCGATCCAATCATGGTGGTTCAGCGAGGGTGGGTAGCCAGTCTGCTGAATGGAGAGCCATGCACCAAGTAGTCGCTACTCCGCAGGATGACAAGTTCGCTGTTGTACGGCAGGGGGAACAAAAGGCGCTCCACATCCCCCGTTCCTTCTACGAAGAAGTGGTGGAGGCGGTAGCTGGGGGAAGCCCGGTCCCGGGTTGGCTCGCTGACGCTGCTCAAGCCGCCTGGGGGCTCCGACCCGCCGGACAGCCTAGCGACACGGCGGTCCTCGTTCGGCCGCTCACCATCCTCAATTACAGCCGGGCAACCTTCGAGATCAACAAAGGCTGCAACTTTGGGTGTGAGCACTGTTTCCTTCCGGAACGGAAGTTCGAAGGATTGGGCATGGACGAGAAGAGGCTTCTCCTCACCATGCTCCGTGACGCCGGAGTTCTCTGGCTCCAGTTCACAGGCGGTGAACCGACGATTGATCGGGACTTCCCTGCCGCGTATCGGATGGCCCATGGCATGGGAATGCTGCTGGAACTTCTCACCAACGGCTCACGGCTCTACCAGCCTGCCATGATCGACATGCTCACCGCCCTACCGCCCCACAAGGTGATGGTCTCTCTGTACGGCGCCACATCAGAGAGCTTCGATGCCCTCACTCGGCGTCGCGACTCCTTCAAAGGCGTGATGAAAGGAATAGCAGCGGCAAAAGAAGCTGGTATTCCCTTGGAGATCACGCTCATCATCACAAAGCGCAACGCCCACGAAGTGGACGCTATGCGCGATCTCGCCGACCGATACGGGGTCTACCGCAAGGAGTACGGGAGCATTTCCCCCACCTACGACGGCGGAAACGAGCCTCTTGCTACCCAGGCGGAAGACTGGATTGGCCGCTCGTCTGTCTTCGCCGGGTGCCCGGCCGGTTACCGCTTCTTTCACGTTGACCCGCACGGCTGGGTGACCATGTGCAAGATCGGTCGCGAGAACCCCATCAACCTGTTGGCCGAAGGATTGAGCGGGCTTACCCGGCTGCCCGCAATCGCAGATTCTCAAATGTCCCGCGCCGGTGGATGTTCCGGCTGCAAGTTGTCGAAGACCTGTCGGGTCTGTCGGCCGCTTGCGAAGGTGTACCAGGAAGCGGAGGCACCCCTCCGCACCTACTGTCAGCACGGAATGAAGGAGGCAACGAAGTGACTGTTGTTGCGGTAGAGATCACCCCCCTAGGCGCGGTGGGGGACTGGCAGCTGACCACGATCCAGGAGCGTCCCCGTGCGGGCATCCCTGAGCTGACGGGCGTCCAGATCGTGGACGTGGAGACGCTCGCGTCTGCTTCAGACCGCGGATGCGGCAACGACAACCCTTACCAGTAGTCGGCCCGCCGCTCCGGGCCTTTACGTACCCGCGCGGGCTTCGCGGCGTTCATTCGACGTGGTGGGGCCGCACAGCTCGTGTGTGGAAGTGTGAGGAGCCGTGGCAACAAACCGAATCGCCTTTGAAGAACTGCCTTCGGCGGTGCTCGCCGAAGTCGAAGCGCTCACCGGACCTCTCCTGAAGGCCGAACCGGCGGAGGAGGGGTTCAACAGTGAGATTGCTGCCCGTGTCTTCACGGAGACCGGGAGCGTCTACGTGAAGGGACTCCGGGCCGGCCATCCCCGGGCCTGGACCCAGCGTCGCGAAGCGGAGGTCAACCCCTTCCTTCAGGGAGTCGCCCCGGATCTCCGGTGGCGGATCGAAGGTGAGGAGTGGGACCTCCTGGGCTTCGAAGCCCTTGAAGGCCACCATGCGGACTACTCGCCCGGATCGCCAGACCTCTCGAAGGTTGCCAACCTGCTAGTTCGTCTGGGAGAAGTCGCTTGCCCGGACATCGAGCTGCGGCATGCAGAGCAACGCCTTGAGCGATACGCAGCGAAGCCTGGAGACTTGGCCCACTTCGCCGGGGACTCTCTCCTTCATACGGACCTCAACAACGCCAACGTGCTGGTGGAGGAGACCGCATTCCTTGTGGACTGGGCCTGGGCCACCCGGGGCGCCAAGTGGTTGGACCCTGGCTACTGGGTGATCTGGCTCATGGCCGCTGGGGGCCACACGGCGGAATCCGCGGAGCACTGGGCGGGAGAAGTCCCCTCATGGCGGAGCGCCCCATCTGAGGGTGTGGACGCGTTCGCCATGGCCAACGCCAACCTGTGGGAAGAGATCGGGGGCGGAGACCCGGACCCATGGACCGCCCGCATGGTCACCGCGTCCGCCCGCTGGGCCGCCCACCGCACCAAGGCATGAGCGCGCACTGAGCCTCGCTAGACCACCTACCCATGGGGATTCAAGGGGTGTGGCGGGGCTTTCGTTGTTGAGTGGTGCTGCGCTGTGGCTCGGAGCCGCCGCGCTGGTCTTCCTCGTCTGAGGCGGAGGGTTCCGTCCTCAAGCGCCGGACGGGCTGGGGGTGCCCCCTGGCGGGGGCTTGTTTTGGCGTGGGTTGCCCGGGGTTGGGGTCTTGGGTTGCCTGGGCTGGGGGTCTTGCCTCTGTTGGGGTTGGGGGGTGCTATCGGGGGTGGCTCCTCAGCGTCGACGGCCCGAAGCTCCTCCGAGCCGGCAAGGCTCTCTTGCCGTCGATCGCTTCCGGGGACACCCCCTGCGCGCCCCCATCCGAGGCCCGGTACCTCTTGCCCTCAGGGTCCTGTCCCCGCAGGGGCCGGGGGAGGTAGATCGTGGCTATGGCGCACGCGAAAGCCCCGCCATGTCCCCGAACGGAATCCGAATGTGGCGAGGCTTTCGATGGTGGATGTGCTGCCCCGTACATGCTTCGTCGGCCAGTCAGACAGTGCTGAACTCCCCGGCCTTGACACCCGCCACGAAGGAGGCGAACGAGTCGGCGGGAAGGCTCAGTATCGGGCCGTGCGGCTCTTTGGAGTCACGGACGGGGACCATGCCCGTAGTGGACGCGTGTGCCGGGGCCCACTCGACACAGTTGCCCCCCTGCTGGCTGTAGGAGGACTTGATCCAGATAGGAGATTCGGTCGTCATGAGTCGCCCTTTCGAAGACTGATCCGTCGTTACAGATGCAGCTTGGGAGAGCCCTTTCCACTTGGCCGTCGAGAGAAGACCGTCAAATGCTCTTACTAGGAGTCTTGTTGCCTGACACGGCTGAGCCCTGCACTCCGAAAATGATGTGCAGGGCTCAGCTTGCATCGGAGTGTTGTTAAAGCTCGCTGGACCGGGCAAGGGCGACCAGCCCGGCGAACGCCGACGGGGACACCAGGAGGACCGGGCCGTTCACTCGCTTGCTGTCTCGGACGGGGACGACGCCGGATGACGCAAATACGGGGGCCCACTCAACGCACGCACCGCCGTTTTCGCTGTAGGAGGACTTGATCCAGCGGGGGGATTCAGTCGTCACGGGTTGCCCTTTCGCAACTGATTGATCATGGCTACGGATGCCGCTTGGGACAGTGCTTCTGCTTGTAGTTGATGGTAGGCGGTCAACAGAGGCACTACGGAGGTGCTTTCCCGCTCAAGTTGGCCCCGTTGGGCGGACTCCGCGTAGGACAACAGGGATCGGTTCTGCAAGGTCAGGATGTAGAGCGGCAAGCTGAGGGGGCGACTGTCACCCATGTCGAACGGGGCGACCTGGAGCACGGTCGGACGGGCCACCCAACCCAATTTTTTTCTGGTCGGTGCCGCTCCCCGCCAGGGGACACAAGAACACAACATCGGCCATCCGCGCCACACCCCTCCATGCGCACACGCAGCAGTGAAAAAGAAACGCCCCAAGGAACCGGTCGTACCCAGTTCCTCGGGGCTCACCGAACAGCTTTCTCAGGAGCTGAACGACGTATGTGTGATCGTATCGCCCGGGCACTCGTATGGGTGCTGAACGTACTGCCGTGGACCCGCCGACCCCGGCCCGGATGGCACTCCGCCGACTACAGCGGGTCGGGTGAGATGTCGGGGAGAGTTCGTCGATGTTCATGCGGCTACCGCCGCTGTGTTGACCGGGACTTGGTGGACACCGGTGGTGGCGGTGTAGGGGGCGCCGAGCACTGTTGCGACTGCGGCAAACTCACCCGTGCCCCCATCGCCGTACGCCACCTCCACACCACCAACGGACCCGGGACCACCCTCTACACCTGCCCCCACTGCTTCCCCAACCATGATCCAGGCCCCACCCCCGGCGACCTGATCTGGAAGGCATAGGCACACACGAAGACAACTGCACCCCCACCCGGACCCATAGGGGTACACATACCCGAGGGCAAGAGGAAGCTGGCATGGGCGTGGGGGCGCGCAGGGGGTGTCCCCGGAAGCGATCGACGGCAAGACCCGCATGCCGGATCAAAGTGGCATCAGGCCGTCGACGCTGAGGAGTCACCCCCGATAGCACCCCCCAACCACAACACAACAAGACCCTCAACCCCGGAAAACCCAAAACCTCGACCACCAGCAGCCCCCGCAAACAAAAGCACCCCACGCCAAGGAGACCAATTCAGCCCGTCCGGCGTTTGAGGACGGAACCCTCCACCCCGGGTGAGGACAACCAACACGGGAGCGTCCAGCCCCTGGGCTCAAGGCCCCAGGGCACAGGCGACCCACGCCAATACAGGGCACCCCGCCAAGGGGCAACCCCAGCCCGTCCGGCGTTTGAGGACGGAACCCCCCACCCCCGGTGAGCACAACCAACACCGGCGCGTCCAGCCCAAGAGCCAGGGCTCCCACCCCCGGTGAGCACAACCAACACCGGCGCGTCCAGCCCAATAGCCAGGGCTCCCACCCCCGGTGAGGACAACCAACACAGGCCCCCAAGCGCAGGCCGCAGGCCTCACCCCAGTTGGGGCGGCAGCGCCCCAACATGCAACACCGTCAACCCCGACACCGCACGCGTCAAGGCCACATACAACCGACGAAGCCCCGTGCGCTCGTCAGGCTCGGCCGCCACCACCGTCGCGGGATCGTCGAGGACCACGTAGTCGTACTCCAGGCCCTTGGCCAGGGACGCCGGGACCAGGGTCAGGCGGGAGTCGGCGGTGGTTTCGGAGCCGGGGGTGAGGTGGGGGAGGTTGGCTGTGGTGAGGGCGGTGGCGAGGGATTCGACGCGGCTGTCGGCGGCGATCAGGCCGATCGATCCCTCGTGTTGGAGCGCATCCACGCACGCTGCCACCACCGCCGCGTCCAAGTCCCCTCTCACCTCGCGCACTTCCAGCGACCCGGGGGACTCTCGCATCGAGCGGACCTCGGCCAGACCTGGGGACATATGGGGGAGCAGCCTGGAGGCGTAGGCGATGACCTCGCGCGGGACTCGGAACCCCGCGGTGAGCTCTTCGACCACGGCGTCCGACTTCCCGAGGTGGTCGAGTGCCTCCTGCCAGCTTTCGGTGGCCCAGGGGGTGGTGCCCTGGGCGAGGTCGCCGAGGACCGTGGCCGATCCGGTGGAGCAGCGGCGGCCCACCGCGCGGTACTGCATGGGGGAGAGGTCCTGCGCCTCGTCGAGGACCACATGGCCCAGCGACGCGGTGCGTTGTACGAGGTCGGTCGCCTCGTCGATCAGCACGGCGTCCGCGGGCGACCACTTCACGGTCCGTACGCTCCGCGCCGGCTTCGCCCAGAGGATCGTGTGCTGTTCCTCCGGGGTGAGCAGCCCTTCCGCGTGGGCGGCGAGGAAGTCGGCGTCGGAGAGCAGTCGTAGCACCAGTTTGGCCGGTTCCACCGGTGGCCAGATGGCCTTGACCGCTGCTTTCACGGCCGGGTTGCGGGCCACGGCGTCCTGTACCCGGTCGTCCGGTGCTTCTCCGGTGGCTTCCATCCGGACGAGTACGGCGTGGGCGATGCGCTGGGGCAGAGCGTCGCGGGCGGCCCCGTAACGGATGTCGCGGGCCAGTAGCTCCTGGACGATCTCTTCGAGTTCGTAGGCGGGGATCCGCCAACGTCGGGAGCCTCTCACCACCATGACGGGCTCGGTGGGGAGGGTGACATGCGATCGGAGGGCCCTGCGCAGTACTTGGGCCATCCGGGCGTCGCCCTTGATGACGGCCGCTGCCGCCGGGTCGCTCCCGCCTACCTCGACCTGGGCCACCAGGTCGTCGACGGTGGCCTGTCTGACCTCCAGTTCGCCGAGCGCGGGCAGCACCTGCTCGATGTAGTGGAGGAAGGAGCGGTTCGGCCCGATCACGAGGGTGCCGGTCCGTGCGAGTCGTTCCCGGTGGGCGTAGAGGAGGTAGGCGACTCGATGGAGGCCCACGGCCGTCTTCCCGGTGCCGGGGCCGCCCTGGACGCAGACGGTCCCGCCCAGTGATGACCGTACGATCTCGTCCTGTTCCGGCTGGATGGTGGCGACGATGTCCCGCATGGGACCGACTCGGGGGCGTTCGATCTCGGCTTGGAGGAGCTTGCTGGTGTGTTCGCCCTCCGGGGCGGGATCGGTCAGGTCCTCGTCCTCGTAGGCGGTGAGCGCTCCGCCGGTGTAGCCGAATCGGCGACGCAGCCGGACATCGTGCGGGTCCTTCCGCGACGCCCGGTAGAACGGTTGGGATACGGGTGCGCGCCAGTCCACGACCATGGGGTCGCCGCCCCCGTCGTGCACATGGCGGCGGCCGATGTAGTAGCGCTGTCCCTCCTGGGTGGTGTGGAGGTAGTCCAGACGGCCGAAGAAGAGGGGGGTGTGGGAGAGGTCGGCGAGCTCTGCGATGCGCGCGTCGATCTGCGACTGGAGGACGGCGGCGCTGACCCAGCTCCCGGTGACGTCCTTGATGTTGAGTTGCTGCACCTCCTCACGCATGGCGCGCAGTGCGGTGCGGGAGGCGCTGAGATGGGCGCGTTCGCGTTCCAGCGGGTCGGGTGCGGGGGTGGGTTGGGCGTGCGCGGGCACGGGGCGCCTCCGGAAGCTGCGAGCGGTTCTGGGCATGGCTGGGCCGTCCGGTTTCCGGCCGGACGGCGGCGCTCCGCGAGGGGAGGCGGGCAAGGCGCAGGAGTCTACCGAGCGTTCCGGAGAGCTACGACCGGGTTTTCGCCGACCGCTCTCCGCGTGGACGCGCCCCTGGCCGCCGCGATTGCGGCCCGGGGTGTCCGGGGGCAAGCTGAGTCATACGGCCGTGGATCGGTTGCCTGCCGCAGGGATGAGTTGCGGGTCCTCCTGAGGTGCGTGCCCGTAGGGGACCCCCTATGCCTGGAGTCGTAGGAGGGTGGGGGCGAGGTTCAGTCCTTGGTTCGATGTCTTCGGTGTGCCGGCTCGCGACCATGGAGACATGAGTACAGCGACCTTCACACCCACCGCCCAGGTCCCTCGACCGCGTGCCCACCAGGGCGCCACGGCGAGCGGCACCCCGCACTCCCCCCACCGCACCGGCAACGCGCTGCGCGCGGTCAAGGTGTTCGTCGGCACGATCTTCAGTGTTGCCGTGCTCGGCGAATACGCGGAGGAGGCGGGCGTCCACCGCCGCTGATGGCCACCGTCGTTCCGCTCCCTACCGCACACCCCTGAGTACCGGTACTCACCCCTGCTTTGAGCAGCCCGACCGTGGTCGGGCCGCGTCCATCCTGTTGGGATGGACGGATGAAGACGAAGATCGCCCCGCGCCCGGCGACCCCCGCGGCAGCGCGGCCGCACCGGCTGGTGGCAGGCGTCGGAATGCTGTTCCTGCTCTGCGCCTGGGTGCTGTGCGCAGTCCTCACCCTGCTCGACCCGCACGGGCCTTCCCGCGTCGAAGCGACCATGATCGAGGCGGCTTTCGGCCTTCTGTGGCCCGCGGGCATCGCGGGCCTGGCAGCTCTCGCCCTGCCCTTTGACGCACTCTCGACTCGCGTCCGGACCTTGTGCCTGGTCGTCCAGTACGCGCTGATGACGATCGCGCCGCTACTGATCGCCTTCACCCTCTGACCGTTGCCGCCCCGGCGTCAGCTGAGTAGTTCGTCCGCGTCCATGATGCGGTAGGCGTATCCCTGCTCCGCCAGGAAACGTTGGCGGTGCGCGGCGAAGTCCTGGTCGATCGTGTCCCGTGCGACCACCGAGTAGAACCGTGCCTCATGGCCGTCCGCCTTCGGCCGCAGTACCCGGCCCAGGCGCTGGGCTTCCTCCTGGCGGGAGCCGAAGGTGCCCGAGACCTGGATGGCCACGGTCGCCTCGGGCAGGTCGATGGAGAAGTTCGCGACCTTGGAGACGACGAGCACCGAGATCTCGCCCTGCCGAAACGCTTCAAAGAGCTTCTCGCGCTGGGCGTTCGATGTCTCACCCTTGATGACGGGTGCGTCGAGGTGTTCGCCGAGCTCGTCGAGTTGGTCGATGTACTGGCCGATGACCAGGGTCTGTTCGCCCTTGTGCTTGGCCACCAGGGCCTCCGTCACCTTCCGCTTGGTCGCGGTGGTGGCACAGAAGCGGTACTTCTCCTCGGTTTCGGCGGTGGCGTAGGCGAGGCGCTCGGCGTCGGTGAGGTTGACCCGCACCTCCACACAGTCCGCGGGGGCGATGTAGCCCTGGGCCTCGATCTCCTTCCACGGAGCGTCGAAGCGCTTGGGACCGATCAGTGAGAAGACGTCCGACTCCCGCCCGTCCTCGCGTACCAGGGTGGCGGTCAGCCCCAGTCGACGCCGGGCCTGGAGGTCGGCGGTGAACTTGAAGACGGGCGCGGGCAGCAGATGCACCTCGTCATAGAGGATCAGCCCCCAGTCACGGGAGTCAAAGAGCTCCAGATGGGGGTAGATGCCCTTCCGCTTGGTCGTCAGCACCTGGTAGGTGGCGATGGTGACCGGGCGGATCTCCTTCCTCGTCCCGCTGTACTCACCGATCTCCTCCTCGGTCAGCGAGGTGCGCTTCACCAGTTCGTGCTTCCACTGGCGGGCCGAGACGGTGTTGGTCACCAGGATCAGGGTGGTCGCCTTCGCCTGAGCCATCGCGCCCGCGCCGACGAGGGTCTTGCCCGCGCCGCACGGCAGTACGACGACTCCGGAGCCGCCGTGCCAGAAGCCTTCGACGGCCTGCTTCTGGTACGGGCGCAGTGCCCAGCCGGTCTCGTCGAGCTCGATGGGATGGGCCTCGCCGTCGACATATCCGGCGAGGTCCTCGGCGGGCCAGCCGAGCTTCAGCAGGGTCTGCTTGATCTGCCCGCGCTCCGAGGGGTGCACGGCGACCGAGTCGGCGTCGATCCGCTCCCCGACCAGCGGCTGCACCCGCTTGGACCGAAGGATCTCTTCGAGGACCGGTCGATCGGTGCTGGTGAGCACCAGGCCGTGGGTGGGGTGCTTGGAGAGGGTGAGCCGGCCGTAGCGGGCCATGGTCTCGGCGACGTCGACAAGGAGGGCATGGGGCACGGGGTAGCGGCTGAACTCGACGAGCGCGTCCACCACCTGCTCGGCGTCATGCCCGGCGGCTCGGGCGTTCCACAGCCCGAGCGGGGTGATCCGATAGGTGTGGATGTGCTCGGGGGCACGCTCCAGCTCCGCGAAGGGCGCGATGGCGCGCCGGCACGCGCCGGCCAGCTCGTGGTCGACTTCGAGGAGGAGGGTCTTGTCGCTCTGGACGATCAAGCAGGACACGCATACCTCCGTAGTTACGATCGTCCTGTGACGGACGGCACACCCGCCACAGCGCGGGCTTCGCCCCGTGCCGGACGCTCAAACGGCGTCTCGGCTAGTGCGCCGGGAATGCGCGCTGCCATCTATGTCAGGCTTTCGCGTGAAACAGGGGAGTCTACCTCGCCGAGCGACAGCGGGCGGCGTGGGAGGCAGTGGGTGAAGCCAGGGAATCGCAGGTCGTGGCCCCTGGAAGAGGACATCGACCTACCAGGATACCCGCGCGGACCACACCGCCCCGTGGTGTCGCGTCCGCGGTCTCGCCCACCGAGTTCCCTGTGATCGTTCTCTTCGCGGATCGACCGGGGGCAGTACATCGCCGAGTGTGCCCCGGGGGCGACTACCGGCCCTTGGCGATCTGATCCACTCGGGCGTATGTCAGGTCCAGGATGGCGGCCACCTCACGCAGGGTGCGCCCCTCGCGCAGCTTGAGGACGACTTCCTGGCGCACGCCCTTCGCCTTCCTGGCGGCGTCGGGCAGCAGGGTGTCCAGCATGCGTCGTGCGGCGCGCTCGCGCTCCAGGGGGTCGGAGATCTCACCCAGTGCGGCAAGGGCGGCATCGATATGAGTGGCGATCTGATCTGACATGACGTCAACCTAGAGTGTTCCCACGACCACTGTATAGCCCTGGCTTGACATGAGTGTCTCGGCTTCCCGGGGAGGGGCCGAGGAGGCGCGCTCCGATCGATCGGCCTTCAGCTCGGCGGCTTTGGGCCAGTCCTCCGCAGATGCTCCCTGGACGGGAGTGAAGGGTGAGGGCCCGGTGCGCTCCTGTTGCGGGTCGCGGTGGATCAGCCGGAGGCCGGCCAGCGAAGGCTGGTGCCGGAGGCCATTCGGAGGCCTGATCGCGGGCTCGCGGGGCAACCGCGAGCTATGACCGTACAAAGGGGAGCACAAAGGGAAGGGGGCACTCCGGCAGTCGATTCCTCGGCGGGCCCGTCGGGTGTCTCATGGCGCACTACAGCTCTGCGTTTGCTGATCATGACAGTGGCGGTGGCCGCGCTGGTCGCGTTCTCCGTTGTGCTGGCCAGGTTGACCCTCACTCCGTCGACCGCGTCCGCCGACATCGCCGGGGCCAATCTCCAGCCAGGGAAATCCCTTCGGCAGTACGCCGAGGAGTACACCTTCCTCGCCGCCTGCAAGCAGGTCGGCGGCAATCTGCTGCTGGGAGCGCCGTTCGGAGTGATCCTGCCGGTGCTGGTGCCGCGGCGGCTGCGGATGCTCCGGATGCTGCTGCTGACCATCGGGGTGATGGTCTTCGTCGAGTTGGCGCAGGGGGCGCTCGTCGAGGGGCGGGCGTTCGACGTCGACGATGTCATCCTCAACACCAGCGGGGCGCTGATCGCCTATCTTCTGCTGGGGCGGCGCATCGGGCGTCACTTCCACCATCTGGCGGAGTCGGACCAGCGGCTGGCGGCCGAGCGGGCCGAGAAGGCCAAGCGCGCCAAGGAGCAAGAATCGGCAGCCGCGTTGGACACCCAGGACGCACGGGACGCGGGAGACCCGACGGCAGCCGTCGGGCCGCGGTCCGGGAAACCGTCCCTGCGCAAGCCGGTGTCCCGCACCGACCCCCGGAACCGGGCCAACGCGCTGGCCCGGCTCAGGGTGAGGTTCGGCGACGGGTTCAGCTCACGTCGTCCGCGAGCTCCGCGACGCCCGTGATGCGGTGGAGGGGATAGGTGCGTACCTCGTCGGCCGTATGGTCATACGCGGTCACGAAGCCGCCCTCCACCCGGACCGGCGCGATGACCCGCTGGCTCGCCGAGCCCTCGGCGTTCACATAGCCGATCCAGACCACCGATCCGGTCATCGCCGCCGCCTGGACCGTGGCCAGCGTCTCGGCCGGGGTTGATCTGGGCAGTTCACCGCTGGCCGGCTGTTGGGCCGGCTCGGACGGGGTGGGCTTGAGCGCCACCGTGGACGCCAGATCGCCCGCCCGGATCGCCTTGACCGCCGCGGTCAGCAGGGTCGTGTTCGGTACGGGTGGACCGTCGGGGACCGGGGCCGGTGGGGTGCGCGGCGGGGTGCGGCGGGCATGGGCGCGGGCGATCAGCACGGCCCCTTCCGAGGACTCCGCCGCCGGTGCGTAGCCCAGGGTCCGGAGCGCGTCGAGCAGAACGGGCGCCTCGGCTTGGGCGGCCAGCACCGTGGGGGCGATGCGCCGGAGCCCCAGCGGCTGGGAACGCCTGTCCGCGAGGATCTCATCGAGCAGGGCCTCATCGTCACAGCGGACGTACGCGGAGGCCGTGCCGACCCGTAGATGACCGTGGCGACGGGCCACATCGTCGATGAGGTAGCTCAGCGGCTGCGGTACGGGCGTACGCGAATGGGCGGCCAGGAAAGCGTGGAGGTCGGATGCCGAGCGACCGGCGTCCAGAGCGCGACGCACCGAGCCGGGGGTGAAGCGGTAGACCGTGGCGCCGCCCTTGGACTCCACGTCGGCGAGCACGGACAGGGTCTCCGCGAGCGGGCGTTTGAGCGGGCCCGGGGCGACGGCGGTGAGGTCGGCCTGGAGCAGTACGTGGTCCAGCGGCTCGGGCAGCAGCGGGGTGAGGACGGCGGCGGCTTTCCGCGCGGCCTCAGCCGAGACGGCCGCCACCTCGGCCTGGTGGGTCGGCTGGGTGGCCCCGGAGTGTTCCGCGGCGGACGCGCCCAGCAGCGCCCGCCCGTGACTCGCCAGTGCTCCCCGCCCGGTCACCCCCATGGATTCGGCCTCCGCCAGCGTCCACGCCGCGATGCGTGAGCGCAGGTCGATCGGTCCGCTCGCCCGGTCGGCGGGGTTGTTGCTGGTGATGGTGTTGGCCGCGGTGGCCGCCTGGAGCGGACGCTCCCAGCGCAACCGCGCCAGCAGGGTGTCCTGCGCCGCGGCCGTTCCCTCCGGCAACTCGGCGAGCAGTTCCAGCACTCGCAGCCTGGTCTCCACCGTCGCCGAACGGTCCAGACCGGGACCGAGTACCGAGTAGGACCGCCCCTTTCCGTCCAGGCTGCCCACCAGACCGGAGGTACGGGTCGAGGTGAGCCAGGCCTGGGCCAGCTGGGCCCAACGCCCGGCCGACGGGAGGGTGAGCCACTCGTCATAGGCGGGCGTGGGGGCGTACCGCTCGTCCGTCTCACCGTCCGATGCCAGCAACCCGGCCGCATAGGCCAACTCCAGCCAGAAGGCGGCCATCGCCTCGGTGGTGTCGAGCGCCATCGCGGCCCGTTTGAGGTCCCGTACCGAAAGCCCGCCCGCGCGCAGGACCGCGGGACCGCCCTCGTGCCAGTCCTGGAGCAGATCCTCCACCGCGGTCAGCGCGGTGAGCGCCTGGCCCGCCGCTGTCGCGTCCACCAGCTGTGGACGGCCCTCGCCGAGAGCCGACGGCGCGGCCCTGACCGCGGGCGGTACCGGCTCCGGAACGCGATGGGCCCGGCCCGCGCGCAGATGGAGGGCCACCTCCCGCGGGAGGACCACCGTGCGCGGCGAGGCGGGCAGCAGCAGCCCGCGATCGCGCAGCCAACGGACCGGCGGGGTGGGGTTCGACGTCACCTCTCCGTACGGCGGGCCCCAGACCAGCCGGTCCAGCACGGTCAGCGCCTCGGAGGGCGCGGTGTCAAGGAGGGCGGCCATGCGGTCCCGGTCGGTGAACAACGCCGTCAACCCGGCTACCGCCGATACCGGATCGTGGGTTGTTGTGAGCCCCGCCGCCGTGATGATCTGTTGAATCCGGCCGGGTGACATCCCGGATGTGGACTCTCCGACGGTCGGGCCGAGTCCCGTTGGCGACGGCCGGCTGGGTGAGGGGGCGAGTAGCTCACGGGCGGTGCGCACCAGCCGGAGGCGGTCATCGCCGCCCCAAACCAACGCCTGGGTACGCAGCAGCGCGACCGCACGCGGTAGGGCCGCTTCCACCACCTCATCGCCATCGTCGCCGGCCATCAGGGCCACCAGGGCGTCGTACGGGGCCAGATCAGGGGCCACGGCCAACGCTTCGGCGGTTTGGAGCGCAAATCTGTCGAGCCGTTCCAAGGCCCGTACGACAGACGCGCGGGTGCCCGCTCGGGTCGCCAGCTGGCTGAGATCGCTGGGTACCGGGGACAGCAGATCGGGGCGCGCGCGCAACAGTGCCGCGAGCTCCCCATCGTCTCGGGAGCGCAAGGCCTCGGCCAGTGTGCGCGGGCTGCTTCCTTCGGGTGTGGTCCCCATCCGCCCCACGGTAGCCCCTGGAGCGCTACGGTCTGGTGCAGGGCGGGCCGGACCGGGGAAGACGGAGTGGCCCGGGCAGGGAACGGCAGGGGAAAGCCTGTGGGGATCGAGAGCGATCAACTCGTCTACGACTATCTGAGCCGGGTCGGCGATCTGGCGCAGCAGCGGCAACTGTCATCCGGCACCCGCATGCAGTTGGTGTCGGCGTTGCGTGGGGAGATCGACCGCGAGCGGGCCAAGGCGATCGCGGACAATCCCGCCTCGGTGCGGCGCATCCTGGGACGGATCGGCACGCCTGACGAGGTGGTGACGGCGGCGGGATCCGGCGGTTCGGACACACCGCCCCCGTTCCCGACCGGAGCCGGGCCCGCCCCGCCCACCAGCGGCTCCGCTCCCCCTTCCGCCACACCCTCGCCAGGGCTCCCTCAGCAGCGGGTGCGCCGGCGCGTTCCGCGGCCCCGCAAGTTCTGGGCGGCCGAGTCGAACGGCGCCGTCGAGGCTTCGAGCGACCCACCGGCCCCGGCCGGTGCGCTGCCGCCGCATGTCGCGGGCCTGGACGAACTCGGTGGGTCGGGCATGGGCCCCGACGTGGACTGGTGGCGGGTCGAGTCCACCCCGTTCGGGGTGGGCGAGCGGGTCGCCGGCTTCACGGGCGGGGTGGAGATCCCGGAGATACTGAAGCCGCCACCACCTCCGGAAGACGAGACGGAAGACGAGACGGCGGAGGACGGAGTCGAGGCCGAGGCCGAGACAGCGGCGGAAGGGCGGGGGGCGTTCCGCTGGATCCGGTTTCTGCCCCGGCTCGGCCGTCGCAGGGCGGGAGTGGTCACCGAAGGCGGTAGCGGCCTCGGCAGTCCGCTGCTTCTGGTGGCCGCTGCCCTGCTGATCGCGGGCGCGCTACTGAGTTCTCTGCTGGCGCTCGGCGGTGGATGGTTGATCGCGTGGGCCTCCCGCGGGCTCACCGTCATCCAGAAGAAGATCGCGGTCCTCGGGATGCCAGGGGTGGCGGTGGCGGGCGGTCTGGTGTGGCTTTGGGGCCGTTCCAACGAGCGCTGGGGCACGGCGATCCCCACGGACGGGATGCGGGACGCGCTGGTGGAGACCTGGCCATGGGTACTGAAGGGGGCCGCTGTGGGATCGGCGCTCTATCTGGTGTGGCGGGCGCGGAAGCCGGTTGAGTGAGGCGGCGACCGTCGGTCGCCTCTCGTCATGGAGAGTAGTGAGGTGACCGGTCCGGTTGCGTGATGGCTCAGCGCGGCCCGCTCCTCACCTTGCGGTGTTCGCGCCGCCCGGGGAGTTTGTAGCCGTAGCCGTAGCCGTAGCCGTAGCCGTAGCCGTAGCCGTAGCCGTAGCCGTAGCCGTAGCCGTAGCCGTAGCCGTAGCCGTAGCCGTCGTCCGCGGTCGGAAGATGGTCGGCTGGGGCGATCAGCGGGTGGGTGTATCGGACACGCAGGCAGAATGGGCCCTATGGCTCCTGACCCGACGACGGCTCCCCTGACCATCGGCTTCGACCTCGATATGACCCTGATCGACTCCCGACCCGGAGTTCGCGCTGCGTTCATCGCGCTCTCCGCCGAGACCGGTGTGAGGATCGACGCCGATCTCGCCGTCACCCGGCTGGGACCCCCGCTGGAACAGGAGTTGGCGCACTGGTTCCCGGACGATCAGATTCAGGCCATGGGCGATCGGTACCGCGAGATCTATCCCGACCACGCGATCGCCCCCACTACGGCCCTCCGCGGTGCGCGTGAGGCGGTCGCCGCCGTGCGGGAGATCGGTGGGCGCGCGATCGTCGTCACCGCCAAGTACGAGCCCAATGCCCGCCTCCATCTCTCACACCTGGGCATCACCCCCGACGCGGTGATCGGATCGCTGTGGGCGGAGGGCAAGGCCCTGGCCCTGCGGGAGCACGGCGCGAGCGTGTACGTCGGAGATCACCTCGGCGATGTTCGCGGGGCACAGCTTGCGGGAGCCCTTGCCGTCGCGGTGCCCACCGGCCCGTGTACCGGCGCTGAGCTGCGAGAAGCCGGTGCCGAAGTGGTCCTCGACGATCTGCGGGAATTCCCGGACTGGCTGCGCGGGCACACCGCCGCGCGGGCCTAGGCGACCATCCGCGCCGCCCGCCGCTGGGCCGCGATGGACCGTAGTACGCCCGCCCCGGCGATCATGAAGCCAACGCCCATCAACATGCACACCGCATACGCGATGGGCGGAAACGGTTCGGTCCCCAGAAAGAGCGGAGCAACAGTGACCAAAGTGGCCACTGCGCCGACGATAAAGACAATCGCTCCGGCGCGGACCAGCCCATCACCCGGGGCGGAAGGAGTAGCAGTCATCCGGCCAGGGTAGTTCCCAGCAGGTACGAACCGATCCGGGACGTCTTGTCACCAGCCTCTGGACCATTAGCCTTGGGCTGGCGGGTCGGACGACCCGCTGTAGTGCTATCCAGAGCCGTTTTTCGGCGCCAAGCTTCCGGTGGCCCCAGCGCCCCAACGAGTACGAAGACGAGGACAGACGTGCCTACCGGCAAGGTCAAATGGTTCAACAGTGAGAAGGGCTTCGGCTTTCTCTCCCGGGACGACGGCGGCGACGTCTTCGTACACTCGTCAGTGTTGCCTGCCGGGGTCGATTCGCTCAAGCCCGGCCAGCGCGTGGAGTTCGGCGTGGTCGCCGGACAGCGAGGCGATCAGGCGCTCTCCGTGACGGTCCTGGACCCCACCCCCTCCGTCGCTGCCGCCCAGCGGCGCAAACCCGATGAACTGGCCTCCATCGTCCAGGATCTGACGACCCTCCTGGAGAACATCACCCCGATGCTGGAGCGCGGTCGCTATCCCGACAAGGTCCATGGCGCCAAGATCGCGGGTCTGCTCAGGGCGGTGGCGGATCAGCTCGACGTCTGAGCCCGATATGAAGCCCTGGCCATGGCTTGGCCATGATGTGCCAGGGGCCTATGTGAATGCCAGCGCATCCCGGCCGAGGGGCGGTACGAGCCCTTCGGCCGCCGCGCGTGTCAGTAGCCCGCGCACCGCCGCATAGCCGTCCTCGCCGAGGTCGGCCGTGAACTCGTTGACGTAGAGCCCGATGTGCTGATCGGCGACCGTTGCCGACATCTCCTGGGCATGCGCCCGCACATACGGCCGGGAGGCCTCGGGGTCGTCCCATGCCATGCGTACCGAGGTACGGATGGTGTCGGCCAGCCGCTGCAGGGTCTCCGCGCCCAGCGAACGCTTGGCGATGATCGCGCCGAGGGGGATGGGCAGGCTGGTCGTGGACTCCCAGTGCTCGCCCAGATCGACGAGACGGTGAAGTCCGTAGTTCTGATAGGTGAACCGGGCCTCGTGGATCACCAGCCCGGCGTCCACCTTGCCCTCCCGCACCGCCGGCATGATCTCGTGGAACGGCATCACGACCACCTCGCCGACCCCGCCGGGCACCAGGTCAGCGGCCCACAGCCGAAACAGCAGATACGCCGTCGAACGCTCGCTCGGTACCGCGATGGTCTTCCCCGCCAGATCCAGCCCCGGCGTACGGGCCAGGACGAGCGGGCCGCAACCGCGGCCCAGGGCCCCGCCGCAGGGCAGTAGGGCGTAGTCGTCCAGGACCCAGGGGAGCACCGCGTAGGACACCTTGAGGATGTCGTACTCCCCGCGCTCGGCCATCCCGTTGGTGAGGTCGATATCGGCGAACGTCACCTCGACGGCGGGGCCGCCGGGGACCCGGCCGTGTGCCCAGGCGTCGAAGACGAAGGTGTCGTTCGGGCAGGGCGAGTACCCGATGCGCAGGGTCATGGCGACTCCTCCAGAAGCGGGCCGAGGGCTCGGAAGGCGCCCTTCAGCGAGGTGAGGGCCTCTCCGACGCGCCAGGCGGGTCGGTCCCGCGGGCCCACCGCATTGGAGATCGCCCGGATCTCAAGCACCGGGACGCCCTGGAGGGCGGCGGCTTCGGCAACGCCGAAACCCTCCATCGCCTCGGCGCCGGCACCCGGGTGACGTGAGCTCAGCTCGGCGGCACGGGCAGCGGTGCCGGTGACGGTCGACACGGTGAGCACCGGAGCGTGCAGGGCGCCCAGCGCCTCGGCCGCGCGGGCGGCGAAGGCCGCGGGCGGACGGTGGGTGGTCCGGCCGAAGCCGAGTTCGACGACGGGCAGAAAACCATCGGCGGTCTCGGCGCCGAGGTCCGCTGCCACCAGGGCATCGGCGACGACGAGCGAGCCGACGGGCGCCTGGGGCTGGAACCCGCCGCCGATGCCCGCGGAGATCACCAGGTCGTACGGGGACGCGGCCAGCGCGGTCGCGGTGCTCGCCGCGGCGGCGGCCGGGCCCACGCCACCGGCCAGGACGACCACCCGGTGTGCGGGGTCGACCGAGTCCACCAGGGCGGCGGACAGCCCCGCGGCGACGGAGTCGGCCTCCGCCGCCACCGCGGTCATGACGAGTACGCGCACGGCCAGTCCCCTGAGATCAGGCGGTCCCCCGAGGTCAGGACTTCTTCTCCAACGTGAAGTGCCAGACCCCGAGCTGCTTGCTGCCCTTGGTCTCGACGATGCTCACATTCACCTTCTTCACCGGCTGACCGGTCTGAGAGGCGAAGAAGGCTCCGGCCTGAATGGACCGGTAGGTCTTCTTGAACGGCTCTTCCTCGGCCCGCTGACCGCCCAGGTAGAGCATCCAGCCGTTCTCCGCGATGGTGGTGTCGACACCGAAGCGGATCTGGTCGTCGAGGTCGACCTTGATGGTCTTTCCGGTGGTCTTGCTGATGCACTCCTGAGCCTTGGACTCCGCGAGGGCCTTGCCGTCGTTGTAGCAAGTCGCCTCGGAGTTGACGGATTCCGTCCCCACCGTGATGGTCGCCAGTGGCGTCGGCTTGTCGCAGCCGGAGAGTACGAGGAGCCCGGCGGAGACGGCGCCGAGGGTGGCAGCGGCCCGGCGGCGCTTACCGGAGAAGAACGCAACGGTCATGGCCGAAAGGCTATCGGTCCCGCCGCGCTTGGTTGTGTGGGGGTCCGGCGCGCCGCCCGCACGCCTCGCCAAGTCGACGCCCCACGGGCGGGCTGACGGCTCCTGACCGCGCATGGCCGCCCCATCGGGCAGGCGGCCTGCCCGGGGGCGACAAGAGGGCGCCCCAGCACCCCTGGAGGCGTCCTGCGCCCGCTCCCGCCCTCGCCGGGGAGACCCGAGCCGGAGCCTTCCTGCCGGAACCTTGGGCCTCGGTCCGTTGCGGCGCGGCCGGCTCCACCGGCTCACCGATCGGCCGGGGCAGGGGCGCGGGAAGGTACCCGGCCCCATCCACGGGTCCCACGGAGTTACGCCACCCGCGGCCTTGGGCTGCCGCCTCCGTGGGCCGCGTTCAGCAGCCCCCGCACCGAGACGGTCGCTCCGGTGAAGACGATCGCGGCGGCCATGGACATCCCCAGGACGCCATTCAGCGGCAGCACGATCCCGATCGCCCCGCCCACCACCCAGGACATCTGCAACAGCGTCTCCGACCGGGCGAAGGCGGAGGTACGGATCTCCTCCGGGACATCCCGCTGGATCGTCGCGTCCAGGGACAGCTTCGCCAGCGCCTGACAGAGCCCCGCCGTCGCCCCCAGCACCGCCACCATCCCGGCGCCGAAGAAGACGGCCGCCATGATCGCGGCCGTCAGCACCATGCCCTGCACGGTCGCGATGATCATCTCTGGGGCCCGGGCCTTGAGCCAGGCGCCGATCGCGGTGCCGAGCGCGTTGCCCGCGCCCGCGGCGACACCGACGATCCCCATCGACAGGGCGGCGCTCTGCCCATCGAGCGGATGTTCCCGCAGGAGGAAGGCCAAGAAGAAGATCAAAAACCCGGAGAGCATCCGAAACGCGGCATTCGCCTGGAGCCCATGGAGCACGGACGGGCCCACCGACCGCAGCGAGGGCCTCTTCTCCCCGTGAGCGAGGATGCGAACCGTGCGCTCCCCCTTCGCCGAATCCACCTTGGGCGGCATCCGCAGCGCCCAGTACGTACCCAACAGAAACAGCGCACACGCCCCGTACAGCGGCCACTGATGGCCCACCTGTTGCAGCCCGGCCGCGATGGGCGCGGCGACACCTGTCGCCAGCAGACCGGCGAGCGTGACCCGGGAATTCGCCTTCACCAGGGAGAACCGCGGAGGCAGCAGCCGCGGTACGACCGCGCTGCGGACCACCCCGTACGCCTTCGAAGCGACCAGCACGCCGAGCGCGGCCGGATACAGCTCAAGGCCCCCGGTCGCCACCAACCCCGACATCAGCACGGCCAGCACGGCCCGTGTCAGCATCGCGCCGGCCATCGCGGCGCGGCGGCCGTGGGGAATGCGGTCCAGCAACGGGCCGATCACCGGCGCGAGCAAGGCGAAGGGAGCGAGGGTGATGGCCAGGTAGAGCGTGACCCGGCCGCGAGCCTCGTCCGTCGGTACGGAAAAGAACACGGTGGATGCCAGCGCGACGGTGATCATGACATCGCCCGCGCCGTTCACGGCATGCAGTTCGATGAGTTTCCCAAGACCCGACTCGCCCGCGCCGTGCGCATGAGTCGCCTTGCGGATTCCGCGCGCCGTTCCCGTGAACGGCAGGTGCAGAGCGCGGCCGACGGCCCGGCCCGCTCTGCTGAACGGGCCGGGCCTGCTCGACGAGCTTGCGGCTGCCACCTGGCCCATAGTGCCCCAAGGGCAGCCCTGAGGAGGCGTGATGCGGCGTTGTCCCATTTTCTTCTGCTGCCACAATTCACCCAGGAGTACCGCTTCGATGCGGTGCACACGTGCTGACGCCGAACCAGGCCCCGACCCGCCTCGGTCAAGTGCCCTTGGCGACTCATTGATGTCTCGTTGATGTCTCGGTGACGTCTCAGTGGTCGCTGATCGGCTTCTGATCGGCCCCTTCTTGGGGCGCGCAGGTGGGCTCCACGCTGTGAAGGGGGTAGCGTGCGTAGCGCGCCACCGGCGATTGTTCTCGGCCGCGCTCCTCGTCGTCATCCCGCAGAATGGATGGCGGTAGGTGTGCCCGGGACGGGTTGGTCTGGGCGCGGACGTTGATGCGGCCCCCTGGTCCGCTCCGCCTGCGGCCCGTACCTCGCGAATCGGTCGGCGCACCCGTGAGACGGCGTAGGAGAGAAGCGAGACCTGTGAGTGCTGCGACGACGCGAAGCCGAACCCCCGACCGTCTGTGCGCCGAGGCGGTAGACCTCGCCCGGGAGGCGGCCGAGGAGGCCGCGGCCCCAGGGGTGGTCGGTGAGCATGTGTCCCTGGTGTCGGAGGGGGACCGTGTCGTCACGCACTTCTTTGAGTGCGAGGAACTGGGCTACCGCGGCTGGCGCTGGGCGGTGACCGTGGCCCGGGCGTCCCGGGCCAAGATCGTCACTGTCGACGAAACCGTCCTGCTGCCGGGCCCTGACGCGCTGCTCGCCCCCGAATGGGTGCCTTGGAGCGAACGGCTGCGCCCGGGGGACATGGGCCCCGGTGATCTGCTGCCGACCGAGGCGGAGGACCTGCGCCTTGAGCCCGGCTTCTCCGGCGAGGACGCCCCCCCGCCGAACTCGATCATCGCCGAGACCTCACAGGAGCTGGCCGACCGAGTCGAGGCGGAGGACGCGGAACTCACCGACCGTGCCCCCGCGGACACGGTTCTGAACGCGCGTGGCGAGCTCGCCGCGATCGCCGAGGAACTGGGCATGCGCCGGGCCCGAGTGCTGTCCCGATACGGACTGCACATCGCGGCGGACCGCTGGGACGAGGCCTTCGGCCCCAAGACCCCGATGGCGCAGGCAGCGCCCGCCGCCTGTGTGACCTGCGGGTTCCTGGTACCGATGGCGGGGTCGCTACGGCAGGCGTTCGGCGTGTGCGCCAATGAGTTCTCGCCAGCGGACGGGCGGGTGGTGTCGCTGGCCTACGGATGCGGCGGCCACTCGGAGGCCGCGGTGATGCCCAAGCCGCCGCAGCCCGCACCGCACGTCTTTGACTCCATGGGCACGGATGAGTTCCGACTCCACCCGGACCGGGAGGGCGGCTCCGTGTCGGCGGTCGGCCAGAACGGCGCGGACGACGATCTCGGCCACTCCTGACCAGGCCCCTGCCTTCTTCCCGGCCCCGCACCCATGTGGAGGTTGACGGCGGGGTTGCCAGCGCGTGGCGCTGCCCGTAGGCCCGTACGGCAGAACGGATGGCCCTGCGCGGCACCAACGCCAGGGGCGCCAGCGCGAGCCATGGCGCCGGAACCGGTCGGGGTTTTGCGAACGGGGAACTGGTCGGGGTACTCCGAGCACTTCCCCGTTCGGGACCGGTCGGGGTTTCCCGAGCAGTTCCCCGTGCGGGACCGGCACGAGGTCCGAGGCTCCCCTCGGTGATCGGTGATCGGTGATCGGTGATCGGTGATCGGTGATCGGCGGATTCAGGCCAGATTTTCGGTATCCCAGCTCCTCCAGAAGGATCAGCGTGTGAGCCCTCGCCGGACCCTGGCCGAGGAACCTCTCCCGGCCCTCACCGAACACCCGCACCCATCGAGGCGGACAGCGCGACCTACCTCGGCATCGGCCGGGCGGCAGAACCCGTCCTGCTGACTCGGGGCGGCGCCCAGCGGGCGGCAAGCCGCCCGGAGCTCGCAGAACACCCAGCTCCGCGGGCTGTTCCAGCAGACCTCGGATGACTGCGCCGGGGCAGACGCGCCCGCGCGCGGCCCCGGCAGTGCGTATGCCCGGGGAGTTCCGGGCGGGTGCACGCCCACCCGCGACCCGCCCTGACCCACCCTTCACCCTCCCGGCGGGATAGCGTCACCTCCCTTGCGGGAAACGCTTCCCGCCACCCACGCGGTACGTTCGGGACCAGTAGAGCCGCACCAGAGCGCGTCACCGGAAAGAGCGGAGTCACACCGTGAGCGTCACGACCACCGAGGGCGCCGACCCGTTCGCGACCGCACGGCTGCGGCAGGGAGTCCTGGACGCCTGGAGCGCCAGCCCCGCCCGGTTCCGCGAGGACGCCAACGCCGAAGAGGACCTCGTCCTTGGCGGCTACCGCGACCGCCTCATCGTCGAACTGGCGCAGAACGCCGCCGACGCCGCCGCCCGGGCCGAAGTCCCCGGCCGGCTGCGACTCACCCTCAAGCCCGCGGTGGAAGACACCCCCGCCGTCCTGGCCGCCGCCAACACCGGCGCCCCCCTCGACGCGGTCGGCGTCGAATCCCTCAGCACTCTGCGCGCCTCCGCCAAACGGGACACCCAGGACAGCAGCGTCGGCCGCTTCGGCGTCGGATTCGCCGCCGTACTCGCGGTGAGTGATGAACCCTCCGTCATCGGCCGCCACGGAGGCGTCCGATGGTCCCTCGCCGAGGCCCGCAACCTCGCCGATGAAGCCGCCCAGGCCAGCCCCGGCCTCGGCGAGGAGCGCCGGCGCCGCGACGGCCATGTGCCCCTGCTGCGGCTCCCGCTACCCGCCGAAGGCACCGCTCCCGACGGCTATGACACCGTCGTCGTCCTCCCGTTGCGCGATGGCTCAGCCGTCGATCTCGTCGAACGCCTGCTCACCGACATCGACGATGCCCTGCTGCTCACCCTCGACGGTCTCGTCGAGATCGTGATCGAGGCACCCGACGGCGTACGCACCCTCCGGCGTTCCGCTGAGGGCCCGTACATCCAGATCCGGGACAGCCGACATGGCGACCGGCGCTGGCGGGTCGTCAGCCACAGTGGGGAAACCGCCTCCGAACTGCTCGTCGACCGCCCGGTGGAGGAGCGGTTGCGGCCGCACTGGACCGTCACCTGGGCGGTACCCGTCGACGCCGAGGGCGCGCCCACCCGACCGCGCACCGAGCCGGTCGTCCACGCGCCCACGCCCACCGATGAACCGCTGGGCGTCCCCGCGCTGCTGATCGCCTCGCTGCCGCTGGACACCACCCGCCGGCACCCCGCCCCCGGCCCGCTCACCGACTTCCTGGTGGAACGCGCCGGTCACGCCTACGCGGAACTCCTCGGCGGCTGGGAGCCGGTCACCACCGGCACCATCGACCTCGTCCCCGGCCCGCTCGGCAAGGGCGGCCTGGACAGCGCCCTGCGGGAGGCGATCCTCGCGCTGCTGCCGCGTACCGCCTTCCTCAAGGCCGCAGCGCCCCGGGGCGACTTCAACGGCGCGGACATCGGGCTGCCGGACCGTCAGGCACCCGGTGCGCTGCGGCCGATCGAAGCCGAAGTCCTGGAAGGCGCCGGCGCCGAGACGGTCGAGGTACTGGCCGAGGTGCTGCCCAGCCTGCTCCCCGCCGGGCAGGAGCGCCGGGTGGAGCTGCGGACCCTCGGGGTCGCCCGGGTGCCTTTGACCGAGGCGATCGACCGCCTCGCCGGACTTGAGCGCCAACCCGAGTGGTGGCGGCGGCTCTACGACAGCCTCGCCGGAGTCGACCCCGACCGGCTCACGGGACTGCCCGTTCCGCTGGCCGACGGCCGTACGGTCATCGGCCCCAGGCAGACCCTGCTGCCGCTGGCCGACACCCCGCCCCGCCTCGCCCGACTGGGCCTGAAGGTCGTTCACCCCGATGGCGCCCACCCGCTGCTGGAGAAACTGGGCGCACTGCCCGCCACCCCGCGGGCCGTACTGACGACTCCCCAGGTCCGGGCGGCGGTCGCCGGATCACTCGACGAGGGCGAGATCTGGGATGAGGACGCCCCCGACGCCGAGGAACTCGCCGACACCGTCCTGGCGCTGGTCCGCGATGCCGACCTCGAACCCGGCGACGAACCCTGGCTCGGGGCACTGGCCCTGCCCGACGAAGAGGGCGAACTGGCACCGGCCGGCGAGCTCGTCCTGCCGGGCAGCCCGTTCGCTCTGGTGATGCGTCGCGATGAGCTCGCCCTGTGCGATGCCGACCTCGCCGCCCGCTGGGGCGAGCAGCCACTGGCGGCCTGCGGTGTGCTCGCGAACTTCGCCCTCGTCCGGGCCGCCGATGTCGTCCTCGACCCCGATGAACTCGAACCCCGCGAGGGCGAATACGCGGAACCCGATGACGCCGGACTCCTCGACGCGGTCGACGTCTGGTGCGAGGACGTCCTCGACCAACTGCCCGAGACTCCGGTGCCCCCCGTCGCCACGGAGATCGTCGCCGTCCGCGACCTCGACCTGGTCGATGACGACTGCTGGCCGCAGGCTCTGGCACTCCTCGCCCAACCGCCGCTACGTGACGCACTGACCCAGCCCGTACGCGTACTGCTGCCCGACGGTACGACGCAGACCGTACGGTCCTACACCGCGTGGTGGCTGCGAGACCACCCGGTCCTGGACGGCCGCCGCCCCGCTGGCCTTCGGGCCGCGAGCGGCGACGCGCTGCTCGACGGGCTGTACGAGGCCGTGGACGCGACGGGCTTCGACGACGCGCAGGTACTGCGAGCCCTGGGCGTACGCACTACGGTCGCCGCACTCCTTGATGAGCCGGGCGGTGCGGCGGAGCTACTGGGCCGACTGGCCGACCCCGAACTTCCCGTACGCCCCGCCCAACTGCACGGCCTCTACACCGCCCTGGGAGACCTCGACCCGGAACAGGTCACGCTCCCCGACGAGCTACGCGCCGTGGTGGACGGCGAAGCCCGGGTCGTCGACGCCTCTGACGCGGTGATCGCCGACACCCCCGATCTGCTGCCCCTCACCAGCGGCCTGCCCTTGCTTCCGGTAGCCCCCGAGCGGGCCGCTGAGCTCGCGGAACTGCTCCAGGTACGGCTGCTGAGCGAGACCGTCACGGCAGAAGTCACCACCGAGGGCGAGGAGCACGCGGTACCCGATTCGGTCCGCGCCCTCCTGGGCGCCCGCACTCTCCAGACCTACATCGAACACGAGGAACTGATCGCGGGCGGCACCGAACTCGAATGGCGCCGCACACCGGACGGAGCCCTCCACGCCTCGACCCTGGAGGGAGTCGCCGCCGGCCTCGCCTGGTCAGCCGGCCAATGGCCGCGCCGCTTCGAGGTAGCAGCACTTCTGGAGGACCAGTCCCGGACGGGGGAGCTGGGGCGGGACAGATGGTTTGATCCGCTCCGCTAGGGGGCTGTGCTGGGGGCTTTGGTTCTTGAGGTGGGGGCTCCCGTGTTGGGTGTCCTCACCCGGGGTGGGGGTTCCGTCCTCAATCGCCGGACGGGCTGGGGTTGCCCCTTGCCGGGGGTGCTTGGGCCTGGGGCCCTGAGCACACGGGCTGTACGTCCCCGTGTTGGGTGTGCCCACCTGGGGTGGAGGGTTCCGTCCTCAAACGCCGGACGGGCTGGATTGGTCTGCCGGGACGGGGGCGCCAGGGCCTAGCGCCTTGGCCCATCAGCAGGGCACACCCATGATCGATGTCCCCACCCAAGGCGAAAGGTTCCGTCCTCAAAGGCCGGACAGGCTGAATTGGTCTGGCCTTCGAGGTGTTCTTCTGCGCTGGGGCTGCTGGTGGTCGAGGTTCTGGGTCGCCCGGACTGAGGGGTCTTGTTCTGTGGTGGTTGGGGGGTGCTATCGGGGGTGACTCCTCAGCGTCGACGGCCTGAAGCGACTCCGAGCCGACCAGGCTCTCTTGCCGTCGATCGCTTCCGGGGACACCCCCTGCGCGCCCCCACGCCGAGACTTGCTCTCGTTGCCCCTGGGGACCTGTCCGTCGGAGGAACCAGGGGACACCTCCTGCGCGTGCCTCCACCGCCAAGGGCTGGTGTCACTTGCCCCCGAGGCTCCTGTCTCGTCGAGAAGCCAGGGGCTGGTTTTCCGGTGTTCCCTGTGGCGTGTCTGCCTGCGGGTTGTTGTTCTTAGCCGGGGTCTCTCAGCCTGGTTTCTGCGTCGCTTCATCTCGGCGGTGATGGGGAAGGAGGTCTCAGCGCTCTCTTGTCTGGTGTTCCACGTGCGACTGAAGGCACACTCAGGGTGCTCTTGATCCGTGGTGGGGGAGGGTGTGCGATCCCGGGCCTGGGGTCGTGGTCCTCGTACCCGGCCCTAGCGCTGGCACTGCCCATGGGCCAGGACGGCCATGGACGCACCCACTCGGCCTGTCCGGCGTTTTGCGGATTCACTCCCATCCCCAACCGGCCCCTCAGCCAGGGAATCCACTCAGACTTGTCCAGCCCCTGGGCGGCAAGGGGCCACCACACACTCGGACCCATCTGCCCTTTGTTCCTCGATGGGCCCGACACCCTCCGCCAGGGACACCTGGTTTCGGATGGGGGCGCGCAGGGGGTGTCCCCGGAAGCGATCGACGGCAAGACCCGCACGCCGGACCAAAGGAGCTCCAGGCCGTCGACGCTGAGGAGTCACCCCCGATAGCACCCCCCAACCACAGCAAAGACAAGCTCCTAGCCCGGGAGACCCAGGACCTCGACCACCAGCAACCCCAGCGCAGAAGAACACCTCGAAGGCATACCAATTCAGCCTGTCCGGCCTTTGAGGACGGAACCTTTCGCCTTGGGTGGGGACATCGATCATGGGTGTGCCCTGCTGATGGGCCAAGGCGCTAGGCCCTGGCGCCCCCGTCCCGGCAGACCAATCCAGCCCGTCCGGCGTTTGAGGACGGAACCCTCCACCCCAGGTGGGCACACCCAACACGGGGACGTACAGCCCATGTGCTCAGGGCCCCAGGCCCAAGCACCCCCCCGCCGGGGGCAACCCCAGCCCGTCCGGCGTTTGAGGACGGAACCCTTCACCCCGGGTGAGGACACCCAACACGGGAGCCCCCACCCCAAGAACCAAGGCCCAAGGCCCAGGCCCAAGCACCCCCTGCAGGGGGCAACCCCAGCCCGTCCGGCGTTTGAGGACGGGAACCCCCACCCCGGTGAGGACACCCAACACAGGAGCCCCCACCCCAAGAACCAAGCCCCGACAGGGGCAAGTTCACCGCACCCGTCGATCAACCCAGCGCCAGCTGACCTCCAGAAGCAGCGCCCCCACCCCCGCCACCCCCACCGCCGTCCACGGCATCACCGTCCCCACCAGCTTGAGGGCGAAGAATTCCTGGAGCCAGGGCACGACGAGCACGATCACAAAACCCAACGCCATGGTGCCCACCAGGCAGATACGCCACCAGGTGTAGGGCCTGGCGACGATGGCGAGGACCCAGAGGGAGACCAGGAAGAGGGTGAGGGTGGCCGCGCTGGTTTCCGCGTCCAAGGAGTGGGGGCCGGTGTAGTGGGAGCGGGCGAGGAGGTAGGTGCAGAAGGTGGCCGCAGCCGCGATGATCCCCGCGGGGATGGCGTATCGCATGACCCTGCGTACGAAGTGCGGTTGGGCCCGTTCCTTGTTGGGGGCCAGGGCGAGGAAGAACGCGGGGACGCCGATGGTGAGGGTGGAGAGCAGGGTCAGATGGCGGGGCAGGAAAGGGTACTCGACCTGGCTGCAGACGACGAGGATCGCCAGCAGCACCGAGTAGACCGTCTTGGTCAGGAAGAGGGTGGCGACTCGGGTGATGTTGCCGATCACCCGCCGACCCTCGGCCACTACTGACGGCAGGGTGGCGAAGCTGTTGTTGAGCAGCACGATCTGCGCGACTGCTCGGGTCGCCTCGGAGCCGGAGCCCATGGCCACGCCGATGTCGGCGTCCTTGAGGGCGAGTACATCATTGACGCCGTCGCCGGTCATGGCGACGGTGTGACCGCGGGACTGGAGTGCCCCCACCATGTCCCGCTTCTGCTGCGGGGTGACTCGACCGAACACCGAGCCCGTGTCCAGCTCGCTCGCCATCGCCTCCTTCTCGGCGGGGAGCCTGCGGGCGTCCACGGTGTTCTCGGCGCCCGGGAGGCCGAGTTTGGCGGCGACCGCGCCCACCGACACCGCGTTGTCCCCGGAGATGACCTTCGCGGCGACGTCCTGTTCGGCGAAGTAGCGCAGGGTGTCGGCGGCGTCGGGGCGTAGCCGTTGTTCGAGGACGACCAGCGCGGTGGCCTGTGCTCCCTTGGCGATGTCGGGGGAGTCGAGGTCCCCCGGGGTACGGGCGAGCAGGAGCACTCGTAGGCCCTGCTGATTGAGCTGTTCGGTTTCTGCGAGCGCGGGGTCGCCGTCGGGGAGCAGCACGTCCGGTGCGCCCAGGAGCCAGGTGGTCGTCAGGTGGTCGTCGGCGAGCTGGGCCCCGCTGTACTTGCGGGCCGATGAGAACGGCAGCGACCGGACCGGCTTGAGGCGGCCGCTGTCCGGATAGGCGTCGATGACTGCCTGGAGGGAGGCGTTGGGGCGGGGGTCGGAGGCGCCGAGGGCGCCCAGAACCTGGCGTACGGATGTCTCGTCGGCGTCGCCCAGTGGACGTAGCTCGGTGACGTCCATCCCGCCTTCGGTGAGCGTGCCGGTCTTGTCGAGGCAGACCACATCGACCCGGGCGAGCCCTTCGATCGCGGGTAGCTCCTGCACCAGGCATTGCTTGCGGCCGAGCCGGACGACTCCGATGGCGAAGGCGACCGAGGTCAGCAGCACCAGGCCCTCAGGGATCATCGGCACGATTCCGCCGACGGTCCTGGCGATGGAGTTCTTGAAGTTGTCGTCCTTGGCGACGAGCTGGCTGATGATGAGTCCGGTGGCGGTGGGCACCATCATCCAGGTCACGTACTTGAGGATGGTGCTGATACCGCTGCGCAGCTCGGAGTGGACGAGGGTGAAGCGGGATGCCTCTTCGGCGAGTTGGGCGGCGTAGGCTTCCCGGCCCACCTTCGTCGCTTCGAACGCCCCACCGCCGGCGACGACGAAGCTGCCGGACATCACGGGGTCGCCGGGTTGCTTGACCACCGGATCGGCTTCGCCTGTCAGCAGGGACTCATCGATCTCCAGGCTGTCCGCCTCGGCGACCACTCCGTCGACGACGACCTTGTCCCCGGGCCCGAGTTCGATGAGGTCGCCGAGGACGATGGCGGAGGTGGAGAGTTCGGTTGCGGCCCCGTCGCGCCGTACCGTCGGCCGGGCCTCGCCGATGACCGCGAGTCCATCGAGGGTCTTCTTCGCGCGCAACTCCTGGATGATGCCGATTCCGGTGTTGGCGATGATCACAAAGCCGAAGAGGCTGTCCTGGATCGGGGCGACGAAGAGCATGATCACCCAGAGGACGCCGATGATGGCGTTGAAGCGGGTGAAGACATTGCCGCGGACGATGTCGACGGTGGAGCGGGAGGAGCGGATGGGTACGTCGTTGACCTCGCCGCGCGCCCTGCGTTCGGCGACCTCCGCGGTGGTGAGGCCGGAGGAGGGGGTGCCTTGGGCGCTTCGGGCTTCGGGTGGTCGCACCGGGTGTACGGGGTCGAGTTCGGCGCCCGCGTTGGAGGGGCCGCCCGGCTCGGGGCCGTCCGTGTCGATCCTTGCCCGCTGACTCATGGTTCGTACGGTACGGCGGGGTAGACGGCTTCACCCGCCGGGACCTGACGGCAGGCCGGAACCGAATGATCAGTGGCCGTGTCATGCGCCGAGCCGGACGGTGGCCACAGCTGGTTCACGCCATTTCGGGAGCGGGCGGCAGTCCGGTCAGTTCTGCGGAGACTCCGCTGATGCCCGCTCTGCTGCCTTGGCGCGCTTGATCGCCCTATCTCGCTTACGTACGTACCAGATGCCGATCAGTCCCAGCCCGCTACCGGCCAGGCAGGTCCACACCCACCACATCAGATCGCGGTCGGCGAACCAGTTGTAGAACGGGATCTGCACCAGGAAGAGGACGAACCAGACGATGGTGCCGCCGGTGATGGTGGCGACGACGGGCCCCTCCAGGGGCTCGGGTGCCTCGTGCTTGGGGGTCCACTTCGCCATGCGGACAGTGTAGGCGGCGGTGATCTAGGCCGATCGCAGCCGGGAACGCCCAGGGCCGCTGGTGTCTACGCGCGGAGATAGCTTTCTCTTCTTTATATGTTCATACTGAAACGGTTTGCTATTGACTGGATTCATTCGTATGAAGACACAAAGAAAGCTCGGATGAGGACCGTATGACCCCCTCGGCACCTGCCGTTGCCCCTGAGAATCAGCCGAAGGGCACCCCCAGCGGTCTGGATCGCTACTTCAAGATCTCCGAGCGCGGTTCCACCATCGCCCGTGAGGTGCGTGGCGGATTCGCGACCTTCTTTGCGATGGCGTACATCATCGTGCTGAACCCGATCATCCTCGGCAGCGCCAAGGACATGTACGGGAACCAGCTCGACAGCGGTGAGCTCGTCACCGCGACGGTGCTCACCGCCGCGTTCTCCACCCTGCTGATGGGCGTCATCGGCAATGTGCCGATCGCGCTGGCCGCGGGCCTCGGTGTGAACACCGTCGTAGCACTCCAGCTCGCGCCCCGGATGTCCTGGCCGGACGCGATGGGCATGGTGGTCCTCGCCGGTGTCGTGGTGATGCTGCTGGTTGCCACCGGGCTGCGGGAGCGGGTGATGAGCGCGGTCCCGCGAAGCCTGCGCAAGGGCATCGCGATCGGCATCGGTCTCTTCATCATGCTGATCGGCCTGGTGGACTCGGGCTTTGTCTCCCGCATCCCCGACATCGCCCAGACCACCGTTCCGCTTCAGCTCGGCCAGGGCGGTCACCTCGTCGGCTGGCCGATTCTGGTCTTCGCCGTCGGTACGCTCCTCACCCTTGCGCTGATCATCCGCAAGGTGCCGGGCGCCATCCTGATCTCCATCGTGGCGATGACGGTCGTCGCCATGGTCATCGAAGCGGTGGCGAAGGTCCCGAGCTGGGGGCTGACCACACCCAAGTGGCCCGGCAGCCCGGTCGACACCCCCGACTTCGGTCTGGTCGGCGAGGTCAGCCTGTTCGGCGGCTTTGAGAAGGTCGGCTATCTGACCGGTGTGCTGTTCGTCTTCACCGTCCTGCTGTCCTGCTTCTTCGACGCGATGGGCACCATCCTGGGCGTCGGTGACGAGGCCAAGCTGATGGACAAGAACGGCAACCTTCCCGGCATCAACAAGGTGCTGTTCGTCGACGGCATCGCCGTCGCCTCGGGCGGAGCCACCTCATCGTCGGCGACCACCTGCTTCGTGGAGTCCACGGCGGGCGTCGGCGAGGGCGCCAGGACCGGGCTGGCATCCGTCGTCACCGGCGGACTGTTCACGGTGGCCCTCTTCCTCACCCCGCTGGCCACCATGGTCCCCTCCCAGGCGGCGACACCCGCCCTCCTGGCGGTCGGCTTCCTGATCCTCGCCGGATCCATCCGGGACATCGACTGGAGCGACTACACGCTCGCGGTCCCCGCGTTCCTGGCGATGGTGATGATGCCCTTCACCTACTCGATCACCAATGGCATCGGCATCGGCTTCATCGCCTTCTCCGTCCTGCGGCTGGCGGCCGGACGGGGGCGCGAGGTCCCGATCGCCATGTATGTGGTGTCCGCGGTCTTCGTCTTCTACTACGCGATGCCCGCCCTGGGCCTCACCTAGACCACGGCCCCTCGCCCCCGGCGGGGAACGCCGCTCCGGACCGCATGAGCGGTTCGGAGCGGTCTCAGTTCACCCCGTAGAACTTCTCTGTCTCATCGACGGCAGCCTCGAAGCGCTCGTCGAAGTCATCGCGGACGAGCGTCTGGAGCACGTAGTCCTGGACGCTCATTCCGCGTTTGGCCGCCCGGCGTCTGAGCCGGTCGAGCAGCTCACCGTCTATCCGCAGGCTGAGCACCGTCGATCCCATGCCGCCAGGGTCGCGGTAGGGCAGCGCCGAGTGCGTCGCTTTTCGCGTGCGTATCACTCGTTTGGGTGAGTCCCAGCTGCTAGTGGCATGCGCTCCTCCGCTCTCGCGGGCGGGTCGGTTAATCGGCTGGTATTTAGGCAGAGTAATGAGTTATGCTAACGAACATGTCTGATCTGTCCCATGGCAGTGATGCCGATGTTGCTGCTGTGAACGCTCTTCGCTCGGCCGTGATGCGGTTGGGGCGACGGCTGAAGCACCAGCGCGTCGACGAGTCGCTGAGCCCCACCGAGATGTCGGTGCTCGGCACCCTTGCCCGATGCGGCTCGGCCACCCCTGGTGAGCTGGCGCGCAAGGAACATGTCCAGCCGCCGTCCATGACCAGGATCGTGGCGCTGCTAGAGGCCAAGGGGCTGGTTCGGCTTGAGCCGCACCCCGACGACCGTCGGCAGAAGGTCGTCAGCCAGACCGAGCAGGCCGAGGCGATGCTCGAAGAGAGCCGTCGTAAGCGCAATGCCTGGCTGACCGAGCTGGCCGCGGGACTGAACGAGGACGAGTGGGCCAAGCTCCGGGCGGCAGCGCCCGTTCTGGAGAAGCTCGCGCATTTCTAACCGCTCATACAAGGAGGCGACCACTTTTGCGTACGGGACCCGGAGCAGACTCCGCACCCGCGCCTTCCTCCACCGCCAGTGAGGCATCGGAGGGACCAGCAACTACCAGCATGTTCAGCTCCCTAAAGAATCGCAACTACCGACTCTTCGCCGCCGGCCAAGTGGTCTCCAACACCGGTACCTGGATGCAGCGCATCGCTCAGGACTGGCTGGTGCTCACACTGACCGGCTCCGCCTCGGCGGTCGGTATCACCGTCGCTCTCCAGTTTCTGCCGATGCTGCTCTTCGGGCTGTACGGGGGAGTGCTCGCCGACCGCCTGCCCAAGCGGCCTCTGTTGCTCGCCACCCAGTTCGCGATGGCGATGACCGGTATCGCGCTCGCCGTCCTCACACTGACCGGACAGGTCCAGGTCTGGCATGTCTATCTGATCGCCTTCCTGCTGGGGCTCGTCACCGTCATCGACAACCCCGCACGGCAGACCTTTGTCTCCGAGATGGTCGGCCCTGACCAGCTCGCCAACGCGGTCAGCCTGAACTCGGCGAACTTCCAGTCCGCCCGTCTCGTCGGCCCCGCCGTCGCCGGTGTGCTGATCACCGCCGTGGGTAGCGGCTACGCCTTCCTCTTCAACGGACTCTCCTTCATCGCCCCCATCGCCGCACTCCTTCTGATGCGGACATCCGAACTGCACAGAAGCGTGCGCACCCCCCGGGGCAAGGGCCAACTGAGGGAGGGCTTGAACTATGTCTCGGCCCACCCCGAGCTGATATGGCCCATAGTCCTCGTCGGATTCGTCGGCACCTTCGGCTTCAACTTTCCGATCTGGCTATCGGCCTTCGTCGATGACGTCTACCACTCGGGGGCCAGCACCTATGGCCTGCTGAACACCCTGATGGCGGTCGGCTCCCTGGCCGGTGCGCTGCTGGCCGCTCGGCGGGGGACTTCGCGGCTGCGACTCATGGTGGGCGCGGCCGTGGTCTTCGGTGTGCTGGAGGTCGTGGCGGCCTTCGCCCCGCACTTCTGGATCTTCGCCGGGCTACTGGTGCTGATCGGTATGTTCGGCCTCACGGTCAACGTCACGGCCAACTCCACCGTCCAGATGGCGAGTGACCCGGCCGTCCGCGGGCGAGTGATGAGCCTCTACATGATGGTGTTCGTCGGTGGTACTCCCGTGGGCGCGCCGGTATTCGGCTGGATCACCGATGTCTACGGCCCGCGGATCGGATTCGCCGCCGGTGGTGTCCTCTCCTTCGCGGGCGCGCTGCTGGTCGGTCTGATGCTGGCCAGGGCGGGCGGACTGCGTCTCAAGGTGGATCTACGCCGGGGCCGCAAGCACCTGGACTTCGTACCGCGACAGCCGGCTGCCCCTGAGCCGGCCGGCGGGCCCGACGAGCTCAGAGAGTCCCGGGGCGGGGCCTTGGAGTCCACCGGGCCCGCGGAGAAGCTGACCAAGGTGGCATAGGCCCATGGGCGGGTTGCGGTGAGCCAGACTCGACCGTATGAGACTCTTCGCCGCCGTACTCCCGCCCGCCGGAGCCGTCGCCGAGCTCGCAGCCGCCGTTGATCGGCTGCGAGCGCTGCCCGGGGCGGAGGATCTGCGCTGGACCGACCGGGCGGGCTGGCACTTCACCCTCGCCTTCATGGGCGAGGTCGACGACGAGCTGCTGCCCGATCTACAGGACCGGCTCGCCCGTGCCGCGCGGCGCACCGCGCCCTTCCCCCTGCGGCTCCACGGCGGCGGCCACTTCGGGGACCGGGCACTCTGGGCAGGGGCCGCGGGGGGTCTTGATGAGTTGCGGCTCCTGGCGGAGCGCTCGTACGCGGCGGCGCGCCGGGCCAAGATCGCCATGGCGGAGCACCGCCGCTACACCGCGCATCTGACGATCGCCCGCAGCCGCACGGATGGGGGGCTACGGGCGTACGTCGATGAGCTGAGCGACTTCGAAGGCACCACCTGGGTAGTGGAACAGCTCACTCTCGTCCGCAGCAATCTCCCGGTCAGCGGGGTGTCCGGGGAGCAGCCGCGGTACGAGAACGTCGGGATATGGAACCTGGGCGCGGGGACCAAGGCGGCTTCCGGTTAACCTCATAGGGTGAAGACGAAGACCAGAAACCAGATCATGGCGGGTGTGCTCGTCCTGATGTTCGCAATCATCGCCGTGGCATCCGTGGCCGGTTTGTAGCCTCGCTTGTCCTGAGGTCCATCCCTGCGTCCCGTTCCTTCGCCTACCAGGCGAAGGCTTCCGGGCTGGGGCCAGGTCCGGGGAAGACCTCCTCCAATGAGGTCAGCAGCTCTGCGCCCAGCTCCAGCTGAATGGCGCGCAGGGCGCCCTCAAGCTGCTCGGCCGTGCGTGGACCGACGATGGGTCCGGTGACACCGGGCCGGGTGAGCAGCCAGGCGAGCGCGACCTCCGCGGGGTCCAGGCCATGCTTGTTGAGTAGCTCCTCGTACGACGTGATCTGCTCCCGTACCCCCGGTACTGCCAGTCGGTCCGCCGTCAATCCGCCGGCACGACGGCCGCCCTGGGCCTCCTTGCGGATCACTCCGCCGAGCAGTCCACCGTGCAGCGGCGACCAGGGGATGACTCCGAGGCCGTACTCGATCGCGGCGGGGATGATCTCCATCTCGGCGCGGCGCTCAAAGAGGTTGTAGAGGCACTGCTCGCTGACCAGCCCGTACGAGCCCTTCTGACGGGCTCGCTCGTTGGTCTGTGCGATCTTCCAGCCGGGGAAGTTCGACGAGCCCGCGTAGAGGATCTTGCCCTGTTGGATCAGGGTGTCGACGGCCTGCCAGATCTCTTCTACGGGGGTGGCCCGGTCGATGTGATGGAACTGGTAGATATCGAGGTGATCCGTGCCCAGTCGCTTGAGGCTGGCGTCCACCGAGCGGCGGATGTTGAGCGCGGAGAGTTTGGTGTGGTTGGGCCAGTCCGCGCGGTTCGGGTGCATGCTCCCGTACACCTTGGTGGCGAGGACGACCTTGTCCCGACGGTCACTGCCCTTGGCGAACCAGCTGCCGATGATCTCTTCGGTGCGGCCTTTGTTCTCACCGCCGTAGGTGTTGGCCGTGTCGAAGTAGTTGACGCCCGCAGCGAGAGCCGCGTCCATGATGGCGTGGCTGTCGGTTTCATCGGTGTGGGGCCCGAAGTTCATCGTCCCGAGGACGAGCCGGCTGACCTTGAGTCCTGTGCGTCCGAGTTGCGTGTACTCCATGGACAGCAAGCCAACGCCTTGGAGTGGGCTCAAGGCAAGGAGGATGCGCTCAGTCGCGGGGGAATTCGTCCGTGGCGAGGATGAGGCCGACGGGAGTCCGGGTGAGGTCGACGGGCTGCCCGAAGGCGAAGCTCATCTCGGTGAGGAAGACACCTTCCTTGGGCTCGGAGTAGACATGACACTTGCCCTGGTAGGGATCGACGATCAGATAGACGGGGACCTCGGCCGCGGCGTACACCTGCTTCTTCGGGCCGTAGTCGTTCGCTCCGGTGCCTTGTGAGATCACCTCGACCACGAGTTCGAGGTCCTCGTACCGCAGGTGGCCCCTGGCGTCCTTGATCGCTTCTTCGGCCAGCGCCACAAGGTCGCAGGCAAAGCCGTTCAGATGGCCGGGAAAGTCGATACGCACGTCACCCGGTTCGCTGTCGCGGGTACCTCGTCCTCAGCTGCTCATAGACGGCAGCGATGATCTCCCAGTGCGTGTGTCGCTGCGGCGACATGTAGATGTTCCCCCCGACGACTTCGGCCCTGAATCCCTCGGGGACGGGCATCGCCTCAAGCCACTCGAACATCGTGTCCAGAGTCGGCTCGTCGTCTGCTTCGGCCATCTCGATCCTGTCGTCAAGCACAGTCACCGTGGCGCTCCTCCCCGCCGCCGCGCTTGGGGCGCGGCAGCCGCCGCCTTGTACAACGATACTCATGGGCGCTCCGACACGGCCCCGTGAACTATTCCGTTCGATGCGGTCAACAGGGAGGTGACAGGTTCACCGTTCTATCCCTGGAGTCGATGTGACCGGACCCCCGGCCGTCGGTGATGACGCCGAGGTCATCGCGCAGTCGCTGGAGCAGCCCGAGGTCTTCGCGCTGCTCTACGACCGGCACGCACCCGAAATCTACCGCTATGCCGCCCGCCGCCTGGGGGAGGGCGCGGCCGAGGACATCATGGCGGAGACGTTCCTCATCGCCTTCCGCCGCCGTCGGCGCTATGACACGGCGAGAGCCAGTGCCAGGCCCTGGCTCTACGGCATCGCCGCCAAGCTCATCGGCGGACACCGGCGCAGTGAGGAACGCGCCCTCAGGGCCCTCGTACGTTCCGGGGGCGCGCCCATGGACCCGTTGGGTGAGTCCTGGAGCGAGCGGTCCGATGAGCGGATCGCCGCACAGGTTCCCCTCGCGGGCGCGCTCGCCGCGCTATCACCCGGTGATAGGCATGTTCTGCTGCTTGTCGCCTGGGCGGATCTCAGCTACCAGGAGGTCTCGGAGGCGCTTCGCATTCCGCTGGGCACCGTGCGATCGCGGCTCAACCGGGCCCGACGCAAGGTCCGTACGGTGCTGATGGCCGATCCCGCCTTCGTCGACGATGAGTTCGAGCAGGAGGAGGGGGCCGCGGCTGGTGCCGCGCCCAGGGAAGCCGTCTCCGGGGCGGAGCGCCGCGTTGTCTGCGGAGCCGTTCGCGCGACCAACTCCGGGACGCCGAGCGGCTCCGCCCTCGTCGCCGGTGCCACCTTCACCCCCGCCATCAGGAGCTGATCCGTCATGGACGAGATGACCCAGGTGCGCGAGTTGCGCGCCGATACCCCCGAAGCCGACTCCACGGTGCTCGCCGCCGGTCGCCAGCGGCTCACCAGCGTCGCCACCGCTTCCGGCAGTTGGGCCCGCTTCCGGCTGCCGCGCGACGACTGGAGATTCGCCGCGGCCGGGGCCGCCGTCGCCATCACCGCCGCGGTCACGGCGACCGCCGTACTCGGCGCCCAACTCGGTGGCGCACCCACCGCCTGGGGCCGGGCAGAGGCATCCGCGGGGGCGGCCGGTACGTCCTTGGATGTCCTGCTGCGGGCCGCCGCGGTGATGGAGACACGGCCTACTCCGGCGGAGCCACGCGATGACCAGTGGATCTACGCCCGGACCGAACTCGTCCAGGTTGACCTGGCACATCAGACGAGTTCGGAGGAGGTGCGGATCGAGCGCGTCTGGCGGCTGGGTACCGGCCCGAAGACGAGTTGGGAGAAAATGTGGATCGAGCACGTCTGGCGGCCGGGTCCTGGCCCGGACGCCTGGACCCGGTACGCCGGTCCGGTAGGCAAGGGGGAGATCAAGGGTGCCGCGGACTACACGGCGCGCGATATCTACCGTGCCGTCAAAGCCCTTCCGCAGGACTCCGCCGGCGTCCTCGCCGCGGCGCGTGCCATGTTCCCGAGCGGTAGCGCGACGTATGTGATGGGCAGGAGGACGGTCACCCCGGCGAAGAACGAGACCCGGGCCCAGCACAGTTTCCGTGCGGTGGCCGAGTTGCTGAAGGGGCATCCGCTGCCATCCGCCGGGCTCGCCCGGCTCTACCGCGCCCTGGCGACCATCCCGGGCCTTGAGATCACGGACGGTGCGCGCGGACCCCGCGGTGAACAGATCGTCATCATCGGCCTCAAGTGGGCGGATGCCAAGGATCTCTCGCAAATCATTCTGGCTGCGCGTGATTACCGCTATGTGGGGGCGCGGACGGCCGCCGCCAAGGAACATGTTCCCGCACTGCCACGCGGGACGAAGGGTCCGAGGGAACGAATTTCCGTAGGAACCGTCTTGTATGGCGAGGCGCGCACCAAGCCAGTGGTGGTAGACGCGAAGGGCCAGACCGGCTGATTCGCGAACCACCACGCGGAAGTGTCGCCTTCCCGGTTCGCGCCCTTGCACCTGCGCACTATGGACTTCACGTCCCGCCGGGGCTGTGAACGTACAGCAGGTCAGAAAGCGGCAAGCCAACCGAGGAAAGCAGCGATGCTAAAGATTTCACTTGTTGTTCCGTGCTTCAACGAGAGCGAGGTGATCGAGGCATTTCATGCCGAGTTGATCGATGTCCTTGAGCCAATGGGGGCGGATTTCGAGATCTGTTACGTCGACGACGGCAGCATCGACGACACCCTCGTACGGCTGAAGAGCCTCGCCGCCACTGACCCGCGAACCCGCTACACCTCCTTCAGCCGGAACTTCGGCAAGGAGTCGGCGATGCTTGCTGGCCTGCGGATGTCCCAAGCGGATGCGGTGATCCTGATGGACGCCGACCTACAGCATCCCCCCAAACTCATCCCCCAGATGTTGGAGTTGCACCGACACGGTTACGACCAGGTCGTGGCCCAGCGGGACCGTACCGGAGAGGGAATGCTACGGACGGCACTCAGCCAGGCCTACTACCGGTTGGTCCGACGTTTCATGGATGTGGAAGTCGTCGACGGTGCGGGGGATTTCAGACTGCTTTCCCGGCGTGCCGTCAATGCCTTGCTCGCTCTCCCCGAGAGTAATAGGTTCTCCAAAGGATTGTTCTCCTGGATCGGATTTGACACCGTCAGCTTTACGTATGAGAACGTTCAACGGGCGGCCGGTCAGTCCAAGTGGGGCGGGCGCAGGCTGCTGAACTACGGCATCGATGGGCTGCTGTCCTTCAACAGCCGCCCGTTGCGCATGGCGATCCATGGTGGATTGTGGCTCTTTCTCTCGGCACTTGCGTATGCGCTGTGGATTGTCGCCAATGTCATCGTGGACGGCGTGGACACCCCGGGATACGCCACGCTGGTCGCGGTGATCGTCGGAATGAGCGGTGTGCAGATCGCCACCCTCGGGATCATCGGGGAGTACGTGGGCCGCATTTACCACGAGTCCAAGCAGCGACCCCACTACGTGGTGCGCGAGACGAACGAGGCGGAACTGCCGCTGTCCGTACCGATGGTCCTCCGTAGCAGTGCCCCCACCCGCCCGGTGGCACCTCGGCTGGGCGAGGGGCGATAGGACCTCATGGCTCTCGACACCTCACCCCCCGATGGCACGCAACACACCGACGGCACCCCGAAGAAGAGCTCGGACGGGCCTCGGCCACCCTCCCCGGGGGGTCGGCAGGCCAGCTGGCCGCTCGTCCTGGCACTGCTGCCGCTCGGCCTGCTGACCCTGGCTTCCTGGTACGGCCGCCATGTGCGGCCCAGCGCCGACGAATGGTGCTTTCTGCCGCATGTGCGGGACCACGGCATCACCGGGCTGATGGACAAGTTCTACTTCACCGACAACGGCCGGGTCGGCAACGGACTCCTCGTCGGGCTCTACACCAAGTACCCGGTAGCCGGGCATCAGTGGTTCGGTCTGGTCAGCGGTGTGCTGATGCTGGTGCTGCTCTGGGCGCTGACGGTCCGGCTGCTGCGCCGGGCGGAGCTGGAAGTCCCGCGTGGCGTACCGCTCCTGGTCGCCGGGATGATCGCGGCCGTCTTCCTCTTCGCCACGCCCAACACGTACAAGACGTTCTACTGGCCCGCCGCTTCCGTCTCCCACACCCTCGCCCCCGTGCTGGCCCTCGCGGCGGCGATTCCACTGCTGGTGGCCCGTGGGCGCCGGGGCCGTATCACCGCGCTCGCGGTGGTCACCGGCGCCGGCGTCTTCATGGGGACCCTCTCCGAAGAGGCGTCCGTTGTCGCGCTGGTGGTGCTCGGCGGCGTGGTGCTCTTCGCCCATCTGATCTTCGTCGAGAGAGTGCGGCGATTCGCCCGGATATGGTCGCTGGCCGGTATGGCGGGGGTCGCCATCGGCACGCTGATCCTGATGACCTCACCCGGCTCCCGCAACCGCCGCACCCGCTATGACGCGGAGAGCGTCTCGATGCTCGCCCCCGAGTCGCTGCGGGGTTCGCTGCGGGGCTATCTACAGATCCTGGAGACGGTGTTCACGACCTGGCAGTACCTGGGGGCCGTGGCCGCCGGAGTGTTGCTCGGGCTGCTCGCGCAGCGGAGGGCCGGACGCGGTGCTGGACGGGGGGCTGTTCTGCTTCCCGCTCGACCGGCCGTGCTGATCGCCCTCGGGACCGCCGCGTTCCTGGTCTCCGGCTATCTGTGCACGGTCATCACCTATCCCGTCTTCGGCGCACGAGTGGTGACGACCGAGCGGACCTGGAATGACTATCTGCTGGTGTACGTCCTGGTCCTGGTGGGCGCCGGCGCGCTGCTGGGCCGCTGGTTGCGCGACCTCACCCCCGACACCCGCACCAGTGGGCGCCGGGGCCGCGCCCTGTTGCTGACCGGTGCGGCACTGGTGTGTGCCGTCACCGTGGCGGGTCTGACGACGCCGTTGATGCATCTGGGGCGCCAGATGGAGTCAAGGGCCGAGCGATGGGACCGGCAGGACGCCTTCTTGCGGGAGGGCGCGGCGCGAGGTGAGACCGTCATGCCGTACACCCCCACCAAGGTGGGCAAGATGCTGGAGCCATTCGGCGACAAGGGCCGCAAGAGGTGGCCCGCCCAGTGTGTGGCGGACTACTACCACCTCGACCAGTTGACCTACGCCGAGCGGATGCCCTGACGGACACGGGACGGCTCCCCGAGGTCAGCCCCCGGTCCCCGGCACCCGGACGCCCTCGTCGGAAGCCGGCTCGTACCGTCCGCCGAGCCCCCACCCCTGATGCATCGCGGAAGCGAATGCCGACGCGAGTTTGTGCTCACCGGTGGGACTCGGGTGGGTCCCGTCGTAGGTGTCCGTATCGAGCGCGTACGACGACGGGCGCGATGCCAACAGCAGCGGCGAAACAGCTGTGTCGAGGTCGGCGACCGTCTTGGCGAGGAGCTCGTTGAAACGGTCGCACTCGGCCGCGAAGGGAGCGTCGGTGCGGGCGCGCACATTCGGTATCACCGGCAACAGCACCATGCGGATCGTCGGCGCGGCAGCACGGGCCTCGGCGATGAACCGGTGGGTGTTCACCACGGTCTGGCCGCTGTTCGTGTAGAACCCCAGGTCTATCAGCCCCAGCGAGACCAGTAGTACATCGGGCCGATGCTCGGCGACGGTCTCCCCGATGATCGGCGCCATATGCAACCAGCCCTCGCCCCAGCCCGCGAGATGCCGATGTGCCTCGGGCGGGAACGCGGGGTCGCCGTCGTCGGTGGCGGGCGCGGCGTCGGCCTCGGGAGCGTACGGACCCGAACGCGGGCCGACGATCTCGTACGAACCGTCGAAGGAGGCTTCGAGGTGCTGCCACATGCGGTAGCGCCAGCTGTGTTCGCCGGCGCGTCCGATGGTCATGCTGTCGCCGACAAACAGAAAACGCATGGGGGCCATCATGACCGATGGGTCTGGGCGGCAGCCATGTGAGCCCCGCCACGGAGGACGGTTTCCGGCCCCTCACGATCGTCTGTGCCGAGACGCAGACCGCCCGCCCCTGATACGGGAACAGGGGAGCGCGATGCGAAACGGACGTGGCCCGATGTGTTCCTGGTGACCCTGATGATCAGTTCGGTGAGCGGTAGGGCCCGTTCTGTCCACCGGGGATGGCAGGCTGGGGGCATGCGTTCGCTTCCGTATGTCACCGGTGCCGCCGCCCTTCTGCTGCTCGCAGCCATGGCCGCTCCCGCCGTCGCCGATGACAAGAGCTTCACGATCGAGGACACCCGGATCACCGAGTCCAGCGGTCTCGCCGCCAGCCGCGCGCACCCGGGGGTCTACTGGACGCACAACGACCAGGACGAGCCGCGCGTCTTCGCGATCGACTCCAAGACCGGGAAGACGGTCGCCACCGTCACCCTGCGCGGCGTGGGCAAGCCACGGGACATGGAGGCGATCTCCGTCGGCTCGGACGGGAACGTCTACGTCGGTGACATCGGCGACAACCTCAACGGCAGCTGGTCCCACGTCTGGATCTACACCTTCCCCGAGCCCAAGGCCCTGCGTGACATGACCGTGCGAGCGACGCAGTACACGGTGAAGTACGCGGACGGTCCACGGAACGCCGAAGCGATGATGGTGCATCCCCGGACCGGACGGGTCTACATCGCCTCCAAGAACGAGGACGGCGGCGGCCTCTACGAGGGTCCGGCCAAGCTCACCACCGCCGGCACCAACACCTTCCGGCGCATCGGGGAGGTGCCCTGGGTGACGGACGGCGCATTCTCCCCGGACGGCAAGGAACTGGTGCTGCGCTCCTACTTCAGCGCTCGTGGCTATGCCTGGCAGAACGGTCGCCTCGGCGCTGACCACCGGGTCAAGGCCCCGATCCAGGGGCAGTCGGAGTCCGTCGCCTACACGGTGGACGGCTCCGCGCTGATGTTCGGCACGGAGGGCAAGCAGAGCGAGGTGCAGCGGGTCGGCCTGGAGAAGAAGGGCAAGGGCGGCAACTCGCCCACCGGTGCGGGGAGTTCAGCTTCCGGCGGCGGCGAGGACGACAAGTCCACGGTGACGTACGGGGTGCTGGTGATCGCGGCGGCGACCGCGTTGGTGATGGGGATGAAGCGACTGCGGAGACGCGGGGACTGATCGCATCGCGTGGTCGACCCGGTTCAGCTCGTACGTCCTCAGCGGGCCTGCAACGAGCGGTACCGGTGGCCGGACCGAGCTCCGTGCTTCCGGTGCCCGACTACTGATCCGGCCCCGCGGCCCCAGCCGCCGGACGCTTCTTCGCTTCGCTGCGCTCCTGGACCAGCATCTTCAGCCCGTCCAGCAGCCGCTGGAGTCCAAACTCGAAGTGGTCGAAGTCCTCGCTGAAGGTGTCCTCCGCCAGGCTGGCCATCCGGGGGTACTTTCCGCTGGCCATCGCCCTGACCAGGAAGGGCTCCTGGTTCTTCCAGAAGTCGACATGGCTCGTCCCGGTCGCTTCGACGGCTTCCTGGGCCTCCGCCTCCATCCGGGCGATGCCCTGCACAAAGCTCTGGGTCGAGATGATCACCGAGATCAGCTCGGGATCGCGCAGTCCCATACCCTCCAGGCCGATCAGGGCCGCTTCCAGGGACCGTACCGTGCTGGGGCCGAGGACCGAGCGGGCCTGATTGACCTTGAGGAGCCAGGGGTGTGCCTGGTACAGGGTGAGAAAGCCGCGGGCCATCGTCTCGACGGCGATCTGCCAATCCACCCGCTCCCCGGGCTTCGGTGGGTCATAGGGGCCGGGATCGCTCACCCGGTCCAACATCAGATCGAGCAGCTCGGCCTTGCCGGGGACATACCGGTACAGGCTCATCGCCCCGGTGCCGAGCTCGGTGGCGAGGCGGCGCATCGAGAGCGCGCCCAGGCCTTCCGTGTCGGCGAGTTCGACCGCGGCCATGACGATCCGATCGAGGCTGAGGCCCGGCTTGGGGCCCCGGGTGGGTCGTTCACCCGTACCCCATAGAAGCTCCAGGGTCCTCGCGACATCGCCGGAGCCGCTCGTCTCGGTCGTCATGACTTCACTGTAATCGCCGTATCCCGCACCGCTCGACAGAAACTGAGTACGGTGTACTCTTCTGGGTACGCCGTACGCGAAGGTGTCCCGTCCCGACCTTTTCCGCTGCCTGCCCATGGAGGAAACCGTGACCGAAAACGCCGTACACGCCCAAGGGCTGGAGAAGAGATACGGCGAGAAGCGCGCGCTCGCGGGCTTTGACCTCACCGTCCGGCGCGGCACCGTCCACGGCCTCCTCGGGCCCAACGGCGCGGGCAAGACCACCGCGGTGCGCGTCCTTGCGACCCTTCTCAAGTCCGACGGCGGGCATGCCCGGGTCGCCGGCTTCGACGTGGCGCGTGAGCCCCGCCGGGTCCGCGGCCGCATCGGCCTCACCGGCCAGTACGCGGCTGTCGACGAGATGCTGTCGGGCCGCCAGAACCTGGAGATGTTCGCCCGGCTGTTCCATCTGGGCGGCCAGCGGGCCAGGCGCCGCGCGGTCGAACTACTGGAGCAGTTCGACCTGGTCGAGGCCGCCGACAAGGGGGTCGACGGCTATAGCGGTGGGATGCGGCGCCGGCTCGATCTGGCTGCCTCAATGATCCTCGCGCCTGATGTGCTCTTCCTGGATGAGCCGACGACCGGCCTTGACCCCCGCGGGCGCGGCGAGGTGTGGGACTCCGTTCGCGAGCTGGTCGCTCAGGGCACGACCGTGCTGCTGACCACCCAGTACCTGGAGGAAGCCGACAAGCTGGCTTCCCACATCACGGTCATCGACCAGGGGCGGGCCATAGCCGACGACACCCCCGACGGCCTGAAGAACACGGTGGGCGGCGACCGGATCGAGGTCGTCGTCGGCGACTCCAGCGAGATCGAAACGGCGGTCACGGCCGTAGCGCGGGTGGCGCAGGGCGTCCCCGAGATCGACGAAGCGGAACGCCGGGTGCACGCCGCGATCACCGACCGGGTGGCAGCACTCACCGACGTCGCTCGAACCCTTCAGGACGCGGGGATCACCGTCGAAGACATCGGGCTCCGCAGGCCCAGCCTCGACGACGTCTTCCTCCGTCTGACCGGACACCGTACGGACAAGGACCAGGAGGCAGCCGCATGAGCCAGGTCATCGACCGAAGCGCGGTCACCCAACCGACGGAGAAGGTCAATCTCGACCTCGGCAGCGGAGGGGAGCGCCGGCTTTACTGGGCGATCGCCGACTGCTGGACCGTGGTCCGCCGGGGCCTGCTCACCTATCGCCGACACCCCTCCTACATCGCCTGGCAGCTGGGCTTTCCGATCGTGTCGGTACTGCTGTACGGATATGTCTTCGGCGGCGCGATGAAGGCCCCGGACGACGGGGACTACCGGGACTTCCTGATGCCGGGCATGTTCGTGATGACGATGGCCTTCGGTCTGATGAACACCGCGATCACCGTGGTGACCGACTCCACCAAGGGCGTCATCGACCGTTTCCGGTCCATGCCGATGGCTCCCTCCGCGGTGGTCACCGGGCGCGGCGTCGGCGATCTGATGGTCTCCAGCGCCGAACTGACCATCCTCGCTGCGACCGCCCTGGCCATGGGCTGGAGCGCGGACGGTGGTCTGCTGAAGACGGTCGGGGCCTTTGGACTGCTCATGCTGCTGCGGTTCTGCCTGATCTGGATCGGGATCTTCCTGGGCCTGGTCATCCCCAGTCCGGAGGCGGCCGGCGGCCTCTACGCGGTGGTCTTCCCGCTCACGATGATCTCCAGCATCTTCGCTCCGCCGTCGTCCATGCCCGACTGGCTGGGCACGGTGGCGGCCTGGAACCCGATCTCCTCGACAGCGGCGGCGACCCGCGAACTGTTCGGCAACCCGGTCGCGAGCGACGGCAGCTGGATCCAGGAGAACGCCCTGCTGATGGCCGTCGTCTGGCCGACGGCGCTGACCGCGATCTTCCTTCCCCTCGCGGTACGCCGCTTCCAGCAGCTGAGCCGCTGACCACCGCACGCGCCCGCAGTACGGGGGTCCCCGGGCCCGCCGGCGTCGCCAGCACTCTCCCCGACCGACCGTTCACCCGGGACCTGACCCGGCGTCGATCGACCACCCGAATGAGTGAGCCCCGGAGGGATCAATTCCCCCCGGGGCTCACTCACACCGCCCTAAGGCGTCACAGATTCTCGATCACATAGTCCACACAGGCGGTCAGCGCCTCGACGTCCGCCGGGTCCACCGCCGGGAACATCGCCACCCGCAGCTGGTTGCGACCCAGCTTGCGGTACGGCTCCGTGTCCACGATCCCGTTCGCCCGCAGCGCCTTGGCCACCGCTGCGGCATCGATCTCGTCCGAGAAGTCGATCGTCCCGATGACCTGCGACCGCTTGGCCGGGTCCACGACGAACGGGTTGGCGTGCTTGGACGCCTCCGCCCACCCGTACAGCGCCTGCGAGGAGGCCGCGGTCCGCTGCACCGCCCAGTCCAGGCCGCCCTGGCCGTTGATCCACTTCAGCTGCTCATTCAGCAGGAAGAGGGTCGAGAGCGCCGGAGTGTTGTACGTCTGGTTCTTCAGCGAGTTGTCGATCGCCGTCGGCAGGCTGAAGAACTCCGGAACGTGCCGACCGGAGCCGTGCACCCGTGCCGCACGCTCCAGCGCCGCCGGAGAGAAGACGCCGATCCACAGGCCGCCGTCGGCCGCGAAGCACTTCTGCGGGGCGAAGTAGTAGACATCCGTCTCCGTGATGTCCACCGGCAGACCACCAGCGCCGGACGTCGCATCCACCAGCACCAGAGAACCCTCGTCGGCCCCGGCCACCCGCTTGATGGGGGCGGCGACGCCGGTCGAGGTCTCGTTGTGGGTGAACGCGTACACGTCGACGCCCGCCTCGGCCGCCGGCTCCGGGTGAGTACCCGGGTCCGAGGCGATAACGGTCGGTTCGGCCAGCCACGGCGCCAGCTTGGCGGCCTTGGCGAACTTCGAGGAGAACTCCCCGAACGACAGATGCTGGGACTTGTTCTCGATCAGGCCATGGGTCGCGATGTCCCAGAAAGCGGTGGAACCGCCGTTGCCGAGGATCACCTCATAGCCGTCGGGGAGCTGGAATAGATCACTTACGCCCGCGCGCACTTCGCCGACCAGGTTCTTGACCGGGGCTTGGCGGTGGGAGGTGCCCAAGAGGGACGTACCGGTAGCGGCGAGGGCGTCCAGCGCCTCCGTACGCACCTTGGAGGGGCCCGCGCCGAAACGGCCGTCGGCGGGCTTGATGTCAGCGGGAATCTGGATATCAGCCACGCACGCGAGGGTATCGGCTCGCGTATCGGCGCGGCCGAGGGGTCCGTCGGCTGAGACGCTGGGTGTGGCTGCGGCTGTGTCTGCGTTCGGGGTCTTGGGCGCTTGGGGTGGGTGTGCTTGTGTTCGGTGTTCTCACCGGGGGTGGGGGGTTCCGTCCTCAATCGCCGGACGGGCTGGAGGGTCGCCTGGCGGCGGGCCTGGCCCTGGTGGGGGTTGGCTTGTACCCCCCGGGGTCTTGGGCGCTTGGGGTGGGTGCGCCCGTGCTCGGTGTCCTCGCCCGGGGGCAAGGGTTCCGTCCTCAAACGCCGGACGGGCTGGGGGCGCCTGGCGGCGGGCTGCGGGGGTAGGGGTGCCTCCTGTGTCCGGGGGGCTTGTCTTGGTGTGGGTTGTCCGGGGCGGGGGCCTTGGGTTGAGGTTCCCCCGGGATGCGGGGGGTGGTGATAGCAGGTCAGATGGGTTTTATGAGAGGAACCCAG
>NZ_JAMQAW010000034.1:0-60684 GCF_023701525.1 Streptomyces albipurpureus
TTCGTTCCGAGGGTGCAGGAGTTGGAGCTGAGGGAGTGGGCGGCGCGTGGTCCGGGGAGTTCGAATGTTCATCTGTCGATGGCTGATGGTACGACTCATGCCCATGTTTCGGAGATGCCTCCGGGTTCGTACAAGAACGGTCATCGGCATGGGCCTGACTTCCATATCTTCCCGATGTCCGGGAGTGGGTACTCGCTTTTCTGGTATGAGGGGGAGGAGGGGTTTCGGCGGTTCGACTGGAAGCATGGCAGTGTGTATGCGCCGGCTGACCAGATGTTCCATCAGCACTTCAATACCAGTGCTGGTCCCTCTCGTTATCTTGCCATTGCCTTCGGGAGTATCCGTTACCCGGTGACCCATGAACGGAAGGCGCATTTCGACGAGGTCGACAAGAGCGTCAGGAACGGCGGGTTGCAGATCTCCACCGAGAACGAGGACCCCCGCATCCTCACGATCTTCGCCGAAGAACTCAAGAAGCAGGGCATCCCCCTCGCACCCGAATTCGCACGCAGATGGGAGCAGACGCAGAAGAAGCCGCACTGACCCTTGCGCTGTCCTGGGTACCTGGGCAGCTCGCCCATGTCGCCAATTCCTCTCCCTGGAATGCCGACCAGTTGGAACCCCTCACCGTGGGGATCGACATCGGCTCGTCCACCTCGCACCTGATGTTCGCCCGGGTGCACCTGCCCGCCAGGTCCAGGACCTGTCCAGCAGATTCATCGTCGTCGAGCGTGCGGGGCCCTGGCGCTCGCCGGTGCTGTTCACTCCGTACCTGCCGGACGACACCGTCGACGCGGGAACGCTCGGCGACTTCGTCCGCGGCTGCTACGAACAGGCGGCATCGCGAGGTCCGCCGTCGACAGGCGGCGAACTGGTCCACCCCAGCAGGGTCGTCCCCCTGGTGATCAAGTCGCTGCTCTTCTCTGACGGCGAGCAGGCCGCTCCCGACCTCTGAACCGGCCGTCCGCTGCCCCAGGCCCAACGGAGGGCCCTGTGGCCGACAGCCCTAGGCCCTGACCGAAACCAGTCACCAATCCCGATGAGAGGACTTGACCCCGATGGATGATCGCCGAGGAACGGACAGAGCCGAGAACGGTGCGAGGACCCGGGCAGCGGGTGTACCACGATGACCCTTCTGCTGCGCAACGACGAGGTGTTGGAGCTGATGGACCTCCCGAAGGCGATGGAGGTCATTCGGGAGACGGCGAACGCCCAGGCCAAGGACGCGGTCGACGCCAAGGCCCCCATGATGCTCCCCATGGCCGACAGCGCGCTGAGGGTTGTTCTCGGAGCCGTCGGCGAGCCGAGGCGGGCCGGCGCTCGGGTGAATCCCGCGGGCCGGGGCAACGCCAAGACCGTGCCCGCCATCGCCACCGTCTACGACGAGCCGACGGGTGAACTGCTGGCGGTGATGTCCTATCCGTTCGGCACACTGCGCATCAGCGCGACGATGGCGCTGGCCACTCAGTTGCTCGCGCCCGCGGATGCCGACACGATCGGGGTCATCGGCAGCGGACACAACCTACGCGCGGTCCTCGCCGCCGTCGCACGGCAGCGACCGGTCTCCGAGATCCGGGTCTTCAGCCGTAACGCGGCAAGGCGCTCGGCGTTCGCCGAGGACGTCTCCGCACAGCTCGGCATCTCGGTCAGGGCTGTTGGATCGGCGGCCGTCGCGGTCGGCAACGCCCCCGTCGTGCTCGTCGGCACGTCGTCCCTCGAACCAGTCCTGCACGCCGATCTGATGAAGGAGAGGGGCTCGCTGCTGCTCAGCTACGGGCACCCGAACGAGATCGATCCATCGGTGCACAGCGCGAGCGACAAGATTGTTGTCGGCTCGAAGACCCATGAGCGGGGATGGGTCGACCCGTGGCTTCCCGATGATCGCGGGCACCCGCTACTGAGCCTCACCGAGACCGGCGATCTCCGTTGGGAGAGCGTCGCAGAGCTCGGCGACCTCACCTCAGGCAAGGTGCCAGGCCGGACATCGCAGGACGAACGGATCGTCTTCAAGGACTCCGAGGGCGGATTCTGGGATATCGCCCTCGCGTCCGCGATCTACGACAGTGCCCGTATGCGAGGTCTCGGCACCGACTTCACGTTCGCCTGATCCGAGGCGCACAGGGACATCCGCGACGGGGCAACGGCCAGGCCACCCGCGGCCACTGCGCATCTGGAGGGAAGCGACGCCGCTACCCGCGGTCACTCCAGGGGCCGAACCTCGACCGGTCCGCCCCAGGCCGCAGCGGCGATCGCCGCGCTCATCACGCTTCGCCCTGGTGACAACCGCTGCGCCGGTTAGCGGCCCCAAGCCGAGCCAGCGCACCCGCAAGCCAGCGCACCCGCAAGCCAGTCAGAAGAACCGGAAACTGACGATCGATGCATAACAATTCGTGAGCATCTGTCGTAGTGGTGTTAATTCCATAGCCCGCAGCACGTCGAAGCAGACGCTCTCGACAACGGTTGGAAGGACAAGACATGAATGTGTCACCCTCACCACGCGGTGCGGCCCTCACTCGTGCGTCGAAGACCGAGCGAACCCTCGTCTCGGCGATGGTCAGCGTGGCCCTGCTCGCCCTCAGCGCGTGCGGATCGGACGCGGATTCCGGCCAGGACAGACCAGGCAGCAAGCCGAAGGCGAAGTCGATGACCGTCGGCTACCTGCCGCTCGCCGACTATCTGCCGATTTTCGTCGCGGTCGAGGAGGGATACTTCGCCGCCGAGGGGCTGGACGTGAAAACCAAGCAGATGCCGCCGGGATCGCCCGTCGCGCCGACAGTGGGTGGCTCGTTCGACGTCGGGGGCATCCCGTGGTCGGCGTACCTGCTCGCCGCTGACGGCAAGGTCCCCCTGACCCCGATCATGGGGGCCACCAGCGGTGTCCCGACCTACGCCTCATTCGTCGTGCCGAAGTCTTCCACCATCAAGAAGCCGGCTGATCTCGTCGGCAAGACCGCGGCGGTGACCGGAGCCCCGGGCATGTGCAACATGCTGCTGGACACAACGCTGGAGAAGCAGGGCTTCAAACGGGACAAAGCCAACACCAAGTACGTACAACTCGCACCCGCTGAGATGAAGCACAGCCTCGACGACGGTGAGGTCGACGCCGCCTGTGTGCCGCAGCCGGTGCTCGGCGGGTTGCTGGCCTCGGGCGGCTACCGCATCGTTTTCGACGCGTTCTCCGGCCCGTTCGAGGGATTCCCCCTGGTCGGATACAACACCCGCACCGCGTACGCCAAGGCGAACCCCGACACGATCGCGGCGTTCCGCCGGGCTGTCGTCAAGGCCACCGAAACCATTGAGGCCAGACCCGAAGTGGTCACTCGCGTACTCCCCACCTACACGAGCTTCAAGGCCGAGCAGATCAAGAGCCTTGTGCTGCCCGACTTCACCCCCGACATCGATCAGAAGGACCTTGAGGAACTGGCGGGCATCATGCGCGACCTGGGTGTTGTGGACCATGAGATCTCCGTGCCGAAGATCGGCAACTGATGCACGGGCCATTCCACCGAGACGACCGAGCATCGAAATGGTGACGAGAGTGCCCGATACCAGTTCACACGGCGTCGCCACGGGGACCAGCACCCCCACCTCGGTGGCCGGGCCCGTCCGCCGGAACGTCGACCGGCAATCCGCGCGACAGAGGGCACGGAAGTCAATGCGCCCGGTCGTACGGGGAGCGGCCGGGGTGGCGATCTTCCTCGCGATCGCTCAGATCGCAACGTCAGTCGGATGGCTGGGGGACTCGTTCCCCACGATGCTCCAGATCCTCGACGCGGCCTACGGGTTGCTCCGAGACGGCGAGTTCGCCACTGCCATGGGCTGGACCATGGCGGCGTGGAGCCTCACCATGCTCCTGACGGTCCTGATCGCCGTCCCGCTCGGTATCGCCATCGGCTCCCTGCCGATCGTCGCCCGGGCCGTCGTGGTTCCGATCGAGATACTGAGGAACCTGCCGGCCGTGGCGCTCATCCCGATCTTCATGCTCGCGGCGGGGACCGAGACGAGGATGAAGGTCATCCTCGCGCTGCTGGCGGCTCTGTGGCCGACCCTGCTCAACACGCTGTACGGGACGAAGGACATCGATCCAGTCGGAGTCTCCACGGCGAAGAGCTTCCGTATGCCGCGCCGCGCCATCCTGCGCTGGGTGGTGATGCCCAGCATCGCCTCCTTCGTGTTCACCGGCATCCGCATCTCGGCCGGCCTGGCCCTGGTCGTCGTTGTCGGCGCCGAGTTGGTGGCCGGATCGCCCACGGGCATCGGCTCCTACATCCTCGGTGCCAGCCTGGTCGGCGATACGAGGCTGGTGCTCGGCGCATCCGTGCTCGCCGGAGTACTCGGAATCGCCATCAACCTGGTTCTGACCCTCGTCGAGAACAGGTTGTTCGCGTGGCGCCACGGAATGGACGGGGTATCGCGATGACGACCAGAACCCAAGAGGCCGGCCCAGCGGAATCGCTCGCGCCGGTGAAGCCTCCGACGTACGCCCGGGTGGCCGGGGTCGCACGCGACCTGGTCGTGCGCTGGGGCGTCCTGGTCGTAGCGGTGGTGGTCTGGCACCAGTTGGCCCGGTCCTCCACCTCCGGTTACTTCCCCGTGCCGACCGACATCCTGGATACCACCCGCACACTGTGGTTCTCCGGTCAACCGCCCTTTGTGACGGACCTGTTCACGGAGAACGTCGGCTCAAGTCTTGGCCGTCTCCTTCAGGGGTGGGCCCTCGCGGTCGTCATCGGGATCGCTGGTGGCGTGCTGATCGGCTCCTCCGCACTGGCCGCGGACATGGTCAGACCGCTGCTCGACTTCATGCGCTCGATCCCCAGCCCCGCAGTCCTTCCGGTGTTTCTCGTGCTGCTGGGAATCGGCGACAACATGCGTGTGTCCCTGATCGCCTTCGTGAGCCTGTGGCCGGTGCTCCTGAACACGGTGGAGGGCGTTCGGACCGTCGACCGGGTCAAGCTGGACACCGCGCGTGTGTTCGGCTTGGGCCGGGTGGCACGACTACGTCATGTCGTGTTCCCGGCCGCGAGTCCCAAGATCCTGGCCGGCATGCGGGTGGCACTCTCCTTGGGCCTGAACCTCATGGTCATCAGCGAACTGGTCGCCGCGAACAACGGCGTCGGCCACTTCGTAGACGCGTCTCAGGACTACTTCAGGATCGTCGACATGTGGTCGGGAATCATCATGATCGTCATCATCGGCATCCTGCTCAACCTGTCATTCATGGCGCTGGAGAAACGGCTGCTCCGCTGGCACATCGGAGAAAGGGCGTGATGAGAGTGCGCGAACCCAAGACTGTTCTCGAAGTGGAGGATCTCCACTATGAGTACCTTCCGGGAAAAGCGGCGATCGACTCGATCAGCTTCAAGATCGGTGAAGGAGAACTCGTCTCGATCGTGGGCCCGTCCGGCTGCGGCAAGACGACGCTGATGAAGTCCGTCGCGGGTCTGCTGCGTCCGACGAGCGGGACCGTGCGGATGCACGGAGTGGCCGTGTCCCAGGTCCCCGATGACCTGGCCATGGTGTTCCAGGAATACGAACGCTCGCTCTACCCCTGGCTGACGGTGGCCGAGAACGTCAAGCTGCCGCTGCGCTATGTGAAGGTCGACAAGGGCCAGCGCGCCAGGCGAGTGGAGAGAGCGCTGGCCGAAGTGGGCCTTTCGCGCGATCACGCCAAGTATCCCTGGCAGTTGTCAGGTGGGATGCAGCAGCGGGTGGCGATCGCACGCGCTCTTGCCTATCGGCCGAGTCTGCTGCTGATGGACGAGCCGTTCGCCTCCGTCGACGCGCAGACGCGCGCCGAACTCGAAGACCTCGTCGCCGCCGTGCAACGCAACCACGGGGTGACCATCATGCTCATCACCCATGACATCGACGAGGCCGTCTACCTCGGCGATCGCGTGATCGTCCTGACCGGCTCACCGAGCCGGACCATGCGGGAGATCGACGTCGATCTCCCTTCCGAGCGCGACCAGATCGAGACCAAGGCGAGCAGGGAGTTCGTCGCCCTGCGTTCGGAGGTCGCGCACTTGATCCGGCGGGCAACGCGAGGGACAACCGAGACCGTGGAGCCGCCCCCGGAGGGCGCCGCAGCCCCGGAGCCGACCGCGAAGCCGCGCCAGGAACGGATACTGCCGTGACCCCGAAGCGCAACGACCACTCAGGGCCGAGCCGGCCCGTGGCCGACCCGACCCCCCTTGGCCATCGGGTGGTCCAGGTCATCGCGCGGACCGTGGCCGGGCGGGTGTTCGCCATGGACTCGCTGCTCTACGTCAAAGACCCCTCGATCGGTCATGACGACGTGGTGATCGCGGCGTCCTACTGCGGGGCCGGTACGGTCGCGCACGCGCTCTCCAAGGGCGTCAAAGGTGTGATCGCCCATGACGCCGGTGTGGGCAAGGAGGCAGCGGGAATCGCGGGTCTTCCCCTCGCCGATCGCTACGGGGTGCCCGCCGCGGCCGTCGCGGGGGAGACCGGGGGAGTCTCCAACGGGTTGTCCCTGGCCGCGGGGGAGATCGGAAGTGTCAACGCGGCGGCGGCGGCCCTGGGCGTGCGGCCAGGGCAACCAGCGCTACGGGCGGCACAGCTGATGTTGGCGGCCGAGCGCGGACAGGCCCGTGAGATCGACATCGACCTGGACAACACCATCCACGAGATCGTTGGCACCCGCGGTCACCGAATCCTCGTCGTGCGCACCCTGACCTCCCTGCCCAAGGACCAGGACTTCAGCTCGGACGTGGTGGTGACCGGTGTGCACTCGGGCGGCACGAAGGCGGCCCTGCTCAAGACCTGGCCGGTGCGGGGCTGGATAGCCAACGACGCGGGCATGGCCAAGAACCGGTCCGGGATCGCCGGCTTGCGGGACAGCGACGAGATCGGCGTCGCAGCGGCGTCTGTCTCCTGCTTCAGCGCTCGCATCGACGATGCGATGAGCACGTATCACGAAGGGTTCGTCTCCGCCGCCAACGAAACGGCGCGTGCGATGGGCGTGACCATCGGCATGAGTGCCGCGTCGGCCGCCGGATTCATGGCCGGGCTCAGAGACCTTTCGGCCGGTCAGTAAACCAACGTTCAACCGAACTGAGGACGTCATGAGTACAACTGCCAGGACCAACCTCCCGAACAACACGCTGTCCCTCGCGGAGCGCGACCGTCGTCATGCACTGGTCCGCAAGTATCTGCGGGCCGCAGGCGCCGAAGCGATCATCGCCAGCGGGCACAACGCGTTCTATCTCACCAACGGGATCCCGGGTGAGAACTACGCCGTGCTGACAGCCAACGAGGCGCCGGTGACGTGCTTCGTCAACGGTCGGCACATCATCGACATCCCGGTTGCGTACCTCCTGGACGCTCAGGAGTGGATCGAGGACATCCGCCCTGCCAGCGACCACATTCACTCCCCGCGACAGGTGGGCGACACCTCGGAGATCGTCGCCCGCATCAGGGAGCTGGGGCTTGCGAAGGGAGCGAGGGTCGGTGTCGACTCCGGACTGAACCACCTGGTCGTCGAACAGCTCACGGCGGCCATGCCGGACGTGGAGCTCATCCAACTCGCCGATGTCTTCGCCAGCGCTCGCACAGTGAAGAGCGCCGAAGAACTGGCCATCATCGAAGAGGCCTGCCGCATCTGGGACAGCGCCGTGCAGACGATCCGCGGATTCGTGCGGCCGGGGATGCCGGGCGCGCAGGTCGTCCAGGAAGGCATCCGCGCCATGTGGGCCGAAGGCGCCGATGTGGACACGAGGTTCTATCTGTCGTTCGGCAAGCACGCCTCGCAGAACCCGGCGGTCGCCGAGTTGTGCCTGTCCCGTCCGATCGAAGCGGGCGACATGCTCACACTGACGTCAATGGCCCGCTACCGCGGCTACATCGGCCACACCGATCAGCAGATCTCGATGGGTGAGCCCAGCCGACTGCACGCCGACATGTTCGCTTCCATCCTGGAAGTCCGCAGGCATGTGCTGAGTCACGTCAAGCCGGGCGTACTGCACTCGGATCTGGCCGTGGCCTACCGCGAAGCGGCTGAGCAGACCCCGTTCAAGTTCTCCAAGCACTCCCAGATCCATCAGTTCGGCATGGACGCTCCCGAGTACCCGGGCGGCAGCCACCGAATCCAGCAGGAGTTCGTGCCAGGCCGGGAGGAGCAGCCGGACTTCGTCCTCGCACCCGGGATGGTCTACTCGATCTCGCCGACCCTCATCTCTCAGGACGACAGGGATGTGCTCCTCGGCGGCACGGACCTGACGGTCACCGAATCCGGGTACCGAGAGCTCCAGGCCGTTCCCGTCCAACTGCTCGTTGCCTGATCGGAGGGCCCCAGAGCTGGAATCCGGTGTGGCGGTCCGGTCCCCGTGGAGATGGCTCGGTGGCGTCAGCCGTACGCCGCTGCACATGGCGAGGAACTCGCCCTGGAGACCGCTGGGATGGACCTTGTCCGCGCGGCCGTCCGCCTCGGGGGCGGTGTCGGGGTCGGTGTCGGGGTCGGTGCCGGTGTCGGTGTCGGCGAGGACGGCGTCAAACCCCTACCGTACGGGGTGGGCCCGGCGGAAGTCCGCCGGGCCCGAAGCCGTGTTCCTGAACCCTGGGGCAGGTCCGGGGCGGGGAGGGATATGTCTGTCGAAGCCCGAGACCATGCCGCATGGGAAGACGGAGGGCTGCCAAAGCCGGTGTCGCCGCCAGCCCCTTCCCGCTCTCGTCGCAGGCCGCGCAGTTCCTGAGGGGGCTCGCGTTCGACATGGTGGCTCTACGTCTGCAACAGGATCGCCGAAGACCCCCAACGCCTGCTCCAGGCACGCATCGACGCCGCTTCCCAGAACCCATCCCTGCCACCCGCCGCGCCCTCGCCCGTTCCGCGGTTCCGCTTCCCGGTACCACGGTCGGGCAGTCACCGCGCGGGTCGGCCGGCGGATGAGAGCGAAGCCGCGGCCGTTTGTACCGTCCGGTGCCGCGGGCAGAATTGCCCGTGGTACAGGGATGGCGGTAGAGGCGGGAAACAGTCCCCGGGTTGCCTGCCCTGACGACTGAGGAGCGGCATGGACATCGGGGTCTTCCTCCCCATCGGCAACAACGGCTGGCTCATCTCGAAGAGTTCTCCGCAGTACATGCCGACCTTCGAACTGAACAAGACCATCGTGCAGCGGGCCGAAGTGTACGGACTGGACTTCGCGTTATCGATGATCAAGCTCAGGGGATTCGGCGGCGAGACGGAATTCTGGGATCACTGCCTTGAGTCGTTCACTCTGACGGCGGCACTGGCTGCCGTGACCGAGCGGATCAGGCTGTACGCCTCCGCACCCGTTCTCGCCCTTCCCCCGGCGATCGCCGCCCGGATGGCGGTGACCATCGACTCGATCGCCCCCGGCCGGGCCGGCGTCAACATCGTCACCGGCTGGGCGCCCGCCGAATACGCCCAGATGGGCCTCTGGCCCGGCGACGAACACTTCGCCAACCGCTACACGCGGGCTGCCGAGTACGTCACCGTGCTGCGGCAGTTGTGGGGTGAGGGCACCAGTGATCTGCGGGGCGAGTTCTACACAATGGACGGCTGCGTGCTGTCGCCGCGCCCGGCGAACGGGCACATCGACATCCTCGCCGCGGGGCAGAGCGGCACGGGAATGAGGTTCGCCGCCGAGTACGCCGACGGGAACTTCATCCTGGGCAGCGGGGTCAACACTCCGCTCGCACTCTCCGACGCCACCGCCACGCTCGCCGAACAAGCGCGTACGAGCGGCCGCGACGTCGGCGCACTCGCGCTGTTCATGGTCATCGCGGACGAGACGGACCGGGCCGCGCAGGCGAAGTGGAAGGACTACCACGACAACGCCGACCTCGCCGCGCTGGGGTATTTGACGGCACAGACGGCGACGGACCAGGGCGCCGACGATTCCTCGACCGCGAAGACCGTAGCGCTGCCCGAGGGCGCGGTGAACCTCAACATGGGAACGCTCGTCGGGTCCTACGAGACCGTCGCGCGGATGCTCGACCAGATCAGTGAGGTCCACGGCGTCAAAGGGATCATTCTGGTGTTCGACGAGTTCCTCGAAGGCATGGAGAACTTCGGCACACGCATTCAGCCGCTCATGAAGTCCCGTACCTCCGTATCGGCGAAATCGTAGAAGAGCACGAGTTTCCTTCGCGCGGGCCCGTGTGCTCTGAGGTTGCCGGGGGCGGTCGCTACCGGGTCAGCCGGACGGGAGTCCGGAAGTCAGGGCGGACAGTTGAGCAGGAGACGCTGCCCGTGCCGCCCCGGTAGGTGGTGGCGAGCGCGTCCTGCTGGTCGGCGGGGAGCGGACGGGGCGGACCGTCCGGCCCGGCCCGGGCCGCGGGTACGCCGGTCCGTTCGCGTGGGAAGGCGCCCCGGGCGAGGGGAGGTTGGGGCTGGGGAACCGTGCGGGCGGCCCGGGGCGTTACCTGTTGTGCCGGTCCTGTCACGGCATGTTGTGGCGCGTGGTGTGGGAGTGGCGGTTGGCGATTGTCGCCGTACCGCCGGTCTCGGTGGTCCGCCGCGGGGGCTGGGATGGGTTGGTGTGTCCGGGCAGGGCCCGGGCATGGGAGCGGAGAGTCGGGAGTAGGGGTTATGGCGGGTGAACTGCTGGGTCAGGCGTTGCCGGCGCTGGCTGCGGCCGGTGGTGCGGCGGTGGTGCAGGCCGCGGGCACCGATGTGTGGACTGCCTTTCGGGCCAGGGTTGCCCGGCTGTTCGGGCGGGGGGACACCGCCCGGGAGAGCGCCGAACTGGAGCGCCTCGACCGGACTCACGACGCCCTGGCCCCTGGCGGGCCGGGGGAGGGCGCGGTGAGGGATCGGATGGTTCAGGAGGGGGTGTGGCAGGCCCGGTTCGAAACACTGCTCGAAGACCTGGACGACACCGACCGGGAGCGGGTGGCCGGGGAGTTGCAGGCCTTGATCGTGCTGGCGGCCTCGGTCCCGGGCGGTGTTGTGGCGGCCGGGACCGGGAAGGCCACGGCCCGGGACGGCGGTACGGCCACCACCGGCATCCACCAGACCGGCGGCAGTAGCGGGGGCGGGGGGCCGGTGATCGCGGTGAACACCGGCGAGGCCGAGGCCACCGGCACCGGCTCGTCGGCGACCTCGGGCATCGTCAAGTCCTGAGCGCCGCCGTCGGCGCCGGCCTTCACGCTGGCGCCGACGGCGGAAGTCCTGGTCGGTGGCATCTACGGGAAGCGGCGGTCCCCGGGGGCGGGCATGGACGAAACAGAACACCACCGCGCTGCGGAGGCGGGTGGCGAGGAACTGTCCGGTGGGCCGGCTGCGGCGGCTCCTCCCTGGCAGACCGTCATCAACAGCGGCCCCGCGACCGCGACCGGCGGCGGGACAGCGGTCAGCGGCATCTACAACGACCACTCCACCACCATCCTGCCGCCGGACGCCCTGACGGCCGCGGCGCAGACGGAAGCGCCCGCGGGGCTGGACAACCTGCCGTTCCTCACCGGCAATTTCGTGGGCCGTGCCGCGGACCTGGACCGCCTTGACACCGCACTCGCCGCGCCCGGAGCAGTGCTCGTACAGGCCGTGAGCGGGCTCGGGGGCATCGGCAAGAGCACGCTGGCCGCCGAGTGGGCCGCGACTCGCGCTCACGGTCGTCGGCCGGTGCGGTGGATCACCGCTGACAGCCCCGCCGCCGTCCAGCAGGGCCTGGTCCAGCTCGCCACCGCCCTGCGGCCCGCCCTCGGCAAGGCGCTGACCGTGGAGGCCCATGCCGAGTTCGCGCTTCAGTGGCTCGCGACCCACACCGGTTGGCTGATCGTGCTCGACAATGTCAGCGACCCCGGCGACATCGCCCCTCTGATCAACCGGGCGCCGGGCGGCCGGTTCCTGATCACCAGCCGTCTCGCCAACCCCTGGACCGACCCGACGACCCTGGTCCGCCTCGGCATCCTCACCCCGTCGGAGTCCCTCGATCTGCTCACCCTCATCGTCACCGGCCGAGGGCGCCGGGATCTGGAGGGTGCGGCCGAGCTCTGCGAGGAACTCGGGCATCTGCCGCTCGCGGTGGAACAGGCCGCCGCCTACATCGCCGAGGCCGGCATCACCCCCCGCGCCTATCTGGGCCTGCTGACGGAGTATCCGGCCGACATGTTCCGCGACGGCGAAGAGGGGCGGGCGCCGGAGCGGACGGTGGCCCGGATCTGGCACCTCACCCTCGACCGGCTCACCACCACACCCCACGCGGGCCGCCTGCTGCGCACCCTCGCCTGGTACGCGCCCAACAACATCCCCCGTACGCTCCTGACCTCGCTCGGCACGCCCCCCGAGGTCACCGGCGCGGTCCGGCGCCTGGTCGCGTACAGCATGATCACCGCCACTCCGGACACGGTGTCCGTCCACCGTCTGGTCCAGGCCGTCGCCCGCACCCCCGATCCGGACGACCCTCACCGCGGGGCCGACGACATCGACACCGCCCGCGACACCGCCACCACCAGCCTGTACACCGCAATCCCGGACACCTGCGACGACCCGGCCCACTGGCCTGCCTGGCGCACCCTGATCCCCCACCTCGACACCCTCGCCGACCGCCTTCCGCCCGATACCGGCACCGACACCCTCGCCCGACTCCTCGGCGAGGCGGGACTGTTCCTTCACGGGCAGGGGCTCCTCACCCGCGCCACCAAACACCTCAAGCGCGCCCTCACCGACCGGGAACGGGCCCTGGGGCCCGACCACCCCGAGACCCTCAACGCGCGCAACAACCTGGCCTACGCCTATGAGTCGGCGGGGAACCTCGGCCAGGCGATCCCCCTGCATGAGCGGAACCTCGCCGACTTCCAGCGGGTCCTGGGCCCTGACCACCCCGACACCCTCGCCGGTCGCAACAACCTGGCCTACGCCTATGAGTCGGCGGGCAGTCTGGGCCAGGCGATCGCCCTCTACGAACAGAACCTCGCCGACTCCCAGCGGGTCTTCGGCCCTGACCACGCCCACACCTTCACCGCGCGCAACAACCTCGCCAGTGCCTACCAGTCGGTCGGGAACCTCGACCTGGCCACCCCCCTGCACGAACAGACCCTGACCGCCCGGGAGCGGGTCCTGGGCCCCGACCACTCCGACACCCTCAGCTCACGCAACAACCTCGCCTACGCTCATCAGGTGGCGGGGAACCTCGGCGAGGCGATCCCCCTGCATGAGCGGAACCTCGCCGCCCGGGAGCGGGTCCTGGGCCCCGACCATCCCCACACCCTCAACTCACGCAACAACCTCGCCAGTGCCTACCAGTCGGTGGGAAACCTGGACCGGGCCGTCACCCTGCATGAGCGGAACCTCGCCGACTTCCAGCGGGTCCTGGGTGCCGACCACCCGGACACCCTCACCGCACGCAACAACCTCGCCTACGCCCACCAGTCAGCGGGGAACCTCGGCCAGGCGATCCCCCTGCATAAGCGGAACCTCGCCGCCCGGGAGCGGGTCCTGGGCCCCGACCACCCCCACACCCTCAACTCACGGCACAACCTTGCCGGCGCCTATGCGGCGGCGGGGGAGCTCGGCCAGGCCATCCGGTTCTACGAACAGAACCTCGCCGACTCCCAGCGGGTCCTGGGCCCTGACCACCCCGACACCCTCACCGCACGGGAAGCCCTGGCCTGGGTGTACGAACAGCAGCGGAAGTAGGAGATGTCAGGGGCCGGAGCCGGAGCCGCCGTTGCGGGAGCCCGGGTTTGGCGCGGATGCGCCCTTGTCCGGGCGGCGGTTGTACGGGGCGCCATGGGCAGGACGTCAACCGTGCTCGGACCGGTTTCCGCCGGCGTCGCGGGCCCCGGTCGCCCCCTCGGTTCCTCGCCCACTACGGGGTGGGGATGAGCTTCGGGTCGCTCCGGTTCCGCGGTTGCCTTCCGACCGGAGTGCGTGACCGGATCTCGGCCATGGTCGTTGGGCCGGGTGTTCATGTGCACGAGGCAGCCCTGGCGAGCCCTGGCCCATGGCGGGGCGCGGCTCCACCACCTGCCCGACCGCATTCCCAACAGCCACGGAGACAGCAATGACCATCCCCCTTGACGGGTTGACCCAACCCGCGGTGCGCGCGTTCGTCGGCGCGCTGAACGCTGGAGACCGACAGGCGTTCGCCGAGTCCCTGGCACCGGGCGCCACGATGTCCGACGACGGCAGCGACCGTGACCTCGTCGACTGGACCGAGAAGGAGATCTTCAGCTCCGGCGGCCACATGGATGTCGAGACCCAGACCTCCGATGGCCTCGGCCTCGTCGCGAACTTCCGCAATGACACCTGGGGCGAGATGCGAACGGCGTGGCGGTTCACCACGGACGAGGGCAAGGTGACGCGCTTCGAGACCGGCCAAGCCTGAGATCTCGTCCTGACCGCCCCGAAGCGATCGGGTGTCCCGGCAGCCGGCGCCGGCGCACCCGACCACTCCTCTTGTCGGCCCGGTACGGGCTCTGCCCTCCCGGTGCTCTGGAACCACACTCCACTTCCCCTGCCTGTCGCCCAACGGCGGAGTGCCCCTGACGGGCTGATCGCCGAGGCGGCCAAAGGCAGTGGGGCTGCTCTGAGGCCTTCGGGCAGGAGTTCAGCAAGGCCTCGGTCGCTCGGGCGCCGGCCTCGGAGCGACGCCCCCGCCGCCTTGGACGCAAGCGCCTGGCCGAGCCCGGCGATCGCAAGCCGCCCAGCGGCTTCCTGATGGCTGTCGGCGGCTTGCCGTGGGAGCCCTCCCACCACTCCATGGGGCATTCGCCGTGTTTTCCCTAGACGAGCCCCTGTTTCGTGCCGTAACCTCACCGCAACGCGCACTCAATGTGCGCACTGCGCACATTGAGGTGTGAAGCATGGTTGAGGCTCAAGAGAATCCCGGGCTCCTGAGGCATGTCGTCGTGGTGGAGACCGGTGCCCGTACCGCCGTCGCAGCGTGCGGGGGACTACTCGCACAGCTCGGCGCGGAGGTCGTGCTCATAGAACCGGCACACCCACGGGCAGACCACAAGTGGACGGACAGAGCGGCGACGGCGGCCGGTAAGCGGAGTGTGGTCATCGATCACAGGACTCCCGAGGGCCGAGAGATCTACGCGGAGTTGATGCGTACCGCGGACGTCGTTCTGCGCTCCAGCGACCTCGACGGCGAAACCGGGCGCGAGTGCTACGACGAACCTCACCGCCATGGCGGTGAGGAGGACGCGGACGTGTCGACGGCAACGCGGCCCGGGCATTCCGCGCGACAGATCTCCTGCGACATCACCGCTTTCGGGCACAACGGGCCACTCGCTGGAGTCGGCGGTTCCGAGGCGCTGGTCGAGGCGGTCACCGGAGTCGCCGAGACCACCGGGCGACGGGACGGGCCGCCCGTACTCCTCGGCGTTCCGCTCCTGGAGATGGAGGCGGCGGTCTACGCCGCCTCGGCCGTCATCGCCGCACTGCGCGCCCGCAGGCTGCACGGATTCGGCCAACGCCTCGACATCGCCCTGTACGACGTCGCGGTGAACGCGCTCGCGGCGTTCCTCCCACTGCCCCTCACCGGGCGGGTGGCGACCCGCAACGGCAACCGGCACCCCACGCTGTCGCCATGGAACTCCTACTCCGCCCGTGATGGCTGGGTGGTGATCTGCGCACCGACGGACGAACAGTGGGGTCGGCTCTGCGGGGTGATGGCCCGTCCGGAGCTCATCCACGACCCCCTGTTCGCAACGACCACCCAGCGGATGGAGAACGTCGACGCCATTGACACGGCGGTCGGTGCCTGGACCGTCTCCCGCTCGGTCCAGGAGTGTGTCGACGCACTCACCGAGGCGGTCATCCCCAGCGGCCCGGTGGTTCCCCTGGCAGAGCTGGCGGACGAACCCAACCTGCGGCACCGCTCGATGGTGCGGACCGCGCACGACCCCGGGGCCGACCGCCCGGTCCTGCTGCCGGGATGCCCGGTGCGGTGGAGGGCGGACACACCGCCCCCGCGGGTCCCGGCACGCGATGGGGACCGGGAACACATCAGGAACCTCGTGGTGAATCCCGACGCCGCGCCCGGCCAGCAGCAGCCCGCGCAGACTCCATGGGCGCGCCCAGCGGGTCCAGACGACCTCGCAGGCTCCACGCCCCCTGGGCCCTCGGCCCCGGCGCGACCGCTCGACGGCATCCGGGTGATCGAGATCGGAATGAACACGGTCGGACCCCTCGCGGGCAAGCAACTGGGCGCACTCGGCGCCGACGTCATCAAGGTGGAACCACCCCGAGGGGACTCCAACCGCCACAACGCCCCCTTGCGCCCGGACGGCCAGTCGTATGTGTTCGCTCTGCTCAACACGGACAAGAGGGGGCTGGTCCTCGATCTGCGCGATGAGCACGACCGTCAGTCGCTCTGGGACCTCCTCGCGTCCGCCGACGTCCTCATCGAGAATCTGAAACCGGGCTCACTGGCGCGGCTCGGCTACGGGCCGCAGCAGGTGCGAGCCAGCCTGCCGCACCTCGTCTACTGCTCGATCAACGGCTTCGGCCACCATACGGTCTACCCCGGGCGGCCCGCCCTGGACACCGTGGTGCAGGCGATGTCGGGTCTGATGAGCACGACCGTGGTGGAGGGGGTGCCCACCAAGGCCGGGATATCCGCATCCGACCAACTCGGCGGGCTGTTCGGAATGCTCGGTGTGCTGGCCGCCATCGAAGACCGTGAGACGCACGGCGGGCCGGGGGCCACCCTGGACCTGGCCATGCAGGACTGCACGGCATGGGCAACACACCGAAGTTGGAACACACCGGCCACCTCAGGGTCCCTGATCGTGGCCGGCGAGGCCGGGGCGGTCCTTGACGAGGGCGGCCGACACACGCCGATCGCCACGGTCGATGAGGTCCTCGCCCAGCAACAGACCACCGCACGGAACCTGATCATCGAACGCCCGACATCCGACGGCGACCACTGGACCGTGCTCGGCTCCCCACTCCGGTTGGAATCCACACCCGCCGAGGTCCGAACGGTGATGCCCAGGCTCGGATTCCCCGACCCCGGCCTACTCGCCGAGTTCGGCCCGCGAGCCGGTTCCGCCTCCAACAGCCCCGCGGGAAGGGGACGCTGACCATGCCCGACCCCCAACGCCTGGCCGCACTGCGGGACGAGATCGCCATCGTCGGCGTCGGCGAGAGCGACTACTCCCAGGACTACGCCCTGGCCCGCCGCGGTGAGCGCTACTCGGACGCCTACGGGTACGCCGCCACCGCGTTCCGCCGAGCCCTGGACGACTGCGGACTGACCCGCGACGACATCGACGGCCTCATCGCCGGACCGGCCACCGCGAGCGAACGGCTCGGTGAAGTGCTCGGTATGGACGTGCGTTGGGCCGACCAGGCAGACGCCGTCCAAGCCGTACTCAAAGCAGCCATCGCCATCCACGCGGGCGTGGCCGAATGCGTGGCCCTCGTCTACGGCAACGATCAACGCACCGCGGGGACGGCCTACGGAGGCCGCGACGCCATGGGCGGTGAGCGCCATCTCGCGTACACCTACTACGCCCCCTGGGGCCTGACCTCCCAGGGAGCGCTGTACGCGCTGCTCGCCAACCGCTACCAGGCCGTCACCGGGCTCACCGAACGTGAACTGGGCCAGGTGGCCGTGGCCCAACGCGCCTTCGCACGGCTCAACCCCAACGCCGTCATGCGCGGCCCACTCCACATCGACGACTATCTCTCCGCCCCCTACATCTGTGAACCGCTGCGGCTCTACGACTACTGCCTGGTCAATGACGGGGGAGTAGCCCTGATCGTCACCACGGCCGAGCGGGCGGCCCGGCTCGGACGCCCCGCGGTGCTGCTGAGCGGGATCGGGCGCGCGGACCACAACCGGGACGCGACGAGCCTGCGGCCACGGTTGGTCGACTTCTACCGCCCGGCGCAGCGCACGGCAGCCGAGCAGGTCTACACCATGGCGGGAGCGGGCCCATCCGATGTGGATGTGCTCCAGATCTACGACAGCTTCAGTGTGCATGTGCCCCTCGCCCTGGAGGGCTTCGGCTTCTGCCCGCAGGGCGGTGCCGGGGAACTGCTCGCCGACGGCGCTCTGGGACCGGGCGGCCGGCTGCCGGTGAACACCGCCGGCGGCCATCTCTCCGGCAGCTATATGCAGGGCTGGGGCCACCAGGCCGAATGCGTGCGACAGCTCCGCGGAGAGGCCGGTGAACGGCAGATCCCGCACGCCAGGACCGCCCAGTACGTCTCCGACGTCGCGGGCAAGGTGACCTCGCTCATCTACCGGAGGGCGGACGCATGACCCCACCACAACGCCCCGCGCCGCAGCCGGGCATCTACGACACCCCGTACTGGCGGTACACGGCCGCGGGCGAGTTGCGCTTGCAGCGCTGCGGCGGGTGCGAACGCTTCCGCTATCCGCCGGGGCCGGTCTGCCCCGACTGCCTGGCTCAGGAGAGTTCCTGGGAACGCCTGTCCGGCGCGGGCACACTGCTGGCCTGGACCGTGTTCCACCGGCAGTACTTCCCCGCGATCGAGGTTCCCTACCTGGTGGGCGCGGTTCGCACACCGGAGGGACCGATCCTCATCGGCAACCTCATCGACACCAGCGCGGCCGAGCTGAGCCATGACATGCCCCTGCGGGCCGTGTTCGAGACCCTCCCCACCGGCCGACCAGCCGACGCCGACACCCACACCGACTCTCCCGGCGAGGGCTGGCGCCTGTGCCAGTGGACCCCGCTGGAGACCCGTCCACTCCACAAGGAGCGAGCATGAACGCAGTCAGCGCACCGGAGTCCACCACTGTCGAGGGCATATCGCGGGGACGTGACTTCGGCGTCCGCGACCGGGTCGTCGTCATCACCGGCGGCGGACAGGGCATAGGCCGTGCCTACGCACGGGAGTTCGCCGCGGCGGGCGCCATCACGGTGATCGCCGAGATCAACGGGGACTCCGCCCGCCAGGTGGCCGAGGAGATATCCCTCGCGGGTGGCACCGCCCTCGCGGTGGAGACCGATGTCGCCGACCCCGACTCCGTAGCGGCACTCATCGAGAAGGTCGTCCACCAGTTCGGCCGTGTCGATGTGCTGATCAACAACGCGGCGATCTTCTCCAGCCTCGCGATGCGCCCCTTCGACGAGATTCCGCTCGACGAATGGGACACGGTGCTCGCGGTCAATGTCACCGGCGCCTTCCTCTGCGCCCGCGCCGCCGCACCGCATATGCGCGCAGCGGGATGGGGTCGGATCGTCAACATCGTCTCCGGTGCCGTGCCCCTGGGCGTCAGGAACTATCTGCACTACGTGACATCGAAGGCCGCCCTCGTCGGTATGACCAACTCCCTCGCCAGGGAGTTGGGCGGTCATGGCATCACCGTCAACGCCGTACAGCCCGGTGGCACATTCACCGAGGTGCCCCGCGAGACGGTCACCGAGGAGGGCAAGGCACGGCTCATCGCCTCCCAGTGCATCCAACGCGAAGAAGTGCCGATGGACCTCGTCGGGCTGGTGCTCTTTCTGAGCACCCCCGCGGCGGGCTTCATCACCGGGCAGACGATCGCCTGCGACGGCGGCCTCACCCACACCTGACGCGGCCGGACCACCCGAACACTCGATCCCGGAGGAACTTCCATGACATCCCAGCCCCCTCACCACCGACTCTGGCTCGGTGGTACCGACCGAACGGCCCTGTCCGGCGCGGTGTTCGAACGGCTCAGCCCCTTCGACGGCACGCCCGCCGGCGTCTTCGCTGACGGTGACGAGAACGACGCCGCCATGGCCGTCGACCTCGCCCGTGACGCGTTCGATCGCGGACCGTGGCCCACCGCTCCCGCCCGTGTCCGCTTCCAGGTGCTGAGCGCGACGGCCCGGCTGCTCACCGAGCACGCGGGAACGGTGGCCGAGCGCATGGTCCTGGAGTCCGGCAAGCCCATCACCCTGGCGCTCGGTGAAGTGGCCGCCGCGGCACGGTGCCTCGACTACTACGCGGGACTCGCCCTGTCCGCCGAGGGCTCGGCCGTCAGCGACCGCAACCCGAACGCGCTCGGGCTCGTCCTGCGTGAACCGATCGGGGTCGCCGCGCTCATCACGGCCTGGAACTTCCCGCTCCTCGGCGTGGTGTGCAAACTGGCCCCGGCGCTGGCCGCCGGCTGCACCGTCGTCGCCAAGCCCTCCCACCTCTGCCCAGGCCCGGCGCTGCTGCTCGCCCGCTTCCTCACCGAGGCGGGACTGCCTGACGGTGTCTTCAACGTCATCACCTCCCAGCGCGAGCGCGGCGCGGTGGTGGGCCGCCATCTCTCCGCCTCGCCGAAGGTCGACAAGATCGCCTTCACCGGTTCGACCGCCAGCGGGCGGGACGTGATGCGGTCGGCCGCGATCAACACCAAACGGGTCGCCCTCGAACTCGGCGGCAAGTCCGCGAACATCGTGTTCCCCGACGCCCCCTTCGAGGACGCGGCACAGACCGCCCTCACCGCCTTCACGTTCAACAGCGGGCAGCAGTGCTCGGCCGGCAGCAGGCTGCTGCTGCACCGCGACATCCACGACGAGTTCCTCGCGGCACTCACCCGGCACGCCCGCGCCCAGGTACTGGGCGATCCGCGAGATCCCGCGACCACCATGGGCCCGCTCATCAGCGAGCAGCAGCGGGAGCGCGTACTCGGCTACATCGACCTCGGACGGTCCGAGGCCCATCTCGTCACCGGCGGCGGGGTCCCAGGCGATCCCGCACTCAAACAGGGCCACTTCGTGGAGCCGACGGTGTTCGACCAGGTCGACAACTCCTCCCGGCTCGCACAGGAAGAGGTCTTCGGCCCGGTCCTCGCGGTCATCCCGTTCGAGACCGAGGAGGAGGCCGTCGCGCTCGCCAACGACAGTGCGTACGGACTTGCCGGAGGGGTCTGGACGCGCTCCCTGGACACCGCGATCCGAGTGGCGAAGGGCATCCGCACCGGCAAGGTCTTCGTCAACAGCTACAACACGGCCGGCATCGACGACATGCCGCACGGAGGCTACAAGGACAGCGGCACCGGCCGTGAGTTCGGACAGATCGGTCTTGAGGAGTTCCAGGAGCTCAAGACCGTGCAGATCCTGCTGCGATAGGGAGGTCACACAGATGAACATCGCGCACTGGCTCGCCGCCACGGCCCTTCGCACCCCCGCCGCCCCCGCTCTGCTCACCGGCGACCGCATCGTCTCCGACTACGCATCCTTCGCCGCCTCCTCGGCGTCCGTGGGCGCCTGGCTCAGGACCGAACACGGTGTGGCCCCAGGTGACCGGGTCGCACTCCATCTCACCAACTCGGCCCGGTACCTTCAGTGCCTGTACGGCATCTGGTGGTGCGGCGCCGTCGCCGTGCCCATCAACCGCAAACTCACCGCCGGTGAGACCGCGGCCGTCGTCGAGGACGCGGGCGCCACCGTCGTCTTCACCGACTCCGATGCCACCGACGGGAGCGCCACCGGCACCCCGGACATCGAAACCACCGCATCCGATGTCGGCCGCGCGACCGTGGTACCGGTGGCGGACGCCCCTTGGCGCGACGTCCCAGGGCCGCGCGAACCCGTCGAGCGCGGACCGGACGACCTCGCATGGCTCTTCTACACCTCGGGCACCACCGGCCGCCCCAAGGGCGTCATGCTCACCCAGGGAAACCTGCTCGCCATGGCCCTGTGCCAGGTCGCCGACGTCGACCCGGTCGGCCCCGGTGAGGCGGTGCTCTACGCGGCCCCGCTCTCCCACGGCGCCGGACTGTCCGGCCTCATCCACGTCCGAGCGGGCTCCCGCCATGTCTTCCCCGCCACCGGGAGGTTCAACGCGGACGAGGTGCTGACCCTGGCCGAGAAGCTGGGGCAGATGTCCCTCTTCGCCGCGCCCACCATGGTGCGCAGGTTGGTCACCGCCGCCCGGGGGCGGCGGACGGACGGCAGGGGCATCAAGACCGTGATCTACGGCGGCGGGCCCATGTACCTGGCCGACCTCCATGACGCCATCTCCGTCCTGGGGCACCGCTTCGTACAGATCTACGGCCAGGGCGAGTCACCCATGACCATCACCAAGCTGTCCAGGGCCGACCACCAGAACACCGAACACCCCCGATACGAGCAGCGCCTGGCCGGTGTGGGCACCGCGCACAGCGCCGTCCGCGTACGGGTCAGCGGCCCCGACGGCCAAGCTCTGCCACCCGGCCGCACCGGTGAGATCGAGGTCAAGGGCGCCACCGTGATGGCCGGCTACTGGCGCGACCCCGGGGCCACGGCCGCGGCTCTGCACGACGGCTGGCTGCGTACCGGCGACCTCGGAGTGCTCGACGAAGACGGCTATCTCACCCTGGCCGGCCGCTCCAAGGAACTGATCGTCTCCGGTGGTTCCAACATCCACCCCCGTGAGGTCGAAGAGGCGCTGGTCACCCACCCCGGCGTCGCCGAGGCCGCCGTGGTCGGCGTCCCCGACCCCGAATGGGGGGAGCTCGTCGTCGCGTTCGTCGTACCGGCCGGCGGTGACCACGCCGACCCGGCCGCCCTCGACGCCCACTGCCGCGGCCTGATCGCCAATTTCAAGCGTCCCCGCCGCTACCACCTGGTCCCAAAACTCCCCAGGAACGCCTACGGCAAGGTCGACAAGAGCGCCCTCCACCCGATCCTCGCCACACCATGACACCCGCCTGCCCCCGCCCACACCAACACCAACACCAACACCCCGGAGAAGGCCATGACCCAGGACCAGCAAGAGGACATCGTCTACGAGGACATCAGCTACGAGGAGAAGGACCATGTCGCGACCATCACCTTCAACCGCCCGTCCAAGCTGAACGCGTTCCGAGGACACACCTACCGCGAGGTGACCGACGCCCTGCAACGTGCCGGCTGGAACCGTGACATCGGCGTCATCGTGCTCACCGGCGCCGGGGACCGCGCCTTCGCCGTCGGCGGAGACTCCACGGAGAAGAAGTCCGACCGGGTCGGCCGGGGCCGAGGCGTCCTCGGTATCCCGGTGGAGGAGATGCAGAGCGCGATCAGGGACGTGCCCAAGCCCGTCATCGCGAAGGTACGCGGCTACGCGATCGGCAGCGGCAATGTGATCGTCACCCTCTGCGACCTCGCGATAGCCGCTGAGAACGCGGTGTTCGGACAGGCCGGACCGAAGATGGGCTCGGTCGACCCGGGCTTCGGGACCGCGCTGCTGGCCAGGACCATCGGTGAGAAGAAGGCCCGGGAGATGTGGTTCACCTGCCGCAAGTACCCGGCCGCGGAGGCCCTGCGCATGGGGCTGATCAACCAGGTGGTGCCCGACGCTGAACTGGACGAAGAGGTCGACCGGTGGTGCCGCGAGATCAACGCGCTGAGCCCAACGGCCCTGGCCATCGCCAAGCGCTCCTTCAACGCCGACAGCGAGAGCATCAGGGGCATCGGACTCCTCGGATTCCAAGCCCTCGCCCTGTACTTCGGTACGGACGAGGCCAAGGAGGGCGGCGACGCGCTGCGCGCCAAGCGCCGGCCGGACTTCCGCGGGGCGATGGCGTGACCACCCGGACACCACCGCGCCCCAAAGACCCCGACGACACCGGCGCGCATCCGCCCGAGCGTCCCCAGCGAACCACCCCCGAAGGCGACACCGCAGCGCCCCCGCGCATCGCCTTCCTCGACGACGACCACGTCCTGACCCTGGTGCGGCGGCTACTGACCGCCCGGAACACGTCCCAGTGGCAGGAAGTCGCAGACTTCTTCGCCCCCGACCTTCCCGATATGACCGCCGTACGCGCGCTGCGCTCCGGGCTCGACCCGCACGGCGACGCATCCATCGTCTGCCGCCCCGAGGACGCCGACGTCCTGATACTGCGGCGGGGAACCGCGGACCGAGCCCTGCTCGAAGCGGCACCCCGGCTGCGCATGGTGCAGCGACTGGGCACCCGCTCCGCCGGGATCGACCTCGATGCCGCCCGCGAGCGCGGCATCGAAGTGTCCTGCCTGCCCAGGCCGAGCCTGGTGCGCACCGCGGAGCACACCCTGCTGCTGATGCTCGCCCTGGTCAAGCGGCTCCCGGCCGCGGACAGCGCCGTACGCGCCGGCAGCGGGCGGCCGGGCAGGGAGGTCACCTACAACTGGGCCGGGCTGAGCGGGCTCGGCGGTCTGGAGGGCCGCACCCTCGGTATCGTCGGCCTCGGCGAGGTCGGCTCACTGGTCGCCGAACGAGCCCGAGCCTTTGGGATGCGACTGCTCTACACGGGCCGCGCCCGGCAACCCCGCACCCGTGAAGAAGAGCTCGGGGCCTCCTACCGCACACTCCCCGACCTCCTCGCCGAAGCGGATATCGTCACCCTGCACATACCCGGGCCAGGCATCCACGCACCACTGCTCGGGCCGGCCGAGATAGCGATGATGCGACCGGGAGCGCTGCTCATCAACACCGGCCGCGGCCGGCTCATCGACGAACGCGCCCTGTGCCAGGCACTGGCCGATGGACGGCTCGGCGGTGCGGGACTGGATGTGCACCAGGTGGAGCCCCGCCCCGGCGGCGATCCGCTCTGTGCGCTCGACAACGTCGTGCTCACCCCGCACATCGCCGGAGGCTCCCGGTTGGGAGTGCTCGACGAGGTGGGGCAGATCCTCGACAACGTACGCGCCGTACTCGCCGGAGGCACGCCGCCGCACGGTCGGGTGGTGGGCGCGTCATGACCTCGCCGAACCATGCCCGTACCGCCACCGCTCTGGACCACGCCCGCGTCACCACCCTTGACGCCGTGGACTTCACCGCGATCGTGCGGCCCGGTGACACCGTGCTCTGGACCCAGGGAGCCGGCGAACCACTGCCACTCATCGAGCGGTTGCTGGCACAGCGCCATGCCATCGGCGGCTTCCACGTGGTCTTCGGCGGCGCCGGTTTCACCGATGTGGTCCGTCCCGGACACGCCGATGTGCTCAGCTTCACCGGCCTGGGCGCCGTCGGCTCCCAGCGGGCGCTGTGCCGTGCCGGGGCGATGGAGATCCTGCCCATCCATCTGTCCGAGCTGTCCCGGCTCATCACCTCCCGTACGCTGCGGATCGATGTCGTACTGGCACAGGTCAGCGAGAACGCACGGGGTGAACTGAGCCTCTCCGCGGCCGGTGGATGTGCGGCGGCGGCGCTCTCCTCAGCGCGTACGGTGATCGCCGAGGTCAATGAGCAGGCCCCGTGGACCTTCTCCCAGCACCCTCTCGACGCGGGGCTCATCGACCTGGCGGTACACACCTCCCGCCCGCTGGTCGAGGTACCGAGCCGCCCCCCGTCCACCGTGGACCTGGCGATCGCGGCCCAGGTGGCCGGACTGATCTCTGACGGTTCCACCGTGCAACTCGGGATCGGCAGCGTGCCGGGGGCCGTCGCCGGACTCCTCACCAGCCACCGGGACCTGGGCCTGCACAGCGGAGTGATCGGCGATGCGGTGGTCGACCTGATCGAGTCCGGAGCGGTCACCAACACCGTCAAAACGGTGGACCACGGGGTGAGCGTGACCGGGGGCCTGCTCGGCACCCGGCGGCTCTTCGACTTCGCTCACCACAACGACCGGTTGAGGGTGGACCCGGTCAGTCACACCCACGACCCGAACGTCCTGCGCCGGCTGCCCCGCTTCACCGCCATCAACTCCGCACTGGAGGTGGACCTCACCGGCCAGGTCTCCGCCGAGGTCGCCGGATCGGCCTATGTGGGCACGATCGGCGGACAAGTGGACTTCGTACGAGGCGCCCTCGCCTCGCCCGGCGGCCGTTCGATCATCGCACTGCCGTCCCGCACCACGTCCGGAACGAGCAGGATCGTGCCCCGGCTCTCCTCCGGGATCGTGACCACCGGCCGGGCCGAAGCGGACGCGATCGTCACCGAGTACGGCGTTGCGGAACTTCGCGGCAGCCCCATCAACGAACGGGTCCGCCACATGATCGAGATCGCACACCCGGACGACCGAGAGGCGCTGCGCCGACAGGCGTACGACCAGGTCGCTGGCTACTGGGAGAAGCAATGACAGTGAAACTGCACGTCCTCGACGGAGGAACCATCGAGATCCTGGACTGGGCCCTGTTCCAGCCGGACGCGGGCGAGCGGGTCCGCCGCACCCTCGCCGACTCCTGCTATCTGATCGTCCATCCACACGGAACCCTGGTCTGGGACACCGGACTGTCCGATGCCTTCGCCAAGGAGCCGGACGGGCACACCGTCGGGGACATCGCGGTCTTCCATGTGAACGACTCATTGGAACGACAACTCATCGAGGCCGGACATCCGGCCGACACCATCGACTTCCTGGCGCTGTCCCACTTCCACCCCGACCATGTCGGCAACACCCCCCTGTTCTCCGGGGCGACCCTGCTCGTCCAACAGGACGAGTACGCGGCCGCCTTCTCCGCCTCACCCGGCGACCACGGATTCGACCCCGGAACGTACGCCTGTCTGCGGGAGCACACCGTGACCGCGCTGGACGGCGACCACGATGTGTTCGGCGACGGATCGGTGGTGATCCTGCGCCTGCCAGGACACACCCCCGGAAACCAGTCACTGCTGGTGAGGCTGCCGGACACCGGGCCGGTACTCATCTCGGGCGACCTTGTGCACAGCCTGGAGAACTGGACACAACGCACGGTCCCCCCACTCAACGCGGACCACAACGAGTCCCTCCGCAGCATGGACCGCGCCGCGGCGCTGCTCGCCGAGGAGAACGCGGTCCTGTGGGTGCAGCACGACCACACCCAGCAATCAGCGCTGCGCCGCTCCCCGCACCACTACACCTGAACCGGAGATCCCCATGAAGACAGACACCCTGGGCGTCGCGGTGGTCGGCGCCGGCGCCGACCACTGGAGCGGCGCGGCGCACATCCCCGCGATCACCGCGCTGAACGACGTACGACTGAAGGGCCTGGTGACCTCATCGCCCGAGTCCGCGTCGGCCGCCACCGCACGGTGGGGGGTGCCCGCCACCCATGACCTCGACCGGGTCCTGGACGACAAGGACGTGGACATCGTGGCGGTCACCGTCCGGGTGCCCCGGCACGCGGAGATCGTCAAGGCGGCGATCGGGGCGGGCAAGCACATCTACTGTGAATGGCCTCTGGCCACCGGCTCAGGCCAGGCCCGTGAACTCGCGGAACTCTCCGCCGCCCACCCGGAACAGGTCCATGTCACCGGCCTTCAGGGGCGCTACTCACCGCATCTCGGGACGGCCGCCGCGCTGCTGTCCTCGGGGCGCGTCGGCAGGCCCCTGTCAGCGAACCTGCGGCTGCACCTACCGCACGGGCTGCTACCGAGGCCCGCCCACCGGGCGCATCTGCGCCACCGTTCAGTCGGCGCCAATGTGCTCACCATCCAAGCCGGCCACACGCTCGACATGTTGGGTGTGATCCTGGGCAGACCTCGGGTGGACAGTGCACGATTGTGGTCCGCGGTGCCGGAGTTCCTGGTGGACACGGGGGAGCGGTTGCCACGTGACGCACCGGACAGCCTGATCACGGTGCTCGACCACGCGGGCGTCGTCACCGTCGCCCATATCTCGCAGACCGGCCCGCGCGAGACCTTCGCACTGGAGATCCTCGGTACGGAGGGGGCCCTGTCCCTCACCGGCACGAGTCAGCCGCAGTTCGGCGGGTTGACCCTCGCCATCACCCCGCTCGGCGGAACGAGCGAGGAGATCGCGCCGCACGACGGTCTGCCGTACCCCTCGCCGCTGCCCGCCTCCCACCCCGGACACAATGTGGCCTCCGCCTATGCCGCCCTCACCGCCGCGGTGCGCGACGGACACCGGGACAGCCTCATCCCGGACTTCCAGGCAGCCGTCGACCTGCATGTACTGCTCGAAGAGATCGAGCGGACCGCTGCGGGGAAGCGTTGACACTCCCTGCGTTAGTACTGATACTGAGGCACTTTTACGCACGCGGTAGGCGCAATGCGCTCAAGGAGTTATTGATTCCACCCTGATTGACCTCGTGAACAACGCGGACGGTGCATATGACCCCGATCCTGGAATTCCACGACATATCCAAGGTCTTCTTCAAGGGCAGCCAACAGATACACGCGCTGTCCCAGGTGACCGCCGAGGTCGGCGACGGTGAACTCCTCGCCATCGTCGGCCCCAGCGGCTGCGGCAAATCGACCTTGCTCAACCTCGCCGCCGGACTGATGAAACCCGGCACCGGACGGCTGCTCTACCGGGGCCACCCCCTCACCGGGGTCAACACCGAGGTCGCCTACATCACCCAGAAGGACAATCTGCTGCCCTGGCGCACCGTCGAGGACAACATCGCCCTCCCCCTCGGCCTCGGCGGACGTGCCCGTCTCGGCAAGCACGAGCGGCGCGAACGGCTCGCCCGCCAGATCGAACTGGTCGGCCTGAGCGGCTTCGAGAAGCACTACCCGAGCGAACTGTCCGGCGGCATGCGCAAGCGGGCCCAACTCGCCCGCTCCCTCGTCTACGAGCCCGACGTCCTCCTCATGGACGAACCCTTCGGAGCGCTCGACGCCCAGCTCAAACTGGTGCTCCAGGCCGAACTGCTGCGCACCTGGGAAGGCACCGGCAAAACACTCGTCTTCGTCACCCACGACCTCACCGAGGCCATATCGCTCGCCGACCGAGTGATCGTGATGTCCTCCAGGCCAGGCCGGATCAAGGCCGTCGAACGCATCGAACTACCCCGGCCACGCGACCCCTTCACCATCCGGTTCGAACCCGGCTTCGGGGAGTACTTCGACCGGCTGTGGTCGGCGCTCCGCGAGGACATCCACCAGGGAAGCGAGGCATAGCCATGATCGAAACAATGCTCGGCAGCAAGGGCAGCAAGGGCAGCAAGGGCAGTAAAGGGAACAGGGGCAGCACGCCCACCGGCACCGCGGACCCGGTCGACGAGGTCTTCCTCGTCGACCCCAGCATCCGTGAACGCCGCAGAAGGACCCTCATCGTCGTCGTCGCCCGGGTGGCGCTCACCCTGGTGGCGCTCCTCTCCTGGGAGATGGCATCCGGTCGGTTGGTTTCGGAGTTCTGGATCAGCAGTCCGGGAGCCGTGTGGTCGGCGCTGGCCGAATTCGCCGGGGACGGTCAACTCCTGCCCGCGGTATGGGCCACGCTGGTCGAGACGGCACTCGGCTTCGTCGCCGGAGCCGCCACCGGGATCGCCGTCGGACTGCTCTTCGGCGTCAGCTCGCTCGTGGCCCGGACGCTCGACCCCTTCCTCGTGGCGTTCAACTCCATCCCACGCGTCGCGCTCATCCCGCTGTTCATCCTCTGGTTCGGCATCGGCCTGGAGACCAAGGTGCTCTTCGCGGCCACCCTGGTGTTCTTCCCGGTCTTCATGAACACCTTCGCCGGGGCACGGGACGTCGACCGCGACCTGATCGATGTGATCCGGGTGATGGGCGCCTCCCGGTTCGACGCGGTACGGCAGGTGCTCATCCCCTCGGCTCTCGTCTGGGTCTTCGCCGGACTGCGGATGTCGGTCCCGTTCGCCCTCATCGGCGCCGTGGTCGCCGAGATGTTCACCTCCAACGAGGGCCTCGGCTACCTGATCTCCGTCACTGCCAACCAGTACGACACCGCGGGCTCCTTCGCCGCGCTGCTCGTCACCACGGCCCTGGGTCTCGCGCTCACCGGAGCGGTGAGCCTGCTGGAGCGCCGCACCCTGCGCTGGCGCCCCGCCACCGGCTGACCGCCGCTCCGCTTCCCCGCCGGCCCTGACCGGGCCGCCCACCGGGGCCGCCGACGCCTGAGCCGTACGGCCGACCCCGCACCCACTCGTGTACGAAAGGTCATCCCATGCTGCCCCAACGCCCCGGCACCCGCCCGTCCGTCCCCAGACCCTCCCGCCGCAGCGTCCTCGGTTGGGCGGCGGCCGGAGCTGCCACCGTTCCCCTCCTCACCGCGTGTTCGAAGCCGCCGGCTCCCGCCGGAGCCGGCTCCGGCACCGTGGAACTCGTACACGCGGCCAAGGACTCCCTCCTGCTGTGGTCGGTGAGTTACCTCGCTGAGGACGACGGCTACTACAAGAAGGAGGGGCTCACCGTGAAGCGGATACCCCTCGGTGGCGGTCCGGCCGCCATGACGGGACTGCTCTCAGGAGAGGGGCACGCCAACCTCTCGGCACCGGGTGAACTCCTCTCCGCCGTCGCCAAGGGCAGACGGCTCAAGGTCCTCCTCGCACACACCAACTCCATGCCGTCGATCCTGGTGCTCAGCAAGAAGTTCGCCGAACGCGTCGGTGTTACGGCGGACAGCCCGCTCGCCGAGCGCCGGGCGGCCATCGGCAAGGTCCGCGGCGGGCGTTTCGGCATCACCGCCCCCGGCAGCATCACCGACGGGTTCACCAGACTCGCCCTCAGACAAGCCGGCCTCGACCCGTCGAAGGACGCCAGAATCGTCCCCCTCCAGACCGCGGCCAACTCCCTGGCCGCGCTGGCCAACGGCCAGATCGACGGTTTCGTCGGGGTACCGCCCGCCGCGGAGAAGGCCGTGCTGGAGTTCGGGGCAGTGCAACTGCTGGTCAACCAGCGCGGTGAGATCGACGGCGCGGACCGGGTCCAGGGCATGACGCTCCAGGCCCGCGCCGAAGACGTGGAGGCCAACCCCGACCTCTACCGCGCCCTGGTCCGCGCCGACGTCCGCGCGATGCGCGCCCTGATCGAGAACCCGCAGGAGGCGGGCAGACTCCTCCGCAGGACTCGCTTCAGCCAACTGGAACAGCCCATCTGGGACTACGCCTGGAAGCTCGTCCAACTCTCCTGGCGGTCCCCGATCGTTCCCCGGGACTCGCTGGCGGCGTGGTTCGACAACCGACTCGTCGCCGACACCGACGGCAAGGCATTCGCCTACGACGAGGTCCTCGACATGCGCTTCGCCGAGGAGGCCCTCACCTCCACCGGCTGGAAACCGGTTAACCAGACATGACAAGGTAGACAGCGCAATACGCATAGTGTTGTCGTATTGCGCTCCAGGTCAACGCATTCCGCACACCCACTGACCGGCATCACCTCGCCGTGGAGGCCCCGTGACAACGAAGCAGACCCAGGACCCCGAGGCATCGGTGGCCAGGCGGTCAGTGGTCCAATCGGTGACCCGGGCCTTCGACCTGCTCAACCTCCTACGGGACAGCACGGCCCCGATGTCCGTACAGGAAATCGCCCGCAGCGCCGGCCTGGACCGCACGGTGGTCCACCGGCTGCTGCGGTCCCTGCTCCAGCAGGGCATGGTCGTCGAAGAGCGCGGGCTCTTCGGTGTCGGTCCGGCATCCATCCTGCTGGCCAATCGCTACCTCGACGATCTACTGGTGCGCAGGCTCGCGCTGCCGTACATGGTCGAACTCCAGGCGAACGACATCGCCGATCAGCCCTGGACGGCGAACCTGTCCGTCGCTGTCGGCGATGTCTCCGCGGTGATCGAGCGGATCTGGACCCCCAGCACTCCCCTTGATCTCGTGCTGAGCGTGGGGGACACCTTCCCCATCGACAGCACGGCGACCGGCCGCAGCATACTGGCCTACTACGAGCCGGACCGGCTGGTCGAAACGATCGGCGCCGAGCGGGCGGCTGAACTGGCCGGCACCTTCGCCAGCGTTCGTTCGGCGGGTGGCGTAGGCCTGTCCCGGGGTGAGGCGGTGCCCGGCGTGGAGGCCATCGCCGCGGTGGTCCTCTCCCGTCGCCAGGCACCGGTCGCGGCCATCAGCGTGTCCGGGGTGGACCTCGGTGACCAGATGAACTCCGTCTCCCCGCTGGCCCAGACCCTGCGCCGGGCGGCCGCGTCGATCGGACAGATGATCGCCTGACGGTCGATCGACTCCTGCTCGATCGAGAGACGGCAGGCGTACGTCATGTGAGGGACGGGCCCGCTCGGGGGCGGCGGGAGCGGTACGGCCCCGAGGTGCCGTCGTTCACCGCTGTCCGTCCGGCGGTCCCTGGGCGGGGTCAGTCCGTCCGCCCTCGGACACCCGTCGCCACCACGGTGTCGTGGGGTACGCGGGTAGCCGGCAGCAGCAGGGCCATGACAGCGGCGAGTAGGAGGAGGACCGCCGGGCCGGGAAGGGCCTCCAGCAGGACTCCCGTCAGCGCCGAGCCCAGCGGAGGCGTGGCCATCAGGAGCAGACCGATCGCACTGTGCATCCGGCCCTGGAGGTGAGGTGGGGTGCGGACGGTTCTGGCGACCGTCATCACCGTGCTGGACGCGGCGGTGGCGCAGGCACATCCGGCCAGCAGTGCCCCGAGTACCGGACCGGAGCCGGTCATGGCCATGGCAGCCACGAGGGCGACACACACAACCCCTGTCCCGAGCAGGACCCGGCCGAAGGGGACGTTCCGCTGAAGCCAGGGGGCGATGAGCGCCCCGACGATGCCGCCCGCGGCCGAAACACCGGTGATCAGCCCCACTGAGGTGCCCGATCCGCCCGCCCCGGCGAGCAGGACGATCACCGCCAGATAGACACCGTCGAGGACGAAGTTCTGGCCGGAGGCGACCAGGGTCATCCGGCGCAGGGCCGCGTCCTGCCACAGGAGCCGCAGTCCTGCCGTCAGCGACCGGAGTAGACCCTCATCCCCGTCGTCTGGCCTGAGTACCGTCAGTTCGGTGCGCAGGAACAGCAGGCTCAGGGCCGATACGGCGAACGTGGTGGCGTCGAACCAGAACGGCAGGCCGGGCGAGACCGTGTAGAGCGCGCCCCCGATGACGGGGCCCAGCAGGAGGGCCGCCTGTCCGCGCACACGGTTCACGGCCATCGCCGTGGCCAGTTTGGCCTCGGGCACGATCTGCTGGGTCGACGCGAGTCCCGCGGCGTTGAAGGGCGCGGTGAGTAGCCCGAGCAGCGCTCCGATGGCGAGCAGGGCAGGTAGGGACGCCGAGCCGAACTGGACCAGGGCGGCGAGCAGCGCGCCCCCCACCGCGCGTCCCGTCTCGCAGAACAGGAGCACTGTCCGCCGGTCGAAGCGGTCGACGACGGACCCCGCGGGCAGGCAGGCTACTGCGAGGGAGGCCGTCCACGCCGCCTCCACCAGGCCCACCGCGACGGGCGATCCGGTGGTCCGCAGGACCAGCAGGGGCAGTGCGAGGGCCGAGGCACCGGAGCCCAGCAGTGACAGTCCCTGGCTCGCGCCGAGGAGTTGGAAGTCCCGATTGCGCAGCAGGCTGTCGGTGTCCCGGCGGGTGCCGTTCCGCAGGCTCACCGCCGCTCATCGGCCGGTGGCCAACTGATCAGCGGCAGTGCGTCCTGCGGCCGGCCCCTGGTCGCCGCGTGGACGGCCACGAGGACTCCCGCGGTGCCGGTGGCCAGGTCGGTGGAGAGTCTGAGCATTCCGTCGAGGGCGAAGCCGGTCCGATCGCGCAGCCGGATGGCGTGCAGGCGCAGGGCTCGTAGTTGGGTCTGGCGGGCGGTTTCGGAGCCGTCGAGGCAGGCCAGGGCGTACAGCAGTCCGGCATGACCGTTCATCAGCCCGGGTGCGAGCATCAACTCGGCGTTCAGCCCGGCTCGGACGCGGTCGAGCAGCCCGGCGAAGTGAGCGTCCTCGCGGTGGCGCACATAGGCGTGGAGGGCGATGCCGATTCCGGCGCTGCCGCCGTCGAGTGCGGACAGCCACCGCTGCCCCTTGCGGACCTGGACGACGGGAGACGTCTTGGGGCCCGCCGGGTCGGTGGGGACGGGGCCATCGGGTCCGGGCGGGACCCCGCAGTGCGCCAGGTCCCGTGCCAGCGCCTGTTCGGCCGCCTTCGCGTACCGCTCCTCCCCGGTCCGCGCGTACAGCTCGATGAGGAACAGCGCCGCTCCGGACCAGCCTTCCAGGAGCCCGGTTCCGTTGACGGCCGGTCCTGCGCCATCGGCCAGGGCGCGCTCCAGGGGTGCTGCGACCCTGGCGGCCTCCTCCGGGTGTCCGAAGTGCAGCCAGGTCAGACCGATGCCCGCGAGGCCGCTGCCCAGCCCCGCTCCACAGCGGGCGGTGTCGATCCGTGACATGCGGTCGAGTGCTTCACGGGCGGCTTCCGGGCGGCCGAGTTCGGCGAGGACGTAGGCGATGCCCCCCAAGCCGTCGTAGAGGCCGGGGCGGATCCAGCGGGCCCGCTCGGTGGCACTCAGGAGCCAGTCGATGTGCTCGGCCGGAACGGGGTCGGTGTCGTCGGCGCTCACGTGCAGGGCGTGGAGCACTCCGGCGGCGCCGTGGGACAGCGTGCACGCCTGCTGGTCGAACTGACGGATGTCCCCCGGGAAGAGACGGTCGGGCCGCTCCGGCGTGGCACTCGCCAGGATCGCGTCGCGCAGGCCCGCCACGGCCAGCACCCCGCCGTCGGCTTCGATGCTGTCTTTGCTGTCGCCGTCGCCTCCGGGGTGCGAGGTCGGAGCGGATGTGGATGAAGGGGCGGCCAGTTCGGTACGGAGCCGGGTGATGAACCCCGCCGGCACGGGGAACCCGCTGCTCGCCCATGCCGTGAGCGAGTTGGCCTTGGCGCTGTCGAACCGCATCAGCGGGGTGAGCGGGCAGAACAGGGCGAGCCGCAGACAGGACAGCGCGTAGAGGTCGATCGCGGTGCCGGAGCGGGCCCATGGGGCGGTGAAGCCCGCGGTGCTCAGTCCGGGCGCGACCGGAACCCGCCCGCCGTCGGTTCCGGATTCCGGCGTGTGGTCGAACGCCGTCTCGAAGTCGACGAGGCAGATTCCACCGTCGGGCCGGACGATGACGTTCCCGGGTTGCAGGTCGCCGTAGACCACGCCCAGGGCGTGCAGGGCGCCGATCGCCGCCTCGATCCGGTCGGCGACGCCGAGCGCCCATGCGGTGTAGTCGGCCAACGCGCCGGGTCCGGGCGGGGTGGGCCGGAAGAGGGGGTGTCTGCGACCGATCGCCTCATGGAGCTGTTCGCCCTCCACGAACTCCTCGACGAGGAAGTGGTGCTCCCAGTGCTCGATCCTCCCGTGGACGCGGGGAACGCAGTCCAGCCCGGCGAGCCGTTCCAGTACTGCCTCTTCCCCCGTCAGGCGTTCCACGGCGTCGCGCCCGAGGGAGTCCACGCCGGCGTAGGGGCGAGCCTCCCGAAGCAGGACCGTGCGCCCGGTGGACTTCTCCACCGCCCGGTAGACCCCACCGCTGTTGGAGAAGTGCAGGGCCTTCTCCACCCGGTACGGGAAGGCGCCCCGTGGCTGTGCGTCCGCCCGCCGCACGGCGGCGGCGACAAAGGCGGGGACCTCGACCCAGGACGGCACCTTGAAGGAGGTGCCGCGTACGTCGGGAACGAGTTCCCCCTCCGGGGTACCGATGGCGGGCGTGTAGCCGCCGTCGGATGTGAAGCAGTAGCGGGTGCTGAACCCGCCGTAGCGCAGGTACAGCGGCCCCCGCTCCCAGCGGAGGTCGCTGAGTACGTACGGTCCGCGGATTCCCGCCAGCAGCGGATCCAGTTCCTTGAGGGTCTGTTCGAGTTCCTGGGTGTCCGCGGGGTAGATGGTCACGACCTTGCCACTCGCCGAGCGGGCGGCCTGTTTGCTGTTGGCGAGTTCGACCATGGTCCTGCTGCGCAGGAACTTGAAGGTCAGATTGTGGGCGACGCAGTGGTCCCACACCCGTTCCAGGGCCGTGGGCGCCGCATCGGCGGTCGCGGAGACATGGATCTTCCAGCCCTGCGGGGGCAGCGTTACGGACCCGGGCCGCAGATGGACCCAACCGCCGCTCTCCCCGCGACGCCAGCCCGGGGGTGCGGGGCGGTCCGAGTGTGCCCATCGGGTGTCGTGATCGCGGACCCGGTCGAGGGTGTCGACGTGGTACGGGTCCGCCGCGAGGTCTCCCTGGGCCAGCATGCGATGAGGTCCTTCCCCTTCGTCGACGCTCCCGGACTCCCGGGAAGGTGTCCCACCGGCCGGCGGCACGATGGCCGCCGGCCGGTGGCACGGGTGGACCGGCTACTACTCAAGACCGGTCGTGCTGGTGTAGCTGTTGTTGCAGGGCCACAGGGAGGGGGTTTCCTCTTCCATCTCCTGCAGTTCGAGGATCTCCGACATGTCTCACACCTCCTTCTCGGTCTCGTAGGGGCGGGGCCGCGTCCCGAGGAAGGGCAGGACCTCGCAGGTCCGGTCGCCTTTCGCGAGAGCGGAGTTGAGGGCGAGCAGGACGCCAGCCGATCCGGTCGCCAGGTCCGCGGAGAGCCGCAGCAGGCGGTACCCGGGGAACACCAGGGCTCCCTGGTGGAGCCGGGCATGCCATCCGAGCCGACGGATCTGACGGTTCAGGAGGGGCCGGGCCACCGCGTCGCAGCTGCGGCGGACCTCGTGGCGGCGCTCGGGGCAGTCCGGGGCATCGGGCGCGACGGGTGGTTCGCCGAGGGCGGCCAGGGTGGCGATGACTCCCGCTCTGCCGCGCAGCAGCCCGGAGTTGTGGACGTGGACGGGGGCGCAGGTGCGTCGGATGCCGTCGAGGAGGGCGGCTGCCCGGGGGTCGGGCCGGTGCCTCAGCAACTGGTGCAGGACCAGTCCCGCACCGGCGCTCCCGCCCTGGAGGTAGGGCAGGCCGCGCGCGCCGTCGTCCAGCATCACCGTATGGTCGGCCAGGGTCCGGCAGCGGGCGAGATCGAGGTCGAGCGCCCGGCGAGCGGCCGTCAGCAGTCCGGTGTCGCCCAGGTGTTCGTACAGACGCAGCAGAAGGAGGGCGATGCCGGCCGGGCCGTGCAGGAGTCCGTGCGGTGGGTGATGGCCGGGCAGGGTGGGAAGTGGCCCCCGATCGATCAGGGCGACGAGTCGACGGGCTCGTTCCAGCGCCTCGTCCAGCAGGGTCTGCTCCCCGGTGGCCCGCGCGAAGTGCAGCAGGGTCAAGGCGATGCCGGCCTCTCCCCGCTCCAGGTCCGGGCCCAGGGCGCGGTCCGTGGCCCAGTGGCACCGGTCGAGCAGTTCCAGGGCGGCGTCGCGGCGCCCGATGAGGTCAAGCGTGTAGGCGATCCCGTGGACTCCGTCGTAGAAGCCGGCCTGGGAGGGCGCGGAGCGCTCCGCGGCCTCGGTCAGCCAGTCGGTGTACTCCCGCGGGATCCGGGCGCCCGAGCGGTGCAGCGCGTAGAGCACTCCAGCGGCTCCATGGCCGAAGGAAGGTCCGCCGATGTCGTCCGGGCCGGTGGGAGTGGAGGGAAAGAGCCGGTCGGGTCGGTCGGGGGTGGCGGTGGTGTGGATTCCGTGCACCAGCGCGTCGCGCAGGGCGGGCCAGTCGGGCGGATCACCCGCGAAGAGTTCGGCGGCAGGGTCCCGTGCGGGCTCGCGGGCCGGTGGTCCGACGGCCGGTGGGAGGAGCGGCTCGTAGTCGGGCGGCTGAGGCAGCGGGTAGTGCCGTTGCACCGCGTCGGCCAGGGTACGCAACCGGCCGGGACATCGATGGTGGGGCACCGGCAGGAACAGCCAGAGCCGCAGGGCCGCCAGCAGATACCGGGCGGCGTGCGCGCCCCGCAGATGCGCCGGCACGGTGAACTGCTCCGCCTCCGCATCCGGGCACACATCCGGTGCGGGGCCCCGAAAGGCCCGCTCAGCGTGGCCGGCCTCGCTCCGGTGCCCGGCCATCATCCAGCGCACGGACTCCCGCTCGGTGAAGAAGGGGCCGGTCAGCGCGATCCCGCCGTCGGGGCGCAGCAGGATGTGCCGCGGATGCAGTACCGGGGGGAGCAGACCCCGAGCCAGGACGGCGTCCAGTGCCGCCGCCACACGATCGAGGATGTCCACCGCCCAGTCCGCGTATCCGGGGGCTTCCTCTCGTGCCCGTGTCTCGGAGGTGAGCGGGCAGGCGCTGGTCGCCGCATGGAGCAGCGGGGCGCCGGTGAGGTGGCGGGTCGCCAGGAAGACGTGCCCGCCGTAGCTGCCGGTGTCCACGATCTGCGGTACGCAGTCCAGTCCCGCCAACCGGGCCAGCGCGTCGGTCCGGTGGCGCAGCCGGGTGACGGCGTCCTGGCCGTGCCGGTCGATGCCGGCGTACGGGCGGGCCTCGCGCAGTACCACGGGGGTGCCGTCGGGTTGGTGGACGGCCCGGTAGACGCCCCCTCCGGGGGTGAGCCGAAGCGCTGCCTCGACGGCGTAGGGGAATCCGTCGGGGGCGGTGGACACCGGTGGGGCGTGGACGCGGACCGGCGGGGTGACACCGTCGGGCAGGGTGAAGGAGGGCCGGAGAGGTGTGCGCGGGTCGGTGACGAGGGCGCCGTGGCGGATGTGGAGCGGGCCGTGGCCGTATGGCAGGCCGCTGAGGATCCGCGGGCCCGGTAACGCGTCCAGCAGGACGGCCAGTTCGCGCAGGGAATCGGCCAGGGCCGCCTCATCGGGTGGGGCGATGACCGCCACCGTGCCGGCCTCGGCGCGATCGGTACCGCTGCCGTGGTCCGCGTTCAGCATCCGTACGGCTGTCGCGCTGCGGGGGAAGGCGAAGGGGTAGCGGCGGTCGACACAGTGCCCCGCGACGATCTCCACGGCGCGTGCCGCGCCGGTCGGGATACCGGACACCACGATCCGCCAGCCGGGGGTGTCCGGTGCCGCCTGGGACCCGGGCCGCCACGTCACCCACCAGCCCGTCTCATCGCGGTCCCAGCCGGGGGGCGGAGGGCGGTCGGCTGCCGGGAGCCGCGCGCTGGTGTCGGCGATTCGTTGTGGTGCTTCGTAGACATCGGCGTCGGCGAGGGCGAACCGTTCGTATCCGGTGAGGCTCAACACGACGGCGCCTGAGTCTCGGCTCCGGCGGCGGTGTGCGCTTCCCGGGCGCGCCGATCGATGAGGAGCCGGACCTCGTCCGACGCGAACCGGAGGTCCAGGCGGCGGGTGGCCTCCACCCAGTCCGCCATGGTGCGCACCGCGGACAGGGCCTCCACCACGAACGGGTCGCGCCAGCGGGCGCGGGCCCGGTCCCACAACAGGTCCGCCGGCTCGTGCAGGAGGTTGCCCACGGTCCCCTCGTACAGCGGCATCGCCCGGACCTCTCCGTCCGGCTCGATGTGCATGATCTGCTGGTCACCGCCGGTGGCGAGCCGGTCGGGGAACATGCCGAGGTTCAGATTGTCCGCGGTGAACACCTCGACGGTGGAGGGCGCCAGCGCGCGCAGCCGGGCGAGGAGGGCGGGGTGGGCCAACTCCGCCAGTCGGTCCCATGTGAGCAGTTCCGTGCGGGCGAAGTCGGGGCGGTTGGCGAGCCCGGCGGGAACGGCCGCGTTGAACGAGAGGGCCGACAGATGGGGGAACCGGGGCGCGATGTCGGTGCAGAACCGTTCGAGCTGTCCCCTGTTGCTGTTCACGACCACCGCGTCGATGCCGAAGCGGAGCGGAGGCTGACCGGCCTGCCGCCGTTCGCGGGCCACGGAGTCGAGGAGCGCGAGGGTCCTGAGCGCACGCTCGTGGGAGCCGACCCGGCCCCGTATCCGGTCGTGCACCTCGGCGGTCGCCCCGTCCAGGCTGACCAGCACCTCGCGGAACAGGTCCGCCAGGCGCTCGGCCATGGGCCGGGTGAGGGTCCAGCCACTGGTGTTGACGCCGAGCCGGATACCGGCCTGTACCAATTGCTCCGCGACCGTGAGGACACCGCGAACCAGCAGCGGTTCACCGCCCGACAGGGCGACCACCCGGGGCTTGAGCGTGATGATGGATTCGACCACCCGCACCATCTCGGCGGGCGCCAACTGACGGGATGGCCGCCGCCCGGATTCCGAGTAGCAGTGGGAGCAGCGCAGCGGACAGGCGTAGGTGATGTCCCAGACGATCACGTCAGGCGCCTTGGCCGTATCAGCCGTACTCATGGAACCGCCCTCCTTCCCGTTACGGACGGGCCGCGGCTCCTTCACCGCTGCGGCCCTGCTTCTGGCGGCACGCCAAGCATGCGACGGGCGGTGGGGTCGGCTGCAGCGTGCAGGCCACCAGTTCGACATGGAGGTTCTCCGCCATCGCGATGGGCGGTCTGCCGCCTGGACACGTGTTTGGTGGCCTGGAAAGGCGGTCTGTCGCCTGGACACGTGTTTGGTGGCCTGGAAAGGCGGTCTGTCGCCCGGAAAGGCGGCTCCGGATACTGGGGAGGTGATCTTAAAAGGGCTGCTGATACGAACCGTCGCGGTGGTGGGAGGGAGCTGTCTGGCGTACGCGGCGTTCGTCGGCACCTTCGTCCTGCAGAACCGGTACACCTTGCCGTGGATACTCGGCTCGGTCCTGCCCTGCTACCTGGCGGGGCTGTTCGCCGTCCGGCACGCTCCGTCGAGTCCGGTAGCGCGCCGACTGCTGCTCGTCGGGGCCTGGCTGTCACTCAACATCACGGTGCAGTACACGAACCGGTGGCTGCTCATGGAGGCGGACCAGGTCCGCCCGCTGCTGGCCGTCACCCAACTGACCCAGATCACCGCCCTGGTGGCGAGCGTTCTGATGGTGCGGCTGCTGGCACTGCTCCCCGACGGGACGTACCGCTTCTCCTACGAACGCGTGGTGCTGCGCCTCCTATGGGCCCTGTTGGCCCTGCCGGTGGTGCTGCCCGCGCTGGGCGTCGCCCCGCGTACGACCCATCTCGTGGTCTTCTACTACCCGGAGGCATGGCTTCCGGGCTGCGGCGCCGTGCTGTTGGTGATCCGCTGCCTCCTGAGCCGCCGGGCCACCGGGGTCCCCCCGGAGCGGGCCGAGGCGAGCAGCGGCAAGCTGCTGACGGTGGTCTGTGCCGGAGCCCTGGTCCTGCTCGCCAGGGCCTCTTCCCGGCTGTTCCGCGCATGGCAGGGGGACGAGGGCTACCTCTACTTCATCGGTACGGTGCTGGGCGCGCTCCCGTACATACTCACCTCGCTCGTGGTGGTGTACGCGGCCTTCCGATACCGCATCCTGGGCGTGGACATCCCGGTCCGCCGCTCCGTCGTCTACGGCATCCTCTGGCTCATCATCAGCCTCTGGTACCTGGGCATGGCGATCACCCTCGGCCTCACCGCGGTCCAGTACTTCCCCATCGGGTTCGCCCTGCTCGTCGCCGTCCTGTCCACGGCGCTGTTCCAACCCCTGCGCACCCGGCTCAACAGGCTGGCCCGACGCTGGGTCTTCGGCCGGCGGCCGTCGGGCTTCGAGCTGCTGACCCAGTTCGGCACCACCCTGGGAAACGCCCACGACCTGGCGCGCCTGGCCCCCCAGTTGGCGAGTGAGCTGCGGAGCGGCCTGGGGCTCGGGTGGGTCGAGGTGCGGCTGCGGGCTCCCGGTGTGTCCGACGCGGTGTACGGCCGGGCCGGCGCGCGACAGGGAGGCAAGGCCGGCTCCCACCCGCTGCGCTACGGCGAAGAGGTCCTCGGAGTCATCGAGTTCGGCCTCAAGGACGGCGGCCGCATGACCGACGAGGACTACCACGTACTGCGCTCGCTCGCCCAGCAGGCCGTCCTCGCCGTCCACAACGTCCATCTCAATGCCGAACTCACCCTGCGGGTGGGGGAGGTGCAGCAGCAGGCGGTCGAACTCGACGCCTCCCGGGCCCGGATCGTGCAGGCGCAGGACACGGAGCGCCGCCGTATCGCACGCCGTCTGCACGACGGGCTCCAGCAGCAACTGGTCACCCTCCTCGTCAAGGCGCGGCTGGCCCGCGTGAGGCTGCAGCACGGTGGAGACGTCGACGCGGCCCTCGCCGAGGTCCAGGACGACCTCTACCGCGCCGTCGAGGAACTCCGCGACCTGGCACAGGGCATCCACCCGCCCGTCCTGAGCGACCAGGGGCTGGTCGCCGCCGTGACCTCCTGCGCCCGCAGGCTGCCGTTACCGGTGTCCCTCCAGGTCCAGCCGGGCCTCGAAGGCACCCGTTTCACCACCGAGACCGAGGAGTCGGCCTTCTACCTCGTTTCCGAAGCCCTCACGAACGTGCTCAAACACGCGGGCGCCCGCACGGTGGTGCTCAGGCTCGCACTGGAACGCGACCACCTCGTCATCGAGGTCAGCGACGACGGCCATGGAAGGGCGGCCGTGCCCCGCAGCGGCTCGGGACTGGCCGCCATGCGCGACCGCGTCGAGGCGGTCGGAGGCCGCTTCGACATCCACAGCGCACCGGGCCGGGGCACCGTCATCAACGCCCGGCTCACGGCGCTACCGCGGGAGACCCCCCAGACAGTGAAGGAGCGCATCAATGGCTGAGGAGCGCCTGCGCGTGGTCATCGCCGAGGACTACTACCTGCTCCGCGAGGGCCTGCGCCAGCTACTGGAGGAGTGCCGCCTCGTGGAGGTGGTGGCCGCCGTGGGTACCGCGGACGAACTACTGGCCGCCGTGGACCGGCTGCGGCCGGACGGAGTGATCACCGACATCCGCATGCCACCCGGCCACCGCACGGAGGGGATCGCGGCCGCGCACGCCATCCGCACATCCCACCCGGGAACCGGAGTGGTCATCCTGTCGCAGCACGCCAACGAGAGCTATGTGTTCGACCTGTTCCAGCACGGCACGGACGGACTGGCCTATCTGCTCAAGGAGCGGGTGGGCGAGCTGGACCAGCTGCTGCGCGCCGTGCGCGAGGTCGTCGCCGGACGGTCGGTCATCGACCCCCGGATCGTCGAGGTGCTGTTGCGCACCCACTCGCGCGCGGCCGATGCCCCGCTGGCGGCCCTGACCCAGCGCGAGAGCGAGGTCCTGCGGCACATGGCGGAAGGCAAGACGAACCGTGCCATCGCCGGGGCGCTCCACCTGGCCGACTCGACCGTGGAGAAGCACGTCAACGCCGTCTTCACCAAGCTGGGTCTGAGCGAGGAGACCAATCTCCACCGCCGTGTCAGCGCGGTACTGGCCTACCTCCACCACACCTACGCGCCCGAACCCTGACCAGCGGGCCCGCCGTTGCCCGATGTCAAGGCCCGCGACCCGGTCCCGGCACTGGCGAGCGGGGAGCCAGCGACCACATCCGCGACCCGGCCAACGAGCCCCGCAAGGGCTTGTCCTACGCCCTGGAACCCGTACCACCCGCCAGCCGTACCGCCCGCAGCGCAATGTACAACTCGGCACAGGAGTCCGCGTCCGTGGTCCGGCGACCGGTCAGGGCGGCGATCTGGTTCAGTCGGTACAGCACGGTGTTGCGGTGACAGTTCAGCCGCTCGGCGGCCCGCGTGGTCGAACCGCCGGCGGTGAACCAGGTCTCCAGGGTGTCCAGTAGCAGTGTCTGCTCAGCGTCGGGAAGGCCGCGCAACCGTCCGAACACCGTACGCGTCACCTCCGCGGCGATGTCAGGTGAGGCCGCTGCCAGCAACGCGATCGGCGAACTGCCGTAGACATGGGTGCCGTTGGTGCCGGGCGGCAGGCACTGGGCCGCCATCTGGGCCTCCCGCCAGGCGCTGGGCGCCTGCGCCGGAGAGGCGAAGGGGCGACTGACACCGACACGGGACATGGCCGACCGGGCGAGCTGCTCGCCTGCCGTGGTCGCCGCGTGCTCGTTCGGCAGGGCGAGCAGCCCGACCCGGGAGCCGATCTGCTGGATCCACTCCGAGCCGATCCCCGCGGTCCGCAGCCGGGTGTCCACGGCCGGAAGGGGCTCGGTGCCGTCGTTGATCTCGGCGCACACCACCAGGAAGGGACCCTGCCGGTCCAGACCCAGCACCCGCACGGTCTCCCACGCTCCGGCGCCGTTCCCGGCGCTGCCGTCGAGGAGGGTGGTGAGCAGGACGCTCCGGGCGGCCGCGTCCCGGCGTGACTGCTCCTCCACGGTGGTCCGGTACGCCTCGGCGGCGGCGCCCGAACACTCGTCGATCACCACCCAGATACCGGACGCCATGTGGAGCAGCTTGGTGGCGCTGCCCTCCGCCATGGCCATCGCGAGCAGCCGGTCCCAGATGAAGCGCCCAGCCAGCCGGAAGGCATGCAGCAGAGCGGCGAGCGGGATGCCCTTCTCCGCCTTCAGCCGACCGGCCGCGCGAGGCGCGTCCAGCGGCGTTGGACGCCCCTGGAGCGCGGTGAGTAGCGTCCGCAGATTGTCGTGCACGGCGCTACGCAACTGATCATGGCTGAGCAGGGTGCTCTCGACGTACTGGTGCTCACCGCTGAGGATCTCGGCGGTGAGCTCGTCGGTGAGGGGGTCCACCGAGGCGAGCAGCCTGCCGACCAGCTCCGCGATGTGCTCGTCGGCACCCAGCGCTGTCGTCATGGGAAGAGCGTAAACCCTCGCCGATTGTGCACAGGCACAATGAGCAGCCCATTTTTCCCGCCCACCGCCTATGGCGGTGCGCCCATAACGCGGCAAACATACCGGTCAACGACGTTCCCCATGATCCGCAGATGTTGCGTTCGCACAGTTGTAGCGGGATCAGGGGCCGGATCAGAGCTGGTCAAAGGAGATCGGATGAACACCTACGACTACGTCGTCGTCGGGGCAGGCTCCGCGGGCTGCGTCCTCGCCGCCCGGCTGTCCGAGGACCCCGGGACACGGGTGGCGCTGATCGAGGCCGGCGGACCCGACACGGCCCAGGAGATCCATGTGCCCGCCGCCTTCAGCCAGCTGTTCAAGAGCGACCTCGACTGGGACCTCGACTCCGAGCCCGAACCCGGTATCGGAGGCCGTCGCGCCTATCTGCCGCGCGGCAAGGTGTTCGGCGGATGCAGCTCGATCAACGCGATGATCTACATCAGGGGCAACCGGGCCGACTACGACGGCTGGGCGGCAAACGGCGCGGACGGCTGGTCCTACAGCGACGTTCTGCCCTACTTCCGACGCTCCGAGGACAATCTCCGCGGTGCGGACGCCTTCCATGGCACGGGCGGCCCGCTGACCGTCTCCGACAGCAGGTCGAACCACCCCCTGGCCAGCGCTTTCGTGGAGGCCGCCATCAGCGCCGGGCACCGCCGCAACGATGACTTCAACGGCGAGAGCCAGCTCGGCGTCGGCCCGTACCAGCTCACCCAGCGCGACGGAATGCGGTGCAGCACCTCCGTCGCCTTCCTCCACCCGGCCATGCAGCGTCCCAACCTCACGGTCCTGTCCGGAGCCCGTGCCGACCGCGTGGTGATCGAGAATGGCCGGGCCACCGGCGTGGAGGTGACCCGGAACAGCGGCACCGAGGTGATCACAGCGGCGCGCGAGGTGATCCTCTCCGCCGGTGCGTACGAGTCCCCGAAGCTGCTGATGCTCTCCGGCGTCGGACCTGCCGACACCCTCGCCGCCTTCGGCATCCGGGTACGGGCCGACCTGCCGGTGGGGGAGGGACTCCAGGACCACTACATGACACTGCTGAACTTCCGCACCGACACGGAGTCCCTGATGACGGCGGCGAGTGAGGCCAACGCCGAGCTCCTCCAGAGCCAAGGGCGCGGCCCGCTGACATCGAACATCGGCGAGGCGGGCGGCTTCTTCCACAGCCGGGACGGCCTGGCCGCTCCCGACGTGCAGTTCCACATGGCCCCCGTGCTCTTCCACCAGGAAGGGCTGGGTCCCATCACCGAGCACGGCTTCGCCTTCGGGCCCTGCGTCCTCGCGCCCACCAGCCGCGGGCGGGTGACCCTGCGCGCCGCCCGCCCGGACGCCGCACCCCGGATCACCCACAACTACCTGACCACCGCCGAGGACCGCGCCGCCATCATCGCCGGCATCCGTATCGCCTTGGACATCGCGGCGCAGGCTCCGGCCGCCAAGGTCATCACCGGCCCCTACGACGTCCCGGACTCCGATTCCGACGCCGACCTGCTCGCTTGGGCGCAGCGCTCGGGGATGACCCTCTACCACCCGACGTCGACCTGCGCCATCGGTTCCGTCGTCGACCCGGAGTTGCGGGTGTACGGCGTGCAGGGGCTGCGGGTCGTCGACGCGTCCGTGTTCCCGTCCGTGCCGAGGGCCAACACCAACGCGCCCACCGTCATGGCTGCCGAGAAGGCCGCCGACCTCATCAAGGGAGCCGTGTGATGACGACATCCTCACCCGCAACCGATCAGCGAGCAGCGGCCGACCGTGCCGTCGCCGACCTGGTAAGGGGCGAGTCGGTGTGGGCCGCCTGCGGGCTCGCCCGGCGCCGGGAACTGCTGGAACGCGTGCACACCGCGGTCGGTGAGCAGGCGGCGGCATGGGTGAGCGCGGCTGCCGCGTACAAACGGCTCCCCGAAGGCAGCCAGCTGATCGGCGAGGAATGGATCACCGGCCCGTACCCCGTGCTGACCGGAACCGGGGCGCTGGCCGCGAGCATCCGGGCGCTGGAGGCAGGCGGCAGCCCCGTCGACGCCTTCACCACCCGCCCGGCACCCGGCGGACGGGTCGCCGTACGGGTCCTCCCGCACAGCACTTACGACCGGCTGCTGCTGAGCGGGTTCAGTGCCGATGTGTGGATGCCCCCGGGCGTCACCACCGAGGAGATCCGGAGCAGGGCGGGCCTTGCTCTGCGCCGCCCGGAGGAGACCGCCGGTGTCACCGTGGTCCTCGGCGCCGGGAACATCACCTCCATCCCGGTCCTGGACGTGCTCTATGAGCTCTACGCCCACAACCGGCTCGTCGTCCTGAAGCTCAATCCGGTCACCGACGGACTGCTCACGGTGTTCCGGGCGGTGCTCGCCCCGCTGATCGACATCGGAGCGGTCCGGGTCCTGACCGGTGGGGCCGACATCGGCACCCATCTCGTCCACCACCCGAGCGTGAACCATGTCCATATGACCGGCAGCGCGGCGACCCACGATGCGATCGTCTTCGGCACGGGCACCGAAGGCGCGAACCGCAAGCGCGCCGGCACCCCGCTGCTCGACAAGCCGGTCACCAGCGAGCTGGGCGGCGTCTCACCCACCATCGTGCTCCCGGGGACCTGGTCCGACGCCGATCTCCGCTTCCAGGCCGAACACGTCGCCACCCAACGGCTCCACAACGGCGGCTACAACTGCGTCGCGAGTCAAGTCGTGATCATCAGCTCCCAATGGGCCCAGAAGGACCGCTTCCTGGTGCATCTGCGCGCAGCACTGGCCAAGGCCCCGGAGCGGCCGGCCTACTACCCGGGCAGCGACGACCGGGTGGCGTCGGCGCTCTCCGAGTACAGCGGCGCACGCAGGATCGGCGACCGCGTCCTCATCGAAGGGCTCGACGCCGGGGCACCCGGTTCGGCGCTGACCACCGAGTACTTCGCTCCAGTGCTGGGCGTCCTCGAACTGCCCGGCGCCCCGGGGGCATTCCTGGACGAGGCGGTCGACACCGCGAACGAGAAGTTCGCCGGAACCCTCGGCGTCAACCTCATCGCCCACCCCCGTACCCTCGCGACCCTCGGCCCCGCACTGGATGAGGCGATCACCCGGCTGCGCTACGGAACGGTCGCCGTCAACGCCTGGACCGGTGTCGGCTATCTGACCGCCACCGCCAGTTGGGGCGCCTTCCCCGGGCACACGATCGACGATGTACAGAGCGGCATCGGCGTGGTCCACAACGCCCTTCTCCTGGCCGGCCCGGAACGCACGGTGGTGCGCGGCCCGTTCCGCCCCGCGCCCCGATCGCTCCTGGCCGGTGAGCCGTCGCTGTCCCCGAAGCCGCCGTGGTTCGTGACCAACCGGACCGCCGCGACGACCGGACGGCTGCTCGCCGACTTCGCGGCCGCGCCCCGCTGGTCGGCCCTCCCTGCGATCTTCGCCTCCGCATTGCGCGGCTGATCCCCCGTCCCTACCGCGCAGACCCCGGAGGAACACCTTGCTCAACTTGGCCGTACTACTGGAGGACACCGCCCGGGAGCACCCGGACCGCGACGCCCTCGTCCTCGACGGCACCCGGTTGACGTACGCGCAGGTCGACGAGGCCGCCGCCCGGGTCGCGGCGGGGCTCGCGGCCCGCGGGATCGGCCGCGGCGACCGGGTCGCCCTGAGCTGCCCCAATCTGCCGTCCTTTCCCATCGTCTACTTCGGCATCCTCAAGGCCGGGGCGACGGTGGTGCCCCTGAACGTCCTGCTCACCGATCGCGAGATCACCTACCACCTCCAGGACTCGGGAGCGAAGGCGTACTTCTGCTTCGAAGGCACCGACCAACTCCCGATGGGAAAGGCAGGCAGGGCCGCCTTCGACGCGGCCCCCGGCTGTGCGCACTTCGTGGTGATCGAAGCCGGCCCACACGAGGGTTCCGCCCGCGAAGCGGCGCTCACACTGGCGGAGTTCACGGCGGGGGCGCCCGCCGGGTTCGACACCGTACCCACCCAGGAGACGGACACGGCGGTCGTGCTCTACACCAGCGGTACGACCGGCAGCCCCAAGGGTGCCGAGCTGACCCACAGCAACATGGTGCAGAACGCGCTGCTGTCCAATCGGCTGTTCGGTACCTCCCCCGACGACGTGCACCTGGTCGCGCTTCCACTCTTCCACTCCTTCGGCCAGACCGTGCAGCTCAACGCGGGCTTCGCGAGCGGCGCAACGGTCGTACTGCTGCCCCGCTTCGAGCCCGGAGCGGCACTGTCCGCGATGGAACGCGAGAAGGTCACCTTCTTCGCCGGGGTCCCCACGATGTATTGGGCGCTACTGACCCATCAGACGGCCAAATCGTTCGATCCAACCGGCATCGCCCGGAATCTGCGGATCAGTGTCTCCGGTGGCTCTGCCCTACCGGTCGAGGTGTTGAAGTCGTTCGAAGAACGCCTCGGGGTGCCGATCCTCGAAGGCTATGGACTCTCCGAGACCAGTCCGGTCGCCACTTTCAACCGCCGGGACCAGCCGCGCAAACCCGGTTCCATCGGCCGTCCGGTCTGGGGCGTTGAGGTGCGGATCGTGCGGGACGACGGATCGGATGCAGAACCGGGTCAGCCGGGCGAGATCCGTATCCGCGGCCACAATGTGATGAAGGGCTACCTCAACCGGCCGGAGGCGACCGCGGAGGCAATCGACCGGCACGGTTGGTTCCGCACCGGCGACATCGGCCGACGCGACGGTGACGGCTTTCTCTTCATCATGGACCGCACCACCGACCTCATCATCCGGGGCGGCTTCAATGTGTACCCCCGCGAACTAGAGGAGATGCTGCTCACCCACCCACAGGTGAGCCTGGTGGCCGTGGCCGGAGTGCCGCACCCAAGCCATGGCGAAGAGGTGAAGGCGTATGTCATCCGCGCGCCGGGAGCCACCGTCACCGAGGAGGAACTCATCCGGTGGTGCAAGGAGAACATGGCCGCGTACAAGTACCCCCGGATCATCGAGTTCCGGGAAACCCTCCCGATGACCGCGACCGGGAAGATCCTCAAGCGGGAACTGTCGGCACCGCACTGAACCCTGCGGTTGCTCCGAACGGGGGACCGGCGTCGGGGCCACTCCCACCCCGAGGCCGGTGTGGTGAGACGCGGGGACCTGTTCGGACAAGGCCCATTGGGTGGTGCTGAGTTCACGGTCGGCGCCCACGGATAGGAGCTTTCAGGGCATGCAGTCCGGGGTACGCAGTTGACTCCGATCGGCCAACGCCTCGACCCGAGCGACCCAGTCTCGAACGGGAGTACCGACCTCCCGACTCGGCCACGCGAGCCCAATCCATCATGGGGCGAGATCCACCAAGGGCTGACATCCCTCCCTTAGCTGGTGATCGGCCGTATAGCCTGATGCGTTGTGCCCGTCGCGCCGATCACTTGGAGCAACACGAATGAGCAATGATCAGTTGTACGCCCGCCTCGATGCCGAAGAGGCCAAGCACAAATCAGCGATTGAAGCACTACAGGGCGAGATCGCCGCCCACAACGCCAAGCTGCGCGATATCGATGGCGCTCGCCGGGCCCTGGCGAGCATCTTCGCCCCCCAGGCAGCTGATCCCGTGCCCGCCGCTGCCGCTGCCGTGGAGGTGTCCGAGAGCGAGTCGGCCGACGATGCCTCCGCCCCCGTTGCGGACACCATCGCGGTGAGCGCCGAGCCAGCGGCGGCGACGGACCCCACCGAGCTCCAGGGCGATGCGGACACAGCCGCGATCGCGGACTCGGCGACCGATGCATCGCACGAGGCTCAGAAGCCGGTGAGGAAGCGGGCCGCGAAGAAGAAGCCACAGAAGAAGTCGCCTGCGAAGAAGGCCGTCCCGGCACAGCGCACCGGCCAGCGGAGGGAACAGATCACTTCTGTTCTCCAGGAGTCCGGTGAGCCCATGAGCGCTGCGCAGGTCGCTGAGGCACTCGGCGTGCTGGAGCCCACCCGCGGTCAGGTCGACGGCGTACGAGGCGTCCTCAACAGCCTTGCGGAGGCGGGCCTGGCCAGCAGGCAGGGGCGGGGGAAGTACGCCTGGGCCGAAGGCAAGTAGTCCGCAGCCATGGAGCTCCGCCCCACCAGGGGCGGGGCCTGTGGGCATGCGAGCCACCATCTGCGCCACTGTGCGGGCTGAACCCATAGGACGGCGTTGTGTGTGTGGTTGAGCCCTGAGTAGCGCTACCCGGGCCGGCTTGGTTACCCCGTTTGGTCGCTCGCGCGCAGTGTGACGTCATGACCGTGGCCCAACGGTGTCCGCGCCAACACTGTTGCTGAGCAGCGGACCGGCTGAAGAGTTCCGGTGGTGTCGCAAAGGGTCCTGGTGCGCAGACGCTGCGCAATGTAGCGTCTGCGATAGCTGTCATGGTTCCGCAGTACCGGTCGCCCGTGAGCGTGAGCTTGCGGGCATTGTGATGTTCAGAGTCTCTGAGGGCCAGGGCGATCACCTCCGGTTCCCGCACCGTGCGGGCGCCGACTACGAGTCCCCTTGGAGGACAACATGGCTACGGGAACCGTCAAGTGGTTCAACTCGGAAAAGGGTTTTGGCTTCATCGAGCAGGACGGTGGAGGCCCTGATGTCTTCGCCCACTACTCGAACATCGCCAGCCAGGGCTACCGTGAGCTGAACGAGGGCCAGAAGGTGAGCTTCGACGTCACCCAGGGTCAGAAGGGCCCCCAGGCGGAGAACATCACCCCCGCCTGATCATCAGCCCTACGGTGCCCGCTCCCGGTCCATCCGGGAGCGGGCACCGTGCGTTCTGCTCTCCTGACGTTCGCGGCCGGCCAGAGCCAGCAGGCCTGCGTGCAGCAGGGTGATGGGCCACGGTACGAGAAGTGCACCGACCGGCACCGGCCTTGACCCGTTCAGCCCGCGTCCGGTCCATCGCCTGGACCCACCGTTCATCAGGAGCACCGGCACGACCGACTGAAGAGGTCAAGACCCTGGCCCCAGCTTGGCCGAGCTAGCTGCCCGGCCAACCTCCCGCGGGGTGATCCGCCTCAGGAACCGGGGACAGGGGGATGCCGTAGGAGCGGATGGAGCCTTCAAGCCCTGACCGCAGTTGTGCCGCCCCCTGGTTCGGCAGGGCTGCCTTGCTTGCGGTGTGGCGTCGGCGTCAGCCCGACGCGGTCCAGCGGAGCGTCCAGGGCGTCATCGGGCCCCAGCCGCCGCGCGAGTCCCGCACCATGAGGAAACTGTCGGCGGCCACCGCGACCGTATGCGTCAACGGGCCATGGTGCCCGGCCAGTCGCTCGGTACGCTTCCATGGGCCCGTGACCCGATGCAACTCGCCTCCGGCCTTGCTGAATTCGACGCTGACCGAGCCTGGCCGGTCCGGGGTCCGCAGAATTCGACTTCCCGAGCCGCTGCTCTGGGCCGTCAGCAACTCGGCCTCCTCAGGTTGACGGAGCGTCAGTTTCCAACGGCCGACCCAACTGCCCTGGACGGCCACCGTACGGATCTTCCTGATCGCCGACAGATCGATCAGAGCCTGCGGCCGGCCCTGCTGCCAGGGCCAGCCGCCGAGTATGACGAGCTTCTCCTCTCGGACCCCTTGATCCGACGCGATCTCCGCGGCAAGCCAGAAGTGCGGGTTGACCAGGGCTCCCGTGCCTTCGAACACACAGAAGCCGCCCATCAGCTCCGGAGGAATCCGCACCTCTCGTGCGCCCCGTCCACTTACTTCCATCAGCACCTCCGATAGTCGCCCGGAGTCTTCCGCGTAGGGATCAGCCGGGGCAAGAAGCGGAGGCGAACGTCGATGCCAACCATCAGCGAAGATGCGCGAGTGCACCCGCCCCCAGGAACTCCCCGACAGAGCCGGCCACGACAGGCAACTCCTCGACAGGTCCAGGGCAGACCTCGTCATCCTGAACTCGCACGTCGGGAGAGCCAGGATTTCATCGGCGAGAACATTGCGCCCGCCGTTGCCCCCTGCGCGAGCTGACCGTTGCCAGGAGATCGGCCGCAGCTGGGCGGCCGGCGGACATGGTCCCCCGGCCGACCAGACTCAGAGGTCCAGCACGAGTCGGTCGCTCTGACAGCGCCCGACGCAGATCATCATCGTGCGCCCGGCAAGGCGCTCCTCGTCGCTGAGCACGGAATCCCGGTGCTCCGGTGTCCCGGCGAGTACACGGGTCTCGCAGGCGCCGCAGTATCCCTTCTCGCAGTCGTAGGACAGACCGCTCACGGCTTCGCGCAGGACCTCGATGAGGCGACGGTCAGGCGGCACGGTGAACGTACCTCCGGTGCGGGCGAGCTGGACTTCGAAGGTCCGGTTCTCCGCGGCGTCGAACGCCGTTTCGAGGTCGTCCCCGGCGGCGAAACGCTCCAGGTGCAGCCGGTCGGTGAGGTCCAGACGGGTGCACTCGCGCTCGACGGCCGCCAGCATCGGTGGCGGCCCGCACGCGTATACGGCGGTGTCCGCATCCAGCCCACCCAGCAGCCGGGGGAGGTCCGGCAGCCCGGCCTCGTCCTGCGGGAGGAGGGTGAGCGCGTCGCCTGCGACGGCGGCGAGCTCGTCGGCGAACGCCATCGTGGAGCGGGTGCGTCCGCCGTACACGACGGTGAAGGGCGCGCCACGTCGGGCGGCCTCGCGGACCATGGCGAGGATCGGGGTGACGCCGATGCCGCCGGCGAGGAACAGATAGGACGGCGCCTCGGCGAGCGGGAAGTGGTTGCGCGGCCCGCGTACCGCGAACGTGGCTCCTGGGCGGGCGAGGTCGTGGAGTTCGGCCGAACCGCCCCGGCCCAGGGGCTCACGCAGGACCCCGATGCGCCATGTCGTGGCGTCGTTGGGGTCACCGCACAGCGAGTACTGACGCAGTCGGCCCGAGGGCAGCCGCAGCTCGACATGTGCGCCGGGCCGCCACACGGGGAGTTCACCTCCGTCGGGCAGGCCGAGGCCGACGGCGACGACGCCCTCGGCCGCGGCGCGCACCGCGGTCACCCGTAGCGGGGTGGGGGTGCTCAGCACGCGGACCGTGCCTGCCGAGGCCGTTGCCCGGGGACCGGGAGTGAAGACGGCAGGGGCCGCGTCCCAGCCGGACTGGTTGCCGCGCGTGGGGTAGGGAACGAGCCCCTCCTCGATCACCCGGTAGTCGGGCAGCCGGGTCAGGACCTGCGTCATCATCGCGCGGAACATGGCCCGGGCGAGGTGGGCGCCGGCGCACCGGTGCGATCCGATCCCAAAGCTGAGGTGCCGACTGGCGTCCCGGTCCAGTCGTACCTGCTCGGGGTCGGGGAACACGGCGGGGTCATGGTTCGCGGCGACCCAGGGGATCAGCACCCGGTCGCCCGCCCGCATCGGGCACCCGCCGACCTCGACGTCCTCGGTGACCGTGCGTGCCATCGACTGCGACGGGGCGAACGCGCGGAGGAACTCCTCGGTCGCGCCATCCAGCAGATCGGGGGAGTCGATCAGCCGTTGGCGCTGTTCGGGGTGGCTTGCGAGGTGGACGAGGGTCGATCCGGTCAGCGAGGTGGTGGTGTCGACGCCGCCCGCGATGAGCAGGCCGATCACCGACACCAGTTCGTCCTCGCCGAACTCGCCGCCGTCGGCACGCCGGCCGGCCACCAGTGTGCTGACCGCGTCGGACCGTGGTGCCAAGCGGCGCTCCGCGACCAACTCGCGGATACGCTGGTCCATATAGGCCAGCCCCGCGGCCCCCCGCACGGCGCGCTCACTGCCGGCCGGTGCGGCGAAGATGTCATGGATCGGCCCGGCCAGCTTCGCCCAGTCCTCCTCGGGGAAACCCAACCAGTCCAGGGTGACCGCGGCCGGTAGCGGATTGGTGAGGTCGCGGACGAGGTCGCAGGAACCGAGCTCGATGAAGTCGTCCACGACGCGGGCGGCGTGGCGCTCGATCATCGGTACCAGCTGCTCGATCGCCTCCGGGGTCAGCAGCGGGTTGATCAGCTGCCGGTACGCGGTTGCCCGTGGCGGGTCGAGCTCGATCGGATACTGTTCGAGCCCTGGTCCCTTGGGGATGACGATGCCGACCCCCTGCCCGCCGTGGTCGCTGCGGGCCGAGGAGAACGTCGCGTCGTCGCGGGCGATGCGGGCCACATCGGCGTACCGCGTCGTGTAGTGGAAGCCGTCGTGGGCGGCCGAGCGGCCCACCGGGCAGCGCTCACGGAAGCCCGCGTAGTAGGCGACCGGGTCGGCGTTGGCCGCATCGGAGTGGTGGTCGAAGTCAATGTCGAAGTCAATGTCGAAGTCGGCAGACATGGTGGGCACGCTCCACGTGCTTGGGACTGTGCGCGGTGTTGTCCGGCCGCGCCACCGGATGTCAGCTGCCTCAACGGCGTCGGGTCACCCTAAGGTGCGCCGCTGAGCTTGACAATGCCTGGTGGGCGACGTTCAGAAGGTCAGCACGGCTTTGCCGACCGAGCCGGACCGGACCGCCGCGACGGCCTCGTTGATCTCCTCGAACGGGAAGTAGGTGATCATCTTCTCGACCGGGAACCGACCCTCGGCGTTGAGTTCGAGCAGTCGCGGCAGAAACAGTTGCGGCAGGCTGGCCCCGGCGACGATGCCGGTGACGGTGCGTCCGTTGAGGATGCTGCGCCAGTCGAAGCTCATCGACTCGCTGGGACCGACGCCGATGACACCGGCGCGACCGAGCGGCCCGAGAGCCTCCACCGCGGTACGCAGTACATCCTCGCGCCCGGTCGTGTCGATCACGAAGTCGAACCCCTCGGGGACCAGGGCGGCCAACTGCTCGGCGGTCCCCCCGGCCAGTGAGTCGACGCAGTGCGTGGCTCCGAAGCCGCGTGCCGCCTCCAGCTTGGCCGGGTTCACATCGACGGCCGCGATGACCTTGCAGCCGCTCAGCGAGGCGGCGATGATGGCGGCCACGCCGACGGCCCCCGCGCCGAAGACCGCTATCGACGCCCCGGGGCGCGGCTGCAGCACGTTCAGTACACCGCCGGCTCCGGTCTGGAAGCCGCAGCCGAAGGGGCCGGCCCGCAGCAGGTCCCACGAGGGGTCGATCCTGACGACCGCCCGCTCCGGTGCGACGACATGGCTGGCGAATGACGACTGACCGAGGAAGTGGGCGTTGACCTCCCGTCCCCCGTGGGTCACCGCGGTGGAGCCGTCGGGTCGGCGGCCGGAGAAGTTCACCGCGTCGAAGCCGCGGCAGTAGGCGGGTGAGCCCGTGCGGCACAGGGAGCACGTGCCGCAGGACGTGAAGGACATGGCGACATGATCGCCCGGGCGTACGGAGGTGACGTGTGCGCCGACTCTTTCCACGACGCCCGCCCCTTCGTGTCCGAGCAGCGCGGGTGTGGGGAAGAAGCCGGCGAACTCAAGGTCGGTACCGCAGACGCCGACGGCGGCGACGCGGACGAGCACCTCGTCCGGGCGGGGGTCTTCCAGGTCCACTTCGGTCAGGACGAACGGCTGTCCGGCCTGCTCCAGCAGAGCGGCGGTGGCGCGCACAGGGCCTCCTCAGTGCCTCACAAAGCGAGATTGCATATTGACATGCGTGATGGGGTCGGTCAATGTTCCCCTTATGGCGGCTGTTGACTTTCCTTCTTCCCAACACTTCATCGACGGCGAGTGGGTTGCGGCCCGCGACGGCGGCACGCTGGACGTCCTCGATCCGTCCACCCAACAGGTGATCACCAAGGTGGCCCAGGCGGGCGGCGGCGATGTGGACGACGCGGTCACCGCGGCGCGCCGCGCCTTCCCTGCCTGGGCGGCGACCAACCCGAGTGAGCGCGGGGCACTGATCCGGCGCTGGGCCGACCTGATCATCGCCGAGGTCGAGGCGCTCGCGGCCGTCGAGGCACAGGACGTGGGCAAGCCACTGTCCGGAGGCCGCACAAACATCTACATCGCCCACGGCATCATCGACTACTTCGCCGGCGCCGCCGACAAGCTCACCGGAGTCACGCTGCCGACCCGCAGTCCCGACTACCTGGGCTACACGGTTCCCGAGCCATACGGTGTGTGCGCCGTCATCATTCCGTGGAACGTTCCCGCGGTGCTCACCGCCGCGAACGTCGCACCGGCGCTCGCCGCGGGCAATACGGTCGTCCTCAAGCCCTCCGAGATCGCGCCGCTGGCCCCGTTCGCACTCGCCGAACTCGCCCGCCGCGCCGGTTTCCCACCGGGGGTGATCAACGTCGTAGCGGGCCTCGGCCCCGAGGCGGGTGTCGCACTCACCTCGCACCCGGGCGTCGACCACATCAGCTTCGTCGGTTCCACCGCCACCGGGCGGGCGATCATGACGGCCGCGGCACAGAACCTCGTCCCGGTGAAGCTGGAACTCGGCGGCAAGTCGCCGAACGTACTCTTCGCCGACGCCGACCTCGACACGGCGATCCCCGCGATCGTCACCTCCATCACCGAGAACGCGGGGCAGAACTGCTACGCCGGCGCCCGGCTGCTCGTAGCGGCCTCGGTGCATGACGAGGTCGTGGAGCGGGTCGCCGCCGCCATGGCCGCGGTCAAGACCGGGCCCTGGGAAGCCGACCTGGACATGGGGCCGCTGGTCAGTGCCGCGCAGTTCGCCCGCGTCAGCGGCTTCCTTGAGCAAGCGCCTCGCGAGGGGGCTCGGCTGGTCACCGGTGGCGCACCAGCCGATGAAGGGTGGTTCGTCCGGCCGACCCTGTTCGACCGGGTGGACGCGGGCATGAGCATCGCCCGCGAGGAGGTCTTCGGCCCGGTTCTCGCCGTGCAGTCGTTCCGCGACACCGCCGAGGCGACCGAGTTGATGAACGCGACCGACTTCGGCCTGCTGGCCTGTATCTGGACCAACGACGTCTCCCGCGCGCTGCGGCTGGCGAAGAACGTCCGCTCCGGGCAGGTGGCGGTCAACCAGTTCCATGACGCGGGAGTGATCGGCTTTCCGTTCAACATGCAGAAGGACAGCGGCTTCAGCCGGGGTGGCGGGTACGCGGCGCTGCGCGAGTACACCCAGGAGAAGGGCGTTGCCATCCGGCTGCTGGACCGTTGAGACCGGACAGCATGGGTAGCCACCGCCAGAGCGTGGTCCGGACAAGCCCTGGGGGCGGGGCGGGTCCCCCCCACGACCCCACCGCGCCGGAGCCGGAGCTGACCGAGGCAGTGCCCTGCGGCACTGAGCGCTCGGACGCTCCGGGTGCTCCTCCGGGCGCCGGGGTCGGCAGGTGCGCCCAGCTGTCTGCCCACCGCGGCCCTCGCTGGCGACCAGCGAGGGCCGCGGTGTCGAACCGCGTGCTGGCCGGTGTGGCCGAACCGATGGTCAAACACGCTCGACGGGTGCGGGCGCGGCGTCGCCCGTGTGTACGGGGATGACGGTGGCCGGTGTGCTGCCGAACAGCGACCCCGTGCCCGCACGTGCGGGCACGGGCCGTGCCACCGTCACCGCGCGACTCATCGACGCCGTGCGCGCCGGGGCGAACTGTGCCGCGGCTCTGCCGCAGCACACACCGGCCGACGTCGTCGACGGTTGGGGGCCGGGACGGTGAGCCCTTCGGTGTGCGCGGTGGCCATGGGACCGGGGGTCGAACGGTTGTGACCGCCGGCCGGTGCCTACCGCACGACAGCGACTCCCGCCCGCGCGCCTGGTCCACACCCCTGCCTGATGCGAGTACCCCGTGCGGCAGGAGGCGCGCACACCGTGGACCGCGGTGTCGGTGGCGTTGGGTTCGCCCGCCCGCGGGACCGACTGCGCCGCAGGATGACCGGCGGTGAGTTCGCAGACGGCCGTGTGACGGCGGCCAGCGGCTCCCGTCCCGGCTCACTCAGGGGCCTGGCCCGGGCCTCCACCGAGCCCTCAGGGCCGCGCGGCTTGGCCCGGGCCCGGCGCGTCCCCACACTGCTCACCTTCGACGGCTGCTGACGGCCGTGGGGTCGTCCAGGCACTTGCCTCTCGCGCGTACGTACGTACGACTCGATGCGTACGGTGAAACGCAACTCGCGCCGATCCGGCAGCGTCCGCAGCCGATGGCGACTCAATGTGTCCGGCCGGCCGCGAGGGACCGCCAGCGGAGTGTCTGGAAACAGTCTGGAATCAACTGCGTCCGCACCACGGCTCGGTGAGCTACCGAGCGCGTCAGATCAAGAACCTTCTCGGCACGGCCCCCGCTTCCCACCACCTCGGCGCGACCGCGTCGGGCGCTCATGGCCCTGGACCTGCTCGCCGACCACCACCAGCACTGTGCGGCGATGACGAGCCGGCGCCGGCCGAGCGCTGAACCGGCATTCGCCCTTCGCTTGTCGACCGGCCGCTGAACCGGCATTTCGTACGTCGCCGAGCCGCCGCACGGCCCGGCGACGCCTGCCTGCGCACCGGCCTCGAACCGCCGCCAACTGGGCCCTCGCCCTTGCGAACAGGGGAAACGCCGAGGAAAAGAAGATGTGGTGCAGGAGCGTTGACAGCACCGGGCGCCGGAGGTCAGAGTACCTCGCAATACGTTCCACCACCTCGCAATGCGAGACGGCAAGGGTGAGGAGGCCCCGCGGTGCGAGCCATGGTGCAGACCGATTACAGCGGGCCCGAGGCCGTGTTCCCCCAAGGTGTCCCGGAACCGATGCGCGGATCGCGCGACGTCGTCGAGGCCGAGTACCGCGGGCCGAGCCGACCGGACCCGGTGCGACTCAAGGGGCCAGGCCCGACCCCCGGTTTCCGTCTTCCCCAGGTGCCGGGCGCGGACTTCGCCGGGACGGTGATGGCGACCGGGTTCGCAGTCAGCCCGGTCGTTTGCGGTGGCCGGGACATCGCCGATCCCACCCGGGGCCGAAGCAGTTGCTCGCGCTGCGCGGTGGGTGATCGTACCCACCGGGTCGGAGCGCGCGGCATCGGCGGCAACGCCCCCGGCGCGCCGGCCGCACGCGTACCGGCGTCCGCGGAGACAGGCAGACGCTCGTGCTCGCGAGGGTCGAGAGCACCGAGGCGCTCGTTCCCGGCGACCGGACCGGATACCCGGAGGCCGGCAAAGCGCCCCCCGGCAACGTCGTGCTCGACGCCCGCGACCGCGCCTGAACACCCCGGGGTGATCGGGCCCGTCAGCTCGTCGGGGGCCCTGTGTCGCGCATCGTCTGGGACGTGCTGGTCGACGGCCGTGCGGTGGTCCGCGACCAGGGACCGACGGGCGTCGAGCTCAGCGCAGTCGCCGCGGCTGCCACCGACCGCTCCGCCGCCCTCCGCACGCCCCGCCCCGACCTGGCCCACGGGGCCGGCGGCCGGCCAGTGAAGGAGACCCACCGTTGAACGTCATCGACATCCCCGGGCTTCCGTCGGCGCGGCAGCAGGGCCTGCCGCTGTCGCGATCCGTACCACCGCGGCCGATCGCGATGATCACCACGCCCGTCGCGGGCGGACGGCTCGATGTCGCGCCGCACGGCCACCACACGACGGCCGGCGGCGAGTCTCCGCTGATCGCGATCACCGTCGGTGCCCAGCGCCAGGACACCACGGAGCCGAAGGCCACCCGGCCCCGCAACGAGCTCACCGGCGGGTTCGCCATGAACGTCACGACCGCTGAGACCGCTGAGACCGCTGAGACCGCCGAGACCGCCGAGACCGCCGAGACCGCCGAGACCGCCGAGAACAACGAACTGATCGCCCGTGGGTTACCCCCGCGGCCGACAGCCCCATCCCTCTGAGTGCCGTCTGCACGAAGTGACCGACCGGGACGAACACAGCACCTCTCGGCCGTAGCACACCGTGCGCGCCAGCCGTCCGCGGCATCACCGACAACTCGATCAGGTCCGCCCCGGGCCGTGTCGAACCCACCCGAGTCCGAGCGGCCGGGGAGGGGAATCCCGTGGTGCGTCGCCGTTCCCGTGGTGCGTCCGTCGCAAGGGGAGAGTCCCTCTTCCACCAACAAGAGCGTCTCCGGCGTCGAACTCAACCGAAGCATCGAACCGCCAACTGACCAGCACCCCTGCCGCCACGACCGCCTCGACGGGGCGGTGCAACCCAGCGAATGGAACCACGCACATGACTACACACAACATGCTCTGGCGTCGTGGGGCCGCGGCCGGCCTCGCCCTCGCGGGAGTCGTCGCGCTGTCCGGCTGCGCCAGCAACGAGGAGACCGCGCCCAAGACGACCCCCGCGGCGGGCGGCGGCAGCGGCGCCTCCAGCCTCAAGCAACCCGATGTCAACGGCGACGGCAAAGTCGTCATCGGTGTCCTCAGCCCCGGCGACATCAACGACCGCGGCTACTACCAGAGCTTCGTCGACTCGGCGGACGCCTTCGCCAAGGAGAAGGGCTGGACGGTCATCAAGCGCGGCAGTGTGCCACCGAGCGACGCGCTCACCGCGGCACGCGCACTGTGCCAGCAGCGCGTCGACATGGTCGCGCTCGGCGCCAGTGAGCTCAAGGCCGCCATCCCGGCATCGGAGGAGCCGGTCTGCGGCAAGACCGCCTGGTACGTGCCGATGCAGGCGAACATCGATCAGACCCCGAAGATCCTGCTGTCCAGCGACGATCCCAACCAGTCCATGCTCGTCGCCGGCTTCGCCGCGGGCCTGAAGATGAAGGCGGCCGGCCACACCAAGGCAGGGTTCATCACCGGCATCAAGGCCGACTACAGCGTCGCCGCCTCCACGGCCTTCCTGGCCGGGATCCGGCAGATCGTGCCCAAGGCCACCCTGACGAGCACCTACACCGGCGACTTCAACGACTCGGCGAAGGCCAAGGAGGCCACCCAGGCGCAGATCAGCCAGGGCGTCAAGGTCATCTACCCCTATCTCGGCGGTGCGACCGACGCCTCGGCGAAGCTGGCGAACGCCA
>NZ_JAMQAW010000034.1:60767-67927 GCF_023701525.1 Streptomyces albipurpureus
CGACTACTTCCGTGCCGGGCTGGAGGAGTTCGCCAAGAACAACCTGAAGATGGGCACGACGCGCGTGTGGCAGTTGGGCGTCGACCCCTACCCGACCGTCAAGATCTGCGACGGCCAGGGCGACGAGGACCAGCAGCTGGCTGAGTTCATCAAGAAGATCGGCAGCAAGGAGATCGACGCGGCGGCCGAGGTCAAGCGCCTCGGCTGACGTGCCGACACCCACGAGGAAGATCAGCAATGACACCGACGACCTCAGCGGTTCCGATTCTTGAGCTGCGCAGCATCACAAAGTCCTATGGATCCGTAACGGCCTGCGACGCCGTCGACCTCAGGGTCGACGCCGGCGAGATCCACGGACTCCTGGGTGAGAACGGGGCGGGCAAGTCCAGCCTCATGAAGGTCCTGCTCGGGCTGGTCCGGCGCGACGCCGGCACCGTCCTGGTGCGCGGCGAGGAGGTCGCGCTGGACAGCCCGCAGGAAGCGGCCGAACTGGGCATCGGCATGGTGCATCAGCATTTCAGCCTCATCAACGCGCTGACCGTGTGGGAGAACGTGGCGCTCGGCGACACCGGCAAGGTGAACAAGCAGGCCATCTGCGCCGGCATCGCCGAGGTCTCCGCGCGGTACGGGCTGCCGATCGACCCCGAGGCGCGCGTCGACGCGCTCTCGGCCGGCGAGCGGCAGCGGGTCGAGGTGGTCAAGTGCCTGCGGCGCAACCCACAGATCCTGATCCTGGACGAGCCCACATCGGTGCTGACCCAGGCCGAGTCGCAGGAGTTGTTCGCCGTGCTCGGCCGCGTGGTGCAGGAGGAGGGGCGGGCCGTCATCCTCATCAGCCACAAGCTCGCCGAGATCGCTCAGGCAACGGACCGGGTGACGGTCCTGCGCAAGGGCCGGGTCGCCTTCCGGGCGGTCACCGCCGAAACCACTCCGCAACTGCTCGCCCGGCAGATGGTGGGCCGTGAGGTGTCGCTGGGCGATGAAGGCGCGGCCCTCGGCCTGCTGCCGGTGCAGCGGGCGGGCGCCGACGGGGGCGAGGCGCGGGAACGGCAGCAGCCCGTCCTGCGTCTGGCCGGACTCACCGTCGTGCAAGGCGGGGTCAGGGTTCTCGACGACATCGATCTGACCGTGGGCGCGGGCGAGATCGTTGCCCTCTACGGCGTCGAGGGCAACGGCCAGGCGATGCTCGGCGATGTCCTCTCCGGGCTGGTCGTGCCGACCGACGGCACCATCGAGGTCGCCGGGAGCCGGGTGGATGTGACCCGGCCCGGTGTGCTGTCGAAGGCCGGTCTCGGCATCGTGCCGGAGGACCGGCACCACAGCGGCGTCGTCCTCGACATGAGCGTCGCCGAGAACCTGACGATGAAGTCCCTGAACGAGGTCAGCGGCCGGTTCCTGGTGCGGCGGCGCGCGATGCTCGCCCAGGCCCGTCGCCTCGCGGACGAGTTCAACATCGTCACACCGTCGCTGGACGCGCCGGTGCGCAGCCTCTCCGGCGGAAACCAGCAGCGGGTCGTACTCGCCCGGGAGCTGTCCGGTCACACCCGCGTCCTGGTGGCCGCGCAGCCCACCCACGGGCTTGACGTCGGTGCCATCGAGGACATGTACGCCCGACTGCGCAGGGCGGCCGCCGAAGGCATCGGAGTGCTGCTCATCTCCACCGAACTCGAGGAAGTCATGGCCCTTGCAACCTGGATCGCAGTGATCTCCTCAGGGCAGATCACCGGAGCACTCCCCGTCTCCGATGCGACCCCCGAGCGGCTCGGCATGCTGGTGGGGGGTGAGGCCGCGTGAGTTCCGTTTCGCTGATGAATCCGGACGACCTCGGTCGGCGCTTCCTCGCCCGGCTCCGGCCGGGGCGCGATGGCTGGCTGACCGCGGGCGTCACCTTCGCGCTCGTCATCGTAGCGCTGGGCGCGTCCGCGCTGCTGCTCACGATGAACGGAGCCTCGCCGAGTGCTTCGCTGTCCGCCATTTGGGACGGGAGTCTGGCCAACTCCACCGGATGGACGGCGACGTTGCTCAACGCTGCGCCGCTGCTGCTGGTGGCGGTCGGTGCGGCCATCTGCGCGTCCGCCGGAACGTTCAACATCGGGCAGGAGGGGCAGGTGCTCATCGGCGGCCTCTTCGGCGCCTGGGTCGGGCTGCGGCTGGCCCTGCCCGGCCCGATGATGGTCGTCGCGGTGATGGCCGCCGCGGCGGTCGGCGGCGGTCTCTGGGCCGGGCTCAGCGCCCTGATGTATCGCTTCCGCGGCGTCAACGTCGTGGTGAGCACCCTGCTGATGACCTTCCTCGCCATCCAGCTCGTCACGTTCGCGGTCAGTAGCCCGTGGCTCCAGGAGAGCGCGCAGGGCTCGTCGGGCATCGCCGACGCGCAGTCCAACCCGCTGCCCGCGAGTGCCCTGCTCGCCGACTTCGGGGAGTACCCGTCGCTGCTGGTGAACGCGGGACTGTTCATCGCGCTCATCGCCGCGGCCGGCGCCGCGCTCGTCCTGAGCCGCAGCCGGTGGGGCTTTCGGGTGCGCATGGTCGGACTGAATCCCCTGGCGGCCAAGCACACCGGTGTCCGGGTGTCGGTGCTCGGCGGCTTCACCTTGGCGTTGTCAGGCGCCTTCGCGGGGTTGGCAGGAGGGCTGCTGCTGGCCAGCCCGGTCAGCCCCAACCGGCTGCAGGCCGGGCTCTCGGACAACGTCGGCTGGGACGGCCTGCTCGTCGCGCTCGTCGCGCGCAACCGGCCCCTGATCGCGATCCCGGTGGCGTTCGGGTTCGCCGTGCTGCGTGCGGGTGGCGATTTCCTCTCGGCCACCGGCGTTCCGTACTTCCTCGTCGACATCGTCAAGGCACTGCTCGTCCTCGCGTTCGTCGCGCCGCCCGTCCTCGTCAGCCTCTTCCGCGGGCGTCGCGGTGCGACGCCGTCGACGCCGTCCCCCCAGCCCGTTGTCCCGACCAAGAAGATGGAGGCGGCAGCGTGAGCGTTCTGGACAGCACCACGACAATTCTGTCGAGCGGTGTCCGGCTGACCGTGCCGCTGGCGTTCGCCGCCTGCGGTGAGTACCTGGCCCAGCGCGCCGGAGCGATGAACATCTCCGTCGAGGCGATGATGCTCGGCGCCGCGTTCACCTCGGTAGCCACCGCGAGTGCGACCGGCAGTGCCACCGCCGGTCTGGTGGTCGGCGTGGTGACCGGCCTCGTCCTCGGCTTTGTGCACGGCAACCTCTCCCACCGGGCCCAGATCAACACCTTCGTCGTCGGCCTGGTGCTGAACGCGCTGGTGCTCGGGCTGACGAGCTACCTGATCACCACGCAGCAGTTCACCTCGCACCAGGTCGGGGTGCTGTCGATCCCGCTGCTGCAGGACATCCCGCTCATCGGCGAGCCGCTGTTCTCCGGACGCTGGCCCGCCTACCTTCTGATCCTTTTGGTGCCACTCACCTGGTGGCTGGTGACGCGCAGCCGCTGGGGCCTGGAACTGCGGGCTGTGGGGGAGAACCCGCAGGCCGCCGACGTGGCGGGCATCAAGGTCAATGCCCGGCGCCGGCAGGCCCTGCTGTGGTGCGGCGCCATGGCCGGTCTCGGTGGCGCCTACCTCGCGGTCGGCGAGGTCGGATCGTTCAACCAGAACATGACCGCCGGACGCGGGTACATCGTCATCGCCGCGGTGATCTTCGGGGCGTGGCGGCTCGGCCGTACCCTGATCGGCTGCATGGTGTTCGGCCTCTCGGACGCGATGCGCCTGGCGCTTCCCGCGCTGGGTGTCACCCTCAACCCCCAGCTGCTCGTCGCGGCCCCGTATCTGCTCGCACTCATCGCCATGCTGCTGTTCGCCAGCCAGCACCGGGAACCCGCCGCCCTCGGCCGGCCCTTCCAACGCGGGTCGACCTGACAGCACGGATCTCGCAAGGAAGGACGCCGACTCCGCGATCGCGCGGGGTCGGCGTCCTCGTGCGTCACCGGCGTCAGCGACGGCGCAGCCCGCGGTCCTCAACGCGGGCGGTGGGTAGCCGTTGTCGTACGGGTTGAGCACGCTGCCCGGCGGGACGAGTTTGTTCGATCCGGGTCCAGCACCCGGCCGGCCGCGGTTGGCCCACCGCACTGAGCTGCGTACGGAGCTTGGGGCGCGGGACACTGGAACAGGAGGGCGCACCTCAGCGCCTGGTGTCCTGCGCGGTGTGTCGGAGTGTCGGAGTGTCGCCCTCGACGGGGCCACACCGATGTCGTGGGGTGCGCAAGGGGTGCGAGGAGTGTTGGGGTGCACGGGAGTCCGACGGTCCCAACTGTGGACGGCTCCCCTGCGCTCCGTGGGGCGTCCTCGGGGTGCAGGGGAGCGTGCGGTTCGACGTGTGCCCGTACGGCGGGCCCGGTCCCACAGGAAGGGGCTTCCCCGTGGGCGATGGGTGGCCGAGGGAAGGGCCCGGTGAGGCGAGAGTTCAACACGGGTGGCTGGACCATGCCGTCCGGCGGACCGCTACTGCCCGTCGGGGCGTCCGCTCGGAATCATGACCAGACGTACGAGGCTCAGAGCCTCCCCCCTCGCCGTTGCCGGGCCATCCCACTCCGTCTTACGCGTCGGCCCCCGCTCCGACACCCGAACCCGCGCCCCTGTGAGAGTCGGCGGGCTCGGTGCCGGGTGAGTACATCGTGGGGCTGACAAAGGGGTCACCCCCCGCGTCCGTCCTCGCCGAGGTCCCCGAATGTGTGACCGAAACACGTCTACGAGCATGCGATGAGCGGCTTCTCCGGCCATCCGAGAGTAGTTCCCGGCCCGCGCAGCTGCTGTCGGGCGTCGCGGGCCGTGGAGGAGAACGCCGTCGGCCGTGGTCCGATGCCCCCGCCGGGACCGCTGAGCAGGGCGCTGCCGGGCGCTCGCGGCCGGTGTTGAGCAACCTGTGGGGGCTGGACCGCATCGATCAGACGCGATTACCGCCGAACGGCCAGTACCACGCCACCCACACCGGGCGGGGGACGTGGTCTATGGGGTGGACACCGGCATCGACGTCAGCCATCACCAGTTCGAGAATCGAGCCCGGGAAGGGCCGAGCTACATCAGCGACGGCTACGGTGGGTGTCACCCCCACGGCACACTCGTCGCCGGGACGGTCGGCGGGCGGGACTTCGTGGTTGGGCAGGATGGGCAACTCCTCAGCGTCCGGGAGCCCGTCAACTGCGAGAACGAGGTCACCTGGGATGACGCCGTCGCGGCCTTCGACTGGTGATCGCAAACAAGCGGAACCAGAATGTCCCCGCGGTGCTCAACGCGTCAGTCGGAGGTTCCCGCCGTGCCTTCTTGGAAGCGGCCGCATGGCGGGTCCGGGACGCGGACACCCTGCCGGTGATCTCGGCGGGCAAGGACCGTACCCACGCTTGCGACCACTCGCCGGCCCAGGCGAGGTATGCGTTCACCGTCGCCGGGACGGACCGCTTCGATAGGGAGTACGACGTCGTGGAGACCAACGGATCGCGCCGCGGGACCAACAACGGGCCCTGCGTGAAGATCTACGCCCCCGGCGAGGCCAGCTACTCCGCCCTTCCGCGCCAGCAGGAGGGCACCATGCCCGGCACGTCGATGGCGACACCCCAGTCGCCGGGATGGTAGTCCGCTACAAGCAGGCGTACCCACGGGCGTCGTCCTCGCAGGTACGGAACTGGCTGCTGAACACCGCTTCGCAGGGGCAGGTTCGCAACGCCGGGCCGAACGCGGTGAACCGGCTGCTGTTCACGGGTGGGTTGCGACGAAGGACAGCCGCACCACGGACCACCGGGGAAAGCCCTTTTGGCCGGTGACAGGTGGAAAACGACGATGAGCAGCCGCTGAGAGGCGCTGGTGGTCGAGGTCGGCGGTGCGGTGGTCGCCATGGTCCAGCGGTGCGGCAGCAGGACGGACGCTGTCCGTACAACCCCGGGCCCTGCCCATCTCCGTACGCCATCCGACCACCGGCGCGCGCGCCCGCTGCCTTCGGCACGTGACAGCCGACCCCGTGCACACCCACATGAACACCCGAGCCGATAGCCCACTGTCGGGACCAATAACACATCACCGCCAGGCCAACGACGGGTCTTCGGTGTGTAGCGGCTATGTGTCGGTGGAGTGTCCTGGTGTGGTGGAGCGGGTGGGGTCGAGGGTGGTGGTGATGTGGTTGACGGCGAGGGCGGCTTCGCCGAAGCCGATGGCGATGAGGCTGACTTTGCCGTCGTAGTCGGCGATGTCGCCGGCGGCGAAGATGTGTTGTTGGTTGGTGCGCATGGTGGGGTTGACGAGGATGCGTCGTCGGCGTAGTTGGAGTTGCCATTGTTCGATGGGGCCGAGGTCGGCGATGAAGCCGAGTGCGGCGACGATGGTTTGGGCGGGGAGGGTGATTTCGTCGCCGTTGGTGTTGGCGACGACGACTTCGGAGAGGGGTCCGTCGCCGGAGGTCTTGTGGATCTCGTATGGGGTGAGTACGCGTATGGATGATGTGTGTACTTGTTGGACGGTGCGTTGGTGGGCTCTGAATTGTGTGCGTCGGTGGACGAGGGTGACGGTGGAGGCGATGGGTTCGAGTGAGAGGGCCCAGTCGAGTGCGGAGTCTCCGCCGCCGACGATGATGACGTCCTGTTCTGCGAGGTCGTTGAGGTGGGGGACGAAGTAGCGGAGTCCTCGGCCGAGGTATTCGGTCCCGGTGGGGAGTTCGCGGGGGGTGAAGTTGCCGATTCCGCCGCAGATGAGTGCTGCGCCTGCGGTGATGTGGGTGCCGGTGTTGGTGGTGGCGGTGATGCCTTGGTCGGTGTTGTTGAGGTGGGTGACGCTGTGGTTGAGGAGGTAGGTGGGGTTTGATTGGTTGGCTTGTTCGGTGAGGCGGTCTACGAGGTCTTGGCCGCGGATGGCGGGGAAGCCGGCGATGTCGTAGATGAGTTTTTCGGGGTAGAGGGCGCTGATTTGGCCGCCTGTTTGGGGGAGGGCGTCGGCGATGGCGACGGTGAGGCCGCGGAAGCCCGCGTAGTAGGCGGCGTAGAGGCCGGTGGGGCCGGCGCCGATGATGAGGAGGTCGACGGTGACCTGGTCACTGCCACTGCCACTGGTGCTGGCGTTGGTGTTCGCAGCGGCACTGCCACTGCGACTGGTGTTGGTCATGGTGTGGCCTCGGGGTGGTCGTGTCCGACGCGGCCGATTTTGCGGGCTCCGC
>NZ_JAMQAW010000035.1 GCF_023701525.1 Streptomyces albipurpureus
TAGGCACGCATGTTCGCGACCGGTCTCCCGATCGGAATCGCACCCACCCCCGCCAACTGCCGCGGCAGCGTGAACGTGGAGGCGTAGAAGCTCTCGGTCTGTCCGTAGGCATTGATGACACGCACACCGGGCAGGGCGCTGTGCACCTTGCTGACCAGATCGGCCGAGAGGGCTTCACCGGCGAAGACGACGGTTTCCACGTCGAGTGCAAGGCTGCCCGGGGCTTCGGTGAGCTGGTCGAGGAGTGCGGAGAACACCCTCGGCACCGCGTTGATGGTGGTGCCCGACCATCGGTCGCGTTCGGCGAGTTCGAGTACGTCACGCACGATCTCGACGCTCGCTCCGGCGGTGAGTGCGGCGAAGATCTCGAACACCGAGACATCGAAGGTCACCGAGGTCGCGGCGAGCATACGGGCTCCCGGCTCCAGCTGTGCCGTCTGCCGCAGGTCCCGTACGCCGTTGACCACGTTCGCGTGGGTGATGGCGACGCCCTTGGGGGCCCCGGTCGAGCCCGACGTGAACATCACGTACGCCAGGTTGTCCGGCTTGGCACCGACGTCAGAGGTCCGGGGGGCGGGGCCGTCAAGGTCCAGGTCGTCCAGGCGCAGGACCGGCCTCCGGCACCCGGACACTGTCGCCGCCGTCTCCCCATCGGTCAGTACCAGTGCGGGATCGGCGGTGTTGAGCAGGAGGTCTATGCGCGCGGCTGGGTACTCGGGATCGATCGGCAGATAGGCACCGCCGGCCTTGAGCACACCCAGCAGGGTGACGACCAGGTCCGCCGTCCGTGGCAACGCCACCGCCACCAGCACATCCGGCCCGACACCGCGGTCCCGTAGCACCGCGGCCAGCCGATCCGCACGGACGTCAAGGTCCCGGTATGAAAGCGCCGTTTCCCCGGCCACCACCGCGATCGCGTCCGGTGTCTCCATCGCCTGGGCTGTGACGAGTTCCGGCACCGTCGCCCCAGATACCGGTGCCGCGGTCTCGTTGAGCCGTGCCAACCAATCCCGCTCGGCGTCGGTGAGTACATCCACCCCGCTGAGCCGCGCCCCTGGGTCGGCGACCACCTGCCGCAGCACACGCACATAACGGTCGACGAAACTCTCGGCCGTTGAGTGGTCGAACAGTTCCGCCGCGTACTCCAGCCGCCCATACGCGCCCCCGGACGCGGTCGGGATGATGTTGAAGAACAGGTCGAACTTCGCAGTGCCGGTGCTCGCGGCGAGGGGTGTGACCCGCAGACCCGGCATCTCGATCCGCGACCACTCGAACTGCCAGGCCAGCATCACCTGGAACAGCGGCGAGTACGAGGTGGAGCGCTCCGGGCCCAGCAACTCCACCAGGCGCTCGAAGGGAATGTCCTGGTTGTCGTACGCGGCCAGGGCTCGGTCACGCACCTGATCGAGCAGGTCGCCGAACGACGGATTCCACGACAGGTCGACACGCAGTACCCAGGTATTGGCGAAGAACCCGATCAGGTCGTCGAGTTGCTCGTCGGCGCGGCCCTCGATCGGGCTGCCGATCGTCAGGTCGTTACCGGCACCGAGGTGGTGCAGGAGTACCGCGAGCGCGGCCTGAGCGACCATCGGCGCCGTCGCACCGCGGTCCGCGGCGGTTTTCCTCAGCCTGGCGAGCAGTTCGGGTTCCAGCTCGAAGTCGACGTGCCCGCCGCGGTGGTCGGCGGCCGTCGGCCTCGGCCGGTTCAGGGGCAGCTGCACCGGCTGCGGCACCCCGGCCAGTTCCTGCCGCCAGTAATCCATTTGCCCGACCGCGATGCTGTCCGGGTTGTCTTCGTCGCCAAGGAGTTCCCGCTGCCACAGGGTGTAGTCCTTGTACTGCACCGGAAGCTGCGTCCAGTCCGGGGCATTCCCCTGGTGGCGGGCCGAGTACGCCGACACCAGGTCGCGGAGGAACGGCCCCATCGACGCCCCGTCGGCGGCGGTGTGATGGAACACGAACGCCAGGACATGGTCCAGGGGACCGGTCCGGAGCACCGTCGTCCGTAGGGGAAGGTCTGTCTCCAGGCGGAACGTCTCGGATGCCACCTCGTGCAGTGCGGCGTCCAGCGCGTCCGCGGCCACGTCGACCACCCGGAAGGGGAGGGCCGCCTCCTGCGCAGGCAGGATCCGCTGCTCCGGTGTGCCGTCCGCGTCCTCCACGATCAGGGTACGCAGAGCCTCGTGCCGGGTGGCGACGTCCTGCACCGCCGCGGCCAGGGCCGCGGTGTCCAGCGGCCCCTCCAGGCGGAGGGCGAACGGGATGTTGTAGGTGGCGGACGGGCCTTCCAGGCGGTAGAGGAACCACAGCCGGCTCTGGGCGAAGGACAACGGGATCATCGACGCTCTCCTAATCGGTCATCCGCCGCACCTGCGGGCGGTTCGACGGGGCCAGGTCCTTGAGCCGAACTGCGAGCTGGGCGACGGTCGGATTGCGGAAAATCGTCGTGACGTTCACGTCGACGTTGAGCTCGGTGCGTATGCGGCCGACCAGTCGGGTGGCCAGCAGCGAGTGCCCGCCGTGGTCGAAGAAGTCGATGTCGATGCCGATCTCCTCCACGCCGAGCAGTTCGGCGAACAGCCGACACAGGACTTTCTCGTCGTCGTTGCGCGCCTCTCGTCCGGCGGCGGCCGGGGTGTGGTCGGGGTCGGGGAGCGCGGCTCGGTCGAGTTTCCCGCTGGGTGTGGTGGGAAGCTCGGCGAGCGGCACGATCGCCGAGGGGACCATGTACTCCGGCAGATGCTCCCGGAGCCGGTCCGTCAGGGCCTCGATATCCGGCCCGGCCGGGTCCGCCTCGCCGTCCCGCACCACATAGGCAATGAGGCGTTGGTCGCCCCGCGTCTTCTCCCGCACGATGACGGCGGCTTGTGCCACGTCGGGGTGTTCGGTGAGTACGTTCTCGATTTCGCCGAGTTCGATGCGCAGTCCGCGGAGTTTGATCTGGAAGTCGGTGCGGCCGACGTACTCAAGCTGGCCGTCCTTGTTCCATCGGACGAGGTCGCCGGTGCGGTACATCCGTGTGCCGGGTTCACTGTAGGGGTTGGCGATGAACCGCTCAGCGGTCAGCGCGGCCTGTCCGAGGTAGCCTCGGGCGAGTCCGGTGCCGGCGAGGTAGAGCTCACCGGTGACGCCGGGCGCGACCGGGCGCAGGGCCTGGTCCAGCACATACACCTGGGTGTTCCAGATCGGTGTGCCGATCGGCACGTGTTCTGTGCCTGG
>NZ_JAMQAW010000036.1:0-44048 GCF_023701525.1 Streptomyces albipurpureus
CCGGCCACAGGCACCCCCGTCGGAGCGTGCACCCCGCCAAGGGGGCACCCCCAGCCCGTCCGGCGCTTGAGGACGGAACCCTCCACCCCCGGTGAGGACACCCAACACAGGGACGCTCAGCCCGAGCACCCCGCGCCCCGACCACAAGCACCCCCGCCGAAACGAACACCCCGCCAAGGGCGCACCCCCAGCCCGTCCGGCGCTTGAGGACAGAACCCCCACCCCCGGTGAGAACACCCAACACAAGAGCGCCGAGCCCAAGAGCTCAAGGCCTCAGCCAAGCACCCCGCCAAGGGGCACCCCCACAGCCCAAGGCCAAAAACTACGCCTCCGGGAGGCCCGAGAGCTGGGAGGTGATGCGGGTGATCTCCTCCTCGGCCTTGGCGAGGCGGCCCCGGATCTTCTCCACCACGTTGTCCGGAGCCTTCGCCAGGAACGCCTCGTTCCCCAGCTTCCCCTCCGTCTGCTGCTTCTCCTTCTGCGCCGCTGCCAAGTCCTTCGTCAGACGCTTGCGCTCCGCCGCCACATCGATCGTGCCGGACAGGTCGAGTGCCACGGTCGCGCCCGCCACCGGCAGGGTGGCCGTCGCGCTGAACTCGTCGCCTTCCGGCTGGAGTCTCAGCAGTTGACGGATCGCTGCCTCATGCGGCGCCAGGGCGGTGGCGGAGAGGTCGAGTCGGGCGGGGACGCGCTGTCCCGGCTGGAGGCCCTGGTCGCTGCGGAAGCGGCGGACCTCGGTGACGACTCGCTGGATCAGTTCGATCTCCCGCTCGGCCGCCGGGTCACGGAAGCCGCTGTCCGCCGGCCAATCGGCGATGACAAGGGATTCCCTGCCGGTGAGCGTGGTCCACAGGGTCTCGGTGACGAAGGGCACGATCGGGTGGAGCAGTCGCAGCGTGACGTCGAGGACTTCGCCCAGGACGCGTGCGGAGACCTTCGCGGCCTCGCCACCCGCGAAGTACGTCGTCTTCGACAGCTCGACGTACCAGTCGAAGACCTCGTCCCAGGCGAAGTGGTAGAGCGAGTCGGAGAGCTTGGCGAACTGGAAGTCGTCGTAGAGGGCGTCGACCTCGGCCACGGTCGAGTTGAGCCGCGACAGGATCCACCGGTCGACCGCCGACAGTTCCGCGACGGGCGGCAGTTCGCCCTCGACGGTGGCGCCGTTCATCAGCGCGAAGCGGGTGGCGTTCCAGATCTTGTTGGCGAAGTTCCGGGAGGCCTGGACCCAGTCCTCACCGATCGGGACGTCCGCACCGGGGTTGGCTCCGCGGGCGAGGGTGAAGCGGACGGCGTCGGAGCCGTATGCGTCCATCCAGTCCAGCGGGTCGACCGCGTTGCCGAACGACTTGGACATCTTCTTGCCGTTCTCATCACGGACGAGGCCGGTGAGGGCAACGGTTTTGAACGGCGCTTCGCCATCCATGGCGTAGAGGCTGAACATCATCATTCGGGCGACCCAGAAGAAGATGATGTCGTGGCCGGTGACCAGGACGTCCGTGGAGTAGAACTTCTTGAGGTCGGCGGTCCGCTCCGGCCAGCCGAGGGTGGAGAACGGCCAGAGGCCCGAGGAGAACCAGGTGTCCAGGACGTCCTCGTCCTGGGTCCAGCCCTCGCCGCTCGGGGGCTGCTCGTCGGGGCCGACGCAGACGGTCTCGCCGTTCGGGCCGTACCAGACGGGGATGCGGTGACCCCACCACAGCTGCCGTGAGATACACCAGTCGTGCATGTTGTCCACCCAGTCGAAGTAGCGCTTCGACAGGTCGGCGGGGTGGATGGCCACCCGTCCATCGCGGACCGCGTCCCCGGCGGCCTGGGCGAGGGGGGCGACCTTGACCCACCACTGGAGGGAGAGTCGCGGCTCGATGGTGGTCTTGCAGCGGGAGCAGTGCCCGACGGAGTGGATGTAGGGGCGCTTCTCGGCGACGATCCGTCCCTGCTGGCGCAGGGCTCCGACGATGGCGGAACGCGCCTCGAAGCGGTCGAGCCCCTCGAACGGGCCGGGGACGGTGATCACACCGCGCTCGTCCATGATCGTCATGGATTCCAGGCCGTGGCGCTGACCGATGGCGAAGTCGTTCGGGTCATGGGCGGGAGTCACCTTGACCGCGCCGGTGCCGAACTCCGGGTCGACATGGGTGTCCGCGACGACGGGGATCGTGCGGTCGGTCAGGGGCAGCTTGATCCGCTTGCCGAGCAGATGGGCGTACCGGGGGTCGTCGGGGTGGACCGCGACCGCGGTGTCGCCGAGCATCGTCTCGACCCGGGTGGTCGCGACGACGAGGGTGTCATCGCCCTCGCCGTACTTCAGCGAGACCAGCTCGCCGCTGTCGTCCTGGTAGTCGACCTCGATGTCGGAGATCGCGGTGAGACAGCGCGGGCACCAGTTGATGATGCGCTCGGCGCGGTAGATCAGTTCGTCGTCGAAGAGGTTCTTGAAGATGGTCTGGACGGCCCGGGAGAGGCCCTCGTCCATGGTGAAGCGCTCACGGCTCCAGTCAAGGCCGGCGCCGAGGCGGCGTTGCTGGCTGAGGATCCGGCCGCCGTACTCCTCTTTCCACTGCCAGACCCGGTCGGTGAATTCCTCACGGCCCAGGTCCTGGCGGGACTTGCCCTCTTCGGCGAGCTGCTGCTCGACCTTGTTCTGGGTGGCGATACCGGCGTGGTCCATGCCGGGGAGCCAGAGCGCCTCATAGCCCTGCATCCGCTTGCGGCGGGTGAGGGCGTCCATCAGCGTGACCTGGAACGCGTGGCCCAGGTGGAGCGCTCCGGTGACGTTCGGCGGGGGGATGACGATGGTGTACGGCGGCTTCTCGCTCTGGGAATCCGCCGTGAAGTAACCCCGCTCTACCCAGCGCTCATACAGCTTCCCCTCTACCTGGGCCGGCGCGTACTGGGTCGGCAGTTCGGGGGTGCTGGCTGGCTGCTGCTGAGTGTTCTCGGTCACGAGCCCAGTTTAGGGGTGTCACAGGGTCGTACTGAAACGGGAATGTTCGGTAACGGTGTGACCCCCGTCGCCCTCCATCAACCAGCGGTGAGTCAGGATGTTCAGGCCACATAAATATCTGGAGGGGAACCCAGAATGAGCGAGAACCAGCCGGGCCCGTACGGTGGCCAGCCCCAGCAGCCTGGGCCGTACGGTCAGCCGGGTCCTTACGGCCAGCAGCCGCCGCAGGCCCCGCAGCCCGGCTATGGGTATCCACAGCAGGGGCCCCAGGGGCCCTATGGCTATCCGCAGCAGGCTCCGCAGGGTGTCCCCCAGCAGCAGAACCCTTACAGCCAGCCGCCGCAGCAGCAGCCGGGGCAGTGGGGCGCGCCGCAGCAGCCGGGGCCGTACGGACAGCAGCCGCAGTACCCGGGCCAGGTCCCGCCCCCGCCGCCCGCTCCGAAGAAGAAGACCGGTCTGATCATCGGCGCTTCCGTGGTGGCACTCGCCGTGGTGGCCGGCGGGGCGTTCTTCCTCATGCGCGACGAGGGCACCAGCAACAGCTCGGTGTCGGACAGCACCAAGGGGTACAAGATCACCCCCGCCGCGTCGCTGGAGGACTACACCCGTAAGGGATCGGCGGATTCGCGCGACCCCTCCGCCGAGGGCAAGAAGCGGGCCGAAGAGGTGGGGATCAAGAACCCCAAGGAGACCGGCGTCGAGTACGAATCTCGCGACACCGGCAACCCGTTGGAGCGCACGGGCATCATCTTCAACGGCGTGTGGGGCGAAGTCAGCGACCCGGGCAAGGCGATGGACACCTTCTTCAATCAAGTCGGCATGGAGGAGAAGAAGACTGCCGGTGCCCCCGACATCAAACTGATCGGCGAAGCCAAGTCGTTCAAGCCGGAGGGAATTGACGGCGCTCTGTTGAAATGCCAGAACGCCAAGTTCACACCGCCGGCCGCCAAGGAAACCTCCGGACTCACGATGAAGGCGTTCGAACTGCCGATCTGTGTCTGGGCCGACTACAGCACTGTCGGTCAGGTTCTCGCCATGGACGCCAAGCAGATGTTTGGAACCGGCGGTAAGCCCATGAGCCAGGACCGGCTGGCCGAGCTGGCGGCGAAGCTCTACACAACCTCCCGGACCAAGGTCTGAGAACCGCGGTGCACCAGCGAGCGGTTGGCCCCGTTGTGACCTGCGGCGGGGCCAACCTCTGCGGCCAGGGGGCTGGCTGGTGTCCGCCCAGGACGGGAGTTTTCCGTTGACGCTTCCGGAGACCGCCATCTGACGCTCCACCGCCGCGCGAACGGGCGCCCAACTGCCTGGTGCCGCACATCTACCCTCGCGGGCCGGAAGGGCCTGACGCGCTTTGCCCTCGGCGCTGTGGCATCAACGCTGTGACATCAACACGGAGAAGGGGTGTGCGGCCGGATTCGGCCGCACACCCCTTCTCCGGTCTGTGTACGGGAGTCTGTTAGACGGGGAATCCCCTATGCCGACTTCTCGTGCCGTCCGTCGTTCTTCACGATCCTCGGCACCAGGGTCGGGTTCACATGGTTGCGGACCACATCGGCCGTGATGACGACGCGGGCCACGTCCTTGCGGGACGGAACCTCGTACATCACGGACTGGAGGACCTCCTCCATGATGGCGCGCAGTCCACGGGCGCCGGTGCCGCGGAGGATGGCCTGGTCGGCGATGGCTTCCAGGGCGGGACGGTCGAAGTCCAGCTCGACGCCGTCGAGTTCGAAGAGTCGCTGGTACTGCTTCACCAGCGCGTTGCGCGGCTCGACCAGGATCTGGAGCAGTGCCTCACGGTCCAGGTTGTGAACCGAGGTCAGTACGGGGAGACGGCCGATGAACTCGGGGATCATCCCGAACTTCACCAGGTCCTCCGGCATGACCTCCTGGAACTGGTTGCTCGCCTCGATCTCGCGCTTGGAGCGGATCGTGGCGCCGAAGCCGATGCCCTTGGCACCTGCTCGGGACTCAATGATCTTCTCCAGACCGGCGAACGCACCGCCCACGATGAACAGCACGTTCGTCGTGTCGATCTGGATGAACTCCTGGTGCGGGTGCTTACGTCCGCCCTGCGGCGGCACGGAGGCGGTGGTGCCTTCCAGGATCTTCAGCAGCGCCTGCTGAACACCTTCACCCGATACATCGCGGGTGATCGAAGGGTTCTCGCTCTTCCGGGCGACCTTGTCGATCTCATCGATGTAGATGATCCCGGTTTCGGCCTTCTTGACGTCGTAGTCGGCCGCCTGGATCAACTTCAGCAGGATGTTCTCGACGTCTTCGCCGACATAGCCCGCCTCGGTCAGCGCGGTGGCGTCCGCGATCGCGAAGGGCACATTGAGCATCCGGGCCAGTGTCTGGGCCAGCAGTGTCTTGCCGGAGCCGGTGGGACCCAGCAGAAGGATGTTCGACTTGGCCAGCTCGATGGCGTCCTCACGGCCCGGTGCTCCGCCGTTCTCACCGGCCTGAACGCGCTTGTAGTGGTTGTAGACCGCTACCGAGAGCGCCTTCTTCGCGGGCTCCTGCCCAACGACATAGCTTTCGAGGAACTCATAGATCTCACGCGGTTTGGGAAGCTCCTCCCACCGCACTTCGGAGGTCTCGGCGAGTTCCTCCTCAATGATCTCGTTACAGAGGTCGATGCACTCGTCGCAGATGTACACACCGGGGCCTGCGATGAGCTTCTTCACCTGCTTCTGGCTCTTTCCGCAGAACGAGCACTTGAGCAGGTCGCCGCCATCACCGATGCGTGCCACGAGGTGCTTCCCCTTCGCCTGGGAGCGGCTTGGTTCAGCCTGCTCCTGGTGCCTCATATCCGACGGTACCTTGCCGGGGCCCTCGTTCGGGCCCCCCTTGGCGCGGTTCACATTGTCGTGCACCGCACCAAGGGTGACTCACCAGTCAGGCCGCAGCAGCAGCCGTGGTCTTGCGGGTGGAGACGATCTGGTCGATGAGACCGTACTCAAGCGCGCCCTCAGCGGTGAGGATCTTGTCGCGCTCGATGTCGTCGCGGATCTTCTCGATCGGCGTGGTGGAGTGCTTGGCCAGCATCTCCTCCAGCTGCTCACGCATCCGCAGGATCTCCTTGGCCGCGATCTCCAGGTCGGAGAGCTGCTCACGGCCGGTCTGCGAGGACGGCTGGTGGATCAGCACCCGCGTGTGCGGGAGGGCCATCCGCTTGCCGGGGGTACCCGCGGCGAGCAGGATCGCCGCCGCCGACGCGGCCTGCCCCATGCAGACCGTCTGGATGTCGGGCTTCACGAACTGCATCGTGTCGTAGATCGCGGTCAGCGCGGTGAAGGAGCCACCGGGGCTGTTGATGTAGATCGAGATGTCACGGTCGGGGTCCATCGACTCCAGGCAGAGCAGCTGGGCCATGACGTCGTTGGCGGAGGCGTCGTCGATCTGCACGCCGAGGAAGATGATGCGCTCTTCGAACAGCTTGGCGTACGGGTCGTACTCGCGCACGCCCTGGGAGGTGCGCTCGACAAAGCGCGGGACGACGTACCGGTTGTCCAGCTGCGGGCCGGTGTAGAGACCGCTCGCGGAGAAGTTGGTCATGTGGTGTTCACCATCCTGGTGGCGTTCTGCGGGGCGTTTCGCGGGCTGGGTGGCGGGCCTGGGGGCCTGAGAGGTACCGGGTCGCCACAGGGGCTGTGCCGGACGCTCAGGCGCCGGTGCCGCCGCCGCCCGGGACACCCGACGCGGCGGTGATGATCTCGTCGATCAGGCCGTAGTTCTTGGCCTCTTCCGAGGTGAACCAGCGGTCGCGGTCGCCGTCGCGGATGATCGCCTCGACGGTCTGGCCGGAGTGGCGGGCGGTGATCTCCGCCATGCGCTGCTTCGTACGCAGCAGATACTCGGCCTGGATCTTGATGTCGGAAGCGGTGCCGCCGAGACCGGCCGAGCCCTGGTGCATGAGGATGTCGGTGTTCGGCAGGGCGAAGCGCTTGCCCACCGCACCACCGGTCAGCAGGAACTGCCCCATCGAGGCTGCCATGCCCATGCCGATGGTCACCACGTCGTTCGGGATGTACTGCATGGTGTCGTAGACCGCCATGCCGGCCGTCACCGAGCCGCCAGGGCTGTTGATGTACAGGAAGATGTCCTTGTCGGGGTCAGCGGCAAGGAGCAGCAGCTGTGCGGTGATCTTGTTGGCGATGTCGTCGTCGACCTGCTGGCCGAGGAAGATAATGCGCTCGCCGAGCAGCCGGCTGTAGACCTGGTCGCCGAGGCCACCACCGAGGGACGGCTCACCGGCGGCGAAAGGCATCAGATTCGTCACGTATCCACCTGCTCGTCTCTGACGGCTGCCTGCCGTCTCTGCGTCTTCGTAGCCGGGGGCGGGTACTCCCCTGCCCTCGTATTCATGGACCCTAACGCGCAGGTCGGACAACGCCATCCCGGTTCCCGAACTGTTCGCTCGGAGCGCAAGGTGGTTAGGGAAACAGGTATGGCGCAGGGCCCGGACACATACGCGTCCGGGCCCTGCGCTCAAGGAGCGGGAGGAGGCCTAGGCCTCCTTCTTCTCCGTACCTTCGGTGTTCTCGGGGGATGCCTCGTCCGCGGCCTCGACGGCCTCTGTGGCAGCCTCGGCCGTCTCAGCGGCGTCTTCCTCGTCCACGTCCAGGTCAACGGGCTCGCCGTTGGTGTCGACGACCTTCACGGCCTCGACCACGAGGGCGAGCGCCTTGCCGCGGGCAACCTCGCCCACGAGCATCGGCACCTGGTTGCCCTCGACAACCGCCTGGGCGAACTGGTCGGGGCTCATGTTGGAGGAAGCAGCGCGCCGCATGAGGTGCTCGGTGAGCTCCTCCTGGTTGACGTTCAGCTTCTCCTTGGTGACCAGTTCATCGAGGAGGAACTGGGTCTTGATGCCCTTGACCGCCTGCTCCGTGGTCTCGGCCTCGAACTCCTCGACGGTCTTTCCCTGGATCTCCAGGTACTTCTCCAGGTCAAGGCCCATCTGGCCGAGCTGGTGGTGCTCAAGGTTGTGCTTGCGGGTGTTGACCTCGTCCGCGAGAAGCTTCTCGGGGATCGGGATCTCGGCCAGCTTCAGCAGCTCCTCCAGCACACGCTCCTGGGCCTGCGTCGCCTGGTCGTACTGCTTCATGTTCTCGAGGCGCTTGCGGCTGTCGGCCTTCAGCTCGTCCAGAGTGTCGAACTCACTGGCCAACTGCGCGAAGTCATCATCCAGCGCGGGCAGCTCACGAGCGGCGACCTCGGTGACCTTGACGGTGACCTCGGCCTCCTTGCCCGCGGCGGAGCCACCCTTGAGCTCGGAGGTGAAGGTGGCCTCGCCACCGGCCTCCAGGCCCTTCACAGCGTCGTCGATGCCATCGAGAAGCTCACCGGAGCCGATGGTGTACGGAATGGCGTTCGCCACACCGTCCTCCAGCACCTCGCCGTCGACCTTGGCCTCCAGGTCGATCGTGACCACGTCGCCGTCTTCGGCGGCGCGCTCGACCGGGGAGGTGGAGGAGAAGCGCTCACGCAGCTGCTCCACCGACTTGTCGATGTCCTCTTCGGTGACCTCGACGGAGTCCACGGTGACCTCGATGCCGGAGTAGTCCGGGATCTCGATCTCGGGGCGGATGTCGACCTCAGCGGTGAAGTTCAGCGTTTCGCCGTCCTTCAGCTCGGTGATGTCCACATCGGGCTGACCGAGCGGATTGAGCTCCGCCTCGTTGACCGCAGAGGTGTAGAACTTCGGGAGGGCGTCGTTGACGGCCTCCTCCAGCACAGCACCCCGGCCGAACCGCTGGTCGATCACTCGGGCCGGGACCTTGCCCTTACGGAAGCCCTTGACCGTGACCTGCTGGTTGATCTTCTTGTACGCCGCGTCGAGGCTGTCCTTGAGCTCCTCGAAGGGCACCTCGACAGTGAGCCGAACCCGAGTCGGGTTCAGGGTCTCCACGGCGCTCTTCACGGTTCGGTCTCCTTGATGGCTGAATACTGGGGTTCTACCGCGTCCGCCGCACTTAGTGGCGACTCAGTTGATCGGCCCGGATCACGTCTCAGTCGTCGGACACACGGGCACGCAGCTTGCATAGTAGCCGCACGCAGGATGAGCCCCACAATGCGATCTTGTTGAGGCTCTGATGATGTTGGTCGGGGTGGCCGGATTCGAACCGACGACCTTCCGCTCCCAAAGCGGACGCGCTACCAAGCTGCGCCACACCCCGTCGGTGCGACACGTAGGGTACAGGGTGTTTGGGGGCCTTGGCTCCCACTTATCTCGGAGGTGGGGGCGCATTCGGGGGGCTCGCCCCAGCGGCGTGCGTCCGTGCCCCGGAACCCGCTACGATGCTTCTCGTACCGAAGGGCACTCCCACGGGTGTGACCTGCGGTGCCGCGTATGCGGGCGTAGCTCAATGGTAGAGCCCTAGTCTTCCAAACTAGCTACGCGGGTTCGATTCCCGTCGCCCGCTCCAAGAACATCTGAGGCCTGGTCCACGGCGAGTCGCCGTGGACCAGGCCTCAGATGTTTTTCTGACGGCTTGATAGGTACTGATTGATAGGTACTGAACTGTTCGCCGATTCGCCCGGCCGGGCTCGCCACGGAGGCCCTGGGGTTGCGTCATGACGTGCTGACGCCGAACCGCGCCGCCGGCGCCGTCATCGCGAAAGGGGCCCCTTCGGGGACCGGGTCCACGACCCACGGAAGCCGGCGGCGGCTGGTCAGAAGCTGATGTCGTTGATCGTGTCGGCTATCGACGTCAGAAATCTATTGATCGACGGGGCCATGCCCGATGACGCCAGGAAGAAGCCGAAGAGGACCGCAACGATGCTGGGCCCGCCCTTGAGCGAGCCCGAGCGGATCATGACGACCATGATGATGCCCAAGAGCACCACCACAGACAGTGAAATGGCCACAACAGATCACACCCTAGGTCGGTCCGCTCGCCGGCCGGGGTCATGCAGCGCCGCACTTCCCCCGCCTCATGAACATCGTGCCACCAACTGCGCCTTCTATGCCGCCATCTGACACATCGGCGACAGCGGAATCTCGCCATCCGGTCGAGTGGGGCGCCCCTGACCGCCGGGCCGAAGGGTGGAGGAGGCGGATCTCGGTCCGGTCGTCTCGCCGCACCCACAGGCCGGCGACAGGGAGTTCAAGGGTCCGGGAGTGAAGGAGCAACACCTCCCAAAGGGCGGGGCGATATGACCCCTTTAAGATGGATTAACTAGGGCATAGTCGGCATATCGCAAGGGGTTGAGGAGTTTCCTTCGGGGCAGGCGAGAAGTGTTTTGCGTCCGCTCCTCCCCGTCACAAGGGTGCTTCGAATGTCTTACGCTCCAGATGGATTGCGCAGGGCCCCAGGCCCCCGAGCCCGGGAGCCGAACTCCGTTCCCGCGGCGACTGTGACCGATACGACTACCCCCAAGAGTGGCTCGACACCGGCCGCCACCACCGGGTGTGCCCCCGGCGCCGAGCCCGCGACCCCCGCCCGGAAGGGTTCCCCCACCCCGCAACGGGACGCATTCTTCGATAATGCGAAGTATCTGGCGATTGTCCTGGTAGCGGTGGCTCACGCCTGGGAACCGGTCATGGAGGGAAGCCGCGCCTCACGAGCCCTCTACATGCTCGTCTACACCTTCCATATGCCGGCCTTCATCATCGTCTCCGGCTATTTCTCGCGGAGTTACGCCGGCCGCCCCCACCAGGTCAGACGGCTGCTGACCGGGATAGCCCTGCCCTATGTGGTCTTTGAAGTGGTGTACTCGCTCTTCCGTCGCTGGGCGGGCAACGAACCCGGGCAGCCGATCAGTCTGCTCGACCCCTTCTATCTGACCTGGTTCCTGGCCGCTCTCTTCATCTGGCGCCTGACCACACCGCTCTGGCGCCAGATCCGCCACCCGCTGCCCGTCGCCCTCGCCATCGCCTCACTCGCGGCGATCACCCCCGGTATCGGGGCGGACCTGAACCTCCAGCGCGTACTGCAGTTCCTGCCCTTCTTCGTGGTCGGTCTGCTGCTGCGGCCCGAGCACTTCCAACTCGTACGCCGCCAGGAGATCCGGGTGCTGGCGCTGCCGATCTTCGCGGGCGCGCTCGCCCTCGCCTACTGGATGGCCCCCCGGATGGACCTGGGCTGGTTCTACCGCTCCTCCAGCGCACAGGAGTTGGGCACGGCGTGGTGGACGGGGGTCGTGATGACGTTCGTTCTCTTCGGCTGCGGAGTACTGCTCACCGTGGCGTTTCTGGCGTGGGTTCCACGCCGTCGGACCTGGTTCACCGTTCTCGGCGTCGGGACCATCTGCGGCTATCTACTGCACGGTCTGCCGCTGAAGGCCGCGGAGTACAGCGGTGTCTTCGAGGCGTACGGCTGGCTCAGCGACCCCGCGGGCGAGGTCCTGCTGACGGTGCTGGCCGCGGCGATGGTGACCCTGATGTGCACTCCAGCCGTACGGCGGTCGCTGCGCTGGGCCACCGAACCGGACCTGGAGTGGGCGTTCCGTCGGGACGCGGCCGAGTTGGGGCACCGGCGCTGAGAAGCGACGCGGAGCCGGGCTCGATCCTCGCCGACGCGTGCCGAGCGGGGTCACTCCAGGCCGAGGAGGGCCCTGGTCCTGGCGTACTTCGCGATCAGCCGGGTCCTGGTGGCCTCATCGAGGTCGGCGAGCCGTGCCGGGTCGGTGTTGTGCGCCAGGTCCGCCTCTTTGACCAGCAGGGCGCCCGGTGTGCTGCGAATGCGCCGGGTGTAGCTCTCCAGGTCCTCACCCTCCCCCTTGGTGAGGGCGAGGACGATGTCCCTGACCGACTGGTGCAGGGCGGCCGTCTGGAGCCACTCCAAGGTCAGTGCGTGGTCTTCGACGGCGTCATGGAGCCAGCCGGCGGCGATCTGCTCATCGGTGCCGCCACGGGAGCGGACGCCTTCGGCGACGGCGGCGAGGTGCTCGGCGTACGGTCGGCCGGACTTGTCGGTCTGCCCTTGGTGGGCGGCTCTGGCGATGGCCTCGACCTCGGAGAGCGTCAGGGACTGCGGCATGTGCTGACTGTAAGGCCCGACCGGTCCGCACGCCCCTCGTCCAGCGCGCGACCGGTGGACGATTCGGCTCGGGACCGAACAGGGAACCGATGGCGTCCGACTGCATCCGGTGGGGCGGTTCGGCCGGAACCTTCGAGGAGGGTGCGTCCCCGGGGTCCGATCAGTCGGCCGCCACGCGCGGCCACCGAGGATGGGCGCCATCGCACCGGCCTGGCGGGCAGACTCGGCGCCGACGCGCAGAGGGCACGGCCGAGGCGTCCCGTGGTTGTCCCGTTACTGAGCCGAGGGAGGAACCGTGCTGAGCCAGGATGTGATCGCGGCCGATGTGGTGATCGTCGGCGCGGGCGCGGCCGGGCTCTCCCTGGCCCACGCCCTGACCGCACCCGGCGCCGGGCATCGCCCGTCCATCGTCCTCGTCGAAGCCCCCGACGGGCCCCTGCGCCCGCCGGACCGCACCTGGTGCTTCTGGGAGGAGGGTGACGGGGAGTTCGAGGAGGCCGTGCTCGCGTCCTGGCGGCGACTGCGCATCCACGGCCGGGACGGGGAGCGGATCGAACGCACCCTGCACTCCCTGCGGTACAAGATGATCCCCTCCCCCCGCTTCGCGGAGGTGGTGGGCGACCGGCTGCGCGACACCCCGCGGGTACGTCAGGTACGGGCCGTCGCACAGGAGGTCAGGAGCGTGCCCGAGGGGGCCGAAGTGCGGTGCACCACGCAGGACGGGCGTCTGCTGACCGTACGCGGACGGTGTCTCTACGACTCCCGCCCGCCGGCGCCACCACCCCCCGCCCGCACCACCCTGCTCCAGCACTTTCGCGGCTGGTTCGTCCATGCCGATGAACCCGCGTTCGATCCGAGCACCGTCGAGCTGATGGATTTCCGGGTGCCGCAACCCCGCCATGGGCTCGCCTTCGGCTATGTCCTCCCGCTGGGCCCGCGTGACGCACTGGTGGAGTACACGGAGTTCTCCCGGGCGCCGCTGTCCCGACAGGCCTATGAATCCGCTCTGGAGCTCTACACCCAGGAGGTGCTGAAGCTCGGCCCGATCGTGGTGCGCGGCGCGGAGGAAGGGGTCATCCCCATGACCGACGCCCGTTTCCGCCGTCGGGAGGGTCCGGCGCTCTTCCGTATCGGCGCGGCGGGTGGGGCCACCCGGCCGGCGACCGGGTACACCTTCTCGGCCGTGCAGCGGCAGACCCGGCGGATCGCGGCCACCCTGCGGGCCGGCGGGAGCCCCACCGCCCCGGCGCCGCACCCCCGGCGGGCGTTGGCCATGGACGCCGTACTGCTGCGGGCGTTGGACACCGGGCGGGTCGCCGGGCCCGAGTTCTTCACCGAGCTCTTCCGCCGTACCCCACCGGATCGGATGCTGCGCTTCCTCGATGGCCGCACCCGGCTGCTGGAGGACATCCGGATCGGGTTCGCCACACCCGTGGGTCCCATGCTGCGCACCGCGCTGGAGCTACCACTGCTGCGACGCGCGGCCGTCAGCGGCGGCAGGACCGACCGTGCGGTGGACCATCCAGGCTCCACCCACCGAGAAGAGAGGCACCGATGACGCTCCTGCGGGATCAGGATCTCGCCCATGCCTTTGACCACGCCGCGGGCACCTACGACCGCCTGGTGGCCATGAACCCGGGCTACCACGCCGATCTACGGCGCTCAGCGCGGCGGCTGCGACTGCCCGATGGCGGTGCGGGCCTGAAGCTGCTGGACATCGGCTGCGGTACGGGCGCCTCGACCGCGGCCCTGCTCAGGGCGGCGCCCCACGCCGAGATCACGGCGGTCGACGCCTCCGCGGGAATGCTGGAGCGGGCGGCGGCCAAGCACTGGCCGGGGCGGGTGCGTTTTGTGCACTCCCCGGTCGAGGAACTGACCCGGGCAGTCACCCCGGACACCGGTGGCGCCAGCGGGTACGACGCTGTCTTCGCCGCGTACCTGTTCCGCAATGTGACGGATGCGCAGGGGGTTCTCGCCTCGGTCCGCGCACTGCTGCGGCCCGGAGGGCGGCTGGCCGTCCATGAGTACAGCCTCAGTGGCTCGGCGGCCCATCGAGCGCTCTGGACCGCGCTGTGCCGGGGGGTGATCATCCCGGCCGGCACCCTGACCGGTGACCGTGAGCTCTACCACCACCTCTGGCGCAGTGTGCTGGCCTTCGACACCGCGCCGCGGTTCGCCGCCCGGCTGGCGGGCGCGGGAATGGACGACACCCGGATCGTGCCCATGGCCGGTTGGAGCACCGGCATCGTCCACACCTTCCTGGCCCGGCGTGGCCCCGCCCAGCCGGACGGGGTGGCTTCCCCATGCTGAAGCGCGCGCCGAGGCGGGGCAGGGACCGTAGGGCCGAGGTCCTGATGCCGGCGCCCGGCCGTGGGCGCTGTGCGGGTGAGGGCCCCGAAACGGCCGTCGTAGGCGGGGGGATCGCCGGCCTGGCGGCTGCGGTGGCCCTCGCCGAACGCGGCGTACGGGTGACGCTGTACGAACGCGAACCCGTCCTGGGGGGCCGGCTCGCCGGCTGGCCGGAGCGACTGGCCGATGGCTCCACGGTGACGATGAGCCGGGGATTCCACGCCTTCTTCCGGCAGTACTACAACCTCCGGGGGCTGCTGCGCCGCGCCGATCCCTCGCTCTCGCTGCTGACCGGGCTGCCGGACTATCCGCTGCGGCACCGCGCCGGGCTGACCGACAGCTTCGCCCGGGTGCCGCGCACACCGCCGTGGAGCGCGCTGGGTTTTGTGGCGCTGAGCCCCACGTTCGGGTGGCGGGACCTGGCCCGGATGGACCCGCGGGCGGCGCTGCCGTTGCTGGATGTCCGGGTGCCCGCGGTCTACGAGCGGTTCGACCAGGTCAGCGCCTGGGACTTCCTCGCCGGTATCCGCTTCCCCGAGGCGGCCCACCATCTGGCGTTCGAGGTCTTCTCCCGGAGTTTCTTCGCCGACCCGCGGGAGCTGTCGGCGGCCGAGTTGCTGGTGATGTTCCACATCTACTTCCTCGGCTCATCGGAGGGGCTGCTCTTCGACGTCCCGAACGAGCCCTATCCAGCGGCCCTGTGGGACCCGTTGGAGAGCTATCTGACCCGGCTCGGCGTACGGGTGGAGAAGGGCACCCCCGTGGACGGCGTACTGCCGGAAGAGGGTGAGGGATTGCTGCTGGAGGCGAAGGGGCGGTCGCGGCGGTACGACGCTGTGGTGTTGGCCCTCGATCCGGGTGGGCTGCGTCGGGTGGTCGGGTCTTCCCCCCGGTTGGGGGACGCCGCGTGGCGCGGGAACATCGCCTCGCTGCGCACCGCGCCGCCGTTCGTGGTCTCCCGGCTCTGGCTGGATCGTCCGGTACGGGCCGATCGGGCCGGGTTCCTGGGCACCAGCGGGTACGACGGGCTCGACAATGTGAGCGTGCTGGACCGCTGGGAGGGCGAGGCGGCTCGATGGGCGGCGCGCACCGGTGGCTCGGTGGTCGAGTTGCACGGGTACGCGGTGGCTGAGACCGCGGATCGCGCGCTGGTTCAGAAGCGGCTGCTGGCCCGACTCCACGAGGTCTATCCGGAGACCGGGGAGGCCGGGATCGTCGACGTACGGCATGAGTGGCGGGCGGACTGCCCGCTCTTCCCGGTGGGCGGGTTCCGGGCCCGACCGACCGTACGCACTCCTCATCCGGGTGTGATGGTGGCGGGCGATGTGGTGCGCACCGAGTTGCCGGTGGCGCTGATGGAGCGGGCGGCGACGACCGGGTTCCTGGCGGCGAACGCCCTGCTGGAGCGTTGGGGCGTACGCGGGCATCCGTTGTGGACCGTGCCCCGACGGGGTCGGTCGGGGGTGCTTAGGGCGCTGGCCGCGCTGGGGTAGGGGTTCCGGGTCGGGCGGGCGCCCGACCCGGTGGTGTTCCACGGCGGGGGGCCTCAGCCGGGGAAGCGGCCGGTGCTGCGGAGCAGCCAGCGTCGTTCCGCGTAGGCCAGATCGTCCCGCCAGAGCCTCCCGGCGGCCCAGCGCATCACCGGTCGTAGCAGGGGTGCCGCGCTCTGGGCGACGGCGAAGCCACGACGGTCCGAGGTGGCCACCACCGCCTCCACGACCGCGGTGCGCGGGTTGCCCCGCGCGTCCGGTGCCAGTGGGGTGGCATGGGTCTCCACCACCGAGGTCGCCCCCTCCCCCTCGGTGATGTGCATGACCACGGTACGAGGCTCCGGGGCGGAGAAGACCGCACGGACCGGCACCACGAGCCGACCGGCCACCTTGAAGGAGACATCGACGGCGAAGGCGTCCTCGGAAGCGTCCTCGACGGTGGAGGAGGCCTTGTGCTCGGGCGTCTGGGCGACCGTCAGATCCACAAAGGAGTACGGGTGGAACCAGGCTCCGTGCCAGGGGTCGAGCCGGTTGGCCACGATGTCCTCGGGTTCGCATCGCCCCACGGTGGTGAACACCGCGTCCACCGCGGCCCCGGCGGGCCGCTCGGGCACCACCGGCCGGTCGAGTGGTTCCTCGCCACCGAGGGCATCGAGCCGAACCCAGACCAGGACCCCGTCGTCGTACGCCGGGTAGGGCTCCCAGCCGGCGAAGGGGCCGCCGTCCAGCGCCAGGCCGTGCCAGTGGCAGACGAGGGTGCCGCAGGCGACCCGGCTGTCCTTGAGCGGGGCGCCCAGATGCGGGCAGGCGCCGGGGCCGGCCTTCAACTCGCCGGATCGGGCGCGCCAGACGACGACCTCGACCCCGCCGACGGTCCGGCCGAAGGGGCGGTCGGCGGTGATCTCGCGGGAGGCGCCGATGACGTACCAGTTGCCGCTGGGGCGGGCGCTGGCCCGTTTGAGTGCGGCGTCGATCAGGGCGGGCTTCGCCTCCCGCCAGGTGGGGGCCTGCCGTTCCCAGGGCACCTTGCCACCGGTGCGCAGCGGTAGCGATCGGCGACGGGGCTTTCGCGGTGGCGCTGGGCGGCGGGCCCGATCACGGGGAGCGCGGTCGTTCATCGTCCCCACCGTGCCCGCTGGTGCGACGCGGTCACGGCCACCGGGGGGGTCGGTGCCGGGCGCGCTGGGATCCCGCGGGCACGTAGTCGGGCCCCGGCGATGGCGGCCAGCCCACCGAGCGCCACCGCTGCCCGGCGCCTGCGCGGCACCACGGAACGGCGGTGGAGCACCCTGAAGTCGTCATCGGCGATGGCCTCCAGGATGGAGCCGTAGAGCGTGAACGCCGTCCGGATGCAGGGCCGGGCGCGGGGGTCGAGCATGTCCACTCCCGGTTCGGCCTCCCGGTAGACGCCCTTGGTCAGCTCGGAGGCAGCCAACAGGGCTTGGCGGATGCGGGGATCGGTGCGGCCGGTCTCCCGGCTCCAGTACAGCAGTTCGCGGTCGACGCCATGGGCGGCCAGGAGGTCCTCGGGCAGATAGACCCGGCCCCGGTCCAGGTCTTCGCCCACATCGCGGAGGAAGTTGGTCAGTTGGAAGGCCACCCCGAGGGCGGCGGCATGGGGCGCCGCTTCCTCGCGGGGCACCACCGTGCCCAGCACCGGCAGCATCTGCAGTCCGATCACGGCCGCCGAGCCATGCATATAGCCGCTCAGATCATCGTAGGTCGGGTAGTGGGTGACCTCCAGATCGCTGCGCATGGAGTGCATGAAGTCGGCGAAGAGCCGGGCGGGGATGTCATGGGTGCGGGCCGTGTGGGCGAGCGCGCGGACCACCGGTTCGGTGCTGTGGCCGTCGCGCAGCCCGGTGGCGAGCTGCCGTTCGAGGTCGGCCAGGGCACGGTCGCGCTCCTGGGGTGGCGCGCCCGAATCGAGGTCGTCGACGATGTCATCGGCCCAGCGGGCGAAACCGTAGAGCGCGTGGACGGCCGATCGGCGCTCGACGGGGAGCAGCCGGGTGGCGAGGAAGTAGGTCTTCCCGTGCCGGGCGTTGAGGAGTCGGCAGTGGGTGTAGTCGGCGCGCAGCTCCGGGTCCGTGATGCCTCCCGCATCGAGTTCTCGCCGGGTCATCGGATCTGCCTTTCCGGGTGCGGGGCCGTACCGCTCGACAGTGGCGCGGGTACGGGTGCGGCCTGGGTACGGGTGCGAGTGCGGGGGCGCTGGGCGAGCCCGGTGATACGGGCGGCGGCGAGCTTTCCGGAGATCAGGACCGTGGGGACGCCGACTCCCGGGGTGGTGCCGCAGCCGGCGAGCACGGCGTTCTCGATGCCGCGCACCAGGTTCCGCGGCCGGAAGGGGCCGGTCTGGGCGAAGGTGTGCGCGGCGGAGAAGGGGGTGCCCGCCGCATGGCCCTGGGCGGTCCAGTCGGCGGGTGTGACCAGTTGTTCCGCCTCGATGGAGGCGCCGAAGCCATCGAGTCCCCGGCGCTCCAACTCGGCGATCAGGCTGTCCCGGTAGCGCGGGGCGAGACCCTCCCAGTCGGCGGCCGACGGGCCGGTCTCGGTGTTGGGGCAGGGCGCCAGGACGTAGTGCAGATGCCGGCCGTCGGGGGCGAGGGAGGGATCGTGGGTGGTGGGTCGGGTGATCAGGAGCGAGGGATCGCTCATCAGCTGACCGGTGCGGGTGAGCTCGTCGAAGGTGCCCTTCCAGGCATCGCCGAACGAGATGGTGTGATGGCCGAGTTCGGGCCAGGTGCGATTGGTGCCCGCATGGATGATCACGGCGGACGGGGAGTGCCGCAGCCGGATCGGGCGGCGGGGGGTGCGGCCCAGCAGCGAGTAGACCACGGGTAGGTCGGGGCTGAGGACGACGGCGTCGCAGGCCAGTTCTTCGCCGGAGGCCAGCTGTACGGCGGTGACCCGGCCGCCGGAGCGGCGCAGGCCGCTGGCCTCGGTGTCGTAGTGGAAGACCGCGCCCGCGTCCCCTGCCGAGTCGGCCATCGCGCGGGGGAGGGCGTGCATGCCGCCGCGCGGGAAGTAGACGCCGGCCACCGTGTCCATATAGGCGATCACGGCATAGGCGGCGAGGGCTCGGGCGGGCGGTACTCCGGCGTAGAGGGCCTGGAAGGAGAAGACCCGGCGCAGTCGGGGGTCGGCGAGGAAGCGGCCGATCTGGCCGTCGAGGGTGCCGAAGGCGCGAAGGGCGGCGAGCCGGGCGAGGTCCGGGTGGAGGAGTTGGAGGGGCGAGTCGAAGTTGGTGTCGATAAAGCGACGCATCTGGGCCTGGTAGAGGGCCTCAAGCCAGTGGCGCAACCGACGGTAGCCGGCCGCTTCGCCCGGACCGGCGAAGCGGCGGATCTCCTCTTCCATGGCGTCCGCGCCGGTGTGCACGTCCAGTTGGGAGCCATCGGCGAAGCGGGCGTGGTAGGCGGGGTGCAGTTCGGTCAGCTCCAGGCGGTCGGCCAGCGAGTCACCCACCGCGGCGAAGGCCTCATCGGCGAGTTCGGGCATGGTCAGAACGGTGGGGCCGGTGTCGATGTGATAGCCGCCGACGCGGGTGCGGCCGGCGCGGCCACCGGGCTGCGATGAGCGTTCCACGACCGTCACCCGACGCCCGGCGCCCAGCAGATGGAGGGTGGCGGCCAGCCCGGACAGACCGGCTCCGATGACGACCACATGGTCGGTTGCTCCGCGTACGGTCTTCATTCCCGGCCTCCGATGGGTGGGGTTGCCCGATGGCCCGGGGTGGGGGGAGCGCTCTGGTCGGTGGTCCGGACGGGGCCTTCGGTTCCCGACGGTGTCCGGGCGTGGGCCAGGGCGGGCTCTTCGACACCGCTGGGTCGCGGTGCCGCGTGGGGCGCCTTGGCTTCGGGCTGTGGGGCGTCGCCAGCGGTCTCAGCGGCTGGGGTGCCCGCGGCCCGTTCGATGAGCCGGGTCAGCGCGGGGACGATGTGCGGCTCGCACCGTACGGAGTTGAGATGGCGGATGCCCAGTTCGACCAGTCGGCCGATCTTGTCCTCGACGGCGGCGCGCGCTCCGGTCCGCTCGATGGCGTCGCGCAGGGCGGCCAGTTCGGTGTCGCTGAGCGGTGTGGGACGGGGTTCGCGAGTGAGCGCTCGGACCGCGTGGTGATCGCCGGTCGACTTCGCCAGTTGGACGGCGGCGGCGCGCAGATAGGTGGGTTTTCCGTCGCGGAGATCGTCGCCGGATGGCTTACCGGTGATCGCCGGGTCGCCGAAGACACCGAGCAGGTCGTCCCGCAACTGGAACGCGATGCCCGCGCAGCGACCCGCCGAGCGGAGCGCGGACGTGGTGGCCTCATCGGCTCCCGCGAGGGCGGCGCCCAGCGCGAGCGGGCGTTCCACGGTGTAGAGGGCGCTCTTGAGCCCGGCGATCCGGACGGCCTGGGCGACTTCGGATGAGCGGTTGGCCTGGGCGTGCATATCGAGGTACTGACCCGCGACCAGTTCCGTGCGCATCGCCTGCCATTCCTGGTGGACGCGCATGCCCTGGACGCAGGAGAGCGCGGTGACGGTCATCAGGTCATCGGCCCAGGACAGCGCGAGGTCACCGCAGAGCACGGCGGCCGCGGTGCCGAAAGACGCACTCGATCCGCGCATCCGGGCGTGGGCGTGCAGTTCTGCGAATCCGGCGTGGACGGCGGGGGCGCCCCGGCGTATCGGTGATTCGTCCATGACGTCGTCGTGGATCAGGGCACAGCCCTGGAGGAGTTCGAGCGCGGCTCCGAGCTGGAGGGCCGCATCGGCCTGAGGGCCGTCGGCGGTGCCTCCGCCGACCCGCCAGCCCCACCACACAAACCCCGCTCTCAGCCGCTTGCCGCCGCGCAGTACGAAGTCGGCGAGCCTTCCGGCCACCTCTTCGGCGAAGACGGAGTCGATGCGGGCGGCTTGGTCGACGCGGTCTCGTAGATGCTGTCGAAGGACCTTCTCAACGGCGGCGGCGAGACCGGATTCGGCACCTGGGCCCGCTGCCGGTGGGGTACCGGGCAGCGGATCGCGGAGCCGGCTGCCCATGTCCAGCGGGATCGCCTTGGCTGTCGGCGCTGTCGGTGTTTCCGGTGCCGTTGGTGTTTTCGGTGCCTGAGCGGGTTGGGCCGGCTTCGGCTGGGATGTCCGCGTCGCCTGTGTTGGCTGTGTCGTCTGTGTTTCGATCATGCATACCCCCTTCGTTCGTTGCGACGAATGCACTGGACACTGACTGTTCGGCCAAAACCGCGTGTCTGGATGCGGTGATGTCTGCCCGTTCGGCGCGGAACCTGGCGTTGCTTCGCCCCTATGGGCGCGTCAGGGCGCCGAAAGAGCGGGCGGGGGCGGCCGGGGTGCCGAGCCATGAGCGGGCCGGAGCGCGGTGGGGCAGCGCGCCGCAGAGCCACCGTGCGGCGGTGGACTCGGATGGCGCGCGGGTGGACCCGGGCGCCCGCAGGGGAGGTCGACGCGGTGGGTGGCAGTCCGCTCCTGGAGAGGCCGCGCCGGCGCAGCGGGTGAGCTGATCAGCCTGGGTGGCGATCCCCTGCGGGGGCGGCGGCGCGGAGCCTCTGCCGTCGGCTCCTACCGGGCGAGCAGCCTGGGGGCGACGGACGCGCCGGGGCGCGGTGGCCCGTCCGCTCAGTCTTCGGAGCAGCTGAAGTCGTCGGGCGAGGTGTTGATCCGGGTCAGTAGGCCGCGCAGAGTGGCGCGTTCCCGGTCGGAGAGGTCGGTGAACAGCTCCCCTTCGACCTCCGCGAGGACCTCGTCCGATCTGCGCAGGGCGGCGACCCCGGAAGGCGTTATCTCCACGATATGGCGGCGGCGGTCCGCGGGATCGCGGCGACGCAGGGCGAGCTCCTCGCGCTCCAGGTCGTTGAGGACGGCCACCAGCACGCTGGGGTCGACCTCCAGCATGTCGATCAGCGCCTGCTGGCTCACCGGGCCGGAGTCCAAGTGCTTCAACGTCATCATGTGCCGGGGGGTGAGCCCGCTGGAGACCAGCGCGCTCCGCAGCAGCACCTGGGCGCTTGCACCATGCCTGGCCAGCAGAAAGGCCAGACCCTCGACCATCTCTTCCGCCTTGCGCGCCACCATATCAATACCCTAACAGGCCTCCATTACCCGGATCCTTCAATCGTTGTTATGGTTCAACGATATTTTGAGTTCAACTATAGGAGGTCCCCATGTATGTCGCCTATGTGGTCGTCGCCGTGCTGTTCGCCCTGATCCTCGCCGGCTCCGGGCGGGGCAAGTTGGTCCGGGAGAAGCGGGTGACCGAGACCATCACCGGGCTCGGTGTGCCGCTGAGCTGGTTCGTTCCCCTGGCGCTGCTGGAGATCGCCGCCGCCGTCGGCCTGCTCGCCGGCATCTTCTACCGCCCGCTCGGCATCGCCGCGGGCATCGGCGCGGTCCTCTACTTCGTCGGAGCCGTGATCGCCCATCTGCGGGCCAAGGACACCAAGGGCACCGTGGCCCCGGGTGTGATGCTCCTCTTCTCCGCCGCACCGGTGGTCCTCGGCTTCCTGTCCCTGTGAAACCCGCCGCGCCGGGGCGAGCCCGCCTTCGCAGGTCCGCCCCCCGGAGCTTTCCCGGGTCCGGCTCCCGGAGCTTTCCCGAGTCCGGCGCCAAGAGCGGGAGGGCCCGCGGCACAGGGGCCTGACCAGGCGCGCCGGCTACCGGATCGAACCCAGGACCACGAGCGCTTCTTCCAGGCCAAGGGGCCGGACCGTGCCCGGCACATGGGGGCCGGCCCAGCCCGGGCCGGCCGTCAGTACCAGGGGCGCTCGACGGGCGCCGCGCACGCCCCAGCGCATCCCGGCGACATGCTGGGCGAGCGGCCGACTCGCCGTCGTACGGGACTGCGCCCACAACACCACCGCCGCCGGCCCCATTCTGCGAACCGCTCCGTCCAGCGCCTCGAAGGGCAGTGCCGCACCGAACATCCGCACCGGGAGGTCGCGTTCCATCAGGGCGGCGGCCAGGGCCTCCAGCGGGAGCGTGTGCCCCTCCCCGGGTACGCAGGCGAGCAGTACGGGTGGGCCCGCCCGTACCGGTGACGGTGCCGCATGGGTTCGGCGCAGCGCGCTGGAGACATGCCAGGAGAGCAGGTGCTCGACCTCGATATAGCGTTCGCCGACGCTCTCCCACTTGCGGCCCACGGCCATCAGCGTGGGCACGATGACCTCGTTCCAGGCCGTGACCAGCCCGTGGTCGGCTATGGCCGAGGCGAGCAGGTCGTCCACGGAGTCGGCGTCAAGCCGCAGTGCCGCCCGGGCCAGTCCCCGGCACTCCTGGCGTACGTCCGCGAGTTGTAGGCCCGTGCCGCCACCGCGGCGACGGCCGCCCTCAGGCGCGGCCCCCGGTCGCCCGGCCGGCGAAGGCGTACGGTCCGCCCGCTCGGTGGTCGCCGAGGTACGGGCGATACGGGCGGCCTCGGCCGGTGGGAGGCCCGTACTGGTCAGGGCGCACATCCGCGCGAGCACCGCGATGTCCGGTTCCCGCCAGCGCCGGTGCTTGCCGCCCACATGGGCCGCGGGTCCTATCCCGTACCGCTGGTCCCAGGAGCGCAGGGTGGTGGGAGCGACGCCCAGGCGTCTGGCCACCGCCCCCGTGGTGAGGCCGGCGCCATCGCCGACCGGCTCGGTGCGAGTGCCCATCGATGGATCATACGACGCATGAACGACGCATGTTGAACGCCGCGTTTGTGGAACCCAACACTGGGACACCCGCCCCGGGACGCCCCCGTTGTCCCGGGTCGGGTCGCACAGAACGGAGCCGGGCCGCCCCGGACGGCCCGCCCCGAACCGGGCAGAGGGAGCGATGGCATGGGCACCACATCACTGTCCGGACCGTCCGGGTCGGCCGGCCTCCGCCATCCGCCGGTCGAGGAGACGCGGGAGTGCGAACTCCTCGCCGCCGGGCTGCTGAACGGTGACGAGCGATGCTTCGCGGCCATCTACCGGCGTTGGGGACCCCTGGTGCACACCCTTGCCTCCCGCACCCTCGGGGACGCCCGCGAGGCGGAGGACGTCACCCAGCAGGTGTTCCTCGCCGCCTGGCGCGGGCGCGGCGGCTTCCGGCCGGAGCGCGGTCCCCTCGGCGCCTGGCTGGTGGGCATCACCCGTCGTAAGACCGTGGACGCGCTGGCCGCCCGCAGCCGGCGCGGTGAGCTGGCCACCGCTGCCGCGCAGTCCCCCGCCCGGCGCTCAGCCCACGATGTCGCCGCCTCTCCGGAGAGTGCGTTGGACCGGGTGCTCATCGCCGATGAGCTGAGCAGGCTCCCCGGGCCTCAGCGCGAGGTGCTGTGCCTCGCCTTCTACGAGGACCTCACCCAGGCACAGATCGCGGAGCGAACCGGTATCCCCCTGGGCACCGTGAAGAGCCACGCACGACGTGGACTGCATCGACTGCGTCGGCGGATCTCCGAGGGCGGCGAGAGCGGCGGCTGACCCGCCTCACCCGGCGCGGTGGCGATCAGCGACAACGGGTGCGGTCGGTAGCGCTGGAGTCCTGCGCCCCAGGACCGGTTGACCGTCGCCGAACCGGCACGCGGTCAGCCCCGGTGATGGCGGTGTCGGGGCTTTCCATCGGCCGTGCCGGTGCGGAGTTAAGGAGCAGCGCGTGGCCGAGCACCTCGATCCGGAGGAGATGGTCGAGCTCGCCCTGGAACGGGTGTCCCCGCACGCGGCCGACCCCCGACTCGGGCACATCGCCCGCTGTCAGAGCTGTCGAGCGGAGTGGGCCGAGCTCCGTCGGGCGGCGCAGGCGGTACGCGACATCACCGCGGCGGACCTGCCGTCCCTCCCGCCCGAGCATGTGTGGGATTCCATCGCCCGCCAGCTCGGTCCCTGCTCACCGCCGCCCGGTGCCCGCCGCCCACCCCCCGTGCGGCGCTGGTCCACGGGGGCGCGCGGGCGGCTCGCCGCCGTCTGTCTGACCGCGGCCTTCTTTCTGGGCGGCGCGGTGATCTGGTGGGGGCCGTGGGACCAGCCCGCCGCGGTCCGCCCCCAGCAGCGGACCCAACTCGCCCCCTTCGGCGCCCAGCGCGCGCTGGGCACGGTGGAACTGGAACAGCGGGCAGGTGGGGAGCGCAACCTGCTGGTACGGGTCCGGGGACTGCCAGCCACCGCCGGCTACTTCGAGGTGTGGCTGATGGATCGTACGGCGGGCCGGATGATCGCCCTCGGGGTACTGGGGCCGAGCGGTTCGGCCACCCTGCCGCTGCCCCGGGGCGTCGATCTCGCGGTGTACGCGTTGGTCGATGTGTCCGCTCAGCCCTACAACGGGAATCCGGCCCACTCGGGACGGAGTCTGGTCCGCGGCCCGCTGTCCTTGGGCATCCCGTCCCCGGCCGATCGAGCACCCATCCCGTGACCAGCGCCAAGGACGGGAGATGGGATGCGCATTACCGCCCGCTTCGGTGCATGGAGGGCCCGCGCGGGGGAAGCGTCCGCGATGGCGGCAACGTCATTTCCCGCACCCGGCAGCCCTGAGGCGACGGGGATGACCGGAAGGTGGTTCGGTTCGATGGCCGATGAGGCTCAGTTGTTCCTGCTCTCCGAGCGGAGTCCGCGGCTCGGTGCCGCGCTCGGCGCTGTGGGGGCGCTGGAGTGCGTGGACACCCCAGCCGTACGCGGCTGGCTCGACGCACACCGGATTCCCGCCTCGTCACCGCGGGTCAGGATCGTGCCGGCCGGGTCTGAGGTGCTGATCCCGGACGACGCCGACCGGCTTCCCGTCCCCCTGAGCGAGGAGGAGATCGAGCGGGTGCACAGCGAGTGCGCACCCCAGTCGATCACCGAGGTGGAGAGCGAGCTGCTGGCCTTCCGGGACACGGCCGAGGACTGGGAGGCGCTGGTGCTCCGGGCGCTCACCGCGGGTGTCCCCGCGCCCCGGATCGTGGAGCTGACCGGCCTGGAACCCCAGGACATCGCACGGCTGGCGCGGAGATGACGGATGGCCGCAGCCAGCGCCCCACCGATCGCCGCCACGCCCCCTGTGAGCACCGGCTGAGTCCGCACCGGCCGTCCGGTGCCACCCCGCGCCCGGTCACACCGGCGGCCGTCAGCGGTGCCGCGGCAGCTTGACCACCGTGACGAAGAAGTCGTCGATCTGCCGGATCGCCTGGATGAACTGGTCGAGGTCGACCGGCTTGGTGACATAGGCGTTGGCGTGCAGACGGTAGCTGCGCAGGATGTCCTCCTCAGCGGCCGAGGTGGTGAGCACGACCACGGGAATGTGGTTCAGATCGGGGTCCGACTTGATCTGCTCCAGGACCTGCCGGCCGTCGTACTTGGGCAGGTTGAGATCGAGCAGGATCAGATCGGGGCGCGGGGCGTCGGTGTGGTCGTTGCGGCGGTAGAGGAAGTCAAGGGCCTCCAGGCCGTCGCGTACGACATGGAGGGTGTTGCCGATCTTGTTGTCCTCGAAGGCCTCCCGCGTCATGAGCTCGTCGCCGGCGTCGTCCTCGACCAGGAGGACCTCAACCGGCTGGGTCTGGGGGACAGTGCTCATGAGGTGCTTCCTTCGGTGACGGGGACGGAGGCAGTTGCCGTGGGCGGTGCCGACGGATCGGCCGCGCCGGTGGGTGTGTCGGACGACGCGTCCTCGACGGTCCGCGTGTCCACGGGGAGGGTGAAGAAGATACGGGTGCCCTCGGTGTGCTCGGGGTCGACCCAGATACTGCCACCGTTGTGTTCAATGATCTTCTTGCACAGGGAGAGACCTATACCGGTCCCACTGTAGGTATCGCGGCTGTGCAGACGCTGGAAGATGACGAACACCTTGTCGGCGAACTCCATCGGGATCCCGATGCCGTTGTCCATGACCGCGAACCGCCAGACGCCGTTCTCCTCGTCGCGTTCGACGGTGACCGTGATCCGCGGAGCCCGGTCAGGGCTGCGGAACTTGATGGCGTTGCCCAGCAGGTTCTGCCACAACATGGCGAACAGGGTCGGATCACCCTGGATGGTGGGCAGTTCGGCGAGCTTGTCGATCGTCGCGCCGGAGTCGGCCACCGCGACGGAGAGATCCCGTACGGCCCGGTCGAAGCTGTCTTCGAGCGCGACGGTCTCGGTGCTGTCGTGGAGCCGCCCCACCCGGGAGAAGGTCAGTAGGTCATTGATCAGGATCTGCATGCGCTTGGCGCCGTCGACGGCGAAGTTGATGTACTGCGTCCCTCGCTCGTCGAGCTTGTCCCCGTAGCGCCTCTCCAGCAGCTGGCAGAAGGACGCCACCTTGCGCAGCGGCTCTTGGAGGTCATGCGATGCGACATAGGCGAACTGCTCAAGCTCCGCGTTGGAGCGCTCCAGTTCGACCCGCTGCTCCTCCAAGTCCACGGCCTGCTGAACGAGCGTGGCCTCGTTCCGCTTCGAGCTGGCCAGCTCGGTGACGACGCGCAGTCGCATGGCTTCGACGGACTCGGTGAGCATCTGCAGATCGGCCGGACCGCGAATCGGGATGTGGTGGTCGAACTCGCCGTCGGCAACGCGCTGGGAGGCGGCGCGCACGGCGTTGAGGGGGCGGCCCACGGCGTAGTAGATGAGCACCGCGAGGCCTACCGCCGCGGCCAGGAAGGTGACGAGGATCATCGCGAGGGCCATGTCCTGGTGACCGCGCGCCTCAGTGAGCTCGGTACGCCACTTCCGGCGCTCCTCCTGGAGTCGGGTCTCCTGGGCGTCGAGGGAGCCGCGCACCTCGTCGAAGGCCAGTTTGCCCGCTTGGGGGGCGCTGACCTCGCCCGTCTTACGGGCTGCGATGGCGGGGACGGCGAAGTCGCTGCGCCAGGTCTCCGCGGTCCGCTTCACCGCGGCCTGGTCGGCCGCGGGGCCGCGCTCCTGCCCCATCAGCTCGCCGAGCCGGGCCTGATGGCGCCTCTCCGCGGCCAGACCCCGGTGGTAGGGCTCCAGCAGATCGTCGTCACCGGTCAGCAAATAGCCCCGTACACCGGTCTCCTGGTCCAGCAGGGCCGCCTTGAGCTGGAACGCCTCGGCACGGGCGGGTGCGATGTCATCGACCAGATGGGCGTTGGCCCGCTCGGTCCGGTCCAGGGCGCTGGTGCCCACACTGGCGGCGATCGCGGCCACCACGCCCATGAGCACCAGGGCGAGCAGGAACCAGGCCTGGACGGTCAGCCCGCGAAAGCCCTTCCGGGGTCCCTTCCTGCGGGGAGTGGTCGGGGGGCTGGTGGTACCGGGGGTCACGAGTTCTCGTTCCATTCCAGGTGCAGGACCGCGATGTCATCGGATGGGCCACCGGCCTCCGCGGCCAGGAACTTCGCGGTGTTGAGGAGCACGTTGACGAATTCGTCGGCGGGCAGGTCGCGGTGCTGCCGGGCGATGTCGAGCAGTCCGTCCTCGCCCAGGCGCTCGGGGCCGGTCCCGGTCTTCCCCTCGATCAGACCGTCCGTGTAGAGGATGACCGAGCCTCCGCGGGGGACGCCTACCTGGGCGACGGGCCACTGCGCCGACTTGGGCAGCAGCCCCAGCACGGGCCCTGGCGGGACCTCTTCCAGCCTTACGTCAGCGGGGGTGCGGACCAGGAAGCCCGGGTGCCCGGCCCGCATCACCTCAATCGTCCGCTCGCCCCTGCTGAGGGTGAGGCTGGTCAGGGACGCGAAGATCTCCGGGCCCGAGCGCTCGGCGACAAGGACCTGTTCCAGCAGTTCGAGCAGTTGCTGACCACGTGTGCCGGCGAGGACGAAGGAGCGCCAGGCCACCCGGAGGCAGACGCCCAGGGCGGCCTCGTAGGGGCCGTGTCCTGATACGTCTCCGACGACGGCGTGGGTCATGCCGTCATGGGTCTGGACGACGTCGTAGAAGTCCCCACCGAGCAGCGCCTGGGCCCGTCCCGGCTGATAGCGGGCGGAGATCTGGACGCTGCCGTCGAGGAGCAGGGGGGTGGGGAGCAGGCCCCGCTCCAGTCGGCTGTTCTCCTCGGCGCGCAGCCGCTCGGCCTGAAGGGCCGCGGCTGACTGCTCGGTGTGCTTGCGCTGGATGGCGTAGCGGACGGCCCGGACGAAGAGATCGGGTTCCAGTCGGCCTTTGACCAGGTAGTCCTGGGCACCGGCGGCGACGGCGGCTAGCCCTGCCTCTTCCTCGGCGAGGCCGGTGAGCACCACCACGGCAGCGCTGTCGGCGACCGCGATGACCTTCTCCAGCGCTTCGAGCCCCTGGGCGTCCGGAAGGTGGAGGTCAAGCAGCACGCACTGGGGGCGCTCGGCCTTCAACAGGGGCAGCGCGTCCGCGAGGGATCGGGCCCACTGAAGGTCGAGGGTCACACCGCTGTCGGCGACGAGTTCGTCGACCAGCAGCGCGTCGCCCGCATCGTCCTCGATGAGCAGGACCGAGGGACGGCCCCCGCTCCACAGCACCCGGGAAGGGTCTTTGGCCGCCTGCGGCCGGGCGGCCCGTGTGCGCCCTTCCCTGGGCAGTTGCTGCGGTACGGCGACGATCTGTCTGCTGCTGTCGGGCACAGAGGTCTCACGGTGACTGGTCCCCATGGGCAGGGCGTCTCCTCTCGCGGCGGGCACTCCAGCTCACGGGGTCGCGGGGGTGCGTCCACACTGAGGCCATCGAACCATTGACCTGAAACAATATTTCACGCCTGAAACCTCGGCTGGGGGAATGCCCTCCCGCCCAGCATCTCGTGAGCATGCCCACCATCCCCGTGTGGGGTCGACTCAGGCACCAGGCGATGGGATCAGAACGGCCGGCCCACCATAGGGGGCCGGGCGGGGAAAAGGGAGACAGAGAACCACCTGGGGAGCGGTGTGCACCAGGGACGCACAGGTCAGGAAGGACGACAGGGCACCTTCCCCTTCTCGGCCGGATAACGCATGCGGCGGGCGGCAACTGCCCGACCGGATGCGTCCTCCCCATCCGTGGGATGTATCACCATCGCCCGGCGAGCGGCCAAGGGGGCATCAGCCTCCGATGACCCGGGATCGAACCATCTGCGCGACCACGCACGACACCCCAGGAGACACGGGACGACCACTGGCTGAAGACCCTCCCAGAGAAGACCTGGGACACCCCCGCGCCGGGTCGGGCGACTCGGCTGGCGGATACCTCGGCTGGGAGATGCCGAAGGGCTTCAGATGCCCGACCGGCATCTGAAGCCCTCGACCCGTGCACCCCGTCCGCTTCTTCGGATCACACTCCTGTGCCGCGCATCGCCGCCCGCGCCGGAAGTGCCGTCGCCCCCAGGGCGAGCACCGCGATGGCCGCCACGAACGACCCGTACACCAGCGGGGGCACATAGGGCGCCTCACCGGTCAGCCCCTTCATCATCGGGATCAGGGTCGCCAGGGCGATGGCCGAGCCCAGCACCACACCGGCGCCCGTCACCAGCAGCGCCTCCCAGCGGATCATCCCCATCACCTGGCGGCGCGTGGAGCCGATCAGCCGCAGCATGCCCAGCTCACGGCGGCGATCGAGCACCGTCATCACCAGGGTGTTGGCCGCCGCGATGGCCGCGAAGCCGCCGAGGATGGCCGCCATGGTCCGGTTGCCCCAGGCGCCCACCTCCCGCTCCGTGTTCTGGGCCGAGGCGTAGTCGCCCCGGTCGCGGACCGTGCCGAGGGCGGCGAGCCGCTCGGCCGCCTCCGGGGTGCCGCGTACCAGCAGGTCGTTCGGGTAGGGCGAGGTGACTCGGCCCGACAGGTCGGCCGCGGTCATGGTGACGTCGGAGAAGCCAAGGCCCCTGCCGTACGTCGCGACGATCTCGGGCTTGGCCTGGGTGCCGTCCGGCAGCCGGATCTCCAAGCGGTCTCCGATGCCCACACCGGCCCCATCGGCCACGGCGGCGTCCACCGCGATCCTTCCGGGTGCGAGCGCCCCCATCGAACCCTTGCGGACGTCAAGGTCCTGCACCTCGGTCAGCGCGGCCGGGTCACCGTGCAGGCCCTGAACGGATGCCGTCCGCCAGGAGACATCCCCCGCCGTCGCGGACGACACCAGAACCGAGGTCCGGACCAGGCCGACCGCCGCGGAGACACCGGGGACGCGTTCGGCCCGCTCGGCCGCGTCCATCGGCAGCCCACCCGGTGCGCTCACCAGGTGGTCGGCCGACATACCCGCCCGCTGCTGCTCCTCGGCGGCCCGGTCGGTACTGGTCTGAAGGAAGATCAGCACCGAGGAGAAGGACATCGCCAGCACGATCGGAGTCATCGCGGAGGCGAGCCTGCGGGAGTTGGTGCGGGAGTTGGCGGCGGCCAGCGAGGCCGAGGCGCCGGCCGCGCGCAGCGGAAGGCCGAAGAGTCCCGCACAGGCCCGGGCGATCAGCGGTCCGAGCAGGGCGACGGCGAGCATAAAGCTCATCACCACACCGAGTGCGGTGTTGGCCGCGTCCTCGCCGGAGGCGCTCGCCGAGATACCGGTGAGCACCACTCCCCCGGCCAGCGCGGCGATTCCCAGCGGGGTACGGACCTTGCCGAAGCCGACCCGTTCGACGGCCGCGTCGGCCAGCGCCTCACCGGGCTTGATCTTCGCTGGGCGGCGGGCCGCTGCCCAGCCGGCGAGCAGCGCGGTGACCAGGCAGGAGGCGACGGCGATCGACAACGGGAGCGGTGAGACGGCGAGTTCGACGGCCTGGGGGACGGCGCCCTTCTCCTTGAGCTGACCGAACCACCAGCTCGCCAGCGCCACTCCGGGCACACAGCCGATCACCCCCGCGAGCGGGGCCACCAGCAACCCCTCGGTGGCGATGGTTCGGCGGATCTGGCGCGGGGTCGCGCCGATCGCCCGCAATAGGGCGAACTCCCGCCGGCGCAGCCCGACCGAGAGCGCGACCGTGCCGGCCGCGGTGAACACCGCGACCATGGTGGCGATTCCGCCGAAGGACGCACCGAGCGCGATCAGTGCTTCCTTCGCCATGCCGAGGGAGAGGTCCTCCACCTCGCCCCTGGTTTCCTTGGTACGGATCTTGGCCTTGCCGTCCACCGCCTTGCGGACCTCCCCGGAGAGCTGGCCCGGTGAGACACCGTCCTTGGGCAGGACCGCGATCGCGTCCAGCTTCCCCGGGTGCCCGGAGAGCCCCACGGCCTGCGCTGTGCTGAACCAGGCGCCATCGCCCCGGGCCACTCCGGAGACCCGGAACTCACGCTCCCCCACCGGGGTTTCCAGCCTGACCCGTTGGCCGACCTTCGCGCCGCCCTCGCCGAGGACCACCTCACCGGTGCGGGGCGCGGCTCCCTCGGTCAACCGCGTACCGGTGAAGGCCGTCGCGTCCCATCCCTGGGCCGACAGGGGTGCTTTGTCCCGCTGAACGGGGAACACCACATCGCCGATGGCCGCCGCGACGCCGGGGGCCGCGGCCACGGCCGGTAGGAGCGAGTCATCCACCCTGGCCTTGTCGGGGATCTGGGCGTACTCGGTGGACTTCTCCTCGCCCGATCCGAAGGTGTGGCGGATCTGCTGGTCGGCGGCGACCACCACGGGCGCCTTCTCGTACCGGGCCGCCGGCACCTCGGCGCGGACACCGGTCTCCAGCATGATTCCGCAGGCGGAGACGATCACGGCCGTCATCATCAGCGCGACGAAGGTGCCGATGAACGCCGAAGGCTTGAAGCGAATCGCGGCCCGTGCCAGGCCGTTGGGGGCGAACATCAGGCCACGGCTCCGGCGTACGAGGGGGCGGGGGCGGTCAGATGGCGCATCCGGTCCGCGATCGTCGCCGGGTCCGCCCGGGTGAGGCTGTCGACGATCGAACCGTCGGCGAGGAAGAGCACCCGGTCCGCGTAGGCCGCGGCGACCGGGTCGTGGGTGACCATCACCACGGTCGCGCCGAGGCCATTCACGGCCGAGCGCAGCAGGTTGAGCACTTCGGCGGCGGTGGTGGTGTCCAGAGCGCCGGTCGGCTCATCGGCGAAGACCACATCGGGCTGGGTGACCAACGCCCGTGCCAACGCCACTCGCTGCTGCTGGCCACCGGAGAGTTCGGAGGGCCTGCGCCCGCCCTTGTCACCGAGGCCGACCTGTGTCAGCACCTCGGCGGCCCGGCGCCGATCGAGTCGGGCGCCCGCGAGTCGCATGGGCAGCAGCACGTTCTGTTCGACCGTGAGCGACGGCAGCAGATTGAACGCCTGGAAGACGAAGCCCAGCCGGGTGCGGCGCAGCAGGGTGAGCTTGTTCTCGCTCATCCCGGTGATCTCGGTCCCGCCGAGGCGTACGGACCCCTCGGTGGGGCGGTCAAGTCCGGCCGCGCACTGGAGGAAGGTGGACTTCCCGGAGCCGGAAGGGCCCATGACCGCGGTGAAGGTGCCGCGCGGCAGGACGAGGTCGATCCCGCGCAGGGCGTGGACGACACCTCGGCGGCTGCCGTACTGGCGGCGTACGCCACGGAGCTCGACCGCCGCCGAACCGTCCTGACCGTAGCCGCCGGGGGCCGCTCCCGATGTCTCCGACTCGTTCCGCCGCTTGCTGCGCCGCAGCCCCATGTCTTCTCCGCCTTCGATAACTGTGCTGGTCAACGCCTTAGACGCTACGGATCAAGGGGGCAGGGCAGCCATGGCGTTGACCAGTCGATCCGGGGTGGGGCTGCCCCTACCAAGGGGCCGGCGGCAGGCACCCGCGACAGACGCAATAGTTGCAATGTCAATCATTTGGTAAACTAATTACTGACGGTTTCTTGACGGCTCCTTGATGCACTTGACTGCTCTTGACGAAACACGTGAGGACGAGCCCATCGGACACGCAGACACCCTTATCGCCATGGGCGGCGCCTTTCTCGCGGCCGCCCTCCTTGCCCGCCTCGGTGGCCGTATAGGTCTGCCGACGATCCCCCTCTTCATCCTGGCCGGCATCCTGCTCGGCCCCCACACCCCCGGCATCGTGCTCCTGTCGGACCCGCACGATCTGGAAATGCTCTCGGCCCTCGGCCTGGTGCTGCTGCTCTTCTATCTGGGCCTGGAGTTCCATCTCGACGACCTCAAAGCGGGCGGCCGGAAGATGGCGCTCGCCGGAGGCGCCTACCTCCTGCTGAACGTCGGAGCGGGACTCGGCTTCGGTTTCGCGCTCGGCTGGGGCACCGGGGAAGCGCTGGTGCTCGCCGGTGTCCTCGGTATCTCCTCGTCCGCGATCGTGACCAAGGTCCTGGTCGACCTCGGCCGGATCGGCAACCCCGAGACCAAACCCATCCTCGGCATCATCGTGGTCGAGGATGTCTTCCTGGCCCTCTACCTCGCGGCCCTCCAGCCCATCCTGTCCGGTGCGGACAGTCTTTCGGCGGCTGTGATGGACGGCGGGAAGGCCTTTGGCTTCCTGCTCCTGCTCGCCCTGGTCGCACGCTTCGGCACCAAGGTGATCGGGCGGCTGATCAACACCCCCGACGATGAACTCCTGGTGATCTCCTTCCTGGGTGCCGCCGTCTTCATGGCCGGCGTCTCCGAGTGGTTCGGGGTCGCGGACGCCATCGGCGCCTTCATGGTCGGACTGATGCTCGGCAGCACCACGTCCGGGGACCGCATCCTCAAACTCGTCCACCCGCTGCGGGACGCCTTCGGCGCCATCTTCTTCTTCGGCTTCGGTCTCTCCATCGACCCGGGCGATCTGCCGTCCGTCATGTGGCCGGTGCTCGCGGCCGTCGCCGTGACCCTCGCCATGAACGTGTTCGCCGGACTGGCCGCCGCCCGGATCTACAACTTCGGCCCCGGCCCGGCCGCCAATATCTCCACCACCCTGCTGGCACGCGGTGAGTTCGCCCTCATCCTGGCGACGATGGCGGCCGCGGCCGGACTCGACGAGCGGCTCTCCCCCTTCATCGCGGGCTATGTCCTGGTCCTGGCCGTACTGGCACCCATGGTCGCCGGAAGGTCACATCTGCTCGCCCACTTCCTGCCGCAGGCGAAACAGCGAGAACCCGTCCCCTCATAGCCCAGTTGGCGCTGCCCGCCGGCGCTCCCGCCGCGTAGCGGAACCACCAGGTCTCGCCCAGCGGCGGCACGCGCGCCAGTTGCCGACCACGGCCGCGCCCAACAGCAGCCGATGCCCGCTCGCGTCGAGCCCGTCCGGGTCGATGCGAGCGGGCATCGGCAGGTCCGGGGCCGGTCCGGCCGATGGGGCCGACAGGCCCGGTCGACGCGGCTCCCCCCACGCCCGCAGGACGGCGGCGACAAGTGAGTGCAGGTGCAAATCTCACCGTTTGAGGGCGGCGCGCACACTGGCCTGATGAGGCCGTTCAATATCCTGCGGTTCAATGACGATCCGGACATCCTGTATGCGGATGACTCGGCACAAAGGCATATGACGGCCAACCCCCAGAGTATCCAAGAGGGTTCGCTCCGTTACGATCGCCTCCAAGCCGCCGCGCTCTCCGTGGAGGACTCGGCGGTGTTGATGGCCCGCGTAATGGAGGAGCGTTATGGGGAGCAACCCGAGTCCGACGAGCGCTCTGTGGCGCAAGTCGTCGTACAGCGGCACCACCGGTGGAAACTGCGTCGAGTGCGCGCCCCTTGGTTCGGCCAGCTGGCAGAAGTCCTCGCACAGCGGGGCCACCCAGAGTCAGTGCGTCGAAGTCGCCGCACAGCCGTGCCGTATAGCCGTCCGTGACTCAAAGGACCCCGCCCGCGGGTCCTTCACGGTCGCACCCGCAGCGTTCGCGGTCTTCGTCGAAGCCGCTTCGCACGGGCGAATGAAATCCGCGTAGGAATCACGCTTCCCGGCACAGCAGCAGCAGTGCCCGATCGTCGTTGACGTCCTTCGCGACCGTCTCGATGAGATGCCAGGCCGCTCCCTCGAACCCGGAGGAGACATAGCGGTCGGCCTCACCGGTCAGACGGTCCATGCCTTCGCTGAGGTCCTGGCCGGAAGCCTCGACCAGGCCGTCCGTGAAGAGCATCAGCACGTCGCCGGGGCGCAGGGAACCCTTCACCGGGTCGAACTGCGCCCCGTCGTACACCCCGAGCAGTGGTCCCTCCCCGGTCTTCTCCTCCCACAGGCCGCTGCCCGCGTTGAGTTGGAGCGCCGGAAGATGACCGGCCGACAGCAGCTCGTAGTCCCCGGACTCCAGGTCCAGGACGAGATGGATCGAGGTGGCGAAGCCCTCGTCCCAGTTCTGTCTGAGGAGATAGCCGTTGGCGGCATGCAGAAAGCGGTGGGGTGGGAGCGAGCCGAGCAGACCGCCGAAAGCGCCGGAGAGCAACAGGGCGCGGGAGGCGGCGTCCATGCCCTTGCCGGAGACATCGGTGAGGACCACTTCGAGCGTGCGTCCCCCATTGGTGCGGGCCGCGACAACGAAGTCACCGGAGAACGACTGACCGCCCGCGGGCCGCAGCGCCATCTCCCGGTGCCATCCCTTGGGGAGGCGGGGCAGGGCGCTCTGGACCGCGATGCGTTCGCGGAGGTCGAAGAGCATGGTGCCGCCGCGTCGCCAGGGGACGCCGACCCTGGCCCTGAACTGGGCGATCAGCAGGCCGAAGAAACCGCAGGCCGCGACGACGAGAACGGTTCCGGGCGTGACGCGATCGGGACCGTCGCCGTAGGGGCCGAGGTTGAAGGTCTCGACGATCAGACCGGCCGCACAGGCCGCGTACAGGCCCAGGAGGCTGGCCGGCCGCAGGATCAGCGCGCCGGCGACGATCGGCAGGACGAGGGCGGAGGGTGAGATCCACTCGGACTTGGTGATCGTGCCCCAGGTGATGGCCGGGACCGTGAGGAGCAGCGCGGTCAGGGCGACGGTGTCCGAGCCGTCACCGCGGAAGTAGTCGACGGCTGATTTGCGCAGCGCGATCCTGGCCCGGTGGGTCGCCTTGCGCCACCGAGCCCCCAGTGAGTCTGCTGCTCTGCCACGGGCCATTGTCGTGTGACCTTATCGACCCGTAGCCCGTTCGTGCAGGGGGACCCCTATGACAATGCGTTCGAAATCGGGTCGCTCTGTCGACGTATCGGCAGATAGTCATGGCATATGACAAGTACTCTCCGGGTGTTGACTCCTGGCTACTCATGGGACGCGCAGAGGGCTTCTGAGCTGGCCTTTTATCAAGCGGCCGGCGCGCCTACCGACCGGCCAACACCGTCTCACCCGAACGGACTGGTGTCCGATCGAGACCCAGAACGGGTGGGATTGAGCGGGAAAGGCCGCCTCGTACAGTTGCCTGCTGTCGGCGACTGAGGACGTACTGGTCCAGACCAGACACGCGATCGGGAGGGATCGCGGACGATCACGCCCACCGCGCTCCTGGGTCTCCGGGCCATCGGCGGGTGGCGGGCCGAAGCCTTGAGGACGGCGACTCGTCGCTGATTGATACCACGAGGGTGCGGCTCAATGTGTCCGAAACGGATCGCCAGCGGGCGGAAGATCCGGCGGGAACAGCTCCGCCGGACGCCCAGTGGTCCCCCACCGAGGGGCCGACACCCGAAATCTCGTTCGCCCTTTGCGCTAATTCTTTGCTAGTCATGACGGATGACCGTTGAGCTACGAGTTCTACAACCGTCCGAGTGGGACAACTGGTACGAGGGGTTGGAGCAGGCCTTCGGGGGCGTACGGCAGGCCTCGGAGAGGCGCGAGCTCATCAGAGAGCTGACCGATCCCACGCGGGCGATCGCGGCCTGGGACGGCGCGGTGTCCGTCGGCAGCGCGGGCTCATTCGGCTTCGATGTCACCGTCCCCGGCGGATCGCTGGTCCGGATGGCCGGGGTGAGCGAGGTGAGCGTCGCCGCCACCCACCGTCGGCGCGGAGTGCTCACCTCGATGATGCGCCGCCAACTCGACGACCTACGGGAGTGGGGCGAGCCGATCGCCATCCTCACCGCGTCCGAACCGGCCATCTACGGGCGCTTCGGCTACGGGGTGGCGAGTTGGCAGCTGATGTGCGAGATCGACACCTCCCGGGTGCGGTTCGCCGAGCCGGAGGGCCCGGACGGCATCACCTTGCGCAGGGTGAGGCCCGCGGACGGCCTGGCGGCCTGTGAGGCGATCTACGCGCGCACCGTGCCCGAGCGTCCGGGCATGATCGCCCGAGTGCCCGGTTGGGACCGGTTGCAGATCATGGACTCGGCCGAGGACAAGGCCGGTGGCTCGGACCTTCAGTGCGTACTGGCCGAACGGGACGGGGAGACGGTCGGCTACACCCTGTTCCGCAACCGTCCCGTCTGGGACAACGCCGGACCCAAGGGCTCGATCCAGCTGACCGACCTCTACGGGCTGGACCCGGCGGCGTACTCGGCGCTCTGGCGGTTCCTCTGGGGAATCGATCTGACCTCGTCGATCACCAGCCAGAACCGACCGGTGGACGATCCCTGGCTGCATCTGGTCTCCGATGTGCGCCGCTGCGACGTACGGACCTGGGAAGGGCTCTACGTACGACTGGTGGATGTGGGTACCGCCCTGGCCACCCGTACCTATCGCACCGGCGTGGATCTCGTCCTGGAGGTGGAGGACGCCTTCTGCCCCTGGAACGAGGGGCGTTGGCGGCTGTCCGGGGACTCCAAGGGCGCGGTGTGCGAGCGGACGGCCGACGCGGCGGATCTGGTGCTCTCCGTCAGGGAGTTGGGCGGTGCGTACATGGGCGGGATCTCCCTTTCGTCGCTCGCCGCCGCCGGGTTGGTGCGTGAGGTCCGACCGGGAGCACTGGCCCAGGCCAGCGCCGCGTTCGGCAGCGATGTGGCGCCCTGGGTGCCGCACAACTTCTAGGCGTACGGGCCTGGTTGTCTCCAGGGGCTCGGGAGTCGCTGGCACGCCGCCGTGTTCGGGCCGGAAGGAGATCCGGCCCGGAGCACGGCCCGGGCCCGGGCCCAGGTCGCCGCCGGGTCGAATCGTTCCGCCTCCCAGGTGGTCGATGCCAGCGTGCCGCGCCCCCGGTACTCGCGCATGATCACCGCATGTGGCGGCCAGGCGATGAAACGGTGCAGCGCGTCGGCATCGCGCCACACCGCCACCGCCCCGCAGCGACGGGCCGTGGGTGCCGCCCACAGCCAGAGCCCATGGGTCCCTTCGAGCTCCGGCCAGTGCGCGACCAGGCGGCGGGCCGCACGGTGGACGCCGGGCAGGTCCCGGGCCCTGTCGAGCCGGAAGTCGGTGACGCTGACCAGGACCGGGCCGTCGTGGTCGGGCACCTGGCCGGGGGCCCAGGTCGATCTCAGCATGTCGGGTCGCCGACTGCCGTGCCGTGCGCCGCGTCGGCCGACGCCCGGTGGGGCGCGCCCGGTCGCCAGTCCGGGGACCGTCCCAGGGCCATCAGAAAGCGGTCCAGCGAACTCGCTTCGGCGGCCGGAACCAGGCCGGGCCCGAAGGGGCTGTCCACGGCGAGCCGGGAGCCACCGTCCGGGATGCCGGTCGCGATGGGCAGTGCGGCGCGCAGAACATCGGGGCCGGGGTCGTAGGGAATCCCCAGGCTGCGCGCGACATCCCAGCTGTGCGCCACATAGTCGACGAGGTGGAAGGCCACGGCCTGGTCGGCGGAGAACGTCCGATCGGGGGAGATGTCGGGGATGCTCAAACCTCGGTCCGCGGCGGCCACCAGGCCGAAGGCGGCGATGACCTGGTCGGCCGTGTCGCCGTAGTGGGCAAGGGCGTCTTCGGCCGGGCGGGGCTCCCAACGCCCCCGGGACCGGCCGTCACCGAGCGCGGCAGCGGCGAACCCCCGGTGCTGGGCGGTCATATGGGCCAGCAGATCGGCCAGCGCCCAGTCGGCGCAGGGCGTCGGTCGAGGTAGATCATCGGGCGTCACCTGTCCCACCAGCCTGACGCTGTCCAACACCACATGCGCATGGAGGATGCGCAGCCGGTCGGAGCGGACCCCTTCGAGGTTAATATGCATGCGCTTACGATGTGCGGGCACCTATTAATTGTCAACGGGTATTTTCATGGCCATGGCTCAGAACGTGGCTCAGGGTGACTCCCCCGCTCAGGGGCAGCCGGCGCGACCCGACCTCGCGGCGATGCTCGTGCCGTTGGGGCGCGCCCTGATGGCGGCGGAGCAGCCGATCCTCAACGCCCAGGGCCTGACCATGTGGGCGTACACGGTGTTGCTGCACCTCGACGAGAAGCCGATCCGCACCCAGTCCGCCCTGGCCGAGGCCATCCGCGCGGACAAGACCCGCATCATCGCCGTCCTGGACGCCCTGGAGGCACGCGCCCTGATTCACCGTCAGCCGGACCCCGAGGACCGGCGGGCGCGACTGCTGTCGCTCACCCCCGAGGGGCGGCTGCTGCGGGACCGGGTCCAGTACGCCATTCAGCAGGGCGAGGAGCGTCTGCTCGCCCTGCTGCCGGCCGAGGAGCGCGAGGGCTTCCTCCGGGGTCTGCGCACCCTGTCCGCACTGCCGGATCTGACGTTGGAATAGCTGGTCGCCGAGCGCCGGTGGAGATGACTCAGCTGGTGGTGGGGTTGACCTGGCAGCGGGGGCACCAGAAGAGATTGCGCGCCGCGAGGTCGGCGGTGCGGATCTCGGTGTGGCAGATATGGCAGGCCAACTGGGCGCGGCGGTAGACATACACCTCACCGCCGTGGTCATCGACGCGCGGGGCGCGGCCCATGGCCTCGGGGGTGTGCTCGGGGCGGACGGTGTCTATGCGGTTGTTTCGAACGCCCTCGCGCATCAGCGCCACCAGATCGGACCAGATCACCTCCCACTCGGCGCGCCGAAGGTCCCTGCCAGCCCGGTACGGATCGATGTTGTGCCGGAACAGCACCTCGGCCCGGTAGACATTGCCGACACCCGCGATGATCTTCTGGTCCATCAGCAGGGCGGCAATGGTCGTACGGGAACGAGAGATCCGGGCCCAGGCGCGGTCGGGGTCGTCGTCGGGACGCAGCGGGTCCGGGCCGAGGCGATCGTGTATCGCCGCCTTCTCCCCGTCGGTGATCAGGGCGCAGGTGGTGGGGCCCCGGAGATCCATATAGCCATCGGGGTTGGCCAGACGCAGTCGCACGGTGTCGGTGGCGGGCGGTGCGGGGGCGTCGCCGAGGTCGACCTTGCCGAAGAGCCCGAGGTGGATATGGACCCAGCCGAGCGGACCGAAGCCCAGGAACAGGTGCTTGCCGTGGGCCTCGGCACTGTCCATGGCCTGGCCGTCGATCAGTGCGGCGGAGTCGGAGAACTTGCCCTGCGGGCTGGTGACGCGGAGGGGCTGATCGAGAAAGCGCTCGCGGTGGTCCTGAGCGAGCCGGTGAATGGTGTGACCTTCGGGCACGGGCGCTGATCCTTGGTGCTGGTCCGCTGCGGGTCTCCATTGTGCCTCCTCCGGGGGCACTGGATCACGCAAGGAGCCGCCCCGCCCACCGGGGCGCACGACTCCCACCGGGTGGCATGACGAGCGCCCCCGCAGGCACGAGTGCCTGGGGGGCGCGGGGGGGGAGAGGGTTACGGCTGCTGGGGGTGGTGGGCCGGGATCGGGGGGAGCTCGCCGGTGTTCTCGTACGCCGTCAGCATCTCGATGCGGCGGGTGTGGCGCTCCTCGTTCGAGTACGGCGTGCTGAGGAAGATCTCGACGAACTTCGTCGACTCCTCCACCGAATGCATTCGGCCACCGACGGCGACCACGTTGGCGTTGTTGTGCTCGCGGCCCAGGGCTGCCGTCTGCTCACTCCACGCCAGCGCGGCCCTGACCCCCTTCACCTTGTTCGCGGCGATCTGCTCGCCGTTGCCGGAACCACCGATCACGATGCCGAGGCTGTCCGGGTCCGCGGCCGTCCGCTCCGCGGCGCGGAGGCAGAACGGCGGGTAATCGTCCAGGGCGTCATAGATGTGGGGTCCGCAGTCGACCGGCTCATGGCCGTGGGCGGAGAGCCATTCGACGAGGTGGTTCTTGAGTTCGTAGCCAGCATGGTCGGAACCGATGTACACGCGCATGGGGGGAGTGTGGCACGCGAATGGCCGGGTAGCCGTCAGTGGGGTCAGCACCTGATTGCACGACGCACGATTCTCGAACCAAAGGAATCAACCATGACCTCGCAGCAGACTCTTCCAAAAGAAGGTGGGCAGCCCGAGGAACCCCCACAATCGCAGTCATCGGATGAGCTGAAAGCCGGCCTGAAAAATCGGCATCTCTCCATGATCGCCATCGGTGGAGTGATCGGCGCCGGGCTGTTCGTGGGCTCCGGGGCCGGGATCGCCGCTGCGGGACCCGCGATCCTCCTCTCCTACGCACTCGTCGGCACGATGGTCGTCCTCGTGATGCGGATGCTGGGCGAGATGGCGGCCGCCAACCCTGCTTCCGGCTCGTTTTCGGAGTACGCCGACCGGGCGATCGGACGCTGGGCCGGGTTCTCGATCGGATGGCTCTATTGGTTCTTCTGGGTGGTCGTGCTCGCGGTCGAGGCGACGGCCGGAGCGGTGATTCTGGAGGGATGGATTCCAGCCGTTCCGCAGTGGGCTTGGGCCCTGATCGTGATGGTGGTGCTCACCGCGACCAACCTCGCCTCCGTCGGGTCGTACGGCGAGTTCGAGTTCTGGTTCGCCGGCATCAAGGTGGTGGCCATCGGCGCGTTCGTCGCGATCGGCCTGCTCGCCGTCTTCGGGCTGCTGCCCGGGTCGGACAACCCGGGGAAGGGGTTCGCCCATCTCACCGACTCCGGCGGCTTCTTCCCCGAGGGGTACGGGGCGATCCTGACCGGTGTGCTGATGGTCGTCTTCTCGTTCATGGGCAGTGAGATCGTCACCCTGGCGGCCGGAGAGTCCGCCGACCCCCAGCGCGCGGTCCGCAAGGCGACCAACAGCGTGATCTGGCGGATCGCCGTGTTCTATCTCGGCTCGATCTTCGTCGTACTGACCCTGCTCCCCTGGAACGACAAGTCGATCACCGAGGACGGGTCCTATGTCGCCGCGCTGAACTCCATCGGGATTCCGCATGCCGGCGAGATCATGAACGTCATCGTGCTCACGGCGGTGCTGTCCTGTCTGAACTCCGGCCTCTACACGGCCTCCCGGATGGCGTTCTCGCTGGGCAAACGGGGAGACGCACCTCGCTCCTTCGCCCGGACCGACGGTCGGGGCGTACCGCGCACGGCGATCCTGTCCTCCGTGCTCTTCGGCTTTGTCGCGGTCTTCTTCAACTACCGCTGGCCCGACACGGTCTTCGCCTTCCTCCTCAACTCCTCGGGTGCGGTCGCCCTCTTCGTCTGGCTGGTGATCTGCTGCACCCAACTGCGGATGCGCCGCATCATCGAGCGGGAAGCCCCGGAGAAGCTGGTCGTACGGATGTGGCTCTTCCCCTGTCTGACCTATGTGACGATCGGGATGATCCTCTTCGTCATCGTCTACATGGTCTTCGATGACACCGGACGGGAGCAGATGCTGCTGTCACTGGCGGTGGCGACCGTGGTGGTGGGCGTCGCCCTCTGGCGCCGACGCTCGGGGCACGGCCAGGGGTCTGGGGGCGAACGGCCCGGGCCGACCCCGTCGACGGGGATCGAGCGTTCTCCGGGGCTCGGCCCAGATGGTGGCGCGAGCGACAAGCGTGCCGATGCCGGCCGGAACGGCTGACCGCTCACGCGCCGGGTCCCGCCCGTGAAACGGCTCCGCGGACTCGGCGGCGCTCCACGACGCGCGGCGCCTCCCGCACCCTCGTCCTCCGCAGGGGGACGCCGGGCCGCGCAGGCTCCGGTGCGCGGCCCGCGGCCCCGATCGGTTGGTCCACGATCGGGGCTGCTCGTTGGGTGGCACATTGAGACACCGGAGCGAAAACGTGTTGCTGCCGGAGGCGGACCAGGTGAGGCTGCTCCATATGACCTCTGACCAGCCAGATATCGCCGAACAGCCCGGTAGCCCGCACGATGTGTCCGCGCTCTTCTCACACGGCCGGCTGACCGCGATCCCCCGGAAGACGGCCCGTAGGGAGCAGGTGCTCAACCATCTCGCCCAGACCCTGTTCGTACCGGAGCGGGAGTACAGCGAGCGCGAGGTGAATGAGGCGCTGCTCACCGTGCACGATGACTTTCCGGCGCTTCGCCGCTATCTGGTGACCGCGGGGCTGTTGGTGCGGCCCAGGGACGGGAGCAGCTATCGGCGCGGGGTCTAGGGGCCTGCTCGGCCGGTTCAGCCGCGGGGGTTGAGGGCTGCCCGGTTCAGGTGGTGGTGCGTGGCCGCTGGGTCTGGCCGGGGGCGGTGCAGGTCGCCACACCAGCGGCCAACCACTCCTCCAGCGATCCCATCTCGCCGAGGCCGATGACGGTGACGATGACGATGACGGCTGCCTTGCTCGCACACGCTCCACTTCTCCGGGGTGATCCCGTGCATCGGTTGGCCTCTCCACCCTCGGTTCCGGTGCGGAACCTGCACAAGTACGCACCAGTGAGCGGGGGTTGCCGATGGGTGCCTATCCCATCAGCGCAGACCGGGCACACGGCGAGGCGCGT
>NZ_JAMQAW010000036.1:44083-225486 GCF_023701525.1 Streptomyces albipurpureus
ACGCGCCTCGGTGGCCCCGGTGGGAGCCGTGGTCAGTGCTTGCTCAGCCGCGGCGGCCGAGCAGCTTCCAGGCCGTGGGCAGCGCACCCATCGCCAGGGCCGCCTTCAGCGCGTCGCCGATCAGGAACGGGGTGAGGCCCGCGGCGATCGCCTGGGAGAGGGTCATACCGGTGGAGAGCGCCAGATAGGGCACACCGACCGCGTAGATGATCACCGAGCCGAGGGCCATGGTGCCGGCCATCCGCAGTGCGGACCGGTCCGCGCCACGGCGGGCGAGGGCGCCGACGACCGTGGCCGCGAGCAGCATGCCGAGGATGTAGCCGAAGGACGGCATCCCCCAGCCGGACTCGCCTTCGGCGAACCAGGGCATCCCGGCCATGCCGGCCAGTGCGTAGAGCATCAGCGAGAGAAGGCCTCGGCGGGCGCCCAGGGCGGTGCCGACGAGGAGCGCGGCGAAGGTCTGGCCGGAGACCGGGACCGGGGAGCCGGGGATCGGGAGCGCGATCTGGGCCGCGATTCCCGTGAGGGCCGCACCCCCGATGACGAGCGCGATGTCCCGGGTACGGGAGGCGGGCAGCAGGTCCGCGAGGACCGCGCCGGGACGGGAGGTGGCTGTGGCAGTGCTCATCGGGACTCCGCGGAAGCGAGGGAAGGTGTAGGGAGAAGCAAGGAATCTTTGAAGCACAGCGACCGTAGCCCAGGAGCGAACGATCGTTCACCATCAGCCATCGACAAGCCCGATACGGCTGCTTCATGGGGAGTCAACAAATTGGCGACTACACACGCATGGGGGCGTGACTCTCGTCACTGAGGTGGGGCCCTCTTCGCTCCAGCGGAGCATTTCACGGCGCCTGTTGGGTTCCACTAAAACCCCGGGACGCATACGGAGGCCCTCGCAGGGCACTCGCATGGATACCTTGTGTCAATCCAGTGACCGTATAGCGGACGTGTGTTCCCCGTGAGCGGGCGCCGTGCTCAAAATTGCTCCGCTCACCCTCTGCCAAGGAACAGGGCACTTCCATGTCTCGGACCTCCGCGCCCCCACCAGCGCCCGTCGACCGTCGCCCGGACGATGTGACGCTGTCGCACGGACTCAAGCAACGCCATCTCTCGATGATCGCCCTCGGCGGTGTCATCGGGGCCGGACTCTTCGTCGGATCGGGTGCGGGCATCGCCAAGGCCGGCCCCTCCATCGTGATCGCGTATGCCCTCTCCGGGCTGCTCGTGATGCTGGTGATGCGGATGCTCGGCGAGATGTCCGCAGCCAATCCGGCATCCGGCTCGTTCTCGGTGCACGCCGAGCGGGCGATAGGCCCCTGGGCGGGATTCACCGCGGGCTGGGCGTTCTGGTTTCTGCTCTGTGTGGCCGTGGGTCTTGAGGCGATCGGCGCGGCCAAGATCATGACGGGCTGGCTGCCCGGCACCCCGGAGTGGGCCTGGGCCGCCCTGTTCATGCTGGTCTTCTGTGGCACGAACCTTGCCGCCGTGAAGAACTTCGGGGAGTTCGAGTTCTGGTTCGCCGCCTTGAAGGTGGCCGCGATCGTGATCTTCCTGGGGATCGGCGTTCTCGCCATCACGGGACTGCTGCCGGGCACGGATGCCCCGGGCACCGCGAACCTCAGTGGCGACAGCGGCTTTATGCCCATGGGCGTGGACGGTCTGGTGGTCGGGTTGCTCGCCTCCCTCTTCGCCTACGGCGGTCTGGAGACGGTGACCATCGCGGCTGCCGAATCCGAGGACCCGGTACGCGGGGTCGCCAAGGCCGTGCGTACCGCGATGTGGCGGATCGCGATCTTCTACATCGGCTCCATGGCGGTGATCGTCACCCTGGTGCCATGGGACGACCCCCAGGTGGAACAGAAGGGGCCGTATGTGGCGACCCTGGATCATCTGGGGATTCCGGCCGCGGGCCAGATCATGAACGTCGTCGTGCTGATCGCCCTGCTGTCCGCGATGAACGCCAATATCTACGGGGCCTCCCGGATGGCCCGCTCGCTGATCGCACGCGGGCAGGGTCCCCAGGCGCTCGGGAAGACCTCGGGCGGAGTGCCGCGGCCCGCGGTGCTGTTCTCGTCCATCGTCGGTTTCGGATGTGTGCTGCTCAGCTACTGGCGCCCGGATGACGTCTTTATGTGGCTGCTCAACATGGTCGGCGCGATCATTCTGATCGTCTGGATCTTCATCGCGATCTCCCAACTGATCCTGCGGCGCAGGACCGAGCGCGAGGACCCGGCCCGGCTGGTGGTGAGGATGTGGTGGTACCCGGGTCTGACCTGGGTGGCGCTCGCCGGGATGGCCGCGGTGTTCGTCCTGATGGCCAGGGAGGCGGACACCCGGACCCAGTTGCTCTCATCGGGCGGGTTGACCCTCGCGCTCGCGGCGATCGGCTGTGCCCGGCAGATGGCTGGCGCCCGAAAGGCCGCCGCAGCCGAGGCCCCAGCCGAGTGACGGCCACTTCCAGCGCGCCCGCGACCGCTGTTCACCCTGCTCAGCGCTCGGGGCCTTGACCACCGACGCCGAAACTCCCGGGGCCCGGCACGCGCCATCCAGCGCAGCGCTCGGGGCCTTGGCCGTGTGACCGCGTCCACCGTCACACAACGCCCCCAAGACCGGGCGGCCGCACCCGCCCAGCGCCCGATCGACCACCGTACGAGGAGTCCTGGAGCCCAGGGTTCCCCCTGCGCCCCTCGTCGGTGAATCGGTGCGGCATCGGCTTTCCCCCTTCGCGCGATCCGCCCGGGTGACTAGAGGTCAAAGCCGAGGGCCAGCAGTTGACATCCGAGCAGGGCATGCGCCATGGCTCCGGTGGACGGGCCCCACCGGGGAACACTGGGGCTGCGCACACCCGCGCGGGCGTTTCGGTAGATCGGAATCCATGCCGTCACCAAGAGAACGGTGGCGATACCGGACAGTCCCCAGGCGGCCAGCAGTGTGTGCGGCGAAGGCCCACCACCGAGCCGAACTGTCTGAGCCAGTGACACGGCAATCAGAGGCACCACCCAAGGGCCTTCCATAACCGTGGTGCGCTCATTCTCCTCCGCCATTCCCGCTGCCCTTCGCCCATGCCGATGGCGGGACACTCTGGCCTCGACCACCGGAGTCAGCTGTCGCCAGGCTCGCGCGGGTTCTCCTCGGATATCCAACGATATCCAGGGAGAGATGAAACTCCAGGTCAGCGCGGCTACTTCCACCGAAGGCCGACAGATGTCGGCGTTCTGAGGAACGCTTCCCCGTATCCCCGTATCCGCGTTCACGATGATCGCGCTTACGGATCTATGGGTGTACTCCACGGTCACGCCGTTGCGGCGACCCCACGCGAGATGGAAGACAGGCCGCGAAAGCTCCCCCCTCCGCGACGGCCAGCAACGTAACAGAGTTCATGTATGTGACGGAAAATCACCGCGTGATAACAATGACGAGCCCGATATCGACTTCATCTGCCGGTATCATCGGCGAAATCGATGCCCTTGGCAGTCATATGACTAGCCCCGATACCCACTGAAGCGCCTACACCCGCAAATCTCATGCACAGGGCACATTGAGTGAGAGCAGCGCGCATTCACCCTCTTTCATACGCAGTTCGCTCACTGCCGTATTGCGGAGTACGGGGAAGGTTCGGCGATAGTTCCCGAGCGGAATCGAGAGCAACTCACAGAGCACCAGCCGCAGAAGAGTGTTGTGGGCCACCACCAGCACCCGCTCTCCGTCGTGCTCCCGTGCGATCCGACGCAGGGCGGCGACTCCCCGAGCGGCGGCTGCCCGGGGGTCTTCCGCACCCGGGAAGGGGTGGGCCACCGGATCCCTGGTGAAGGCTGCCGCCTCTTCGGGGTTCTCGGCGGCGAACTCGGCGAGGGTGCGTCCCTCCACCACCCCGAAGTCGCACTCCCGCAGGTCGCGTTCACGCTTCGGGACGAGATTGAGCGCCGTGGCCGCCGGTTCGGCCGTCGCGATCGCACGGGAGACCGTCGAGGTCCAGATCGCGTCGAGCGGGGTACGGGCGGCCCATCGGCCGAGTCGGCGCGCCTGGTCCTGGCCCTCGGAGGTGAGAGCCACCTCACTCACCCCCGCATAGCGGTTCTCGGCGTGCCACACGGTCTGGCCGTGCCGGGCCAGCAACAGGGTCGCGCTCATGCCAGGTCCTCCTCGTCCACTCACTTCGTACCGGCTCACATCGGTACGTTCAGGTTCATACCCTCTGATCATCTGCTGTGCCCAAGTGCGCCCCGGCGAACCGTCCTGCCCTCGCTCAGGTGTCGTGTCGACGTCCGCTGATCGATATCCGCCGACTGGTGTCCGCTCCGGACGCGCACTCAGCCCGTACGGCTCCCCTCGGATCCGCGCGTGGGCATCCGTCGGATGCGGTCGGCGGTGGGGGCAGCTCGGGCCAGCCGGCGCAGGTCACACGGGTTCACCCCGTTCGCGCGGGCCCTCGGCCACAGGCACCCAGGTCCTCATGGACTCAGTTCGCGCGGGCCCTGGCGTGCGCAGCCACCGGGCCCGGTAGCCAACCGCGCCGCTCCAACTCCCCCACCAGCACCCGATACGGCTCAAGGAAGCGATCTCTCCCACTCGGTGTGAACACTTCCCCCGGCCGGACCATCCGGTGCGCCGCCGCCGCGAGCGTGGGGGCCGAACCGGCGCCGTAGGCGGCGAGCACCGCCATGCCGAGCGCTGGTTCGCCGTACTCCGGGACCCGCACGGCCCGTCCCAGCACCTCGGCGCGCAGTCGGGTCCAGTACCCGCTGCGAACCGCGCCGCCCGTGAAGGTCAAGGAGCCGTCCACCGGGGCTCCCAGCAGGTCCAGATAGTCGAGGCAGAGCCGTTCCATCAGGGCGATCCCCTGCAGCAGGGCCGCCCAGTGATCCGCGTCGGAGGTCGGGGTACCGAGGAGGAAGGGCACGGCGTCGGGGGCCAGGAACGGGAAGCGCTCCCCGCGTCCGACCAGGGGGTACGCCACCGTGTGCGCCGGCTCGTGGTCGGCGGCCAGGGCGTCGAACGCTGCCGGGTCGGCGCCGGGGAAGGCCACGCGCAGCGCCCCGGCGCCGACGCTGGAGGCACCGCCGGGAAGCCAACTGCCGTCCGGCGAGCGGTGGCTGTAGACCACCCCGGACGGGTCCCGCAGGGGGGTCGCGGTCACTCCCTTCAGGACCAGGGTGGTGCCGAGGACCGAGTTCCAGGAGCCCACCGTGAGCGCCCCGGAGGCGATCTGGGCGGCGCAGCCGTCGGTCATCCCGGCCACGATCGCCGTACCGGCCGGGATACCGGTCTCCGCCGCTGCCGCCGGGCCGACCTCGCCCAGCAGGGTGCCGGGGCTCACCACGTCGGGCAGCGCTTCGACCGGCACCCCGGGGGTGTCGAAGACCTCGCGCTCGGGGTCGTAACCCGTCTTCAGGGCATGGCTGGAGTCCGTCGCCAGCGGCCGTCCGGCGAGCCGGGAGACGATCAGATCCGCCTGGTGGGTGATGCGTCCGGGGCCGTACCCGGCCAGCAGCCAAAGGGCCCGGCCGGGGCCGCGGCCCGGGGCGCGGCCGTCGTCGTACATCAGGGCCGGGGTGAGGCTCCGGCCCGCTGGATCGGTGAGCAGGACCGTGCCCGATGTGGAGCAGACCGCCAGTGCGCGGGGGCGGTGGCCACCGTGCAGCGCGGCGCGGGTGGCGGCGCTGACCGCGGTCCACCAGGCGTCGGGGGACTGCTCGTGGCGGTTGCCCTCGCGGACGCCGGCGAGGGGTGCGCAGCCGCTGCCGTGGACGACGCCTTCATCGTCCGCGACCACCGCGCGGACGCTTTGCGTGCCGAGATCGATGCCCATCCACATAACAGCCCCTTAAGCCATAACCCTTTTCACGTTGCTTTATGAGAAGTTCTCATCTTGCACCGCGAAAAACCGCTGCGCGAAGCATTGACGGCCCTCTTTAGCTGACTCAAGCTCTGTTGCGATTCAAGCCATCGGGCGTGGGAGGTCGGATGGGACGGCAGCACCCCGCGTCACGCAGGGAGGCGATAGCCGACCATGTGTTGGCGCGGGGCGAGGCTGCGGCCGCGGAACTCGCCGAGCGGTTCGGGGTCAGCTTGATGACCGTGCACCGCGATCTGGACGAGTTGGAACGGCAGGGGGTTGTCAGAAAGTTCCGAGGCGGTGTCACCGCACAGCCGTCCGGTGTGTTCGAGTCAAATGTGGCGTACCGAATGAAGTCCATGCGCCACGAGAAAGCGGGCGTCGCAGCGCGCGCGTTAGATCTCATCGAGCCGGGCATGGCGGTGATGCTCGATGACTCCTCCACGGTTTTGGAGCTCGCACGTCTGCTCGGGAGGGTCACCCCCCTGACCGTGGTGACCAACTTCCTCGAAGCGCTCACGCTGCTCTCCACCGAGCGCGGCATCCATCTGATCGCGCTCGGTGGCGACTACGATCCGCTGCACTCCTCCTTCCTCGGGGTCGCATGTGTGGAGGCCGTGCAGTCGCTGCGGGCCGACATCTCCTTCACCTCGACGTCGGCGGCGTCCGCAGGGTTCGCGTACCACCAGGAGCAGCACATCGTGTCCGTGAAGCGCGCCATGCTCGATTCGGCGGCCAGGAACATACTCCTGCTCGACCACAGCAAGCTGGGCCGGACCGCGCTCCACCGGTTCGCCCCGCTCTCCCGTTTCGACCTGGTCCTCATCGACGACGGTGCTCCGGCCGACGCGAGGCGCGAACTCGACGAGCACAAGATCCCCTATCAGGTCTGCACCGTGGGCGACACCTGACCGAATTGGCTCGTAGACCGTAAATGATCTCGCGAACGATCACGCGGAGGAATTGAATGAAAGTCCTGGCTGCCGGCGACCATTTCGTCCGCAATTCCCTGATCGCCGAGGCATTGCGCCATGACCTCGCCGATTCCTCGCTGGAGCTGACCGAACTCACCCTGCCCTGGCCGATTGAGCCATTTGGGCAGGTCGGCGAAGTCAATGAGGCCAGTGACGCGGAGGATGCGCTGATCAGGGCGTTGGACGGCGTGGAGGTATGCGTCACTCAAATGGCCCCCTTCACCGAACGCGTCCTCAAAGCGGCGCCCGAACTCAAACTCATCGCGGTCTGCCGCGGTGGGCCGGTGAATGTCAACGCGGACGCGGCGCGGGAGCAGGGGGTGCGGGTCTGCTACGCGCCGGGGCGCAATGCGGCCGCGACGGCGGAGTTCACGATCGGGTTGATGCTGTCGGCGCTCAGGCGCATCCCCGAAGCACACGCGTCGCTGACCGGGGCGGGCGGCTGGGACGGCTCCTACTACACCTACGAGCGCAGTGGGATGGAGTTGGAGGACACCCCGGTCGGCCTGGTCGGATACGGGGCGGTGGGCAGCCGGGTGGCGCGGGTACTGGGCGCGTTCGGGGCTGAGGTGGAGGTCTACGACCCCTATGTGCGCGGCGATGTACGGGGAATGCGTACGTCGTCGCTGGAGGCGTTGCTGTCGCGCTCACGGGTGCTGACGCTGCACGCCAGGCTGACTCCGCAGACCCAGGGGCTGATCGGGGCGCGGGAGTTGTCGTTGCTGCCCCGGGGAGCGGTGCTGATCAACGCGGCCCGGGGCGGTCTCGTCGATACGGAGGCGCTCTGCGACGCCCTGGACAGCGGGCAGTTGGGGGCGGCGGCGCTGGACACCTTCGAGGAGGAGCCCCTGCGGCCGGGCGCTCGGCTGCTGTCGCTGCCGAATGTGGTGCTGACTCCGCATGTGGGTGGGGCGAGCCAGTCGGTGGCGCGCAAGGCCGCGCGGATCGCCGCGGCCGAGGTCGTGCGGTACGCCAGGGGCGAGCCGCTGGCGAACGCCCTGCCGTAGCCGGATCGCCCACCCTCGGTACCTGCCTTCCCCCACACCCGGCGACGGGGTGGGCGGGGGCCACGGTCGGGGCCGGGGCCGAGAGTCTGTTGGGGGGCTTTCGGCCCCGGCCCCGCGCCCCTGAGGGAGCCCGGGCACTGGCGCTCCAGCGGGACGACGTCGGTGTTCGGCCTGTGCAGAGGTGGCGTGGCGAGTGCGGTGCGCTGATGTTCGATCAGGAGTGTTCTCCCGTCGGGTGCGGCCCGCGTTGATGGTGGACGAGGGTCTGCCGCCGTCCGGGCCAGGTGGACCAGTTTCAGGGCGTGCGTGCGGGGTTGAGCACCCTGGCGGACGCGGGACCCGATCGTGGTCATGGTCGGCCGCACGCGCTACCGGGAGCACAGCGCTTGACCCTCACGTGGCGTCAGGCCGCATGGTCGGTGGTGTGGAAGAGCATCTGACCGTGGGGCGGGTGGCCGAGTTGGCCGGAGTGAGCGTCCGCACACTGCACCACTACGACGAGATCGCACTCGTGGAGCCGTCCGCGCGGACCGCGGCCGGTTACCGGGCCTACTCGTCGGGTGATCTGGAGCGGCTGCGGAAGGTGCTCGCCTATCGGCGGCTGGGCTTCGGATTGCGCGAGATCGCGGATCTGGTGGACGACCCCGCCACCGACGCGGTGGCACACCTGCGTCGGCTGCGCGGCCTGCTGCTGGACCAGCGCGACCGCGCCGCTGCCATGGTGACGGCCCTGGACAGGGAACTGGAGGCACGGGCGATGGGGATCAGGACAACACCTGAGGAGCAACTGCAATTGTTCGGAGCACAGTTGTACGAAGCGATCGGGTCCGCCTACCCGGCGACGCGGCGCACCGAGCCGCGGATCGCCGAGAGGGTCTGGGATGCGCTCGGGGACGCCCGGACGGTGCTGAACGTCGGCGCCGGCACCGGCTCCTATGAGCCTCCCGACCGCGATGTCACGGCGGTGGAACCGTCGGCGGTCATGCGGGCACAGCGTCCCGCGGACGCGGCGCCGTGCGTGGCCGCGAGCGCGGAGAGCCTCCCGTTCGAGGACCAGTCCTTCGACGCCGCGATGGCCTTCAGCACCGTTCACCACTGGCGGGACCCGATCGCCGGGCTGCGTGAGATGCGGCGCGTGGCCCGCCGCGTCGTGGTGTTCACCTACGACGCCAGTGACATCGATCGGCGCCAGCGGTTCTGGCTCACCCGCGACTACCTGCCCGAATTCGCCGACCTGCTCGTGGACTGGCCTTCGCTGGCCGACCTGACCCGCGCGATCGGCGGCCGTGCGGAGCCGGTGCTCATCCCGTGGGACTGCGCGGACGGCTTCTTCGAGGCGTACTGGCGTCGGCCGGAGGCGTACTTGGACGAAGAGGTGCGCCGCGCGGTATCGGTATGGACCAGAGTCGGGCCAGGGGCCGAGCGGCGGGCCGTGAGCAGACTGGGCGACGACCTCTCCTCGGGCCGGTGGGCCGAGCGCAACCGCGACCTCGTCGCCCTCGACGCGGCAGAGCTCGGCCTCCGCCTGATCGTGGCCTAGGCCCTCGTACACGAGAACGCCGGCCTGGACCCTCGACATGCGGGAACACCGACGTGAACGGGTGCGGGAACACCGCGAGGAGCTGACCCGCCGAAACCCTCGGGCGTCGGCGCGGCGTCAGTCGGCCTCGCCGGCCGACTCGACCTGGTGTCTCTCGCCGTACAGGTCGAGCAGGGACCGCCCGGTCCTCCCCCGTGGCAGGACCGGGTGAAGCGTCGGAGTGAGGAGTCGGAGTAGGGCCGGGTAGGGGACACATCGGGCGCGGGTCCCCGGGATGGGGAAGCGCGCGGGGAAGACTCGGGCGAGGGACTCACTCCGCGGGAGGGGCGCGATGGTGGCATTCATCGGGATCGACGCCGGTACATCCATGGTCAAGGCCGTTGCCTTTGACCAGTCGGGGCAACCCCTCCACACCGAGTGCCGCCCGGTGCGCCTCGACATCCAGGACGGGCGCGTCGAGCAGGACATGGACGAGGTGTACGGAGGCGTCCAGGACGTGGTGAGCGCGCTCACCCAGCGGGTCGGGCGGCCCGCGCTGGTCGGCCTCACCGGGCAGGGCGACGGGGTGTGGCTGGTCGATGAGTCCGGGCGGGCGGTACGGCCCGCGATCTCCTGGATGGACGGGCGCGCCCACGCCCTGGTGGAGGAGTGGAGCGCCGCGGGGGTCATCACCTCGGTGTTCCGGCGCACCGGGAGTGCCATGTTCCCCGGCTGCCCCGGCCCGGTGCTCGCCTGGCTGGACCGCCATGAACCGGCGTCCCTGGACGCGGCGGCATCCGCGGTCGCTTGCAAGGACATGGTCTTCCAGCGGCTGACGGGCGTACGCGCGACCGATGTCTCCGACGCGTCGATGCCCTTCCTCGACCCCCGTACCCGCCGCTACTGCGACGAGGTGGTGGCCGCGCTCGGGCTCACCCACCGCAGGGGCCTGCTGCCCACCGTCAGCGATCCGATCGCGGTCGGCGAGTTGGCGTCCGGCGCGCCGATTGCCAGCGGCCCCTATGATCTGGCCGCCTGCGCCTTGGGCGCGGGTGTCACGGCCCCCGGTGATGGGCTGCTGATCGTGGGCACCTGCCTGGCCGCGCTGGTCGTCACCCGGGAGTTGGATCTCGACGGGGACCCCGCCGGCCTGCATATCTCGACCGATCGCCCCGGTCAGTGGCTGCGGGCGATGCCCGCCATGGTGGGGACCGCGGCACTCGACTGGATGCTGGGGATCGCCGGTGTGTCCCATACCGAGGTGGACGCGCTGCTGGAGGCGACTCCCCCCGGAGCCCATGGCGTACGGGTGCTGCCCTACTTCGCGCCCTCCGGGGAGCGGGCCCCCTTCGTGGAGCCGCGGCTGCGGGCGGAGTTCACCGGGGTGTCCCTGGAGTCGTCCCGGGGGGACCTGGTACGGGCGGTCTGCGAGGGCATCGGCTTCGCCGCCCGGCACTGCCTGCAGGCGGCGGGGCTGACGGGTTCGCTGGCGCTCTGCGGTGGCGGCACCCGCTCCTCGGCCTGGGCCCAGTTGTTCGCGGATGTGCTGGCCAGGCCCGTGCGGATCGCGGAGGGCGAGGTCGGTGCGCGGGGTGCGGTGCTCGCCGCCGCCGCTCGCTCGGGTACGGAGTTGGACGCCGGGGTGTGGACGGCCCCGGTGGAGGTGGTGGAGCCGGACCCGGCACGGGCGGCGTTCTACGCGAAGGCGTACGAGGAGCATCTGGATCGGTTGGCCGTGGCTCGGGCGCTGGCCCGAGCCAACTGAGGCCGGGGTTCGAGTTGGCGAGGTCGCCCGGGCGGCGTTCGGTGCTGCTCGCGGCCGGTGCGACGGCGGCCGGCATGCCGGGGACCAGGGCGGCGGGGACCAGGGCGCCCGGGACCAGCGCGGCGTCGAGGGCCCCGGCCGACGCGGGCAAGCCGGCGCGGCGGCCCCTGGTCATCGGCCACCGTGGCGCGCCTGGCTGGCGACCTGAGCACACCGCCGAGTCCTACGCCCTGGCCGCGGCGGTCGGCGCTGACTGGCTGGAGCCCGACCTCGTCTCCACCAAGGACCGCGTTCTGGTGGTGCGGCACGAGAACGAGATCTCCCGGACCACGGATGTACCGGGGCGCCGGGAGTTCAGATCCCGCAGGACCAGCAAGGTGATCGACGGACGGCGGGTGCGGGGCTGGTTCACCGAGGACTTCACCCTCGCCGAACTGAAGACCCTGCGGGCCGTGGAACGGCTGCCGGAGCTGCGCAACCGCAACACGGTCTTCGACGGCCGGGCGCCGATCCTCACCTTCCAGGAGGTCATCGATCTGACCCGGTCACTCTCCCGGCGCCATCGGCGCCCCATCGCGCTCTTCCCCGAACTCAAGCATCCCGGCTACTTCCGTTCGATCGGGCTGCCGCTGGAGCCGGAGTTGGTGCGGACCGTACGGCGCAACCGGCTCGGCCCGCGGGACTGCGTCATCCAGTCCTTCGAGCCGTCGAGTCTGCGGCGGATCGCGGCGGCCGGCCTTGGGCTGCCCCTGTGGCAGGCGCTCGGCCTGAACGGTGGGCCGTTCGGGCACGACACCACCTATGGCCGTATGGCGACCCCCGAAGGGCTGCGGGAGATCGCCCGCTACGCGCAGTGGATCGGACCTGACAAGTCGTCGGTACTGGCGCCCTCCCCGCTGCTCGCCGACGCTCACGCCGCCGGTCTGAGAGTCGGCGTCTACACCCTCCGCGCGGAGAACGGGTTTCTGACCGGTGGGCTCCGTCGGGAGGGCGAGGACTGGGAGTTCGGGGACGCGTTCGGTGAGTACGCCCTGTACTACGGCCTCGGCGTAGACGCCGTCGTCACCGATTTTCCCGATCTGGCGGTGCTCGCGAGGGACCGTACGGCACCAGCGACCTAGGACCAATGCCTGATCTGCGGCCCCCTAATCCTGCTGCTAACGTGCACTTGCATAAGATGCGCAATAAGCAGTCGGAGGGACCGGAGCAATGGCCATCTACACACTTCCTGATCTGCCGTACGACTACACCGAGCTCGAACCGGTCATCAATCCGCAGATCGTCGAGCTGCACCACGACAAGCACCACGCCGCCTACGTCAAGGGCGCCAACGACACCCTTGAGCAGCTCGCGGAAGCTCGTGACAAAGAGGCCTGGGGAGCGATCAACGGCCTGGAGAAGAGCCTCGCGTTCCATCTCTCCGGGCACATCCTCCACAGCATCTACTGGCACAACATGACCGGTGACGGTGGCGGCGAGCCGCTGGACAAGGACGGTGTCGGCGAACTCGCGGACGCCATCGCCGAGTCCTTCGGGTCATTCGAGAAGTTCAAGTCCCAGCTGACCAAGGCGTCGGCGACGACCCAGGGCTCGGGCTGGGGAGTGCTCGCCTACGAGCCGGTCAGCCGTCGTCTGATCGTCGAGCAGATCTATGACCACCAGGGCAATGTCGGTCAGGGCTCGGTACCGATCCTGGTCTTCGACGCCTGGGAGCACGCCTTCTACCTTCAGTACAAGAACCAGAAGGTGGACTTCATCGACGCCATGTGGGAGGTCGTGAACTGGCAGGACGTGGCAAAGCGCTACGCCGAGGCCAAGGACCGCACTCCGCTGATCACTCCCTGACAAGCACCACCCAGCCGGGCCCCCGATGAAGGCCCGGACGGTCGTCCTGCTCGTGATCGTCTTCTCAACCTTCACTCGCAGGCGGAATAGAGGAAGTGCCCCACGAGGACATGACTCGTGGGGCACTTCCGCTTGTCCCCCGGCCCCCGCGTGCCCGGGCAGCTTCCTATCCGGCCAGTCGGTCTACCCGGGCAGTTCTTATCCGGCCGGTCGGTCTAGTCGAAGGAGGGCTCGGCCGTACGGGTGCGCTTGATCTCATAGAAACCGGGGATCGACGCCACCAGCAGCGTCCCGTCCCAGAGCCTGGCCGCCTCCTCGCCCTTGGGGGCGGGGGTGACGACCGGACCGAAGAAGGCGATCTGCTCGCCGTCCGGTCCCGGCACCGCGATCACCGGGGTGCCGACCTCCTGACCGACCTTGTCGATGCCCTCCTTGTGGGAGGCGCGCAGCTCGGCGTCATAAGTGTCCTGGTCGGCGTAGTCGGCCAGGCTGACCGGCAGGCCCGCGTCCTCCAGCGCGCCGACGACCGCTTCCCGGGTCGGGCCCTCGCCACGGTTGTGGAAACGCGTGCCGAGCGCGGTGTACAGCTTGCCCAGCACCTCGGCGCCATGCTGCTCCCGGGCGGCGATGGCGACCCGGACCGGACCCCAGGCCGCCTTCAGGCCTTCCCGGTACTTCTCGGGGATCTCGTCCAACTTGTCCTCGTTCAGCACGGCGAGGCTCATCACATGCCAGCTGACCTCGACATCGCGGACCTTCTCCACCTCCAGCATCCAGCGGGAGGTCATCCAGGCCCAGGGGCACAGCGGGTCGAACCAGAAATCAACCGGAGTCTTGCCGTTCTCGGACATGTCTCTCCTCATCGCAAATCCACAGAGCGGCTCATCGATATCCACCATCGCGACGCGCCGCGCGCCTGAACGCGACAACGCCGCCGCTCGCCGACCGATTCCCGGGATACCGGCTGCCAGGTGCGCATGACAGGATCGGTCCTGTTCGAACGAGTCAAGAAGGAGAGCCCGTGCCCGGTGAGAATCTGTCCCGCGACGAAGCCCGTCAGCGGGCGGAGCTGCTGTCCGTCGACGGGTACGAGGTGGCCCTTGACCTGCGTTCCGCGGTCGAGGGACCTGGGGAGGGCACGGCGAACCCGGACACCTTCCGTTCGGTGACCACCATCCGCTTCCGCAGTACCCGGCCGGGGGCATCGACCTTCGTCGACCTCATCGCCCCGGCCGTCACCTCGGTCACGCTCAATGGGACCGCGCTGGACGCGGCCGCCGTCTTCGACGGCTCCAGGATCGCGCTGGACTCGCTGGCGGCACAGAACGTACTGGTCGTGGACGCGCAGTGCGCCTACAGCCGTACGGGCGAGGGGATGCACCGGTTCGTCGATCCGGAGGACGGCGAGGTCTACCTCTACACCCAGTACGAGCCGGCGGACGCCCGGCGGGTCTTCGCCAACTTCGAGCAGCCCGACCTCAAGGCGCCGTACCGCTTCGAGGTGACCGCGCCCGAGGGCTGGACCGTCTGGAGCAACAGCCCCGCGGAGAATCCGCGGGACAGCGAGAAGGACGGGGTGTGGCGGTTCGGCGAGACCCAGCCGATCTCCACCTACATCACCGCGGTCGTCGCCGGTCCGTACCACTACGAGACCGATCTCTACACCCGCACCCTCGATGACGGGAGCGTGCTGGAGATCCCGCTCGGGGCGATGTGCCGCAAGGGGCTCGCCCGGCACTTCGACGCGGATGACATCTTCCTCGTCACCAAGCAGGGCCTCGACTTCTTCCACGACCGGTTCGACTATCCGTACCCGTTCGGCAAGTACGACCAGGCCTTCGTGCCCGAGTACAACATCGGCGCGATGGAGAACCCGGGGTGTGTCACCTTCCGGGAGGAGTACATCTTCCGAGGCAAGGTGACCCAGGCATCCTACGAGCGCCGGGCCAACACCATCCTCCATGAGATGGCCCACATGTGGTTCGGCGATCTGGTCACCATGGTCTGGTGGGACGACCTCTGGCTCAAGGAGTCCTTCGCCGACTTCATGGGCGCCTACGCGTCGGTCGGCGCGACGCGCTTCACCAACGGCTGGGTCACCTTCGCCAACAACCGCAAGGCCTGGGCCTACCGCGCCGACCAGTTGCCGTCCACCCACCCGGTCACCGCCGACATCCGGGACCTGGAGGACGCCAAACTGAACTTCGACGGCATCACCTACGCCAAGGGCGCCTCCGTACTGAAGCAGTTGGTGGCGTACGCGGGGGAAGAGGCGTTCCTGGAAGGCGCGCGGCGCTACTTCAAGCGCCATGCCTACGGCAACACCCGGCTCGGCGATCTGCTGTCCGTCCTGGAGGAGACCTCAGGACGGGACATGGTGGCCTGGTCGCGGCTCTGGCTGGAGACCACGGGCGTCAACTCGCTGACGCCCATGGCCACTTATGACGCGGCCGACCGGATCACCGAACTGGCGATCGTGCAGGACGGCGAGATCCTGCGACCGCACCGGGTGGCGGTAGGGCTCTACCGGCACGAGGGGCCGGAGTCGGGTTTGGTGCGCTATGCGCGGGCCGAGGTGGATGTGAGCGGGCCCCGGACCGTCGTCACGGAACTGGTGGGCGGCGAGCGGCCCGATCTGATCCTCGTGAACGACGACGATCTGACGTACTGCAAGATCCGTTTTGATGAGGGCTCGCTGGAGACCCTGCGCGCCCACCTCGGTGACATCGCCGACCCGATGGCCCGTGCGCTGTGCTGGTCGTCCCTGTGGAGCCTGACCCGGGACGCTCTGATGCCCGCCCGGGACTTCGTGGATCTGGTGCTGCGGTTCGCCGGGCGCGAGAGCGACATCGGGGTGCTGCAGATGCTGCACACCTGGACCCACACCGCGCTGGTGCACTACGCGGCACCCGCCTGGCGGGCGGAAGGCGGCCGACTGCTCGCCCAGGGTGCCCTCAGGGAGCTGCGGTTGGCGGAGCCTGGCAGTCAGCACCAGTTGACCTGGGCGCGGTTCTTCGCGGCCGTGGCCGCGTCGGCAGCCGACCGTCAGCTTCTGAGCGGCCTGCTCGCCGGTACGGCGAAGATCGACGGCCTGGAGGTGGACCAGGAGCTGCGCTGGGCGTTCCTGGAGCCGCTGGCGGCGCAGGGCGTGGCCGATGAGGCGATGATCGCGGCGGAGTTGGTACGCGATGACACCGCGTCCGGCAAGCGGCATGAGGTGCGCGCGCTGGCCGCCCGACCGTCGGCGGAGGTCAAGCGGGTCGCCTGGGCACGGGTGGTGGAGTCGGACACCCTCTCCAACGCTCTGGTGGGGGCCACCATCTCGGGCTTCGCCCAGGCGGGACAGCGGGAGCTGCTCGCGCCCTACGCGGCCCGGTACTTCGAGATGATCGAGCGGGTGTGGGACGAGCGGTCCATTCAGATCGGGATGGATGTGGTGCGCGGGTTGTTCCCCTCGCTCCAGGACGCGCGGACGACACTGGCCACGACCGACGCCTGGCTCTCGGCTCATGAGTCAGCGCCACCGGCACTGCGCCGGCTGGTGCTCGAAGCCCGGGACGATCTCTCCCGTGCAGCCAGGGCCCAGGCTCGGGACGCCTCGGCCTAGTCCTGGCCACCGTCCACCGGGGGCGTTTCCGCGCGGAGAGGCGTGGGGCGCCCCCGAGGCGTGTCCGCCCATCGGTGTCCGCCCATCGGGGCGTTCCACCGAACGGCGGGGCAAGCGGACCGGGAAGGCTGGGCGAGAGTCCTGACACGCTGGGGTGCCTTGGGAGCCAGTTGACCGGGACCAGAAAGGGGCGGTAATCGGCAGTCGAACAGCCGTACTTTAGGCCTAACTTGTCCCCAATTGTCGACGAATTGGTAACGGCGTGTTAGCTCACCCTGTCCAGATGGGCATCCCCGCAGCATGAACCCCCTGCCGCTGCACCAGTTGACCGACATCCGCCCCCGCCTCCTGTCCACTCCTCAACTGCGTGACCACGGGGTCTCCCCCGCGCAGGCGGCCGCGCGATGCCGCCCCGGTGGACCGTGGCAGGCGCTGCTGCCGGGGGTGTACCTGCTGCACCCGGGCACCCCCACGAGCGAGGAGCGGCTCCACGGGGCCCTGCTCTACGCCGGACGCCCGGTGCTCCCCGCACAGTTCGAGCACGGCACGGCACCCCCGTACGGAAATGCCATGATCACCGGATTGGCCGCGCTGGCGCTCTACCAGTTCGCCAGCGCACCGCCGTTGACCGGGATCGAACGGATCGACGTACTGGTGCCGCGCACCCGCCGGCTGCGCTCCATCGGCTGCGCCCGGATCGTCCGAACGCACTCCCTGCCCGCCGCCGGGGAGATCACCGGGCTACCCGTCGCCCCGGTGGCCCGTGCCCTCGCGGACGCCGTCGCGGAGCTCACCGACGCGGACCTCGTCCGTCGACTGCTCACCGAGGCGGTACGCGACCGGCACTGCGACCCGGCCGCGATCGTCGGGGAACTGAGCCGGGCCCGGCTACTGAACCTCCCCCAGGTGGTGGACGTCGTCGACTCGCTCCTCGCCGAGGGCCGGTCCATCGCCGAGGAGCGGCTGTACGACATGGTGGGCATGTACCAACTGCCCGACCCGGTCTGGAACGTCGATCTGCGGCTGCCGGGCGGCCCCCACCTCGGCAAGGTGGACGTCTACTGGCCCGACCAGGCCGTCGCGGTGGAGCTGAACACCCGCTCCCCGCGGCACGGCGAGGACGCCGCCTGGTCGGAGCACGTCCGCAAGCGGGAGCATCTGGAGCGGTTGGGCATCACGGTCGTCCATCTCACGCCGGCGAAACTGCGGGACTCCCTGGAACAGCAGGCGATGGTGGTGCGGACCGCGCTCACGGCGGCGGGAGACCGCGCCCCCGCCGCCTATGTGGTGGTGCTGCCCCGCTGAGTGCCCCGGCTGGGTGCGCGAGGGGTCAGCGGCAGTACTCGGCCTCCAGCACGGCGTCCCGGTCACCCATCCAGTCGCCGTTGAAGTTCATGGCCAGCGAGTGGTCGCCGTCCCGGGTGACGGCCGCCCTGCTGTTGGAGCCGTGGATGCCGCCGCCATGGCCCCAGACCTCCTTGCCGCAGGAGAGCTTCTGACTCATCAGGCCCAGTCCGTAGCCGACCCCCGACTGGTTGGGGTCGATCGGCACCGTGTCGGTGAGGGCCTTCTGCTGCTTGGGCGGCAGCAGCGCCCCCTTGAGCAGGGCGCGGTAGAAGCGCTGGAGGTCGCCGGAGTCGGAGATCATCTCACCGGCCGCATAGGCGGCCGACGGGTTGAGTTCGGTCACATCGTGGATCTTCGTCGCGGTGGGGTCTTCGCTGAGTTTGGAGTACCCGCGGCTCGCCGGCTGGGGCACCCGGTGGTCGGTGCCCGGCACGGAGGTGGCGCGCAGCTTCAGCGGGCGCAGGATGCGGCGTTCGATCTCGGAGCCGTAGGGGCGGCCGGTGGCCTTCTCGATCACCAGACCCGCGAGGACGTAGTTGGTGTTGGAGTAGTGCCAGTCCGCACCGGGGGCGAAGTACGGCTTGTGCCGCAGCGCGATGTCGACGAGTCGGCGGGGCTGCCAGGTGTCGTAGCGGTGCTGGAAGAAGCCGTCGCCGAAGACCCTCCGTACGAAGCCGGGGTCATCGGTGTAGTTGTAGACGCCGCTGGTGTGGTTGAGCAGTTGCCGCACGGTGATACGGCGACCGTCGTGGCCGTTGCCGCTGACCACTCCCGGGAGCCAGCGGTGTACGGAGTCATCCAGATCGAGTCTGCCCTCGGCTTCCAACTGGAGCAGTACGGTGGCGACGAAGGTCTTGGTGATGGAGCCGACTCGATAGCGGTCCTGGGCCGAGCGGCTCTTGCCGGTGCGGAGGTCGCCGACGCCTGCGGTGCCGCTCCAGGCGCCCTGGCGATCGCGTGTCTGGGCGACGACACCGGGCACTCCCTCGCGAACGAGCGCTTCGATGGCCTGTTGAGTGCGGTCATGGCCATGACTAGCCGGCCGAGCTGCGGTCGTGGTCGTGGTCGTGGTCGAGAGGCTGGGCGATGCGGCGGCGGGGGCGATCAGGGCTCCGGCGGCGGCGACCGCCACCGCCGCGATCAGTGTGGTCCGGATCGTCTGTGTTGGCATGGCAGCTCCTGTCGTCGACTGCGATCAGCCGTGGGGACTCAGACAGCGGGGCCGAGGGTTGCTCGGGCGTGGGGAGTTGAGCTGCTATCAGCCATTCCATACGCACACGACCCTACCGGCCGGTAACTCCCTGTTTGTTCCCAGTGGCGCATCCTCCACTGTGGCGGGTTGGCGCCATCGTTGCATTTAGGCGTCCTTGAGCCCTCCCCAAACCGCCATGGCGTACGTAAGGCTGAGCGGTCACCCGGCACCGAAATCCGGACTGACCAATCGTCAAGCTGTTTGCAGCAGGGAAACGTCTCTTTCACCAACAGGGATGCTGATGACCCCCGAATCCCAGAGCCCCATATCCGGGCGCTCCGTAACTGGGCACAGACGCGTGGCCCGCGTCGCGGCCGCGGCCTCGATGGTGGCTGCGCTGGTAGCGGCAGGAGCCGCACCGGTGTTCGCCACCGCCCCCGCCGACGACCCGGGCAGCACCACCGGCGTCAAGGCCACCAAAGCATCCGACAAACTCGGTGCGGCCGACGCCGATCTGCTCGACAAGGCCGAGGCCGAAGGCGCCAAGACCGTCACCGTCATGGTCGCCACCACCCCGGGCGCCACCGAGCAGGTCAGCGGCCAACTCGACGCGGTACCGGGCGCCACGGTCGGCAGGACCTACGACAAGCTCGGCTATGTCCGCGCCACGATCCCCACCGGCAAGGCCGAGGCGGCACTCGCCTCGGCGGCCAAGCTCTCCAGCGTGGTGGGCATCGACCTGAAGTACGAGATCAAGCTGGATGACCCGACCCCGGGCGCCGACCGGGTCAAGGCAGCGGGCAAGGCGGCCAAGCAGGCCGCGGCCGCCGCGGCACCGGACAAGGACACCCCGGCGAAGAACCCGTACAACCCGTCCTTCGAGACGGGCGCGGTCGACTTCGTCAAGAAGAACGGCAAGTACGACGGTCGCGGTGTGACCATCGGCATCATGGACTCGGGGATCGACCTCGGTCACCCGGCGCTCCAGAAGACCAGCACCGGCGAGCGCAAGATCGTCGACTGGGTCACGGCGACCGACCCGGTCCTGGACCGTGACAACACCTGGCGGCAGATGCAGCTCGGGGTGAAGGGACCGGTCTTCGCGGTCAACGGGCGCACCTACAACGCCCCGGCCGGCGAGTACAAGTTCAGCGTCTTCTCCGAGAACGCCACCATCGGTGGCGATATGAACGGTGATCTGAACCGCGACGGCGACACCACCGACCAGTGGGCGCTGCTGTACGACCCGACCACCCGGACCGTCCGCGTCGACCTCGACAACGACGCCGACTTCAGCAACGACACCGTGATGAAGCCGTACCGCAACGGCTTCCAGGTCGGCTACTTCGGCACGGACAACCCGGCGACCCCGGTCGTCGAGCGCATCCCCTTCGTCATCGAGGTCCGCGAGGACGTCGTACACCCGACGACCGGGGCGATCGCCGACTACGTCAACATCGGTGTGATCGAGGGCTCGCACGGCACCCACGTCGCCGGCATCACCGCCGCCAACGGCCTCTTCGGCGGCAAGATGAACGGTGCCGCTCCCGGAGCCAAGCTGGTCTCCTCGCGTGCCTGCACCTGGACCGGTGGCTGCACCAACATCGCACTCACCGAGGGCCTGGCCGACCTGGTCATCGAACGCGGTGTGGACATCGTCAACATCTCCATCGGCGGGCTGCCCGCGCTCAATGACGGCAGCAACGCCCGTGCCGAGATGTACAACCGGCTGATCGACCTCTACGGCGTCCAGCTGGTGATCTCGGCCGGCAACGACGGCCCCGGTGTCAACACCGTCGGCGACCCCGGCGTCGCCCACAAGGCGATCTCCGTCGCGGCCTCCATCACCAAGGAGACCTGGGCCGCCAACTACGGCTCGATCGTGACGAAGAAGAGCGCACTGATTCCGTTCTCCTCGCGTGGACCGCGTGAGGACGGCGGGTTCACCCCCACCATCACCGCCCCCGGCGCCGCGATCAACACCACCCAGACCTGGCAGGCCGGCGGCCCGGTCGCCGAGGCCGGGTACGCGCTGCCGCCCGGCTACTCGATGATGCAGGGCACCTCGATGTCATCGCCGCAGGCCGCGGGCGCGGCCTCACTGCTCCTTTCGGCCGCCGAGCAGCGGGGCATCGAACTGACCCCGGCGAAGCTGCGCACCGCGCTCACCAGCACCGCGAAGAAGATCTCCGGTGTGAAGGCGCATGAGCAGGGCGCCGGCATGGTCAATGTCGTGGGCGCCTGGGAGTCGATCCAGGACGGCGCGACGGCCCATGAGTACAGCGTCAAGGCCCCGGTCGACACCGCGATCGACTTCGCGCTGAAGACGCCGGGCTTCGGCACCGGTCTCTATGACCGCGAGGGCGGCCTCAAGGCCGGTGAGTCCAAGACGTACGACATCACCGTCACCCGCACCACCGGCCCCGCGGGCGCGCTCTGGCACGACCTGGAGTGGAAGTACAACGACGGCGGTGTGTTCCGGCTCCTCAACGGCGACCGGGTGCGGCTGCCGCTGAACCAGCCGGTCACCGTGACCGTCCAGGCCCGCCCGAAGGCCGGCGGAGTCCACAGCGCCATCCTGGAGGCGGACGACCCGCGTACCGAGGGCGTCGACAAGCAGATCCTGTCGACCGTGGTGGTCTCCACACCGCTGGCGAAGCCCTCGTACACCGTGTCGGCCACCGACACGGTGCAGCGCAACAGCCACAAGTCGTACTTCGTCACCGTGCCGCAGGGCGCGAAGTCGCTTGAGGTCGCGCTCGGCGGGCTGGCCGCTGGTAGCCAGACCCGGTTTATCTCCATCCACCCGTACGGGGTGCAGATGGAGAACAGCTCCACGATCTTCTGCTACCCGAACTACAACAACCCGGCCAACACCTGCCGTCCCGACCTGCGCTCGTACCCCGACCCGCAGCCGGGCGTCTGGGAGATCGAGGTCGAGTCACGGCGTACGTCCCCGCTGCTGGACAACCCGTACCAGCTGGATGTCACGCTGCTCGGCGCCAGCTTCGACCCGGCGGTGCAGACGCTCCCCGAGGCGAAGACCGGCACCCCGACCCCCGTCGAGTGGAAGGTCACCAATGACCTCGCCGCTCTGGAAGGCAAGCTGGTGGGCGGTTCGCTCGGCTCGGCGAAGACCAACCGGCCGACGATCAAGCAGGGCGAGAAGCAGTCGACGTTCGTCACCCTCGGTGAGGGTGTGGAGCGACTCGATGTCGCCATCGGCAAGGTCTCCAACACCGCGACCGACCTGGATCTGACCGTGTACCGCAACAAGGTGCAGGTCGGGCAGGCGGCCGACGGTGACTCGGAGGAGGCGGTCAGTCTGATCAAGCCCCCGCCGGGTGAGTACGAGATCGTGGTGGACGGCTACGCGGTCCCCGACGCGGCCGGTATCTCCTACGACTACCGGGATGTGTTCTTCGCCGCTTCGCTCGGTCAGCTGAAGGTGGACGCGGCGGCGACGGTCAAGCTGGCCACCGGCGCCTCCGCCCCGGTCAGCGCCGAGGTCGTGGTGGCCGGTGCGGCTCCCGAGGGACGTCAGTTCTTCGGCGAGGCGCGCCTGGTGAACACCCGAGGCTCGGCCGCGGGCGCGGGGAGCGTGGTGATCACGAAGGTCACTCCGTAACCCCGAGGTGAGGTGATCCGAGGGGCGGGCGTCCGGGAGACCGGGCGACCCGCCCCTCGGCCGTTCCCGCGCAGTGGGCTCCCGGCGCGTTCCCGCGCGCGGCGGGGCTCCCCCGGCGGGCGGCGTTCTGGTGCGTTTGCGCATGTCCTACGTCACAGATTCCGTCCCTTGGACAATGGACTGGACAACAGGGCCGTGGACATACGCATCATGGACCCGGCCCCAGCGGCCAGCAAACCACTCTGAACAGGCAAAAGGAGACGTCCGTGAGGGTCGGTATCGTCGGAGCCACCGGTCAGGTCGGCACAGTCATGCGCAGGATCCTCGCCGAGCGGAAGTTCCCCGTCGATGAGCTGCGGCTGTTCGCATCGGCCCGGTCGGCCGGCTCCACCATCGAGTGGGAAGGCCGGGAGATCACCGTGGAGGACGCCTCCACCGCTGACTACTCCGGGCTGGACATCGCCCTCTTCTCGGCGGGCGGCGCCACCTCCCGGGCGCTGGCCGAGAAGGTCGCGGCCCAGGGCGCGGTCGTGATCGACAACTCCTCCGCCTGGCGGCTGGACCCCGAGGTGCCGCTGATCGTCTCCGAGGTGAACCCGCACGCGGTCAAGGACCGCCCCAAGGGGATCATCGCCAACCCGAACTGCACCACCATGGCCGCGATGCCCGTACTGAAGCCGCTGGCCGTCGAGGCCGGGCTGACCGCACTGGTCGCCACCACCTACCAGGCCGTGTCCGGCTCCGGGCTCGCCGGTGTCGCCGAGCTCGACGGCCAGGTGAAGCAGGTCATCGAGCGGGCGACCGAGCTGACCCACGACGGTGAGGCCGTGGACTTCCCCGAGCCGGGCGTCTACCAGCGCCCCATCGCCTTCAATGTGCTCCCGCTGGCGGGCAACCTGGTCGACGACGGCTCCTTCGAGACCGACGAAGAGCAGAAGCTGCGCAATGAGTCCCGCAAGATCCTGGAGCTCCCCGAGCTCAAGGTGTCCGGCACCTGTGTGCGCGTACCGGTGTTCTCGGGGCACTCGCTCCAGGTGAACGCCCGCTTCGAGCGTCCGCTGAGCGTCGAGCGCGTCCAGGAGCTGCTGAAGGACGCCCCGGGTGTGGAGCTCTCCGAGATCCCGACCCCGCTCCAGGCGGCCGGCAAGGACGCTTCGTACGTGGGGCGCATCCGGGTGGACGAGACCGTGGAGCACGGCATCGCGCTCTTCCTGTCCAACGACAACCTCCGCAAGGGTGCGGCGCTGAACGCGGTGCAGATCGCGGAGCTGGTCGCCGAGGAGCTGCGCGGCTAGCAGCGACCCAAGACCCCCAGGGCCCTGTCCGGTACGCCGGGCGGGGCCCTTGGCCATGCTCCATGATCGCCGTGTCGACAAGCGTTTGAGCTGCCCCGGAATGCCGGGGCGCCGGGTGGGTAGCCACCCTCTCGACGCGGTGGTCGAACCCATCGGTGGCGAGCATTCGGCCGGTTCCGGCGCCTGGCGTCCCACGGCGGGAAACCCAGGCCTCCAGCGAGGTCCCGCATGGAAGGATGACGGCAAACGTCACGAAAAACTTCAGAAATGCAAGGAGACACCAGCGTGCCTGGCACGAATCTGACCCGCGAAGAGGCGCAGCAGCGGGCGCGTCTGCTCAACACCCACGCGTATGAGATCGAGCTCGATCTGAGTGGAGCGCAGGAGGGGGGCACCTATCGGTCAGTGACCACCGTGCGCTTTGACTCCGCCGAGGCGAACGCGGAGAGCTTTATCGACCTGATCGCCCCCGCGGTGCACGAGGTCGTTCTGAACGGCAAATCGCTCGATGTGGCAGCCGTCTTCCGTGATTCGCGGATCGCGCTCAACCATTTGCACCAGGGACCGAACGAACTCCGGGTCGTCGCGGACTGCTCGTACACCAACACCGGCGAGGGACTGCATCGCTTTGTCGACCCGGTCGACCAGCAGGCCTACCTCTACACCCAGTTCGAGGTGCCGGACGCGCGCCGGGTGTTCGCCAGTTTCGAGCAGCCGGACCTCAAGGCGACGTTCCAGTTCACGGTGAAGGCTCCCGAGGGCTGGACGGTCATCTCCAACTCGCCGACCCCGGAGCCGGTCGACACGGTCTGGCGCTTTGAGCCGACCCCCCGGATCTCCACCTACATCACGGCCCTGATCGTCGGCCCGTACCACGCGGTGCACAGCTCGTACGAGAAGGACGGCCAGTCGGTGCCGCTGGGCATCTACTGCCGGCCGTCACTGGCCGAGTACCTGGACGCGGACGCGATCTTCGAGGTCACCCGGCAGGGCTTCGAGTGGTTCCAGGAGAAGTTCGACTACGCCTACCCCTTCGCCAAGTACGACCAGCTCTTTGTGCCGGAGTTCAACGCGGGCGCCATGGAGAACGCGGGCGCGGTCACCATCCGTGACCAGTATGTCTTCCGCTCCAAGGTGACGGACGCGGCGTACGAGGTGCGGGCGGAGACGATCCTGCATGAGCTGGCTCATATGTGGTTCGGCGATCTGGTCACCATGGAGTGGTGGAACGACCTCTGGCTGAACGAGTCCTTCGCCACCTACACCTCCATCGCCTGCCAGTCCGCGGCGCCCGGCTCGCGCTGGCCGCACTCCTGGACCACCTTCGCCAACTCCATGAAGACCTGGGCGTACCGGCAGGACCAGTTGCCGTCGACCCACCCGATCATGGCGGAGATCCGGGATCTCGACGATGTCCTGGTGAACTTCGACGGCATCACCTACGCCAAGGGCGCCTCCGTGCTCAAGCAGCTGGTGGCGTACGTCGGCGAGGACGAGTTCTTCCGCGGGGTGCAGGCGTACTTCAAGGCGCACGCCTTCGGCAACACCCGGCTGGCCGATCTGCTCGGCGCGCTGGAGAAGACCTCGGGGCGCGATCTGACCACCTGGTCGCAGAAGTGGCTCCAGACGGCCGGCATCAACATCCTGCGCCCGGAGATCGAGGTGGACGGCGCGGGGCATGTGACGTCCTTCGCGGTGCGCCAGGAGGCACCCGCCCTGCCCGCGGGTGCCAAGGGTCAGCCGACGCTGCGCCCGCACCGGATCGCGATCGGCTGCTATGACCTCGACGGGAACGGCAAGCTGGTCCGCACCGAGCGGATCGAGCTGGACGTCGACGGCGAGCTGACCGCGGTCCCGTTCCCGCCGCACACCGCGCGGCCCGCGGTGGTGCTGCTCAACGACGATGACCTCTCGTACGCCAAGGTCCGGCTGGACGAGCGGTCCTTGAGCGTCGTCACCGAGCATCTGGGGGACTTCACGGCCTCGCTGCCGCGGGCGCTGTGCTGGGCCTCGGCGTGGGACATGACCCGCGACGGGGAACTGGCGACCCGGGACTATCTGTCGCTGGTGCTGTCGGGCATCGGCAAGGAGTCCGACATCGGTGTGGTGCAGTCGCTGCACCGCCAGGTGAAGCTGGCGATCGACCTGTACGCGGCGCCCGAGTGGCGCGAGGCGGGGCTGACCCAGTGGACCGACGCCACCCTGGCGCATCTGCGGTCGGCAGCGGCCGGCAGCGACCACCAGTTGGCGTGGGCACGCGCCTTCGCTGCGACCGCTCGTACCCCGCAGCAGCTGGACCTGCTCCGGGCGCTGCTGGAGGGCTCCCAGAGCATCGAGGGGCTCGCGGTGGACACCGAGCTGCGCTGGGTGTTCGTGGAGCGCCTCGCGGCGACCGGGGTGCTGGACGAGGACGACATCGCCGCCGAGTACGAGCGGGACAAGACGGCGGCCGGTGAGCGCCACGCGGCGACCGCCCGGGCCGCTCGGCCCACGGAGGCGGCCAAGGCCGAGGCGTGGGCGTCGGTCGTGGAGGGCGACACCCTGCCCAACTCGATGCAGGAGTCGGTGATCCACGGCTTTGTCCAGACCGATCAGCGTGAGCTGCTCGCCCCTTACGGCGAGGCGTTCTTCGCGGCGGTCAAGGGCGTGTGGGAGTCCCGTAGCCATGAGATGGCCCAGCAGATCGCGGTGGGGCTCTACCCCTCGCTCCAGGTCTCGGCGGCCACACTGGACGCCACCGACGCCTGGCTCAAGGCGGCGGAGCCGAACGCGGCACTGCGCCGGCTGGTCTCGGAGTCGCGCGCGGGCGTTGAGCGGGCGTTGAAGGCGCAGGCGGCGGACGCGGCGGCGGCTTCCTGACCCTTCCCAAACCCTGCCAAAGGGCTGCGACCGGGGGATCTACCCCAGTCGCAGCCCTTTGGTGCGTCTACCACCGTTCGGCGCGGCCACTGGGGGCGCTGGTGGAGGGTAGCCCGTTTCCCTGGCATGGCCGTCCGATAGCTGTCTGTGCAGGTCGGAAGTGATGGGAGCGGTTTCCCTCCGGTCCGGTGGACGTCTTTTCCCCTGACTCCGTTCATAATTTGGCTTAAAATCGATCATCCAAGGCTCGGAGCCCACGACACGGGCATCTTCGCCATTTTCGAGCGCATACATCCCGCCAAATTTGCTGAACTCTCGTCACCACCCGTAACCAGACGGGGATATGCTCCCCGACTGACATCATTTGATCATTCCCGTTCCGATGGTTTGATTCCCGTTCCGATGGTTTGAGGGTGCTGATGGTTCGACAGGAAACGTCGACCGGAAATCCGCGGCCCACGGCTTCCCTTGTGTGGCTCGTGCCCGTCGTCATCACCGCCGCCGCAGCGGCAACTGCCGCGGCCCTGGTCTCGTCCTCCGCTCGCACCGCTGTGATCTGGGTCGATGTGATCGCCGTGTTCGCGATCGCCATCTCCTGCGCGGAGACGGTGCGCCGCGGACGGCGGGTGACCCTACTGAACCTGCGGCTCTCCCAACGCGAGGCGGCGCTGGCCCGGGAGCAGGCCGAGACCACCCGTCTGGTCGTCGAACTGCTGCCGCTCGTGGTGCAGCGGCTGCGCAAGGGCGAATTCCCGGAGGACATCCTCGACTCCCTCCATACCTCAGCCGAGCACCAGGCGGTACTCGGTTCAGTCCTTGACGCGGTTGTCAAGGAGGAGGACCTCCGCGAGTCGGCCCAACGTGCCTTTGTGAACATCGCCCGTCGAGTCCAGGCCATCGTGCACCAGCAGGCACAGCAGCTGCGGGAGATGGAGGACCGGCACGGCAAGAACCCCGAGGTCTTCGGCGATCTGCTCCAGATCGACCACGGCACCGCTCTGATCGGCCGGCTCGCCGACTCCATCGCCGTACTCGGCGGTGCCCGCCCGGGGCGCCAGTGGAGCAGGGCCGTCCCCCTCTACAGCGTGATGCGTGGCGCGATGTCCCGTATCACCGACTACCAGCGGGTCGAACTGCATTCGGTCGCGGAGGTCGCCGTCGTCGGCACCGCCGTCGAACCGCTGATCCACGCTCTGGCCGAACTCCTCGACAACGCCACCCGCTACTCCCCGCCGCAGACCAAGGTCCACCTCACGGCCCTCGATGTGAACTCGGGCATCGCCGTGGAGATCGAGGACGGCGGAGTCAGCATGAGCGAGGAGGCCCGCCAGCGGGCCGAGCGGATGCTGCAGCAGGCCCAGCAGGGCATCGATGTCAATGACCTCGGTGAGACCCCCCGCCTCGGACTCGCGGTGGTCGGTCGGCTCTCGCAGGCCTACGGCTTCCAGGTGTCGCTGCGCTCTTCGGCGTACGGCGGAGTGCGCGCCGTACTCGTGGTACCCACGGATCTGATCACCACCGTCTCGTCGGCCAGCGGCCTCGCCCATGGCATCGGGGCCACCTCAGGGCCCCGCCCGAACAGCGCGCCGCTTCCCGCGGAACGGCCGGTCAGAGCGATCAGGCCGGTGACCGGGCCTTCCACCAAGGACTTCATGCCGACCGAGGAGGAACTCCCGGTCATCACCGAACGGACTCCGACCGGTCTGCCACAGCGGCGCCGGAAGAACCCCGTCAGCGCAGCGCCCGCCGTCTCGGCACAGGAGTCGGAGTCCGCACCCGCGGTACAGCCCGGCATGTGGCTCGCGGCGTTCCAGAACGGCCTGGCCGGTGAGGCCACCCAGACGAACAAGGGGAGTACGCAGCCATGATTCAGCAGCAGTCCAACCAGACCAACATGGACTGGATGCTCAAGGACTTGGCGGAAGGCGTACCGCAGACCAGGCATGTGGTCGTGCTGTCCGCAGACGGCCTACGGATGGCCCAGTTCGGCGCCGACACCGACACCGCCGACCGCCTGGCCGCCGCCTGCGCCGGGTTGCAGAGCCTGGCCGGTGCGGTCGCCGCCGAACTCCCCGGCAGCGACGGGCGGATGCACCTCGTCGTCATCGAGATGAACGGCGGCTTCTTCTATCTGATGGCGGCGGGCGCCGGCGCGTACCTCGCCGTACTCGCCGACGAAGGGGTCGACGCCGGGCTGATGGGGCAGCGGATGCGCGACCTCGTGCTGCGGATCGGCGAGCACCTGAGCACACCGCCGCGTCAGGACAGGCAGTCCGCGTGAACAAAGCGGGGGACTGGGAAGACAGTAGTCCCGAGCGGCTGTACGTCATTACCGGCGGCCGCAGCGGCGCGTCCGTGCCGGCAGCGCTCGACTTGGTCACCTTGATCGTGGCCAAGTCGGGCCCCCGGCACGGGATGCAGCCGGAACAGGCCGCCATCATCCGACTGTGCCAAGCACCCCTCTCGGTCGCGGAGATCTCCGCGTATCTGAGTCTCCCGGTGAGCGTGGTCACCGTCCTGCTCAGCGATCTACTGATCGACAAGCAGGTGATGGCACGCGCGCCGGTCCAGCCGGCCCTACTCCCCGACCGCGCTTTGATTGAGGCAGTGATCGATGGACTTCAGAAGCTCTGAGCAGGCCCTGGGGCCGCGCAGCGAGGATGTGCTGCCTGAGACCACCACAGCGGCGGTCAAAGTGGTCATCGTCGGCGGTTTCGGGGTGGGTAAGACCACCCTGGTCGGCGCGGTGAGCGAGATCAGGCCACTCACCACGGAAGAGACCATGACGCAGGCCGGGGTCGGCGTCGATGACACCCACGGGGTGGAGCGCAAGACCTCGACGACCGTGGCCATGGACTTCGGCCGGATCAGCATCAATGAGGAGTTGGTGCTGTACCTGTTCGGAACCCCGGGGCAGCAACGGTTCTGGTTTCTGTGGCGCGGCCTGTTCGAAGGCGCGCTCGGAGCGGTCGTGCTGGTCGACACCCGGCGCCTTGAGGTCAGTTTCGATGTCATCGGACGGCTGGAGGAGTGGCGGGTGCCGTTCGTCGTGGCCGTCAACTCGTTCCCGGACGCGCCCCCCTATCCGATCGAGGAGATCCGGGGCGCGCTCGATCTGCCCGCTTCGGTGCCGATCGTGGAGTGCGACGCCCGACTGCGGGGGTCAAGCCGAGATGTGCTGATGGCGCTGATGCGGTATCTGCAGTCGCTCGCGGTGTCGTCGGCGGCCATCGAAGCCTCCTAGCGGACCGGTTGTCCACCGCGCCCTGGTCGGTGGGCACTGTTTGGTACGGGTGGTGACGCGCAGGCCGGTCCGCCGTTGTTCTCGCGGCTGGACCGGCCACTGGTGCGGGGTCTGTCGCTCATCGATCGTGGGAGTGCGGTGGGGTGGGGCGGGTGCTGGATCGCCCTACGTGACGGTTGGGAGCGAGCGGGCTCCGACGCGGACCGAGAGGCCGACGGCTCCGCGGCAGCCGGATCATCCGTTGGGGCACGGAGCCCCGGTGCGTCTCGGGGATCGTCAGCACCGCGAGAGCCTGAACGGCGGGCGGCACGGGTGCGGGAAACCGCCGGGGCCCGCTGATCGAGTGGCGGCAGGACCGCCGCTGGGCGACGGGGGCCCAGCTGTCCCACCAGGGTCGCACCGAATGCCAGGGCCATGCCCAGAAGTTGTACGGGGCCGAGCGTCTGCCCGAGCGCGACCCAACCGATGACGGCCGCGGTGAGCGGTGACAGTGGCCCCAGCAGCGTGGCCGAAGTGGCGGACAGCCGCTCGATGCCGCGGAACCAGAGCCAGTAGGCGACCGCGGTGTTCACCAGGGCCAGATAGAGGTACCCGGCCGCACCGCGGGCATCGAACGCGGGCGGCGGCCCCTCGACCAGCAGGGCCAGCGGCGCGATCAGCACGCCCCCCGCGGTGAGCTGCCATCCGGTCATGGCCAGCGGGCCGACGCCGGTGGGACGCCCCCACCGCTTGGTGAGGACGACACCGGCGGACATCGACGCCGCACCGGCAAGCCCGGCCAGCACCCCCACCAGGTCGAGTGCGGCCCCTGCCCGCAGCACCACCAGGCTCACACCGAAGGTCGCGGCTATCGCGGCGAGCATGGTGCGGAGTGTGGGTCGTTCGCTGAGCAGCAGCGCCGCCAGCCCGATGGCGACCAGCGGCCCGACCGAGCCAACGACAGCGGCGACCCCGCCCGGCAGGCGGTAGGCGGCCAGGAAGAGCAGCGGGAAGAAGGCCCCGATATTGAGTGCCCCCAGGACCCCGGTCTTCCACCACCAGGCCCCGCGCGGCAGTACCCGGGCGAGGAGAAGGATCAGCACTCCTGCGGGCAGGGCGCGGAGCATCGCGGTGAACAGGGGCCGATCGGGTGGCAGCAACTCGGTGGTGACCACATAGGTGGAGCCCCAGGAGATCGGCGCCAGCGCGGTGAGGGCGATAACGGCGGCTCGGTTCATGGGGTCCCTCCCGGAGAAGACAAGTAAATAGCTTACTCGCTAGCTACTTAGTAGCGAGTAACTTAATTGCAGTCAACCCACAAGGGACGGATACTGTTCCCATGGTTTCGTCCCACACCCCGAACTCCCCCGGTCGACAGCACTCCCCCGGCGCTGCGACCGGTCCGACGGAGCGGGCAGCCACCACGACGACCGGGGAAGGCAGGCCGTTCGCCGCTGACGCCGTGGACGCGATCGTCGACCAGTGGGCTCAGGTGCGACCGGATCTGGACACCGGGCCCATGGCCGTCTACGGCCGGATCTACCGCATCGCCCGAACCATGGGGGACGCGGTCGAGAAGGAGTACGCACGCTTCGGGGTGTCGCGTGGGGAGTTCGACGTACTGGCGACTCTGCGCCGCTCAGGGGAGCCGTACACCCTCTCACCGCGCGAGCTGTCGGCGACTTTGATGCTGACCACAGGGGGGATGACCGGACGGCTGGACCGGCTGGAGCGGGCCGGGTTGCTCACCCGTAACCCCTGTCCGGACGATCGGCGGGCGCTGCGGGTCACCCTGACCGACCGAGGCCTGGAACTGGCGGACGGGGCGGTCACCGCGGGGCTCGGGGTCCAGCACCAGAAGTTGGGATCAGCACTCGACACGGAGGAAGCGGAGCAGTTGGCCACACTGCTGCGCAAGCTGCTCGGCGCGCATGAGTAGGGCCGGGCTTGAGTAGGGCCGGGCCGGCTCCCGGTGAAGTCGGAGCACGGCGGAGGGCGCCGGTGGGGCTGGAAGGTGGGGCTGGAGGGTGGCGTCCGCCCGGTGCGGTCGGTGCGGTTCACACCCGTACCCATCGACCGCCGGACGCGACGATCACCCGACGCGACGACCCTCCGGCACACCGAACGCCGAGGAGTGCATGCCGAGGGCGCCCCTCAGATGCGCACGACCAGCCGTGCACACCCCGGGAGCGCCCAGGGAGGGTCCGTACCGCGGTGGGCGGTTAGACCTGTGGCTTCTTGGACTTGTCGAGCACCATGACCAGGCCCGCGATCAGCAGGAAGATCGCCAGCGGGGTGATGACGAAGAGGCCAAGGGTTTCGACCACACTCAGGCGCGGGGCCGGGTCGTCGCCGTCGTCACGCGTCAGGGCGAGCGCGGGTGACGACAGGAGCAGCATCATCAGCGTCGTACCGGCTACGACGGTGCCGGCGCGCAAAGCGTTCTTCTTGTCCACGGTGCCAACGTAGCGAACGGCCGATTGAGCCGCGCGCCCGGGGTGCCGTACGGGGCAGGGCGGGGCGGGGAGCCATGCCCGCCCCGGCGTCGGTCGGGACCGTCTGACGTGGGGACACCCCGGGTCTCCCCAGGGGCACCGCGCTCCCCGGCCCGCACTACCGAGGGGGGCGAACCCCCGGGGGCCGGCGGTTGGCGAACACCTCCATCAGCGCATGCGTCCGGGGCGAGGACGCGAACTCCTCCAGGGTGACGGGGTGGCCTTCGGCGTCCGCCACCGGAAGCCGCCAGTTCGGATACTCATCGCAGGTGCCGGGCACATTCTGTGGACGGCGGTCCCCCACCGCGTCCGGCAGCCAGACTCCGATCAACCGGGCCGGGGTCCGCAGCAGAAAGCGGTGGACCGCTCGGATCTGCCCTTCCTCGTCGTTCGTCCCCTCGGGCAGCAGCCTGAGACCTTGCAGCAGGCGCAGCCATTCGTGGACATCGGCACGCTCGCGGGATCGCTCCTGGTCCAGGGGCCGGGTGAGCAGTCCCAGCCGGGCGCGCAGTTCGGTGTGCGCGCCGGTGAGTCGGGCCGCCGTGGACGGCAGATCGTGGGTGGTCACGGTCGCCAGAGCGCCCTCGCGCCATGCGTCGGGTGGCAGTGGACGGCCCCCGCCCGCCCAGTCGCGCTCGAACCAGAGCACGGATGTGCCCAGCACCCCGCGCCGGGCCAGTGTCTCCCGTACCCCTTGCTCGACCGTGCCGAGGTCCTCACCCAGGACGATCGCTCCCGCCCGGTCCGCTTCCAGGACGAGGATGGCGAGCATCGCCTCGGCGTCGTAGCGGACATAGGTGCCATCGGTGGGTGGGCTGCCTTCGGGCACCCACCAGAGCCGGAAGAGTCCCATCACATGGTCGATCCGCACTCCCCCCGCGTAGCGCAGCACTCCACGCAGCAGTTCGCGGTACGGGGCGTAGCCGGACGCGGCCAGTGCGTCCGGTCGCCACGGTGGCAGGCCCCAGCCCTGGCCGCGGCCGTTGAACGCGTCGGGTGGCGCGCCGACGGACATTCCCGCGGCGAAGACCTCCGGCTGGGCCCAGACGTCGGCGCCGCCCGGATGCACCCCGACCGCGAGATCGTGGATGACGCCGATGCTCATGCCCGCCGCGCGCGCCGCCCCCTCGGCCGCGATCAACTGGCGGTCGGTGAGCCAGGCGGCCTTGGAGTGGAACTCGACGCGTTCCCTCAGCTCCTGTCCGGCCCGGGCGGTGCGGGGCGAGCGAGGGTCGCGGAGCTCGGCGGGCCAGGAGTGCCAGTCGGGCCCGTGCACTTCGGCGAGTGCGCACCAGGTGGCGTGGTCATCGAGGGCGCGGCCCCGTTCGGCGAGGAAATCGCAGTAGTCGGCCCGCCGCCCGGGCCCGAGGGGGACGCGCAACACCGACTCCAGCGCTGAGCGCTTCAGCGCCCATACGGCGTCCCGGTCGATCAGCGCGCCCTTGTCCAACACCGATTCCCGTAGCCGCGCGGCCTTCTCGCACAGCAGATCAAGCCGCTGTCGGTCCGGGCCGCTGACGTAGGCGTACTCGGGGATGTCCTCGATCCGTAGCTGGACGGGGTCGGGGAACAGCCGGGACGAAGGCCGGTACGGAGAGGGGTCCGCCCTGCCTCCCGGCTTGGCGGGTACGGCGGAGTGGAGCGGGTTGATCTGAAGGAATCCGGCGCCGAGCGAACGCCCGGACCAACTCGCCAGCTCAGCGAGGTCACCGAGGTCGCCCATGCCCCAGGAGCGCTGCGAGAGCAGGGAGTAGAGCTGGACGAGAAAGCCGTGGGCGCGGCGAGGAGGGAGCGGTGCGCTGGCGGGGGCGATGATCAGGGAAGCGTGTGCCGTGCGGCCGTCGGGCGTCTCGGCCCGTAGCCGGTGGACGCCGTGGGGCAACTCATCCCATCGGGGGTCGGGCCCCTGGGGTGCCGCCGTGGGCTCGCCCTCCAGGGTGATCCATAGCGCGGTGCCCTCAGGGAGCCGGGCCAGCACCGGAGGTCCGCTCCCGGGGGCCTCTCCGCTCTCCCCGGGGGCGGTGGTCCGCTGCCAGCAGACCACCGTGGGGGGCAGCAGCCGCTTGGCCGCGGCGGACTCGGCGCGATCCAGCGCGCTCCGGATCTGCGCGGGGCCCGCTGCGTCAATGCCCAGCGCGGCAAGGACGGCGATCACCGTGGCTTCGGGAACGGGGACGGTCACACCCTCGGAGGGCGAGTAGGCAGTCGCGACACCGTAGAGCGCCGCGAGCCTGGCTAGGCCCATAAGGACTCCTTCAGACTCCTGGGGACTGGGTGCCTCCGGTGATCGCTGCGGCAGTCGGCTCGCTGGTGAGCGGGGTGAGGGAGGCAAGGGGAGGTTCGCTGGTGAGCGGGGCCGCGTCGGGCAGCGGGGGCTCGCTGGTCAGCGGGCCGGGGCCGGGCAGCTCGCTCAGATACGGGCCGGGCGCGGGGCCGGAGGGTATGCCGAGGAGGGGGCGCTGCCCCGAGGGTTTGTCCGCGGGCCCTGCGGGGGTGAGGGGTTTCTCCCCGGGACGAACCCTCTTCGATGAGTCACTCGATCGGGCCGTACCCGAGGTGTGTTCCGCGGTCGCCGGCTGCTCGGGCAGCACTGCGGACAGCGGGGCGAACGCGGAGAGCAGAAGATGGGCAGACGCGGCCATGACGGACACTCCCAACAGTCGATACTGGCGGTAACGAGTCACAACAGGCCTACCCAGGGGGTGTCGCTGCAGACCCGTACAACCGATCAACGTGTCCTTCGTCACAGAAGGTTCCCGGGGTTAGAGTGGTTTCCCCTCCCCGCTTTCCACCTCCTCCCCCGTCTGCACCCCTCTCACTGTCTCCACCCCTTCACCCCCTCACCCCTCGCCCCGGCGCGCCACCGGGCGCCGCGAGGTGCCACCGGGCGCCCCCAACCGGCGCATCCCGGAACCCGCCGCGGCGGTACCGCTCCGGCCTCCGGCCCCGGCGCGGCGGCGGTGCCCATGGCGGGCTCTACGGCCCGCGGCGCAGGGAGCGTGCGGGCCGGGACACAAGGAGCGTGCGGGCTCGACGGAAAGCCGTGCCGACTCGACGGAAAGCAGCGGGCGGCCTGAGGCGGAAAGCAGCGGCGGAGCTCGGGTAAGGACAACGCCCAGCCCTCCGGATCCGCCTTCGGCACCCTCCCAGCGGCCTCTGAACCGCCCGTCACGGTAGGCAAAAGCCACACAACGGCCACGCACATTGACACCTTCCCCGCGCTAGTGGTGGGCTTCGAGACCAAACGGTGACATCCGGGGATCGATGGCATCCAAGAACGAGGGGGCAGCGTTGCGACTCGTGCGCAGCAGGCGTACGGCTACCGCCGTCGCGGTCGCGGTGATCGGCGGTCTCCTCGGCGGTGCGCAGGGGGCAGTGGCCGCCCCCACCGACCCCGGTTCGCCCGCGCGTAACACCGAGGACCCCAAGGGCGACAGTGGGCTTCCGTCCGTGTGGCCGCGCCCGCAGTCGATACGCGCGGCGGGCCCTGCCGTGGCGCTGGGGGAGGAGGCCACCGTGATCGCCGCCCCGGGCGCCGATCCCCATGCCGTCCAACTGGCCCACCGACTGCTGCGTGATTCCGGCGTCCAGACGCTCTACACGGCACTGCCCGGCCGTGGCCCCGTCTTCTCCATCGGTGGCGCGGGCGCCCAGGACGCGCTGACGGCCCTGCGAGCCCCGCAGCGTGCCGACCTGCCGACCGGTGGCTATCGGATCGCGGCCGGTCTGGTTCAGGGGCGGGGCTCGGTGGCGATCGACGGTGTCGGCGAGAGCGGTCTGTTCCACGGGGTGCAGACGCTGCGTCAGCTGATCACCAAGACCGCCGCGGGTGGCACGGCCGTCGCCGGTGCGGTCGTGCGGGACTGGCCGGGCACAGCGGTGCGCGGCATGACGGAGGGCTTCTACGGCCAGCCGTGGACGCACCAGGAGCGCCTGGCGCAGGTGGACTTCATGGGGCGCACCAAGCAGAACCGGTATCTCTACGCGCCTGGTGACGATCCGTTCCGGCAGGCCCGCTGGCGCGACCCCTACCCGGCCGCACAGCGTGCGGAGTTCCGGCAACTCGCCGACAGCGCCCGGCGCAATCACGTCACGCTCGCGTGGGCGGTCGCCCCCGCCCAGGCCATGTGTCTGGCCGACGACCGTGACATCAAGGCGCTGATCCGGAAGATCGACGCCATGTGGGCGCTGGGGGTGCGCGCCTTCCAGGTCCAGTTCCAGGACGTCAGCTACAGCGAGTGGCACTGCGACAAGGACGTCGAGGTGTACGGCTCCGGCCCGAAGGCCGCCGCGAAGGCGCACGCGCGCGTCGCGGACGCCGTGGCCCGGCATCTCAGCGATCGCTATCCGGGTGCCGAGCCGTTGTCCTTGATGCCGACCGAGTTCTACCAGGACGGTGTCACCGAGTACCGAACGGCCCTCGCCGCCGAGTTGGACGGGCGGGTTCAGGTGGCCTGGACGGGCGTCGGCGTGGTGCCGCGAACCATCACGGGCCGTGAACTGGCCGGGGCTCGGAAAGCGTTCAAGCATCCGCTGGTCACGATGGACAACTACCCGGTCAACGACTACGCCCAGGACCGGATCTTCCTCGGCCCCTACACGGGCCGTGAGCCTGCCGTCGCCACCGGCTCCTCCGCGCTGCTCGCCAATGCGATGGAGCAGGCATCGGCGTCCCGCATTCCGTTGTTCACCGCGGCCGACTTCGCCTGGAATCCGCGGGGGTACCGTCCCGATGAGTCCTGGCAGGCCGCGATATCCGACCTGGCGGGTGGAGACGCGGGGACCAGGGAAGCGCTCGGCGCGCTGGCGGGCAACCACTCCTCGTCGATACTGAACCCCTCCGAGTCGAGCTACCTCAAGCCCCTCTTCGACGAGTTCTGGCGCTCACGGGCCGGCGCGGACCCCGCCGCCAGGGACCGGGCGGCCACTGCTCTGCGCGCGAAGTTCACCGTGATGCGCCAGGTGCAGGAGTCGCTGAAGACCCCTGCCGATGGCCGCCTGGACGACGAGGTAAGACCCTGGCTGGAACAGCTCGCCCGGTACGGCAGAGCAGGAGAGCTGGCGGTCGACATGCTGCAAGCGCAGCAGCGCGGCGACGGGCCGGCGGCCTGGCGGGCCTCGCTCGCCATCGATTCGCTGCGCGCCCAGCTCGCGGCGAGCCGGGCCACGGTGGGCAAGGGCGTTCTTGACCCCTTCTTCGACCGGGTCAAGACGGAGGGGACGACCTGGACCGGTGCCAACCGGTTCAAGAACACCGCGGGCCACGACAGTGTGCGTTTCGGCCGGGCGCGTCCGCTGACCGCCGTGGTCGCCATGACCGCGCTGGAGACGGGCCCCGGAAGGCTGGAAGCCCATCTGCCCGGCCAGGGATGGCTGCCCATCGGAACGCTGTCACCCGATGGCTGGACGCAGGTGGACGGCCGCGGAATGCTGGCGGACGCGATCCGCGTCGTCCCCCAGGGCATGGCCCCCGTCTCCGTCCGGTCCCTGGTGCCGTGGTTCTCCGACGAGGCCGCGGCCGGTCTCGCTCTCGTACGGAAACAGTTGGACGTGGAGATCGGCGGGCCGCCTGGGCAGGCCCTGGCAGAGCTGACGCCACACCGTCCTGGCGAAGTGCGGGGAGCGCTGGTCGCCAAGGCGCCCAAGGGAATCGTGGTGAAGGTCCCCCCGCAGACGGCCGTGCCCCGAGGGGTGCGCACCCAGGTCGCGGTGACGGTCTCCGTACCGGCGGGCACCCCGGCCGGCGAGTACCAGGTGCCGTTGTCCTTCGCCGGGCAGATACAGACACTGACCGTACGGGCCTTCCCTCCGACCGGGGGGCCCGATCTGGCGCTTGCGGTGGGCTCATCGGCGCTCTCGTCGGGCGACGAGACCCCGGACTTCCCCGCTGGTGCCGCGATCGACGCCGATCCGCAGACCCGCTGGTCATCACCGGCCGAGGACGGTGCCTGGTGGCAGCTCCAGTTGGCCAGCCCCACCCGGGTGGGCCAGGTCGTACTGCACTGGCAGGACGCCTACGCGGCCAAGTACCGCGTCCAGGTCTCGACGGACGGCCGCAACTGGCGCACGGCCGCGACGGTGGAGGACGGTCGGGGGGGCCGGGAGGCGGTGCGGATGGACTCCAGGGAAGAGGTCCGCTTCATCCGGATACAGGGCGACAAACGGGCGACCCGTTTTGGGTACTCGCTGTGGTCGGCGGAGGCGTACGCGATCACCAAGGAGTGAGCGCGGTGGCACTCGTGGGAGATACCGGGGGTGCCGGCCCGGTGAGACGCCCGCGCCGCGGGCCACTGGCCGAAGACACGGCACCCTATCCGCGTACCGCTGCGGGTCGGGTCACGCGGTGGCTCCGGGCCCGGGTTGGGGTGCCGTCTCGGCCGGGAGAGCGGGGAACCGTGAAGCGCCGGCGCTTTGGTGGTCTCCCGGTCCAGTCGACGCCGATGTGCCGCAGACCCGCCGCAGACCCGCCGCAGACGCACCGCAGATTCGTCGCAGATTCGTCGCAGCGGAGATGACCGGCGCACAGCGGGTACATAGGGAGGCGCAGACGCGTACGGTGTGGGTGGCGACGCCGGACAGCACAAGGGCCCGGTCGGCGGAGCCCGCCGGCCGGGCAGCGGCACCGACATCCCCGAAAGGGCCGGACCACGAAAAATGGCTCCGGACTCAGGCGGAGATGCCGTCTATCCGGGCCATCACATCATCAGCGCCGTACGGTTGCAGATAAGGCAGCCAGCGCGGGTCTCGATGTCCCGTGCCGATGATCCGCCACGCGAGTCCGCTCGGCGGCGCGGGCTGATGGTTCAGCCGCCATCCCAGCTCCCGCAGCTGCCGATCCGCCTTGACGTGGTTGCAGCGGCGGCAAGCCGCCACCACGTTGTCCCAGACGTGCTGCCCGCCACGGCTGCGCGGAATGACGTGGTCGACGCTGGTTGCGACGCCACCGCAGTACATACAGCGCCCGCCATCACGGGCGAATAGCGCTTTACGAGTAAGAGGAACGGGCCCCCGATAGGGGACCCGCACAAACCGCTTCAGCCGAACGACGCTGGGTGCGGCGATGACGCGGGTCGCGCTGTGCATAAAGGCGCCGGACTCCTCAAGGCAGAGGGCCTTGTTCTCCAGGACGAGGACGAGCGCGCGGCGGAGCGGTACGACGCCGAGGGGCTCGTACGACGCATTGAGGACCAGGACATGCGGCACTGTGGCTGCCTCCTTGTACGCCGGCGGCGCGTGGCTCGCGCCGGGACGATCTGCTCTCAGTCTCTCCTCAGGCCAGGTCCGAGCGCCACCACGTAGCCGTAACGGGCTCGGAGTGTTTTGAACCACACCCGAAGCAGGACTACCTGCGCAACGACTGGCCTGCATGATTCATCCCCAGGTGAGCCCGGTCTCTCCCTCGAACATCACAGCGGACCGGACGGGATGCCCCGTTAGGGTGGTTGGTCAGCCGTCCACCCTGCCCTGGAGGTGTTTCACCACGTGACCGTGCTCACGCCGTCCGCTCTGTCGGCCGCCGATCCGTCGGCGCCACCATCGGCCCCGGTCTCTTTCGACGAGGCGGCCAAGCAGGCGGGGGATGCTGCCGGCTGGGTGGAGCAGAACTGGTCCACCTGGCTGAACACCAGCCTCCGTATCGCCCTGATCATCGTCATCGCGGTGGTGTTGCGGATGGTGGTGCGCCGCGCGCTGACCCGGTTGATAGCTCGGATGAACCGTTCCGCCCAGGCGGTGGAGGGCACGGCGCTCGGCGGGTTGCTGGTCAACGCGGAGCGTCGGCGCCAGCGCTCAGAGGCCATTGGTTCGGTCCTCAGGTCGGTGGCGTCGTTTCTGATCCTCGGCACCGCGGGCCTGATGATCCTCGGCGCTTTCAAGATCAATCTGGCTCCGCTGCTGGCCTCCGCCGGGGTCGCGGGCGTGGCCATCGGCTTCGGCGCGCGCAACCTGGTCACCGACTTCCTCTCCGGAGTCTTCATGATCATGGAAGATCAGTACGGGGTCGGTGACTCGGTCGACGCGGGTGTCGCCTCGGGCGAGGTCATCGAGGTCGGGCTGCGGGTCACCAAGCTGCGGGGTGACGACGGCGAGATCTGGTACGTGCGCAACGGAGAGATCAAGCGGATCGGCAACCTCAGCCAGGGCTGGGCGACCGCAACGGTCGATGTGGCGATAAGGCCCTCCGAGAACCTGGACCGGGTCCGCTCGGTGATCGGCGAGGTAGCGGACGGACTGGCGAAGGCCGAGCCGTGGAACGAGCAACTGTGGGGCCCGGTGGAAACGCTGGGGCTGACCGAGGTGCTCCTGGACTCGATGACGATCCGGGTGGCCGCGAAGACCATGCCGGGCAAGGCGCTCGGGGTGGAGCGGGAACTGCGCTGGCGCATCAAGCACGCGTTCGATGCGGCGGGCATCCGTATCGTCGGTGGTCTGCCGCTGGCCGTGGAGGAGACCACGGGCGCGGATCCAGCCGCTGCGGTCGCGCCGCCTTCCGCCATGGCGAACCCCCTGTCGCCTCAGTCCATGGCCGCCTCGCCCATACCGCCGCCGGCCAACCTGACGAAGTAGTTGTGGCGGCTGCGGCCATCGCAGCGCGCTAACGATGCCAGAGTCCGCGCTCTCCACAGCCGTGGACAGCCGTGCCCCTTTGAGGCATGAGGCCATCGCCTTCCGACCGGTCCCGGCGCGGGAGCCGCGCCCCCCGTCCCCCCGGTTCCGCGCCAGCGACATACGCGCAACTCCAGCAGCTTCGCCACCTGTCCACCGGGAGACCCCCGGCCGGGGCAGGCAGTAGGGCACGCGCCTCAGGGCCCGTGCCCTACCGCGTTGGGGCGACTGTCCGCACTCAGGACGCGGCGGTTCACCGGCTGGACGAATCGGAGCTCGGCGAGGCCGTGAGCGGGCGGGAAAAGGTCCGAGCCGCCCGGATGTTCCCCGTTCGGGAGTCGGCCCGGGGAGCCTTAGATAACGGATTGATTGCCACACAGACGACCCCATTGACGCACGCCCCACGCGCCCCTAGTTTCCTCACCGGATAGGAAACCTTACTAACAATCTATACATATAGGCAGCAGCCGAAGGGAAAGGTGCATTCGCCGTGGCCGGACCTCCCGGAACCACTCCCGGCACCCCGCGTGTGCTTCGCGCGATGAACGACCGTGCGGCCCTTGATCTCCTCCTCGAACACGGCCCCTTGTCCCGCACCAAAATCGGAAAGCTCACCGGCCTCTCCAAGCCCACCGCCTCCCAGCTGCTGGCCCGACTGGAGGCAGCGGGGCTCGTCGTGGCCACCGGCACCACAGCCGGGCTCCCCGGCCCCAGTGCTCAGCTGTACACGGTCAATGCCCGTGCCGCCTTCGCCGCCGCCCTTGATGTCACCCCGCTGCGTATCCGCGCCGCCGTCGCCAATCTGACCGGTGAGGTGGTGAGCGAGTTCGAGCTGCCGACCCCGGGCCGCCGTACCGTCAGCGTCGTGGGGCAGGTCGCCGATGCCCTCGATGGAGCGGTGAAGGGCGCCGGACTCACCCGAAGCGACATCCATCGGGCCGTCATCGGCACCCCGGGGGCGTTTGACCCCTCCACCGGCCGGCTGCGGTACGCCTCCCATCTGCCCGGCTGGCACTCCCCCGCCCTCCTCGATGAGCTCGCCGCCGAACTGCCCATGCCCGTCGAGTACGAGAACGACGTCAATCTCGTCGCCGTGGCGGAGCAGCGGCTCGGCGCCGGCCAGGGCCATGAGAACTTCATGCTGCTGTGGAACGAGGAAGGCCTGGGCGCCGCCGTGGTCATCGGTGGCCGGCTCCACCGCGGTTTCACCGGAGGCGCGGGCGAGGTCGGTTTTCTACCGGTGCCGGGCACTCCGCTGGTCCGCCGGGTCATCAAGGCGAACAGCGGGGGCTTCCAGGAACTGGCGGGGGCGCAGTCACTGCCCCGGCTGGCCCGGGAGCTCGGCGTCAAGGACATCGGCCAGGGCCACTACACCGATGTCGCGAGCGCACTGGTGGCACGGGCCGCTGAGGCCCGCTCGGGCCCCTATCGGGACTTCCTCAAGGCCTATGCGACCGCGTTGGCCACCGGTCTCGCCTCCATGGTCGCCCTCCTCGACCCCGAACTCATCGTGCTGTCCGGCGAGGCCATCGCAGCCGGCGGGGAGCCGCTGCGCGCTCGGGTGCAGACGGAACTGTCCGAGCTCGCGGCGTCCCGGCCGCGACTGGTACTCGGCGCCGTACGCGAACGTCCCGTGCTGCGCGGGGCGTTGGAGAGCGCCCTGGCAACCACCCGGGACGAAGTCTTCGACACCTCTCGATGAGGGGCCGCTCAACCCCTCATCACCGCTTCTTCACCCATTGATCGCGGCTCTCCCCGGCCGGTCCGTACGGCTCGTTCACGGAGACCGCTCAGGTGTCGGGTCAGCCGACACGGTCCCCCGGACAGCAACTCCCGTACCGCTCAGAGAAACAGACAGGCACCGCTCAGAGAACAGACAGGCACCACTCGTCCCTCTACCCCACACAGGGAGACACCGCCATGTCCACACGCACGCGCAAAGCAGCAGCAACCCTCGCCGCGACCGCGGCCATCGCCCTCCTCGCCACCGCCTGCACGGGCTCGGCGGAGAACGAGGCCGAGGACGACCCCAAGGCGAACACCACACTCACCTTCTGGCACGGCTGGTCGGCTCCGAGCGAGGTCAAGGCGATCCAGGAGAACGTCAAGCGCTTCGAAGCCGCACACAAGAACATCAAGGTGAAGATCGTCGGCAATATGACCGACGACAAGATCAATCAAGCGCTGCGCGCGGGCGGTTCCAGCGCCCCGGATGTCGTCTCGTCCTTCTCCACCACCACCGTCGGCCAATTCTGCTCTTCGGGCGCTTTCGTCGATCTCAACTCGTATCTGAAGAAGTCGAAGATCGACCCGACGAAGGTCTTCCACAAGCCGCTGCTCGACTACACGCAATTCGACGGTAACCAGTGCACGCTACCGCTGCTGAGCGACGCCTACGGCCTCTACTACAACAAGGACGCCTTCAAGGCAGCGGGGATCACCGAGCCACCGAAGACCTGGAGCGAGCTCACCGAGATCGCCCAGAAACTGACCAAGCCCAAGGGCGCGGGTTTCGAGCAGCTCGGCTTTATGCCGAACTACCACGGCTATGAGACCTCCACCTCGCACTACCTCTCCCAGTGGTCACCGACCTACTTCGACGCGGCGGGCAAGTCGAACATCGCCAAGGACCCGGCCTTCGCGCGCATGATGACCTACCAGAAGGGTCTCGTGGACAAGCTGGGCGGCTATGCGAAGTTGGAGAAGTACCGCAACACCTTCGGTGATGAATGGGGTGCCAAGCACCCCTTCCACACCGGTCAGGTAGCCATGCAGCTCGACGGCGAGTGGCGGCTGGGAATGGCGAAGGACGCGGGGGTGAAGTTCGAGATCGGCACCGCTCCACTGCCCGTGGCGGATGACCAGATAGCCGACTACGGCAAGGGGTACCTCGCCGGCACGATCGTGGGGATCGCCTCCACCAGCAAGAAGAAGAACGCCGCGTGGGAGCTGGTGAAGTACATGACCACGGACACCGCCGCGGTCGTGGCCTTCTCCAACGGAATCCGCAATGTGCCCTCGACGATCGAGGCACTCAAGTCGCCCGACCTCAAGATCGACCCGGCGTTCAAGACCTTCGTCGACATCGCCCAGCACCCCAAGTCCAACACCAGCCCGGCCAATATCGACGGCGGCTCGTACCACACCACCCTCTCCGACCTCGCCTACCAGTACGAGGCGGGCAGGGTGAAGGATCTGCAGGCCGGTCTGGAAAAGGCGGCCAAGCAGATCGACACCGACATCGCGAAGCTGAAGTGAGCGGGTCCGAACCGCGATGACCACGTACACCCTGCGTTCGAAGCGCCGCCGTGCGGCGCTTCGAACCGCGGCCTTCCTCTCGCCCTGGTTGATCGGCTTCAGCGTCTTCTTCGCCTATCCGCTGATCTCGACCGTGTACTTCTCCTTCATGAAGTACGACGGCATCCGTCCGCCCGTCTTCGATGGGCTGGACAACTGGACCTATGTCTTCAACGACTACCCGATGTTCTGGCCCGCGGTTCGGAACACCCTGTGGCTGGTGCTGGTGATGGTCACCTGCCGAGTCGCCTTCGGGCTCGGCGTGGGACTTCTCATCACCAAGATCAAGACGGGTGCCGGTGTCTTCCGCACCCTCTTCTACCTGCCCTATCTCGCCCCGCCGGTCGCCGCCACACTCGCCTTCGTCTTTCTGCTCAACCCCGGAACAGGACCGGTCAATTCGATCCTGGAATCGGTCGGAATCTCGGCGCCCGGCTGGTTCACCGATCCCACCTGGTCCAAACCGGCACTCACCGCGCTGGCCGTCTGGGGCGTCGGCGATCTGATGGTGATCTTCATGGCGGCGCTGCTCGACGTACCCAAGGAGCAGTACGAGGCATCGAAGCTGGACGGGGCCTCGTCCTGGCAGCAGTTCCGTTTCATCACCCTGCCGAACATCTCACCCATCGTGCTGTTCGCGGTCGTCACGGGCGTGATCCAGGCAATGCAGTACTACACCCAGCCACTTGTCGCCGGGAAAGTGGCATCGGGAGTGATCGGCGGCAGCGGGCAGCAGTTCGAGCCGGGCTATCCCGAGAAATCGACCCTGACCCTGCCGCAGATCATCTACAACGCCGGATTCCAACGCTTCGACTACGGGGCGGCTGCCGTGATCGCCGTCGTCCTCTTCGCGCTTTCGATGGTCTTCACCGCGTTCTTGATGCGCAGCCGAGGCGGACTCATCCGGGTGGGTGACTGAATCATGACCACAACACTCGACAAGCCTTCCAAGCCCACGGCAAAAGCACCGAGGACCGCCGCACACCGCACTGCCCGCCGCAAGGCCCTGCTGCACTGGATCGCGGTGCATTCCCTCGGCGTGGCCGCAGCGCTGTTCTTCGTCCTCCCGTTCGTCTTCATCTTCCTGACATCGCTGATGGGCGGCCAGCAGACGCTCACCCGGGATCTCATTCCGACGACCTGGGAGTGGGGCAACTACGCCAAGGTGTTCGACACCCCGGGCTTTCTCACCTGGTGGAAGAACACCCTGCTGTACGCCGGCTTGGGAACCGTCCTCACGGTTGTCTCCTCGATTCCCGTGGCCTACGCACTCGCCAAGTTCCGATTCCGCGGACAGCGGCTGGCCATGATGCTGGTCATCTCGATGATGATGCTGCCACCCCAGGTGATCATCATCCCGATGTACCTCTTCTGGGCCAAGGAGTTGGACCTGGCGGGAAGCCTCTGGCCACTCATCATCCCGATGGCGTTCGGGGATGCCTTCGCCATCTTCCTGTTGCGGCAGTTCCTGCTCACCATTCCCGGTGAGTATCTGGACTCCGCACGGGTAGACGGCTGTGGCGAGCTGCGCATTCTCCTTCGAGTGGTGCTCCCCATGGCCAAACCGGGAATCGCCGCGGTGGCTCTGTTCCAGTTCTTCTTCGCCTGGAACGACTACTTCGGCCCGCAGATCTACGCATCGGAGAACCCGGCCGCTTGGACGCTCAGTTACGGCCTTGAGTCGTTCAAGGGAGCGCACCATACCGACTGGAACCTCACGATGGCCGCGACCATTCTGGTCATGGCCCCCGTGATCCTCGTGTTCTTCTTCGCGCAGAAAGCGTTTGTTGAGGGTGTCACACTGACCGGAGTGAAAGGCTAGACGTTTTGATGAAGCTCGCAGTCGTTGGTGGCGGGTCCACCTATACACCCGAGTTGATTGACGGGTTCGCCAGGCTGAGGGACACCCTCCCGATCAGCGAGCTGGTCCTGATCGACCCTGACGCGGAACGCCTGGAACTCGTCGGCGGCCTGGCCCGGCGGATCTTCGCGCGGCAGGGCCATGCGGGAACGATCACCACCACCACGGATACGGACGCGGGCGTCGCCGATGCCGACGCGGTGCTCCTCCAGCTCCGCGTCGGCGGCCAGGCCGCGCGCCAGCAGGACGAGACCTGGCCACTGGAATGCGGTTGCATCGGCCAGGAGACCACTGGGGCGGGCGGTCTGGCCAAGGCGCTCCGCACGGTTCCCGTCGTCCTCGACATCGCCGAGCGGGTGCGCCGCACCAACCCGAACGCCTGGATCATCGACTTCACCAACCCCGTCGGCATCGTGACCAGGGCGCTGCTCCAGGCCGGCCACAAGGCCGTTGGGCTATGCAATGTCGCCATCGGATTCCAGCGCAAATTCGCCGCGCTGCTCGACACCGCGCCCGGCGACATCCATCTGGACCACGTCGGACTCAACCATCTGACCTGGGAGACCGGGGTGCGGGTGGGCGGTCCCCAGGGCGCGGACGTACTGCCCAAGCTGCTGGCCGAACACGGCGACGCGATCGCCGGGGATCTCCGGCTGCCGCGTCAGCTGCTCGACCGGCTCGGCGTCGTACCGTCGTACTACCTGCGCTACTTCTACGGCCACGACGAGGTCGTACGCGAGCTCGCGACCAAACCGTCACGGGCCGCCGAGGTCGCCGAGATGGAACGGCAACTGCTCACGATGTACGCGGACCCGCAGCTGGACACCAAGCCCGAACTGCTCGCCAAACGCGGTGGAGCCTTCTACTCGGAGGCCGCCGTCGACCTCGCGGCGGCGCTGCTCGGTGGCGGCGGCAGCCCCCACCAGGTGGTGAACACCCTGAACAACGGAACACTGCCCTTCCTCCCCGATGACGCCGTGATCGAGGTACAGGCGGCAGTCGGTGCGCAGGGGGCCGTACCCCTGCCCGTACCGGAGCTCGATCCGCTGTACTCCGGGCTGATCGCACAGGTGACGGCCTATGAGCGGCTGGCCCTGGACGCCGCACTGCACGGCGGGCGGGAACGCGTCTTCCGCACGCTGCTGTCGCATCCCCTGATCGGGCAGTACGAGTACGCCGAGGCGCTCACCGGCAAGCTGATCGCGCACAACCGGGAGCACCTGGCGTGGGCGTGATCGCTGCGGGGTCCGACACCGCGACCTCCTCCGTCCTCGCCATCGACGCGGGCAACAGCAAGACCGATCTGGCCTTCGTCGGGGTGGACGGTTCGGTACTCGCGACCGCGCGGGTAGGTGGCTTCCAGCCGCCGACGACCGGTATCGACGCGGCACTCGACATGCTGGGCACCGCGGTCGAGGGCGCCCTGGCGGACGCCCGCTCGCGGGGCGCGGCCATTGGCGAGGTCGAGCATGTCTCGGCGTGTCTCGCCAACGCAGACCTTCCGGTGGAGGAGCGGGAACTGACCGAAGCCATCCTCAGCCGTGGCTGGGCACGCACGGCCGAGGTGCGCAACGACACCTTCGCGGTGCTCCGCGCGGGTGTGGACGAGCCGCTGGGCGTGGCCGTGGTGTGCGGTGCGGGCATCAACTGCGTGGGCATGCTCCCCGACGGCCGTACCGCACGGTTCCCGGCGATCGGGAAGATCTCCGGGGACTGGGGTGGTGGCGGCGGGCTCTCCGATGAAGCGATGTGGCATGCGGCACGGGCGGAGGACGGTCGCGGCGAACCGACGGAACTAGCCCGAACGCTTCCGCGCCACTTCGGTCTGGACTCGATGTACGCACTGATCGAGGCATTCCATCTGGGGCGGATCCCGGTGGAACGCAGACATGAGATGGCTCCCGTCCTCTTCGCCACCAGTATCGCGGGGGACCCCGTGGCACGTTCCCTGGTACGTCGGCAGGCGGAGGAAGTCGTCGCCATGTCGACGGTGGCCCTGGAGAAGCTAGGCCTACTGGACGAGAGGGTTCCGGTCTTGCTGGGCGGAGGCGTACTGGCTGCCCGGCATCCGGAGTTGGACGAGCAGATCGTCGCACTGCTCGCGGCGAAGGCCCCGAAGGCCGTGATCAGGGTGGTGACGGCTCCACCGGTACTGGGAGCCGCGCTGCTCGGTCTCGACCGTCTGGGAGCTCCAGCAGCGGCCCGGGCCAAGCTGCGCGCCTACTACATCTAGGGGGCGGACAGGGGGCGCCCCGGCGCCTCGCGGCACGGAAGGCGCACCCGCCCGGTGCTTCTCCACGAGTACACGACGGGCCCAGGCGTGCCGTGCTACGTACAGGTCGTCGGGGGCGATGCAGTGGTGACGTGGTGGTGATGCGGTCCGTGTGTCTGACCCGACTGGAGGGCAGGCACACGGGCTTTCGTCGTACGCGGTGCTCACCGCAGGTCAGGGCGCGGAGCAGTGCTCACCGATGGCTCGGCCCGGTGATGATCGGGGCGGGCCTGCTTTCCAGTGCTCAGCGGCCTGCTCGTTTCCGGTGCCGGTGCCTGGCCGCCGGGGCGCCGCCGAAGCCGCTGCCGAGGGCGGGGAGTCGGGGCTTGAGCGGACGGCTCCGGGGTATGGGGTCCGGGTCGGGGTTCAGACCCGGGAGCGGAGGCACAGGCTCCCCCTCACAGCGCTGGCGCCCGGAGCTGCCGGTCTCCGCGCTATCGGGCGAGGCTGCGGGGGTGAAGTCTGTGGGGATGAAGCCTGTGGGGGCGCCGGATCCCGGGGGTCGGAGACAGCGGTTCATCAGGAAGCGGGGAGAGGTTCGGTCGGGTTCCCGCGGTTCGAGAGAGCGCCCGCACGCCCCGTCAGATGCGCACAGCGCAGGAACGGACAGCGGAAACCGCGGGGATGAGGAGGCGCCAGGGGGCGCGGACTGTCGGTCACGCCCCCATCAGTGCGCTGGAAAGGGGAACCGATCAAGGTCCTGAAGCGTATTCAGGAGGAGGAACCACAGCTGATCGGACTCAACGGTCCCATTGCCACAGGCTCAAGATCCAGTCAATCTAGCTGTGTTTGTCCGTCATCGCGGCCATACTCTGGCCAGGGGACATCCTCCGACCCGCTGGGGAGCGGGCCGATGTCAGCGACCGAGGGGGAGGTCAGGTGACACAGCTGCAAACCGGGCAGCCCGTGCCCGTGCATTCGGCTCCGACGTCCACGCCGACGCCCACGCCCGCGCAGCCGCCTGGGACCGCTCTGGGACTTCCACCGTCTGGTGGGTCACCGGTGCCCCGCGGTGCCCTGGCGGACGCGGCGGACCGGGTCCGTTCCGCCGCCACGACCGAGCCGGGACGGCTGAGGATCATCGGGGCCGTGTTGGCCGCGCTGGTCGTCGTCTTCGGCACGGTCACCGCGTTCGAGATCACCGACCGAGCCTCGGCGGCTGATGACGTCGTCAGCCGCAGCCAACCGTTGAGCGCGGATGCCGCGTCCGTATACCGCTCGCTGGCCGACGCGGACACCGCGGCGTCCAGTGGGTTCCTGGCCGGCTCGGGTGCTGAGCCCGCTGGGGTGCGCGAGCGGTATGAGAAGGACATCAGCCTCGCCTCGCAACTGCTGATCAAGGCCGCCACCCACACGGACAGTTCCAGCGAGTCCGGCCGCCAGATAGCCACATTGAACGAACAGCTCCCGCTCTACACCGGGCGGGTAGAGACAGCCCGTACCTACAACCGGCAAGGGTTGCCCCTCGGTGGAGCGTACCTGCGATTCGCCAACGAGCAGATGAGCAAGGTGCTGCTACCCGCAGCTCAGAAGCTCTACGACGCGGAGAGCTCCCGGCTCGACCGGGACGACGAGGACGCCCGCTTCTGGCCGATACTCTCCATCGCGCTCGGGCTGCTGGCCCTCGGAGCGCTCGGCTGGGCCCAACACCGCAGCTACCGTCGGACCAATCGCGTCTTCAACCACGGCCTGTTGGCCGCCACCGCCGCCGCCACGGTCGTCCTGCTCTGGCTCGCGGTCGGGCACACAGTGGCCCGCTCCCAGCTGGACGAGGCCCGGGAGCACGGTCAGAAGTCGCTGAAGGTGCTCAACGACGCCAGGATCAGCTCCCTCAAGGCCCGAGCCAATGAGAACCTCACCCTGGTCGCGCGGGGCGCGGTACTCACCGATGACGGCAAGCGTGACAAGTACGAATCGGAGTACGGCGCGGGGATGCTCAAGCTCAGCGATGGGCTGGGCAGGGCGGAGACGCTCGCGGACGACGACGAGGGACGCGACCCCGTCAAGGCCGCTGCGACGAGCGTCGCCGAGTGGCAGCTCCGGCACCGGGCGGCCAGTACCACCGACAAGTCCGGCGACTACGACGGCGCGCTGGACAAGGTCATCGGTGCGAAGGACTCGACCGGGGAGTCGTTCGATCAGGTGGACGCGGCTTTGGCGAAGGCGCTGGCGCATGAGCAGCGAGAGTTCACCCGGGCCGCCCGCGCTGGACGGGACGCGCTGGGCGGCCTTCCGTTGGGCGCGGCCGCGCTGGGTGTGCTGGGTGCGGCAGGCGCGATCCTCGGCATCAACCGCAGGCTTTCGGAGTACCGGTGAGAGGGGGCGTGATGCCGGACGACGAGACCGGGTCAGGGACCGAGTCCCAGGCAGCGGCGGGAGCCGGGGCACGGGCCGGTGCTGAGCCAGCCGCGGGCAGCGCGGCCAGGCGGGAGAGTCGCGCTCGGCTCGACCCGCGCGCCTCGCGGCTCAGGGGCAGAGTGAGCTTCCGGGGCTGGGGTGGTGTCGCCGGCATGGCCACGGCCTGTGTGCTGACGGCCGTGGGCACCTTGCTGCCGCTCTCCCAAGGGGCGGTCTCACACCTTCCGGCGACGGGTCACAGCATCTCCATGGTGGAGCCGGCGAAGGCCGACGCCTGCACCAGCCCGGAGGCGTCCCTGACCCCGTCCTCAGCGGATGGACCCAACATCCTGGCGATCAAGAAGCGCGGGAAGCTGATCGTCGGTGTCGACCAGAACAGCTACCGCTGGGGGTACCGCGATCCGGCGACCGGTTCACTCAAGGGCTTCGACATCGATCTGGCCCGTGCCATCGCCGAGGACATCCTCGGAAAGCCGGACGCGGTGATCTTCCGTGCCATACCCACCAACCAGCGCATCCCCGCGCTGAACAACGGCACGGTGGACATCGTGGTGCGGACGATGACGATCAACTGCGCCCGGATCAAGCAGGTCGCCTTCTCCACCGCCTACTTCCAGGCCGGACAGCAGGTCCTCGCCCCCAAGACCTCCAAGATCACGGGGTACAACGCCTCACTCAAGGGCAAGAGGGTCTGCTCGGCCGAGGGTTCGACGGCCTACGAAGAACTGGAGAAGAACTCATTCGGGGCGATCTTCAAGGACAAGCACGACGGAAAGCCCGCTGACGACGACGTTCTCACGGTCTCCAACCAGCTGGACTGCCTGGTACGGCTGCAGGAGGGACTGGTCGACGCGGTCGTCACGGACAACGCCCTCGCCGCGGGTCAGGCGGCACAGGACCCTACCGTGGAGCTCAAGGGCGGCAAGCCCTTCACCACCGAGTTCTACGGAGTGGCGACCAAACTCGGCAAGGACGATGTGGTCCGCCGGGTGAACCAGGTACTGGAGGAGTACCGACAGACCGCGTGGAAGGCCGCTTACCAGGATTGGTTGGCGGACGATCTGCCCGGGATATCCGGGCCGCCCGCACCCAAGTACCGGGACGGCTAGGCGGATAGCCCGGATAGACGGCCCAACGTCTGGGTCGCCTGGAGCCAAGGGGTGGCAACCCGGCCGGGGTAGCCGCGCGGAGACCGGGCGGTCAACGCCGACCGGTTCCGTCGCTGGCACGCCGACCGGACCGTGCCCCGGTGACAGCGGCAGGTAGGACCCGTTTCGGAGAGCGGCGACATCGCGACGGGGTTGCGGTGCGGCAGCGGGACGGGAGTGCAGGAGCCGTGCGACAACGCCCGGCTGACCGACGAAAGAGGTGATCGATGGGCGCCGCGGGACCGTTCGCCGGCTCCGGGAAAGCTCCCGGGCCGCCGATGGACCGGGACGAGGTGGACCGCGCGCTGGCGCGGCTCGGAGCCGAGTACGAGGCGATCGAGACCTCTTTGCTGGCCCTCCAGGACCACGCGGGGCGCAGACTCCTCGAAGGTGCCGAGCTCACCGGTGTCACCAAGGACCGCTGGGCCGCCACCGAGCAGTCCATCACCGTGCTCTGGGGATATTTCGAAGCGTACAGCTCCGCCCTCACCAGCGCCCGGGAGCTGCGCGCACGTCGCCGTTGGTCGAGCCGTGAGGACTTGGTGGAGCTCACCGACCGACTCCGCGGGGCCAGCGTGACCGTGGCCAACCCCACCGCGCAGCTGACCTCCTCGATCACCGGCCCCGCCAAGCTCTCCGAGCAGTTCAGCCTGGAAGAGCTCGTCGCCCGGATGAATGACCTCTACGCCCGCTCCCTGGACATGGTCGTCACAGCCGATGCGGTCTGGTCGGCCCTACCCGCCCGTATCGATCTGCTCTCCGCCGAGCTTCAGCGCACCCGCTCGCTGGCGCACTCCGTCGGCGTGCGACCGGGCGAACACCCCTCCGGGGACGAACTGGAGTCCATCACCCATGAGCTGACCACGCTCCGCGCCCAAGTGATCTCCGACCCCATGGCGTTCTGGCGGCCCGCTCCAGGATCGTCCGCACCGGGCGGCGGACGACCGGACACCGACCGCTATGACCGTTCTGCCCGCGCCCTGCAGGACATCAGGGGTGAGATAGACGCGGTACTGCGGGTCCGCCAGGACTCCGAGGAGCGGCTGATCAGGCTGCGGGACGTGCTCTCGCGCGCCGATCGCACCCTCACCGCGGCACGCTCAGCGCGAGGGGAGGTGCTGGCGAAGATCGCCGCCTCGGAGGTGCCCGCAGTCAGCGGGCCGGCCACCGCCCTGCAGGAGCGGCTCGCGACCGCCGCCGAGTACCGCCGTCACTCCCAGTGGCATCGGCTCTCCCCCCTGCTGGAACTGCTGGAGCGAGAGGCCGAGGACGAACTGCTCCGCGCCCGTGAGTCCCTGACCGCGGTAACCGCCCCGCTCGCGGTCCGGGCGGAGCTGCGCGGCAGATTGGACGCTTACAAGGCCAAGGTGGCCCGCCACGGCTTCGCGGAGGACCCGCTGCTCATCGAGCGCTATGACGCCGCGCGAAGAATGCTGTGGAGCGCGCCGTGTGATCTACGGGTCGCCGAGCACGCGGTGCTGCGCTACCAGCAGGCCGCGGCTGAGGCGTTGACCCAGCGGGAGCCCGGCCCGTCGGGCCCCACGGACCGCGGAGGGTATTAGATGAGCACGCGGACGGAGGAGTCATGAACGAGGGGACGAACTGCCAGCGCCCCGGCTGTGAGGGCAGCTACGAAGACATGGGCGGCGGCGAGCTGTACTGCGACACCTGCGGCCTTGCGCCGGTGGTCGCCGCGAGTCGTTCCGGCACCGGAGCCGGCGCCTCGGCCGGTGAGGGCCCGGACGGCAGCGGTCGCAGCAGCTCATCCGTACGCAACAGCTCCCGATCCTCCCGGGCTTCGTCACGTTCCTCGACATCGCGCCGATCCGTCTCAGGGCGGCTGTCGCGGTCGCTGACCGGGGCCAGTACCACATCGCAGTCGATCTCGGTGCGTAGCTCAGGCACCTCCAGCGGTGCGTCCGGCCGCAACCGACTGGGCGCCGGGCTGGTGGTGGTGCCTGAGGTGCCACGCCCCGATCCACGCTCCGCGGTGATGAGCGAGCCCGAGGTCCCCGAGCGCAAGCGGTTCTGCTCCCGTTCCGAGTGCGGTGCGCCCGTGGGCCGTTCGCGCGGTGGTATCCCCGGCCGTACCGAGGGCTTCTGCACCTCCTGCGGCCATCCCTACTCCTTTGTGCCGAAGCTCGCGCCCGGTGACATCGTGCGCGGACAGTACGAGGTGGTGGGATGCCTGGCCCACGGCGGGCTGGGATGGGTCTATCTGGCGGTGGACCGTGCGGTCTCCGACCGATGGGTGGTGCTCAAGGGCCTACTGGACACCGGCGACCAGGACGCCATGGCCGCGGCCATCTCCGAGCGTCGCTTCCTCGCCGAGATCGAGCACTCCAACATCGTCCGCATCTACAACTTCGTCGAACACCTCGACCAGCGGACCGGCTCGCTCGACGGCTACATCGTCATGGAGTACGTCGGCGGCAAGTCGCTCAAGGAACTGGCGAACGACCGGCGGGACGCCGCCGGTAAGCGGGACCCACTGCCGGTGGAGCAGGCCTGTGCCTATGGGATCGAGGCGCTGGAGGCCCTTGGCCACCTCCACAGCAGAAACCTGCTGTACTGCGACTTCAAGGTCGACAACGCCATTCAGCAGCAGGACCAGCTCAAGCTGATCGACATGGGCGCGGTCCGGCGAATGGACGATGACGAGTCCGCGATCTACGGGACGGTCGGGTACCAGGCCCCGGAGGTCGCGGACGTCGGTCCGTCCGTCGCATCCGATCTCTACACCGTCGCCCGGACACTGGCCGTACTGTCCTTTGACTTCCAGGGCTATACGAACGTGTTCGTGGACTCCCTGCCGGACCCGGAGAACATCCAGGTCTTCCGAACCTACGAGTCGTTCTACCGGCTACTGGTACGGGCCACGGACCCGGACCCGGCCCGGAGGTTCTCCTCTGCCCAGGAGATGGCGGAGCAGCTGACCGGAGTCCTCAGGGAGGTCGTCGCGATCCAGACCGGCCGCCCCCGCCCATCGCTGTCCACCCTCTTCGGCACCGAAGTACGGGTGACCGATGCGGAGTTGTTCGCCGAGCTGGACGCGGATGTGTCCACCCTCGGCGCACGGGCTCCGGGGCGGGGCGCCAAGGCCGCTGGCCTGGCCGCCATTGCGCCGCAGCTGAGCCTTGGGGTCCCCGGGGGGAGTACGGCCGGAAGCGGAGCAGCACCGGGCGGCTCGCCGGCCGGCGCTGGCGCTCTGAGTGCTTCCGGCGGACCGGTGGGAGCCGTCCTGGGCAGTTCGGCCAAGACGGCGGCCGGAGCACGCCTGGCACCGCATCTGGTCCAGCTCGACACCCGGGCGGTGTCCCTCGCCCTGCCCGTCCCGCGGGTGGACCCCGGGGACCCCAACGCCGGATTCCTGGCGGGCCTGATGACCTCGGCACCCGCCGAGCTGATCGCCGCGCTGCGCGCCGCCCCGGGGGCATCCCCCGAGACCCGGCTGCGCGAACTGCGCGCCCAACTGGAGATGGGCGACCTCGGCTCCGCCACGACAGCGCTGCAGACCCTGGAGACCGAACACGCCGACGATTGGCGGGTGGTCTGGTATCGCGGTCTGACCTCTTTGGTGACCGGGGACAGAGCGGCGGCCGCGCTCTCCTTCGACGCGATCTACGACGCGTTCCCAGGAGAGCCCGCGCCCAAGCTCGCCCTCGGTGTGTGCGCCGAGGTGCTGGGTCAACTGGACAATGCCGCGGAGTACTACCGTCTGGTGTGGACGACCGATCCCAGCTATGTCAGCGCCGCCTTCGGGCTGGCCCGGGTGCAACTCGCGGCGGGCGACCGAGCCGGGGCCGTGCGCACCTTGGAGTCGGTGCCGGAGGTGTCCATCCACTACACGGCGGCCCGGGTGGCCGCGGTACGGGCACGGCTGCGACGGCGAGCCGCACAGGACCCGCTCCTTGCCGACCTGGCCGCCGCCGCCGCGCAGGTGGACGCCCTGAAGGAGTTCGGCTTGGACGCCGTACGGCGCGAGCAGTTGTCCACAGAGGTACTCGGTACGGCGCTGGACTGGGTACTCTCCGGTAGTCCCGGAGCATCGCAGCCCGTACCGGACCCGTCGAGCACACCAAGGCCCGGCAGCGCGCCCGCCGCGCGGCCCGCGCCGACCGAGTTGCTCGGCAGTGCACTGGATGAGCGCGGACTGCGCTTCGGGCTGGAACGCTCGTTCCGGGTGCTCGCCCGGCTCGCCCAGCGGGGCGAGGAGCGGATGGACCTGGTGGAGCGTGCCAACCGCTTCCGCCCCCGGACGTGGGTGTGATCGATGTCGTCGCAGATGCATCAGTCGGCCGCAGGGCCGTCGTGCCCCGGCTGCACGGAACCGCTGGAAGAAGGGGACCGCTTCTGCGGAGCGTGCGGACTTGAGCTGTCCGCCGGGCCGGCGCCAGCGGGGCGCGACCGCCCCACACTCGCCATGGGTGTACCGGTCACGCCCGGCGCCTGGCCATCCGCCAGCGGTGTGGACAGCTCGGGCGTTCCGCCACGAGTGCAGCATCCCGGTGAACTGCCGGGCCTGGACTCCCGTGGGGCTCAGTTGCCGCTCTCCGGCGCACAGCCGCAAGGCATCACGGGAGATCCCCAGGCAGGCGCCGCGGGAGCGGTCCGCCCTGAAACAGCCACTGGATACGAGAACGCGGCCAATCCCTTCGGCGGCGCGTCAGGCGCCCCGGCCGCGGGGGCCGGCCAGGGGCCCCATGGCGTCACCAACCCAGCAGGCCACCCCCCCTTCGGCGACAGCACCGGCGCTCCTTCAGGGGCCTCGGGTGGTTCATCAGGGCCCGCCGTCGGTGGCTTCCCCAGCGGCGGTGGCGCAACCGGTGTCCCCACCCCCCAAGGCCCCCCGTCCCGCCCGGCGCACTACGACACTTCGCCAGGCCCCTCCGGGGTGGCCCCGGGACACGAAGGCGGTGACTTCGGGCTACCGGCCCCGGGGGCTCCCCCGAGCGCTGCCGACCCCCGCACCGTCGCCCCGCCCGCGCCGCCGAGCACCAAGGTGTGCGTGGCGTGCCGTGCTGGCCGGGTAGACACCGACGGCTACTGCGAGAACTGCGGCCACGCACAGCCGCGCGAACGCGATCACATGGAGTTGGAGTTGAGTTCGGTCGCGGCGGTCAGCGACCGCGGGCTGCGCCACCACCGCAATGAGGACGCCTTCGCCATCTCCACCACCGCCCTCCCGGACGGCTCGCCCGCGGTCATCGCGATCGTCTGCGACGGTGTCTCATCGGCCGTCCGTCCCGATGAGGCGTCCATGGCGGCGGCCAGTACCGCCAATGAGCTCCTGCTGACCAGCCTGCCCAGGGGCACCCACCCGCAGCAGGCCATGCATGAGGCGATCGTCGCCGCAGCCGCCGCCGTCAACTCCCTGGCCGGACAGGGCCCTCCGGTCGACCCGTTGGAGCCCGCCCCGCAGCACCAGTTGAACGCCCCCGCCTGCACGATCGTCGGTGCCATCTCCGCCGGTGGTCTTCTGATCATCGGCTGGGTGGGCGACAGCAGGGCGTACTGGGTACCGGACGACCGCAGCACTCCGGCGGCCCGGCTCACCGAGGACGACTCCTGGGCCGCCCAGATGGTCGCTGCGGGACTGATGGGTGAGGACGAGGCCTACGCGGACCAGCGCGCCCACGCCATCACCGGTTGGCTGGGTGCCGATGCCTATGAACTCGACCCGCACACAGCCGCTTTCAAGCCAGATCGCCCTGGCGCCGTGGTGGTCTGCACGGATGGCCTGTGGAACTACGCCGAGGCCGCGGAGGAAATGGCCAGGGTGATCCCCGCGGACGCCGCCGAGCGACCCCTGCACAGCGCCCAAGTGCTGGTCGGACATGCCCTCGACGGCGGGGGCCACGACAACGTAACAGTGGCGATCCTCCCGTTCGCGGTCGAACGGCAAGGGGCAGGATCGCCCTGGACCACCTCGGGCCCGGTATGACGCCCCGTCCACCGCTCCACTGCGATACCGCTATTGAACCGTTAACCGGCGGTACCCGCTCAACCGCAGCAGACGCGCCAGAGGTCATCCGGGTCGCCATGAGAACGCTCCGGTCTCACCGCACCGACCAGAACCGCCTACCCCGAGCCAGCCGACCTCAGCCCAGCCCCCGAACGGGAGCATCACCACCGGTCCTCGCGGCCGGCGAGGACCGCACCACTGACCGAATCTCCCGAGTGGAGTGCTCAAGGAGCCCATCAGATGGCCGTTTTCTCCAAGTCCCAGGTTCCGCAGTTCTCCGTCGAGGTGTATCAGAACGAATTCCTGCCTGAGGGCGGGCGCGAGGTGAACGCGATCGTGACGGTCACCTCCACCGGCGGCGGCACGACCGGAGCCAGACAGCTCACCGGCGCCTCAGCGGCGCCCGGGGCGATACCGGGTCCGGCATCGGGCGGGGCCGTCGTCATCATGGTCGACTGCTCGGGGTCGATGGACTACCCGCCCACCAAGATGCGTAACGCCCGTGACGCGACGTCCGCCGCGATCGACACCCTGCGCGACGGCGTGGAGTTCGCCGTGGTCGCGGGCACCCACCAGGCCGCCGAGGTCTATCCGGGCGGTGGACGGCTGGCGAGCGCGGATGCGCACACCCGTGCTGAGGCAAGGCAGGCGCTCCGTCGGCTCACGGCGGGAGGCGGGACCGCCATCGGCACCTGGCTGCGGCTTTCGGACAGACTTCTCGCCACCGCGCACAGCGGCATCCGGCACGGCATCCTGCTGACCGACGGACGCAACGAGCATGAGACCCCGGAGGAACTGGGCTCCGCGCTCAGCGACGCGGCCGGCCGCTTCACCTGTGACGCGCGTGGAGTCGGCACCGACTGGGAAGTCAAGGAAGTCACCGGTATCGCATCGGCCCTGCTCGGCACCGCCGATATCGTCGCCGACCCAGCCCATCTCGCCGATGACTTCACGGGCATGATGGAAAAGGCGATGGGCAAGGAGATCGCCGATGTGGCGCTCAGGCTCTGGACGCCGGTCGGTGTGGAGATCAAGTTCATCAAGCAGGTAGCCCCCACGGTCGAGGAGCTGACCGGACGACGCACGGAAGCCAATCCGCGGGCCGGGGACTATCCGACCGGCTCCTGGGGCGATGAGTCCCGCGACTATCACGTGTGCGTGGAAGTGCCCCACGCGAGCATCGGCCAGGAGATGCTGGCCGCCCGCGCCTCGTTGATCATTCCGGCGGTGGACGGCGGTACACCGCAGGTGCTGTCCCAGGGATTGGTCCGGGCGGTGTGGACGGACGACATGGCGGCTTCGACATCGATCAACCCGCAGGTCGCGCACTACACCGGCCAGGCCGAACTAGCACAAGTCATCCAACAAGGTCTCGATGCTCGCAAGTCAGGCGATTTCGATGACGCTACGGCGAAATTGGGTCGCGCCGTACAGCTCGCGGCGGCCTCGGGCAATGAGGACACTGCGAAACTCCTTTCGAAGGTGGTGGACGTGGTCGATGTCGCGACGGGTACTGTGCGACTGAAGGCCAAGGTCGCGGATGCCGATGAGATGACCCTCGAAACGCGCTCCACGAAAACGGTGCGCGTGAAGAAGTAGTCGGTGCGCTCGGCGTCCAAGGCACCTACAAGCGACAACACGAAGTGGGACGGCCCTCGGGCCGGACAAGGAGAGGGGGAAGCGCCGACATGCCGACCTGCCCGAACGGACACCAGTCGGGTTCTGAAGACTGGTGCGAGGTCTGCGGCCACCGCATGGCCGGCCCCAGCGCTCCTCCAGGAGGGGGTTCGCCGCCCTCGTACGGATACCCGGGCCAGAACGACCCGAACGCCACCGCCGTGGCTGAGCTATGTCCGCAGTGCCGTACCCCGCGCGAGGGCGTGTCCTCGTACTGCGAGGAGTGCCGGTACAACTTCCTGACGCACACAGCGACCTCCTACACCCCGCTCGCCCCGGCGCCGCAACCCCAGTCCGGGCTGAACCTCCCTTCGGGGTTCACCAGCCAACCTCCTCCTGGATCACCGGCGCACCAAGGCCCCCAGGGGGGTCATCATGGGCAGCAGCACGATCCCTTTGACTACCAGGGTTCGCGCCCCTCGCAGCTGAATCGACCCGCGGAGCCCCTCGGCGATCCTTCGGGGCAGCAGCGTCATCCGGGATACTCCCAGCCCCCGGGATTCCCCCAGAGCCACGGACACCAGGGACAGCAGCCCTACCAACAGCAGCCCGAACCGCCGATACCCTCGCAGGCACAGCAGACGGGCGGCGCGGACGACTGGATGCTGTCCCCGCCCTCGCAGCCGCACTCCTCTCCGTCACTGGGTCCCGCCCAGCCCCAAGGCTCGGGGATGCAGGCAGGGCTCTCCCTCTTCCAGCAGCAGTCCGGGCAGGGGAGCGCACCACCGCAGTACAGCGAGCAGGGTCGGCAGATGCAGTCCGGCGGCCATGGCCCGGGAGGTGCGCCCGGTCAGCATCAGTCCCAGCCGCCCTACCGGACCCAGGGAAGCTGGACGGCTGTCGTCGCACCCGATCGGGACTACTTCCTGGCGATGATGCAGCGCAGCGGTCCGGATGCGACCGGCCTCAATCTGCCCGCGTACTCGCCGGAGCAGCACCTTCCGCTCATCGGTGGCCAGATCACCATCGGCCGTCGCCGCCAGTCCACGGGCGAGGCCCCGAACATTGACCTGTCCGTACCGCCGGAGGACCCGGGGGTCTCGCACAAGCACGCCGTGCTGGTGCAGCAGCAGGACGGTTCCTGGGCGGTCGTCGACCAGAACTCCACCAACGGCACCACGATCAACGGCGGGGAAGAGCCGATCCAACCGTATGTGCCGGTGGCTCTGAACGACGGTGACCGGGTCCATGTCGGCGCCTGGACGACGATCACCATCCGGCGCGGCTAGTTTCGCGGAGCCGTGGCGGGGCCCTCTGCCGTACGCCCGAGGGGCCAGGAGTAGGGCCCCTGCGGATCATCAAGCCAGGCCCACTGATGGCCATGTCTGACCGTGACGCCGAACCGATCGCGCGACGGGCGGCGCTCACGCTCCCAGAGCGAGAGCGCCTCACGCGGTTCAAGACTGCCCGCGGTCAGCGTGAGCAAGAAGCGGAATAGATCATTCTCGGCCAGTCGGTGAGGCAGTCCGCTCACCCGCCTCTCAGGCACCGCACCTGAGCCCCGGAGTGCGACAAAGTACGCGGAGGTCCCCAGAAAGCGCCCCTCCGCACTCCGGCCGTCGCCGTCATCCTCCACCCGCAGGGCGATCAGCCCGGTGGAGAGCGGGGCGAGAATGCGCGCACCCGGGCTGCACTGCGCAAGCCAGTCGTACGGGATGAACGGCAGGGTGCAGGTCACGATGATCCGGTCGAAGGGCGCCCGCTCGGCACAACCGCGCGCCCCGTCACCGGTGACCACGGTCGGACGGTAGCCGGCGGCAGCGAGGTGGGTGCGAGCCGACTCGGTGATCTCCTCGTCCATATCGATGCTGGTCACCTTGGAATCGCCCAGACGATGGCTCAGCAGGGCGGCGTTGTAGCCGGTGCCCGCGCCGATCTCCAGCACGGAGTCGCCGTCCCGGACCTCCAGGGCCTGGAGCATCCCGGCCATCAGGGACGGCTGGCTGCTCGAAGAGATCAGCTCGCCGTCGCGCACGCGGGTCGCCAGGGGACCGTCGTAGTAGGCGCCCCTGAGCCAGCGCTCCCGCCGGATCGGGTCGGGGTCCTCGCACCAGAGCCGTTCATAGGTGCCCACGCGATTCACGAAGTAATAGGGCACGAAGAGGTGCCGCGGCACCTCTTCGAAGGCGAGCCTCCAGGCGGGGTCCGTCAGACCGCCCTCGGCCGCGATCAGCCGCACCAGAGCCGCCTGGGCCTCGGCGGCAGGCTGACCGTAGCGTTCCCATCCCGTCCCCATGCCTCCACTCTCCACCGCCGCGGACGGCTGTGCGAGCCGCCCGCGGATGGGTACCGGCGAGACCCGCGGATGGGTACCGGCGAGTAGGGGAAGAGGGGCCTTCCAGGGCCTGGGACGGGGGTCCTAGGGCCCAGGTCCTCCGCCGGTCCGTCTGAGACGATGGACGTGTGCGGCTTTTCCCGGGGAACCGCCCCGGACCCCCCGGCAGTCAACCCCCGGGGCCGGTCTACAGACACATTGCGAGGCTTATCCACGTGAACGAGATCCCGCGCGGCACGCTTCAGGAGCAGACCTTCTATGAGCAGGTCGGCGGCGAAGAGACGTTCCGGCGCCTCGTACACCGCTTCTACCAGGGCGTCGCCGAGGACCCTCTGCTGCGGGAGATGTACCCCGAGGAGGATCTCGGTCCGGCAGAGGACCGGTTCGCGCTCTTCTTGATGCAGTACTGGGGTGGCCCCCGCACCTACAGCGAGAACCGCGGCCATCCGCGGCTGCGCATGCGCCACGTACCGTTCAAGGTTGACCAGGCGGCCCATGACGCCTGGCTGAGGCATATGCGGGACGCCCTGGATGAGCTGGGCCTCGCCCCGGAGCACGAGGAACAGCTCTGGAAGTACCTCACCTACGCGGCGGCGTCCATGGTGAACACCCCCGGCTAGGGAATCGGCCCCGGCCCAATTCCCCTCGGTCGTCAGCTGATCCGCTCCATGGCATGCCCGGGGCGGGCAGCTGGTCCCCAGCGATGGCACCACTCACGGGGCCCTCGCCCATGGGGCCAGTGGGTGTGGAGGGGCCTCAGTCCCCGGTGGGGGTGACGTCCGGCCCCTGGGCCTCAGCCCCTGGCAGGGGTGACGTCCAGCCCCCCGAGGCCCCTCATCCGTACGGCGATGGAGCCGAAGGGGGTACGGAGCCTGAGCCAGGAACCCGCGCCGAGCAGCGCCACCGCGACTCCCGGAGGGAGGAACCCCAACGACTGGGCTGCGTGGACAGCCCGCAGCGGCAGGGGTGCGGCACCGACCGTACGGGACCAGATCTCGCGTCCGATCCGGTCGCGTTCCGTGCGGATGCGCTGTTCGTCGGGCAGAGCCTCGTCGCGGTAGCGGAACTCGGCGACGGCCGCCGCCACCGCCTCGCGCATCGCTTCCACCGTGGGCAGCCCGGGGATCTTGTGCCAGCCGCCGCGGGGCGGCAGCACCCCGGCCCACGGAGGTCCGGTGACCGCGTCGGGCACGGTGAACCCGGCGCCGGCAATGCCTTCAAGCAGCTCGCCGGCGGAGACGGTGATGTCCAGCTGGGCAGGGGCTGCCAGCCGTGCCGTGCGAATCGCCAGCACCTCGAACGAGGGCGGGCGGCCAAAGACGGCGAGATGGGGTTGGGGACCGTCGGAACCGCCGGCCTGGAGCCTGACGGCGGCGGCGCGGTCGTAGTGGATCAGCCGAGCGAGGAAGGCGGTGAGATCCTCCGCCTCCCTCGCATCAGCGAGGTACAGACCATGTGCGGGCAGGCTCATGCGACGAGAGCGCCCTCATCAGCCGCCCTGCTGTCGGACGCCGGCACGGGCTGTGTCTCCGGTTCCGTCGCCGCTTGCGCTCCGGCTTCAGCGCCCGTTTCGGGCAGGTACTGCTGGAGGAACGATTTCTCCTCCGGGCTGATCCGGCGCGGACGGGCCGCCTCCAGGTCATACGGGACGACCACGGTCGACGCTCGCACATAGACCTGCGGAGCGTCCACGGCACCACCGGGGCCCTCGGCGGTCGAGACCTCGTCCTTGATCTCGTACGCGATGGTCAGCGACGCCGCGCCGATCCTGGTCACCCATGACTCGACGATCACCGGCTCATGCCGGTGCACGAGCGGCCGTATGTAGTCGATCTCATGCCGCGCCACCACGGACCCCCCGGAGAACGACGGGGAGCCGTCGCCCGGAGCCAGCCGGAACATGAAGTCAATGCGCGCCTCTTCCAAGTACCGCAGGAAGACGACGTTGTTGACATGCCCGAAGGCGTCCATGTCCGACCAACGAAGGGGGCAGCTGTAGATGTGTCGAGCCATAGGTTCTTCGCCTCAGCCTCGGGTGAGCTTCTTGTACGTGGCACGGTGCGGACGGGCCGCATCCGCACCGAGGCGCTCGATCTTGTTCTTCTCGTACGAGTCGAAGTTGCCCTCGAACCAGAACCACTTGGAGTCACCCTCGTACGCGAGGATGTGCGTCGCGACCCTGTCCAGGAACCACCGGTCGTGGGAGACGACCACGGCCGCGCCGGGGAACTCCAGCAGCGCGTTCTCCAGCGAGGAGAGCGTCTCGACGTCCAGGTCGTTGGTGGGCTCGTCGAGGAGCAGGAGGTTGCCGCCCTGCTTGAGGGTGAGTGCGAGGTTCAGCCGATTGCGCTCACCGCCGGAGAGGATGCCCGCGGCCTTCTGCTGGTCCGGGCCCTTGAATCCGAAGGCGGAGACATAGGCGCGGGACGGCATCTCGACCTGGCCGACGTTGATGTAGTCGAGCTCGTCCGAGACCACGGCCCACAGCGACTTCTTGGGGTCGATGTTGGCGCGGCTCTGGTCGACGTAGGAGATCTTGACGGTGTCGCCGACCTTGATGACACCGGAGTCCGGCTCCTCAAGACCCTGGATCATCTTGAACAGCGTCGTCTTGCCGGCGCCGTTCGGGCCGATGACACCGACGATGCCGTTACGGGGCAGGGTGAAGCTGAGGTCGTCGATGAGGAGCTTGTCGCCAAAGCCCTTCGAGAGGTTCTCGACCTCCACCACGACACTGCCGAGGCGCGGGCCCGGCGGGATCTGGATCTCCTCGAAGTCCAGCTTCCGCATCTTGTCGGCCTCGGCCGCCATCTCCTCGTAACGAGCGAGACGGGCCTTGGACTTGGCCTGTCGCCCCTTGGCGTTGGAGCGGACCCACTCCAACTCCTCCTTGAGCCGCTTGGCGCGCTTGGCGTCCTTCTGGCCCTCGACCTTGAGACGGGACTGCTTGGACTCCAGGTAGGTGGAGTAGTTGCCCTCGTAGCCGATGGCCCGACCGCGGTCGAGCTCAAGGATCCAGCCGGCGACGTTGTCGAGGAAGTACCGGTCGTGAGTGATGGCGACGACGGTGCCCGCGTACTTGGCGAGGTGTGCCTCCAGCCACTGGACCGACTCGGCGTCCAGGTGGTTGGTGGGCTCATCCAGCAGCAGCAGGTCAGGGGCTTCGAGCAGCAGCTTGCAGAGTGCTACCCGACGCTTCTCACCACCGGAGAGGTTGGTGACCGCCCAGTCGCCGGGAGGACAGCCCAGGGCGTCCATCGCCTGCTCCAGCTGGGCGTCGAGGTCCCAGGCGTTGGCATGGTCGAGCTCCTCCTGGAGCTTGCCCATCTCGTCAAGGAGCGCGTCGGAGTAGTCGGTCGCCATCTGCTCGGCGATCGCGTTGAACCGGTCGAGCTTGCCCTTGATCTCCGCCACACCGCCCTGGACGTTCTCCAGCACGGTCTTGGACTCGTCCAGCGGCGGCTCCTGAAGCAGGATGCCGACCGTGTACCCGGGCGACAGGAAGGCATCGCCGTTGGAGGGGTGCTCCAGACCGGCCATGATCTTCAAGACGGTGGACTTACCGGCGCCGTTTGGGCCGACCACACCGATCTTCGCACCGGGCAGGAAGCTCAGCGTCACGTCATCGAGGATGACCTTGTCGCCGTGCGCCTTGCGCGTCTTGCGCATCGTGTAGATGTACTCAGCCAAGAGAAACCGTCCGGCAAGAAGTGGGTGGGCAGATACACCCCATCTTGCCGTACGTCCACCTGAGGATGAAAACGAGTAGTTGCAGGGCCTCTGATCTGGAGCGCAGCCAGCCGTCATACGGAGGGTCCTGGTGGTCATTGGTCGTTCTTGGCCACCGTTGACCACCGTTTGGCCATCGTTGACGGCCCAGAGACAGCCCGCGGACGGCCCATGAACGGCCCGGCACCCATTACTCCGGCGGGCCCCTCACCCGGCCGTCAATCGTTCGATCCGGCCAGAGGCCCATCCACCCGTCGTTCCGGGTCCCTGGGCTGCGGTTCCACCGCCGCGGTCAGCCAGGGAAGTGGTGGAACCGGGGCGAGGGCTCGGGCGACCGCTGTGGTTTCCCAGGCCCTCGCGGTGTTGAAGGGGCCGACGACCATCCGATGGCCAATCACACGAAGCGACGATTCCAGGGGCGGATCGTTACCGAAAGCAGCCGATCGACTCCTGGGCAAAACCCCGCGCGGAATCCAGCGCAGGATCTGGCGGCTTGGGCGTCGACGCGTCGACTACTTGTCCGACTCGCTGGTTTCGGCCTGGCCATCGGTCTGCTCGGGATGGCCGGCCTCGGTCTGACCACCGCTCGGGGCCTTCTTCTTGCGGAGGAAGAAGATCGCACCTCCACCGATGACGACCAGGGCGACGGCGGTTCCCGCGATCATCGGGGTGTAGTTGGAGCCTCCGGTCGCAGCGAGATCACCCTCCAGGCCAGCCGCCGCACCGCCGGCTGATGCCGGACCGAGCTGGGACACCGGAGCCTCCGTCGCCGTCACCGTTTCGGTGCTCGGCACACCGGTGATCTTGCAGTCCAGGATGCCCTTGAAGGTCTGCTGGAAGCCGCCGGGCGCGGTGATGGTGAAGTCGTACGGTCGGTCCTCGGCGACGGGGACGGTGATGACCTTCGACGCCCCGGCGGGAACCGTGTGGGTGGAGCCGGCCAGCTCGAACGTGAGCGGGGCGTCGCCCTGGTTGCCCGCGGTGATGTCGATACCGCCCTTGGCGCAGTTCTTCCGTGCGGAGAGGGCGGGTATCGCTCCGGTCTTCGCCCAGGTCGCCTTGGCGGTCGCCGAAACGGTGGACTCGCTGGACCCGGCGAGGATCTGGGTCTGGCTCTTGGTGGACGCGGCGAAGGCCCGGCCCACCGGTATGGAGGTGGCCGCCTGGGCGGTGAGTTCCGCCGTCCCGTCGGGGGCGCCGGCCGGGACGTCGAAGTACACCTCGGTGCCGTTGACGGCGGAAGCGACGGGCTGTCCGTCAAGGTCGGTGATCTTGACTCCGCTGAGGGCTGCATCCACCGGCGGCGCGAGGGAAACCTGATCCGCGTCGGTACGGACCGTGACGGGTCCAACCCGGCCACCGGCCTTACCGGAGACGGCATTGGGCTCCAGATTGAGCGAGGCCCTGGGCTCCGCGACCTTCTTCGCCTTCTTCTGCAACCAGTCCGCCAGCTTCTCGGCGGCGGGGTCGACTGCCTCGACATCCGCTGCGTCCGAGTAGCGCCAGATGGCCACTTGAGTGCCCGCGGCGGCCGTCTTCTGGGTGAGGGGACCGGTGTCGGCCTCCTTGGCCAACTCTGCGAGATCGTCCACCTGGGGGTAGGAGTGCTGAAGAATCCAGCGGATCTTGCCCGCGTTCTGGTTCGTGCCGAGCGAGGTCTCGCTCCAGGACGTCTCCAGGTACTTCGCCTGGTCCTGGGTCGGATTGTGGATGTCGACGCAGTACGTCTTCAACCGGCCGCCCCCATCGACCGTGAGCTCGAAGACACCTGCGGGAATGGGGTGGCTCTTGCCGTTCACCTTGAGTACGGCGCGATCGAAGGTTGTCAGCCCGTTGAGCGTGGCGACCGCCCCGCCCTGGTGCTGGGTGCTGTCGGCGGCGACTGCCGTGCCGGCACCGATGAGGGAGCCCGATGCGACGACTCCCGACACCACAGCAGCCGTTGTCAGTCGACGAACGGTGCCCCTTCTGCGTGCAACCGACGCAGCGAACTTGGCAAACACAGAATTCCCCTTCGGGCGAGGCGCCATTCGCGTGTGGCACATGGTCGCGTTGTGACGCGTGGGGGGAGTGCCTCGCCAGCAACTCAAGTGCCCCGTGAGTACTGGGGAATCCTAGAGAGACGGTGCCACCCAGTCCCCCGCCATACGGTCAGATAGGCATTCCGAATCGGAATCGTTATCGCAGTCTGTCCGGCATGCGCCAACTGATACGGGAGCTCCATTCCTCACCCTCGGACCTTCACAACTCCCGCGCAGGACACGGAAAAGGAAACCAGGCGGTCGCTCACCAACACCGATCGGACCAGCGTCGATCGAGGAACCGATCCAGATCCGGTCATGCGTCAGTCCGGTACCGATGCCTGCACGTCATGCGGTTGCTCGATCGCGATGGAAGAGGCGCGGTCTGGACTGGCACCGCCAGAACTGGCCTCCCCCACCGGCAGTCGGGGGAATGGGAACATCCCATTCGCGAAACCCCAGCCCGGGAAGCGCTCGATCGCACCCCAGGACTTCGGCTGCACCCGAGATCCCCAGCGACTCCGAACGGCACCACCAGCACCAGCACCAGGAATGGTTCTCTCATCATGGGGATGGGCGCTCGGGGCGGGAAGTGGGGTCAGAAGGGTGGTTCCGCCGCCGAATCAGCCGCCGAAGCCGATGCTGCGGGAGCGGATGCCGACAGAAGGGCAGAGGTGGCAGCCGAGACGTCGAGCCGCGTCTGTTCCGCTGCTGTCTCGTGCCGGGACTCCCCTGACGGTCGTGGGGGCCGTCCCGGCGCTGGGTTACCTCGCTGCCATGAGGGTTCCATACCGGGATGTCCCCGCCTGGTCGCTGTGGCGCCTTCCCAGAGGTCAGCGGCCCCCTCGATGCCGCTCGCGCCCATGCCCGCACCCACCCCTGGCCCCCCGGTGGCTCCCCCATCCGATCCGGCCAAGGAGCCAAATGCGCCGGGAGTAGCCGGATCGCCGGGTGAGTCCGGCCTCGTCGGCGCACCTACCGTGCCTGGCCCACCTCCACCGCCAGCCATGACCAACTCCCCCGCCAAGACGCCCACCCCTTCGGGTGTGGTCGGTGTCGTCGTTCTGCCGCCGCGTCGAAAGGCCGCGGTGCCACGCGTCAGATCGTGTCCGACTGCCAGAGCTTCGATGTCGACGAATGTCCTCCGCTGCCCGTCACGCTGCTCCTCGCGCACCCTCAGACGCCCGTGGACCAGGAGCGGTTCGCCGACGGAAACCGATCCGGCCAGATTGTTCGCGAGAGTCCGCCAGGCGAAGACGGTGTAGAAACTGGTGCGCCCATTGGTCCAGGCGTTGCTCTGCTTATCCCAGCGCCTCGGGGTGACCGCGATCCGGAATCGAGCCATCCCGCCCGTCGCCGTCTCCCGGTACTCCACCTGTGTGGCGACATTGCCCACCACCGTCACCATGGTGTCGTGCATGGCGACCACCTCCCCCTACGGTCGATCCAACGCCCACGCGCGAGTCAGAGGGAGACTCCGGGACCCAACGGCCCCTGGTCCCGGATCTCCTCATCCCCGGGTGAGCGCCGGATGATGCTGCGGCCTGCTCCTGCCGGCCGGACTCCATCGTGGGATGGCCCGGAGAATCCTGCTGGTGGCTGTGGATTACCGGACGGTTGTGGAAAACCCCATCACCCCCGAACCCGTTCCCCGGCCTTCACCCGAACCCGTCCCCCGGCCTTCACCCGGGCCCGTCGCCCGATACCGCCCGGGGCCCGTCACCCGGTCCGTCACCCGGGCCCGTCGCCCGATACCGCCCGGGGCCCGTCACCCGGTCCGTCACCCGGTCCGTCGCCAGACATCCGCCCAGGCCGGTTCCCGGGGCCTCACCAGGGGCCCTGACCCCCGGCGAGGACCGGGCCCCTCACCGGACCCGAGCCGGGGACCCGCCACTCGCGCCGGCCCTACCCCCGAGACCACCGTCAGCGTGTCTGCCGGCACCTCCAGCGGCTCCCCGAACACCGACCCCACGAATCCCGCCAACCCCGCCAATCCCGCTGGCGGTGCCGGCACTACCGACACCGCCGACACCGCGTCCGCTGTTCGTACTCGTCCTCCCTGCCACGGTCGCGTACTGCTCCCGTACCTCCCGATACCGCATCAGCTCCCCCGCGACCGGATCGAGCACTCTCGCCCGGCCGCATCCCGCGGCCACCTCCCGTAGCCGTCGCGCCGCGTCCTGCCCGTAGCGCCGCGCTGGTCCTCGTACCGCCGCCGTGCACGCCCACTCGACGAGGGGGCCACCCACGATCCCCGCTGCCATCAGCAGCACGGGAACGATCAGCCCCGGCTGGAGCAGCCCGATGATCTGGCCGACCAGCCAGAGGCCGCCATAGATCTGCAACAGGGTCATCGCCGCCTGGGCCAGCACCGCCGCGGGCCACCACGCCGGCCGCAGGGGCCGTTTACCGGTTGCCGCCGCCTCGCGCACCGCCAGTTCGTCCAGCGCCTCGGGCAGGCCGTCCGCGCCGCGTACCGCCGCCTCCCGCACCGCCTGGGCCCAGGGCGCCGGCAGGCCGGCCGCCGCCTCATCGGCGACCGTACGAACCGCCTGTTCGACGCGCTGCCGAGCGGTCAGCTCCTCCTCCAGCGGTGGTGTGATCGGCCCGACCGCACCACCGGGTGTGCGCTTGAGCTCGTACCAGCGCCACAGCCGTAGCCAGGGCGTTCCACACGCTCGTCCAGCGTGTCGACGCCACTCGCGCTCGGCCGCCTCGCCCGCCGCCTTCGCCCCGACCGCCTCGGCGAGCCGGGCCGCGAAGTCCTCACGGGCCCGCTCGTCGAGGCCGGTCCGGCCGTCGGCGACGTAGGCCGTGCGCAGCTTTGCCGCCGCCACGTCCACATCGGCGGCGAGCCGATGCGCGGCGGCGGTGCGCTCCTGCACAAACGCGCCGATCACGTCTCGCAACTCGTCGACGCCCTCGCCGGTGAGGGCCGACAGGGAGAGCACGGTGGCGCCGGGTTCGCCGTGTTCTCCCACTGCCACACCGTCGTCGTCGAGCAGTCTGCGCAGATCGTCGAGGACCTGGTCAGCCGCGTCGCCGGGCAGCCGGTCGATCTGGTTGAGCACGACGAAGGTGACCTCGGCGTGGCCGGCGAGTGGCCGCAGATATCGCTCGTGCAGTGCGGCGTCCGCGTACTTCTCCGGGTCGACGACCCAGATCACCGCGTCCACCAGCGCCAGCACGCGATCCACCTGCTCACGGTGTCTGACCATCGCCGAATCGTGGTCGGGTAGATCGACGAGGACCAGGCCGGAGAGTTCGTCGGCACCTCCGGCCAGCGGGCGGCGGCGCAGCCGTGAGGGGATGGCGAGCCGGTCGAGGAGTCCTGCCGCGCCTTCCGACCAACTGCAGGCGATGGGGGCGGAGGTGGTGGGTCTGCGCAGGCCGGTCTCGGAGAGCGGCACCTGGGCCAGCGCGTTGAAGAGGGTGGATTTTCCGCTTCCGGTGGCGCCCGCGATGGCGACGACGGTGTGCCGGGAGGAGAGGCGCTGCCGGGCGGAGGCTTCGTCGAGGACCCGTCCGGCCTCGGCGAGGGCAGTGCCGTCCAGCCGGGTACGGGAGAGGCCGACGAGTTCTCTCAACGCGTCCAGTCGGGTGCGCAGCGGGCCGTCGTAGTTGCCGCCGATCGGTAGGTCCTCGTCGTTCGTGCGGTCGTCGGTGACGGTTGGTCCGCGTTTCTCCTCGATGCGGTCGGTGGCGCGTCTGGCGATCAGTCCGTCGTCCCAGTGGCCGTCTTCCGCGTCGACCGGAGGCGGTGGTTCGGGCTGCTGTTCAGCGGGCTCGTGTCCAGTGGACTCCTGTTCAGCGGTCTGGTTCTCGTCGCCCGTGATGGCGGTCACCGCCATCACCTCACCTTCTGGAGTACGGACAGGGCGGCGATCAGCTCGGCCTGTGGTTCGGGGGACACATCGAGGGCGTCGAGGGGTGCGAGCCGGCGGTCGCGCTCGCTGTTGAGCAGGCCGTCGATGCAGGTCGTCATCAGGTCCCCGGCCTGGTCGCGCAGCCGTAGCGCGCCTTGGGCGCCGATGCGTTCGGCGAGTTGTTCTCCCGCGCTGCTGGCCCGGCGGCCGCCGAGGAGCGCGGTGGCGACGAGCGCGGCGACGGTCTCGGCGTCGGGCGCGGGGGTGAGTTCCAGTCGGCGTACCTCGTCGTCGGCCAGTTCCTCCAGTTCTCGGCGCCAGCGTCGGACGGCGATTCCGATGCGTTCCGCCGCCTCCAGGTCCAGGCGTCCTGCCAGTACGACGGCTTCCGCTCCTGGCTCTCGCCGCCAGGCGTCTTGCACATGTTCGTCGGCGGCGGCGACCGCGCATTGCACCAGCGCGCTCAGGCTGCCGGCGAGAGCGTCGAGCAGTTCGCCGGCGGAGCTGTCGCGCGGGAAGCCGCGCCAGCGGGTGCGGGCGTCGCCAGCGAGTACGGAGCCGGCCTTGAGGTGACGATTCAGCCGTTCCCGTTCCCTGTCGTAGGCCTCCTCGACGACGCCCATGAGGCGTACGGCTGCGGCGTACTGTCCGGCGACGGCGGCGGCTAGTTCGGGCATCCGGGCCTTGAGTGAGTTGATGACTCCGGTTGCCGTGCGGCCGATGGCCTGTTGTCTGGCCGCGGGGTCGTGGACTCGGTGGGCCAGCCAGGCAAGGAGGGGCGCCACGGCGGTGGTGGGCAGTAGACCGCTGCCGCCGCCGGCCGATTCGGGAAGTTCGGGGATGGTGAATCGGGGTACGTCGCCGAGTCCGGCCTTCGTCAACAGGGCCGCGTACTGCCGTGAGACATCGCCGACGACCTGGTGGGGCACCCGATCGAGGACGGTGACCAGGGTCGCGTCGTACTCCTTTGCGGTACGGAGTAGGTGCCAGGGCACGGCGTCGGCGTAGCGGGACGCGGTCGTCACCATCACCCAGACATCGGCGGCGCAGATGAGTTCGGCGGCGAGGACCCGGTTGCCGACGACGAGGGAATCGATGTCGGGCGCGTCGAGCAGGGCCAGTCCGCGCGGCAGGGTCGATGCCTTTTCGACCCGTAGCGCTCCCCCCTCCGTTTCCGGCTCGGGGACGCCATCGGCGTCGTTCTCGTCGCTTTCGTCGATCTCCTCGTTCTCGTCCTGCTGGGACAGCCATACGCGGGTGAGATGCGGGAGCACTCGCATTCCGGCGAACCAGTGGTGGTCGTCGGGATGGCAGACGAGTACGGGGATACGGGTGGTGGGCCGCAGCACCCCGGCTTGGCTGACTCGCCGCCCGACGAGGGAGTTCACGAGCGTTGACTTCCCGGCTCCCGTGGACCCCCCGACGACGGCGAGGAGCGGGGCTCCGGGGTCTTTGAGGCGCGGCACGAGGTAGTCGTCGAGCTGGGCGAGCAGCTCGACGCGGGATTGACGTGCACGGGGTGTGTCCGGAAGGGACAGGGGGAGACGCACAGCAGCGACACGGTCGCGTAGGGCGGTAAGGGCGTCGATCAGCTGGGGCCGTGCATCCAAGGTCACCACATGGGAAGAATGCCTAATTTTGGCGGCTTTTTGAAGCGTATGGGAATGTCTGCGCGCCGGTCGGACACTTGGGACACTTGGGATGAGTGGGGCGCAGGCATAACGAGTGCACAACACCCAGGACGCGAGACGCGAAAAGCGATGCAGGAATCGCACCTGCCTGCGATTATCGGTTCGCTTCACCGAACCTACACAACGTGCCACGCAGGTGAAGCAACCGGGTCAAGGCGACAGGAGCCCTATCCTTGACCCCGGCAAGGTCACGGACCCCAGGGCTCCGGTAGCCGCAGCCACCATCCGGCCCCCGTAGCTCAGTGGATAGAGCAGGCGCCTTCTAAGCGCTTGGCCGCAGGTTCGAGTCCTGCCGGGGGCACCACCGTACATCTCGTCGCAGTGCCGTTTTTTGCAGGTCAGGAGGGGTGGAGCCCCTTCCTGGCGAACCGGCGTATTGCCCTTCCGGATGGTCTCGGAGTCCGGCTGACCCCCGCTGAAGGCGGGTCTCTACGAGTATCTGTGGAATATGCGTGGAATGGTTTGGGGCCTCTGACCTGCCCCGGAACGCGCGGATGCCCGCATCGTGCTCGCGAACGCGGCACGGTGCGGGCATCGGATCCCAGCAAGCTCATCCCTCAGTGAGCTCCAGCTCCACCCCCCGGGCGGCCTCGATACGCTTCTGGTAATCCTTCAGCTGCCCGGTGACACACCGGGCGTAGGTCGCGTGGAGGACGGCGACGCTGTTCCCAGCCCAGGCAGCGACCTGCGCCGGCGGGATACCGCTGTTGAGCCAGCCCGTCAGGCAGGTATGGCGCAGGTCGTAGACGCGTTTGCCGACCGGGGAGGCGCACTCGTGTTCTGGGAGGACTTCCTTCCGGGCTTTCGTCCAGACCCGGCGGTAGACCGAGCCTGAGAGGATCCCTCCACCCTCCCCCTGGAAGAGAATGTCGCCGGGCTTGAGGTCGTAGTCCGCGATCAGGTCGCGCAGGACCGCCACGAGGGTCGGGTAGGCGGGCACTGGCCGGGTGTCCCCCTGGGCGCGCCCCTTGAGCCCTCGTGCCTCGTGGACCTCGCCTGTGTCCGTCCACCGGCTGCCGACCTCCGGCTGCGCGGTGTGGACTAGCAGCTCGCCCCAGCCCTCTTCCGGGAGAGTGGCGTCGCTGACGAGCATGCCGACGGCTTCCTCCGGGCGGAGTCCGGCGTAGTAGAGAGTGGCGAAGAAGGCGCGATAGCAGCGGCCCATGCGCGATCTCTGCCCGACCCAGGTCAGCAGCGCGGTGCACTGGGCGGCGTTGAGGAGGGACCGCTTGTCGATCGCCTGGGCCGCCTGGGAGGACGGCTTGCTCTCACCTCTGCCCTTGGGGAGCGGGTTGGCGCGTATGAGTCTGCGTTTGACCGCCTGCTCCATGGCCGGGTTCATGATGCGGCGGTTGCGGGAGATGGAACTGGCGGCGGCGGGCTTCCCGTTCAGGAGAGTGCCGAGCGCCGTTACGAACTTCTCTGCCGTGTCCTCGTCGTCCAGGTTCGCCACAGGCAGCGTGTTGCGCTGGACCCATTCCAGGATTTCCCGGACCTCGCCGGGGATGTCCTGATCGGCGCGCCGTTTCGCGTTGAAGGCCCACTCACGCAGCGCGGTCCGCACCTGAACGGGGTCGAAGTGCCCTGGCAGCGGGCTCCTCAAGAGGGCGATGGTGGCGGTGGTCATCGCCTTCGAGAGGTTTTTGCGGGTGTTCCCAGCGATCTTGGGCCACTTTCCGTCTACGTAGGCAACGGCGAAGTCGTACCAGCGCAGCCCCGAAGCGCGGGTCTCCAGCGTGGCCGGGAGCCCCGTGATGGTGCTGAAGAGTTCGCCTTTCTTCTCTGCGGCGACCAGTTGGGATCTGCGAGTATTCGCCTGCGCGGATGTCTTGTAGGTCTTGCTGAACACCTGGCCGTCGACCTTCCAGCGGACGGTGTAGCTGAATCCTTTCGCCAGCCGGTTCACCTTTGTAGTGAATACCCGGACGCTGACAGTTCCGTTCACGTAAGGTCCTCGCAATCAGTCAGCCAATTTTCGAGATCACTGCGCCGCACGCGAATTGACCCGTTGGGCAGCCGTATGCAGCGCGGGCCGCGGCGCTTCTGTCTCCAGTCGTAGAAGGTGGATCGGGAAATCTGCAGCTCGCCACAGACTTCATCCACGGTCAGCTTCTGTCCGGGGCAGGTCGCAACCGTCACGGGGACACCGCAAGGGAGCAGGCGGTTGCAGCGTGCGACCTTGAAAGGTCTACAAACCAATGTGTGGGGGAATATTGGGAATGGGCAGCAGGTATCGCGGGTCGGCACATAGGGAGGGCCCCTTTCTGGGCAACAGACCGAGTGGGCGGCCAACCGCCAGGGCGGCACCAGAAGACTCCACAGCGGATCTGGCTACCGGATGCCCTGCCTCGGCGAGCTGGCCGTTCGCGAACGGACAGCAACGGGTGCCCTTCCTTCACATTCCGGGCAGCAGCTGTCCATTCCGTTCGCAGCAGGTCCACCGCCAAGCGGCCCCTGCGAACGACATCAATGGTCCGGACGATCCCCGATTTGGCGAACTGGGGATCGTCGGCTATACATCGCCCTGCGCACTCCTCCGACCCGCCTGATTCCGCGTCGCGGAGATTCCAGATAAGAGGGCCCCAGCCGACCCCATTACCGTCAACCCCGAAGTGGGCATGGCGGGGCTCGGACTGAAGGACAACACCCGCGAAACTCACCTCGGTCGAATTGATTTCACGGGTCACCACCTGCTCGACTGGCCTCGGGGGTGTTGTACGTTGACATGGCTTACTGGCGGATTCAAGTCCTCGCAGGAAGATTGCCGTCTGCCGTGAGCGAATCAGGAACAGGGGGCGTCAAAGACGGCCGATAAATGACTGCCTGGCATCGACCGAATCCTCCTCACAGTGAAGCGTGGTGGCCCCAGGGTGGTAGTTCCGCCCGCGTAGTTGTTGAAGGCACCAACCACGCTCGTCTATCTAGCACTGCCAAGCGAAAGAGCAGGTATGCAGGCCAGGATTTGTTCTGGCGAGTAGGGGCAACTCTCCTCGGCAGCGTCCTGCTCCAGACGGAGCAAAGGCGGTGACTCCGGCCTACGGCAGGCGTTGGACGTGCCGTGTCGAACACTTCATCCAGCCCCAGCAATGTCAGCGCAGCCCCAGCCGGAAGGGCCCAGCAGTTGCCCTTCCTCTTGACGTCCCAGCAGGGTGAAGCGGCGCGCGCACTGTTGAGCTACGTGGCCTCGCTGCCCCTTCCCGGCCCCGACGCTCACCTCGTCGCCGTGGTGGTGGCCATCCGGGCAGCACGTGGTGGTGTCGGCAACATCACCGGGGCGGATCTGTCTGCCTTGCGGCTGAGTGACGCACGGGGAGCCGTTGACGCTCTTCGCGGCCTGGGCTGGCAGGTGGAGGATGTGGTCTTCGACGGCGATCCTGCGGCACCGGTCCCCGTCACCGTCCCCGACCTGGCCCAGGAGACGGACCACCCCCTGTCCTTCGGGAAGAACACGCGTTCGCGGGTGTCCGGATGGACCACGCGGGCCCTGTCCGCCAAGCCGGTCAGGAAGCTCCCGCCCGCCGCGCGGCTGGCCGGCCTATTCCTCGCCGCACACAGCACGTCCAAGCTCCTCGGACAGATCCCGCCCGACCTTCCCGAAGCCTGCCGGGCCACCTTGCCCGACCTCCTGTGCAAAGGCTTCCTTGCCGAGCTGTCCGGGGACCGCTGCCGCCTCGACCCCGCAGTACGCCATTTGTCGGGCATGCGCCATCGCACCGACACGGCGTCGGCGGCGGAGCCCCCGAAAAGCGAAGGCAAAGCGGTCGTGGCCACTTCAACTCCGGGATTCCAGTTCGACGCAGATGCATGGACACAGTGGAAAAGCGCGGCCACCCCTGCCCTGCGACGGCACGCTGAGGCCGTCGAGTTCTGCGCCGTGTGCGCTCTGCCTCCTGAGCGGGTCGCGCAGGCGTTCACGGCACCCGGCCGCCCTCAGTTCTTCTCCAGGAACCTCAAGACCGCCTACGGCAAGTGGAAGGACACCCAAACGGACCGCGGCCCACTGGCGGCTGAGTTCACCGTGGCCTTCCGGAGCGAGCACGGACACGGCCCCTCGTACGCCCAGCTGTGCGCGGGCCTGAGCTGGGAACTGAACCGCTCACTGAAGAGCTTCGTCGTGGGACGCCTGCTGGCGAATGAGTGGCTGACGGAAACAGGCTCTGTGCCCTGGACGTTGCGCCCAGGACAGGCCGCCCACGCTGAGGGCATCACTCTGCCCACGGCGCGAGGCCCGCAGGCCCCGGTTCCTGCCCGGCCGTAGCCGGGCAGGGACTGGCAACGGACGGCGGGCAGGGCCCTGTTTCCGTCTCCGGTCGGGGACGGCCATGATCCATACAGGGTCGGGGTGTTTGATCAACTGAAAGCGGGAGTGGGAGGCTGGCGGGCCCAGAACGGCACCTGATCGTCGCCCCCGGCCGCCAGTGAGGCATGGGCCCGTTGGACGCCAGCCAGCGCCCAGCCGGTCTTCGCGAGCGCGTGGGCACGGGTGATGGCGAACAGGGCTTCGGTCTGGCCGTCGGCCCGGCCGCTGGGCACGTGCCCAGCGGTGAGGGCCAGGCAGCGTACGAGCCGGTGGAGTCTCATACCCTGCAGGGACATCGCGCCCGCCTCCCTGCGGAGGCAACGAGGCGGGCGGAAGAGTCACGCGGAGAGCGGGTGCCGGCTCGGGACGCACCGCCGCTCACTGCCCGGCTGGGCTGCACCAGCTCTTCTGGAGAAGATGACGGCCGAGGGTCCCTGCTGCAAAGGGGTTCAAGACCGTAGGCTTCGCGAATGGCGACATCCCCAAAGCCCAAGTACGACGGCCTGATCTTCGACTTCTTCGGGGTGCTGACCTTCAACATGGTCGAGGTCATCTCGTACTTTGAGGACCGGGAGGGGCTCGCGCGGGGCACCTTTCTTCGCGCGTGGTCCGACCCGCGAGGGCAGGAGCTGTTTCGGCAGCTCGAGCTTGGTCGTATCAGCCAGACCGACTGGAACAGCGGGTTCGCCGCCCTCATGGGCGTCGCACCTGACAACCTGATGGCCCGCTATCTCCACGACGCCTTCCCGGCTCACCAGATGCTCAAGGTAGCCCAGCAGGCGCGGTCTGCCGGAATCAGGACCGCCGTGCTCTCCAACAGCCTCGGGCGGGAACCGTACGACCCGTATGCGGGATTCGACCTGCACGGCACCTTCGACGAGGTCGTGCTCTCCTCGGAGCACGGGATGCGCAAGCCCGAGCCCGCCATCTTCCACCTAGTGCTCGACAAGCTCGGGGTGCCGGCCACCAAGTGCCTGTTTCTCGACGACAGCGAGGAGAACCTCGCCGTCGCCCACCGTCTCGGCATCACCCCCCTCCTCGCTCTAGACGAGAATGTGGCGGCTAGCCGTCTCTGCGGACTGCTCGGCCTATCCGGCCTGTAGAAACTCGCGTACCGGGCCGTAGGAAGTATGTGCCGCCAGCTTCACGCGAAGTCCATCTAGTTCGGTCGCGGAACGCTCGGAGTCCACCGAACCGAGGCATCGGGCCGCGTGGTGCGCCTTGGCGACTGCTGCGTCCAGGTCGTGCATCGCGAGATGGGCTTCAGCCGCTCGGGCCAGATAGATCGCGTGACTTCGCGGGTACGCCTCGTCGCCAGGGTACGAGGCATGCATGGCGGCCTCGAAGCGGCGTATCGCCTCGGCCGGGTCTCCGAGTTGCAAAGCGGACGAGCCGGCGATCATTTCGATTTCACCGTAGTCCACCCAATACAAGGATTTTGGGTCATCGTCGTGCCTGCCCTTGTCCAGTGCAGATCGGGCGATGGCGAGTTGGCGAGCAGACTCCCTCTTTGCACCGGACTTTGATAGCGCACGGGCGCTGCGGGCGGCCAGCATGGCGTGCATGCGTGGAGTCGCCTTCCGCCTCACCCGTTCCTGTGCCGTCTCCAGAAGCGATACTGCACGGTTTGCCTGACCTGGGGTGGAGTAGCACTGGATCGCGGCGAACGACAGCGTGTAGGCACCGGCAATGGGGTCGTCGGCCTCGGCGGAAGCTCGAAGAGACCCGTCGAAGAAGCGCTGGGCAATGCCGGGGGAGCCCTGGTCGAAGGCCGCCCATGCGATCTGACGAGCCGCCTCGGACGCCATCGAGTGCAAATGAGCTAGTGCGAAGCTGTCGTAGCGACGCGACTTAATCAACATTACGATCAAGGACAATTCGTTGCGGGCCAGCTGGTACAACTCGCCGCTGCCAAGTTCGTCGTCGAAGTGCCTGAGATGTTCGAGCCGGTCCTCCACATGGGTTAGCAGGACAGCTCCGTGGGCGAGGGCGATAGGCAACTCGGTCGACGAGTTCGACCCCAGGGCCTTGGACCAACTGCCCGCCGAGGCGGCCAGCGCCGCCCCTGCCGAGAGAACGCCCCTACGGTCCACGCTGCTCCCCTTCAAAAGGCCAGTAAGAACGGTCAGGCTCCTCGGTTGATCCCATGGCGCGCCCGTCGCCATCGCTGGCATGTCCTCCAGTACCCCCGTAAATGCTCCGCCGGTCTTCAGGACCCGGTCGTAGGCGTTTGCGACGCCGTGGGTCACCGCGCGGTTTCCGTTTTCCACATTGCGCAGATATGCCTCCCCGAACCCCGCCTCGCGGGCGAACTGCTTCCACCCCATGGCCGATGCCCGGCGCTCCTGCCGCATATCGTTCCGGAGCTGGTCAGACATCGAAGACGCCCTTCTGCGTTGGGATCGGTGCTGGATCGGTCCACGTCATTGTCCACCCCACCGCTTTCGGTGTGTGCTCGTCTCGACACAGAACGCGGCGACCCACAAGGTTCCTGGGGCCTCGTGGCAGCGGCTTTCCCTCAACCGCCTGGCTCTTCCGTTGAAGGCCGCATTCGCCGGCGCCAAGCCACGCAAGTGCCAGGCGCTGCTGGCGTTCACACGAGTCCTCCAACAATGATCGGGAGCGTAGAAGATGAGCCGTACCGCCCCCCGTCGGGATAGCAGCATGGGGAGCCCGTCCCGCAGGCCGCGCAACCAGCCTCGCTTCTCCTCCGAGCAACGGGCCTCGAAGGCGGACGTCTTGCTGCCCGTCTGCTCCCCATTTCTCGGAACCGCAGAGACGGGGCCCAACGGTCGAGGAGCTGCCGCTTCACAGGATGCTCCACAGCAGAGCGTCTTCTTCCTCGCGCAGGCCCTTGATGCGGCGCTGCACCTCGGAGAGCGATCCGGGTGTGTGTGCGGCTTTGCGGGCGTTGGTGGTAATCATGCGCAGTTCGCGAATGTCGCGCAGGACGCGGTAGCCGGGCCACGTGGTCACGTCGGTCCCGTACCCGTCGGCGAAGTCAGCCCAGTGGCGCGGGCCGTAGCCGAAGCGCCTGCAATGGATCTCCACGGTGACCAGGTCCCATTCAGGCTGCCCCAGGGCGACGGTGTCCCAGTCGCACAGAACCGTCAGGTCGCCGGCCGTGTCATGGAGAGCGTTGCGGTGCTGCGGGTCTCCCTGGACGATGCTGGGCGCGAGGACGTATTCCACTTGGGTGAGGGCGTGTTCGAGCTGGTCGGCTCGGTGGCTGAGGAAGTCCCAGTCTTCGGCGTCGAGGGTTCGGGTGGTGGCGAGGGAGCGGCGGATTGCCGTGAGGTTATCGAGCTGCCGTACTGGTACTGGCGGTGTGTGCAGGCGGTGGAGGGCCGCGAGGGGGGCGGCGAGGTCGGCCGCGGTTATGGGGTTGGCGGGCTGGGGCAGATAGGTCCAGACGGTGGCCAGGGCTCCGTCGGCGAGGTGGAGGGGCTGCCGAGCGGTGGGATGGAAGGGCACCGTGGGGAAGCCCTGGTCTTGGAGCCAGCGGACGAGGGCGACCGTTCGCTCGAGGGTCTGCGGTGTGGTCCCCTTGCGGGCGATCTTGAGGACGACGGCACCGAGGAGGACAACGGCGTTGGTGTGACCGCGCAGCAGACGCGGCCGGCCGCCATCGAGGCCGAGTTCCTCGCACGCCTGCGCGAGCAGGGTGGTCAGTTCGTCGCTGGTGTATCCGCCGGGCAGGTGGGGCTCCGTCATGGCCCCAAGGCTGATGCAGACCGGGTGGGTCTGTCACTTCCCGCTGGTGGGGAGTGCCAGGGCTTCACCGAGTTCGCGGGCGGCCGGTGCGGATCTCATACGTTCCGGGATGCTGCTGAGGACGTCGTGGGCGCGGGCTTCCAGGAGTTCGGTGCGCTGGCCGGGCGGCAGTTCGAGGTAGGCACTGGTAGCGAGGCGGCATGCCTCGGACAGGTGGCGCTCGCGGGCGAGGCAGATCGCCTGATCCAGGTGGATCAAGGCCGGGTCGATGCCTCCGTGGCTGCCGTAGAGAGTGAGTGCGCGGGTCTGGACGCGTTCGGCTTCGTGGGTGTGCCCGAGGTAGGTAAGTGCGCCACTGAGGTAGAGCAGGAGCCGGCGTTCGGGGAAGGCGAAGGCGTCGTCGGGGTCGCCGGTGCTGGCGCGGTCGAAGGCGTCGCGGGCGCGTTGGATCGCCTCGTGGGCGCGGGTGGTGTCTCCGTGGCGGGCGAGGGCTCGGGCTTCGGCGGCGGCGGAGAACGCTGCGGTGGGGGTGAGGTGGTGCCGGGCGAGTATCCGGGCCTCGCGGGAGAGGGCGACTGCTGTGGTCAGAGGTCCGTAGTAGTAGGGCAGCATCGCGGCCTGGGCGCGGACTCGGGCGCGAAGGTCAGTGTCGGTGCTGTCGTCGGCTGCGGCGCGGGCGGTGGCGTACCAAGCTCCGGACTGGCGCAGGCGACCGAGCTTCATCAGGGCATCGGCGACGAGAGTGGCCAGCACGGCGGTCATTTCCGACAGTCTCATCTGCACGGTGGCGGGTTGCCGTTCGGAGGCCAGGAGCTGGATCTCTTCGAGGTCGGGCAGCATGAGGCCGAGCGTGGGGACCGGTGCGGTGACGAGGTACTGCCGCCGCAGGTCCAGCAGCCGCTCCTCCAAAAGATCCAGTTGGGTGGGGCTGACGGTGGCGCGGGCGAGAGTGCGGTCCACGCCGTGTCGGGTCCGGTCGAGGATTTGGTCGAGTGCGTCAGCCGCTGGCTGGGGGGCGGCGGGGGCGGGGTTTCGGTGGAGGCCCGGAATCGGTTTCACAGGCGCTGTGGAAGTGGTGGGCGGGGTGTAGTCGCCGGTGAGGCCGAGTCCTTCGGCGCTGGTTTCGTACAAGCGGCACAGGAGATCGATGGTCTGCGCCCTGGGGCGGCGTGCGGGGCGGGTTTCCCAGATCCGCAGCTGTTCCTGGTCGACGCGGGCGGCCCGGGCCACGCCCCGGGTCATGGTCCGGTAGGCGTCTACCGCCTGCTGGAGGGTCCAGCCCTGAGCGAGGCGGTGTGCCCGCAAGAGGCCCACCGAGCAGCACTGCGAGATGGTGGCGGCTGCCTGATCGGCGGGCCAGCCCTCAGTCTCGGCACGGTCGCGCAGTCGTGCGGCGCAGGAGGCCGGGTGCCGCTCGGCCATGTCGTCACCTCCGCATACGAGTTGTGCACCGAGTGTAGTGACGCAGGTGAGAACGCCCCTTTGGTTTCCGTGACTTCTCTCGGAAACCCTGGCCGGGCCCCTGAGAAGTCACGGAAAACGCCGCGGGCCGTGAGAAGTCAGGGTTGTCCCGCGAGCCGCCGTTCCACGAATCTGGGCCCCGCCACCGCCAGATCCGCCCTCCCCCTCACGCGGCAGTCCCCGATGCCCTTGCCGGGCGGCGGCACATTCCGCCTCAGCTCCGGTCACAAGGATGTGATTCGAATGGTCTGGCCTCCCCGCTCCACCGATCCCTCCACGCCACTGTCCGCCGGAGGTCTGCCCGTGTCCGGTTCTGTGAAATCCGCAGTCCTGTATGCCTGCGAGTCGAGCGCGGACAAGTCGTTGGCTGCCCTCGACGGGTTGACCCACACGGCCGAGGAGCGCGGCTACGTGGTCCGCGCGTCAGTCGCCGACACCGCCAACACACGCATGTCGCTCCGAGAGCGGCTTGGGTGGCGGAAGCTGGCCCCGTTTCTGGGTACCGCCGACGGGAGCGTGCTTTTCGTGCGGTCACGGGCGGAACTCGAGTGGGACGATATGCACCGTGCCGACGCGCTGAGCTGGCTGGCTGAGCACCGGGTTTCGGTGACTGCGAGCGAGCCGGCCCCCTGGGAGAGAGCCGACTGGCTCCGTGCCTGGACTCGAACCGACCTGCCTGGTGCCCTAGGCAGCGAAGCATTGCGCCCGACCGGTTCTCCGTCGGCACCGGGCTTGTGCTGTGCGGTGTTCCCAGCACTCAAGTCCTACGCTCCGACGGTTCGGAGACTATGCGGCCACTTCCTGCGGGCCTGGGAATCAACGCTGACCGGCCAGGACCTGGATCTGCTGCTGGTGGCGGTGAACGAACTGGTGATCAATGCCATCAAGCATGGCTCAAATCCTGGCGACTTGGTCACGCTGACCCTGGAGTGCAACGAGCAGGGATTGTGTGTCGGGGTGGAGGACGGTTCCGCAGCTCCACCGCACTTGGGTCGTGCGGGCGACGACGATGAATGTGGCCGGGGCCTGTCCCTGGTCCAGCAGATCGGCGACAACTGGGGCTACATCCCGCGCCTCGACAGGTCTGGCAAGCGGGTCTGGATGAACGTCCTCCACCAACGGAGCCTCGTTCGCTTCTCCTCACAGCCGCACCCGGACCGCGCCACTTCACTGTCCCTTCAGTCCCCTTACTGACGGAAGATTCATGACCCTCGCAGCGATGCCCTCGGCTTCCACCCGTCCTGTCTCCCCAACCGTACCCATGCAAGCCGGTCGAAGCGGCGCCTCAGTTTCGGCGCCCGCCCCACCTGTCCGCCGGGCGTATCCGGCGTTGAACGTGACGGCGCATCCTCCGCAGATGGCGTATGACTACGAGTTCATGTTGGGTCGGTTGGCCGACCCACTCCTTCTCGCGTCCTCTGTGGCGTTGTGTGTCTTCCGGGCTCCGCTGTTGGCAATCCCGGTCGGGGGCAGTCGGCTCGGTGGTGTGCTGGAGGCGGCAACGCGTGAGATCGGGTACGGCATTGTCGGTGCGCTGTCCGGCCGGTTGAACTTCCCCGATGTGCGGCTTCGCTTCGCCGACTCGGGGAGGGAGGGCTTCGTCGTCGAGTGGGGGGCGACGTGTCCGCCGTGGGTCTCCCGGGTGGCGAGGGACCGCTTCTACGGACTCACCGCGCAGGGTCATGGGCCGGTGTCGGCCAAGGACGCAGTGGTTTTGGACGCGGTCGCCCAGGGCGTATCAGCACGGACCCTGTCGGACTGCGGCCTCTTCCCCAACGTGAGGGAAGCGCAACGTGGTGTCGCCCTGTTGGGGCGGGCGCTGACAAGCGGGCGGGGTGTTCGGTGGACGCGGATTGTGCACCTTGCCGCAGCCCGCAGGCTCGTCGCCATCCACAGCTCCCCTCCCGTGGAGATGCCGCTCTGGCAGCTGGATCTACTCAAGGCGTGGGCTGCGGGGTGGTCCCTTGAGCGGTACGCGGATCAGGCCGGGTTGCAGCCTGAGCAAGCTCAGGAGCTGCGGCAACTGGTGCTCGGGAGCCTGGAAGCACGGTGCGAGGAGCACGCAGTCCTACGCAGTCATGAACGCGGTCTCCTGGGCCCACACGCACCGCCCTGGACTTCAGTAGCCGGCCCCAGAGGCAATGAGCGCCAAGCCGGACGCGGCCCCTGATCCGCAGGCCGGCCCTTCGACCGGCCGTCGGGGCGCACCGCACCGTCTCCGCCCTCGTCGACACCCCCAGTCGCGGGCCCGGAGTCGAGCGCCCCGGCGGCCACCCTCCCCCTGCCCTGCCACCGGCATCAGGTCCTTCACTCCCTGTTGGCAGCGAAGGCCCGGTCGGGGGTCCTGACCCGACCACCCCTGTGAGAACGGCGCCGGGGCGCGTCCCGCCCCCTGTCCCGTCGCCTCCCTGCGTGGGCACGGGCCAGGGGAGCGCCCCGGCGGCCACCCCTCCACCGTTGCGACGCGGGCGGTTCCGGCGCACCCCGCGTTCGCCCTTTCCTCCCGGTTTCTAACGATTCCTTTCCTGTTGTGGCTGACCCGATCTGACCTGAGAGATCTGATGAGAGCTGATGTGGTCGTGGTGGTAACGGGGTGCGGTCTGGGCTTATGTCTGGCTGTCGCGCTGGTCTACCGCTCACGGTGGAAATCGAGGCTGTGGCGTGAGCAAGCTCGGGCGCGGGAGGAGCGGGATGCGCTGGGCAGGGCTCTGGAGGCGCGGGATCGGGCGCTGGAGTACATGGTGACGACCGGTTTGGCGGAGCTCGCGGCGTCGATGCGGTTGCCGGAGCCGACCGTGTCCGATCTTCCCTTCCCCGCGGTCCTGCGCGGGACGCGGTTTCTGGCGGGGATCGAGGCGCTGTCCGAGTTGTGGGTGTGCGAGTTGGAGCGGGCGCGGGTGGACAGCGCCGAACAGACCACACAGGGCTTGAACGAGACATCTCGGGAGGCGTCGCGGGCTGCGGTGCGCTCGTTCTCCTCCTCCATCACCGCGCTCGGGGCGCACATGAGCAGGGTTGTGGACGACTGCCTCCGCGAGCACCAGGGCGACGCGGTGTTCGCGTCGCTGACGCGGATCGATCACACGGCGCAGCAGATGTCGCGTCAGGCGCAGTCGTTCTTGGTGATGTGTGGGGGTTTGCCGGGGCGGTCGTGGCCGGCGACGTCGGTGACGGATGTGGTGCGGGGTGCGATGGGGCGGGTGCGGGACTTTCCGCGGGTGCGGTTCGGTGAGTTGGACGTGGCGGTGCAGGGGCGGTTCGTGGAGCCGTTGGTGCATGTGGTGGCGAATCTGCTGGACAACGCGTTGCGGTATTCGCCGCCGACGGCGACGGTCGAGGTGTCGGTGCAGCAGGGGCATCACGGGGTCACCGTCCTCGTCGATGACGCGGGTATTCAGATGACCGCCGAAGACCTCGCCCTCGCACGCGCGGTGTTGTCCGGTGCCGCAGTGGATTTGCATGCGCTGGGCCCGCATCCGAAGGCCGGATTCCCTTCCATCGCGGCGCTCGCGCACCGGTATGGGTTCCAGGTCGCCCTCCACACCCCCTCCCCGTTCGGTGGGACACGGGCGAGCGTCTTCATCACCCGCGAGCTGCTGCACGCCGCCGTGTTCGACCAGGCCGCCCCCGTACCTACCCCAGCTGCTGCCCCGGTCCGGGAGCCAGAAGGCGTGGCGGAAGGAGATGCCGTCTTGCCTCGGCGGCGCCGTCGAGCGGCCGTGTCCGCTCCGGACCCATCCCTTGGCCTCGTTCCGGGCCCAGCTCATTCCCGTGCCGCCGCCGCGTGGGTGGCCGGCAGCCGCAGCGGCCGTGAGGCCGCCCAGTCGACCCATCCGTCTCCTGAAGGGACTTCATGACCATGGCTATTCACTCGGCTCGGCAGTATGTCGGCGGGAATTCGCTCAGCTGGCTGTTGAAGGATCTCGACCTCGCGGGTGTGAAGGGTGCGGTGCTGTCCAGCACCGACGGTCTGGTGATGTCCTGGTCGGAGAGTGTGAGCCGGGAGGACGCGGAGAAGATCTCCGCCGCCGTGTCCTCCCAGGTGTCGGTCGGCAAGGCACTCGCCCAGTACGTCGGCGGTGGAGTGCGGCAGCTGCTGGTGGAGTGCGAGGGCGGGTTCGTCCTCATGTCCGCCGCGACCACGGACAGCGTGCTGGTGGTACTCACCGACCCGACAGCGGACATCGGCGCGGTCACGCACCGGATGAACGAACTGGCCGCCCGGGTCGGCCGGGAGCTCACGGCGGGCCCGCGCCGGGTGGCGGACGACGGTCCCGAACGGTCATGAACGGGCCGCGGCGGGCCCGTGACCTGGTACGCGCCTATGTGCGTACCGGCGGGCTCACCCGCCCGAGCCGGGACCTGGACCTGTCGGCGCTGGTCCGCTCCACCACGGTAGCCCCGCCCGTCGAGGCGTCCGGGGAGGAGCGGCGGGTGCTCGCACTGTGCAGCCGCCAACGCGCCTTGTCGGTCGCCGAGGTCGCCGCCCATGCGGACCTGCCGCCATCCGCCGCCCGGATCGTGATCGCCCGCCTGATGGACCACGGCCTGCTCACCACCCCCACACGCGCCCACATCACCGCCAGCCCCGACCTGCTGAAGGAGGTACTCGATGGACTCCGCGCCCTCGTCTGAACGGGAGCCGGTGCCCCCACCCTCGTCTGAACGGGAGGGGGTGGCTTATCTGCCCTCGTCGGTGACCAGGTCGACAAAGCTCCTGGTCGCCGGACACTTCTCCGTCGGGAAGACGACCTTCGTGAGCAGCGTGTCGGAGGTGGAGCCGCTGCGCACTGAGGAGGCGATGACCCATGCCAGTGCGGGTGTGGACGACGTTGCCGGGCTGCCGCACAAGACGCGGACGACGGTCGCGCTCGACTTCGGACGGCTCACCCTCAACGAGGAGCTGGTGCTGTATCTGTTCGGCACCCCGGGCCAGCCGCGGTTCCTGCCCCTGTGGCATGACCTCGCGAAGGGGGCGCTGGGCGCGCTCGTCCTGGTCGACACCCGGCGCCTGGCCCAATCAGACGCCATCCTCGCCCTCCTGGAGGAACAGGGGCTGCCCTACGCGGTGGCGGTCAACGAGTTCGACGGAGCACACCGCCACGCGCTGGATTCGGTGCGTGAGGCCCTCGATCTCACCGCCGACACCCCGCTGACCGCCTGCGACGCCCGCGACCGGGCCTCCTCCCTCCACACCCTGATCACCCTCGTCAGCTTCCTGTTCGACCGTATGGAGCCCACCCCATGAACCAACCCCTTCCCTCGTCTCCTTGTCCGGCTGTGGACGGGGTGTTCCCCCTACACGGGGCGGAGTTCGCCGCCGACCCGCACAGCGCGTACGAGCGGATGCGACTCGCCTACGGCTCGCTGGTGCCAGTGGAACTGCATCCCGGAGTCACCGCGACCCTGGTCATCGGCTACCGCACCGCCCTGCGCATCCTCAACGACCCAGTCGCCTTCCCCGCCGACCCGCGCGGCTGGCAGTCCACCGTCCCCGGCGATTGCCCGATCCTTCCGATGATCGAGTGGCGGCCCAACGCCTTACGCAGCTCCGGGCCGGAACACGCCCGCTACCGGGCCGCGACCACCGCGGCACTGAGCGCGGAAGACCTCCACGCGCTCAACTGGCAGGTCGAGGAGATAGCTACCGGATTACTCAACGAGATCAGCCCGCTCGGGCGCGCGGATCTGCTGTCGCAGTACGCCTTCCCGCTCGTGTTCCAGACCCTGAACACCCTGCTCGGGTGCCCGCCTGAGATAGGCGAGCGTGTAGCGCGAGGGATGGCCGCGATCTTCGAGGGCATCGACGCCCAGCGCGGCAACGACATCCTCACCGCTGCCTTGGACGAACTGATCACCGTCAAACAGCAGCGGGCTGGAGATGACGTCACCAGCCGCCTGCTAGCGCACGAAGCCGGACTCGATCGGATCGAGATGATCCACCAGCTGGTGACTCTGTATGGGGCGGGGATCGAGCCGCAGACGAACCTGATCACCAACACCGTGCGCCTGATGCTGACCGATCCCCGGTTCTCTGGGGATGTGCTCTCCGGCAGCCTGACCGCGATCGACGCGCTCGACGAAACCCTCTACACCGACCCGCCGATGGCGAACTACTGCCTCTCCTACCCCCCACGGCCAGTGGAGGTGGAAGGACAACTGCTGCCGGCGCATCAGCCGGTCGTCGTCAGCATGGCCGCCGCGTCCAACGACCCGGCCATCGCCGGCGACGACCGCGCCCGCAACCGGGCCCACCTCGCCTGGTCGACCGGCCCGCACACCTGCCCCGCCCGCGCGGCCGGCTACCTCATCGCCCAGACCGCGATCCAGCACCTGTGCGACGTCCTGCCCGACCTGCGCCTCGCCGTCCCCGCACCTCAACTCGTCTGGCGGCCCGGCCCGTTCCACCGCGCCCTCGCCGCCCTCCCCGTCACCTTCTCGCCCACCTGCCACGCGTCCTGATCGAAAGGCACCCACCCAGTGATCACCACACAACAACACGCGGCACCGGCTCTCGTGCTCGATCCGACGGGCAGCGACCGGCAGGGCGAAGACGCCGCACTGCGGGCCCGCGGTCCGCTCACCCGCGTCAACGTCCTCGGCGAGCAGGCGTGGGCCATCACCGACCCGAAGCTCCTCAAAGCGCTGCTGATGGACGCTCGTATCTCCAAGGACGCACACCGGCACTGGCCCCGCTTCCCCACCCACACCCAGGAGTGGCCGCTGGCTCTGTGGGTCGGGGTCCGCAACATGTTCACCGCCCACGGCGACAACCACCGCAGGCTCCGCCGGCTGGTCGCGCCGGCGTTCGCCGGACGCCGCATGACCGCACTCACACCCCGCATCGAACAGATCACCCGCGAACTGCTCACCAGCATCGACCGCGCCGCACCCGGCACGCCGGTCGACCTGAGGGAGCGCTACGCCGCGGTTCTACCGATCCGGGTCATCGGCCACCTGATGGGCCTCCCCGACAACCACATCCCCGACTTCCGCCGCACCGTCGACTCCGTCTTCGACACCACCCTCACCACCGACCAAGCAGCCGCCAACACCCAAGACCTATACGCCATCCTCACCCGCCTGGTCACCACCAAGCGCGCCGAGCCAGGAGACGACCTGACCACCCGCCTCATCCAGGCCCGCGACACCGACGGACTCGGCGGCGGGCTCACCGAACAGGAACTCCTCGACACCCTCCTCCTCGTCATCTCCGCGGGCTACGAGACCACCGTCAACCTCATCGACCAAGCCATCACCGCCCTCCTCACCCACCCCCAGCACCTCGCCGCGATCCGCACCGGAGCCCTCTCCTGGGACGACATCGTCGAGGAAACCCTCCGCTGGAAAGCCCCGGTCCCCCTCCTCCCAATGCGCTACGCCACCACCGACATCGTCCTTCCCAAGTCCCAAGGGATCATCCGCAAAGGCGACGCCGTCATCGCCGCCTACTCCGCCGCGAACACCCACCCCGCCCTCCACGGGCGCACCGCCGACCGGTTCGACCCCGCCCGCCCCGACAAGGCTCACCTGTCCTTCGGACACGGCGTCCACGCCTGCGTCGGCGCCACCCTCGCCCGCCTCGAAGCAACCACCGCCCTGCGCATGCTCTTCGCCCGCTTCCCCCACCTCACCCTCGCCATCCACGCAACCCAACTAACCCCACTCCCCTCATTCCTCTCCCACGGCCACCGAACACTGCCCGTACTCCTCCGCCCCGAAGCCGTGTAGACCCAGAACCGGAAACCCTTATGTGCTGCCCTCGCTGCTTCCTCTGGCGCCTGGCCACCTTCACCGTGATCGCCATGGTCATCGACGCCGTCGCCCAAACGACCGGCCCATAGCCGCCACCCCGGGTCCCCGCCGTCCCGACCCGGACCGCGCCCCTTCTCCCATCCTCATTTCCCAGCCCCGCCGTTCAGACCCACACCCCGGAACCGCCATGACACAACCGAAGCACGACCGCGCCCACCCACCAGCCGGAACACCCACACCCAGCACCGCAGGGCTCTACGACGCCTACCAGCACGGCGAGGACGCCAAGGCCGCCTACACAGCAGACCGGGACGTCGCCCGCCGTATCCGCGGGCTCGGCCTCGACCCCCAACTGATCGCCACGCAGAACCGCGCGTTCGTGATCCGCGCGGTCGACCACGCCGCCCGAAACCTCAACATCAACCAGTTCCTCGACGTCGGATGCGGCTTCCCCGCCGATCCCGGCCCCAACGTCCACACCATCGTGGAGAACATCCACAGCGACTCGCGGATCCTCTACGTGGACCACGACCCGATCGTGCGCGCCCACGCCGACGCCCTCCTGCACAGCCACACAGGCACAACCACCGTGGTGCAAGCGGACCTCCGCGACCCCGACGCCATCCTCAGCGAAGCGCAACGGTTCCTGGACTTCACCCGCCCCATCGGCCTACTCCTCGCCGCCGTCGTGCACTTCCTCCAGGACGAGGAGCAGCCCCACACCCTCGTCGCGCGCCTGGTGGACGCCCTCCCCCCGGGCAGCACCATGGTGCTGTCTCATGCGACCGACGACTTCGCACCGTTGGTGATGCGCAGGGCCGAAGCGCTGCTGGCCGGGGAACGGGTGCAGGCCCGCACCCGGAGCCGGACGGAGATCGCGCGGCTCTTCACTGGATTGTCGCTGGTGGAGCCGGGACTGGTGCCGGTGCACCAGTGGCACCAACCCGACGCTGAGACCGCCGCCATCACTCCGTCCGAGGTCCACGGCTACGGCGCCACCGGCATCAAACTAGCTCTCGCACCGGACACGACAAGCTCCGAGCAGTTGGGCCACGGGGCCCGGCTGTCGTCCCGCTCGGAGCGAGGCGTCCTGATCATCTCTGTCAGCGGTATGGTCGAAGAACGGGAGACCGCCCCCCTACGGGACCGCCTCGACACACTCATGGGCGAGGCGCGTGGTGACGTGGTCCTCGACCTCACCGACGTTCAGTTCCTGGACTCCGCTGCCCTCGGCGCGGTGCTCGGCCTGCGCCTGCGCATGGATACCGACCGGCGCGAGTTGCATCTCCTGGGCGGTGCCCCGGTGCGCAAGCTCCTACGGATCATGGGCTTCACCGTGCCGCTGCACGCCGAACTGACCCAAGCCATCGCCGCAGCCCAGAGCCAGCGGAAGCGGAGGCGGCGATGACGGCCACCAGCGTCGAAGCCGCCCGGAACACCGCCACCACGGCCCCCCTCATGGCCCCGCTGGTACGTGAACGGGAGAAGCTCGCATTGCGGTTGACCGCTGATGGTCTGGCGGGCAGGGAGCTCGCTCGGGCCATGGGGGTGTCGCCGGGGATGGCGCGTGCGGTCTTGGCGCGTGCGTGCCGCGCTGTGGAGCGGGATGATCCCGCGCAGGCCGTTTTCGCCGCTGTGGTGCACCGGCTCGTCACCGCCGATGACCTGTCGGGCGCTGTCCCCGAAGCCGGGACTCTGCGTGGTGAAGACCTGGCCGTGTTGGAACAGGTGGTGAGCGGGCTGACGGCGTCGGAGGTGGCCGCGGCCCGGGGCTGGAGTACCGACCATGCGACGGCGGTGCTGGACGTTTTGAGGGGCCGCTTCCGAGCCCGGACCCTCGCTCATCTCGGGGCGCTCGCCCTCGCACACGACCTCGTCCCCTGCCATCTGGTCGACGACCGGCTCCCCAAGGTGCCGCTCAGCGCCCTCCCCGCACCCCGGACACCAACCACCCTCGCCGACGCCATGACCTACGCACAACAGCGGGTCGACCGTGACGAGACCGCCAGTGGTGAGCAGTTGTCCCGTGATCTGCGGGTCGCGTCCAACGCCACCACCCACTTCGCGGTCCAGGACGCAGGCGGTGTCGGGCAGCGGGCCGTATCCCTGGCTAGGGTCGTGTGCCGTTGGCTCCCGGCCGCCGAGTCCTTCCGGTCGGCGGCCTCGGGCTCGCCCGCGCATCTGCGCCGGTGGGACCAGGCCATCTCCCGTGTCATCAGTGCGGGTTCGCTGTCCCGCCCATTGGACGAGACAGCAGCGTACGCGGGAGATGTGAGAAGGCTTCTGGAGGCGGTCCGGGACGGGCGCCGAGCTGATCCTGGCTCACTGGCTACTTTCGCCAGATACCTGACCTTCCTCGTGGACAGTGGCGAGCAGTACCTCGGCTCCCGGCTGAGCGCGTACCAGATCGGATGCGACTACGGTCTGCCCCGGTCCCTGGTGGAGGACGCGATCCAGGATCTCCTGGCGGACGGTGTCCTGGAGGGCGGCGGTGTCAAGGCGATGCCGGCCGGTTCCCTGGCCGCCCAGAGAGAGCATGCCCAGGTGGTCTCCCACCGGCTGCGCGAGCAGCTAGCCGCCGGCCTCTACCCACCCGAAACCATCCTGTCTACCCCTGACCTGGCCGTATCCCTGTGCGCGACGGTCCGCGAGACCCATCAGGCTCTGCGGCAACTCGCCGAGGCGGGCCTCGTGGAGGTCTCCGGCCCCGCCCGGGTCACCGAAGCGGCCACCCACCTCACCACCGCCGGGCGGCTGCCCTCGCCGAATCCGTACGCCCACCCCTACACACCAACAACGATCACCACAACAGCCCAACAAGCGCACACCCGGTGGCGCCTGCGCCGCCCGGTCTCACCGACGGAACTGGCCGTCTCCTGGCTGACACTGCGCCACATGGCCGCCCAACTCCTCACCGAAGCCCGCCCCGAGGACCTCGCGGTGCGGCGCGCCATGGAGGCGGCCACCGCCCCGTGGCCCGGCAACCCCCGCGAACGGGTGTGGCACACCGCCTGCCTCGCCCACACCGTCACCACCCTCCAACACCACCTCGAAGAAGCAGAGGCCGACAGATGACCGGCATGGGCCTGAGGTCAGTGACGGCGTCCATGAACGTGACGTCAGATGCGGCGTCGTCACCGGAGGCGGACGTGACGGCAGCTCGTCGTGCCCTAGCGTTGGAAACGCTGGGGCACGACTACTCCGCCACGGCGCGGGCGGCGCGGGTGTACGAGCACCTGCTGGGCGGGGTCGATACCTTCGAAGCCGATCGGAAGGCAGCGTATGACCTGTGCCAGGTCGCGCCGTGGGCACCCGCCGCGGCGAGGGCGAACCGGTACTTCCTCCAGGTGGCCGCCACGACCGCCCTCGGCCTCGGTGTCCGCCAGTTCCTGGACCTCGGATGCGGCCTGCCGCACCGCCCCTACCTCCATGAACTCCTGCCCCACGGCAGCCCTGTCGTCTACATCGACCGCGACCCCGGTGTCCTCGGCCACGCTCGGTGCCGGCTCGACACCGGCCCCCCGTACACGACCGCCGTGCTGGGCGCCGACCTCCTGAACATGCAGGAGCTCCTCCAACACGAGAGCCTGACCGGAGCCCTCGATCTCACGCAGCCGATCGCCGCAATAGTCCACGACGTGCTCCCGTGGTCCACCGACGACACCACAGTGGCGGATGCGATGGCCGTGCTGCGGTCCTGGCTATCAGCAGGCAGCATCCTGTCGATCACCCACCTGACCACCCACTTCAACCCGCACGGTGTGTCCCTGGCAGTGGCCGCCTACGAACGCCACGGCATCTCCACCCGTCCCCGCAGCGAGAAGGAAGTCGCGGCGTTCTTCGGTGACTTCAGCCACCTCGGCGCTGGGCTCACCGCCCTCAACAAGTGGTCCGCCCACGACTCCGCTATCCGCCAGTTCACCCCACACCCCGCCCCCGCGAAGGGCTGCCCAGCCTTCGCCGGTATCGCCGTCAAGACATGACACGGCACGAGATACGGAGGCTCGGCATCCGTGAGCCACCGCAGCCTGACCTTTCACCCGCAGTCGCCACGGACGCCGCGCCGACCACCGATACGACGAACCGCCCCGTCTGAGGGGCTCTTTCTGCCAGTCAGCAGTACCTCGGCACCACCGCCACCATGCTCGCATCGAGAGGCCCGCGCACCGTGCAGATTCAGCCGAATTCAACCTTCAATCACACTTTGCGGCGAAGAGGGACGTCAAGGGGGCTGCGACCTGGTTAGCGTCGCAGACGGCCAGACCAGGCCCGCACCCCTGGACGATCCGCTACTACCCAAGGAGTCACGCATGACCGCGATCGACACCGAGAAGCCGGTGGGCGAAGATCAGCAGACCACTCGCACTGTCGCTGAGGCCGACCCGTTCGGGCTGGACATCAGCTTCATCGAGGGCACGCCCGCGACCGAGACCGTTCTGATGTGCACCACGGGTGACACCTGTGGTTCGAGCTGCCCGAGCGCCTGCGTCACCTCGTAGTTAAGTCGGTTCAACGGCGGTGGGCGGGCGGAGCTTTCCGCCCGGCCACTGCTCCACCAGGAACGGAGTGTGGTGATGACGCGCGTACGACTCAACCGGTATCAGGACGCCGGGGGAGCGATGCTGCGGGCCGCGGTGAACCTCTCCGAGCCGGAGATGCCTCCGTGGCCGGGACTTGGTGCGCCGCTTGAGTCCTGGCGCTCGTGGCTCGCCGTTGTGTGGGCCGACGACGCCTTCCGGCTGGCGGTGTCGAGTGCCAGCCCTGATCTCGCCCGCCGAACGGAATCCATCCTCGCGGGCCGGAGTCCGAAGGCGCGGCGGGTGCGGCGGACTGCTGTGGCTCTGGCCCGGTACGCGATCCGGTACGCGCGCCGGCCCACACCGTATGGGCTGTTCGCCGGTGTCGCGCTGGTCGAGTTCGGCGACACGGCCGAGGTACACATCGGCACCCGCCACCAGGCGACCGGCCGGCCGGACCCGGCCGTGGTCGACGCGGCGGTCAACGGCTGGGAGGCGGACGGCGAGCGGATAGCCGACGTGGAGGTGTGCGTCAACACGCTCGCCCAGCGCCGTGGCAAACGGGTCTTCATACCGTCCGAGGGCGCGGCCGAATTCTCCCTCGCCCTGACCCCAGCGGTCGTCCTCGTCCTTGACGCGGCACGCGCCCCGATACGCAGTGCGGCCCTGGTAGACAAGCTTGCCGCAGAGTTTCCGGACACATCCGAACGTGACCGGACCAAGCTCATCGGGGAACTCCTTAGGGTACGACTTTTACGGTCGGCACTGCGGGCGCCGGCGACGGTCGCCGACCCCTCCGGCATCATGCCGCCCGCTCTGCGGGAGAAGGTCCGCGAGACGCTGGCTGCCCCTGACCTGCGGCTGGATGCGGTCGTTCGGCTGCCCCGCTCGGTGTTGACGGAGGCGGAGACCGCCGCGACCGTTCTGGCTCGTCTCGCCACGCATCCGAATGGCATCTCTGTTTGGCATCGTTGGACCGAGCGGTTCATCGAGCGCTACGGCGAAGCCGTCGAAGTGCCGGTGGAGTTGGTCACGAACCCCGAAGAGGGCTTGGGCTTCCCCGACGGATTCGGCCGGGGGGCCGAGCCCCCACGGCCGATGACCCTCCGCGACCGGCTTCTGCTGGGGCTGGCCGGCACGGCGGCGGTCGAGGGCACCCGTTCGGTCATCCTGTCCGGTGCGATGATCGAGGAGCTGGAAACCACCGCAGGCGCTCCCTCCGTCACCGCGCCCCACCTCGAACTCGGCGCGGCCGTCCACGCCCGCTCGAAACTGTCCCTGGAGCGTGGAGACTTCCGCCTTCGGGTGTCCACCGTTTCCCGCTCGGCCGGTTCGATGACGGGCCGGTTTTGGCACCTGTTCCCTGGAAACGGCGCAACGTACGCCACGCTGCCGACGGTCGAGCCCGGTGCGGAGCTGGTCCAGCTCTCCTTCCACGCCGGTCGTGTGCCGGCCGACCTGCTCACCCGAGCCCCGCGTGTACTGCCCCGGGTGATCAGCGTCGGCGAGTTCCGGCACCCCGGCGACGGCGTCCTGTTCCCGGCGGACCTCGTTGTCGGCGTGCGCGACGGTCGCCCTTACCTCGCCGAAGCGGCCACCGGCCAGCATCTGGAAACGCTCACACCGACCGCCCTGAACTTTCTGTGGAACAACTACACCCCGCCCTTGGCCCGGTTCCTGGCCGAGATCAGCCGGGCCACCGCGCCGCAGGTCACCTGGTTCGACTGGGGTGCGGCCTGGACCCTGCCTTTCACCCCGGCCCTGACCTACCGGCGGTCGATCCTGGTGGCCGCGCGGTGGAAGGTCCGCGCCCGCGACCTCCCCGCCCGTACCGCGGCGGCGGACGAGTGGGTGGAGCGCCTGCGGGCCTGGATGGTGCGGTTTCGGGTGCCGGACCGTGTGCTGCTGGCCGAGGACGACCAGCACCTTCCGCTCAATCTGAGCCGGCCGATGGACCTGGATCTGCTCCGCGCCCATCTAGACGCCAGTCCGTTCGGCGTCGCGTCCCTGCACGAGGCCCCACCGTCCGACGCGGACGGCTGGATCGGCGGCCGGGCCCATAACCTCGTTTTCCCGCTCAAGGCTCGCGCATGACGGCCGCGACGGTCCCGCCCAGGACTCAGGACCTCTCCGAGGGCGCCCTTGGGATCGCGCTGCTGCACATCGAACGCGGCGACCTGACCGCCGCTCGGCGGGAACTCGTGCGGGCGGTCGCGGGCGGCGTGAGCGCCGGGGCCAATGCGTCGCTGTTCCACGGCGCTCCCGCGCTGGAGTTCGTGCTCGGCCGCGCCGGCCGTGCGGGCGGTGACGTCCGCGACGCCGTCGACCGTGTGGTGGACGCCCGGCTTGCCGCCGCCCGCCGACGGCAGGAGTCCGGTGCGCTGCCGCCTTTCGCGGAGTTCGACCTCATCCGCGGCCTGGCCGGACTAGGCGCGTTGCTGCTGGTCCGGGGCTCGGCGCCTTCCCGGCTCAGGGACGTGCTGGCGTATCTCGTCTCCTTGTCCCGACCCGCCCACGCCGACGGGCGGGAGCTGCCAGGATGGTGGTCCGCGGAGGGACCCGACGGCAAGGAGATGGACGGCGGACACGGCAACAACGGCGTCGCGCACGGCATCGCCGGGCCCTTGGCGGTGCTCTCCCTCGCCCACCGGGCGGATGTCCATGTGCCGGGGCAGCTCGACGCCATCCGGGTGCTCGCCCGCTGGCTCGACTCGTACGGCGGCAGCTACTGGATCACCCGCGCCCAGATGGACGCCGGAGAGCTGCCCGCGCCGGAGCTCGCCCGCCCGTCCTGGTGCTACGGACCGCCCGGCATCGCCCGCGCCCAGCAGCTCGCCGCCCTCGCCCTGGACGACCCCGTCCGGCGACAAGCGGCGGAGGACACCGTCGTGCGCACACTGAGCAGCCCGGCGCACCTGGCCCGGATCACCGACGCCACCCTGTGCCACGGCTGGGCCGGGCTCGTGACCCTCGCCCGCGCCGTCGCCGCCGACAGCCCCACCCCGGACCGGTTCACGCCGCTGATCACCGACCTGAACACGCGGCTGACCGACGATCTGCCCCGGCTCTCCAAACCCGGGCTCATGGAGGGCCGCAGCGGCGCGCAGCTCGCCCTCGGCGGCACCGACTCCACCGGCTGGACCGGTGCCCTGCTGATCACCTGACCCGTACCGGCACCACCAACAAGGAAACCCTCATGGACGTCGATGACGAGAATCTTCCCATCACCCGCGAAACAGGCTGGTGGCACGCCACCGTGGCATTACCCGGCGGCGCGGTGAACCCCGAAGCCGCCCAAGCCTTATCGGCCGCGTTATCCGGCCAGCGCTTCCACTTCCTCCGCAAGGACAGCGGTCTGCGGCTGCGCACCGAGCGCCCCGCGGCGGATCTGCTCGACCGGCTTGTTGCCGACCAGGTCGTCAGCGGCTGGGTGACCGGGGTCTACGAGCCGGAAACCGAAGCGTTCGGCGGGCCCGACGGCATGGACGTCGCGCACGACGTGTTCTGCGCCGACAGCCGCGCCGCCGTGGCAGAGACCGGAGAGCCAGGTGGACGAGAGCGCAGTGTGCTGCTGCTGTCCACCATGATCCGCTCGGCCGGGCTGGACCCCTTCGAGGCCGGAGACGTCTGGGCCAAACTCGCCGCCCTCCGCCCGCCCGTCACCCCGCCCACCGGACCGGCTCTCGCTACGGCGGTCACGTCGATGCGGCGCCTGATGAACGCCGACGCCGCCCGGCGCCCGAACGCCGAACCGGACTGGGCCGAACGCGTCGCTGCCTTCGCCGACGGCGGCCTGCGCCTGCGCCGCCTCGTTGACAGCGGCCACCTGACACGCGGCCTGCGCGCCGTCCTCGCCCATCACGCGATCTTCGCGTTCAACCGTGCCGGGGTGCCTGCCACCGAGCAGGCAGCCACCGCTTGGCTGGGCCGACACGTGGCCTTCTCCGAAGGAGAGGCACCCGACGTGTCCGCCCGCCGAGCCTCGTCCCCCGGACCTACCCTCGCTCGAATGGAGACCACCGTGACACCCAATTCCCCCTCCGCCACCCTGCGCAAGGCACTAGCGGACCGCCTCGTTGACAGCGGCCACCTGCGCACCCCTGGCGTGATCGACGCCTTCCGCACCACCGACCGCCACGAGTTCCTTCCCGGCGTCGACCTGGAGGCGGCCTACAAGGAGGACGCGGTGCCGATCAAGCACGACGAGGACGGAGAGATGATCTCCTGCATCTCGGCGCCCTCGATCGTCGCGACCCAGCTCGAACAGCTCGGCGCGCAGCCCGGTCACACGATTCTGGAGGCCGGGGCCGCCACCGGGTACAACGCCAGTCTGCTGGGCCGGCTCGTCGCCCCGGGCGGGCATGTGTGGACCGTGGATGTGGATCGGGATCTGGTCGAGGGGGCCAGCAAGAACCTGGCTCGGGCGGGGGCCGACAACGTGACCGCGGTGCTGGGTGACGGTGCTGCGGGGCTTCCTGAGCACGCACCCTTCAACCGCATCCAATTCACCGTGGGCGCGGGCGATGTCCCAGTGAAGCTCCTCGACCAACTCGCCCCCGGCGGCCGACTGATCCTGCCGATGCGCATCCGCGGCAGCATCTCCCGCAGCTTCGCCTTCGAGCGCGACGGGGACACCTGGAAGACCGTCTCCTGCGAGATGGCGACCTTCATCCCGCTACGCAAGGGCGTCTGCGACGACATCTACACCCGCGTGCGCATGGAGGGCGAGGGCAACGTCCACCTGGAGACCTTCAGCGAACAGGAAGTGGACCGCGACGCGATCCGCACTGTCCTCGACCAGAAGCAGTCCAAGGTCTACACCGGGGTAAAGCTCCGTCAGGGCGACCCCTTTGAGTGGATGTACCTCTACCTCGCCTTCGTGTTGCCCAACGGCCTCTCCCGCATGCCCGGCTCCCGCCCCGGATTCACCCCGCATTTCGGCTGGGGCTCCATGGCCGCACTCGACGGCGACTCCCTCGCCTATCTGACCATCCGGGAGGGCGAGGACGACAAGGGCCGGTACTGGGAGATCGGCGTCATCGGCCACGGCTCCCGCTCCGCCGAACTCGCCGACCACCTCGCGGGCGAAATCCGGAACTGGGACGAGGGCTGGGGCAACACCGCCCCGGAGCCCGCCTTCCGCATGGCCGTCGGCGACGCCCGCCACCAGCTCACGGCCGCAGACCCCCGGTTCGTCATTGACAAGACCTACAGCCGCCTCACCGTCGACTGGCCGCGCAAGGGCTGACCTCGTGGTCCCCGCGATAGCCAGCCGCATCCCCCTGGTCCGCCGCCTCAAGGCGCCTGCGCTCCCCCTAGAGGAGCGCATCACCCACCTCACCGGGCTGACCGTCGCACCCGCCGGTGCGGGCCACCATGACCTGGTGGCCCGCGCCAGCGGGGTCCTCAACTACGCCGCGCTGATCGCCTCCGACGTCGGGATGCCCGACCTCGCCACCGAACTGTGCTGGCGGCAGCACCAGACCTTCGCCAAGGCCGGAAACCTGACGGGTTCCATAGCCGTGATGTCGCTGATGCCCCTGATCAACATTGCCCGCCTCCTCACCCGCGAAGGCGACGGCGAAGCCGCCTACGACGTCCTCACCCGCCTCTACCGCGCCGCCCAGAAACGCGAAACAACCGAGATCCACGGCCACACGGTCGATCTCAAAGCACTCATCAGCACCAACGCCGACCACCGCAAGATGTGCGAAGAACTATGGACGACCCTGCTGATCGACGGCGCCCGCGCCCTCGCACGGATCGGCCACTGGACCGAAGCCGCCAAGGCCATGAACGCGCACCGCGGCGTCGGCAACCGCCTCCTCGACGGCCGCCAAATCACAATCATGGCGCTCATGGAACGCGGCCTCGACCAACAGGCCCTCGACATGATCGACACCACCGCACCCACCGAACCGTGGGAGACCACCATCGCCGCACTCCTACGCGCACACTGCCGCTCGGCGTCCTCCCCGCTTCCCAGCCCGGACCTGGACCTCATACTCCGCGAGACGACGGCACTGCTCAACACACCCGCACCTGCGTACGCCGTGTTCCAGACCCGAGCCGGGCTGGCCGCACTCGACCTGCCCCATGACCGGACGAGCAAGCACGTCAGCCCGCTGACCCACGCCATCGCCACCACAGCCACCCTCGACGCCTACGCCGCCCGCGAAACCCTAAACCACCCCGTGGCCTGGCGGTCCCTGAACGACGCACAGCAACAGCGGCTCAGCGCAGTCATTACCGAAGCGGGACTCGGAAGCGGATATCTCTCCGCCCACCACCTGGATGCCGTGACCGACGCTTCAGAATCAGCCGAGACTGTGCTCGACGATCTCCTTTAGACACCGCACAACTCGCCCACTCAAGAGGCATGTGGATGCGTGGACCGAACAACAGGCGCCGACGGACCCGTTGCGTTCCCGGCGCACACGGCGACACTCCTGCTGACACCTCCAACGCCCCGCGGACCCCCGACACCGCGCATATCTCCGGCACCTCACCGGCCCCCAGGGACCGCGACCCATTGCCCTCAAGACCGCTTGGGCGTCGCCTATCGGCCTCTCGTTCTGGTGCCATCGGCTTCGTTGATGCCCCAGGTCGCAGCTTCCCGGCGACGGACCCGCAACGGCGGCGGAAAGTCCGCGTGTGACGTGCTGCTGTAGCTAGAGCTTGTCTACCGGGTGCCAGGCGTGTGGGAGGGAGTTGTCGGTCTCCCATAGGTCTCGGTGGATTTCTTCGAGAAGGCTGATACGTGCTTTCAGTTGGGAGATCAGGATCTGGATTCGGTCGACTGCGTCGGCTGGTTCTGCGGGGAGGACTGCGCGGGTGAGTGCCTTGACCTCGTGGTAGGCGGCTGGGAGTGGGGCCGCTTGCGGAACGCGGACGATCACTGTGTAGGCGTCGACTTCTGCGACGCCCCATCGGTCGTCGTCTTCCTTGGTTGCCCAGATGACTGTCTGCGTCCGGGGGGAGAGCGTCAACTGGCAGTTGGGACCGATCATCTGGCTGATGACGGGAAGGGCCAGGCCGTCATCTCCGGCGAGGGCCGCTGCCTGTTGTGCGGTGGGGACGAACAGTCGCCCTGTGAGCGCATGAGCGAGCAGACGTGGATGAGCCGGGGATTTGGACCCCCTGCACTTCTGACCGACTGACTCTGCCTCCGTTGGTGCGGCTGATTCGAGGATGTCTCGTTCGTCTTCTTCTTGGAGCCAGGTGATCACGACGAGGCGGCAGTCGGGGAGGCTGGCGGGGTGGAGGACGTGGCTGACGAGGTCGACGGGTTCCCAGTCGAGGGCCGCGAAGCTCATGCGGTAGACGTCGCCGTCCCGGTTTTCGACGAGTTCGTTGTAGGTTTCCCAGATATGGCGGACTTCGGGGTCTTTGCAGACGTCTGCGATGAGTTGGGGCAGTTCCGGGTTGTTGCCCCGTCCGGCCAGGGCGAATTTCAGGAGGCTCGTGAAGGCGACGGCGTGCTGGCCCCAGTCATGGTAGGTCTGCCGGGCCTCGGGGGTGGTGAGGGCCCATCGCATCAGGTTGGCGCCGGGTTCCATCACCCAGGGAAACCACTCGGCCATCGTCTGGTTGTAGCCCAGGATGTTCCAGTTGCTGTCGCACAGGTAGGCCGGTGACGGCATCTGCTTGTCGATGAGCAGGCGCAGGGCGCTGCGTGCCCGGGGGCCGAGTTCCTGGGAGCGGACATCGAGTGATCCGCCGTTGTTGTGCAGGAGCAGGGCGTGGCGTTCGTCGCGGCCGAGGTCGAGGACGTCGGCGAGGGCTTCGCATTGCTTGCGGTCGAGGGGCTTGGCGGTGGCGCCGTTCTCCAGGTTGCGGTACCAGCGTTCGGAGCGGCCGACGGCTTCCGCGACGTCCTGTTGGGTCAGGGTGTTGCCCAGCCGCGTGCCGGCTGTGGTGCGCCATGCGCGCAGGAGCCCGCCAAGGCCCATGACTTGTCCCGGGCGGGGTGTGCCGGGGGGAGGCGTCTCCTCATTTTCGTCGGGGTCACCGTGGGGGGTGTTCTGGTCCATGGGATTCCTTCGTGTGGACTTGCTCTCTCCTGGGCCGGAATTCGCCACGGCATGGGTTGCGCACATGACGAAGTAAGGACCGGTTGTGCCGATCCGTTGCTATCCGGCTTGACCCACACAATACGCAATCGAAAATCTCCCTTGACCAGACCATATGCATGATCGTGGCCCAGGTCACAGGTAGATATGGCGGTGTTTGAATCCTGCACCAACTCGCGGGACAACAGGCCACCCTCAACGCGAAATGGGACAAGTGGACCGGCAAAAAATTGCCGGTCGAATAAACCGGCAAAAAATTGCCGGTGATGAATTTCCCCGCCCCCCGGGCCCCATTTGGAGGGTGACCGTTCGCGTCCTCAGCGGCGATGCCCTCTCATTCCCTTTGGCCGGTAAGGGAGTTAGGGCCGCTCCCCATACGGTCGAGGAGCACGGGAGGGCTTGCGTGCGGCGAGTTGGGTGGGTTTGCAGCCCGTTGACGACACGACTACGCAGGGTTTAAATCCTTGTGACCAGCCGGAACACCGACCGGCGCAGGGGAAGACGGGGGTCTGGGGTGCGGAGTGTCATCGAGGTATGCGGCACTCGACGCCCATCCATGACACCGCCCCCGCAGCCCCGCCGCCGCTCTGCAGTCCATTGTGAAATTTCAGAGGTGTACAGCGGACTAGAGCTATCTATGGACTTCCGCCCCGGGTGTGTGGTGTGTTGCTGATCGGCCCCCGGGATCACCTCGGAACCGGGCCCCGGACTGCGAGGAGACGCCCAATGTGAAACGCCCCAGCGACAGCCGCAGCCGAAAATGACGGCGGCGCCTGAGAGCGGGAACTCTCAGACGCCGACCGCAATACACAACTCCGGCCCCGGCAAGGACCTGAGCCATACCACCAACACCGCACCGGCCCTCTCACAGGGACACACCGGCACGGCATCACTTCAAGGAGAGTGTTACATGCACACCCCCGCGCGCAAAAGGCCGAACGCGGCCCGCGCGATACCCGAACCCTCCAGCCACCCGTCGGCCTCCCCCGAGGGGGATGTGGTCTGATGGCGCGGATCCGCACGATCAAGCCGGAGATATGGGAGTCCGAGGACATCGCCTCGGTCTCGGTGACCGCGACGCTGACGTTCATCGGCCTCCTCACCCAAGCCGACGACGAGGGCCGACACCGCGACCATGCGGCGATCATCGCCGGACGCCTGTGGGCCCTGCGGCAGGAACACACCCCCGCGCACGTCGCCCGGGACCTGGAGGAGTTGGCCGTGGCCGGGCTGATCTGCCGGTACACCGGCTGCGACGGCCGCACCTATCTCCACATCGTCACCTGGGAGAAGCACCAGCGGATCGACCGTCCGTCCGCATCGCGGCTGCCCCGGTGCCCGCAGCATCAGATGAGCCGCAAGTGCGCGGAGCACGCGACCATTCCCTGCCCCGCCCCCCATCCGAGCGCCACCGCCGCGCCGGCAACGCCCTCCCGCAACTTGTCCGGCGCCGATTCGCCGGACCTTCCACGAGGGCTCGATCAACCGGTTTCACCCGATTCGACTCTCGCGGGGTCTTTCGCTGAGGCCGCCCGCGGAACGTCCCCGGCCGCTGAGGGCTCTGAAATCGACCATCAGAAGGCCCCCACGGGGCCTCCTGATGAATCCGTAGGTCAGGCGGGATTCGTGGAGGATTCGTCGCATCCTCGCGAGGGCTCGTCGTCTGGATCTAGGATCCTGGATCCTGGATCTTCCCGTAGGGGGCGCGCCGCGCCCGCACCCGACGCCGCTCTGGAGCGGGTCTCGGCGAAGGAACTGGTGGCCGAGTACGTCAGCGGCTGCCACCAGCGTCCGCCGGGGAACTTCATCGGGCAGCTGGGGCGCAACCTCAAGGCCCTGCTGGACGAGGGCTTCGAACCGGAGCACATTCGCACCGCGCTGGACCGGTTGCGGGCCAAGGCGCTGCATCCGAGCGTGCTGCCGAGCCTGGTGAACGAGGTCGTCAACCCACCCGCCCTCGTCGCAGCGGGGGCTTCAAGCGCCTCCGGCGGGGCCCCTTGGGCCAGCCCCGACAACGCCTATCAGCCGTACTTCAACCCGACCCCTCCGCCCGCTAGCGCCGTGTTCGGGAGGCCGCTGTGACCCGCACCCTCACCCGGTCCGCCGACCCCCAGCCCGCGATCGGCGAGCGGCTACGCGCCCGCCTCGACGCCCAGCTCGCCGCCCGCCGCATCGCCCCCGCCCGGCACCTGTCCGCCGATCCCGCTCCCCAGCCGCTTCCGGCGCTGGAGGCGGCCCAGCTGCGGATCCCCGCCGACTACCGGGACGCGGTCGCCGACCATCCGGCCGTCGTCGCCTGGGTGCAGACGATCGCCGAGTCGGCGACTGCCCCCTACGCCGGGGACCGGCACGCCCAGTACGGGCAGGCCGGGCGTCGGGAGATCCGCACCGGTCCGTCGCTGCTGCTGTGGGGGCCGACCGGCACCGGGAAGACCCGGCAGGCGTTCGGCGCGATCCGGTCCCTGACCGCCGCCGGATGCGCCGTGCGCTGGCACGCCGTCAAAGCCGCCGACCTCTACGGCCAACTGCGCAGCCAGAACACGGACACCGAGGCCGTCCTGCGGCACGCCATGCGGGTCCCGGTGCTGGTCCTGGACGACCTCGGCGCCGCCAAGTGGAGCGAGTGGAAGGAAGAGGTCACCTTTCGGGTCCTGGCCTGGCGCGGCGAGCACCACCTCCCCACCCTCGTCACCACCAATCTCCCCCCAGCACCCCAACCCGGAGCGGGGACACAACAGCTGCTGCGGAACGCGGTCGGTGATCGAGTGCTGTCCCGCCTGTCCGGTATGTGCACTGCTGTGGAACTCACCGGCCCCGACCGCCGCTACAGCCACCGCTGACCCGCCCCTTCCCGGCATCTGACCCCCGTTGCGACGGCCCACGCCCGCGCCCCTTGCCCGCCCCGCCTCCCGAACACGCGCACCCCAACCCACCGGTGACGCGTGTCGGCCGACGGCCTCATGAGGCGTACCCCGGAGACTCCCCATGCGCTACATCACCACCATCGACGCCACCCGGCCCGCGCTGCGCGGGATCGCCGACCACAGCTGGCACGCCCGCGCCCTCTGCCGCAGCCTGGCCCCCGCTGAGGCGGACAAGCTGTTCTTCCCCCTGCCCCGCAACCACCAGGCCATCGCCCAGGCCAAAACCCTGTGCGGCCGGTGCCCGGTGAAGAGGGACTGCTTCAACCACGCCCTCGACAACGGCACCAAGGAAGGCGTCTGGGGCGGCCTGACCGAAACCGAACGCCGGGCCTGGCAAGCCAAGATCGCCAAAAGGCTCGACTACGCCCGGGTTCGCGCGGCCTTTATCGGTCGGGACGTGCACCTCTCCGCCGCCGAGCGCGAGGCCGTCACCCGCCACGCCCACGTCCGCGGCTGGGCCCCCGAGCGCCTCGCCTACACCCTCCAACTCGACCTCGACTACGCCCGCGACCTCATGCGCGAGGCTGCCCACGCCGTTGAGGACCGCGACCGGTACTGGGACCTCTACACCAACGCCCAGGACCAGGACCAGGCCGAAGACGCAGAACCGGCAGGCACCGGCGAGGACCAGGACGGCACCGACGTTGAGGCGGACGACGACGGATCGGGCGGCGCGCAGGACACGCCGCCGGTGTCCTCACCGGTCCCCGGCCACATCCACACCCATGCTCTGATCGCCGCGCTCGGAAAGGCAGCATGACCCCCAGCACCACCGCGTCGCATGATGTCGCCCCCGTCGGCCCCTGGGACCGCCTCGCCATCCTCGCCCTCGGCGCCGCCGGCTGCGCCCTGTCGTACGACGCGCTGCAGCAGATGGCCGTCGCCATCCACGTCCGCGGATTCCTGACCTACCTCTTCCCCCTGGTGATCGACGGGTTCATCGCCTACGGGGTCCGCGCCCTGCTCGTCCTGCGCACCGCGCCCTTCGGCGCCCGCCTGTACGTATGGGCCCTGTTCGGCACCGCCACCACGGCGAGCATCTGGGCCAACGCCCTCCACGCGGTCCGCCTCAACCAGCAGATAGCGGCCGGCGGTGGACTACGCCTGGGTGACACCGTCGTCGCCATCCTGTCCACCCTCGCCCCACTCGCCCTCGCCGGCGCCGTCCACCTCTACATCCTCATCACCCGCCACCACCCCCACACCACCAGCACCGCCACGGGGACCGAGCGGGACCGGGGACCACAGACGGGGACCGTCCCCACCCACCGCCCCGGGGACCGGGAACTTCAGCCGGTCCCCACGCCACGGTCCGGGACCGATCCCCGGGACCGAACGGATACCCCACCAGACGGGGACCGTCCCGCGGGGACCGGAACGGGACCGGAATCCGGGACCGTGCCCTCCGGCCCCCGGGACCGGACACTGACACCGGGGACACCAGGGACCGGGGACCGGGACCGTGCCGGCCGCCCGTCTCACGGGACCGGGCCGGAACACCACCCCGCCGGGGACCGGCCCACGGTCCCCGACGGCCCCGGGGACCAGGACCGCACGGTCCCCGACATAAAACCGCTGGCAGAAGGCCCAACCAAGCCCAAAAAGCTGGGGACCGGGGACCGGGACCGGCGCTCCGTGACGCCTTCGGGACCGGCACCCAGCGACGTGGAGCGTCCCCGGGACCGCGCTGACAGGACGGCCGCAACCGACGGGAAGGACGTCCGTCCCCGCGCGGTCCCCGGGACCGTGACGAAAGCGCAGCGGAAGGGGACCGGGGGACGGTCCCGCACAGGCCGGGGTCCACGGTCCCGCTTCTCCGAGGACGACATCGTCGCCCTCATCCACCCCCACGTCCCCACGGTGCTGGAACGCGACGGCAACGAGGCCATCACCCGCGTCCAGCTCAGGGAGATCATGCGCGACCAGCGCATCTCTATCCGCAACGAGAACCTCTCCCCGGTCCTGCAGCGCCTGCGCGACACAACCGGCACCACCACCACGAGGAGCACCCGATGAAGACCTGCCAACGGTTCACCCGCATCCGCACCGGCTACGAACAGGACATCACCTACCTGCGCAACCACTCCGAACGCCACCACGGCAAACCCTCGGGGAAGGTCAGCGCCAAACACGCGCTGGGTGCCAAGCGGGCCATGGCCCGCGCCCTGAACCGGCACTACGAACGCTGCCCCGAATGCGGCTAAAACCGCGTAACGCCCGCCCTCGCTCTGAAGCGGTACCCCGGTCAAGACACCGGGGTACCGCCCCCATCTCGGAGGTCACAGCCCCCATGTACCCCCGCAACTCCCGCACCACGGCCGCGACAACCGCCGAGGCCGGCGCGTGGGCCGAGGTCCTGGTCCGCCACCAGCTCCTGCACGCCGCCGTCCTCCTCCCCACCGGCCAGTGGCTCGTCCAAGCCACCCCCAGCGCACCGATCCGAGTCCTCGACGGACCGGCCGCGATGGTCGAGCTGGCCGCCCGAATCCAGCACCGCACCCGCACCAGGAAGGCCCGCTCCCGATGACACACCCGAACACAACCGACACCACCGACGAGGGTTCGGTCGACTGCAACTCGACCTCAGCGCGAGCAAGTTGGTGCGAGAGCATTGCTCCCGGTGGGAGCAATGCTCTCGCGTCACCCGCCCCAGGGGTGACGGAAGTGGACCGGCACCAGGGGGCGCCGGTCCATCGGGATGGGGCCGAGGGCGGCTCACATCCCGAGGAGGGCAACCAACACTGCCATAGCGAGCAGTGCGCGCACGCCGTCGTCTCGAAGCCCGCCGTGCAGCAGCGTGAGCGTCTGCGTGACGAGCACAAGCGTGTACGTCAGCCGAGCTGTCGTATGAACGATGACGAGTACCAGCTCCTCGTCCGAGCCGCTGCCGCCTGCCGTATGAGCGTCGCGTCGTTCCTCGCCCACACCTCGCTCAAGGCCGCTCGCGACCTCGACCGCACCGCCGCCCAGATCGCCGACGAACGCTCCATGGTGAACGAACTGTTCGCCCTGCGCCGCCACCTCGGCCAGATCGGCAACAACCTCAACCAGATTGCCAAGGCCACCAACTCCGGCGCCGACGTGCCGCACACCGGAGCAGTCCTCAACGCCGTACACCGCGCCGCCAGCCGAGTGGACCAATTCACCCAGCGCTACCTGGACCAGGCCACGGCCGCCGAATGATCCCCCGCGTCCACAAAATGGGCAAGCGCACCATCGGCCTGCTCCACTACCTGTACGGGCCCGGCACCCACGAGGAGCACACCGACCCGCACCTCGTCGCGGCCTGGGACAGCCTCGCCCCCGACCCCGGCCGCACCCCCGAAGCCACATACACCGACCTCCAGCAACTCCTCGACCAACCCGTCGAAGCCCTGCCCAAGAACGCCCGCCCCGCCGAGCACGTATGGCACCTGTCCGTCCGCGCCGCGCCCGAGGACCCAGTCCTCACAGACGAGCAATGGGGCGAGATCGCCCTCCGGATGGTCGCCGCCACCGGCATCGCCCCCGAAGGCGATGACGCCGGATGCCGCTGGGCAGCGGTCCGCCACGCGGACGACCACATCCACATCATCGCCACCATCGTCCGCGAGGACGGACGGCAAGCCCGGCTGCGCCAGGACGGCAAACGCGCCCAGGCCGAAGCCCGCCTCCTCGAAACCGAATACGGCCTCCGCCGCCTCAACGCCGGTGACGGCACCGCCGCCCAACGCCCCACCAGCGCCGAACGCCACAAAGCCGTACGAGAGAAGAGGGAGCGCACCCCGCGGGAGGAACTGCGGGAGACCGTCCGGCGCGCGGTAGCCGGCACTCAGGATGAGGCTGAGTTCTTCGACCGGCTCGCCGCCTCCGGGCTCCTGGTGCGGCGGCGGGTCGCGCCGTCCGGGGACCTCCTCGGCTACACCGTCGCCCTACCCGACGACCGCAACAAGGACGACGAACCGGTCTTCTACTCCGGGTCGAAGCTCGCCCCCGACCTATCGCTCCCCCGCATCCGCGAACGCTGGACCACCACCGCGAACGGTGCACCCGGGCAGATGCCGGATACACCATCGGCCTCCGGCCGCCAGCTCGCGGCGAGCGGCCCGGCGCCCGCACCCGCTCGCCGCCGTGCGACACAGGCGGCGTGGCACGCCGTACTGGTCATCGACCAAGGCGACGACCCGGCCGTAGCGGCGCAGCTGGTCGGTGCCGGCGAGGTGTTGGACGCGCTGGCGAAGACGTCCGCCGCGCACACGCGGCGGGAGTTGCGGGAGGCTGCCTGGGTGTTCGAGCGGGCGTCCCGCTCGCATGTGCGTGCTGTACGGGGGCATGACCGGGCGCTGCGGCAGGCTGCCCGGGACCTCGTGCGCGGTGGGCCGGCGCTGGGACGGGGGGAGGATGGGACGACCACGGCGATGGTGATCGACATGGTGTTCTTCCTCGCCGTCGCCGCCGCGAGGTGGCACGCGAGGAAGGGGCATGCGCAGCAGGCCGCCGCCGCCCGGCAGACAGCCGAACACCTGCGTGCCGCCTACCGCTCCGCTGCCGGACAGCCGCTGGCTGCCCTCTACGAGCGGGGGCGCCGTATGGCCCGGCCGCTTCAGCTCCAGCAGGCGGCGTTAGTGAGGGCGGCGGTGCCGGAGCTGGCGGACCAGATCCTCGCGGAGGTTGGCTGGCCGGCGCTGGCCGTCACCCTCGCCGACGCCGAGACCACCGGCCACGACCCGGGCCGCTTGCTTGCCGAGGCCGCCCAGCGCCGGGAACTGGATACCGCTGGCTCCCTCAGCGACGTCCTGGTGTGGCGGCTGCGCCGCATGGCCGATCTGCCCGCCGACACCACCGCCCTGCCTCCGGCCTCCACACGGGGGACGACCACACCGCAGATGAAGACCCGGCCTTCCGCGAAGCGTTCTGACCAGCGGCGGAAGGCCCGGTGATGAACAACTTTCAGAGTTGAAGCCGGACAGATGTATGGGGCACGCTCTGTGGGGCCCGAGGGGCGAAACGTGAAGGAGAGTGGGATGTTCAAGCGCAAACGCGACAACCGGGAGTGGCGCGAAACCCAACGCGCCGCGCAGGAGATGATGCAGTGGGCGGACCGCCAGCCGGACCCCACCTCCACCCCGCAACAGGACCCCGACCCAACCGCGGTGGATGATTTCCTGCCGCCCGATTTACTGTCCGCCTCTCAGGGGGAGTTGGCCGGGATGATGATGCCCTGGCGCGGACAGCTCATTGTCGACGGCGAGGTACGCACGTGCCCGCAGTGCGGTGCGGACCGCGACTGGATGATCCTCAGCACCCGCGGCCTGATCCTCCTGCGCTGCCACGCGGGCCACGAAACACCCGAACCCGCCCTGGACACGGTGTGGTTCAACCGCAACAGCGGCCCCATGGAGCACCGCCACACCACCCTCGAAGACGGCCTCAAGTATTTCGGCCACTAACCCCCGGTCCCCCTACCTCGCCGAACCGCCCGGGGTGGTCGGCATCACCACACTCGCCCCTTTCACCCTGACGGGCTGCTCCACCAGCAGCCCCTCCCCCACCACAGCCACCTCCGCCCCCGCGCGCACCACCGCAGCCGCTCCCGCGCCCCAGGCCGCGGCCGATGGCGGGACGCCGACCAAGGTCTTCACCTCGGCGCAGTTGCGGGAGCGGCTGCTGGATGAGGCCGACCTCGGCCAGGGTCACAACAGTGCTCCCTCAAAACGTGCGGCCCAGCAGCTGTCACGGGGACCCTATCGCCCACAAGCCAGCCCCAACGGGCACAAAGCACTCGTGGAGGACAGTGCGAAAGCCCGGAGGGTCAGGCCATTTATGGCCTGACCCTCCGGGCTCTTGCGTACCCGTTCTGCGGTGATTCAGCGGGCGGGGCGCTGGATAGCGACCAGCCGGTCCCGCCGCACGCGCAGATCGGCAATCCGGTCCTCGCCGGAGAGGTAGACGAGGAGATCGGTGTGGCTCTCACCCCCACGGTCAGCGACCGCGACCACATAATGCGTCTCCTCGCAGCCGGAGAGCGTGTAGGCGTCACCGGAGTCGAGAGTGCAGGCACGGTCATCGAAGAGATCCACGTCCTGCTGGCCCCAGCTACAGGCCCTGTCCCTCATGTGAGGCAGGGTGAACATCTGCCGCACCAACTCGGCCTCCTCCCAGCGCCATCTGCACGGCGCGCACTCGTTCAACGCCCCCGGGTTGGCACCAGCGAGCGTCCGGTCGCAGAACCCCTTGCCCGTGACAGCGTTGCGCCGATGGCCGGTGACAAGGTTCCCTCGGCCGAGGGGCGCCCAGAGCAGGAGGTCGTCGCCGTGACACGGCTCCCCCGCTGGAAGCAGCAGCTCATCAGCCTGGCGGCGCAGGGTGTCGAGGGCGTCGCCGAGGCGGGTGCAGAGAGCGCACCGGCGTCGGGATCGGGTGGGCCGGGTGTCGAGGAGTTTGCCGCAATAGGCGAGCAGGTGGCCGGGGATAGGCCGGTGCCCGAGAGTGCCACGGCCTGTCCCGGTGGCGGGCCGGGCCTCTGGCTCACCGGGATGCGGCGCGGTACTCAGGACGAGGAGGGCGCGGACGCAGGACTGGCACAGGATGTGCGCGCTCGCCTCCGGGACAGGCTGAAGATCTGTCGAGTGGGTGGCGCATGCCGTCACCGCCTCGACCCCCAGCAGCACGCCGACGTGGGCAGTGCCGTGCGTTGGGCCGATGGCGAGACGGATCAGCGGCGGGGACAAAGAACCTCCGTCAGACGGAACAGGCGGGGAAAGTCAGACTGCATGGCGCTGCCCGTCAGGTTGGGGGCAGCAGGGTGAGGTGTCCCTCGGTGCCTTCGGGTAGCCGCTGGCGTCGTACGGGAAAAGGCGAGGCGAGGGACGTGGCGAAGACGGCGACGAGGTCGTGGGGGACGCTGGCGCTGAAAGTCGCGCACCACAGCGGATTCCCTAGAACGGGTTCGGCCCATGCCTGCCAGCCGGGCCGGTCGGGGCGCGGGTCGGCGTCGAAGACATGCTCCGGCACCGCCTCCAGCGAAAAACTGGCGGTGAAGCCCGGATCGTTGGCCGCACTCTGGGGGCGGTCGATATCGCGAAACCAGCCCTGACGGGTCAGCGCCTCCAACACCACCTCGGGCCCGCCGAGCGGGGCGTGGGGCTCGGCGCGGGCGTCAAGCGCGAGAAGGAAGTCGACGATCGCCTCCGGTGGTGTACCGCCGGTGAAGTAGGCGTTCCACTCGCGCATGGCGCTGGTGGGGTGGGAGCGGGCGGAGATCTGCCACGCCACCGGGAGGCCGCCCAGGGCGAACGGGTAGACGGCATGGACCCATTCAGCTCCGCACAGGCCATCGGGGCTCACATAGAGCATGGTCTGGCGAGCGGTCGGCCACATCCGCCAACCCATGCGGGCGAGGGAGGTACTGACGAGGTCGGCGAGGGCGTCGTCATCGCCGGCGAGATGCCGCGGCGACACCCACCAAGGCGGTGGGCCCGACGGGTCGGGAGTGGAAGCGTCGAAGGAACGGTGGGGGTTCAGCAGCGCCTCCGGAGTGCTCGGGGGTGGTTCAGTGGTCGCCGCCGCTGGGGCGGGCCGCCCTGCGACGACCACGCGTGGGCGCGATCGTCGGCTCCTGCCACGTCAACTCGACCGCGACATCAGGTGGAAGATGGCCGAGTTGGTCACCGTCGGCAAGGAAGACGAGGGGCCGCCCGTTCTCGTCCCGGCCAGGCATCACGCCAGCGATGCGGTGGGCCATGGGAAAGAACGGATTGACCGCCAACCGCACGGTCGCATCACGGTCCAGGGCGGACAACTGGTCGACCAGCTCGCCGACCGTCAACTCCGGCATATCAGGGTTCTGCGGATCCACGGGCTCTCCTTGCATGCGGAAGCGGCGCTCTTCAGAGCGGGGGAAGCGTACGGGCGAAGGATGAACAGCCGGGTGCCGAAGCGGGCACCCTGTCCTCATCGGGTGAGGGCCTCAGAGGGGGCGGGAAGTGGCGAGGACGGCGGCGACCGCCGCGGCGACGACCTGCGCAGGCGTCTCCGTGTCGAAGCTGACGTGGTAGCCGGGAACCTGGGCGGTGCCGGTGACGGCGAGTTTCCAGCCCTCCCGGTCGGTGCCGGGACGGCCCGTGGGGAACCAGCCGAGATAGAAACGTCCATCCTTGCTGTTGACGTGAACATCGGCCCGGTCGTCCACGACCAGCTTGAAATCAGCCTCGCTGAACTGATCGAGCACCGACATCGGCTGGCCGGGACCGAGCTGCCACGAACGCGCCCGCAGCGCCTCGACGGTGGTGGAGAATCCGGGCTGGGAGAGATTGACGGTCAACGCGATCACCTATCTGACCTGCTATTTCCCTGCGAGTCGTCCACGTTGACATGCCCCTGCCCGCTTGCACCAGTCCTTTCGCGATCTTTCCTGTCTGCCACCGGCGAACTGTCGGCAGTGTCGTCGCTGCATCGTGCGGTCGGCGGCATATAGCAGTCCTTCCCCGGTTCGCGAAACCGGAGATTCCCCGGACTCTAAAACGGTGCACACCGCACTGCGCCCCGAGACGCCATCCCGTGCGCTACCCGCACCGACTGCCAACAAGAGAATGACCAACTCCATGAAGACACGGTCGGCTCACGCCGACCTAGGCACGCCCCATGAACTCACCGCTCGGTTTACCTACCTGCCCCTGTAGCCCGCCCAGGGAACCAGCCGGCTCCCAAGCCCGCGACAGCGCTGACCCGTCACCCCTTCGGGGTGCACCACCCACCTCCCTCCCCTCCCAGGAGCATCACATCGAATCCCACCGCACCGCCTCGTTCATCCCCCCGCTTGACGAGGACGATCTGAACGCTCTCGCCCACGACATCCGTGAGAACGGACTGCTGCAAGCCATCGTCCTGGACCATCACGGACGGATCCTCGACGGACGCGGCCGGCTCGCCGCCTGCAAGCAGGTCGGCACCGAACCACACTTCACCACCTACGGGGGTGACGCCCCGGACGTGTACGTCCTCTCCGTCAACCTCCGGCGCCGCAACCTCACCAAGGGACAGACCGCGATGATCACCATCAAAGCCCGTTCCGCCTCGGAACAACACCACCGCTCCGACACGGAACACACAACACGTTCCGAAAAGGGACACACCACCCGCTCCCTCGGCAAACAGTTGGGGGTCGCCGCGGCCGTGCTAGGGCGAGCAAGCATCGTCCTCCAACACGCGCCCGATCTCGTGAACCCCGTGATCAGCGGCGCCATGGGCTTGGACGAGGCATACGCCACCGCCCGGGAAAACAAGGCGAAGGCCACCAGTGCCGAGGCTCAGCTAACCAGACTCCGAGAAGAGGACGCCGAACTGGCGGACCGAGTCGTCGAAGGCGACCTGACGCTGGCCGGGGCCTGGGCCGAGCGCACGGCTCGCGTAGAGGAGGACAAGCGGGAGCGCCGCGTGGCCACGCGTCTACTGGACGAGGTGGTCCTGCCGCTCGCCCAGGCCCGTGGCACCCGTACATTCAGCCGTTACGACCCCGCCTATGCCAGCGGCACGCCGATTACCCGCGAGACCATCGCGCACGCCGTGACGGCGCTGGCCGAGATGGACCAGGTCTGGCAGGCTCGTGCCCTGCCGTGATTGGCCACCGCTGGCGTACCCCCTCGGTGAAACCATCTCTGGCCATGGCCACTGGCGGATGCGCCACCACTGCCAAGCAGGCTTTAGTACGGTCCGGTTCGGTTGCCGGACTCGGTGGTGCTAGTGACTCTCTGGTACGTCGTGATTCTCCGGCGCTCTGAAGTCCATGAGTGTCAGCCCGTCGAAGTCCACGGGGATCCGACGCCGGTCTCCTGCGGTGTGGAGTTCGAATCCCTGTTCGTTGTTTGCGGGGTGGATGAGGGTGGCTGCTCCGGGTCCGATGGATGCGCGGATGGTAGACCAGAGTTCGTTGCGTACGCGGGCTGAGATTGTGCCGACGTAGAGCCCGGGGGTGGGTTCGATCATCCAGCGGGTGAGAGCGCCACGAACGTGGTCGGGGACGGCTGTTGCGGACAGGATGGTCATGGACGGCATGTGGTTCTCTCTTGTTCCGCTGTGCCAGATTTGATGGCTGGCTGCCAGAGCTCACTCGCCGCTGGTGGAGTAGTTGGTGCCAGCGGGTACGGAGCCAACCTCGGGGTCCCAGAGGTTGACCAGTTCGACTTCTTGTCCTTCTTCCATCGGTTCGGATTCTTCCGGGGCGAGGAGTGTCTGGACGTCTTTGACGATGCGGGGCAGCAGCTTGAAGAGGTGGAGGTCTCGGCGGAAGTCGCGGCGTGCGTCGCGTTCGGGGTTCGGGGAGTTGTGGAGGGAGAAGGCGAGGGGGGCGGTGAGGTCGGCTTTGTAGAGGTCTGCGATGTCGTAGACGAAGGCGTGCTGTTTGCCTTGGTGGACGAAGCCGAGTGCGGGTGAGCATCCGAGGGCTGCGAGCGCGGAGTGGACGATGCCGTAGAGGCAGGTGTTGGCGGATGAGAGGGCCAGGTTGACGGGGTCCTGCTTGTCCCAGGCTGCGGGGTCGTAGGAGCGGCGGAACCGACCGATTTTGTGTTGCTGGGCGAGGAGTTTGTAGAGGGTTTTCATGCGTTGGCCTTCGAGGCCGCGGAGTTTGTTCAGGGGTGTGCTGGGGGGCACGTTCGCGGTGAAGCGCATGAGGTACATCTGCCGGGCGACTTCGAGGCGGCGGTCTGGGTCGGCCCATTGGTGAACCTGGCGTTCGAGCCAGCGGGTGGTCAGGGAGTCCGGTGTGGTGGCGGAGTAGCAGCGGACGCCTCCTGAGCCGGTGCAGACCACGGTGGTGCCGTGGCGGGCGAAGGTGGTGAGTGCCGGCTGGGTGATGGAGGTGCCGGGGCCGAGGAGGAGGCAGGAGACGAGGGAGGTCGGAAGGTAGACGCGGGAGACTTCCCCGTCGGCTGAGGTGGTTTCGGCGCAGACGCCGGTGTCGTCCTGGACGATGCGGACAACGTCGGCGTAGAGGAAGGACAGAGAGTCGCCGATGCGCGGGAGCATGGCGAGAGTGGGTGCGGCGATCCTGCGTCTGGCGGTGGACGGGGTCAGCTGGGGACCGGTCGGGGTGGTGTTGTCGGATGGCATCGCGGTCACCTGCCTGTTCCAGCAGGGGCGAGGCTCAGCATCCCGCAGCCGTAGGACTTGCTGCGGCCGATGCCTTGGAGGAGTGCGGTGCGCAGCGCCCCGAGTTCGCGGAGGGTGGCCGCTTCTTCGAAGAGGACGGCGGACCGGTTGATCCGGATGGTTTCGTCGTGGCGTGTGCTGACGCATGCGGCCGGCTCGGAGTGGGTGGTGGTGCGTGCGGAGGAAGTCCGCAGGGATGGGAGCGTTCGGCCCACCACTGGTCGGCTTCGGCACCGTGTAGGGGGATGACCTGCTTCCATTTCCCGGCTGTGCTGTTGGGCCCGCAGCACAGTACGGCGTTGCCGAGTAGGTGGTAGGGCACGGGAAGTGCGGAGTGCTGTGAGCATGGGCTGCATAGCTCGGGTCAGGGCCTGCGTGGTGTATCCGCTGGGGAGACGGCTGGTATCTGGTGGTAGCCGGCTGCGGACTGGCCGATGGGACATCTCCATGATCGAGTACCCTTCGGCGCGCCTCAGCACAATCTCCGACGGCTGGGCCCAGCGTGTGGTCCGACGCGATGCACCCAGCCTCCAGCCCTGGCTCGCTGACATCAGCCACCGACAGTGGTCGGATCTTCCTGGGAAACCCCTAGCTAGCGGCCTTGCAGCTACGTTCTGCTTCTCTCGGCTAGGCAAGCGACACACACGAGTCGCAGAGACCCGGTACTAGGGTGGTGTAGCCGCACCGTCGACATCGACGGTCGACCGGAGCGAGCGTGACACATAGCGGGGAGCAGTAGGTTCGTGGCGACGGCATTCGAGCAGGGGCAGCGCGTCAGCCTGCCGAAAACTGTGCCCGGCTGGGTGACCATCGATCTGGCGCGGAAGTTGCCTGATGGAGGGTGGTCTCTGTACGTCATCGATGATCACCAAGCTCTTCACAAAGCCGAGCTGTCTGCCGAGGAAGCAGCCCGGGTGCAGGTGCTGGCGAGGGACGGCAGTGCGCCCTCCGCGCGAATCTTGGCTGGCATGTGGACTCAATGGATGGCCGCCGCCGCGACCAACGCGAGCAGCACCCTCCTCGCGTCATCACCGTTGAACCCTTATGCGCATCAGGCGAACGCGGTCTACGGGGCCATGCTGCCGCAGCCGTGGTTGCGGTTCATGCTCGCCGACGAGCCGGGCACTGGTAAGACGATCATGGCCGGGCTCTATCTCCGCGAGATGCAGCGGTATGGACTCATCCGCAAGGCGTTGATCGTCGCGCCAGCCAACCTGGTGTCCAAGTGGCAGGCGGACTTCGACCGGTTCTTCGACGGGGGTCTTCGCCGAATCACCGCCGACACCGTTCGTGAGCATGCGCTCGATGTGACACACGATATGTGGGTTGTGTCACTTGAGTTGGCGGCAGTTAACGGCGCCGTACAGGAGGCCATCCGTCCAGACCGCGCTGGCTGGGACATCGTCGTATTCGACGAAGCGCACAGGCTGACCCCCACGGCGCAGACGTATCACCGGGTGGGCCGGCTCCTGTCACGGGCACCTCGCACACTCCTCATGACAGCGACACCGCATCGCGGATCCGAGTGGCTGTTCCGTCATCTCCTGCATCTGGTGGACCCCGACATTTACCCGGATCCAGGCGACGATCAGTCGCAGGAGCTGTCCAAGCTCACGCCCGGACCGATCCACTTCCTTCGCAGGATGAAGGAGGACCTGGTCGACTACGACGGCCAGAGTCGTCTCTTCAAGCGTCGCCGGGCCACGAATCACCGTATTCCACTGAGCCGCCAGGAGCTCTCGGTCTACACCCAGGCCCTGGCGATGGTGGACCGCTACATGCTGCCTAACGCCCAGCCGCTTGCCCGCATGGTCTACGGCAAGCGGGCTGCCTCCTCTCTTTTCGCGCTGCGCGAGACCTTGAGACGTCGGCAGGAGCACATGGGGCGGCTTGCCGCGGCCGAAGCCTCCGTGCAGGCAGATCCCTACGGTGAGGACGACGCTGGCCGCGAGGAAGCCCAGGTCGTTAATGCGGACTCTGCCGCATCCCGCGCCGAGCGCAAGGCCATCTCCGACCTTGTCGAGCAGGTGGACCAGATCCTCCAGGACCCGATGCTCGCTCCCTCGAAGTGGCGAGTGCTCATTGACGGGTGCCTGGCGCCCGAAGGCATCGAACCCGGCAGCGATCAGCAGGCAGTGATCTTCACGGAGTTCGCGGACACTGCGGAGTGGATCACTGAGCGGCTTGAGCGTGAGGGTTACACAGCACGCATGTACTCCGGCCGGCAGCCGAACAACGAGCGCGACGCGGTGCGAGCCGCCTTCATGCGCGGCGACTTCCAGATCATCGTTTCCACCGACGCGGGAAACGAAGGCATCGACCTGCAGGTGGCACACGTCCTGATCAACTACGACATCCCATGGTCCCTGGTGCGGCTTGAACAGCGGATGGGCCGTATCCACCGAGTCGGCCAGACCCGAGACGTCGAACTGTTCAATCTCGTCGCCGTCGACACCCGAGAAGGAGCGACCTTGCATCGCCTTCTCGACCGGTTCGTCACTGCTGCCAACGAGCTCGACGGACAGATGTTCGATAGCCTCTCTCTCGTAGCCGAGCTCGCCGGCATCCGGTACGAGGAATGGCTCCAGGCGCTCTACGGCGATGACGTGGAGCGACGACAGGCCGCGGAGGACGCTGCCCGCCGAATCACCGTGGCGGACCTCCGGAGGAGGGCCCAGCAGGCCCGAGCGCAGGAGGCCGATCTGGCCAGCAAGGTCGAGGCCATGGCAGCGCTGACCCTTCTCCAGCAAGACCTTCTCGAACGCATCAACCCCGCTATCGTCGAGGCGTTTCTCAAACGGCTCGATTCGGCCGGACTTATGCGGGTGCGGAACACTGCGGCCGGTGACGGCATTTTGCTCCTCGCCTCAGACTCTGACCTCCCTCCAGGGCTCGGCGGTGGGCAGCAGGCTCTGGTGGCGACAAGCAGCCAGGCTCTAAAAGACAACGCAGGCAACGCGGATACATCCCGAGCCTTGCCTCTCGGCCCCGGCAGTCTGGCCTTCGGCGATCTCATCGAGCACGTCGCTGATGGGCTTGCCCCCGACCTCTACCGTGGAGGCGCGGCAGAGGATCCCACCAGCATCACCGGCTACGAGCTGCACGCCTACGAGGCCACCTTGACCGAGGTAGGGGGGAAACGCCGAACTGCTTGGGCAGGGCTCATCCGTATCGACGAGACGGGCGACGCGTATCCCGTCCGCTGGGAGACGTTGGCCAACCTAGTGCCTACTGCCAAGTCGGGGGGTGTACCGCACCCAGCCCGTGGACAGCTGGCCGAGGAGCGCGCCAACCAGCTCGCCAGTGACACCCGGAAGAAGTACCAGGAGGTTCGCGACGACTGGTTCGCCTCCGCTCGGCGTGACCTGGAGAACCTCCCCGTCGATCTCACGCACCAGATCCCGAAGCGTGACGAGCGCCTGGCACTGCGTGATCGCTTGCGCGCTCAGGCACAGCGGCGCCTGGAAGAGCTGGAGCGCCTGAGCAAGGTGGAGATCACCACACCTACCTGCGTAGGCCGTATGCGCGTCTACGCAAGCGCTGTCGACAAGACCGTCGAGGAGAAGGACTCCGAGCGCATCGCCATGCGCCATGTACAGCGCCTCCTTCAGGAGGACGGGTGGGTCGTCTCGGACGTGCACACGGAGAATCGGGGATACGATCTACGGGCAGTGAGGGGCCGTGACCAGCGACTGGTTGAGGTCAAGGGGGTATGGGACTCGGCGGCATCTCGGGGAATCCGTCTGACGGGTAACGAGGTGCTCATGGCCATGCAGCACCGGAGGGACTACTGGCTCTACGTCGTGGACCAGTGCAACGACGGCCTGGGAGCACTCTTTGGCAGCTTCCGCGACCCCATTAACGTGTTCGCTGGTGACATCCGAGGCGATGCCGTCTTCCGGATCCCTGGGTCCTCACTGCGCACTGCCCGTGACCGTACTCAGGAGAGCTCCACATGACACGCATGATCGAACGCTGGTTTCCCTGCGCCGAGGTCAGTGATGCGTGCTCCGAGAGCTGGGGCAGCGGTAACACCGAGTCGAGCCTTTGGGTGTGGTTCGCGAAGCGTCCCGTCGCCCAAGCCAAAGCGGCAGTACTCACAAGTCTTCTGCCCTGGCCTGACGACGAGGCTGAACAGCGAGACTTGCAGGACCTCGTCCGTAAAGCACTCAAGGGCCACACAGACGGCGCAAACGAGATCCAGGCCATCCTTGAGCAGGAATACGGCCGGCGTCCTCGGGTGCTGGACCCATTTTCCGGACGCGCCATGATCCCACTCGAAGCAGGCCGACTCCAGGCAGAAGCCTTCGGCATCGATTACTCCCCATTCGCGGCTCTCGGGGGCTCCCTTCTCGCCGACCTACCCTTCCGGGACTGGAGCCAGGAGCCGTCCCTGCCCTTCCAGAAGACCGACGGAGCCCTCCCCCTCGAAGGAGACAGGGACCGCATCGTCACTGACGTAGAGATCTTCCTCCGGGAAGTCGGCCGCCGCTTCCGTGAGTCCATGGACGAGTTCTACCCCACGTCGGGTGGCAGCTACCCCTGGGGATACCTCTGGGCTTCGTCGCTCCCCTGCCAGGAATGCGGTCGACGCTTTCCGCTAGTCGGCGAACTGCAGCTGCGGCGCCCTCGGCCTAAGAAGGGGGACAGCGGCCAGAGCTTTCGCATCAGCGCAGACACACAAACAGGCACCTGCGAAGCTCTCATCCACGATGGCCCGCCGATCGGCACACCCACACGCGTCCAAGCAGGCAAGAGCAAGTACTCGGCAAACGGTCGTGTGGCTGTCTGTCCATTCTGCGACCATGTGCACTCCAAAGCGGTACACACTCGCTTGAGCGCCGAAGGTTTGCGCGAGGACATGCTCCTGGTGGCAGCCGACATCGATGCGGAGGACAACACCAAAGTATTTCGCCAGCCCACTGACGAAGAAGTCCTTGCGGCAAAGCGGGCTGCGGAAGCCCTGAAGCACGAACCTCCTTTCGGCCTGATGCCAGCATGCCCGGACGAAAGCATTCCCCCAGGAAATACCTGGACGATTCAGTCCACAAACTACGGGGACCGCACCTACGGCGACCTCTGCGAAGCACGCCAGACACTGGGACTGATTCGACTGGCCCGTGCCATCAACGATGTCACCCAAGAAGCGTTGAAGGCCGGCGTTACAACCGACTACGCCCGTGCTCTTGCCAGCTATGCCACGGCAGCGATGATGCGAAAGATCCGACGATCAACGCGCGGGGCACGCCTACAAATTACCGGCGGAACGCGTGTTGGCGATCTCTTCGTCAATCAGTCCGCAGTTTCGTTCTCGTACGACTGGTTCGAGAGCGGGCTCTCAAATGGCCCGGGCTCTTGGGAGTCTCTTGCCAAGCAGACGGTCACCGCTTTGCGGAACATCCGGCAGCGGGCCTCAGCGCTGCCAGCCTCCATCCAACGTGGGAGCGCCACCACCCTGCCATTCCGGCCCAGCTCGGTCGACGCTGTCGTCACCGACCCTCCGTATGACGACATGATCGACTACAGCGACTCCAGTGACATCTTCTTCGTTTGGGCGAAGCGCGCCATGAACACGGCCGACCCGATCCTGTCTATGACCACGCACCCCGGGGGCGTCCAGGACAAGGCAGAGGAGATCATCGTCAAGCGGGGTGGCAGCCCTGCAGGTGACCATCGCACGCGTGAACACTACGACGGCAGCATCGCCCGAGCGTTTTCCGAGGCTCGCCGTGTCGTCACCGACGATGGCGTCGTCACCATCGTCTTCGGGCACGGCGACCTCGAAGTCTGGCATCGCCTGCTCAGCGCGATCTCGGCAGCCGGTTTGATCCTCACGGGGTCATGGCCCGCCAAGACCGAGGCTGGGGGAGCGTCTTCGACGGCCGCCAACATCGTTACGACGCTGACCATGGCCTGCCGCCCCGCGCCCTCAGACCGTCGGGAAGGACGCCTCGCCGCCGTAGAAGCGCAGGTAAAAGCCGAGGTCAAGTCAAGAGTCGAACTCTGGGACCGGTCGGGACTTGCGCACACCGACATGCTCATGGCATCAGCCGGACCGGCGATGGAGGTGACAGGACGCTACTCGCAGATTCTGGATGTAACGGGCGATGTCGTAGGACTGGAACGCTTCCTGATCGTTGCCCGAAAGGCCGTCCAGGACGCCGCAGACATCAAGGTCGTCTCCTTGCCGCTGGACTCCTTCGACGCTCGCACGCGCTTCGCCCTGTGGTGGGTACGCCTCTACGGCCGGCAGCTGGCGCCCAAGTCGGAACTCCGATGGCAAGTCTTGGCCGGCGACCTGGACATGGGTGACGTCAAGAATCTCCTCCACCAGGGAGACAAAGGCTGCCGCCTCCTCACCGCGAAGGAGTTCAAGGGCACCATCACGCCGGATTCCTCCGTCATCGACGTGGCCTTCGCCATGGCTAAATCATGGCCGGATGGGCTGGACGCCGTCGCCGAGGTTCTCGTGGACGCCGCCAGAGACAACGACGACGAGTACCTGTGGTCCGCGATCGCCTACCTGGCGAACAGACTGCCCGAAGGCGAGGCCGACGTTGCCGCTTGGAATGGTCTACAGCGCAGCCGGCGCGGTGTCGACGTCGCAGCACGAAACATCGCGAGCGCACAGATCCGCACATCACGCGAGGCTCTCGACAAGGGCCACCCCACCCTTTTCTGATCAGCGCGAGTCAATGCAGCAATCAAGATCATTATGAGGAATCGAGGAGTTGTGGTGAAGCAGAGCGGTGTGACGCCCTGGTGGAAGGCGCTTCGGATCCGCCCTGAGATCCTGGATGCCTCGGGATCCATCGCTGATGTACAAATGTCGCTGTACCATGCCGTGTACGGAACAGAAGATCAGCGCCCCCAGTACGCAGATGCCTCGTACTATGGCGAAATCACCCACCCCACCGGGGCGCTCACGGACCTTCTGGCGCGCATCGCGATCAGGCTCGGCGGCGGCGACGATTACACTAAAGCCCCCGCACTTCTGCGGCTCGACCAAGGCATGGGTGGCGGTAAGTCCCACGCCTGCATCGGCGCCTATCACCTTGCCAAGGCACCTCTCAAACTGAGCAAAACAGACGTCGGTAAGGCCGTTCTCGAACAAGCCGAGATAATCCTCGGCCGACCGCTTCCGAGGAATCTGGAGAATCCTCACGTCGTCGTGCTTCCGTGCGACAACATGACACCGGGTGTGACTGTAGAGGAGCACGACGGCCCGGCGAAGAGCCTCTACGAGCGCTTCCTTTGGCGGCTCTTCGAGGGCGATTACTCACGTTACATCGCTTATCGCGAGCACTTCAGTAACGTGTCCAAGATCTCCGAAGCCATCAGGTCTCTCGACAGGCCCGTCCTCATCATCGTGGACGAGATCATGAACTACTTCGGCAACGGCTTGGACGGAGTCGGCGACGAAGCCCTTACAGCCCGGGACCAGGCATTCATGCGAGCACTCCTGGACTCCGTTACGAAGACGGCACGAACAGCGATGCTGGCCGTCATGATCGCCTCAGACAAGGACTCCATCTCTCTGAGTCCCGAAGGCGGGCGTCGACGCCTCGACCTCGAACGACTGCTCGACCGGAACGGGAAGCCCGTAGGCGTCCATGAGAACGATGACTTCGCAGCAATCCTCCGTCGCCGTATCTTCGCTCAACCCCCCGCCAAGGAAGTCGTCGACGCGACCGTCCGCGAGTACAACGAGGCGATGAGCAAAGGGCCTTGGAAGAACAAGGTATATGACGCCCTCCACGTCCCATGGACGGCGAACTTCGGCGAGGAAGTCAGCCGTACTTACCCGTTCCACCCTCAGCTCATGCACATGGCCGAACACGAATGGGCCAACCGCACCGGCTTTCAAAAGGTCCGCTCGACCATAAAGGTCTTCGCCGCTACCGTCTTCGCCCTCCAGCAACGAGGAAAGACAGGGGCCTGGGCTCCGCTCCTCATCGGGCCGGGCGACCTTCCCCTGTCCAACACCCAGGTCCGCGAGTCCATCATCGGCTCCGGCCTCATCAGCGACACAAAGACCCAGAACAACTACCGATCCCTGGCGCAAAACGACATCGTTGGCGTCAAGGACACCAGCGGAACAGCTCGGCTCCTCGACACGAACCGTGGTGCCACTGAAGACGTGCTCTGGCACCGTTCCAACCCGCGAGCTGCTGAGCGGGCGGCCACGGCCATTTTCCTCACCTCCATCGTGTCCGGTCGAAGCCAGGGACGCCGCGGCGCTACCGATGCAGAAGTCAAGGCGGCGACGGCCGTCCCCGATCCCGCCTACATGTTCGCCGATGCTGATGCCGTCATCAAGGACGTCACCGACCCCGAGACCGGCCTGGTCAGTATCGAGACCACACCCGGACAGAAAGGGCAGCAGGCCCGGTACTTTTTGTCCACCGAGCAAACGCTACTCATGCTCCAGCGAGCGATGCGTGACACCATCACCGACGCCGAGCGCGACACAGTGATCGCCGACTTCGCCGAACGGCTTACCGAGACAGGTCCATTCGATCGTAAGCAGTTCGTGCGAGCTTCTACAGAGGGTCAGACGTCACGGGAGGTACTGGCGAGTGCCAGCATCGATGATGCTCGCGCCTCTCGGTTGGTCGTGCTTGATCCCGCGCAGTTCACCCTGCGCAATGGCGCAGATCGCGCCACCCGCGATGCAGTCCAAGCGGCAGTCGGGCTCGGTGCTGAGAAACTACCCACGAGATGGGCCTCCTCCGCAGTCTTCGCTGTAGCCAACACCCAGCAGCGGCACGCTGCTCGCCGTCTCGCAACCGCATACCTAGCTGCGGAGCGCGTCCTTGGCGTCCAGGAGACCCAAGACGATGGCGATATGAAGTCCAAAGCAGTAGCTGAGCGCAACGAGGCGAAGCGCAGCCTCGAGACCACGATCAAGCGGGCCTTCCAGCACGTCTTGTACCTGGCTCAGCCTGACGACGACGCGCCACGTGCCATCGATGAGGTGACGTTCGACGACAAGACGGAGACCGCCCTCAACGGCGCCATCGTGTGGAAGGCGCTCGTTGAGAAGGGGAAGGCGTTCGACCAAGGGTCGTTCACAGCGAGAGCTCTGCTTCACAATCTCCGGGAAACCGACTACGGACGCCCGCTCGACGAACTGCGGGATTCGTTCTGGAACACCCCGCGACTCCCCCTCCTCCACGGCGGACAGAACGACCTACGACAGGCGCTTTTCGAAGCTGTGCAAGCTGGCCTGCTGCGCATCGTCGACGGCGAGGGAGAAGAAGTAGCAGTCACGGGCGTCTCGGAGATCAACCTCTCAAGCCAGCGGCTGCGGCTCGGCAAGCCCCTGCCTCCGTCCCCTCAGGACGATGAACCGTCGTCTGGCAAGACGGATTCCACGCCCGAATCCGAGCCCAGCCCGGAAGACGACGGCGAGCGCCGCAAAGGCAAAGGTCGCGGCGGCGAGGACGAGGCCCCGCCGGCGCCGCGGGAGAAGCAGATCGCCTTCTCCGTCACCCAGAGCATGCTGAACAACACAGGCAACTCCGAAGCACTGAGCCAGCTCTTCCGGCAGCTGTACGACGTCATCGATCGGGGCGACGTCTCTTTCCTGCAGGGCAACATTCAAATGGTCGTCAGCAGCCAGGCCGCTGACGGCCTTGCCGAACGAATCCGTGAACTGGGATCTCCTGTTCACGTACGGGACATGTAGCGGCAGCATGAGTCGGGAACTCGCGCATCGCAGCCTCCGGCATCAGATGAGGCTGCGATGCAGCGCCCTCCGAGTCCACTGCCTGCACCCGGCGTATCTTCTGCGGATGGAGGCACCCAAACTGGCGGACCGTCGCACGGAGCGATCATCGGTCGCGCCGAGTACGCCGCGATCGGCCAGGCCACATTCAAGTCAGACATGGCCCTTGTAGACCTCACGGCATCTCTCCTCCTCCGCGCCTGCGGGGCCGGCACAACGGGAAGCTGAACAGCAGTCGCATGGCCCCGCACCCCAATCCGTGCACCCAACACAGCGCAGCTGAGGCCGAGGCCCGTCCACCATGGGTGCGTGCGCCCGCTCACTGCCGTCCCGATAGCGGCTGAAGTTCTCGTTGCCCATCAGCCACACTGCGGAAGGAACTGAAAAGGACCAAGAAGCGGCTGGCGGAGCTGCTTGAGGGAAACAAACAGCAGCCGAGATTTAGATGTTCTCCCGGAAGGTGAACGTCCTCTCCGTCGAGAACGATCAGTTTGGCGTCCAGCAGGGCCGCAGCCGAGCCCCGGTGGTGGGTTGCGTCACGATCCCATTCCCGGCTCATGTCGACAGAGTGGTTTCGTGCAGCCGACTTCGCGGCAGGACGAAATGGCGGCCAGGCCACAGCTTAGGCGGCGACGGCGAGTTCATGCAGGGGCGGTGGAATCTGGCCGGGCAGTTGGCTCACGCCGCCACGGGGCGAGAGCGTGTTGGATTTGCGGACGTAGTCTAGGGCTGGTTCGTCTGGACCCGGGTGAGGATCGAAGTAGGGCGTACAGGTCATCAGGGTGCACTAAGCAGCTCGATCAGAGCTTTGACGTCCTCCGCGTTCATGTTCTTCTTTAGAGTCCGCGCGCAGGTCTCCGGACGGGCTGTTGGCACCGTGACTGTCTTTGCCCGGAATCCGGCCTGCACCATCGCTGCGTGGGCACTCAGCTCGCCATTCATGACACGAGCGTGCAACTCAGGCGCATCCTTGCGGAGTCGACGAAGCACAGCCTCCTGCCGGTTCCCTGGGGGCGCCTTACCTTCCGCGTCTTGCCCATTGTCCAAGAGCTCGGTCCGCTCGCCGGGAACCTGGGCGTCGTGAAGAGCACGCTCGAAAAGATCACGAGCGACCTGATCGTCCGCCACTATCCGGCGCACCAAATCGACACTCGCCCCGAGCCCAGCAGTGGGGGGCGTAGTGAGGAAGTCGATGAAGCGGCTGTGCTCTACGAGTTGCCCGCGTGGCGTCGTGAAGGCACGCCACGCTTCCTCCTGAAGGACGCGGGTGAGCAGCACAGGTACGTCGGCGAGTCCGTTGCTTGTGGAGCGGACGCCACTGCCGAGAGCTTGGACCAGGACAGCGTTGGCCTTAGCTGACTGGGAGGTCATGCGGACTCGATCCACTTGTCGAGCACCAGCAGCCGCTTTTTGAGCGTGTCCAGGGTGGCCTGGTCAATGGCCTTCTCGTGGCAGTGGCGGTTTAGTTCGGAGTGAATGTGGCTGTGGGGCTTTCGGGTGATTCGACTCAACCGGCCGACCTTCCGAGTGATGAGGTCCCGTACCTCCTTCTTCGCCTCGGAGAGTGTCTGGTGAACCGCAGGCTCAACTGTTGCACCGGGCTGTGCAGACGTTCCGCTGAGGCGCAGAAGACGAGCAATCGCGGAAGGCTCGGTGCCGACCGGAAGTCCCGCCTGCTGGCCGAGTCGACGGGCGTGGAGCAGCTCCGCCTCCTCGAACGCGTCACCACTGCTAATGGTGAAGGCGTGAGCTGCCGCCGAGGAGCCAAGTACCTCTGTCGTTCGGCCCGAGCCACGCCCGCCCTCGCCCTCGCCGTCAGCCGTCGAGCGGCGGACCTTGCTCTCCTCATCGGCCAGAACCGCGTCAACGGTGCGCTCGATACCGGCCGCGATGGTCAGCAGCTGAGCGATAGAGGGGATGAAGACCCGGGCGCACATCTCGTCCTCGTCACCCTGCTTGCGCACGCAGCGTCCCACAACTTGCCGGAAGAACATCTCCGTGCGAGTGCGAGTGGCGTAGACAATGACCCCAAGGCGGGGAATGTCGACGCCTTCGGAGATCATCTGAACAGCCACGATCCAGCGGGAAGTGCTCCTGCCGAAGCGGTCAATGATCTTTGATGCCGCAGGGTCGTCCGATACTGCAACGTCTACCACGTCGCCGGTGCTCTGCCGAAGAATCTCGGCGTAGGCGTGAGCCGATGCCTGATCGGTGGCGACCACCAAGCCGCCGCAGTCGGGCTTGTCCTGGCGCATGAGTTCCAATTCCTCATGGGCGCGTTTCAGGACCGAGGGGATCCACTGGCCGCTCGGATCGAGGGCGGTCTTGAGTGCGGCCGCAGTTGTGCTGGCGTCAGTCTCCGAAAGCTTCTGAGACATGGGGTGTTCCGAGGCAAAGCGCCACCGGGCTTCCCCGTCCATCGCAGGGAAGGCCACCGGCCGTACAACTTCCTGGTCTTGGAGAGCCATCCCGTAGTCGTAGTTGATGTCTGCTACAACACGTCGAGTAACGTCGTAGTTGAGGAACGGGATGAGTTTCCCATCGCTTCGGAACGGAGTCCCAGACAGCGAGAGCCGACGGTGGGCACCTCCGAACGCCTCAGACAGCGCCGCACCCCAGGCCAGATTCTCCGCATCCCCAGCGTGGTGAATCTCGTCAAAGATGACCAGCGACGGACGGCGAGGGTCGCAAGCAAGTTTTCGCCAGAGCAACGGGTTTGCCGCAACGGACTGGTAGGTCGCGACGATGCCGTCGAAGTCCTTCGCCTGGGTTTGGCTGCGATTTACGAAGTCCGAGTCGAGTTGGATGCCTTCCCGTTCTGCTGCCCTTGCCCACTGCCCTCGCAGGTGGGCCGTCGGAACGATCACGTAGAGATTCTTGATCTCACTTCTGTCGATCATGGACTGCGCGGCCAGGATAGCGAATGTGGTCTTGCCTGCGCCGGGCGTGGCCACCGCCAGGAAGTCTGACTGGGTGCCTAGGAACTTACGAAGGCCGTCTTCCTGCCACTTACGAAGCTTCATGCCGCTGGAGCCCTTCCTGAGGTTGCACGTCGGACAAGTCGCCTGTCCGTTGAAGATGTCAGTTCGACCACCGTTGGCCCAGGCAACTCCGTGATCCGCATGCCAACCAGGCAGGAGTTCGTCGCCACATATCTCGCACCTGCCATCAGACGCCAGGAACAGGGCAGTCCGTTCTGCGGCACTGAACAAGCGTTTCGGATCACGGGCAGCTGTCAACGGCATCTCCGCTCACTCCGGTGGCCAACGCGGCCGCCAATGGTCAGAATGCCACGCAGCACTGACACTGATGCTGATACTCAGATCCCGGTGACTGTGACTCAGGCACCGACTGCCGCCCTGCTGTGCCCTCAACTGGCCTCCGGCCAGGGGCGAGCGCGTGACCCAGCGGACCCGAGGCCGTCCGGTAACGCTCTGAACTGGGGAGGCGGTCGGTAGCCGCTGCGCCTCCGGAGCCGTGTCCGAGAGTTCGAGTCCGGCCGGGGGAAATTCTGCCAGACCAGCGCTAAAAAGTCGCTGACCTGCATGAGTGCCAAGCATGAATGCCTGGACCCAGTCCCAGCAGTCCAGACCTCTGTCGTTCTCCATCACGGTTCGCGAGCGAGTTTCGATCCGCTTAGCCCCGAGCGATCAGCCCATAAGATCTGACACACCTTCAGGTGCTTACAGAAGAAAGAACTGCTGACTCTTGCCGCGATAGTCGCCCAAACTATACGTTACGGCAGATCACCACGCGAAAGGCCAAAGCTTACGGAACGGAACCGCGAGGCACGACCCATTCGCCCTTTTGGCCAGTGAATTCGACAATACGGTCAAAATCCGAGTCGTAATGCAGCAGCGTAAGACCGTATCTCTGAGCCACAGCAGCAATCATCAAGTCTGGGACCTTGGGGCCCCTATGCTGAGACTTTGCAGCGAGTTCACGCTGAACACTTAGCGCCTGCTGCCAATCCTCTTCTTCCGTTTCAAGATAAGTGAAGGCGGCACCACGCATTGCACGCATATGCTCATACTCAGCCGGGTTGCGCGCCGAATAAAGCGCCTCAACGTCTAGCGCTCCACAAGTCGCAACCACCCCAGCGCGAATCAACGACTCAAGGCGGGCAGCAACAGCTGCATGCTTGTACCGGTTCATCGCACTGTTGTCCACCATGAACAACGGATCTAGTGCCACGCCTCGTTCCGTAGCCTTTCAAGCTCTTCCGGGTCCCTAGAAGACATGAAATCTAGGAATTCATCGACAAGTTTTTGACGTGCAACTTCCCGGAGCGCGGCATTAACTGTGTCGCGGCGATTCTTAGTACCGAGTACCCGTTGAGCCTCAATAAGTGCCGACTCATCGACGTCCTCTACGCTTGGCCCCATTTCTCGCCCTCCGCGGTTTCTCAGTGGTCGCCATACTACGCTTTGAGCAGGTTCGACACAATCCGCCATGCAGAACGAACGTTCCGATGCGAAGAATCAACGGCTCGAGTTCGTCTTTCACGATGCGGCAATGGTCGCACGTAAAGTCCTCTCGAGCACTAATAGGAGAGTTTCCGCGGACAATTTCCTGCCCCAGATATTCCCAACACTGGTTGCATGTCCATCGCGTGTCACCGAGGAGGATATTCCAGGTCTGAGCCGGATCCACGCGCAGATGGCCGCATTTACCCGTCGACTCCGCAAGCTTTTGATCCAAGAGTCGTCGGCTCCACATTTCGAACTTCCTGTTGCGGATCATTCGCCGCGAAGGAGTCTTCCCCTCCACTCTCAGCCGAGTTGCCTTACTGGCAGCCGCGAAAATCTCATCTACTGAGGTTGATTCACGGCGCTCGTGAAATTGCCGAAGTTGCGGCAGTAGATTCTCATCCGAAGCAGGGCAGTTGCGTCGGTGAGCGACAATCGCGGCCGCAGCCTCAACACCTCCAAGCTGCCCAAACGGGTCCGCATCCAGCGAAGCATTACATTCTTCGCAGGTGCCGGACAGAACGGCATCCCTACGTACCCGAAGCGCGTACTCCAGCTCAGGAGGAGCGCCTGCCGGCACGGCTGGCAATACGAACATTGCGCTGCCCATGCTCCAGATTTCGTCACCATTATCGGCAACTGAGTCGAACTTAGCTTCGACACCTCTGGCGTACGCGTCTGCCAGCGCAGCCTTTAACTCCGACACCCGCATGTCTGTGTGTCACACCCCCACCTTGCAGCCGTAACAGTCTGCCAGGCTTGCGGTCTGGCGAAAAGGCGCTCCGCATGGGCAACTCGACGGACTGAGTAAGCATAAGCCAACAAATCGCCATGAATTGCCCCATTAGGTGACGTGACCCTCCTCGGCATGTACTGAGCCAGGGGGCGTGGCAAATGCGTGGAACGGCGCCCCCTTCAAAGGAGACCCACGGGCGTGTTCATGCAGGCCAGAGGCATACTAAGACCAAAGGAGTCGGGTTCCTTCTAAGCGCTTGGCCGCAGGTTCGAGTCCTGCCGGGGGCACACTTCTTCCCTTGCCGACAGACCCTCCCTTGTGGAGGGTCTTTCTGCTGCTCAGGGGCGTTCAGCGGGAGTGCTGAGAGGTCCACGGGATCGGTGGGCGGGGTGGGTGGGACCCGGGCTGTGGGCGGCTGATCACGGCTTTTGGTAGCGGTTCTCTCCTCGGTCCTCCACACGTTCTGGTGATGATCTCGCGGCCTGGGCGGGGGCGCTTGGGAGCTGCTGAAGTCCTTCGACGCACTGGTGGAGTTCGGCAGCTGGTGGAGTTCGGCGCGCCGGTCGGTGACGTGGCGGGGGTACGTGGCGAAGGGCTCGGGCGCGCGGTGGCCGGCCATGGCGGTGACCTGGGCGGGCTGGGCACCGTCAGCCATGTGGTCAGGCGGGCTTGGGGGGCCTCGCCGCGTCTGCCAGTCGGCGGGTCCCGCCCTCGGGGTGGCGGAACGGCCCGGGCGGGCCTGGGGCCAGGCGCGCGGCGGAAGGCGGACCCCGCGCGCAGTCCGGTCTTCTCGCCGGGTGCCGCCACGGCGATCGGGGTAGTCCCGCGGAACGCGGACCCGAATGGCCGGTGGACCCCTCGGGCCCAGCAGGCCAGAAGACGCCCCGTCCGCTCCGCCTGGGTTCATCGCCCCGGCCCAATCCCGTGCGCCGATCTTGGCTGACCGGACAGAACCCACGGCGGCGCGACTCACGATGCTTGGGCGGATACGTCGACTGGAGGTGTCCGCTGTGACAGAACGCCGCGCCGAGGCAGACCGGACCGAGGGACAGCAGGACGATGCTGGGCCCGCGACCCGGGAGCGGGAGCGGGAAGCCGCGATGATCGCCGATATCGAACGGCTGGTGCGCTGCGAGTCCCCCTCCGACGATCTGGCCGCGGTCGCCCGTAGCGCGGAGTTGGTCTCGCGGATCGGCGCCGGATACCTGGGGGTCGAGGCGGAACGCATCGTCATCGACGGACGCACCCACCTCCGTTGGCGCTTCGGGTCAAGCCCGCGTGTGCTGCTCGTCGGACATCACGACACGGTGTGGCCGATCGGGTCATGGGGGAGCCACCCGTTCGAGGTCCGCGACGGGGTGCTGCGCGGACCGGGCTGCTTCGACATGAAGGCGGGCCTGGTGATGGCCTTCCACGCGCTGGCCGCCCTGGCCGCGCGCTCCCCGGGCGCCACCCCGCTCACCCCCGGCAGCCCGCACCCCCTGGACGGCGTCACCCTCCTCATCACCGGTGACGAGGAGCCCGGTTCCACCACGTCCAGGGAGCTCATCGAGCAGGAGGCGCGCCAGTGCGCGGCCGCCCTGGTGTTGGAGGCCGCCGGCCCCGCCGGCGCTCTGAAGACCGAACGCAAGGGGGTCTCCCGCTACGAGGTGCTGGTACGAGGACGGGCCGCCCACTCCGGCCTGGAACCGGAACGCGGCGTGAACGCGACGGTCGAGGCCGCCCACCAGATCCTCGCCGTGGCAGCGCTGGGCGACGCGGCACGGGGCACGACCGTCACCCCGACCCGTCTGGAGGCAGGCACCACCAACAACACCGTCCCCGCCTCGGCACGCTTCGATGTCGACGTCCGGGTATGGGACGCCGCCGAGCAGCACCGCGTCCACACCTCGATGCGGAACCTGCGGGCAGTAGTGGCCGGGGCCACCGTGGAGGTCAGCGGCGGACCGAATCGGCCACCCCTGTCGGCCACCGCGTCGCGGGACCTCTTCGAGCGGGCGCAGCGGCTCGCGCAGGGCCTCGGGATGCGCCCGCTCGCCCAGGTCGCCGTCGGCGGCGCGTCCGACGGGAACCTCACCGCGGGGGTCGGCACCCCCACCCTCGACGGACTGGGAGCGGTCGGCGGCGGCGCGCACGCCGACGATGAACACCTGCTCGTCGCGGAGCTGCCGCGACGGACAGAGCTGCTCACCGCGCTGGTCGCCGAACTGCTGGCGCCGCAGGAAGGCTGTCCGCCCGGACGAAACGGGGACCGGCATCCTGTGCCTGCGGACCAGCTACGCGGCCAAAACGGCTGGAACCATGATCGACGTGACTGATCTCCTCCGCGACCGCACCGACTCCCCACCCATCGCCGCGGCGTACGCCGCGGCCGAGGCCGCCGCGCAGGCCGCGGGCGTCGATATCCGTTCCCTGGACAGGGTCAGCGAGCTGGAGGCCGTACGGCGCCTGTACGAGCGCATCTGGCGCACCGGCGAGAACAGCCCTCCGGTGACGGCCGACCTGCTGCGCGCGATGGCGAAGGCGGGCAGTTATGTGAGCGGCGTCTTCGACGGGGACGAACTGGTCGGCTCCTCCTTCGGCTTCTTCTCCCCACCGGCGCGCGAGGCCCTGCACAGTCACATCGCGGGGGTGCTGCCACAACTGCGGCGGCGCAACGTCGGATTCGCCCTGAAGCTGCACCAGCGTGCCTGGGCGATGGCGCGTGGTGTCAACGAGATCTGCTGGACGTACGACCCCCTGGTGCGTCGCAACGCGTACTTCAACATCGGCAAACTGGCCGCCGAACCTGCCGAGTACCTACCGGACTTCTACGGCCCGATCGACGACGACATCAACCGCAGCGATGACAGCGACCGCATCCTGGTGCGGTGGCACCTGGAGTCGCCCGACGTCGAGTCGGCCTGCGCCGGCCGGCCCAGGGTGACCGACGCGCAGGCCGCCCGCGCGGCGGGCGCGACCGTGGCGCTCAGTGTCTCCGCCACCGGCACGCCGATCGCCGGACGCGTCGACGAGCACGCCCACACCGTGCTGGTGGCCGTTCCCGAGGACATCGAGGCCCTGCGGGAGAGCGACCCGGTCTGCGCCGCGCGCTGGCGCACGGCGGTGCGGGAGGCGCTCGACGGGCTGCTCGCCGATGGTGCGCGCATACGCGGCTTCGACCGTGCGGGCTGGTACGTCGTGGACCGCGGGGGGCGACCGGCACCGCGACGGACGACGGAATCACGGACGGCACCGCACAACGGCACACAGCAGTACGGCACACAGCAGTACGTAACAGACCAGCACGGAACACACCATGGCGAAGTACCACAGGAGACAGTGTGAAGGTCACGGGAGTCGAACTCCGCACCATCGAGATGCCCCTCGTGTCCCCCTTCCGGACGTCGTTCGGCACCGAGACCGTACGTGAGGCGCTGCTGGTGCGCGTCGTCACCGACGAGGCCGAGGGGTGGGGGGAATGCGGCGCCGGCACCGTCCCCGGGTACTCATCGGAGTACACGCATGCCGCCGCCGACGTACTGAGCCGCTTCCTGGTCCCGGCACTCGCCGGGGTGGCGAACCTCGACGCCCACCGGGTCGCCCCGGCCCTGGCCCCGTTCAAGGGCCACCGCATGGCCAAGGCCGCGCTGGAGACGGCGGTGCTGGACGCGGACCTCCGCGCCCGCGGCGTCGCCCTCGGGCATGCCCTCGGCGCGGTCCGCGACACCGTGCCGTGCGGGGTGTCCGTGGGGATCACGGAATCGATTCCCGCACTGCTGGACGTGGTCGGCGAGTACCTGGACGCGGGCTATCTGCGGATCAAGCTGAAGATCGAACCCGGTTGGGACATCGAACCGGTCCGCGCCGTGCGCGAACGGTTCGGCGACATCATGCTCCAGGTGGACGCCAACACCGCCTACCGCCGTGGGGACGCCCGCCACCTGGCCCGGCTCGATCCGTTCGACCTCCTCATGCTGGAGCAGCCGCTCGCGGAGGACGACCTCATCGGGCACGCGGAACTCTCCGGGCGGATCACCACCCCGATCTGCCTCGACGAGTCGATCGTCTCCGCCCGCGCCGCCGCCGACGCGCTCGCGCTCGGCGCCTGCCAGGTGGTGAACATCAAGCCGGGCCGCGTGGGCGGCTATCTCGAAGCCCGCCGGATCCACGACGTCTGCGCCGCGCACGGCATCCCGGTCTGGTGCGGCGGCATGCTGGAGACGGGGTTGGGCCGCGCCGCCAACGTCGCGCTCGCCGCGCTGCCCGGCTTTCTCCTCCCCGGCGACACCTCGGCCTCCGACCGCTACTACCGGACCGACATCACACCGCCGTTCCACCTCGTGGACGGGCACATCGCGGTGCCGACCGCGCCGGGGCTGGGCGTCACTCCCATCCCGGAGGTTCTGGAAGCGGTCACGACCAGGACGGCCTGGGTGCCCGTTCCCGCCTGAGTCCCGGGCCTCCTGGCCCCGGACCTGCTGGTTCCGGGGCCGGTGGCGGCCCCCGCCCGTCACCCAGAGCACCCCGCGGCTGTCCGGTCCGACGAACGGGATGGCATCCTTTCGTCATGGTCAACCAACAACGACACGGGTGCGCCGCGCTAGCTTCGACCTCGTGCTCATCCCCGTGACCAGCCTCCCGCGAGCGAGCCTCGCGCGTGTCCTGGAGGAAGTCGGTACCACCCTGCTCGACGTGGTCTGCGGCGACGTCGAACGCGCCGACGACATCGGCGGCATCGTCATCCACGACCCGCTCGACGAGCCGGAACTCCCGAAGAACGCCCTGGTGATGGGCGTCGGCCTGTACGAAAGCGCCGACATCGCGCGGGTCGTCACCCACCTCGGCCGGCACGGCGCCGCCGCGCTGGTGGTGCGCGCGCCCGTCGAACCCGACGAACGGCTCGTCGCCGCGGCCCGTGCCTCGGGCGTGGCGGTCCTCTCCTTCGCCCGCGGCGCGTCCTGGACACATCTGGCGGGGATGCTCCGGACGCTGACGGCCGAGAGTAACCGGTATGACACGGACTCCCCCGCGCCCGGCCGGGTCGGGTCCGGCGACCTCTTCGCGGTCGCCAACGCCATCGCCGCGCTCCTCGACGCTCCCGTCACCATCGAGGACCGCAACTCACGTCTGCTGGCCTTCTCCAGCCGGCAGGAGGAGGTGGACCCGTCGCGGGTCCAGACGATCCTGGGCCGGCAGGTTCCCGAGCACTACACCCGCATCCTGGAAGAACGCGGGGTGTTCCAGGCCATCTACCGCAGCGACCGGCCCGTCTTCGTGGACTCCCTGCCCGAGTCGGACGACTCGTTGCAACCGCCCGAACTGCCCCGCGCGGCGATCGCGGTACGCGCCGGGGACGAGATCCTCGGCACGATCTGGGTGGTTGTGCCCGAGGCCCTGAGCGCGGAACGCAGCGAAGCCCTCTACGAGGCCTCCAAGCTCGTCGCGATGCACATGGTCTGGCAGCGCGCCGACGCCGACATGGAACGCCGGCTGCGGGCGGAGCTGCTGGGCACCGCCCTCGAAAGCGGCCCGGGATCGCCCGAAGCGGTTCGCCGCCTCGGCCTGAAGGACGAGCCCGCGGTCGTCCTCGCGCTCACCGTCGTCGACGCGGCGACCGAACACCGCCTGCCCGCCCGGCTCGCCACCGAACGCAAACGGCTCACCGACGCGTTCGCCATGCACCTGTCCGCCGTGCACCCGCGGGCCACCGCGGCGCTGATCGGCGACGTCGCCTACGGCATCCTGCCCCTCCTCCCGCAGAACCGGCAGGACGCCGAGGAACGCGCGGCCTGGATCGCCACCGAGTTCCTGGCCCGCGTCGGCTCCCGCCTCCGCCCGCTGATCGGGGTGGGGCAGCTGGCCGCGGACTCCTCGGCGCTGGCCCGGTCGCGTTCCGGAGCCGAACGGGCGTTGCGCGTCCTGCGGTCCAAAACCGCCGGACAGCAGGTGGCCCGCCTCGACGACATCCATGTCGAGGCGCTCCTGCTCGAACTCGCCGACCTCGTCCCGCGCGGGGACATCCCCAGCGGCGCCGTCGCCCGCATCGTCGCCTACGACGAGACGCACCAGGCCAGCCTGGTCGAGACACTGCGCAGCTGGCTCGACGCCTTCGGTGATGTCGCCGTGGCGTCCGCCGCGATGTTCGTGCACCCCAACACGTTCCGCTACCGGCTGCGGCGCGCGGCGGAGGTCGGCCGGATCGACCTCAACGACCCGAACGCGCGCCTGTCGGCGATGTTGCAGCTACGTCTGATGTCCCTCAGGTCCGCCCCGGACGGCTGAGCGAGCCAGGCAACGGCCCGGCCCACCCGCCCGCTCATCTCACACCGCCCACCGATCTCAGTGGACCCCCTCACTCCCCAGACCGAGTGTGCCGATCAGAAACGCCAACCACTCGGCGTCCTGTGCGACCGCCACCTCGGGCGCGGTCGCCGCACCATGACCGGCGTTGTCGAAAACGTGCAGCAGGATCGGCGCCGCGCCCTGCTGGGCCGCCTGCAACCGGGCGGCGAACTTGCGCGCCTGCCACGGTGGGCACCGCGGATCGGTCGCCCCCGCCTGGAGGTAGACCGCGGGGAAGACCCCGGGCCTGACCAACTCGTACGGCGACAGCCGAAGGAGTCGCCGTATCTGTGCGGGATCGTCCGGGTCAGCCCACGCCTTGCGGATGACGAAGTCCAGATAGGGATCGCGGGTACCCCCGATGAGGTCGAGGAGCGGCGCCCGCGGCAGCACCGCACGCCACAGCTCGGGCCGTGTGGTGAGGGCCACCCCGCACATGAGACCGCCGTCGGACCCACCGGTCAGAGCGAGCCGGTCGGAGCTGGTGAGCCCTGTGGCGACCAGGTGCTCGGCGACCGCGATGAGGTCGCTGTCGCGCACCTGCTTGCGTTCGCGGTGCGCGGCCAGGTACCAGTCCCGGCCGAACTCGCCGCCCCCGCGCAGATACGCCTGGACGAGTACGCCACCGGCCGCGACAAAGGCGGCCAGGTCGGGCTGGTACTGGGGCAGCAGGGGCACGTTCGCCGCACCGTACGCGGAGATCAGCGTGGGCGCCGGTCGCGCCGGGTCGCTGCCCGCCGGCCGCACCACGTGGTACGGGACCGCCACCCCGTCGGCCGCGACGGCCCGGCCCACCGTCACCTCGGCGTCGAGGGTGAGCTCGGGGGCCAAGAGCGTCTCGATCCCCGAATCCCCCGGCCGGTGCCGGTAGACGCCCCAGGAACTGGTCAGGGTGGAGAAGGCGAAGACGAAGTCGTCCGTGGGAGCGCCGACCGCCAGGCCGGTCAACGCGAAGAACGGAGCGGCGAGCGCGCCCCGGCCGGGCAGCGGAACCTCCCCGGTGGTGGCGCCCGAACGGTCGAGGATCCGGACCCTGGCGAACGTCTGGTCGAACTCGCTGAGGTACAGGTGTTCACCGACCGGGGAGAGGGATCGCAGCACCGTCTCACCCTCCGGCACCAACTCGGTCCACCCCGCGGGGTCATTGGGGTCCCCCGCATCGAGCGGGAGGGCGACCACCCGCCCGCGGGGGGCACCGACATCGGTCACCGCGATATAGCGGTCGCCGACGATATGTCCGGCGATCGTTCCGACGCACTCGGTGACGAAGGGGCGCCAGGTCGCGCCGGGCCGGGACAGGTCGCGCACCGCGACCGGGACGGGGCTGCCCACCCGGTGGCTCGCGACGGCCCACCGGCCGTCCGGCGAGAGTTGGACCAGGGTGTACTCCCGGGAGCCCGCGCCGACCGGAATCGATTCCACCACCGTGCTGGCCGCACCGTCCCCGTTCGGCGGCGGTGTGGCGAGCCGGTGGCGGAACACCGCCTGCCGGAACTCCCGTGGTGAGCCGGTGAGCGCGAGGAAGTAGAAGCCGCTGCTGTCGGGCAGCCAGGAGACGCCACCGGCCCACGCGCTGTGCAGGACCTGCGACGGGGCGCCGTCGAGCACCCGCCCCGATTCCACCTCGATGAGCCGGATGGTGTTGTGCTCACTGCCGTCGGCGCAGACGCCCAGGGCAAGGACGCGGCCGTTCGGCGCGGGCATCAGCCAGGACAGGAACGCCGGGTTCTGCTCGCTGCCGAACGCGGCCAGGTCGACCACGGACCGTCCCGCGCCGAACGGCCGGTCGGCGACGACCACCGTGGGCGCCGCCCCACCCGGCTCGGTCACGGCGCGGAACCAGCGGCCGGCCGCGTACTTCGGCAGGTCTGGACGGGACCCGCGGTCATACGTCTCGACCAGCTTCCGAACGGCCGCCGGATCCTGCCCGTCGTAGCTGACGGCGGTGGCGAGCCCGGCCTGCTGGCGCTGCCACCGCCGTACCTCGTCGGTCTCCGACTCCAGCCACCGGTACGGGTCGGGCACCCGGACGCCCGCGACGTCCGCGACGACCTCGACGGTACGGGCGGGCGGGTACGCGGGCGAAAACGGGGGTGGGACAACGTTCACGGTGACTCCGACTCCTCAGTGGCCTCAGGACCGCCGAGGTCCCCAGAACGCGCGGACTGCTCTGCCTCTGCCTCTGCCTCTGAATCCGGGCCCGCGTCCGAATCTGCTGCTGCGGCTGCTTCCGTGCCTGTGTTTGTGCCTGCTTCCGTGCCTGTGTTCGTGCCTGCGTCTACTTCCGCTGCTGCCTCGGGGGCCGACCTCGCGGCCGCATCGAACTCCGCGCGGAGCCGCTCGAACGCCCCGGGGACCCGAGTGACCCGCCGGACGTGGATGAGCGCGTCGTAGGCCGCGGGGAAGTCGTCGACGGGGTCGAGTCCACCGCTGGCGAGCGTGCCCTCGACCCCGTCGAGGAACCCGCCCGGCGCGCGGCGCGGATCGACCACGGCCACCCGCGGACCGAGGCGGTCCAGCCGCGACTCGACGGACTCCGGCGTCAGGGTCCGCGCGCCGAGGGTGACCTCGCAGTCGAACGGGCGCGGGGAACGCTGGGTGAACCGGATCTCCGGACCGGACCCGTAGGTCATCCCGATGACGACCAGGTCGGCGCCCAACGCGGAGTCCAGCAGACCGCCCAGGGTCGGCCGGCCATGAAACGGCGAACGGCGAACGTGCGCGTTGTGGGCGCTCACCATGACGCGCCGCTCCCGCTGGAGTACCCACTCCACGCTCCGCGCCATAAACGCCTCCCGCGGGTACGGTCGCCCCGTCGGGAACGTCGAACCGGCCCCTTCGACCTCCGCGACGAAGGCCCCGAGCGAAGCCGCGCACCAGAGCGCGACCTCGGCATCCTCGCTGTGCTCCCTGTCCACGCCGTCCTTGTGGCTGAACCGGAGCGCGCGCTCCTGAAGCCCCTGGAGCCCTTCGAGCAGTCGGGCCCTGTCGGACGCGGACATCGCCGCGTACCGGAGTGCCGCATGCGAACGGCCGCCCAGGTCGCTCAGCCGCAGCAACTCCTCGTCACCCGGGCGGGCCGGTAGCCGCTCCAGGCAGGCGCGGACCGCCGGCCCGGGTGAGGTGGACGAACCGGGGAGGTCCATCCCGTAGAAGCCGACCTTCGCGAAATCCCCGGTGTTCCGGTGGCGCATCCAGCGCAGTTGCCGCCGCGTCGGCTCGGACTCGCCGAACCGGTAGGTGATGCCGTCACGGGCGATCGTCTCGATGCGTCCCGGTCCGCCGTGGATCCACTCGTTGACGGCGAGGCCCTCGGGGAAGCCGGACTCCAGCACCAGGCCCGTGAACCCGAACTCCTGGACGAGGAGCCGGAAGAGCTGGTCCCTGAGCCCGTAGAACTCCGTGATGTTGTGGGCGCCCTCACCGAGGGCCACCACCCGTGCGTCGCCGATCAGCTCACGCAGCGCCCCGATCTCGGCTGGGCCCGCGCTCTGGCCGAGCGGCCAGGCGAACGCGTCCGATGACGAGTCCGCAGACGTGTCCATAGCGGCTGCCTCCTCCCAGGATGGTGATGGAACGCTGAGGGCCTTCCGCTCGGACCGGGCCGGGTTGGACCCGGCCCGGTCCGAAGAAGGTTCCTAGTCGCGGAAGTACCACTGCTCCGGCGTGTACAGGAAGCTGAGCAGCGAATTGAACGACGCCGGTGGACCGGAGAGGGTGTTCTTCCACACGACCAGGGTGTGCGGGGTCGGGAAGAAGAGCACCGGCAGGTCCTTGGAGAGGCTGGTCACCTCGGCGGAGAGGACCTTGGAGTCCGCTCCGAAGGTCGAGCCGTTGATCAGCTTGTCCACCTCGGCGTTCTGGTAGCCGCCCAGGTTGAAGCTGCCGCCCTTGTTGAACACCGTGTTGCTGCTCGGGTACCCGGCCGCGAGGTACAGCGGCCCGTAGTCCTGGGTCGCCCACTTGTCCTTGTTGGCGGGCGCGAAGCTGTTGCCGTAGTTGGTGTACAGGTAGTTGAGCGACTTGGACACGATGGTGACCTTGACGCCGAGCTTCTTGGCCGCCGACGCGAAGGCGATGTCCCGGGCCCCGACGAACGCCGGGGTGTTGGCGGAGGCGAGGGGGAAGTCGATCGTCTGCCCCTTCGGGATGCCGGCCCCGCACTGGCCCGCCCCGGTACCGGGGCGTTCGCAGGTGGTGGCGCCGTCCGGCACCACCTTCCAGCCGTTGTCGGTGAGCAGCTTCTTCGCGGCGGCCGGATCGTACGGGTAGGGCGCCTTGTCGCCGAACTCGGGCGGGTAGGGCGAGCCGTTGCCCGCGGTGCTGTAGTTCGGGGAGGCGGCACCGTTGTAGACTCCCCGGCTCTTGATGTAGCCCTGCTGGTCGATCAGGTGTTGCAGGGCCTGCCGGACGTACGGCCGCGCGATGATCTTGTCGAAGTTGCCGGTGGTGTTCTCGAAGTTGAGGACCAGCGGGTCGAACCGGGCGGGCGCCGGGGCGCCGTAGACGTGGTAGCCCTGCTTCTTCAGCGCGTCGATCTGTGTGATGAAGCTGGAGTCCAGTGTTCCGACGGTCAGATTGCCGGCCTTGAACTGGTTGAGCACCGCCGCGGCCGAGGTGAAGGACTTGAAGTCGACCTGGTCGAGCCGCGAGTCCCCCGGACCGTTGTAGGACTTGTTGGGGACCAGGGAGAACGATCCGGTCGTCGGGTCGAAGCTCTTGAGGCGGTACGGGCCGTTGACCACCTGCCAGAGCGGGTTGCTGGCGAACGTGGACTGGGACTCCGACTGCTTGGTGAGGTACTTGTAGATCGCCTTCGCGTTCTCCGGCTTGGCGTAGTCCAGACGCGGCCCCCCGGTGCTGGCGATGCTCCACTCCTCGGATGGCATCACGTACAGCAGTGTCAGCATCGACAGCAGGTAGGACGGGTTGTACGCGGTCTCCAGTTGGAGGGTGAGCGTGTCTGCCGCGGGGGCCTTCGCGGTGACCCCGTCGGGGAACTGGCCCGGGGTGTAGAAGCTCCAGTTGGCCGGGCTCTCCTTGAGCGAGGCCTTGAGCAGGGCCAGGGAGAACACGACGTCATGGGCGGTGACCGGTCGGCCGTTGGACCACGTGAAGTCCTTCATCCTGATGGTCGCGGTCTTGCGGTCGGCGCTGTAGGCGGGGGCCTCGGCCAGGCTGAGCTTGGTGTCCGCGATCTGGTTGCCCTCACCGCTGGGGCGGTAGAGGGAGCGCCACATCTGCCCCCGGGCGATGACGGTCCCGTTGGCGGACGCCGGCGGGTAGGGGTAGATGTAGTTGGGGCTGAGTCCCGGGGTCAGCGCGACCGTGGCCGTCCCGCCGTCCTTGGGCTTCCCCGACTCCTTCGGCAGGGTCTTGTAGCTTCCCTGAACGTCCTTGGCCGAGCTGCTGCCGCCGCCGCTGCACGCCGTGGCGAGCACGGCGATCACGCCGGCGAGCGCCGCCAACCGGCGTCCTCGCGGCTTACCGGACACATGCGTCATGGATGGCTCCCTGCGGGGTGTGGTGGAGAGGTGCGAAGAAGTGGGGGTGGCGGCGGAACAGCGGCGGCGCGGGCGAGGGGGCCGGGACCGCTTCGGCGTGGGTCGAAGATGTCGCACCGGTGTTCATCGGTGTTCGGCGAGCGCGACAATTCCCGGCCCCCCTGTCCGTCGGGGCCGACAGGCCCGGCCCGCCCACTCAGTCGGCCCGTCGCCCGACGGCGTCCCGGAGCGCGTCCGCGAGCAGGTTGAGCGCCAGCACCGTGAGGATGATGCAGCCGCCGACGGGATAGATCAGCCACCAGTGGTCGGCGGAGATGAAGGTGGCGCCGCTGGCCAGCTGACTGCCCCAGTCAGCGGTCGGATACGTCAGCCCGAAGCCCAGGAACCCCAGGGCGGCGACGACGAGGACGGCGTCGGCGACCTGGAAGGTGATGTTGACGATGATCACGCCGAGCGCGTTCGGGATCAGATGGGTGAGGATGAGCCGCCGACGCGACGCCCCCATCACCCGTGCGGCCAGGACGAACTCCCGCACGCGCAGGGTCAGGACCTCGCCGCGGACCAGCCGGGCGGAGATCAGCCAGGAGAACCCGCCGATGACCAGGCTCAACGACACGGCGTTCGCATGGAACTTCGCCGACAGGATCAGGACGAAGAAGAGGAAGGGCACCGACAGCAGGATGTCCACCACCCGCATCAGGAACCCGTCGAGGACGCCTCCGGCGAGCCCCGCGACGGCGCCGTAGACGGTACCGATCGCGGTGGCGAAGAGTGCGGCGAGCAGCCCGATCTGCAAGGACACCTTGCCGCCCTCCATCAGCCGACCGAGCACGTCGAACCCGTTGGGGTCGGTCCCGAGGGGGTGCCCGGGGCCGGGCGGCAGCGTCGCGTTGAGCAGGTCCACATCGGTCTGGTTGGTGCGGTACAGCAGAGGGCCGATGAAGCAGAACCCGACGACGAGTAGCAGGAGCAGCCCTCCGGCGAGGCCTACCGGGTGGTGGCGCAGCGTACGCAGCACCGACCGCGGGGAGAATCGTTTCTGCGTTTCTCTGGCCCCGGCGGATTCGGTGGGTTCGGTGGGTTCGGTGGGTTCGGTCTCGGAACGTGCCATGACATCCGTCTCGGTGGCCTCCGTGGTGTCCACGTGTGGTGAGGTCATTTCTCCAACTCGATTCGGCGGTCGGCGGCGGCTACCGCGATGTCGGCGATGAAGTTGCCGATCACGGTCAGAACACCACCCATGAGGGTGTAGGCGAGGAGCACCGGATAGTCCTCGCGGTGCAGGCTGTTGAGGAACAGCAGGCCCAGGCCGGGGTAGTTGAAGAGCGACTCGACGATCAGGTTGCCCGCCAGGATGGTGGGGATGAGCGTGCCGACCAGAGTGATCAGTGGCAGGCAGGCGTTGCGCAGCAGGTGGCGGGTGAGGATGAGCCGTTCCGGGAGCCCCTTGGCTCGCGCGACCCGGATGTAGTCCTGGCCGAGTTGGTCCAGCGCGGAGGAGCGTTGGTACTGGGAGAAGACCGCGACGCTGGTGATGGCGAGCGTGATGACGGGGAGGGCCATGGCACGGGGATCGGTGAAGACCACCCAGGGGGAGCGCGACTGGGACGCCTCGGCTGGGAAGAACTCCAGGGACTGGCTGAACACGGCGATCAGGACCAGGCCCAGCAGGAACGACGGTGTCGCGTAGAGCACGTAGGAGGCCGCTGTGGCGCCCCGGTCGATGAGGCTGTTGCGCCTGACCGCCTGGAGGATGCCGAGCGGGACGGCGATCAGCAGCGCGAGGACCAGACCGGCCAGCGACAGCATCGCGCTGCGGCCGACGTTCTGCCGCAACAGCTCCCCCACGTTCTCGTTCAGCTTGTAGGACCGCCCCAGGTCTCCTTGGGCGAGCTGGCCCAGATAGCTGAAGTACTGCATGACGACCGGGCGGTCGAACCCGCGTTCCCGGTTGAAGTCGGCCACCGCCTCGGGTGAGGCGCGCTGCCCCAGGACGACGCGGCCCGGGTTCTCCGACACCAGGTGCAGGAGGAAGAAGACCGCCGCGGATATCCCCAGCAGGACGAGGAAGGAGATCGCCATCCGTCGGACCACGTACCAGGTCATGCGTGCTCATCCCCTCTACAAGAAAACCGTGAGGCCCGTGAGGCCCATGAGGCCCGTGAGACCTGGGGAAGCTGCGAGAAGCGCGTCATCGTGTCGTCAGCTCCACGGGCTGTCCCGCCTGCGACCGCAACGGGTGGTGGCAGGCGACCTGGTGCGAACCGGTGACCGTCGTCAGCGGTGGCTCGGCCGACGCGCACACCTCGGTGGCCAGCGCGCAGCGGGTGCGGAACCGGCAGCCGCTGGGCGGATCGATGGGGCTCGGCAGTTCGCCGCGCACCCGCACGCCAGCGCGGGGCGACGGCGCCCCTGGGTCCGCCTCGGGGACCGCCGCGAGCAGCCCCGCGGTGTAGGGGTGCGCGGTGGCGCCGTACACCTCGTCGGTGGTGCCGGTCTCCACCAACTTGCCCAGGTACATGACCCCGACCCGATCGGCCAGATAGCGCACGACCGCGAGGTCGTGGGAGATCACGACACTGCTCAGATCGCGTTCGCGTTGGATGCGTCGCATCAGGTTGAGGACCTGGGAGCGGACGGAGACGTCCAGCGCGCTGACCGGTTCATCGGCGACCAGCACCCTGGGGTCCAGCGCGAGCGCACGGGCCAGCCCCACCCGCTGGCGCTGTCCCCCGGAGAGTTCGTGGGGGTAGCGCTCCAGGACGCTCAGGGGCAACCCCACGTCCCCCAGCAGCTCACGGGCCCTGACCGTGCGCTCGGCGCGGCTGCCGATGCCCTGGATCGCCAGCGGCTCGCGCAGGATCGCACCGATGCGCATCCGGGGGTCGAGGGAGGCGTTCGAGTCCTGGAACATCATCTGTAGCTGGGCCCGGCGCGGACCGAGTTCACGGGAGCTCATCCGGGTCACCGAGGCACCGTCGAAGATCACCTCACCCGAGTCGGGCCGGTCCAGGGCCACGAGCATCCGGCCCAAGGAGGACTTTCCGCACCCCGACTCCCCGACCAGACCGAACGTCTCGCCCGCCGCCACCTCGAAGCTCACCCCGGAGACCGCCTTGACCGTGCGGCGCTCCCCGAAGAGGCCGCGCCCGCCCACCGGGTACTCGCGTCTGAGATCGACGACCCTTAGGCGTGACGCGGTCTCCCGCTCGGGGTGGACCACGGGTGAGACAGTCACCGGCGTGACGGTTACCGACGTGACGGGCGCTGATGCGACGGGCGCGGGTGTCAGGTGCGGCGATACGACGGTCACGGGTTTCAAGGTCGCCGATATGCCGGTTTCCGGTGTCACCGCTTCCGGTGTCACGGTTTCCGGCAGGTGCTGGGCCCGGACCGCTGGGCCGGAGACCGGGTGCCAACAGGCGTGGGTGTGACCGCCCTCCCCCACCGACAGCGTCGGCCGCTCCTCGCGACACCGGTCCGTCGCGGCCGCGCAGCGCGGTGCGAAGGGACAGCCGGCGTGGAGCACGGCCAGGTCCGGCGGTGCTCCGGGGACGCTGAAGAGCTTCTCGCGCCGGTCATGGGTGAGCGAGGGGATCGAGGACAGCAGCGCGTGTGTGTAGCGGTGTTGGGTGTGGCTGAAGAGCGCGGGGGTCGGCCCGGTCTCGGCCACCCGCCCGGCGTACATCACGCCCACCCGGTCGGCGTGCCGGGCGATCACCCCCATGTCGTGGGTGACGAGGATCATCGACATGCCGAGCCGGGACCTGAGGTCGTCGAGGAGATCGAGGATCTCCGCCTGGATGGAGACATCGAGCGCGGTGGTCGGCTCGTCGGCTATGACTATCCGCGGTTCGCACACCAGAGCCGTGGCGATCATCACCCGCTGCCGCATGCCTCCCGAGAGCTGGTGCGGGTAGTCGTCCATCCGCTCGGCGGGCCTCGGTATCCCGACCAGGTCGAGCAACTCAGCTGCGCGGGCGCGGGCGGCCCGTTTCGATGCGCCGTGGTGCAGTCGCACCGGCTCGGCGACCTGTTCGCCGATGCGCCGGGTGGGGTTCAGCGCTGTCATCGAGTCCTGGAACACCATCGCGATGTCATTGCCGCGGATGGCCCGGTACCGCTCCGCGGGGAGCCCGACGAGTTCCGTGCCGCCGAAGTCGATCGACCCGTCGGTCACCCGGCCACCGGCCGGCAGCATGCCCATGATCGCGAGACCGGTCATGGACTTGCCGGAGCCGGTCTCCCCGACGATTCCCAGGGTCTCCCCGCGGTCAAGCGCCAGGTTGACGCCCGAGACGGGGTGGACGACACGATCGCCGCGTCGGATCTCGACCGACAGATCGCGGATCGTCAGCACGCGGCTGTCGTCCGCGGGCCCAAGCGCGTTCTCAGTACCCTCGCTCGTGCGCACGGTAGCGCTCTCCATATCCTTGGCCACCCGACGATATTGGGACACAATCCCCAGGTGCCGTTCGTCGGGTTCATCGAACATTCGGGTTGGTTTTTGTCCGGTCGTACGAAGGGGTCCCCGCGATGAGCCGACAGGGAAGCAAGTGGAATCGATGAGTCCGGAAAAGTCCACCCCTGCCCCACCCGCTCCCCGCCCCGCCAGATCCGGCGCTCAGCCAGCGGACGCGGGCCGGCCGAGTTGCTCTCGCAGCAGCCGCCGTGCGTTCTCCCCCAGGACCGCGACGATGTCGCCGGCGGGCCAACCACGCCGTTGCAGCGCCTCGGTGACCAGCGGCAGCCCGGCCGGACCCGTGAGGCCGGGCAGATAGGCGTCGGCCGGCACCCCCTCGACGAAGGCGCGCTCACAGCACGGGGGCGTGGTGTCGGCGAGCACCTCCTTGATGAAGTCGGGACCCAGCCCGACGTGCTCGACCCCGGCCACACCCGCGACATGCTCCAAGTGGTCGACCAAGCGGTCGATCGAGTAGTCGCTTTCGTGCAGGTAGGGGGCGAAGAAGTTCACGCACACCACCCCGCCCCCCGCGGCGACGCCTCGGATCTGCTCGTCGCTGAGATTGCGGTGGTGGTCGAAGAGCGCCCGCGCGCTGGAGTGCGTCGCGACCACCGGCCGTGATGCCGACTCCAGGACGTGCTCGACCCCGGCCGCACCGAGATGGCTGATGTCGAAGAGCATGCCGAGGCGCTCCATCTCGGCCAGCGCCGCGACCCCGGCACGGGTGAGCCGACCGCCCGTCCCGTCCTCCCCGCTGCCATCGGCGAAGGCGGTACGTCCGAAATGTGCCAGGGACGCGATCCTGACCCCCAATCGGAACAGGGTCTCCAGCAACTCCACGTCCTCACCCGCACCGGGCGCGCTCTCCAACGCCAGAACCAGGGCGATCCGCCCCTGGGCCAGGGCCTGGTCGATCTGGGCGCCGTCCTCGCAGAGCGCGACGGCATCGGCGTTGCCGGCCGCGAGCCGGTGTGCCGCCTCGATCATGCGCAGCGTCCGGCGCAGCGCGCCCTCGGGCCGGAACGAATCCTCGATGAACACCGGCAGCGCCTGAATGTCCACCCCGCCGGCCCGCAACTGCGGCAGCCAGCGCTCCCGGAAGAAGTCCGCCCAGTGGTCCACGGGCCGGGCGACCACCGCGCACAGCAGGTCGTTGTGCAGGTCGGCGACGACGGCGCGCCGGTGCAGCTCGTTCATCACACCGCCCGCCGCTCGGCCCGGCCGGTGTGCAGGTACCGCGCGCGCCCCTGCCCGTCGTCACCGAGGAATGCGAGCGGCGCGTGGACACCGCGTTCCGGCTCGACCGGGAGCAAGGTGTCACCGCGCCAGGCGACCAGTTCCGTGCGGTACGGCGCCTCGTCCAGGTCGGCGATGACTCCCAGGGGAGTGCGCTCCAACCACAGCCGCCCCGCCGTGTCCCGGCTCACCGTGGTCGCGGCGGTGCTCGATGCGTAGGTGCCGACGTACCGGGCGCACTGCGCCGCCTCCGGCGCGGGAGCGTCCGCACCCGGCATCGGCGGCGCGGGCAGGGCGACGTCTGCGAGTTCACCGAGCACCCGGCCCATGACCTCGGCATACACCCGCCGCGACAGCCCGCCGTTGGTGACGATCGCGACCGCCGCACCGCGCTCCGGCACCACCCGCAGGAACGCCGACTGCCCGATGGTGTTCCCGTCGTGCCCGAAGACCGTGCCACCCGGCAGGTCGAAGAGTTCCCAGCCCAAACCCCAGGCGGCGCCCTGATCGATGTCGGGCTGGGCGATCTGCGGCCGCTGCATGGCCCGGACACTCGCCGGGCTCAGCACGGCAGCGCCGTCCGGGCCCAGGCCCCCGGCGAGGTGCATCCGGGTGAAGGCCAGCAGGTCGCGGGGGCGCATCGCCAGCATCGACCCGGCCGGCGCGTTCGATCGCGCCATCGCCCAGACCCGGGTCGGCTCCACCGGGGCTCCCGGCGTCCGCTCGGTATGGCCCACCGCCGCGCGGTGGACGATCGCCTCGTACGGGTCGCTCGCGGTGTGGGTCATACCCAGTGGCGCGAACAGTCGTGCCCGAGCGCAGACGTCGAACGGCTCCCCGCGCAGCACCTCGACGATCCGCCCCAGCACGCAGTAGCCGGCGTTGTTGTACGAGAACATCCCGCCCGGTTCGAAGAGCTGCGGCACATCGCGCAGGACGTGCTGGTATCGCTCCAGACAGTCGTCGCCCTTGCCGGTGTCGGTGAAGATGTCCCCCTCGAAGCCCGCGGCGTGACAGAGCAGGTGCCGTGTGGTGATCCGCCGCGCCGCCTGCTCGTCGGCGATCCGGAACTCCGGGAGGACCGCCCGCACCGGAGCGTCGAGGTCCAGCCTGCCCTCGTCGACCAGCTGCATGACCAGCGTCGCGGTCACCACCTTGGTGATCGAACCGATCTGGAAGAGGGAGTCCACCGTGGCCCCGACACCCGTGGCCGTGCTCAGCACGCCGGCCGCGGCTTCGACGACCTCGTCACCGGCACACACCGCCACCGCCGCCCCGGGCACCCCGCTCTCGACGATGAGGTCCGGCAATCGGTGGCGCAACCACGCGCCGACCCTGTCCAGCCCATCCAGTTTGTCCAGCCCATCCGGCTTCGGCACGGCATCCCTCCCCGCTCGACTCCGGATGAGCATAGAACTGGCGGAAACCGCACTCTTCGTCCGCTCCCACCACAAGTGACCCATCGATTGGTGTTCCCGGCCGAACCCACCTCCGCCGCCCCGGCCCGCGATAGCGGATCCCCGCCAGCGGACAGGGTGGCTACGGCTACGGCTACGGCCCCTGACTACCGGGCCGCCTTCAGGGGTCCACTGCCTCCAGGAGTCCTGACGACCCCGATGATCACGCGTAGCCGTATCCGCTCCCAGCCGGGTCCGACTCAGGACCACGGAACCGGACGGGAGTACGGGGAGTCGTCTACGCCGGGCGAGCGCGGGACCTCGAAGAGGTGCGCACCGGAGGGCCGACCCTCATCGAGTCGGCAGCGGATCGGATGCCGGCCGCGGGCCGGTCTCCCGTAGCGCCGAAGGCCATCCTCCAACGCTCGGTCACATCTCTGATGTGCCGTCAAGTCGGTGCGCGCAGGGGGACAGCGCGAGAAGGGGCGGGCCAGCACCACGCCGTACCGAGCCCGGCCATCGCGTACCGGCTGCACCCGGGTCCATCCCCTGGAGAAAAATCGGCATTCTGGTTGAAGGAGGGGCGAATCACAAACCATCCTTGCCGTTATGACTCTCGCTGCCGCTCTCGAAGTGCCCTATCCACGCGACTACGCCCATGACTGGGCCCTGGTGGATGTGGAGACCTCGGGGCTGATACCCCGCCAGCACCGGGTGCTGTCGATCGCGGTGGTGACCATGGGGCCGGACGGAGAACAGACGGGCGAGTTCTCCACTCTGCTGAACCCCGGAGGCGATTGCGGCCCAGTGCACATACACGGTCTGACTCCGGAACGGCTGCGGGGCGCACCGACGTTTGACCAGGTCGCGGCCCAGATCGGCGCACTGCTGCAGAACCGGGTGATGGTGGCGCACAACGCCCAGTTCGACTATGACTTCCTGGCCCACGAGTTCGCCCGCGCGGGGGTGCGGTTGCCGGTTTCCCAGCGGCTGTGTTCGTTGGCCCTCAACCGTCGGGTCGATCCGCCGACCAAGGACATGCGTCTGGCGACTCTGGCCGCGCACTACGGCGTGCCGCAGACGCGGGCCCATGACGCCCTGGATGACACTCGGGTGTTGGCGGGCGTCTTCCGGGCGTCCCTGAGGGAGGCGGCCAGACTCGATCTACGGCTGCCGATGGTGGCCTGTCCCCCGCGACAGGATTCGCACTTCACACCGAACCCGCCCAAGGCCCCCTGCGCCTACCGCAATCCCGGACGGATGACCAGCGGGAGAGCACTCACCCAGGGCATGAAGATCGCCATTACGGGAGAGACCGGGATCGCCCGCGACGAGCTCATCTCCCGGTCCGTTGCCGCGGGTCTGAACATGGTGGGATCGGTCAGCCGGCACACCAGTGCGTTGGTGGCCAATGACTCCGGGGCGGATTCGGCCAAGGCTCGTCGCGCCCTGGCCGAGGGCGTTCCCGTCATCGACGAGCGGACCTTCCTCAGGCTGCTGGGCGATGTGCGTCCTGGGGTAGCACACGAGAGCCAGTCGACCGCCGCCCCCGCGACAGCGCGGACGAAAGCGCCAACGGCCGCGCCCCCTGCTACTCCACCGGCTACCCGTAGGCCGCGGACCTCGGCCGGCAAACCGCTGTCGGGGCGCCGGGTGCTGGTGCTGGGCGGCACCCATCCGCAGGCGGTGGCGGCCCGTACGCGGGTCGTGGAGTTGGGAGCGTCCGCCGCGGTCAACCTCTCCGCCAGTGTCACCGACGCCGTCATACTCCCCGGTGGCGAGAAGGATCGGCGCATGCGCCGCATCGTGGCCCTCGAACTACCCACGCATGACGCCGACTGGCTCATCGCACCCACCAGTTCACCGGCCGCGCCGGGTGGCGATCGGGGCCAGGCCGCGCACATCCTGCCCAGAGGCGGGGTGGTCGATCTGCCCCGTCTTGAGGCGACGCACCGGTGGAATGTGACCGCCTCCTGGGCGCAGCAGACGAGCTGCGAGATCGATCTGGTCGCGTTCATCGTCGACGAGGAGGACCAGGTCTCCTATGACGACGACTTCACCTTCTACGGCGCTCCGGAGTGCCCCAACGGGGCCGTGCGGTTGCTGAGTGACGGCCCCACCGAGCAGACCATCAGCATCGAACTCGCCGCTCTGCCGCCCGCGGCGCTCAAGGTGGTCATTGCCGCCGCCATCGACGGCACACCCACCTTCGGCCATGTCGGGGCGATCCAGATCACCACGGCACCGGGCGCCAGTGCGCTACCGCTGAGCCAGGCCACTCTGGACGCAGCGACCACCGAGCGCACCATGCTGCTTGCCGAGATCTACCGCCGCGGCCCGATCTGGCGCTTCCGCGCGGTCGGCCAGGGATACGACCACGGTCTCGATGGACTCGCCCGCGGCTATGGCGTCAACATCGCCGACTGAGGGTCGCCGACCGGACGCGAGCCGCTCAGCGCCCCGGCGAACGGGGCCTGGGCAGCAAGCCGTCACCACACACACACACAGACACCCGACCGGCCGGGCGGAAGGTCAGATCGCGTAGCGCCAGAGGGTGACCATATGGGCGCCGTACCAGCAGCCGAAGAGCGTGGCCGCGGTCAAGGTGATCACCAGCGTTCGACGACTGACGCGGGACAGCGCCTTGGCCAGCGGAAGCAGGAAGAGGACCGCGGGAATCAGGAGGCGCAGTTTGGAGTGGTAGTAGTTGCTCTGGCCCAGGGTCATCACCAGGACCGTGGTGCCGTAGACCAGCAGCGGGGGCCAGGCATCGCGGCGCCAGGCGATGATGGTGGTGCAGATGGCCGCGATGAGCAGTACCGCGGTGCTGATGGGGACCCAGCCGTCGCCGGTCTGGAATGTGTCACGGAGAAACGTGAAGAAGGACGCTCCGTTGTCCCAACGGGTTCCCCAGCCCGCCTCCTGGATCACGAACCAGGCATCGAGTTGACCGGCTCGGTTTCCCACCCAGAGGAGATACAGCGGGGTGCCTGCGCAGGCGAGTCCGACCGCGGTGAGCGGTCGCCAGGTGGGGCGGCCGGTGCGACGGATCTCCAGGATGACCGCGGTGATCACGGCGAGGGTCAGGGCGACGGCCGCCGGCCGGGTCAGGCCCGTCAGGAGTGCCAGGGTGCCCGCGGTGAGCCAGGAACGACGGTGAGCCGCGAGTAGCGCCCCCGCGGCCAGAGCGAGGAAGAGCGCTTCGCTGTAGGCCATGAAGAAGGCCAGCGCCATGGGCTGGGCGCCGGCCACCAGGATGACGGCGATGGTGGCCGTGCGCTCGTCATAGAGCCGGGTCACCAGGCAGTGGAGGGCCAGCAGCGCCGCTATGAGGGAGAGATGGGCCACGGCGATGGCCGCGGTGCCCGCGTCCACGCCCGTTATCTGGTGCAGGCCTCGGGCCAGCAGCGGATAGACCGGGAAGAAGGCGAGGTTGTTGCCCGCGGGCTGGTTGTTCTCGTCGTAGGTGAAGCCGTTCGGATAGCCGTCGGCGGCTATCGAGGTGTAGAGCTGGCCGTCCCAGGACAACAGACGGTCGCTGACGCTGGACCCGCCGGGGCTGGTCATCGCCCCGAGGATCACCAGATGGAGGGAGACACTCCCCGCGTAGACCGCGAGGACCGTGCCGATCAGCCGCAGAAAGGCGTCACCGGGGCGAAATCTCAGTCCGCGCGGATCGCCTGTTCGCTGACGGAACCTGGGGGCGGGAACAGCGGCCGCCGACGGGCGAACGTCACTGTGGGTCTGATGGGCCATCGGCTCCTCGCAAGGTCGGTTCAGCTGCCTTACATCCAGGAGCCGGGAAAGGACCGGCAGGAGGTGACATGACCCGCCCCGCCGTTGTTCATACATTCACATTACGACAGGAGGCTGGGCACTGGCACCACCACGTCGGTGTGACATGTCCGCCCCGGCGCGCCCGGCCACTCCCCCGGTAGGGCTACGCACAGGCCGGGGGCAGGCACACCGGAATCAACCGCTGCCATGGCCCGGGGACCTCGGGCGAGAGCCACGGATCGGCCCACCGCTGGTCGATGTCGACGACGGCCGGGACCCGGGCCTGCGCGCGGACAACGCGAGGTGCGGGAGGGAGGCCCCGGAGTCGGAGGTGGGGCGGTGAGGCCCGGGCACGAGCCCCGGACCGTGAGCCATCAGCGTGGACCCGCGCCACAGAACAGACGTCGCGGAGCGCGGAACCCCCGTCGCGGAGTTCCGCGGCGCGCTGACCGGCTCCGCGTCGGGGCGCGGTCGGAGCGCACACCCCTAGGGGCTTCCAGTGTCAGGGGCACACCGGCTGAGGTTGGCCATCAGACACCCGACCGGCCAACACCTGATTGACACAGGGCGCCCCGATCATCCGCTGGGCAGGGGTCCCGCGGCGCCGAGGGAAGCGCTCCTTTCCGGATCTTCCCGGGCGGACGCGTTCCGTGTCAGATACACCGTGCCCGAGCAGGGGCAAACCCGGCCAGTTTCGGCGCCAATTGACCTCCGTATGAATTTTCACACTTCAACCAGCAGGAAATCAACGGGGCCTCCATAGCGCCCAGCGGGTCACTTTCCCGCCTATCTCGAAACATGCTTGCCGCAGCGAACCTCAAGCCTTCAAGGCGATTATGAGAAGAACCTGATCTAGTCGATGTCCAGCTTCTCCGAAAGATCCTGACTGCCACCCCCCAAGACCGGCCCTTCCACCCTCCCAAGCGGCAATCCGACCCAGCCGAACACGTGCAGTGCAGGCATAAAGCCAGGGGCACGGCCAGGGGTGTTGCGGCAGGCCTCAGCGTCCAGGCGCCGATATCACCAGGGATTTCACACTTCGAACCGCCGGCCCGCGAACGCACATGAGAGCAAGGTGGCCGATAATCGACCACCAGCCACTTTTGCATAAACGGATATGTCTTTTCCAGTTTCTTTGCACTGCGCTCCTTAGTATTCCCGGCAATCCACATCCATCCCTTCATTCCCTAGAGGAGGTGTGCATCCCCTTGGATTCCCTGAGGCAACTCGGCACGCATCTTGGCCTCGACCTCATCGCCGTATCCCTGTTGACCTTCGCCGTGTACTACCCAAGGCATCGGCGTCGTGATCTGCTCCCGGCGTATCTGGCCCTCAACGTGGCCCTCTTCACCGTCGTCGCAGCCCTCGCACAGGTCGATGGCAATGGCGGTACAGCACTGGGATTCGGCCTTTTTGGTGTGCTGTCGATCATCAGGCTCCGCTCTGACTCCATCCAGCACGAGGAAGTCGCCTACTACTTCACCACTCTCGTCCTCGGCCTGCTCTGCGGTCTGCCCCAGTTGGAGATCGAGCAGGCCTGCGCGCTCGCGGCCCTGCTGCTCGTGGTCATCTACGCGGCCGACCATCCACGGCTCTTCGCCCGCGCCCGCCGTACGGTCGTCACCCTGGACGCCGTGTACGGCAGCACCGACGAGCTCCGAGCCGACCTCGATCGACGGCTGGGAGAACCCCTCAACTGGACGGTCATGGAGGTCGACTACGTTCGCGATCTCACCGTCGTGGATGTGCGCTACCGCATACCGAAGGAGGCCAAGAAGGCGCCGGCGGAGACTCAGCCGGAGAACCAGCAGCCCACCGCTCTCGCACCGCAGGCTCCCACACCATCGCTGGAGTCGGTGTGACCGGCGCGGAGGCAGATCAGGGCCGGCTTCCCGGAAAGCAGAAGGACCCATCGACGGAGCCCCCGTCCGCGGGGTCCGCCCAGAACGACTCCTCGCGCAAGGACCCGCCGGGAAGCACTCGGGAAACCCCAGGGGAAAGCGCGCAGCGAAACTCTGGTCAGGACCGGTCGAAGCCGACTCCACTCGACCGGAGGGACTCCGGGGACTCATTCCTCCCGGGGCTCGACGAGATCGCCTGGCCAGTGATGAGCGCTCGCTCGATATCCCTCGCGGAGGTGAAGGAGCGCGCCGAACTACTCGCTCGCTTCGACCAGGCGTATCTGGTCCCCACCCCGATCTTCGCCGCGCTGACCAGGCATCTGACCGATCCCCGAAGACCGCAGGGGCCGTTTCGGGCGCTCACCATCGACGGCCGACGCTGGTTCCGCTATCACTCCGTCTACTACGACACCCCCGAACTGCGCTGCTTTCATGATCACCGACAGGGTCGCCGGCTGCGGTTCAAGATCCGGGAGCGGGTCTACCAGGACTCCGGGGAGCGCCAGTTCGAGATCAAACTCAAAGGGGGGCGTGGTGAGACGGTCAAGCACCGCCGCCCCCTGACCGGGTCCGACACCCCGCTCGACGGGCCCTACCGGGCCTTCCTCGCCGATGCCCTGCGCACCGCGTACGGCATCGAGGCACCCACCCTGCTGGCCCCCTCGGTCACCACCGACTACCAGCGGGCGACCCTGGTCTCCGACGGCGAGCGGATCACCTGCGACGCGCGGCTGCGCTGCGACGACGTCCGCGCCCGTTCCGCTGTCCGTTGCGATCCCGGGCTGGTCCTGGTCGAGACCAAGACCACCGGTCATCTCACCGAGGCGGACCTCTTTCTGCATGCGCACGGAGTGCGGCCCGCGGTCTTCACCAAGTACTGCGGTTCACTCGCCGCGCTGCGTCCAGGTCTCGCCGCCAACCGCTGGCGGCGCGCCGCCGGGCGCGCCTTCTCGGTGATCGCTCCGTCCTGAGCAGTTCTCCCCACCCTGGTCCGACCCCTGGTGGAGTTGGACCGTGGTCCTGGGGCCGACGCCCCTTGGACCTCCTTCCGAGAACACCACTACCGCGCCATGGGCCTGGGAACAGCACCACCCAGGACGGGCGGCGTCCGCGCCCACCGCACCACCGTTCGCGTGGGAAAGCCTCGTCTGAACACAGGCCCTCAGGCACCCGCTCCCCTGACCACTCCTGAAGGGCGCAGCCGACCCAGCCCTCCTCCCCGGGGTCCGGCCGGCTGCGCCCGTGCTCCGGACCGTACGAGCGGCAGAACGGTCCCGTCCGCGCGGCGCCCTCCACCACGGCCTTCGCGGTACCGCGCCCTCTTGCACCAATTCCGTTCCCGGTTACGGCTGGTGACCCTAGGTTGATGCGCGCAGAACGTTGACGCGCCATGGGCCAGGAGGACGCTCGATGACAGCCGACCCCCTCGGGAGGGGACCAGACCTCGATGTGTCGCTGCCGCAGTCGGCCAGGGTCTGGAACTACTGGCTCGGTGGCCGAGACAACTACCTGGCGGACCGGGAGGTGGGGCAGGCGTTCCAGGAGTTCTTTCCCGGCATCGTCGATCTGGCCCACGACTCCCGTGCCTTTCTCGCCCGTACCGTGCGGCATCTGGCGGGTGAGGTGGGAATCCGGCAGTTCCTCGATGTCGGCACCGGGCTGCCGACCCGGGAGAACACCCACCAGATCGCCCAGCGGGTCGCTCCGTCCTCGCGCATCGTCTATGTGGACAACGATCCACTCGTGCTGGCCCATGCCCGGGCACTGCTGACCGGTACGGCCGAAGGTGCCACCGACTATCTCGACGCGGATCTTCACGACCCCGAATCGATCATCAGCCAGGCGGCGTCGACACTGGACTTCGCTCGACCCGTCGCGCTGACGCTCTTGCAGGTCGTCGGGCATGTGGCCGACGACGAGCAGGCCCGGTCGGTGGTGGATCGGCTGATGGCGGCACTGCCGTCCGGTAGTTACCTGGTGTTCAACGACAGCGTCGACACCCACACCGTCAACGCCCTGGCCACCCGTCGCTACAACGAGAGCGGCGCGACGCCCTACTTCCTCCGCAGCCCCGAGCAGATCGCCGCGTTCTTCGACGGGTTGGAGCTGTTGGAGCCGGGTGTGGTGCCGCTCGCCGAGTGGAGACCCGACCCCGCGGCGCCGTCCGATCGCCCGCACGAGGTCATCGCCCTCGGCGGCGTTGCCCGCAAACCCTGATCGAGGGTGCGCTGACCGGATACCGGCCGGGGGCCCGGTCAGCGGCCATCCGCCGTCTTCCCCCGGCGCGCCGGTACGGAGTCGGACTCCCGGGTACGAGGGGCCGGAGGTGGCGCGCCCGCGCCACGAAGCCTGGCGGGGGCGAATGAAGGGGCCGGGCGGCCCGGCCGCATTTCCGGGTCGCCCGACCTGTTCACCTCACCCGGGCGGGTCGGGGCGCCGGGTTCGGGTCCATGGGACCAGGCGCGGTTGGGGGCCCGCGCCCGGTCGGGTCGGTAAGTCAGGGGAGCCCCCTCTCTGCGGCAAGCAGTAGAGGGGGCTCACCAGGGCCCAGTGGGGGAAGCGCTTGTCGCTCAAAGGCCCTGGAGCCGCCCACGACACCCTGCGGGATGTCGGCGCCGTGGGCGACGTCTTGGGGTCCTGTCAGCCCGCCGTGGTGGGCGGGTTGGCGCGCTTTGCCGCGGAGCCGTCCGTGGGACGTTCGGCGAGTCCCCCGGTGGCCGCGTCCTGCGGCGCCAGGAGGAACTTGTGCAGGGAGCGCAGGAACTCGAAGAGCTTGTCCTCCTCGCACGGCCTGGCCGGCTGCCGACGCTCGCCACGCCGGTCGTAGCTGGTGCGGTCGTACGTCGTACGGTCGTACACGGCACGGTCATGGCTCATCCGGTCGTACACCGCGTGGTCGCTGCCGTGCCGGTCGGTGCTGTGCCGCTCGGTGACCTGGCGGTCCGTCACCGGGCGTTCGGTCCAGGAGCGGTCGCTCCAGTCCCGGCCGCTCCACGGCCGCTCGGCCCTGGGACGGTCCGCCCCCGGCCGGTCGGTCAGTGGGCAGTCGGTCCTGGCGCAGTCGGTCCGATCGGCGCGTGGCCGTTCGACCCTCCGTGGCCGCCCCGGCTGATGCCGGTGATGACGCAGGTCTCGTAGGTCGCGTAGGTGGAGTGCATCCGCCAGCGCCGATTTCAAGGGTTTCCTCATCGTCGAGTCCCTTCGCCGAACTGCTGAACGGCCCAGTCGTCATCGGGTCCCCAGTAGCCGCCTTGCGACGGCTGCTGGTAACCCTGTGGGCCGTATCCCTGAACCATCGGAGTGCCCTGGTAGGGGGTTTCCTGGGGGCCGTATCCCGGAGGCGGTGCGTATCCCTGCGGCGGCATCTGCTGCTGGCCGTCGTGCGGGCCCTGCGGCTGGCCGTTCGGCACACCATTGTGCTGGGGGCCATGCGCCTGGTTGGGGATATGTACCTGAGCGTGCTGGTTGTACTGCGGTTGGTGCTGCTGGTGCATCGGGCGTGCGGGCCCCTGGCCACCCATGCCGTACTGGTGGTTGGGGTGCTGCGGTGCGTGCGGGTGTTGCTGGGGGTGGTGCTGCGGGTTGTGCTGTGGGTTGTGCTGCTGCCCGTAGTGCGCCTGATGGGTGGGCTGCGGTGCGTGCGGGTGCTGGTTGTTGTGCTGGTGCTGCTGCGCGTGCTGGTGCTGGCGCGCATAGGGGCTGCCGTGGGCCACATGGCCGTGGCCGTAGGCCGGGCCCGCCGCGGTGTGCTGCTGGTAGGCGGGGGCTGGCTCCGAGGCGTAGGCCGCACCGACCGGTTCGGGCTGCGGGGTCTCCTTGACCGGAGTGCCGATCTCTTCCGTGATCGGCTCATCAGGAACGACGACCTCATCGACCTTCTCGACCGTCGGGTCACCCGGCAGTTCGAGTTCGACCTCGGCCCCTGCCTTGCGACGCGACTCGGCGAACTCCTCGATCTGGGCACGGCAGGCCATGTCCAGGTGCGAGATCTTCCTCCCGTCGATGAACACACGGTCCAGGTCGCTGATGTCTTCCAGGGCGTCGATCAGCTTGGGCAGCCGCAGGAAGGTGACGTTGCCCTTGAGCTCCAGCCGAGCGGTGTCGCCGTCGGTGGTCTTGCGGATGGTCATGTGGCTCATCCGCATCGCCGTCAGGATGATGGCGATGGCGAGACCGGCGACAACGCCGTCCAGCAGGTTGGTGACCACGATGGCGAGTGTGGTGATGAACATGACCACGCCCTCGCCGCGGTCCTTCTTCCACATCGCCGCGAAGGCGGGCGGGTTGAAGAGCTTCCAGCCCGCTTGGAGCAGCACACCGGCGAGGATGGTGATCGGGATCAGGCCCAGCAGCCCCGGCAGGAGCAGACCGAAGCTGAGGAGCCAGAATCCGTGCAGGATGCGGGAGAGCTTGGTTTTGGCACCGGCTTGGACATTGGCGGCACTGCGCACGATGACGGCGGTCATGGGCAGCGCGCCAAGGAGGCCGCAGATGGTGTTGCCGACGCCCTGGGAGAAGAGTTCGGCGTTGTACTTGGTCGGCGGTCCGCTGTGCATCCGGTCAACGGCCGCGGCGCTGAAGAGGCTCTCAGCCGAGGCGATGACCGTGAAGGTGACGATCATCATCAGGATCGCCGGATCGAAGATATGCGACAGCTGCGACGGCCCGGTGAACTTGATCGCCTCGGCCATGCTGCCGAAGGAGACCTTCTTGACCTCACCGAAGCCGGGGATGGCTGCGATGCCCGCGCCGAGGATCACCGCGACGAGCGGGGCGGGGACCTTGTTGAGCGGTGCGGGGACCTTCTTCCACATGAAGCAGATGACCACCGCCATGACGCCCAGCATCAGAGCGGCGCTCTTGTCCCGGTCGCCCATGACGTCCGAGACCAGATCGGGAAGGCCGGCCATGTTCTTCAGGGCCGTACCGAGCTGCTTGGAGTCCACCAGGGCGTAGATCTGGCTCAGGATCAGCGGCACACCGATACCGGCGAGCATTCCCTGCACCACGGAAAGCGAGATGGACTGGAACATCCGCCCCAGCTTGAGCATTCCGAGGATCATCTGGAGGATTCCGCTGATGAACACGACGGGGCCGAGCATGCCCACACCGTGTTCGGTCACGAACTCCAGCACCAGCACCGCAAGTCCGGCGGCGGGGCCGCTGACCTGGAGGTTACTGCCGGGAAGAAATCCAACAATCAAACCTCCGACGATGCCGGAGATGATTCCTAGGGCGACGTTGACGCCGGAGGCGGCCGCGACACCGATGCACAGAGGTAGGGCGACAAGGAAAACGACGATCGAGGCACTGAAGTCAGTACTGACGGAGCTGAACAGCGACGGGTCGGGGGCACCCTTCGACGCGGGGGCGGCACCTCTCTTCGCATGGCGCCGAGCACCGGGACGATTCGTATCAGTCGACACAGTGGTCCTTTCGCCGCAACCGGGCCGCCGAGGAGCTGGGGGTGCTCGTGTTCGGCGGCACGGTGCGTGTGGGGGGTAAGAGGGCCGGAGGGGCCCGGGGATTAGTTCCGGTTGAACACTCCGTTGAGCTCGTCGAGCTCCAACACCTCGGCCGTGTCGACCCGGTAGTACCAGCCGTGCAGGTTCAGCCGGCCCTCGTCGACCGCCGCGCGCACCTTGGGGTAGGTCCGCAGGTTCTCCAGCTGGGCCACCACATGGCGCTGGACGTACTTGGAAAACGTCAGGTCGTCCGGTGGAGTGCCGAGCATGGGCGCGAGCGCCGGCCTGCAGCTGGACACCCACTGGGCAACGCTGGGGAGAGAGGTGAGATCCGAGTCGTTGGCCACCGCGCCGACCGCTCCGCAGTGGGAGTGACCGCAGACGACGATGTCCTTGACCTTGAGGACCTCCACCCCGTACTCGATGGTCGCGGACTCGGCGCAGGAGTGATCGGGATCGAAGGGCGTGATGATGTTGCCTGCGTTGCGGATTTCAAAGACCTCACCGGGGACCGCACCGGTGATGAGTGCGGGAATCACCCGCGAATCGGAACAGCTGATGAACAGCGTTCCCGGCGTCTGTCCAGCCGCGAAGCGTCGGAAGGTCTCGCTCTCAGGGGCTACGCGGTGGCGGAAGTTGCGCGCGTTGTCGAGCAGTCGCTTCATGGTCACGCTCCTTGCAGATCCGGCAATTGAAGCCGATGGGGGGAGAGACATCCGAACTGAATGTCTTGGCCCGGAATACTGCGCTGAAGTCATGAGTCATCCGTGAGATCACCGTGAGAGAGTTCTCATGGCTGTGACAACGATGTCATTTGTACGAACAAAGAATTTCTTAGGGGTTCTGACCCTTCCAACGGCATATGCGCAGGGCCCTATTCACTGTGAGTGAAAGGTCCCTTCGCTAGCGTAATTAAGGGCTCGCTGTTCCTCGGTTAACGCGTACAACTCAGTTCCCAGCTCCCGTAACCGACTTCCGGTGCGGCAGGACCCGGATTCGGCATTCGGCGACACGAGGCCGGGGCGCCAAGGGCCGGCAACCGGGTCCAGGGACCCGGCGCCGGCCCTCCAGAGCCCAACCAGCGGGCGCTACAGGCCTGCACACCGACGGCTCAGGCACGCAGCCGGTAGCCGACACCCCGGATCGTCTCCACCCGGTCCGGGCCCAACTTCCGGCGTAGGTAGCGCACATACACATCGACGATGTTCGATCCCGGGTCGTAGTCAAAGCCCCAGACCCTGCTCAGCAGCTGCTCACGGGTGAGCACCTGGTCCGGATTGCGTAAAAAGACCTCGGCGAGGGCAAATTCCCGAGCCGACAGTTCAGCGACCCGCCCGTCCACATGGACACGGCGGGTCCGCAGGTCGAGCACCAGATCACCAACGCGCAGAACCGATGCCTCCGGCCCTGCTTCGCCCCTCAGTCGCAATCGGACGCGGGCCAACAACTCCTCAAAGGCAAAAGGCTTCGAGATGTAGTCGTCCGCACCCGTCTCAAGGCCCGCAACAACGTCCGAGACGCTGTCTCGGGCGGTGAGAATTACCACGGGAAGGGTCACCCGCAGCTCTCTGAGTTTGCGCAGCACGGTCAGTCCATCGACCGCTGGCAGTCCCAGATCAAGAATCATCAGATCGCAGTCACCGGCTCTGGCATGCTCATACGCCGAAAGTCCGTCACCGACCACCGAGGTGACGAAGCCATTGCTTCGCAGGCCTTTTTCGACGAAGGACGCGATTCCTGCTTCGTCCTCCGCTATCAGAATCCGGTGCATGTTGTCCTCTCTGCCAGGGGAAATAGGCCGGCAAATCCAGTACGAAACGGGCGCCGCCGGTCTCCGCGTCTTCCACCCATGCCGTACCGCCATGCCCCTCGGCGATCTCCCGAACGATGGCGAGGCCCAGGCCGATGCCCGTGCCCGCCTGAGCCGGTGAGGCGACTCTGCCGGCTTGGACGAAACGGCCGAAGATCCGGTCCCGGTCCACCGGCCCGACCCCGGGGCCCGTGTCCCGGACCCAGAGCAGCACCCGGCCCTCACGTACCGCGGAACCCATCTCGATGAGATCCCCGTCGAGCGTGTGCCGCACGGCGTTGGCCGCGAGCTGGATCAGTCCTTGAGTGAGCCGCTGCCCATCGACCAGCACCGTGGCCTCGGAGACCGCGGCGACGCGCCAGTGCCGATGTCCGAGCGCCCTGGCCTTGGCCACCACATCCACGATCAGATCGGTCAGGTTGGTCTCGCCCACGGTGAGGAAGTCCGGGCGCTCCGCCTTCGCCAGCAGCAGCAGATCGTCCACGATGCGGCTCATCCGGTCGAGTTCGTCGACCAGCAGGGCCCGGGTCATGGCGGAGGAGTCGTCCGGCCCGTCCTCCATCAGCTCCAGATGCCCCCGTACGACGGTGATGGGGGTCCGCAGCTCATGCCCGACCTCGTCGAGGAACCGCCGCTGGGTGGTGAACGCGCGCTCCAACCGGTCCAGCATGTGGTTGAAGGTGTGGGCGAGAGCGGCCACATCGTCATCGCCCCGGACATCGAGCCGCTGTGTGAGATCGGATTCACCGATGCGGGCCGCCGTCTGCCTCACCAGCCGGATCGGGGCGAGAATCCGGCCTGCCACCAGCCAACTGGCCAGTCCCGCGACGACCAGCGCCCCGAACGCGGTGAACATCAGCATCTTGGCGACGCGTCGCTCCTCCTGGAGTTTGCGGTCGCTGAACTCCAGCACCACCAGCCGTACATCACGATCGTCGCCGGTCACCTTGACCTGGACGACTCCGTACCGCACCTTGCCGACCTTGGAGTCGAGCCAACCGGTGTGGGGGGGCTTGACGGTGGACAGCATTCTGACCACCGACCGGTCCATGGAGAGAATGACCGGGGGCTCGGTGGCACTGCGGTGTCCGGACTGGCCGTCCACGATGCTGAAGAAGGTCTCGTCGCGGTTGGGCAGGTTGTAGGTCAGGAACTCCTTGAGCAGTGCGGCGCCGTCGCGGTAGGGCAGACCCGTCTCGCTGTCGGTCCTGGTCGCGGCGAACTGCCGGAGCTCGTTGACCTGTCGCTGCAACTGCTCGTCGACCTGATTGTCGAGTTGGGCCTGCCACACCACCGTGATGCCGACAGTGGGGGCGGCCACGGCCGCGCCCACCAGGAGAAGCATCCACCCAACAATGCGCGATCGCGCGCTGGCCGTGCGACGTCTCATCTAGTCGTCTCCCTCGGCACCGTCTCGACCATCCACACCGCTTCCGCCTCCGCCCCCGTCTGCACTGTCCTCCTCATCGTCATCCCCCTCTTCCTCCTGGCCGCCCGGCCGGGGAGTGGGGGTGCCACTCTCCGTACTGCGGGGCGGTTCCAGGATCTCCACCGGCTGGCCCCCGGGCTGATGGGAGGGGGGCGGGGAGGAAGAGGGGGATGAGGAGGGTGCGGAGGTCTTCGAGGTGTGGGTGGACTTCGATGGCAAGGGGGTCTTCTGGTTCGGTAACGAGGGGGTCATCGGGGATGGGGGTGCGCTTCGTGCGGTCGCCTCGGGCATGGGGGCGCTACTCGGGTAGACGACGATGTCGGGTCCGAGGTCCAAGGGAGCCGGTCCTTCCGCCCAGACACGGCCACCCAGCATGCCGGCCCCGGCGAGGGCGCACACTGCCGTTATCACGATGTTGGCTCTCCTCAGTGTCATGCGGAGAGTTTGCTTCCCAGATCGAACAGATGAGTGAAAGAGGAGAGGATTCTCATGTCCGGGCCGGTCAGGGCGTGCAGTTGCACGTGCAGACCAGAAAGGCATCCTTTGTCTCCCTCTTGCGCTCTCCGGCCGACGGGCGCCTGACGACCGATCCGACGACAGATACGCACAGCGGACCGTCGACGACTCAACAGTCTGCCGGAATGATCACATCCAAGATCCATCGGATCTCGCCAACCCAGGACACAAAGCAGTGTCAGTGCGGTCGGATACGGTCCAAACCATGTCACTGAAGACTTTGCAGATCGGCCGGGAAGACATCCGGCGCATGGTCGCCCTGACCGCGGTTCCATGGGAACGAGAGCCCTTGGAGCGGAAGTTCATCGAGTACGCGTGGGCACCGGTCGCTCCCACCGGCGGCAAGCCGCAGGTGGGCTGGGGCGGTGGCGCCGGCTCGCCGCACTACTTTGGCCAGGACTCAACGGACGCCGGTTGCGGACGCCGACTCGAACTCGGCGACGCGCCTGGGGGTCCCGCGCACACCTCCGGCTTCATTCAGTTGCCCTGCGCACTGTTCTGGCCTGCCTTCGGCGACGAGCCGGCCGATCTGGACCCGGATGACAGCGATGATCTCGACGGGGAGTACAACGCCGACTGGATCCGCTTCCCCACCGCCTCCCGGGTGGACTTCCGGGGGGAGTATGGCCGAATCGGAGCGCTGCTGAGAGCCGAACTCGGCGCGCCGGACGCGTCGTTCGGCGGTGAGATGGATGAGTACCGCGAGGTCTGGTACCGCCAGGGGCTTCAACTGGAGCTCCACCGCACGGACGACCTCAACAGCTACTCGCACTATGACGTGATTCAGCTACGCGTCACCCCGCTTCCCACCGCGCTCGATACAGCCGGAGCTTGTGAACCCCTCCAGGGGTAGCGGCTCCCACCGGGTCCCCGACGGGTGCGTCGGGTGGCGGCGGCGCCGCCATGAAGCGGTGCCGGCGAAGGCGCGGACGGCACGGGTCCGGCCGCCCGAGGAACGGATTCGACCATACGGGCATGGACACGTCATGAGATCGACTACGGAGACCAGACGATGCCCGCCCGTCGATCCAACCTGACCTTTACTGGTCTCCGGGTGCTACTTCGGCCATGCGTTGGGCACCGCCGGAAAACCGTACGGGTCTGCGCCCACCTCGTACTCAGAGGCACTCAGACGCCCAACGAGTAGCCGCACGGATGTCCGAACGGCAGCCGGGCGGAAGGCTGAAGCCATGACAAAGCGACTGGGCAAGGCACGTTGGGCAGCCATGCGCATGCTGTTGGGCAGCGCGGGACGGCTGAGCGAGGGCATCAGAATCGGCTTCCGGTACGGCTTCGACAGCGGTTCCATGCTCGACTACGTGTACGTCAACAAGGCCCGGGGCTCCCTCGGCGTGGGACGGCTGATCGACCGTGTCTATCTCAACGCCATCGGCTGGCGGGCCATCCGGGCCCGCCGCGAGCTGCTCAAGGACGTTCTGCGCAAGGAAGTCGCCGAGCGTGGGGGCGAGGTCTTCATCCTCGATGTGGCATCGGGTCCAGGGCGCTATCTCCAGGACCTGGTCGAGGAGTACGCCCCCGGGAGCGTGCGGGTGGAGTGCCGAGACCTGGACCGTGCGGGGCTCGCCGAGGGTGAGGACCTGGCCCGGGTGCGGGGGCTGAAGGGCCTGTCCTATGTGTATGGGGATGCCCTGGACCCTCAGCCGGCTTCTCGCGCTCCCGAGGTCATCGTGGTGTCCGGCCTCTATGAGCTGCTGCTGGACGACGAGGTGATCGCCGCCTCGGTCAGCAGGCTCCGGTCCCTGCTGGCACCGGGCGGAGTGTTGGTCTTCACCACCCAGACCCGCCATCCGCAACTGGAGTTCATCGCCAATGTGCTGCCCAACCGCGACGGCGTCCTGTGGGAGATGAAGTGCCGGCCGGTGGAGCTCGCCGAGCGGTGGGCGGTGGACGCCGGCTTCACCACCGTCGCCAGCAGACGAGAGCAGGTCGGGCTCTTCACCGTGACGACGGCGACCACGGCCGTCAGAGAGCAGCGCTGACCAGCAGTACGAACGCCGTGACCGCCAGCAGGGTGCGCATCAGATGGAAACGGTTCCAGCGGGGCTCGAAGGCCATCCGCAGCTGGTCATCCCCTGGGCTCTGGGTAGCCCTCGCCGCCGCTTCCAGCGCGTTGTTCAGTGGGACGTTCCCCGCCACGGTGATCAGGTGGTTGAGGGCCGCGCAGACCAGGCCGGCGATGATGAACCTGCGCTGGTCACCGCTGAGATCGTCGACGGGGAACACCAGGGCCAGTGCCGGGAAGACGATGATGGAGACGAACGTCAGCAGAAAGAGGGGACGGGGCACCACCTCGTTGATTCGACGCATGGCCGCCAGGAACTGCTCATCGGTGAGTTGCGCGAAGGCCGGCATGATCCCGGTCTGGAACGTCAGCATGAAGCCCGAGTAGAGACCCGTGGAAATGATCGCGAGGGCAAGAAAGACATCAGCCATGGCGGACATCATGACCTGAGATGACGTGCGGCGCAGCAGTTGTGCGCGGCTGGGCCGACCTCCATACCATGGCAGCGGCCCCTGCGGAGTGACCGGTGATTACACGGTGACCGTGGGGTACGACCGCCGCCGTTGGGTACAGCCGGAGTGAAATGGTCCGGAAGCACGGCGACCCACCCGGTCGCGGGGGACCTGGTCACTGAGAGGTTGTCCCATGGGACGGGTCGGGTTGTATCTGTTACTCGCGCTGGCGATCGCGCTGACCGCACTCGCTTTGCTGGCGGTCCACCAATGGGCGCGTCCCCCGTTGGCCGTGCGGTTGTACGCGGACGCCGCGGTGGTGTTCTGCTGGCTGAGCGGTGCCGCGTACGGGGTGACCAGGCACCTGGCCAACCGGGACGAGCGAGGTCATCCGTGCGCGGCTGCGGATTCGGATACCCCGGAACAGCCCGCGGTGCGATGTACCACCGAAGGACATCCGCAGGCGAAGCCGCGTTGGAGCAGTGGGCCCCGGCCTTAGGGCATTTCCCCAGGTCACGCTCCCACAAGATCAGGCCAATGTTGGGCGGGGGTGCGGACGGCCGTAGAGAGGTCTGCGACTCTGTCACGGCCATGATGTCCAGGATGCCAAGGAGCGCTGTGGTGACCGTGGTACCCATCAGCTCGGCCGTCATGACCCATCCGGTACGAGAGCGCCAGGCGCAGGAGTTGGTCAGCCGGCTCCGGCTCGGTGGCCTCGCGTTGGACCCCGCTCCCCATGACCCGCCGTCCGCACTGCGTACGGCGCTGGTCGCCTGGTCGGCGGTGTCGCCGGGAGCCGGCCACCATTTGGTGGTGCAGGACGATGTCTCGGCGCCGCCGGATCTCCTGGCACTGGTGGGTCGGGCGGTGGAGCGCTTCCCGGATGAGGCACTGGTCTTCTACACCAACTGGCACGCCCGCAATGGATCTGCCTCTCGGCTGGCCGCGCTGGCGGGGGCGGCGTGGGTGCGGGCCGTGCCGGAGGAGTTCACCCCGTCGCTGGCCGTCTGCCTACCGGTCGCCCTGGCCGCCGAGTTCGGTGCGTTCGCCCGGGACAGTGCGGAGCGGCACGACGATGAGGTGCTGTCCGGGTTCTTTCGGACCAAGGGCCGGATGAGTCTGCTCGCCGTACCCAATGTGGTGGAGCACATCGGTACGAGCAGCATCAACGGACATGCCGCGCAGGGCATCCGGCTCGCGGTCTGTCCCATGGACGCCACCGATGCCGATGGGCTGCTGCGTCGGGGATGGGTGCTTGAGGAGCTCGACTGGCTCCCCTATATGCGGTACGGGGAGGGCTATCTCCGGCTTCCCGGTCAGGAGAAGGCTGCCGACGGAGGCCGTGGGCACATCCGGTGGCGCGATGCGCTCCCCGCCATAGCGCGCTCATCACAACTGACCGAGGAGCGGGTTCGCGACCTGGTCGCGGAGCATATGCCGTTGGGGCTTGCGACCGATGTGGCCCGGACCTTCGGCCCTGACTTCGCCGAAGAACTGTGGGTTCACTGTCTCTTCATGGGCCGGCAGGCGGCCGGAGCCGCCCACCGGCATGCGCCCCAGAACGCGGCGGGGCCTGCGGACGTGGTGGATGAGGATGCCCTTGCCCGACTGAAGGAAGCCGCCGTGTCCACCGTTGGGCCCGCGGGTCTCTCCCCTGAGCGCCGCCCCGAGGCCGGGCCCGAGAAGATCCGGCTGATGACGGAGTTCGCCTGGACCGCTATCCGTGCTGGGGAGCGTCTGTGGCAGGACGCACCCGATGGGTGATCCACACCGCTGGCTCCCAGTACGCGCCCAGATCGCCGCCGTGGTCGACCGAGAGGGTGGTCAGCCCGCCCGGGAAGACATAGTCACCGTCGTCCGGGAAGGACATCTGGGTCCAGCTCTCCCATTCGGCGACCGTTCCGGTGATCCGGGACGACCGCGCTGACGCGGCGGCGACCGCTCCCCCTGCCTTGACCTGGGTACGTATCCAGGGATCGAAGGGCGAGCCGTCATCGCGGGTCCAGGAGGCGTACCGCTCGATGGGGACCAGGGGGTAGCGGTCCTTCCAGGTGGGGCGGATGGGTACGAGGACGGTGTCGACGCCTGCGATACGTGCCGTTGCGGTCATGGTGTCGAGCAGTATTTTGGACAGGCCCTTGCCCTGGTGGGTCTGGGCCACCTCGATGCCCAGGGCGCAGAGTCCGCCCGGGGCACGCCCGGCGTCATGGTCGGCGAAGGCCCGGCCGATGGAGTCGTCGAGTCCGGGGCCCAGGTCTTCCGGGGTGCCGTCCCAACTGCGGGGAAGTGAACGGCCCGCCCCCAGGATGTCGTCGCTCTCGTCGTCGTAGAGCAGGAACTGGTAGTCGGGGAAGTCTTCGAACAGGCGGTTCCAGTAGTCGCCGTTGATGTCTCCATGCAGGTTGTACTCGGGGATGACGCCGGCGAACTGCTCCGGGATGCGATCCCACAGGGATGGGCGCTGCGAGTAGCGCACCACAACGATGGCCATCTGACCTGCTCTCTTCTCTCCGACGAGTCGCGCTCGCTCTTCGACGGGCCTTCGGGTCGGACATGGTCGGACGTGGGGCGGCCCTGGCTGATCTCCGACCAGGGGCGATGGGCCCGCTGTTCGCTGGGGCCCTGCCGGGCGACGGGGTCAGCCGGGCACGGAGACCTCCCAGACGACGATGAGCGGGATGCCCTCCCAGGCCGCGCGGGCGGCGTCGGCGATGAACTCCTCATATCCCCCGGGTGCCAGCCGGCCGTTGAAGAGCGGCTCATGACAGGCCCGTACGCTCAGCCCGGCCCGAGCGAAGGCCCCCAGATAGCTGCTGGTCAGATGCACGTAGTTGCGTACGAAGGCCAGTTGCTCGGAGCCGTGGACAAAGAGGCACTGCCCTTGCAGGGAGATCACGAAGGGGTGCATATCGGAGATCACTATGCGGCCCCCGGGCTTGACCACCCGGGCCAACTCGGCTACGGCGGTGTCGAGTTCCGGCAGATGGGTCATCGCCAGCGAGCAGACGGCCAGGTCGACGGAGTCGTCGTCGACGGGCAGGTGCTCCAGTCGGCCGAGCCGGTACTGGGCGTCCGGGGCATGGGCTCGGGCCTTCTCCAGCATCTGCGGCGACTGGTCGACACCGATCGTGCTGAATCCGCGGGAGGTCAGCGCCAGGGTCTGCCGACCGGTGCCGCAGGCGGCGTCCAGCGCGGTCCCGGCCGGTACCCGGTCGAGGACCTCATGGACGAGGGGCTCCTCCACCTCGATGTAGGAACTGGGCAGTGTGTCGTAGATGGCGGACCAGGAGGCATAGCCATCGGCGGCGTCGAGTTCGTCGACCGCCGCACCCCTGCCGGGCAGTTGCTCGTCGCTGAGGACGAACCTGCGGATGTCCTCGACCCGCTGCTTGAGGAACTCCTCGTCCCCGTCGATGGCATGGCGCAGCAGCGCCATGCCCTGGATTCCCAGCACGAGTTCGCGTACACGGAATTCGCTGCTCATTTCAGATTCCCCTCGCTGTCCTACGGGCGGAGCTACGGGCGGGCGCTGTACCGAGGCGGGTTGTCCAGGATGGTGGTATGGGTTTGAGTCGTTGCGGAGTTGTCGGTTCTTGTGTTGATTTCCAGCACTACCCCGACCCACTGAAAATGAGTCGATCACCGGCCCTTGTGTCCCAAACTGACCCCACGGGTGGCCGGTTCACTACGCACCATTGTCGTCATCGGGTAGGGCTCCCTAGCATGATCGATCGGCGGCGCGAACACGGTGGCCGCCCTTTCTGCGAGCGATCCTGGGAGCGGCGTGATAGAGGGCTATGTGGGCCGGGAAAGCGTGACGGCGGGCGGGATTCTTGCGCTCCATGTCTCCACGGATGCGCCGATCTACCGGGTGCGTTTCTATCGGCTCGGCAATGAGCTGGAATTGGTACGGGAATCAGTGTGGCAGCCGGGCACTCTCCACTCGCCGCCGCCACATCCGGATGGCCATCCGGCAGGTGCTTCACCCGCGGTGGACTGGAACTGGCCCTCGGTGGAGTTCTCGATACCGGACAGTTGGCGTACCGGAATATATCTGGCGCACTTCATCGAGGGCGGTCCGGGCTGCGAAGACTCCCCGCCGGTTCTGGACGGCTCGACCATCGAAGGCTTTGAGAGAGAGTTCTTCATCGTCAGGCCCCGGCAACCCGGCAAACTCTCCCGCATTCTCTACAAGAAGTCGACGTTTACCCGCCATGCGTACAACAGGTCGGATCGCCGAGATGAGGAACGTGCCGCCAGCCTGTATGACAACCCGGTCTACCTGCGTGGGGAGGACGGTGGTGGACCCGGCCACCAGGTGAGCCTGCATCGCCCCGGCGGGGTGATCGACCTTGCCTACTGGGACGCTCCCTTCATTTCCTGGCTGGAGCGCAGCGGCTATGCGGTGGAATACTGCACGGATCTCGACCTGCATGAGAATCCCGCCCTCCTCACGGGATACGACCTCGTTCTCAGCGTTGGCCATGATGAATACTGGAGCCAGGCCATGCGCACCCAGGTGGAGGACTTCGTGCGGGCGGGTGGGAATGTCGCCTTCTTCAGTGCGAATACCTGCTGGTGGCGCATCCATTCAATTGACGGAAACAGCGCCTTCCGCTCGGATACGGACCACCGGGTAGGAGATGAGTATCCGCATCTACCGGCCACCGATCAGTGGTGGCCACCCGAACCCCATGGTGTCGGCGCGCCGGAGAACACACTGACGGGGGTCAGCTTCCGTAATGGCGGCATGTGGGCCAGCTCGGACGGGAGCTGGCCGGGCGACAGGCCGCGCGCTGGATACTCCGTACAACACGCGGAGCACTGGGTTTTCGAAGGAACCGGACTACGGGACGGATCGAATGGCGGAATTCAGGACGCCCTGGGCGCCGGTACTCCGTTGATTGGTTATGAGTGCGACGGTGCCGCGTTCTTCTATGACGCCCAGGGTGTCGCCAGGGCGAGCGGCGCGGACGGCACCCCGGATTCCTTTCTCATTCTGGGAATTCACCTGCTCCAACCGGTCCACCATGACTTCCATCGGTTCAAACACGGACACTGGAATTGCACGGTGCGTGAACCGTCGATCACCAGTCCTCGGGCCGCGACCATGGGCGTGTTCACGGCGGGCGGCACGGTGTTCACCGCGGGCACCACTGACTGGCCGGTGGTCTGTGGACGGGAGGCGGACGCGGGGGTAGTACGCGTCACCCGGAATGTGCTGGACCGGTTGAGTGTCCGGATCACAACAGGGGGATGAGTTCCCGCAGTCCGGCGATTCGCACCGCCCCTGGCACCAGGGGCGGCGCCGCTGTCCGCACCGCGCGGTCCGGTCGCCACAGATGCACCGCCCGCATCCCCGCCGCCAACGGCCCCACCACATCCGGCCGCCAGATATCACCCACGAAGAGCGTTTCCCCGGGGTCCAGCCCACAGCGGTCCAGCACCGTCCGGTAGATCAGGGGGTGCGGCTTGCGGGCACCCGCCTGGGCGGAGCTGACCGAGACATCGATCAGCTCCGCCAGCCCGACATCCGCGATGGACCGGTCGAGGTGCCAGTACCAGTTGGAGCAGACCGCGATCAGCGCTCCCTCGGCGCGTAGCGCGGCCAGCGTGTCCAACACATCCTCGAACAGGGCGAGATGGATGTCCTTCATCGCCCCGTCGAGCTCGGTGACCAGGTCCTCCACCTGGTCACCGGGCACCTGGCAGTCATGGGCCCGCCGTCTGAGCCGGTCCCGTTCCCATGCGAGGTAGGTCCGCTCGCTGATGGAGTGGGCCGAGTGCTCCTCCCCCTCCGCCGGGCCTACGGACCACTGGTCACCCCAGCGCTCCCCCGCCTCCACCAGGCCTCGACGGTTGAAGATCGCCTGGTGGCTGGGCGGCAGTGGCGGAACCATCCGCACCAGGGTTCCGTAGAAATCAAAGACAACACCCCTGATCGCTGTCATGTCCCTACGCTCCCCATGGGATCTCGTCCGCTGCTGTTGATGGGATCGCCCCAGGTCAGGCTGGTGTACGGCCACACGGGCGTTACGGGAAGGGGCCGTGCGGCCCTCCCGGTCACCGTGGCCCGGCCCACTGGAGCGGCTGTCCCACCACCGAGGAGGCGCCAGGGAACGGGCCGTCCGCCTATCCCTCGTTGTGGTGCGGAGCACGGATCCGACGAAGCCGGCCCTACTTCGAGACCTTCAAGATCTTCAAGGACTGCGCGGACCGCGGGGCCGGCGGGACGCTCGAAGGCATCCCCTGGCGAACGGCGGCCTTAGAACCGTCCGTACCGACGGGGGAAGTAGTCCTCCAACTCCCCCTCGCGTTCGATGTCCACGGTGGAGCAGTGCAGCCCACCCCCGAACGGGCCCACCGCACGGAACGGCACGGGCACGATCTCAAAGCCGTAGGACGAGAGCTGCTCGGAGAGCCGCTCCTCCTTCTCCTCGACGCAGAGTGTGTTCTGGTCCAGGTTGAGCATGTTGGCCGCGAGCCAGGGACTGCAGAAGGACAGCTTCGGCGGATGGTCCCAACTGGCCGGCTGTACCGCTTCGACGACCTCCCAGTCATTGAGCTTGAAGAACGCCATCAGTTCGGCGTCCGCCAGCCGCTCGCCGCAGTGCAGCACCAGTCCGGGCCGCAGTGGGACCCAGGTGGAGTCGATGTGCAGCGGATGGGTGTTGGTGGAGGTCACCGCGTGCACCCGATGGTCGGGGAAGTGACGCTTGAGCCACTGGTATCCGCTGCGGTTGGTGACGAAGGAGAGCTGAACGAAGAGGTCCTTGCCGAAGCGGGCGACATCGGCCGCGTCGAACAGCGGCTCGGCTTCGGTGAGCACCAGGTCGTAGTCACGTACCCGGGCCAACTGCTCATCGGTGGTCAGCCCGTTGAACACGTCCCAGAAGCCGGGCTTGAAGGAGTCGTCGGTGAGCCGTGGCTTGGGAGCCGCCTCCCAGCGCATCCTGCTGTCGCCTTCGAACAGGTTCTGGAGCACCGGCCGGTAGCAGAGGTACTCAAACCAACGGCTGCGGTAGGACATGGTCGCTTCGAGGACCTCATTGCCCACGGTCAGCAGCAGGTCCCTCGGTGGCATACAGCCGAACATCGACTCCTGGCTCCACTCGGGGGTGGAGACCTGCTGGGTGAAGTCGATGGGGGTGGGCCGGTCGACGCGGATACCCCGGTCGGACAGGAGCCGGGCGAAGTTGTCGAGTTGTTCATCCGCCTCGGCGACCATCTCGGCCGGCATGGGGCCGTAGGTGCCCAGTGGGAAGCCGTCGTCGGGGTAGTCCCTGCGCACCGCGTGCTCGGGGGCCTGGACCACGGTGCCTTCGGCCCGTCCGACAATGACGTGCCGCAGTGGGTCCCAGCCGTTCCACGAGTTGACCCGTAAGGGACGGGTGGCGGATCTGTCGGTGAGGTCTGCGCTGGAATCCGTTGCGGAGTCGTTCTGCTCGGTCACGTACTCACCCTTCGGTAGGGGTCACGGGAGACGCAGAGGCAAACCTGGGCCACGAATGGATCACCGTCAAGAACCACTTGTTTGCGCAGCGCAGTCTTTGAGCCAAAGGTATAGGCCAGCGGAAGCGCGAGTTCCGGCCGTTGCCCGAGATCAGCGCGGGACGGGGGCGTTTGCGCACGTCGGAGGACCAGACCGATAACCGATCTCTTCGAGCCGAAAGGCATCGGTGAGCAGGGATGGTCGTTTCTGCCGGGTAGTTAGTGACGGTCGCTCGCCACCCCCCACGGAGGAACACATGGCACCGAAGAGGCTTCGCTGGTCCGCTTACCTGGGAACTCTCCTGTTAGTCGGCACAGCCGCATGCGGATCGTCAGATGACTCGGACTCCTCGTCAGGCAAAGACAAGCTCACGGTGTGGCTCGCCGTGGACGCCCGGGAGAGCTGGCCCGGCATGGTGAAGTCGGCCAACGAGCGCTTCAGAGAGAAACACCCCGGGGTCGAGGTGGAGGTCCAGTACCAGCAGTGGCCCAGCAAGAACCAGAAGCTGGACGCCGTCCTCGCCGGCCGGGACACCCCCGATGTCGTGGAGATGGGCAACAGCGAGACCGCCAACTACATACTCAACGGCGCGTTCATCCCCCTCAAGGCCGAGAGCTTCGACCAGTCGGACACCTGGCTCGAAGCACTGTCGGAGGCGTGTCAATCCGATGGGAAGACCTACTGCGTTCCGTACTACGCGGGCGCCCGGATCGGCGTCTACCGCACCGACTACTTCAGCCAGGCCGGAGTCACCGCCCCACCGGCGACCTACCCCGAACTGATCACCGCCCTGGACAGGTTGAAGGCGAAGTTCGGCGCCAAGGACCCCAACTTCTCCGCCCTCTATCTGCCCGGCCGCTACTGGTCGGCGGCCATGGCCTTCCTCAAGGACGCGGGAGGTGAGCTGGCCGTGGAGTCCAACGGCCGCTGGAGCAGCGCCCTCTCGTCCCCCAAGTCGATCGCGGGGCTGACCCAGTGGAAGAAGCTCCTTGACACCTACTACGTGGGCGACCGCGCCAAGGACAACGGTGACCAGCCCGCGGTGATCGGCCAGGGCAAGGTCGGCGTCTTCTACGGCAACACCTGGGAGGCCCAGGCCTCCGCCGACAGCCGCTCGGGGGGAAACCCGGCGCTCAAGGGCAAGCTCGCCACCTTCACCTTCCCCGGACCCTCCGGGGAACCGCTACCGCCCTTCCTCGGCGGCTCCACCCTGGCCATCCCCGCCAAGTCCCGCAATCAGGACCTGGCAACGGAGTGGATCCGCATCTTCACCGACCGCGAGTCCCAACGCCAACTCATCGCGGCCAACACACTGCCCAACAACACCGTCCAGCTGAAGGACGTCCCCGCCGACGGTGTGAACGGCCCGGCGGCCAAGGCGGCCGAACGCGGCTGGATCACCCCCCAGGCACCGGGGTGGACCTCGGTGGAGAAGTCCAACATCCTCCCCGAGATGCTGGAACGGATCGCCACCGGCAAGGACTCGGTGGAGAAGGCCACCAAGGAGGCGGACCGCAGGATCGACGCGGTGATCAATGAGCGCTGATGCGACCCAGCCGTCCCCCGTTCCGTATCAGCCCGCCGATGAGGATGCGTCGCGGCACGGTGGACGGCCCGCTCAAGCAACCCCCGATGAACGACCGGGCGCGGGCAGACAGCAGGGTTCAGGGAATCACCGCTTCGACCAGACGGGTACGGAGGGCGAGCCAGCGCAGCACGGCGTGCGGCCCGCTGGCTCAGCGGGCCCGCCGCCCAGGACCCGCTGGGCACGCGTCACCCGCCGAAGAACCGGCTCGGAGTTGCTGCCCTACCTCCTGATCACACCCGCCCTGCTCTCGCTGGTCGTCGTCCTCGGCTATCCGCTGGCGGACATGCTCCTGCTGTCGTTCCAGGACATGACGCGCAGGGAACTGTTCAGCGGCGCTGCCCCACCCTGGGCCGGGCTGGACCAGTTCCGCACCATCCTCAGCGATGGCTTCTTCTGGGAGGTCGTCGCCAGAACGGCCGCGTTCACCGTTGTCTGCACCACCCTCACCATGGTTCTCTCGCTCTCCATCGCCCTTCTGATGCGACGCGTGTCGACCTGGGTGCGGCTGACCATCGCCTCGGTGCTGATCGCCGTCTGGGCCATGCCCGTCATGGTGGCCGCCTCGATCTTCCGCTGGCTCTTCGACGCGGACTACGGGGTCATCAACTGGGTGCTCAGCCAACTGCCGATGGTCGACTTCAGCAAACACAACTGGTTCACCGACCCCTGGCAGGGATTCGCCGTCATCGCGGGGGTGGTGATCTGGGGTGCGCTGCCCTTCGCGACCATCACCCTCCACGCGGCGCTGATGCAGATACCGCAGGAGTTGGAGGAAGCGGCGGTCATCGACGGTGTGCGGGGCTCCCAGATGCTGCGGCACATCACCTTTCCCGTGATCAAACCGAGCTTTGTGATGGTCACCACCCTGATGTCCATCTGGAACTTCGGTGTGTTCAACCAGATCTGGCTGATGCGCGGTGGCCAGCCCGAACGCGAGTACTACCTCTTGGGCGTCTACTCCTTCATCGAGTCCTTCGCCATCAACCGATACAGCGCAGGCGCCGCCATCGCCGTCGTGACCGTCCTGCTGCTCCTTGCCGGGTCCGTCGTCTATCTGCGCCAGATGCTTCGCATGGGAGAGGTCGAGTGAGCCGCAAACCCCGGAGAGTCGGGATACGCCGCGTCAGGCGCCGGGACAACGTCGCCGGTCTGCTGGTGGCGGCGGTGATCGGTTTCCCCGTCTACTGGATGGTTCTCACCGCGTTCCGACCCGCCTCCCAAGTGCTCAGCAATCCACCGGTGTTCTGGCCCAACGGCTTCACCCTGGACAACTTCTCCCGAGCCATGGGAACCGAGACGTTCTGGGCCAATGTGCGCTCCAGCGTCGTCATCGGGCTGGGCACCGTCGTGGTCTCCCTGGTGATCGGCACCCTTGCGGCATTCGCCGTCGCACGGTTTCGGTTCGCCGGGCGGAAGGCGTTCGTCGTGGTGATTCTGGGGGTCCAGATGATTCCCCTGACGGCCCTGGTCATCCCCGTATACCTACTGATCAACGACGTGGGAATGACGGACACCCTGACCGGGGTGATCCTCACCTATCTCGTCTTCATGCTGCCCTTCACGGTCTGGCTGCTCCGCGGTTTCATCGCCGGAATCCCGCCCGAGTTGGAGGAGGCGGCGATGGTCGACGGGTGTACTCGGCTCGGCGCGTTTCGGCGGGTCGTACTGCCGCTGCTCGCGCCGGGCCTGGTGGCCACCTCGATCTTCGCCATGATCCAGGCGTGGAACGAGTACGTACTGGTCTATGTGCTGCTCTCCAGCCCGGAGAAGCAGACTCTGAGCATCTGGCTGGTCTCGTTCCAGACCGGATTCGGCACCGACTACGGCGGACTGATGGCCGGGGCCACGCTCACCGCCCTGCCCGTGGTGGTGTTCTTCCTGATCGTGCAGCGCAGGATCGCCGCCGGGCTGGCCGTCGGCGCCGTCAAGGGGTGAGCGCGGAAGGTGCGATGAGGACACAGGGGCTCGGGGTCCCGCCCCGCTAACGGTGGATCCCGCTGCTGGGGCGTGGTGCCGGTCATGGTCGTTCTGCTGACCGGCACCTCGCCGGTGGCCGCAGGAACCGTAGGAAGCAGCCCCTCCGGCGCGGTTTCCGGACAACCGACGCTCAACCGGTGCACAACCGTCCAGGCCCATGTCACAGCCCCGGCCCAGGTGATTGAGTGGGGGGGACAGCCGCGGTGTGAGAGCCGCGTTGTGTTTCTGTCGGGCGGCGAGAGCGGCAGCAAAGGCGCTGCCGTGCGATCGCTCACCGAGCGTGCCAACGATTGCGTGGCCCCGCGGTCCGCGCCCGTGTCGACCGCCACCGCAACCATCGAATCCGCCGAATTCCGCTACCTGTCCAGGTGTCCGGTTGCCCGAAACCGCTGCCCGTATGCCCAGCGGTTTCAGCCTGGGTCCATCGGCTTCCCGCCGTATGCCGTCTGTCGCCGCGGCTGCCGGCAACCGTCGGCAGCGCGCTCGATCGACAGTCCAACCGTTCCGTGATCACAAGGAGACTTCTCGTGCCGTCAGACCGTCTGGACCTGGTGTCCAAGCTGTACCAGCCATCGGGGTGGCCAAGAGTTCTGGAAGCCGCCACCGGCAACCCCTCCAGCGCACCCCTTGTGGTCGACCTCGACCCCACTACCTTCTGCGATCTGGCCTGCCCGGAGTGCATCAGCGGAAAATTACTCAACCAGGGCCGGTTCACCCCGGAACGACTGGCGGCGCTCGCCGAGGAACTGGTCGCCCTCTCCGTGCAGGCCGTGGTTCTCATCGGCGGCGGTGAACCGCTCGCCCATCGGGGCACCCGCAATGTCCTTCGGGTACTCGGCGAGGCGGGACTCGCCATCGGTGTCGTCACCAACGGCACGATGATCGCGCAGAATCTCGATGAACTGGCCGAGTACGCCAGTTGGGTACGGGTCTCCATGGACGCGGGCACCCCCGAGACCTACGGTGTCTTCCGCCCTGACCGCAAGGGCCGTAGCGTCTTCGACAAGGTTGTCGGCAACATGCGGCTGCTCGCCGACGCCAAGAGCGGAGCACTCGGCTACTCGTTCCTGGTGATGTCGCGGCGGCTGCCGGACGGCAGCACGGTGAGCAATCACAGCGAGGTGCTCCAGGCCGCCGAACTCGCCCATGACATCGGGTGCGACTACTTCGAGACCAAGGCCATGTTCGACGACGACCACCACATCATCCAGGTGCCCGAAGACATCCTGGACTCCGTCGACCGCCAGTTGGAGAAGGCGGCCCGTCTGGAGGGCGACTCCTTCCAGCTGATCAACTCCTCCACGCTCACGGCGCTGCGGACCCATGTCGGACCCGTACAGCCCAAGGAGTACCACCGTTGCCGAGTGGCTGAGCTGCGCACCCTCATCACCCCTTCGGGCGTCTATGTGTGCTCCTACCACCGGGGCAATCCGCTGGCCCGGATAGGTGACGCGGTGACCGACGATCTCGCCGACATCTGGCGGGACTCCGACCGGGGAATGGTGGACCCGCAACGGGACTGCCACTTCCACTGCGCCCGCCATCTCTCCAATCTGGAGCTGGAGAAGATCGATCGGGGGGAGCGCCGGGAGCTGGGTAGGGACTACGACCCCTTTATCTAGCCCCTTGTCCAGCCGGCCTCTCGGCCGACTGGGCTCGCGATGGCACCCCATCCGCGATCCGGGCAGGACAGCAGGGCCTTCATCCGACTGAGCGAAGACAGCCGGGCGGGGGCGAGCACTCCCTGCCCGGCTGGTCGAGCTTCGGCTTCGGCCGCGGAGTTGGGCACAGGGGCGGGTGCGCCCGGCCCCTGTCGGCCAGGGGCCGGGCGCCATCTGCCTTGGCGCAACGGGCTCCATGCCGCACTGGACCACAACAGAGCCGGG
>NZ_JAMQAW010000036.1:225500-366044 GCF_023701525.1 Streptomyces albipurpureus
GACCGCGTCTCGCGGTCGGCCGGCTTCGATCCGTACCCCGGGGCGGAGACCGACCCCGGGCGAATCCGTACCCCCACCAGATGTGTGCACGAGACGAATCCGTACGCCCAACGGATCCGTGCACCAGGTGGGGTGGTTACACCCGACGCGACGTGCGCTAGGTGGATTCGGTCGATCGCGGCGGGGTGCTCTCCCCACGCCCCGGAGCAGCCCGGGTGGGGATCACCCGGGCGGTCGGGTAGTCGACCGCCAGAGCGCGGCGCAGGGCACCCACCACCTCCTCCGTGTCCATCGCCGAACACACCCCGACCAACGCTCCGCCACCGCCGGCCCCACTCACCTTCAGTGGGAGTGCGGTGGTACGCGCGGCCCGGGTGCGCAGTTCCTCCAGCAGCGGGGTGGACATCCGCTGGTGGTCGCGCATCGCCTCATGGGCCCGGTTCATCGCGGCACCGAGTGCCGCGAGGTCATGAGCCCCCAACGCCTCCCAGACGTCCTGGGATGCCTGGTCCGCCTTGGCCATATAGGCGGCGAGGTCCCCGTCCTGGGCGGCGAGTTGGGCCCGCACGGTACGGATATGGCCACCCGTGTGCTTCACGGTGCCGGAATCCACCACGATCACCGACCAGTCCGCGGGGAACTCGGCCCGCTCCCTGACCTCCGGAAGCCCGGTCGGACGGCCCTCAAGGAGCAGTGCCCCACCCTCCACCACGGCGATGTGGTCCATCCCCCCGCCGTTGAAGACCGCGAACTCGAACTCGTACGCCCACTGGGTCAGTACCCGGTCGGCTATTCGCTCAGTCGGGCCGTGGGCATCGGTGAAGGCCCGAAAGAGCGCCACGATCAGCGCTGTCGATGAGGAGAGACCGCTGGCGGCGGGGGCGTCGCTCTGGGAGATGACGGTCGGCGGGCTCGCGGGGAGCCCGGGCAGCCGCTCCCGGAGGAACCCCCAGACCTCCTTCGGCCAGCCTCCCGTGGACGTTGGTGACGGGTTGGCGGACCGTCCCGTCGGTGGTATCTCCACGCTGGTCAGCAGATCCAGCGCCACACTCACCGACCGGCCGCCCAGCCAGTCCAGATCCTCACCCGACAGACAGGCCCGGCACGGCACACCGGCCCGGACCCCATCAGTCGAACCGGGTATGTCCTGTTCCTTCACCGAGCCTGGAACCTTCCTGTGGTGCGGAATGAGTCATACATACCGAGCACCACCGCCGTCGGCGGGTGGATCGGCGCGGGCACATCGGCGAGGTCCCGGAACTCCGCGCGCCGGACCTCGTCCCGGCCGGGGTTCAACGCCCCGGACCAGGTGCGGGTGACGAAACAGAGCGCGAAGCAGTGGGTGACGTCCCCGTTGGGATAGGTGAGCGTATGGATCTGGGGGTCGGAGAGCGAACCGAAGGCGACCAGGTCATCGCGGTCAACGCTCAGTCCGGTCTCCTCGGCCACCTCGCGTACGGCTGCGTCGGCGAAGTCGCCGCCCTCTTCACAGGCGCCCGCCGGGAGTTCCCACACCCCGGTGTCGGCGCGCTGCTGGAACAGCCCTTGTCCGGACTCGTTCAGCAGCAGCACCTGTGCGCCGGGCACAAGAAGGGTTCTGCTGCCGACCTTCTGGCGCAGTGACCAGATGTAGGAGCCGACGTAACTCATCCGCGCATCGCCTTCCGGACCGCGGCCGGGACTCCCGCCGTGCCTCCCACCGGGTCCACCGGCTGCCTTCCCGGTGTACGGCTCGCCAGCGCGCTGCCTCCTCGTCAAGGGGTGGGATCGACCGCTGGGGCGGACTGCTCGGCTGACGGTGGTCTCGCTGTCGGTCCTGCTGGTTCGGGTGGTGGTGCCCTGGTGGGTCTGGTGCTCTGGGTCTGGTGCTCGGGGCGGCGAACGCGCCGCTGACCGCTGCCACCGGGCAGCAGGCTGTCACGCGACGGACTCGGAGAGCCAGCGCGGCACCGCGTACGGCGTGGCGGTCAGCCACCGCACATACCGGTTGACGCCTTCGCTCACCGGGATGCGCGCCTGCCAGCGCAGCAGTTCACGGGAGCGTTCGGTGCAGGCGTACCCGCCGAGCGGATCGCCGTCGGGGCGGGGGGTGACGACGCACTCGGACCCGGGGAAGTGCGGGGCGATCAGTTCGGCGACATCGCGGACCGAGGTGGGGATGCCCGTGCCCACGTTCACGGTCTGGCCGGCCATCTGCTCCTCGATGAGGGCCAGGGCCGTGGCCTCGGCGATGTCATCGACATGGACGAGGTCGCGGACCTGGACTCCGCCGCCGTTGAGCCTCATGGGGAGACCGAGTCGGGCGTGCATGGCGAGCCAGGCCACCATCCAGGAGTGGCTACCCGGCTTGGGCACCTGCGGATCGCCGTAGACGGAGAAGTAGCGCACGATCGCGTACTCGGTCGCGCTCTCCCCGCCGAGGAGCAGACGGGTCTGGTGCTCCGCCCAGAGCTTGGAGTTGGCGTAGACGGAGAGCGGGAAGAGCGTCTGGTCCTCGCTGAACATCTGCGGCCCTTGGATACCGGGGTCTCCATCGCCGTAGACCGACGCCGACGAGACCAGCACCAGTCGGCGCACCCTGGAGGCCGCGGCCTCCTCCAGCACGATCTCGGTGCCCCGGACATTGGCCTGGAAGGCGATATCGGGCCGTCTGGTGCAGGCGGCGACATCCGCGTAGGCGGCGGCGTGCACCACATGGTCCGCCCCCCGGAAGAGTCTTCGGACCGCGGTGCGGTCGGTGATGTCACCGATGACGAGTTCGGCTCCGGTGCCGGCGGTACCGAACAACTCATGGGCGGAGTCGGGGTAGGCGTCCATCCTGTCCAGCACGGTGACATGGGCGCCCGCCCGGTGTAACAGGGCCGTCAGACGGCTGCCGACAAGGCCTCCGCCACCGGTCACGACCACCCGCGCGTCGCGCAGCTTCTCCAGTCGGGACAGGGCGGGCTCGGCAGCCGCCGTAGCCTGACCGGCTCCGGCTCCGTTCACTCCTGCGGTCATGTACTGGCCTCCGGGGTCGACTATCGGACTAAGTGCGTGTGATCAGCATCAGTTCACCGGGCACGGCGTGCCAGAGTGCCTTTTCGGCACCCTTGCGGCCCGGAAACCCCGGCCGTACTGTCCGGATTCGGCAGCCACCGGGCCGCCATTGACGATGAGCGGACATCTGGAGGGCTTGTGACGTCACATCGGTTGAGCGGTGTGGTGATGACCCACCCCAAACGCCGTGAAGCCGCAGAGAAACTGGCCTTGACAGCACCTGAAGGGGCACTGCGGGTGGTGATGGATCCGGACCCCACCGGCACACCTTCCGTACTGCGTACGGCGTTAGCCGCGTGGTCCTCCATCGAAGAAGGGGCTACTCATCAGTTGGTGATCCAGGACGACATGATGTTGTCCGAAAACTTCTTCGAGCGTGTACGACTGGCGATCGAGGCGATGCCCGACGCGGCGCTGGCACTCTTCGCGCTCTGGGACTCGCGCAATGGGGCGGCGGTCCGCTTCGGGGCGATGACGGGTGCGCGCTGGGTCGGAGCGGTCAACGAGTACTTCCCCTGTGTGGCCATCGTGCTGCCCCGGAAGATCGCCGATGGGTTCGTCGACTACGGGCGGACCCGGTTGGGAGCCTGGCCCGATGACATCCTGATGTATCGCTACTTACGGGAGCACGGAGTCCCCCGCTATGTATCGGTGCCCAACCTCGCCGAACACGAGGACCGGGGAAGCATCTCGGGCAATGCGTTTCGGGGACCGCGGCGCTCGGTCTGCTTCGTCCCGTCGGACCCGATCGGCGATGAGAACGTCCGGCTGACCGGATTGGGCCTGGTCCCCTTCTTCAAGAACGGTGTGGCCCAGTGCGCGGTGCGCATCTCCGCGCCCGGCCCAAGACGGTGGCTGCACCTGGAGTGCGAGACCTATCTGGAGGGGCGCGGGGTGTCCGCCGCTCAACTGCGCGGGGCGGGGCGCACATCCTCGGACCCGGATGTACGGGGGACCTGGCTGACGGGGTTCACCCTGGGCCTCCACGGTCCGGAGCAACGGGCCGGCCTGACCCCGCAGGCACCCGGCCGACCCGATCCCGCGGTGCTCGCGGAGTCGCTCGCGACCATCGGACCCGGCGGCATCAGCCACACCTCGTCCGAGGAACGGATCGCCGAACGCCGCGATGAACTCGCCCGGGCCGCGGCCGACGGCCTCGAAGCGGGCCGGGAGACGGCGCGGGAACTCATCCGCGCCAAGTCCCGCAGCCGTCGCCGCACCACCTCGGCCGCCAAGGAGCGGCCGCCCGGTGTCGAGGGGGACGGCCCGGCGGTGGTGGCCGTGGGGGTGGTGGGTTCGTCCACACCGGTGGGCGAGCACATCCTTCGGGGGCTGGCGGACCGTAGACACGCGGTGACGGCGGTGGGGCCCACCGAGGACCACACCCGCTTCGACGCCATCGTCGACCTCCGGGGCCTTCGTGACACCGAGGCGACCGCGACGATCCGGCTCAGCAGCGCACCCGATGGCACCCCCCTCCTGCGCGCGGTCAGTTACACCCTGCGCGCGGGCGACCTCTACGGCCCCGGCTGCTCCCGGCACACCCCCATCGGCCGCATGGTGTGGAACGCGCTGCGCAGCCAGAGCGTGGTCATCGAAGGGTCACCGGATGATCCACTGCACCCGCTCTATGTGCACGATCTGGCCGATGCCCTCTCCGTGGTGCTGCGCACCCCGCCGACCGAGACCGTGCTGACGCTCGCGGGTCCCGCTTCCCGTACCGCCGCTGAAGTGGCTCAGGCGGTACATCGCGCCGTACGCCCGGTCCCGATCGAGCATGCCCCTGCTTCGTCGGCGATCGGTACGGCGGCCAAGAGCCGGGTGCTGGTGGACGGAGTACCTCTCTCCGGGTGGGGGCCGAAGACCGAACTACCCCGGGGGCTGCATGGTTTCGCTCAGTGGCTGGCGTATGAGGGGATCGCGCTGATGCCGGACTGATGGACGGGGTCGGGTTCCCACCCCGAGCCGGTACGACACCCGGGGTATCGGGCGCTGCGATGCGCCCGGCACCCCGGGGCGGGGGGCCTTCGACGGCGTGGGCGACAAGGCACAGAGCACGGGTGCGGTGGCTGACTCGGCCGTCTCGACCGCATACCGGTCAGGCCGGTCAGGCGCAGTGATCAGCGAATCGGCGAGATCCAAGCCCAGGGGCCCTAGCTAGATGACCGGGGGCCGGCCGAGGGTGGTCATGCGCCACACTGTGCGCCAGCGCATGGGCCGCCGGGGGCCGCAAGGCGTCCTGACCCCCTCGGCGAACCCGGCGAACCAGGAGCGCAGCCCGGACAGCGAACGGCTACGCAGGATCGTCAGGGCTGTCCAGACCCCCAGGTAGGTGGGAACCAGGACGGCGGGCAGATGGCGCTTGGCCAGCCACACCCGATTCCTGGCGATCATCCGATGGTAGAAGGCGTGGCGCGTCGGCGCGGTCCACGGGTGCTGGAGGACGAGCCGCGGTTCATAGAGCACCTGCCATCCGGCGTCCAAGGCCCGCCAGGCCAGGTCGGTCTCCTCATGGGCGTAGAAGAACTCATCCGGCCAGCCGCCGACCTGGTCCAGCATCTTCATGGACAGGCCATGACCGCCGCCGAGGAAGGTGGTCACATACCCGCCGCGCATCGGGTCCGACGCGCGCAGCCGGGGGACATGACGGCGCTGGGTGCGATTGAGCTCGTCGGCGATGCGGAAGCTCACGATCCCCAGCTTGGGGTCCTGCTCGAACGCCGCCACCAGGCGGCTGAACACGTCCTGGCTGATGAGAAGTCCGTCATCGTCGAGGTCGACGACCACATCCACATCGCCGAACTCCCTCAGCCGAGCCAGCGCGACGTTCCGGCCGCCGGTGACCCCCGCGTTCTCGGCCAGTTCGACGACCGTGACCCCGTCGGGCAGCGGGGGCGCCGGGGCGCCGTTGGCGACTACCACGATCCGGGTGGCCAGCAGATCCTGGGCCGCGACGGAGTCCAGTAGCGCCGTCAGCTCCTCGGGCCTGTTTCCCATGGTCAAAATGGCGACACCCACGCGCGACTGACGCACAGTTGATCTCCGATCCTGATTGCTGGCCACGATGCTAGCCGCTGTCACCGACCCCTCTGCGCCGCCCGTCCCGGGCCGCCGCGACCGCGTGAGTCCGGCCGCGCCGGCCTGGGAAGTCCACCCGCCGTCCGTATCTCCTGGCCCGTGTGCGCGAGCGAAAGCGATCACACCGGAACCGGGGCAGCTCCCCGGCGGTCGAGGGGCCTGGTGCGCCCATGCCCCTGCACCGCCGGGTACTCCCCCGCCAGCGACTCCGGGCTGGTCGGAGAGGCGCTGGGCCGCGCTGATCGCCTCCGGGCTAGTCGGAGAGGCGTTGAGCCGCGCTGATCGACTCCGCGAGCTCCTCAACCGCTGGATCTTCCGTCTTCCGAGCCAACTCACGTGCTTGCGAGGCGAGTTCGCCCAGTCCTGGAGCACCCGGCAGCCACCCACCGCGCAATGACTCGGCGAAGTAGGCCGCGACCGCGGTGATCTGGAAGCGGTTGGAAGCCCCCTGCCAGAGTGAGCCGTCCACCGCACTCGTCTCGATCGAGCCGGACCTCTCGTGCGGAGCGCGGGTCTTCGGGTCGAGCCAGCGAACCGTCGCGGTGGCCAGGTGCCCGCTCGCGCCTGCCCGGAGCTTGACCGCGTAGAGCGCGGTCACCGTGTGACCTGGCCCCACCTCACCACCATCGACCCGATCGTCGCGGAAGTCCTCGTCCGCGACCGCCCGGTTCTCATATCCGATCAGCCGAAACCGCTGAACGTTCCTCTGGTCGAAGACGACCTGCGCCTTGGCGTCCCGGGCCCGCAGTTCCACATGGGAGGGGAGCTGCTCGCGGAAGACCTTCCGCGCCTCCTCGCCGGTGGAGACATAGGTGGTGTGTCCATCGCCCCTGTTGGTGAGTCGCTCCATCAGGGCGTCTCCGTACTGGCTGCCGACCCCGACGCCGAAGAGGGTGATGCCGTGCTTGCTTCGGGCATCGGCGATACGGTCGAGGATCCGGTCGGCGTTGGTCTCCCCCGTATTGGCGAGGGCGTCCGAGAGGAGGACGACCCGGTTGGTGGCGCCGCGTCGCCACCCTTCCACCGCCTCGTCGTATCCGGTGCGGATACCCGCCTCCACATGGGTGGAGTCGGCTGGCCTCAGCTCATCGATCACCTCGTGGATTCGATCGCGTTTGCCGGCGAGCCGGGTCATGGGCAGTCGGGTCTCGGCCCGGCCGCTGAAGGTCACCACGGCAATCGAGTCATCGTCGCGCAGCTCGTCGGTGAGGACGCCCAGTGACTCCCTGACCAGGTCGAGTCGCCCCTCCCCTGCCATCGAACCGGAGATGTCGATGACGAAGGTGAGCGCGGCAGGCGGCCGTTCGGCCTTGCGGTCCGAGGCGCGGGTGGCGAGCCCGACCCGTACCAGGGACCAGTCGTCGGCGCTTGCCTCCTGACCACCGACCTCTCCCCTGATCTCGCCTTCGGAAGCGCCCGGTCGCGCACCGTCGACGGTCACCGAGAATCCATCGCCCCTGGGCTGCGGATAGTCCTGCCGGAAGCTGTTGATGAACTCCTCCGGTCGAACGTTCGCTGGTTGGGGTCGGCCGCCGTTCTTCAGAGTGCGGCGGGCGTATCCGTAGGAAGCGGTGTCCACATCGAGTGCGAACGTCGAGAGGTAGTCGGGGGGCTGCTGGGACCTCTTGTACGTGTCGTCCCGCTGTATCCCCTCCGGGGCGCCTTCTGCGGCTGCCCCCGGTGCCGGCGCGCCGGGGGGCGCGACCGTGGGCTCCCGCTGGCTTGAGCCGGAGCCGCCGTCCCGCTTTTCGGAGGCGTCATAAGTCGAGTCACGGCTGCTCTCGCCCTCTCCGCTACAGGCGCTGACCAGCAGCACTCCGCCGGCCAACAGCGCTGCCATCGCCCCTCTACAGGCCCGTGCGCCCATGCCCGTCCTTACGCCGGAGCGCATCCCCGTGCCGAGCTTCATCCGAATCTCCCCTAGGTCGTCAGCACTTGTGGATCTGACGTACGGGTGGGCCGTTGGGACTCGGCAGGGGTGTTGCGGAACTGTCTCGATGAAGCAACGGACGGAAATGGCCATTCCGGTTGTATCGACGCCGCTGCCGGTCGGACGGTGACCAGGGGTGAAGTCCTCCCCGGGGCCGACCACTCGCCGCCTCAGCTCCCCTCCCGTACGAGGCAACGGGAGGGAAACCGTACGGACAGGGGCACGGGCGCCACCCGACGAGCCGCCTCCAACAGGGTTGTGGAGGCGGCTCGTCGGCGGTGGATCGTTGGGCTAGCCGCTGTCGTGGGGCGCAGAAGGTGTGCGCCGGGGGCGGCAGGGCCCTAGGACACGATGTCCTTCCGTGAGAAGTTACGGAAGGCGAGTGCGAAGAGCACCAGGGCGTAGCTCACCGAAACAGCCGCGCCCTTCACCATCCCACTCCACTCCAACTGGGGTTGGAGTGCGTCTATCCAGGCGAACTGCCAGTGGGCGGGCAGCACTTCGCGCCAGGAACCGAGTGCGGTGACGGCATCCAGCACATTGCCGACGATGGTCAGCCCCACCGCTCCACCGACCGCGCCCAGTGGGGCGTCGGTCTTGGTGGAGAGCCAGAACGCGAGCCCCGCGGTGACCAGTTGGGAGACGAAGATGAAGCCCACCACGAGTGCCAGCCGGGGCAGGGTCTCCGCAGTGGCGAGAGAGCCCCCGGTGGGTAGCTTGAGCGGTCCCCATCCGTAGGCGATGGTGCCCGCCGCCAGGGCGATCACCGGCAGCATCACCATCGCTGCCGCGCTGAAGCCGAGCGCCACCGCCAGCTTGGACCAGAGCAGACGGGTACGCGGGACGGGAGCCGCCAGCAGGTAGCGCAGCGATGACCAGTTGGCCTCGGAGGCCACCGTGTCCCCGTGGAAGAGTGCGACCGGGACGACCAGGAGGAACCCCGCCGAGGCGAAGAGGCAGGTGGCGGCGAAGTTGGCACCCGATGCGGTGGCCGTGTCCATCAGGGTGATGCGGTCGTTCTCACCGCCGTCCGGTGAGCCGCCGATGGCGAAGGCGGCGATCAGGATCAGGGGTAGTGCGGCCAGTATCCCGGCCATCAGCATGGTCCGCCGACGCTTCAGTTGGCGTACCGCCTCCACCCGCAGCGGCAGGGTGTGCCGGGCTCGGTAGCCGGGAGCCGAATCGACCAGCGTGCTCATGCGGAACCTCCGATCAGGGTGAGGAACGCGTCCTCCAGGCGGCGATGGGGACCAACGCCGGTGAGTGGCACGTCCAACCGGACGAGTTCGCCGATCATGTCGGTGGCGGTTGCTCCATCGAGCCGCACCAGCAGACCCTCCTCGACCCGGGCGGCCGACGCGATGCCCGGGAGCGTCCCGATCTTCTCGACGACCGGCTCGGACAGCGGGGCGGCGGTGGTGACGAGCAGGGTGTCGCTCTCGCCGGTGATCTCCGCGACCGGCCCGGCCTGCACCAGCCGGCCGCGATCCATCACGACCAGATGCGTACAGGACTGTTCGACCTCGGAGAGCAGGTGGCTGGAGACGATGACGGTTCGGCCACCGGCCGCGTACCGGATCATCACTTCCCGCATCTCGCGGATCTGCGGTGGGTCGAGTCCGTTCGTCGGCTCGTCGAGGATCAGTAGATCCGGCATCCCCAACATGGCCTGCGCGATGGCGAGCCGCTGCCGCATGCCCTGGGAGTAGGTGCGCACAGCGCGCGCGAGTGCGTCACCGAGGCCGGCGATCTCCAGGGCCTCTTCCAGGTGTGCGTCCTCGGCGGGGCGGCCGGTGGCCTGCCAGTACAGCTCCAGGTTGTCGCGGCCCGACAGATGCGGCAGGAAGCCCGCGCCCTCGACGAACGCACCGACTCGGGAGAGTACGGGTGCGCCCGGGCGAATGGCGTGCCCAAAGACCCGGATCTCGCCTTCATCGGGCCGGATGAGCCCCATCAGCATCCGCAGGGTGGTGGTCTTGCCGGCGCCATTGGGGCCGAGGAGGCCCAGGACCTGCCCCTTCTCCACCCGGAAGGAGAGCTCTCGGACGGCGTAGCGATCGGTCGACTTGGCGTACCGCTTGCTCAGCCCGGTGATCTCCAGCGGTACGTCGGCGAGTACGGGGTCGGGCGCGGGGGCCACCGCCCTGCGGCGGGCGGTGAACAGCAGTGCCGCCGCGATGACCACGCCAGCGATCGGCAGCCCCCAGGTCCACCAGGGCAGTCCGGCGGCCTGGGTCTCCACGGCGGGCGCGGTGGGCACCGCCAGGGCGCTTGTGCCGCCGTCCGCGAGACCGACCGTGTAGGAGGCGGGAGTGGCAGGGGAGGCATAGCCGAGGTCGGTCGCGGAGAGGACCAGGCGCAGTCGGTGTCCGGCGTCGACCTCGTGGTCCACGGCGGGCAGGGTCAGCTCCACTTCCATGCCCTGCCGGGCTTCATCGACCCGGACGGGGGCGACGAGTTGGGAGGGAAGCACCTGCTGGCGGCCGTCGGGTCCGACGTCGTAGACCTTTCCGAAGAGGACGGCGCTGCCGGTGGAGGAGGCGACCTTGACGCGGACGGTGGGTGAGCCCGTGATCCGCAGCGAGTGCTGGAGGGGCTGGGATTCGAAGCGCGCGTGCTGACCGGGGAAGTCCAGGGAGAGTCCGACGCCGAAGGACGAGAACTGGCCGAGCCCGCCGCTGAGGCCGGGCACCGCGGAGATGGCGGGCGGACTGGCCCCCGCCGGGTTGGCGAAGGTCTGCTCCCGGCCGGTGAGCGCGATGGACCTGATTCCGTTCTCCAGGCCCGGATAGCGGTCGCCCGTCGCCCCGCGCAGCAGGGCCTGCCCATCGGTCGAGTCGACGCCGCCGGTGCGGCTGACCCGGAAGGCGGGCCCGGTGTCGGCGCCCTGGTCCTGCTGGAGGTGGCGATCGAACCAGGAGGTGATCCGTCCATGGAGACGGTCGGCTTCGCCGTCGCCGCCGTCATGGCCGCCCGAGATCCAGTCCACGGCGACCGGCGCGCCATTGGCACGGATCTGGCGGGCCATGGCGTCGGCGTGGGAGAGGGGGAAGAGCGAGTCAGACTGCCCTTGCATGATCAACGTCGGGACTTTGATGCGGTCGCCGACGGCGGAGGGGCTACGGCCTTCGAGGAGCCCTCGGGCGGCGGCGTCGGGTTGTCCTGCGACGGCGACCCGTTCGTACATCGCGCAGATCTCCGGCTGGAACCGTCCGCAGCCCGCCGGATTCAGTGGTGCCGTGCCGGTCCCTGGTGCGGCGGTGCCCCGGGAGCCCGTGGAGGGGCGGTCGCCGGGTGGCGTGTCGGCGGGCGGGTCGGACGGTGTCCGGGCGGGACCCAGTGCGCTGGCCGAGCCGGTGGAGAAGAAGATGCCGGCCCAGAGCTTCTTGAAGACCCCGTTGGGGAAGAGGGCGTCGGCAAGGTTCCAGTAGGTGATCGAGGGCGCGATGGCATCGACCCGGCGATCGTGTCCGGCCGCCAGGAGCGAAACGGCACCGCCGTAGGAGGCACCGGTGACACCGACCCGCGGGTCGTCCTTGGCGTCCAGCCGGACCTCGGGGCGCTTGGCCAGCCAGTCGATCAGCCGGGTGACGTCCTTGACCTCGAAGTCGGGGTCGTTGAGCCCGATCCGTCCGGTGGACTCACCGAAACCACGCGCGGACCAGGTCAGTACGGCGTACCCGTCCCGGGCGAGTTTCTCGGCCTGGGTACGTACGTCGTCCTTGCTGCCGCCGAATCCATGCCCGAGGAGCACGGCGGGTCGGCGGTCCTTGGTATTGCCCGCGGTGAAGTACGAGGTGTCGATCTTCGCCCCGGGCATGGTGTGCACCCGGTCCTCACGGCGCACGGTCGGGGCGCTGTCGTCGGCGACCGCGGTCCAGGTGCCCGCTCCGGCAAGGACGGCGAAGGCGGCGACGCCTGCGAGCCATCGGCCGCGCGGGCGGGGCCAGGGTAGTCGGATCTGCATGGTTGAAACCCTAAACGGAATAACTGTGAGCTCTCGGCTGCCGCCAGGGGGAGCGGACGGTCTCCCTGAGGAGTAGACGTCGGCACGGCCGTACACCAGGCGCGGTATGCCCGACCCGGGGAGACATCAGGGGTGCCGGGTTCCGTGAAAGAGGTGACACGCCCTGGAGAAGCGGGCCGCCCGGGGCTGGGCACCGGACAGAGAGGGACGTGGAGGGCAGGCACGGGTGGTGGTGAGGCAGCGGTGCCCGCCGAGCCTCATGCCCCACGAGGCCCCCAGGGGGCTTCTTTATGGCGTTTATGGCGGGCTGGTGAGTCAGAGAGGGATGATGCGGACCTGACTGCCGCAGAGTTTGGTCATGTCGTCGCTGTCGGACGTCAGCAGTGCGACTGGCTTCGGCTGGCGCAGCGCGACCTCCGCCACGGTGGCGTCGATGGCGTACTTGTGCCCGTGTAATCCTGCCTCTTTGAGAAGCTCCGCGGCTGCCTTCGCCGACTGTTCGGTGACCGGCTCCACCTTGATGCGCGACAGAGCCCAGTTCAGGCGTGGCATGTTGGTACGGGAGTGGCTGACTTCCACGATGGTGTTCGCCCCAATGACAAGATCGGCCCCCATCTCGTGGAACACCTGGAGCAGTGTGAGGAACTTACGGTCCCGCGCAACCCAGGCGGAGAGCCCCTGCGAGTCCAGGACGACGGTTTCGATGCGCTCGCTCATGCGGCGTCCGCAGCCTTGGAGGGAGCAGCGGTACCGAAGATCTTCGAGCGGGCCTCGGCCAGCTCCTCGTCGGTGAAGCGTCCGTACTCTTCCTCATGACGCCGCAGGTCGTCCCCCAGTAGCTGGTGCCGGATCTGGCGGGCCACCGCTTCCGCCACGTAGCCGGAGACGTTGTCCGTGAGCTTGCGAAGCTCCGCGACCTGGTCGCTGGGCAGCGTGACGGTGATGCGAGTCGTTGAGGACATACCGCAAGCATACTGGAGTATGCGCGTAGAGCAGGGTGATAGTCGTGATGCCCTGCGCAGTGCTGCGCAGGACGCTGTGCATCAGTAGGCAGCGCCAAGGTCGCCCGGACACACAGAGCAGGCGAGGGCGCGACGGGTGCGGTGAAGGGCGTCAGACCAGGCTTCTGCCAAGCACGCCAACGGAAGGCCAGCCCTTACCTCAGCCATTAGCTCATCTGGTTTCGCGGTATGCAGCATTGAAGGCCAAAGCCCGGGACGACCGCTCTGCCGGCAGCATTTCAGCTGCCGCGTCCAGCTCGTCGTCTTTCACCAGCGCGTGGACCTGGTGCGCCAGAGCGGTGATATCGCGGATCGAGACCGTCCACTCGTCCGTGTAACGGCGCGAGGCCTCGCCCGCCAGGCCCAGTTGGAGCGATCGATACGGCAGCGGCTGGAGGTGCGGATCGCGTTCGGGGTCCCACTGCACCCGGGCAAGGGACTGTTTCAGCTCGCGCTGCCACTCGGCACGGTGGGTGTGCGTCTGACGGTCGTAGTGCGACAGACAGGAGTTGCGCAACGCCCAGTCAAAGCCCTCGCGGGTGATCTCCACGGCGAGCACCGTCTCCTGGCCCGCCTTCAGGCCCCAGCCGCAGCGGTACATCATCCACAGGAAGGAAGGCTTGATCCATGTCATCCGCTCCCGCTTCCAGGCGGCAGGGAACCGGCCGTCGCGGGCTGCGGGGAGGCCGATCTCCGGGCGGTACGCCTGGTAGACGGTGATCGTCGAGTCGGTGTGGAGATCGCGGATGGCGCGCTGGGGTGTGTCCCGCATGAGGATCAGGGTGCGTGCGGAAGCGGGGTCGGAGCCAGTGGTTTTCTGGCTCCGACCCCGCGTTCGGAAGTGGTGTCAGCCGCTGGGTGGGAAGGGGCCTCGCGGGGTGCTGCTAGGAAGCGGCAGCCAGCGCGAGGACCGTCCGGCGTGTGGCTGGTGTCAGTGGTTCTGCGGGAAGCCGAGGTCCACACCGGTGGGGGTGTCAGCCGGGTCGGGCCAGCGGGTGGTGACGACCTTGCCGCGGGTGTAGAAGTGCACGCCGTCGTTGCCGTAGATGTGGTGGTCGCCGAAGAGCGAGTCCTTCCAACCGCCGAAGGAGTGGTAGCCGACGGGGACGGGGACCGGCACGTTCACGCCGACCATGCCGGCCTGGACCTCCAGCTGGAAGCGGCGGGCCGCGCCGCCGTCACGGGTGAAGACCGCGGTGCCGTTGCCGTACTGCGAGGCGTTGATGAGCGCCATGCCCTCTTCATAGGTCTCGGCGCGCAGGACGCAGAGCACCGGGCCGAAGATCTCGTCGCGGTAGGCGTCGGAGTCGGTGGAGACCTTGTCCAGGAGGGAGATACCGATCCAGTGGCCGTCTTCGAAGCCGTCTACGGTGAAGCCGGTGCCGTCGAGCACGACCTCGGCGCCCTGGGCGGCGGCGCCGGTGACGTAGGAGGCCACCTTGTCGCGGTGGACCTTGGTGATCAGGGGGCCCATCTCGGACGTGGGGTCGGTGCCGGGGCCGATCTTGATCTTCTCGGCGCGCTCACGGATCTTCTCCACCAGCTCGTCGGCGATGGAGTCGAGGGCGACGACCGCGGAGATGGCCATGCAGCGCTCGCCTGCGGAGCCGTAGGCCGCGGAGACGGCGGCGTCGGCCGCCGCGTCCAGGTCGGCGTCGGGAAGGACCAGCATGTGGTTCTTCGCACCGCCGAGTGCCTGGACACGCTTGCCGTTGGCGGATGCGGTGGTGTGGATGTAGCGGGCGATCGGCGTGGAGCCGACGAAGGACACGGCTGACACGTCCGGGTGCTCCAGCAGCGCGTCCACCGCGACCTTGTCACCGTGGACCACATTGAGCACACCGTCGGGGAGTCCGGCCTCGCTGGCCAGCTCGGCGAGGAGGTTGGCCGACGAGGGGTCCTTCTCGCTGGGCTTGAGGATGAAGGTGTTTCCACAGGCGATCGCCAGCGGGAACATCCACATCGGGACCATCGCCGGGAAGTTGAACGGGGTGATGCCGGCGACGACACCGAGCGGCTGCCGGATCGAGGCCACATCGATCCGGTTGGATACCTGGGTGGACAGCTCGCCCTTGATCTGGGTGGTGATGCCACAGGCCAGTTCGACGACCTCAAGACCGCGGGCGACCTCACCCAGCGCGTCGGAGTGGACCTTGCCGTGCTCGGCGGTGATCAGCGCGGCGATGTCGTCGCGACGGGCGTCAAGCAGCGCGCGGTAGCGGAAGAGGATGGCGGTCCGCTGGGCGAGCGACGAGGTACCCCAGGTGGTGAAGGCCTCCTTGGCCGCGGCCACGGCGGCGCCGACCTCTTCGGTCGATGCCAGCGCCACCTCGGCGGTGACTGCGCCGGTCGCCGGGTCAGTCACCGGGCTCCAGTTACCGGACGCGCCCTCGACGGTCTTTCCACCGATCCAGTGGTGGATGTGCTTCGTCATGAGAAAGGCTCCTTCACAAATGCCGGCACGTCTCGGGGATGTCTCACAGCTGGCGGCGCCGCTCGGCGAAATGCCGCTCGTACTCCTCCCGGGCCTTGACCGCCGACGGCCGGGTCGCGATCTCTGCCACGGGAACATCCCACCACGCCTGTGCTGGCGGAGCGCTCGACACAGTGTCTGCCGTTTCGGTCTCGACATAGACACCTGTTGGAACGTCCGCGCCACGGGCGTCGATGAGGGCCTGCCGCAGGTCATCCACGGTCCTGGCGCGGATCATCCGTAGCCCGAGGGACTCGGCGTTGGCGGCGAGGTCGACGGGCAGTGGTGCGCCCGTGTACGTGCCGTCAGGGGCACGGTGTCGGTAGGCGGTGCCGAACCGTTCGCCGCCGACCGACTCGGAGAGCCCGCCGATCGACGCGTACCCGTGGTTCTGGAGGATCACCACCTTGATGGGGATGCCCTCCTGAACGGCGGTGACGATCTCGGTGGGGTTCATCAGATAGGTGCCGTCGCCGACGAGCGCCCAGACCGGCCGACCGGGTGCCGCGAGACAGACGCCGATGGCGGCGGGGATCTCATATCCCATGCAGGAGTAGCCGTACTCCACGTGGTACTGGTCCACGGACCGGGCGCGCCACAGTCTGTGGAGGTCCCCCGGGAGTGATCCGGCCGCGTTGATGACGATGTCGTCCTGGTCGACGAGGCTGTCGAGAACGCCGAGCACCTGGGTCTGGGTGGGTACGGCGTGCGGGTCCTCCGCGCGGAAGGCGGTGTCCACCCGCTGTTCCCAGCCCACCTTGGCCTCGCGGTACTCCCTCTCGTATGAGGGCTGGACCCGCACCGGCGATGAGGTGAGGCTGGTGAGTGCCTCTCGGGCGTCGGCGATGAGGGTGAGACCGGCCATCTTGTGGGCGTCGAACGAGGTGACATTGATGTTGAGGAACCGGACGGACGGGTTCTGGAACAGCGTGGAGGACGCCGTGGTGAAGTCCGACCAGCGGGTACCCACACCGATCACCAGATCGGCGGTGCGGGCCAGCTCGGCCGCGACGGCGGTTCCGGTGTGGCCGATACCGCCGATGTCAGCGGGGTGGTCGTACGGGAGTGAGCCCTTGCCGGCCTGGGTGGAGGCGACGGGAATGCCGGTGGCATCGGCGAACGCTCCGAGCGCCGCTTCGGCCTCGCTGTGGTGGACACCGCCACCGACGACGACCAGCGGTCGCTGTGCGTCGGCCAGCGCACGGCGGGCCGACGCCAGTGCCGCCCGGTCGGCACATGGACGGCCCACCCGCCAGTCGCGCTCGGCGAAGAACTCCTCGGGCCAGTCGTATGCCTCGACCTGTACGTCCTGAGGCAGCGCGAGGGTCACCGCCCCGGTCTCCGCCGGGTCCGCGAGGACCCGCATGGCCTGGAGCGCGGACGGGATCAGCGCTTCGGGGCGGGTGATGCGGTCGAAGAAGCGGGAGACCGGGCGCAGGGCGTCGTTGACCGACAGATCGCCCGCGTAGGGGACTTCGAGTTGTTGCAGTACGGGATCGGCCGGGCGGGTGGCGAAGGTGTCACCGGGCAGCAGCAGGACGGGCAGTCGGTTGATGGTGGCCAGCGCGGCGCCCGTGACGAGGTTGGTGGCGCCCGGACCGATGGACGTGGTGACCGCGTGCGCGGAGAGCCGGCGGGACTGGCGGGCATAGCCGACTGCCGCATGCACCATGGCCTGCTCGTTGCGGCCCTGGAAGTACGGCATGCACGACGTGTACGGCGTATCGGGCCCGGTCGGGGTGTCCGTTCCGGGCAGGCGCCTGCCCGGGGGGCTGAGGGGGAACGGGCCGGTGCCGGACTCCAGCAGGGCCTGACCGATTCCGGCCACATTGCCGTGGCCAAAGATGCCCCAGGTGGCCGTGATCAGGCGTTGGCGATGCCCATCCCGCTCGGTGTACTGGCGGGTGAGGAAGGTGATGAGGGCTTGGGCGACGGTGAGCCGACGGGTAGCCACGCCTGAACTCTTCACTCCTGGCCTCCTCACGTCTGCCCCACTCATGCCTGACCTCCTCAGGTCTGCCCCGCTCACGTCTGACCTCCCCACGTCTGACCTCCCCACTCCTGACCTCCTTCGCGTGCGGCGGCCTGCTCGACCTCGGCGGGCTCGGGTGCGGGCTCGGGTGCGGCATGCCCGTCCCGGGCGGGAGCGGAGTCGGGTACGGTCCGTTCGCACTGGGCGGGCTCGGCCGGGTAGAGGGGCAATCTGGTGTCCCTGGGCTGGTTCGGCCAGGTGTCGCGAATCCAGCCATGCTCCGGATGGTCCTGGATCAGCCACTCTCGGGCACCGGGCCCTGCCATGACATTGAGGTAGTACATGGTCCGTCCGGGAGCCGCGATGGACGGGCCGTGCCAACCGTCGGGAATGAGAACGGCGTCCCCGCTGCGGACCTCGGCGATCAACTCCGTACCCCCTGGACGGGAGGGGGAGACCTGGTGAAAGCCGCTGCCACCCTGATCGATCTCGAAGTAGTAGATCTCTTCCAGCTCGGACTCGGCGCCGGGTCGGTGCTCATCGTGCTTGTGCGGCGGATAGGAGGACCAGTTCCCACCGGGGGTGAGGACCTCCACCGCAATCAGTCGATCGCACTCGAAGACCCCGGCGGCGGCGAAGTTGTTGACCTGGCGGGAACACGTCCCAGAGCCGCGCAGCTCTACCAGTACCTCCGGCGCGGGGACATAGCGAGCGGGGAGTCGTCGCTCGCACTTCGCTCCTGCCAGGGCGAAGCGGCCTCCCGCACCGGAGGCGATCTGTGCGTGGGCATCACGCGGCACATAGGCGAAGTCCGTCACTCCGCCAAATACCCCTTCCCTTCCGTGGAGTTCAAAGAACTCCTCTTCTGTGTGTACGGTGCAACCGCCGCTCAGTGGCAGCACGATCCACTCGCTGTCGCCGGTGGTCAAGGTGTGGCACGCACCGGGCGCCAGTTCCAGTACGCGCAGACTGGAGTACGTCCAGCCCGCGCGCTCGGGGTCGACCCGCAGTGCGTACGGCCCACTGGCGGCGCTACCAGCCGGGACGTACGGCTCCTGGGTGGTGGTGGGGATGTGATCGGCGCTCATGTCCTCTGCGTACCCCCTAGAGAAGCCCTACCGCAGTATCGACCGCGCCGGTGACATCGCCGTCGGCTGGATAGAGCAGTGAACGCCCCACGACCAACCCCTGAACAGTGGGCAGGCCCAGGGCGCCGCGCCACTTCTCAAAGGCGCCGTCCTGATCCCTGCCGATGTCACCGCCGAGGATCACCGCCGGCAGGGTGGAGGTCTGCATCACCGCCGCCATATCGTCAGGGTCATCGGTGACCGGCACTTTCAGCCAGGTGTACGCGGAGGTCCCGGCGAGACCGGAGGCTATGGCGATGGATCGGGTGACCGCCCCAGCGCTCAGATCATTGCGCAGTCGCCCCTCGGTCCGGTGACAGATGAACGGCTCTACGAAGACCGGCAGCTGACGTTCCGCCATCTCGTCGATGACTCGGGCGGCGGTGTGGAGGGTGTCGAGGGACGCCGGGTCCTGGTAGTGGATACGGAGCAAGAGCTTGCCCGCGTCGAAACGAAGGCGGGAGAGGTCTTGCGGACGATGGCCGGTAAAGCGGTCGTCCAGTTCAAAGGACGCGCCGGCGAGTCCACCGCGGTTCATCGAACCCATGACGACCTTGTCGTCGAGCGCCCCGAGCAGCAGTAGATCATCGAGGATGTCGGCGGTGGCGAGGACACCGTCAACGCCGGGCCGGGAGAGGGCGAGGCAGAGGCGCTCCAGGAGGTCGAGGCGATTGGCCATGGCGAGCGGGCGCTCGCCGACGGCGAGCGCCCCACGGGCCGGATGATCCGCCGCGATGATCATCAGGCGGCCGCTCTCCCCCATCAGCCGGGGGCGTCTACGGCGGTGGGAGGCGGCCTCGGCGACGGCTTCGGGGTGCTGGGTACGAATGCCGATCAGCTCGGTGATGTCCACGCGGCTCATGGGCGGCCTCCGGGACCCTCGGGGCGTTCGGTCGACGGCGCCCGGGGGCCACCCGGGCAGTCCTGATCACCCGAGCGGTTCTGATCACCTGTGTAGTCCTCATCCCCCGGAGAGTCTTGGGACGGTGGGACAGGGGCCGATGACGCCCTGGACGGGCGGTCTCCGGTTGGGGCTTCAGTTCCGGTCGCAGCTGCTGGTGCGACGGGGGTGGCTGACGCGGCGGGTCCAGCCGGTACGGCGGGGGTGGCTGGAGTGGCTTTGGGCGGCGGGGCTTTGGCCTGCGGGGTGGCGGACGGGCTCAGCTGGGGCGGATCTGCCGGCTGGGCCAGGTGGGCTGTACCGGCTGGATCCGCTGTATGGGCCGAGTCGGCTGGGTCGACGACTCCGCGGGAGGTTTCGCCCAGCTGGGCGGTGGGCGCGAAGGGGTCTGGCTGGGGTGCGGGGGCTTGGGGCGGAGGGGTGGGCGAGCGCGGGACCGGGCCGCCGGAGAGGACCTGGTCGACCTCTGCCGGGTAGGGCATCGCGGTGGAGCAGGCGAGACGCGCGGCGACGATGGCCCCCGCGGCGTTCGCGTACCGCATCACCCGCTCCAGGTCCCAGCCGGCGAGCAACCCGTGGCAGAGCGCTCCACCGAAGGCATCTCCGGCGCCTAGCCCATTGACCACGGCGACGGGCACGGGTGGGACGTCCGCACGGGTGCCGTCGCGGTGGAGCGCCAGGACCCCCTTCGGGCCCTGCTTGACCACGGCGAGCTCCGCGCCCGCTTCGAGCAGCGCCCTGGCAGCGGTGAGCGGATCGCGCTCACCGGTGGCGATCTCGCACTCGTCGAGATTGCCCACGGCGACCGTGGCGGCGGTGAGGGCCTGGTGGTAGTACGACCGGGCCGCATCGGGATCGCGCCAGAACATGGGCCGCCAGTCGAGGTCGAAGACGGTGATGCCCGCGCGGTCGCGGTGAGCGAGCGCGGCAAGGGTGGTGGATCGGCTGGGTTCCTCGCTCAGCCCGGTGCCGGTCACCCAGAAGACCCGTGCCGAACGGATCGCCGGTAGATCGAGCTCGTGCTGATGTAGTTCCAGGTCGGGGGCCTTGGGTTGCCGGTAGAACCACAGCGGAAAATCGTCCGGTGGGAAGATCTCGCAGAAGGTGACCGGAGTGGGGAGGCCATGAACCGGGGTCACCCAGCGGTCGTCCACCCCGAAATCGCGGAGCGCGTCGTGGAGATAGTCGCCGAAGGCGTCTGCTCCCGTGCGAGTGATCACGGCAGAACGTCGTCCGAGCCTGGCGGCGCCCACGGCCACATTGGTGGCCGAGCCGCCGAGGAACTTGCCGAACACATCGACCTTCGCCAACGGCACCCCGGTCCGCAACGGATAGAGATCCACCCCGATGCGTCCCATGGTGATGACGTCATAGGGCTCCGGCTCAGACCGCTGCGACATGCGCATCCCTCCGCTTCGCTGCTCGGGCATCTCCAGGTCTAACGCCGTCCGCCGAACGCTGTCAACATTTTGTCCTGACATTCGGACGTAGCCTTGACACCGTTTTGCGGGGGCCGTAAAGCTCGGCCGCATGAGCTCCCCCGCCCCCGCCCTCAACCGCATCCGGGTCGGCTCGGCCCCAGACTCCTGGGGCGTGTGGTTCCCCGACGACCCCCTTCAGGTGCCCTGGCCCCGCTTCCTCGATGAGGTCACCCAAGCCGGCTACCAGTGGATTGAACTCGGCCCCTATGGCTATCTCCCCACCGATCCCGTGGTCCTGGGCGAGGAGACCGGTCGCCGCGGGCTAAAGGTGTCCGCCGGGACCGTCTTCACGGGACTGCATCACGGCCCGGTTGTCTGGGAGAAGACCTGGGCGCAGGTGTCGAACGTCGCTGCACTCACTCAGGCGACGGGCGCTGAGCATCTGGTCGTCATCCCCTCTTTCTGGCGCGACGACAAGACGGGCCAACTGGTGGAGGACAGCACGCTGACCGCTCGTCAATGGCGAGATCTAGCCGCCCAGACCGAGCGGCTCGGCCGCGAGGTGCGCGAGCGCTACGGGCTGAGGGTCGTGGTCCACCCCCATGCGGACACCCATATCGACAGTGAAGCCAATGTCAGCCGCTTCCTTGACGCCACCGACTCGGATCTGGTCTCGCTCTGCCTGGACACCGGGCACTACGCGTACTGCGGCGGCGACAGCGTCAAGCTGATCGAGACCTACGGGGAACGGATCGGCTATCTCCATCTCAAGCAGGTGGACCCCGAGATCCTCGCGGGTGTCATCGCCGATCGGGTGGCTTTCGGGCCCGCGGTCGCCCGAGGGGTGATGTGTGAGCCCCCCTCCGGGGTCCCCGCGCTGGAGCCCGTGCTGACGGCAGCTCAGGCCCTGGGGGTGGATCTTTTCGCCATCGTCGAGCAGGACATGTACCCCTGTGCGGCGGACAAACCGCTCCCCATCGCTCAGCGGACTCGCCAATTCCTTCGCACTTGCGGCGCCTGAGGCTCACTCATCACATCTGTCACCGTTGTCGCCCTCTGATCACACATATCTCCATTACGCGGGTTTTCCGTCACGGGCAGTCGACAGACCTGCCTTACCTGCACTGTTCGCCGCTCAACAGGCGCACGCTCATGATCGCCAGCGAACGCGCGATGGCTCCCCCGACGGCCCCCCGGCCGCCGTTGTCGCGCACGCAGGGAGGTGCCACATGACGGACAAAAGGCTCTGGTCCTACAAGGAGATCGCTGCTCACATCCGGGTACAGCCCGACACGGTCCGCTCCTATCGGAAGCACGGGCTGCTACCACCACCTGATCTAGTGGAGGCCGGAAAGCCCTACTGGTACGCCGAGACCATTCGCGTATGGGTGGCGAACCGTCCCGGGAACCGGGGACGCCCTAACTGAACCTCCTCAACGGCAGTCCCGCACCCCGACCGGGGGTGCGGGACTCCGCCTTTTCTGACTTCCAGCCCCCTGCCCGCCCCTGCCCCTACCTGCCCCCCCCGCCTGCCCTTCCCTTCACTTCCCTGGCTTCCCACTCCCACCCGCTGTTCTCTGGCTTCCAGCCGCACGAGCCCTACTCCCCTTGCTCGGTTGGTCACCCGCGCCCAGCCCGTCCGGCTGGCCTGGCTCATCCGGCTGGCTTGGCTGGTGTGGCAGGTGCCGCCCGTCCAGCTCGTTCAGCTCGTGCGGCGGATGCCAGGGCGGCTACTTCGGGTTCGGGCTGGCCGTCAAACCCCGGCCCGGTCCCACGAGGCAGAGCCCGGCCTGCGCCCCGCCCCTGGTCCAGAGCCACCGCCCGCCCCACCATCGGGGCCACCATCAGAGCCGCGATCCGGGCCGCTGCCGGGGCCGTGGTCTGGACCGTGACCCGGGCCGCGATCCGGACCAGGGCCTGATCCTTCGTTCGGCCCATCCCCGCGCCCTGAGCCGCCGCCCCGCGCAGAGACGGGGCTCGTTGTCTCGCCTTCGCTCAGGCCGAACCGCTGATGGAACCTTCGGAGCGGACCGGGGGCCCACCAACTCCGCGCCCCCATGAGCTTCATCACCGATGGCACCAACAGACTGCGCACCACCATGGCGTCCATCAGCACAGCCAGTGCGATCCCCAGACCGAGCATCTTGGTATTGGTGACCCGCGAGGTGCCGATGGCGACCATCACCACCGCGAGGATCACGGCCGCCGCGGTGATGAGCCCACCGGTGCGCTGAAGCCCGAAGCGGACCGCATGCTCATGATCATGCGTACGGTCGTACTCTTCCTTGATACGGGAGAGCAGGAAGACTCCGTAGTCCATGGAGAGCCCGAAGGCGATGCAGAACATCAGCACCGGCAGATTGGTCTCGATGTCTCCGGTGGGGGTGAACCCCAAGAGCTCCGAGAGATTGCCGTCTTGGAAGACCCAGACGACCGCGCCGAACATGGCCGTCAGACTCAGCGCATTGAGCACCACTGCCTGAAGGGGGATCAACAGACTCCCGGTGAGCAGGAAGACCAGCAGCAAGGTGGCCACGGCGATGATCCCGAGCGCCAGCAGTAGCTTGTCCGCGATCGCGGATTTGGAATCCTCCAGCACCGCTGCCCGCCCCGTCACCGAGGTCTCAAACGGGGCCGGTATCTCGCGCAGATCATGAACCAGACGCTGGGCGCCCTCGCCGACCGCTTCGCCCCCCGGCTGCACCGTGAAGTAGGCGGCGCTGCCCGAAACAACGGGACCATCGACCCTGAGCACTCCGGGAAGGGCGGCGATGCGATTGCGGTATTCCGCATAGTCAGTCGGAGCCGTGGCTGACGCGCCCTTGTCTCCCCGTCCGGCTCCGGTCTCCTCCGCGAATATCTCGATGGCCCCGTCGGGGCTCCCGGGGAACCCATCCCGTATCTCCTGCTGGACGACATGGGATTCGGCGGACGCCGGCAACTGGCGGTCATCCGGCGTACCGAACTTGACGTCCAAGAAGGGCAGCCCGAGCAGCAACAGCGCTGCGATGGTCGTAAAGGCGAAGAGCGGGGCCCTGCGCATCACCAGATCGGCGAGCCGAGCCCAGCCTCCGTGCTCCTCACCCGGTACGGGCCCGCTCCCCCCGGAGTCCGAGCCCCCCGAGCCCGCGCTTCGTGCTCCCCGTTCCGCATCGGCGGCAACCGCTCCTGACCTGGCCTGGGCCGGCGCCCCCTTCAACGCTCCGACCAATCCCGCCCCGGGTCCATGAGTCGGTTCTGCCGCCGGCGCCCGCTCCGAGGCCGGGCCCTGATCCGTATCCGTCCCGCCGTCCATCGTTCGATCGCGCCCCACGGTCGCCGCCGCCCGCCCCCCGGGCACACGACCGTCCTGCCCGCGCCTTCGCCGGAAGGCCCGGCGTAGATCGAGCGCATTGATCCGATGGCCGAGAAGCATCAGCGCGGCGGGCAGCAGAACCAGCGCCGCAGCAGCAGCCAGAAGGACGACGGCGACCCCTGCATAGGCGAATGAGCGCAGGAAGTACTGAGGAAAGACGAGCATGGCGGCGAGTGACACCGCGACTGTCAGTGCCGAGAACAGAACGGTGCGACCCGCGGTGCGCAGGGTCGTGCCGACCGCGTCCCGAACCTCCGCGCCGGCGGCGAGTTCCTCCCGGAAGCGGCGCACGATGAAGAGGGCGTAGTCGATGGCCAGTCCAAGCCCGAGCGCGGTGGTGAGGTTCATCGCGAAGACGGAGACATCCGTGAACTCCGTAAGACCGCGCAGCACCGCGTTGGTCCCCAGGATCGCGACAATGCCGATGAGCAGCGGCAGCACCGCCGCGACCGCACTGCCAAAGACCATGATCAACAAGATCAGGGTCACCGGCAACGCGATCGCCTCGGCCAGGAGGAGGTCCTCCTGGATGATCGTCGTCATCTCGTGCTCAACGGCGACCGGGCCTCCGAGGGAGACCTCCACCGGGCCGTGTGTCCCTCGGTACTCCGGGGCGATGCGCTGAAGAACCTCAGACTTCGTCTTCTCATCGCCCAGGACCCTGGCCGCGATGAGCGCCTGCCCTCCGTCCTTGGCCCGCAGGGCGGGCGACGAGGTCCCCCAGTACGACCCGACTCCTGTCACGCCCTCCTCCGCGGCCAGACGCTCCGCCAGTCGGCGGCCCTCGGCCGCGACCCGCGGGCTGTCCACATCAGCCCGCCCGCTGTCCACGAGCAGCAGCAGATTCGGCTGCGACCCAGGGAACTCCCGCTCCAGCGCCTTGGTCGCGTACGTCGATTCAGCGGCCGGGTCCGTCCAGCCCCCGCTACCCATGCGGTCCGCGACTCCGCTACCCGCGAACACCGCAAGCACGGTGAGGACCAGCGCGGCGAGCAGCGAGAGCGTGGGCCTCGCGGTGACGAATCGGGTCCACCCTCCGATCCGTCCCTGGGCTGGGGGCGGATCGTTGAAATCGGACATGGTGGGTGTCCCCTTCACCGTGGCCCATGCGCAAGCAGCATCCGAGCAGGCAGCATGGGGTGACCATTGCCATAGACTTGGCAAATACGAGCAATCACTCGCATTGATAAAGAATGCGAGCGACCACTCGCGTTTGTCAACCGTGTGAGGAAGCCAGGGATACCAGTGCCGGAGACGACAAAACCGGAGCCTCCCGCTCCGGAAATCGCACCCGATCCGGAGCCCAGAGCCGCCCCGGCTCCAGAGCCCCCTTCCGGGGCCGCCCCGACATCGGCGACCGAGCCCACCCCGGCCCCAGCGTCCAGCCCGGAGCCCGCTTCCCGCCCGGAGCCCGCTTCCCGCTCCAGCAGCGCAGCGACCACCGCGACCGCAGCCGATGCCGGGACGGAAGCCCCGAGCGTCAAACCGCGCCGCCGCCAAGCGCGCGGCGAGCGCCGGATAGCCCAACTCCTCGACGCCGCCGCAACCGTTTTCACCTCGTCCGGCTACTCCGCGGCCACCACCAACGCCATCGCCCGCGAAGCCGGGGTCTCCCCCGGCACGCTCTACCAGTTCTTCCCGAACAAAGAGGCCATCGCCATCGAGCTCGGCGGGCGATTGCTGGAACGCTGGCGCGAGTCCCACGGCACGGCGCTTGTCGCCGCCGGCCAGCCGCTCCCCCTCGACGCGCTACTGGACGAGGTACTCGACCCGCTCTTCGCCTTCAACTACGACAACCCGGCCTTCGCGGTCCTCATCCACGGCCCCGACTCGCCCGGCCAGATCGCCCAGGAGTTCAACGCGATCCATCTGAGCCTGCTCACCCGGATCGAGGAGGTGCTCACGGCCTACCTCCCCGACACACCGCCAACAGAACTGGCGCGCATCGCCAACACGGCCTTCACCATCTTCAAGGCGGGCCTCGACCTGGTCCTCACCCATGAGGGCGAGGAGCGACACGCGTACATGCTGGAGATCAAGAGGGTCCTGTTCCGCTATCTCGACCCGCTCTTCCCGGACACCGATGACTGCGTCCACCGAACGCAGCCCTGACGGGCGCGCGTTGAGGCATGGGCGGAACACAGGGGAGGGTGCTTGAATCCTTACGCGATTTTGATACCCCCTAGGGGTATAGTATATTGAGTGTCACAGGGTCCCGGCAGCTCCGGGAGCCCTTGGTACGCCTCTGATGCGCCGCGATGGGCGCATCTCACATGCCCTGCGAGGAGAACGACATGACCGCGAAGACCGAGATCGAGATCACTGATGAGAACGCTCCGGCCTCCGGCTGCTGCGGCGGCAGCTCCTGCGGCACGGACTCGACCAGCGGCGCCGAAACCGGCGTGACCACCGTCTACCAGGTCTCCGGAATGACCTGCGGCCACTGCGAGGGTTCGATTTCGGCCGAGATCTCCGCGATCGTCGGCGTCACCTCGGTCAAGGCCGTTGCCGCGACCGGCCAGGTGACCGTCGTCTCCGAAGCCGCCCTCGACGAGGAGGCCGTGCGCGCGGCCGTGGACGAGGCCGGCTACGAGCTGGTCGGCAAGGCCGCCTGAGCAGAACCCGGGCGGAGAAAGCCCGAACGGGAAGGGCACTCGGAGTTCTGACTTCGGGGGACGGAGCGTCGAAGGGCTGCGGCGACGTAGTCCCACGCACCCATCAACCCACCGACGCCCCCACTCCCAGCCTGCGGTCACATCGAGTGCGTGGAGCGTCGGCGCACATCGCATATCGCCGACACCCCTCATCCACCGATTGCGACCCGTGCCAGTGCGTCGTCCGGGGCCATGCCAGTGGCCCCCACCCCGCCGGGCCGTATCCGATCAGCCCACGCTGACCGGATACGGCCCGGCTTCTTTGTCGGCGCGCTTGAGGTTCCCAACGGTCACCCTGGCACCGCCCCGTCGGACCCCTCGCCGACTTCGGCTGCTCGCTCAGGGGGCAGCGCTTCCGCGATGCCGTCATGACCGGAACGCGCCATGGTGTCGACCGCACGTCCTCGCGCTCCGATGCCTCACCGCCGATCCATCTGGACGCCGCCGCCGAGGTGGTGACGTGCCTCCTCCTCGGCCGCTGACCGAAGGCCCGTGCCCAGCGGAAGGCGGGCAAGGCACTGCGTGCCTTGATGGAGCTGGGCACCAGGGACGCCGTCTCCGTACTGCGCGACGGCTCAGAAGCGCTTATCCCGGTGGGGCAACTATCCACGCGTGACCGCTTTGCCGTGCGCCCGGGCGAGAGGACCACAACGGACGGCACCGTTACTGAGGGTGACCTTCCCATTGGTATCTCCATGCTCGGTGCCGAGTCCGAGCCCGTGGATATGCCAAGCGACGAGACCGTCACCCGCGGCACGGTCAACGCCTCTGACCGGCTGGCCGTCCGGGCCGCCCGGTCGCCGCGGAGCGCCAACTCGCCCGGATGGCCGGGCTCGTCGAGGACGCCCAGAGCCGGGAGCACCGAAATCCAGCGACTGGTCGACCGCATTTCGGTGATCTCCGTTCCCGTCGTCCGGCACGGGGTGTACGAGACCGATGGCGTCGATGACCAGGAACTACCGCCCGTCGCGGATGCGCTGGAGCACACACCGGGCACCCCCTGTCGCGCTCCTTCCCCCGGGACCAAGGAGCGCGTTGGCTTCCCGCCGGCTTCCGGGAAAGCGCCGGGGCCCGGGGTACGGGCAGTGGCCGACCGGCCCTGGGGTACTGATCGGGTGAGCCCGGCTGCTCACAGACGCGGGCATACCGCTGCCGGAGAGCCTCCTGGCGCCTGCAGCCATGAACGATGAGACGGATGATGAATCTTCCCCATCCAGAGGGCGTATGGCCGTCTACGGGGCTTGGGATGGCAAGCCACTCGGCGTACTGACCGTCGCCGACATGGCGAAGGGACCAGCCCCGAGGCCATCGGCCGGCCGCCTACCCTGAGGGCTGACGCCCATTCCCCTGACCCGCGACGGCCGGTCGGTGGCCGAGGCGGTCGCGGCGGGAGCAGGCATCGGGGAGGTGCGTGCGGCGCTCGGAGCAGTCGATCAGGTCCAGAACGAGGTCGAGGCCGACGACGACTCCAGCGGGAAGGCCCAGCGTGGCGATGGTGGGTGCCGGCGTCAACGACGCGGCGGCGCTCGCCACCGCGGATCCGGGTCCGGCGATGGGCACGGGCACTGAATGCCGCGATCCAGGCGAGTGATCTCACTCTCATCCGGGGCGAATCGAGGGTGCCCGCGGACGCCGTCCGTCTCGCACACCGGACGCTAAAAACCATCAAAGGGAGTCTTTTCTGGGCCTTCGGCTACAACGCCGCCACACCGCCTCTAGCGGCATTCGACCTGATCAACCCCATGATCACCGGGTTCACCGGGGCCGGTTCATCCATCTTCGCGGGGACGAACAGCCCGCGTCTACGGTCGCTCCCCTGAGCGCGCGTGAGGCACAAGTCCTTCACAAAGAGACCTAGATCACAGATATTGAGGGGTAACCATTGAGGCTCCGCATGAGTCTAAATGGGCGGTGCCAGGAACGTCTTGGGGGACGTTCACGGGATGTCTTGGGGGACATTCCAGGCAAGCGTTGGCCGGGGCACGTGCCCGGGGAGCTTTGAGCGGCCCTCCCGTGCGTACGTACCCCGGCAGACCGCGTGTGGAGCTTCTGCTGCAGCAGAGACCGACGACCGGATCCCGTGGGGGGAATTCGGTTCAGAAGTCTTCTGAGGCAGGAGACACCCGGCCGGATCCCGTGGGGGGAATCCGCTCCGGGGATATGGGAAGCGCCCCGCTCGTCGACCCGTGGGGGGATCGGCAGCGGGGCGCTTTCGTCATCTGCGGGCCTATCGGGCCTCCAGGTGGCCCCGGGGCCCATCGCTCACTGCGGGGGGCTCATACGGCCGCACAGCGCCGAGAGGGAGCTCATCACAGCCGAACCGGGCGGGTTCGGCGGACGACCCATGCCCCGAGCCCGCTGGACGGGCCCAGAACCCGGGGTCCGCGCCGACCCGCGCAGTGGCTGCGCTGACGACAACCGCGATGGGACCCGGCTCGACGCGGCCTGGGCGCCGGTAACCCGCGCCCACCTCGTGGACCATGGCCCACGGCCCCCGCCACACCCAACGAACCACCTCCGCGCGAACCACGGCCAGCGGCCCGCACCCACCCCAGGTGGACGCCGCCAGGAACGTGGACCTCGCCGGGCCATGGGCTCCCCGCGAGGGCGCCGAATGAGCTCACCCGGACCGGTGGGCGGCCGCGCGGGCGGGCGTCGACGAGCGACGCGGTCGGAGACGGTCAGCTACAGACAGTGACCACCAGGGCTGTCGCTGCGCGACTCGTGCGTACGGCCGAAACCCGCCTTCGAGCGGCAGGCTGGTCGACCTGTGCCACCCGCCGCAAAAGACCCCCAGAAGGCCAGCGAAGCCCGCCGAACCACCCCAGAGCAACCGTTGAACCCCACCTCCGCAGCAACCGGCTCCGGATCGCGGGCAGACCGTGCCAGCCCCCTGTGGTCAGCCCCATACGGGTCCGTCCCGGCAACTGTCACCTGTCCGTCCGGGCCCGGTCCTTCGCCCACGAGTCAGACAACGGGAGCCTCAGACAACGGGAGCCAGGAGCCGACTCGGGTGGCACCACAGCGGGAATCGTTCGCACGGCAGGGGCGTACGCAGGCCACGACGGCAGGCGTACGCGGGTCACGTCATCCGGACCTCACGTCGAGATCCCCAAGAGGTGGGCGTCCCCAAGGAGAGCCGCTCCCAAGGCCCAGGAAGGGCGGGCCGAGGGTCTGCCCCCAGGACAGCGGAAAGCCGCCCCCGGCGAGGTGCTGGCGGCGGTGGGGACGGGCAGGCCCAGGGACGCGCCCTCGACCGCGCGGGGTTGGTGCCTGAGCCCTGAGGCTCGGCGGCTCGGTCCGGGCTCAGGGGCGCGGCTGCACGGGGGCTGGGGCACCTCGGCACCACGGGACCTCGGGACCGGAGGGCCTTGCGCGGCAAGCTTGAGGCAGCGCCTGAGGCGGCTGCCACCGTGGCGCCAGCGAGCCCGAGGAGACCGGCACAGGACCGCGGCACGGAGTGTCGTCGCATGCGCGAGAGGTTGCTGTGCCCCTGTCGCGCTGGAGCGCTGTCGCGACTGCCGCACTGACCCGGGACAGCGCGTCCGCGGAACGGCTCCGAACGCGCTCGCCGCGCGGGCATGTCATTCAACCGTACGGCTGCCCGGACGCCCGTCCACTGGGCAGCCGTACGGAACCGGGGACGCAGGGCCGAGCGGGCAGCGACCCCGGTGGTTGAGCCACGGAAGCTCGGTTGAGCTCGCTGCCCCAGGGGGCATTCGATGACCCTGCGATGGCCTCAGTGGCCTCAGCGGGCCTCGACGGGGATGAAGTCGCGCTCGACGACACCCGTGTAGATCTGGCGCGGACGGCCGATGCGGGAACCCGGCTCCTTGATCATCTCGTGCCACTGGGCGATCCAGCCGGGCAGCCGGCCGAGCGCGAAGAGCACGGTGAACATCTCGGTCGGGAAGCCCATGGCCCGGTAGATCAGACCGGTGTAGAAGTCCACGTTCGGGTAGAGCTTGCGCTCGACGAAGTAGTCGTCGGAGAGCGCGTGCTCTTCCAGCTTCAGCGCGATGTCGAGCAGTTCGTCGGACTTGCCGAGCGCCGAGAGGACGTCGTGCGCCGCCGCCTTGATGATCTGGGCCCGGGGGTCGAAGTTCTTGTACACCCGGTGGCCGAAGCCCATCAGCCGGACGCCGTCCTCCTTGTTCTTCACCTTGCGGATGAAGGAGTCGACATCGCCGCCGGCCGCCTGGATGCCTTCCAGCATCTCCAGCACGGACTGGTTGGCGCCGCCGTGCAGCGGGCCCCAGAGCGCCGAGATGCCGGCGGAGATCGAGGCGAACATGTTCGCCTGCGAGGAGCCGACCAGGCGGACCGTGGAGGTGGAGCAGTTCTGCTCGTGGTCCGCGTGCAGGATCAGGAGCTTGTCGAGAGCCGCCACCACGACCGGGTCGAGGTCGTACTCCTGTGCGGGGACCGAGAAGGTCATCCGCAGGAAGTTCTCGACGTACCCGAGGTCGTTGCGCGGGTAGACGAACGGGTGACCGATCGACTTCTTGTACGCGTACGCCGCGATCGTGGGCAGCTTGGCGAGCAGCCGGATCGTGGAGAGGTGGCGCTGCTTCTCGTCGAACGGATTGTGGCTGTCCTGGTAGAACGTCGACAGCGCACTGACCACCGAGGAGAGCATGGCCATGGGGTGGGCGTCACGAGGGAAGCCGTCGAAGAACCGCTTGACGTCCTCGTGCAGCAGGGTGTGCTGGGTGATCTCGCCCCGGAACTCGGCGAGCTCGTCAACGGTCGGAAGCTCGCCGTTGATCAGGAGGTACGCCACCTCAAGGAAGCTGGAACGCTCAGCCAGCTGCTCGATGGGGTAGCCGCGGTAGCGGAGGATTCCCTGCTCACCGTCGAGGTAGGTGACCGCGGATTTGTAGGCGGCTGTGTTGCCATAGCCGCTGTCCAGGGTCACCAGACCGGTCTGGGCTCGGAGCTTCCCGATGTCGAAGCCCTTGTCACCGACGGTGCTCTCAGCCACCGGGTAGATGTACTCGCTGTCGTCGTACCGCAGTACTACAGAGTTGTCGCTCACGTCATCCCTCACCGACGTAGTGCCTCTTCTTCGAGGTGCCCTGACTGTCTCTACCATCCCCCACTTGGCTCAGCAGAGTGCACTCGGGGTCGACCCGATTGACCCTTTGGCGGCACTGAGTGCCGCCAACCTGCTCATCCTGCCCCGTGCGCCCCGAATCCGGAAGTCGGGGTGGCATTTCCCACCCTGGGACCGAACTGCTTCCCCCGGGCGGGCGAGTGTGCACCTCTCAAACCCGGGTTAGTCGGTGGTCCAGGGCGGTGAACCGTCTGCCTGCGGAAACCGTGCGGACCGCTTGCCCGATCGCTTTGCGGGAGCCGACGAGGACCACAAGCTTCTTGGCCCGGGTGACCGCCGTGTAGAGGAGATTGCGCTGGAGCATCATCCAAGCGCCCGTGGTGACCGGGATCACCACCGCCGGATACTCGCTGCCTTGCGAGCGATGGATGGTGACTGCATAGGCATGGGCCAGCTCATCGAGCTCATCGAACTCATACGGAATCTCTTCGTCCTCGTCCGTCAGCACCATGAGCCGCTGATCGTCCAGGTGAAGCGAGGTGACCACGCCGACCGTGCCGTTGAAGACACCGTTCTTCCCCTTCTCATAATTGTTGCGAATCTGCGTGACCTTGTCGCCGACACGGAAAATTCTTCCGCCAAAGCGCTTCTCGGCCACATCCGGGCGCGCGGGCGTAATCGCCTGCTGAAGCAGTCCATTGAGCGTGCCAGCGCCCGCAGGACCCCGGTGCATAGGGGCAAGAACCTGAACATCCCGCCGGGGATCGAGGCCGAATTTGGCTGGAATTCTTCGCGCGGCTACATCGACAGTGAGCCTGCCCGCGTCTTCCGTCTCCTCTTCGACGAAGTGAAAGAAGTCCGTCAGCCCGGAAGTGATGGGTTGTATACCCGAATTGATGCGATGGGCGTTGGTGACCACACCCGACTGCTGGGCCTGCCGGAAGATCTGGGTGAGTCGCACCCTGGGCACCGGCCCCTCCTCTGCGAGGAGGTCTCGCAGCACCTCTCCCGCGCCCACGCTCGGCAACTGGTCCACGTCTCCGACCAGCAGGAGATGGGCTCCGGGGGCGACCGCCTTGACCAGCTTGTTGGCGAGCAGCAGATCCAGCATGGAGGCTTCGTCCACCACCACCAGGTCCGCGTCCAGGGGTCGGTCCCGGTCATATGCCGCGTCCCCGCCCGGCTTGAGCTCCAGCAGCCGATGCACCGTGGACGCCTCCGCTCCGGTCAGCTCGGACAGACGCTTGGCCGCCCGGCCCGTCGGGGCCGCCAAGAGCACCTTCGCCTTCTTGGCACGGGCCAGCTCCACCACCGACCGCACGGTGAATGACTTTCCGCACCCAGGACCCCCGGTGAGCACCGCGACCCGACTGGTGAGGGTGAGCCGGACAGCCGCCTGCTGCTCCGGGGCCAGCTCGGCGCCCGTCCGTTCGGCGAGCCAGGCCAGGGCCTTGTCCCAGTCGACATCCTGGAAGGCGGGGAGCCGGTCGTCCGGTGCCCGCAGCAACCGTTTCAGCTGGGCCGCCAGAGATATCTCCGCCCGATGGAACGGCACCAGATAGACCGCGGTCAGTGGATCACCGCCGTTCGGCGCCGGCACCTGCTCCCTGACCACGCCTTCCTCGTCCGCCGCCAACTCCGCGAGGCACTCGATAACGAGGCCGGTATCCACCTGGAGCAGCTTCACAGCGTCGGAGATCAACTGGTCTTCGGGCAGAAAGCAGTGCCCCTGGTCGGTGGATTGGGACAGCGCGTACTGAAGGCCGGCCTTGACCCGCTCGGGGCTGTCATGAGGAATACCCACCGACTGGGCGATTTTGTCCGCGGTGAGGAACCCGATGCCCCAGACATCGGCCGCAAGCCGGTAGGGCTGGTTCTTCACCACGGAGATCGAGGCGTCCTCGTACTTCTTGTAGATGCGGACGGCGATGGACGTGGAGACACCGACGCCCTGGAGGAAGACCATCACTTCCTTGATGGCCTTCTGTTCCTCCCAGGCGACACCGATCAGCTTGGTCCGCTTGGGGCCGAGCCCGGGGACTTCCACGAGGCGCTTGGGCTCCTGCTCGATGACATCGAGGGTGTCGACGCCGAAGTGCTCCACGATCCGCTCGGCGATCTTCGGGCCGATGCCCTTGATGAGCCCTGAGCCGAGATAGCGGCGGATGCCTTGGATGGTGGCGGGGAGAATCGTGGTGTAGTTCTCCACCGTGAACTGTTTGCCGTACTGCTGGTGGGAACCCCAGCGGCCTTCCAGGCGCAGGGATTCGCCCGGTTGAGCACCGAGCAGCGAGCCGACGACCGTGAGGAGATCGCCTGCGCCACGGCCGGTGTCGACGCGCGCCACCGTGTACCCGTTCTCCTCGTTGGCGTAGGTGATCCGCTCCAGAACACCTTCGACGACCGCCAGCTGAGGCCCTGTCGTATTGGACATGCCCCGACGCTACCGCTGAGGTCCGACATCACGCCGCACCTGTGGATAACCGGGAACACCGCGACCGGTCTCAGGCTTCTGCGGCGAAGCCGCCGGAAGCAGACATCCATGTGCGGGGAAGGAGCGCACCAAAGGCCGACACCTCGCGCGGCCGAAGACCCGAGGAGGTCCGGGAAACCCGAGGAGGTCCGGGAAAATTGAGGATGTCCCGAAGACCCGAGGAGGTCCCGGAAAATTGAGGAGACCCGGCCGTCAACAGCCGGGCCCCTCCGTTTCCCCTCCGTCCAGGCCCTCGAATCCCCCCGGATTCCCCCCGAGAGCCTTGATGACAGTTACGACTGCCAGGAGCCGGAAAGGGTTGCATGAGAACGGAACTATTTTCTTTCCGTCCCTCAACCGACTCCCCTCGCCGCCACCTGGCCACGCAGAATGACCCGGCCGCCGACAACCCGGACGCCGAGCCGACGCGGCTCCGCCTCGGCCGTGCTCGAAGGGCAGCCTGGTATGCCCGTCTCCCGCAGCCCGGAGATCTACGGCACCGAAACCGGGGCAGCACGCCCCACCGCAGCACTGCGGCCAGCGCGCGGGCGCCGTCAGAGGACATGCGCGACGAATCGGCTGAGGCTCTCGGCCAGGACCTCGGCCCCCTCCCTCGCCCAGAGCTCCTCATTGAAGAGTTCCACCTCCATCGGACCCCGGTAACCGGCCTGGTCCACCCGTTCACGCCAGCGCCGCAGCTCGATGGAGCCTTCGCCCAGCTGCCCACGCCCGGTGAGGACCCCCGCCGGCAGCGGAACGGTCCAGTCGGCCAGTTGGAAGGAGTGAATACGCCCCTGCGCCCCCGCCCTGGCCACCGCGTCAGGGGCCGTCTCGTCCCACCAGATGTGGTACGTGTCCACCACCACCCCCACCGAGGACGGCGGAAACCGGCCGGCGAGTTCCAGGGCCTGATGCATGGTGGAGATCACGCACCGGTCCGCCGCGTACATCGGGTGAAGCGGCTCGATCGCCAACCGAACGCCCCGTTCCGCCGCATGGGGGGCGAGTACGGCCAGTGAATCGGCCACCTGTTCCCGTGCGCCGATGAGGTCGCGGCTGCCCGCCGGTAGACCACCGCTGACCAGGACCAGGGTGTCCGTACCGAGGGCGGCGGCCTCATCGACGGCCCTGCGGTTGTCCTCCAGGGCACGCGTTCGCCCGGCTTGGTCCCCGGCCGTGAAGAAGCCGCCGCGACAGAGACTGGTGACGGTCAGACCGGCGTCCCGCATCAGGTCGGCCGCTGCCCGCACCCCGTAGGAGCGCACCGGTTCGCGCCAGAGGCCGACGCCGGTGACACCGAGCCGCCCGCAGACAGCGGCGAGATCGGGCAGCGATAGCTGGCGTACGGTCATCTGGTTGATGCTGAACCGGTCGAGGCCCGCCCGGTGGTCGCCGTTCATCCGTCGATCCCGTACACACCGAGCAGTGATCTCATCCGGGTCTCGGCAAGCTCCGGGTCAGGGAAGAGACCGAGTCCATCGGCGAGTTCATAGGCGCGCGCCAGATGTGGCAGCGAGCGGGCGGACTGCGTTCCACCCACCATCGTGAAGTGGGTCTGATGGCCGGCGAGCCAGGCCAGCAGCACCACGCCCGTCTTGTAGCAGTGCGTCGGTGGCTCAAAGAGATGTCGAGAGAGGGGGCGTGCCGGATCGAGACGGGTGCGGAAGCCGGCCGTGTCCCCCTGGTCCAACCTCCGTACGGCATCGGCCGCCAATGGCCCCAGTGGGTCGAGAACTCCCAGCAGGGCATGGCTGAAACCCTGCTCATCTCCGGCGATCAGTTCCGGATAGTGAAAGTCATCGCCGGTGTAGCACCGCACACCGCGCGGAAGCGCGCGCCGGAGGGCGATCTCCCGACCAGCGTCGAGTAGCGAGACCTTGACGCCGTCCACCTGCGCGGGATCCGCAGCGATGATCTCCAGGAGGACGGCGCTGGCCGCGTCCAGGTCGTCACTGCCCCAGTAGCCGCGTAGCGCCGGGTCGAACATGGGGCCGAGCCAGTGCAGAACCACCGGCTCGCGGGCTTGCCGCAGCAGCTCCGTATAGAGGGCGAGATAGTCCTCAGGGCCACGGGCCGCCGCGGCCAGCGCTCGGGACGCCATCAGAACGGCCTGCGCACCGACCTCCTCGACCGCCGTGAGCTGTTCCTCGTACGCGGCTCTTACGGCGTCCAGCGATGCGGGCCCCGGAGGGAGCTGATCGGTGCCGACACCGCACACGATTCGCCCGCCGACCGCGCTGGCCTCAGCGGCCGAACGCCGAATCAGCTCCGCGGCGGCCGGCCAGTCAAGACCTGCTCCGCGCTGCGCCGTGTCCATGGCTTCCGCCACCCCGAGACCGTACGACCAGAGATGGCGGCGGAAGGCGAGGGTCGCGTCCCAGTCCACCACTGCGGGGGCGCCGGGGCCGTTGTCGGCGTAGGGAGCGGCGACCACATGCGCGGCGGCGAAGACGGTACGGGAGGCGAAGGGAGCGGGGGTGCCGGCAGGGAGACGGCTGGTGGCGGGCGCCGGGGCGGAGGTCGGCGGGTCGGGGCGAGCCGGTCGGGTGAAGTCGGCGGGCTCGGGACGCGGGACATAGGTGCGCAGCCGACCCTTCGCGTCGGGCAGCACAAGGCTCACAGCGTCAGCTCCGGAACGTTCAAGCGGCGCCCCTCGGCCGACGACCTCAAGGCTAGTTCGGCCAGTTGAACACCGCGCGCTCCCGCCAGTAGGTCCCAGCGGTAGGGCTCCCCCAGCGCGACATGGCGCAGGAACAGTTCCCACTGCGCTTTGAAGCCGTTGTCGAACTCGTCGTTGTCCGGGATCTCCTGCCACTGGTCGCCAAAGGGCTCCGTGGTCGGCTGATCGGGGTTCCACACGGGTCTGGGGGTGGCCGAGCGGTGTTGGGCGCGGCAGTGGCGCAGTCCGGCGACCGCGGAGCCCAGCACCCCGTCGACCTGGAACTCCACCAGCTCCTGACGTGCCACTCGAACCGCCCAGGAGGAGTTGATCTGGGCCACGATCCCACCGTCGAGTTGGAAGACGGCGTAGGCGGCGTCATCGGCGGTGGCCCGGTAGGGCGCGCCCCGTTCGTCCCAACGCTGCGGGACATGGGTGGCCGTCTGTGCGAACACGCTGGTCACCCGGCCGAACAGCTCATGGAGCAGATAGTCCCAGTGGGGGAACATATCGACGGTGATACCGCCGCCGTCCTCGGCCCGGTAGTTCCAGGACGGACGCTGCGCCTCCTGCCAGTCGCCCTCGAAGACCCAGTAGCCGAACTCGCCGCGCACGGAGAGGACCCGGCCGAAGAAGCCGCTGTCGACGAGCCGTTTGAGCTTGCGAAGCCCCGGCAGGAAGATCTTGTCCTGGACGACGCCGTGCCGTACGCCGGCCTCATCGGCGAGCCGGGCGAGTTCCAGGGCTCCGGCGAGATCGGTGGCGGTCGGTTTCTCGGCGTAGATGTGCTTGCCCGCGGCGATGGCCCGTTTGAGGGCCGCCGGGCGGGCGGGGGTCACCTGGGCATCGAAGTAGATGTCCACGCGGCCCGAGCCGGTGGCGTCGAGCACCGAGTCGAGGTCGGTGCTCCATTCGGTGAGGCCATGGCGTCGCGCGATGTCGCGGAGCGCGTCTTCGCGACGGCCGACGAGGACGGGCTCCGGCCACACCGTCTCGCCGCCGCCGAGGTCGAGCCCGCCCTGCTCTCGGATGGCGAGGAGGGAGCGCACCAGATGCTGGCGGTATCCCATCCGGCCGGTGACGCCGTTCATGGCGATCCGCACGGTCCTGCGTGTCACGACCTAGCCTCCGGGTCACTCGGGCGCGCCCGGCCGGGTCTGGTCCGGGCTCGGTCCGCGTTCTCTCAAGGCCTCTCAGCGCGCTTGCGGCACCTGTTCAACGGTCGTTACGAGCTCCCAGGCGCCGAGCGCGGGCCGCCTGTGCCGAGCTCCGCTGACGCTGGGCTTCGGGAGCCTTTCGCTCAGGACGCCCCTTCCTGCCTCAGGCCGGCTCCTCTGGTGGGGCCCCTGGGAATCCTCCTGGAGCGACTTCCCGCGAAGCGATGACAGCAAGCGCTTTCTATCGGATATGACGCTAGCCTGCCGACAGCGGCCCGGACAAGCGCCCCGGGCCCATCTCCCGCGGAGGGAAGCGATGACAGTCACGCTTGCGGATGTCGCGGCGCGGGCCCGGGTTTCCCCGGCCACCGTTTCCCGCGTACTCAACGGCAACTACCCGGTCGCGGCCTCGACCCGGGAGCGGGTACTGCGGGCGGTGGACGAACTGGACTACGTACTGAACGGCCCGGCGAGCTCCCTTGCCGCGGCGACCTCCGACCTCGTCGGCATCCTGGTGAACGACATCTCCGACCCGTTCTTCGGGATCATGGCCGGGGCCGTGCAGAGCGAGATCGGGGGCCCGGAGGGCATGGGGAGGGCCGGCGGCGAGAAACTCGCCGTGGTCTGCAACACGGGAGGCCTGGCCGAGCGCGAGCTGACCTATCTCACCCTGTTGCAGCGACAGCGCGCGGCGGCGGTGGTGCTGACCGGTGGCGCGCTGGAGGACCCGGAACACACCGCGGCGATGTCCGCGAAGCTGGCGAAACTCACCAGGGCCGGGACCAGGGTGGTGCTCTGCGGCCGCCCGCCGATGCCCGGCCCGGACGGCGCCGCGGACGACCATCCGGCGCCCGCCGTACTCGCCTTCGACAACCGGGGCGGGGCGCGGCGACTCACCGAGCATCTGCTTGCCCTTGGCCACCGCAGGGTGGGCTATGTGGCTGGGCCGCCGGGGCGTACCACCACCAGAGACCGACTCGAAGGCCATCGGGAGGCGCTGGCAGCGGTGGGGCTGGCGACGAGCGCCCAGGAACGGCTGACCGTGCACGGCACATACAGCCGGGGCTCAGGCTTTGACGCGGCCCGCGAGCTACTGCGCCGGGACCCCGAACTGACGGCGATCGTGGCCGCGAACGACACCGTGGCGCTCGGGGTGTGTGCGGCCCTACGCGATCAGGGACGACGCGTCCCCGAGGACATCTCGGTGGCGGGCTTCGACGATCTGCCCTTCTCGGTGGATGCCGCCCCCGCGCTGACGACGGTACGGCTGCCGCTCTTCGAGGCGGCGGCCCGGGCCGGACGGTTGGCCATGGGCAAGGAGGCCCCGCCGCCGGGTGGGATAGCGACGGTCGAGGCGGAGTTGATGGTTCGGGGGTCGACGGCACGGCCGAACGGGTGAGGAGCGGGGCGGTTCCCTCGCTGGGGCCGAGCGGGGGAATTGTTGAGCCTCGGCGAGTGGTCGACCGGTAGGCCCCGGCCTCGGCGATCTCGTCGGTCTGACCCGGCCCGGTCAGACCGACCGTCTCGGCCTACCGGCCCGGCCTCTCCATCTCGCCCCTCGCCTCGCCGCACACCTCCCCCGCACCTCACCGCAGCTCCTGGGCTCCTGGGCTCCTGGGCTCCTGGGCTCCTGGGCTGATCATGGTGGCAAGGCCCCGCCCCTCAGGCGAGATGTCACAGATGGTGACGGATGCCGGGCGGGATGCGGGGTACGCGGTCCAAGAGCCGCCCGGTGGAGACGTACCGCTGGGCGCCGTGGAGCCGCGTCGCTGGTACGACGAGTGCCGCGCGGTCGCCACCCCGGCGAGGCGGTCGCCGACCCAGCCGTATCGCCGAACGCCTCCCGGCCGTACACGGCTGGGAGCCCACCGGGCCGAACAGAGCCCCCGACGGAAGGACCAGTGCCATGAAGTTCGCCTTCTCCACGCTCGGGGTACCGGGCATGGCCATGGCAGATGTGGCAGCCCTCGCCGCCGACACCGGCTACCAGGGGGTGGAGCTCCGAGTCGCCCCCGACGAACCGGTGCACCCCGGATTGGAGATGCCGGAGCGGGCGGCGGTCGCCAAGGAGTTCCGCCGCGCGGGCGTGGAGGTCCTGGCCGTTTGCGGATACACCAACCTCGCCGCCGAAGCCGATGAGGCGGTGGTCCTGCGGGAGCTCGGGGAGCTGCTGTGGTTGGCCCGGGACCTGGGCGCACCCTATGTACGCATCTTCCCCGGGGCCGCAGATCAGGACCCCGCCGTTGCGGACGCAACTGCCGCTCGTAGGCTCGGTGCGGCGGCCGAGACCGCGGCGGGAGCGGGTGTGCGACTGCTCCTGGAGACCCATGACTCACACCGCACCGGGGAGGCGATCTCCGGGGTCCTGGGGCCGGTGGGGCATCTGAACGCGGGCGCCCTCTGGGATGTGCTGCACCCCTGGCTGGCCGGTGAGGACCCGCTCACCACCCATGGCTATCTCGCTCCTTTCCTTGGCTATGTGCAGGTCAAGGATGTGGCGGCAGTTGACGACCTGATGCCGTTGCCGCTGGGCAACGGAGTCGTTCCGCTCGCCGAGTGCCTGTCCACGCTTACTCCGCAGACGTGGTTGAGCTGGGAGTACGAGAAGCGCTGGTACCCCCAGGCGGCGGAGCTGCCAGGGCTGCTGGTCCAGGGACGTGAGTATCTGGAGGGCCTGCTGTCGGCACTGCCCGTGCAGCCGACCTTCCCGACAGCGAAGTAAGCGCGACTCCACCGACCAGGAGCACCGCAGCGCACCAGCGCAGCGGGCTGATCGCCTCGTCCAGCAGTAGCGCGGCCGATGACATGCCGAAGACCGGTACGAGGAGTGAGAAGGGGGCGACTGCTGAGGCGGGGTGGCGCCGCAGCAGCCAGTTCCAGGCTCCGAAACCGAGCACGGTCGAGATCCAGGCGACGAACAGCACGGTTCCGGCGCCGGTCCAGTCCAGGGCGCGCAGGGCGGCCGCCCCCTCGCTCGGCCCCTCGAAGACCAGCGAGAGCATGAGCAGTGGCAGTACCGGGACGACACTGACCCAGACCATGAAGTTGAACGCTTCCGGTGGGGACGCCTTGCGGGTCAGCACATTGGACACGCCCCAGCAGGCCGCGGCCGCGATCACCAGGGCGAAGGCCGCCATCGAGCCCGACGCTCCCTCGTCGACGGCCGCGACCGCTATCCCCGCGAGAGCCACCGCCATGCCGATGATCCGGCCACGCCCGGGGCGCTCCGCGAGGAAGGAGGCGGCGAACACGATCGTGAAGACGGCCTGGATCTGGAGCACCAGCGAGGAGAGCCCGGGCGGCATCCCCTGGTCCATTCCGATAAAGAGAAGGCCAAACTTCCCCACACCGAGCGCAAATCCCACCCCTACGATCCACCGCCAGGCGACCGTGGGGCGACCGACGAGGAAGACAGCGGGAACAGCCGCCACCAGAAACCGCAGGGCGGTGAAGAGCAGCGGCGGGAAGTGGTCGAGCCCGATCTCGATGACGACGAAGTTCACTCCCAGAATCGCGGTGATCAGCACAGCCAGGCAGATGTGTGCGGGACGCATAGATCGAGCATCAGGGACCGAACCATGTAGCACCAGCACACATTTCTTCATGGTGGAATTGAGCTTTGCTTACGAATGGGAGGGAGCGCCGTCATGCTTGACCTGGGACGGCTGCGGGCCCTGCACGCGGTCTCCGTGCACGGTTCGGTCGCGGCCGCGGCGACCGCACTCGGGTATACGCCTTCGGCGGTGTCGCAACAGATCACCAAGTTGGAGCGGGAGACTCGTACGACCCTGCTGGAACGACAGGGTCGGGGTGTCGTACTCACCGACGAGGCCCGCCATCTGGCCGCGACCGCCCAGGAGTTGCTGGCCATAGTCGAGCGCGCCGAGACCACCCTGGAGGAGCGCCGCGGCACGCCGACCGGCCGACTGACGATCGCCGCCTTCCCCTCCGCGGCCCGGGGACTCCTTCCGGAGGTGCTTGCCCGACTCGCCGAGGGCCACCCGGGCCTGGACGCCCGGCTGACGGAGGTCGACCCGCATCTCTCGATAGACCTCGTCGCCAGGGGGATGACGGATCTCGCCGTGGCCCACGACTGGGACATCGCTCCGCTGCCGGCACCGGACGGGGTGGAGCAGGTGTTCCTCGGCGAGGACCTCTGCGATCTGCTGGTACCCACGGGACATCCACTGGCGGCGGCGGGCAAGGCGCGGCGGGAGGATCTGGCGGGTGAGCGCTGGATCTGCCAGCCGCCGGGGACGGTGTGCCACGACTGGCTGGTACGGACGCTACGGGCATCCGGCCGCGAGCCGGACCTGGTGCACCAGGCGGAGGAGAACCACACCCAACTGGCCCTGGTGGCGGCGGGGTTGGGAGTGGCGATGATCCCTCGTCTGGGGCGTGGGGAGCTCCCGCCGGGCGTGGTGGCGGTGAGCCTCGATCCACTGCCGAGACGGCGGCTGTACGCACTGTGGCGGGTGGGGGCGGCGAGGCGGCCGGCCATCACGGCGACGGTGGGGATGCTGCGCGAGTGCTTCACCGGGGTGGAGTGACCCCCGGGGCACCCCTGACCACCTACCGCGTCTCAACACCGCCCCAGGGTCCGCCGCCGCCACCCTCCCGTGCCCAAAAACCCAGAACCCAAAACCCAACGCCCGGCACCCCGCACCCCGCACCCCGTACCCCGCACCCACAACACGACTCACGACTCACCAGGATCTCTCCCCCGACATCAGATGAGTCTTCGTGTGCGGCAGGCAACCCTCCCCCGCGCTTTGCCGTCTACTCAGCCAGCCCTGCCGGGTGGGTCCGCAGCACGGTTCCGGTTCGCTTCGCCTCGGCGCGAGCGGGTCCGGTCCACCCCTCTCCCGCCGTCTGCGGTCGGCAGGGTCAGCCGCCACCGGTGCGTCCCCTCCCGACGGCACCGGTGGCGGGCCCATGCCGGGGACGGCTCACCCATCCCGGTGAACCCCACGAAGAAATCAGACATCAGGGACCTGTAACACCACACTTTTTCTTTCCCTTGCCGAACTCTTGTCCTGACAGTTATCTTCCGGCTGACCGTTTCCCCTGGAAGTTTCCTTCAACTCCCTTGTAAGCAAGGCCGGAAGGAGCACCTATGCAGGACCGAAGCCTCTCCAGACGCACGCTCATCGCGTCAGCCGCCGTCGGTGCGGCCACTGTCGGCGCCGTGACGGGCATGACCATGCCCGCCGCAGCCGCCGAAGGCCGCGCCACTCAGACCAAGCGGCTCAACCAGCTCATCGCCCGGATGAGCCTGGAGGAGAAGGTCGGCCAGCTGTTCGTGCCGTATTTCTACGGGTCGTCCGCCACGGCGCCCGCGCAGAACCACGTCGACAGCAACCTCCGTGAGATCGGCGTCCGCAATGTCGCCGAGATGATCCAGAAGTACCACCTCGGTGGCTTGATCTACTTCGGCTGGTCGGGCAACATCACCAACCCGCACCAGCTGGTCGATCTCTCCAACGACATCCAGAAGATCGCCAAGGACAACGGCACCCTGCCGATCGTGATCTCGATCGACCAGGAGCACGGCCCGAACACCCGGGTCGGTCCGCCTGCCACCCAGCTGCCCGGTCCGATGGCGCTCGGCGCGAACGGTTCGGTCTCCGATGCCCGCACAGCAGCGGAGATCGCCGGCGTCGAGCTGGCTGCCATGGGCATTCACCAGAACTTCGCCCCGGTCGCCGACGTCAATGTGAACCCGGCCAACCCGATCATCAACATCCGGTCCTTCGGCTCCGACGCACGACACGTCAGCCGGTTGACCGCCGCTCAGGTGCGCGGCTACGAGCGCAAGGGCATCGCCACCTCCGCCAAGCACTTCCCGGGGCACGGCGACACGGGAACCGACAGTCACACCGAACTGCCGGTGATCACCCACACCCGTGAGGAATGGGAGCGGATCGACGCTCCGCCGTTCCGGGCCGCGATCGACGCGGGGGTGTCGTCGATCATGACGGCACATCTCCAGGTCCCGGCGCTCGACCCGAGCAACGACCCGGCCACGCTCTCGCGCCCCATCATCACCGGTGTTCTCCGTGGAGAACTCGGCTACGACGGGGTCATCGTGACCGACGCGCTCAATATGCGGGGCGTCCGGACCAAGTACGGCGACGACCGCGTCCCCGTCCTCGCCCTCAAGGCGGGCGTGGACCAGCTGCTCTTCGTACCCAACCTGGACCTGGCGTGGAACTCGGTCCTCAACGCGGTACGCAGCGGTGAGCTGACCGAGGCGCGGCTGGACGAGTCCATCCTCCGCATCCTGCGGATGAAGGACAAGGTCGGGCTGCTCGACGGCAACCCCTATGTCACTCACCGCGGAGTGGACCGGACGGTCGGCATCCGCAAGCACCTCGACACCGCGGAGCGGATCGCCGAGCGCACGGTGACCCTGCTGGTGAACAAGGGCGACTTCCTGCCGCTGTCCCGTCGTAAGCAGCGCAAGGTGCTGGTCACCGGCCAGAACCCGGGCTTCCCTTACAACGCCAGCCGTACGAGTGTCGCGCTGCTCTCGGAGCAGTTGACGGCGCAGGGCTTCACGCCGTCGACCGTCACCATCGACCACCGCAACCAGACCTGGGATGACGCCAACATCGCCAGGGCGGTCGCGGGGGCCGCGGGCCAGGACGTCGTCGTGGTGCTCACCTCGAACGTGGGGGCCACCAGTCGCCAGCGTGTCCTGGTGCAGCAGCTGGTAGCCACCGGGGTCCCGGTGGTCACCGTCGCCATCGGCAATCCGTATGACATCGCGCATCTGAGCGGAGTGAAGGCCTCGCTCGCCACCTACGGTGGAGCGGATGCCGAACTGCCGACACTCGCACGAGTGCTCGCGGGTCGTGGAGAGCCTGGTGGGCGCCTTCCGGCGGCCATCCCGCGCGCGGACAATCCGGCGCAGGCGCTCTACCCCGTCGGCTATGGACTGTCATACGACGACTGACGTAGAAGGATTCCGAGGTTGCCATAGACGCGTCATCCTCGGAAAGCCTTATGGCTGCCGGTGCTGCTGGCATCGCCCGCCCGGACGGGCCACCCTTGATCCGACGGCCGCACGGTCGCATGGGTGAAGGGGCGGGGCTCCGCATGGCAAGGCGACCGCGGTCCGGCCGACGTAGGTCCACATTGAGCGCCCTGGTACTGATACCAGTGGCGCTCATTGTGGGTTGCCAGCAGTCGGCCGACGGTGCCGACCGGGCGAGGGGTTCGGCCGCGCCCACCTCACCCGCCCCCCACCATGGCACGGTCTTCCTCGGCCCCGGTGACTGCGGCTCCCGTGACGAGCAGTTTCGGGAGGTTCCCTGTACCAGCGAGAAGGCGGTGGCACGGGTGATCGGCCGGCATGGCGGCCGACCGTCGACCGGCCCCGCGTGCCCTCCGGTCACGGATTTCGTGGTGCACATCTCCCAGGGCTACTCCCCCGTCGATGAGGACGGCGATGGCGATGTGGGCCAGGGCTACGCCTGTATGCGCAATCTGCAAGCGCCGCACCCGGGCGATCCGGGCGGTGGTGGAGGACCGCACACCCTGGTTGCTGACTGCGTCTACAAGGCGGGCGGTGGTCGGGTGAAAGAGACCGCCTGCGATGGCTCCGGTAAGCGGAAGCCACAGTTCAAGATCGAGTCGGCCGTGGCGACACGTCCACAGTGCCCCTCCTGGACGGATCTCTATGTGCGGTTGCGCGGGGACAAGCCAGTGGGCTGTGCCCACCGCGTATGACCGCGGTGGGCACAGCCCCAGGACTCTCAGGAACTCACGGTCGCAAGGTGGGCTCGCGCTCGATGTCCTTCTTGTCGAGAGTGGCGTCAAACCTCGCCAGCGGCTTGGCCTTTGACTCATCCTGCTGGACGGCGGCCGGAGCGACGCCCGCCCACTTCAGGATGGCCGCGGTAGCGGCGACCTTGTCGTCGGGCGCGAGTCGGGCCACATTGGCACCGTGGTTGCCGCCGGGGACGACATACACATGGCTGTCGCTGCTGCCCCGACCCAGCCGGAACGGCTCGGCGCTCCACGGGTCGTTCTCGCCGTTGACGAACATCATCTGGTCGGCGTTGTTCCGCACCCACCGGTCGATGTCCTTCATCGCGTACGGCTTGAACCGCATCGGGATGTCCCGCGGCACGAACTGGCGCGGCGGCTGGTAGTTGTACCGGCTCAGGCCCTTGAGGTGGGCCTGCTTGATGTCCGGTGAACCGAGCTCCGTACCCGCCTGGTAGTAGTACGGCGTGTACGGCTCAAGGCCCTGGTCCGTGTAGAAGGAGAAGCCGGCGATCGCATCGATCGACTTCCACAACTCGTCGTCGGTCGCGGTCTTGGCGGCCGGGATCGCGCCGCAGTCAGCGACCAGGCTGTACTGCCAGAACGCCCAGGTGTAGTCGAGGACGACGGCCTCGAAGGCACGGTCGAGGGAGCCGACCGTCTTGAAGGTGTAGCCGTTGTCCGCCGCGTACTTGCTGTAGAGCGCGGAGAGCGACCCGCGACGGACCAGAGCCTCGCGCTGGACGGCGTTCAGCTTGTCGCGGCACTCCTTGGTCCCGACGTTGTCGAGGAAGCGGTCATACGCCTTGTCCTCGTCGTTCACCACGTCGTTGGGTGCGACGTAGGCGACGACACCGTCCATGTCACGCGGGTAGAAGCGCTCGAAGTAGGTGGCGGTCATGCCTCCCTTGGAGCCACCGGTGGCGAGCCACTTCTTGTCGTAGATCTTCTTCAGTGCGGTGAAGACCCGGTGCTGGTCGCTGGCCGCCTGCCAGATGTCCAGCTTGGACCAGTCGGCCGGGTTGGGACGCGACGGTGTGAAGAATCGATACTCCAGGGAGACCTGGTTGCCGTCGACGATCGCGGTCGGCTCACTGCGGCGCGGAACGGTGTTCAGCCCATAGCCGGAGGTGAAGAACACCGTGGGACGGGTGGTGTCCTTGTGGAGGAATGTGAGCCGTTGCTGGAAGGTGCCCTTACGCGGATTCCGGTGGTCCACCGGCTGCGTGTAGTTCAGGACGAAGAACCGGTAGCCGGGATACGGCTTCTCCTCGATCAGACTCATGCCGGGTATGGCCAGAATCCGATCCTTGATGTCGGTGCTCACGGTCGTGGTGGACGAAGACTCCGCGGCTCTCGCCGCCCCTGAAGTCGCCTCCGCCGCGCCCACGGTGCCGATGAGCACCCCGAGCGACACCAGACCTGTAAGCGCCTTGCGCGCCTTGCGCATTAACCCTCCCCTGATTTATCTGTGGGTCGCCGTGAACCTAGCGTTGGTCACACCCGACCCGCCAGACCCAATTTGCGACGCCAGGGGCCCTGAACAGGAAATTCGGCCGGTATGCCCACCGGTGGACGGTGAACTTACGGGCGAAAGGTGATGGAACATCAGTAGGCATGACCAACGGGCGCCGACGGTACGCCACCCGCCCAGAGGCCCCCATAGGCCACGGAACGACGAACCCGGCAACACTCAGCAACGCACCAACTAAGCAACGCACCGACTCACCGACTCACCGACTCACCGACTCAGCGACTCAGCGACTCAGCGACTCAGCACAGGATCCACCCCGTGGAACGGCCGACTCCGGCGACCTTGCCGCTGGCCCGGATGCAGCGGTTCAGGGCATGCACGGTGACCGGTCCGGCCTTGCGCTGGTAGTTGCCCTGATCCACCACCGGACGGCCACCACGCGGCTGGATGGACACGGACATCATGCGCCGAACGCCCGGTCTCTTGGCGATCGTTACCGCGCACGCGTAGCGGTGGTTCTTGTAGACCCGCAGCTCACCGGTGGCGAACCTAATGGTCTTCGCCGGACGTCCGGAGCAGCCGGAGGCAAAGGCGGTCACACCGCCGGGAGCGGTGAGGGCGGCGAGCGCTGCCGTGGAGTGCATCGGGGCGGCGTGGGCCCGCTGACCGCCTGGTCCGAACGCGCTCAACCCGACCAGGGTCATCAGCACGGCGAGAAACTGCGCCAGGACTGGCCGCACCGGTCTGGTCCCGCGGGACGTGCTCGGTATTCGAGTGGATCGGCTCGTGCCTGTTCCCATGCCGCTGAGCGCCATGACTCCCCCTCGCTGTTAATGCCGTACTCCCGTACGACGCCTGGGGGTGCCGAAAGGTTGTCGGTTCCGCGCCCGCTTCACCCGGCCACTGCGCGAGACATGGGTGGAGTGCGGTAAAGGGACATGCGTGGGTGCGGCAAGGGCGGCGGACCCAACCGCCCTGTCGACCGGTCAAGGCGACCACACGGCTCTGGGGCGCCGCCGTGCTGGTCGCCGCCGTCAGCTCACCACCGACCCGACGGCCGCCAGGTCATCGGGGTCGTCCGCGCCGATGAAGGTGCGCCACAGCCGGGCGTAGCGACCGTTGTGGGCGAGGAGTTCATCGTGGGTGCCGTCTTCCGCCACCCGGCCGTCGGCCAGGACGACCACCCGATCGGCGCGGGCGGCCGTGGTGAGCCGGTGGGCGACGACCAGGGTGGTGCGACGGCCGGCGATCCGGTCGGTGGCCTGGTTGACCTGCGCCTCGGTGGCCAGGTCAAGGGCGGCGGTTGCCTCGTCGAGCAGCAGTATGTCCGGATCGACAAGTTCCGCGCGGGCGAGGGCGATCAACTGCCGCTGTCCTGCGGAGAGATTGCGGCCGCGTTCGGAGACCTCATGGAGATAGCCGCCGTCGAGGGTGGCGATCATTTCGTGGGCACCGACCGCTCGGGCGGCGGCCTCCACCTCGGCATCGCTCGCGCCGGGACGGCCGTAGGAAATGGCGTCCCGGAGGGTGCCCTCGAAGAGATAGGCCTCCTGCGGTACGACTCCCAGCCGGTGCCGGTAGGCGGTGAGATCCAGCTGTCGCAGATCGGTGCCGTCCGCGGTCACCCGGCCGCTGGTGGGGTCATAGAACCGGGCGACCAGTTTGACCAGGGTGGACTTCCCGGCACCGGTCTCGCCCACGAAGGCAACGGTCTGACCCGCGGGTATGCGCAGATTGATACCGGCGAGCGCTTCCTCCTCGTCCCCGTAGGCGAAGTCGACGTCCTCGAAGGCGATCTCGCCCCGCAGCGCGGTGACATCGGCGGGCTCGGCGGCGCGGACGGTGGAGGTGGGTTCGTCCAGCAGTTCCTGGATGCGCTTCAGCGAGACGGCGGCCTGCTGGTAGCCGTCGAAGACCTGGGAGAGCTGCTGGACCGGGGCGAAGAACAGGTCGATGTAGAGGAGATAGGCGACCAGGGCACCGGTGGTGAGGGTGCCGGCGCCGATGCGGTTGGCGCCGATGATCAGTACGGCGGCGGCGGCGATGGACGCCAGGAGCTGAACGAACGGGAAGTAGATCGATATCAGCCACTGGCCGCGTACTCGCGCCTGCCGGTAGCTGTCGCTGCCGGCGACGTAACGCTCATTGCCGTGGCGCTCACGGCGGAACGCCTGCACGATCCGCAGCCCGGAGACGGACTCCTGGAGGTCGGAGTTCACCACGCTGACCCGCTCACGGGCGAGTTCGTACGCCTTCACGCTCTGCTTGCGGAAGAAGTAGGTGCCGAAGATCAGCACTGGCAGGGTCGCGAAGACCACGAGCGCCAGTTCCACGTCGATGACGACCAGCGCGCCCATGATCCCGAAGAAGGTGACCACCGAAACGAAGGCGGTGACCAGACCGGTCTGGAGGAAGGTGGAGAGCGCGTCGACATCGGTCGTCATCCGCGTCATGATCCGGCCGGTCAGCTCGCGCTCGTAGTAGTCCAGCCCCAGCCGTTGGAGCTGGGCGAAGATCCGCAGCCGTACGGAGTACAGCACCCGCTCACCGGTACGGCCGGTCATCCGGGTCTCACCGATCTGGGCGGCCCACTGCACCAGCACGGTCAGCAGGGCGAGACCGGAGGCGACCCAGACCGCGCCCAGTGCGACCTGCTCCACGCCCTGGTCGATGCCATGGCGGATCAGTACGGGCAGCAGCAGCCCCATGCCGGCGTCGATGGCGACCAGGAGCAGGCTCAGCAGCAGGGGCCTGCCGAAGCCCCTGAGCAGCATCCGCAGCCCCTTGCGCTCGCCGTGGGTGTGCTCGACGCGCACGGCGTGTGCCTCGTCGATGTCGGGGGTGTCATCGGCCGGCGGGAGGGCGGCGACCTGCGCCAGCAGTTCGGGGGTGGCGTCGAGCGCGACGGCGGGCTGACCCGCACCCGCGTTCTCGTCGCGTATCCACAGTCTGGGGGTGATGCCCCGCTCGGCGTCGAACTCGGCGTCGAGTTCCTCCCGTACGGTCAGGTCCTGCACCGGCTCCGCGTCCAGCGCCGGGATGTGGCCGGGTGAGACCCCGCCCAGCTCATCCGGGTCGGTGAGCAGCCTGCGGTAGAGGGCGGAGCGCTCGGTCAGCTCGTCGTGGGTGCCGATGTCCGCCAGGCGTCCGCCGTCGAGTACGGCGATGCGATCGGCCAGGTTGAGGGTGGAGCGGCGGTGGGCGATCAGCAGGGTGGTGCGGCCGGCCATCACCGTCCGCAGGGCCTCATGGATCTCATGTTCGACGCGGGCGTCGATGGCGGAGGTGGCGTCGTCGAGGAGGAGCAGTCGGGGGTCGGTGAGGATGGCTCGGGCGAGTGCGATGCGCTGGCGCTGGCCGCCGGAGAGGGTGAGGCCGTGTTCGCCGACCTTGGTCGCGTAGCCGTCGGGCAGTGCGGTGATGAAGCCCTCCGCCTGGGCCGCCCGGACCGCGGTCTCGACTTCTTCGTCGGTGGCGTCCGGCTTGCCGTAGACGATGTTGGCGCGGACGGTGTCGGAGAAGAGGAAGCTGTCCTCGGGGACGAGTCCGATGGCGGCGCGCAGGGATTCCAGGGTCAGCTCGCGCACATCGTGGCCGCCGACGAGGACCGCGCCGTGGGAGACGTCGTAGAAGCGGGGCAGCAGCAGGGAGACGGTGGACTTCCCGCTGCCGGAAGCGCCGACGACGGCGACCGTCTCGCCCTCGCGGATCTCCAGGGAGAAGCCGTCGAGTACGGGCCGGTCAGGGTCGTAGCCGAAGGTGACGGCGTCGAACTCGACGGTGGCGGGGGCGTCGGCGGGGAGTTCCTTGGTGCCGTCCTGGAGGGTGGGCTCGGTGTCGATGAGTTCCAGTACGCGTTCGACACCGGCGCGGGCCTGCTGGCCGACGGTGAGGACGACAGCGAGCATCCGCACCGGACCGACCAGCTGGGCGAGGTAGGCCGAGAAGGCGACGAACGTGCCCAGCGATATCTGTCCGCGGGTGGCGAGCCAGCCGCCGACGGCGAGCATGGCGACCTGGCCGAGGGCGGGCACGGACTGGAGGGCGGGGGTGTAGCGGGAGTTCAACCGGATGGTGCGCAACCGGCCGGCGAAGAGCTTGCGGCTCGCCTCGCGCAGTTTGCCGGTCTCCTGGTCCTCCTGGCCGAAGCCCTTGACCACGCGTACGCCGGAGACCGCGCCGTCCACCACTCCGGCGACGGCGGCGGCCTGGCTCTGGGAGTACCAGGTGGCGGGGTGGAGGCGGACGCGGCTGCGGCCGGCGATCCACCACAGGGCGGGGCCGACGGCGAGCGCGATCAGGGTGAGCGGCAGTGAGAGCCAGGCCATGATCACGAGGGAGATCAGAAAGAGCAGAACGTTCCCGATGGTCATCGGGAGCATGAAGAGCAGGCTCTGGATGAGCTGGAGGTCGCTGGTGGCACGGCCGACGACCTGTCCGGTGGAGAGTTCGTCCTGACGGCGACCGTCGAGGCGGGTGATGGTCGCGTACATCTCGGTCCGCAGATCGTGCTGGACGTCGAGGGCTAGTCGGCCGCCGTAGTAGCGGCGTATGTAGGTGAGGACGTAGACGACGACGGCCGCGGCTATGAGCAGTCCGGTCCAGACGGCGAGGGAACGGGTCTGGTCGCCGATGACGTCGTCGATGACGACCTTGGTGATCAACGGGACCAGGGCCATCACCGCCATGCCCCCGAGCGAGGAGCCGAGCGCCAGCACCACATTGCGCCGATAGCGCCATGCGTAACCGCTTAGCCGCCGTACCCAGCCCTGCTCAGCCGCCGCCACTGGTGCCTCCCGTTGATTGAGCTCCGCCGGAACTCACCAACGCCGAGCAGGCCGTTTTTCATCCCGCTGTAACAAAAGGACCATCACCGGAGCCGGGTGGGACACAACGTCCCGGCCACCGGGGTTCCAGTGGCCGGGACGGAGGTGTCGACTGATGACCGTGGGATGTCAGCGCAGGGATGGACTGGCCGGAATGGCTTCCTTGGCGGCCCGCTCGGGGGTCGCGGGGACGGCCTCATGCGGCACTGCGGGCGGTGCGAACGACCTCTTGGCCGTCGGGTTGACCGCCTTGTGAATGGCGCGCGAGACGGCCTGGATGGTGTTCACACCGTCGTTCATGGTCTTGTTGCCATGGGTGAGGACGGTGATGGTGTAGTCGTGGCCCTTGCCGGTGAAGGCACCGATGCTGTGCACCCGCCAGGCGTGGGTGGACCGCGACAGCCAACCGTTCTTCAACTGCACGGTCGCCGTCGTCGGCGCACCCGCCGGCGTCCCCCACCGCTGGGACGAGACCACATCACGCATCAGTTTCAGCGCATAGGTGCGGGAAGCATCGGTGAGCAGTGTGTTCTTGGTGGTGAGGCGCGAGAGCAGGATCTGCTGATCACGGGCGGTGATCTGGGTGAGCCCCCAGTAGCCATTGGCTCCGGCGGTGGTTTCCTTCATCCCGGCCGACGTCAGAAACCGCTTGATCTTGGTCATGCCGAGTTGCTTCCACAGAGTGGTGGTGGAGGCGTTGTCCGACTTGGTGATCATGGCGGTGGCCAGGGTCTTCTCACGTGCGGTGAGAGCGCGCTTACCGTTTTGCGCATCGACCAGCAGCGCACCGAGGACGGTCGCCTTGACCACACTGGCCGAGTCGAACTTCTGGGTCGGGCGCAGGGTGCAACTTGACTTACCGGCAACGTCGTTGAAGTAGATGGCGACGGCGCCCTTGCGGCCCTTGAGGGCCGCGTCGATGTCCTTCTTGAGCTTGGCGGCGAGGCCGGCCGTCTTCGCGGTGCAGGAGACCGCGGGTGCGGCTGCCGCCGCGGGCGCGGCGGTGCCGACCACGAGGGCGGGCGCGAGCGCCGCGATGGACAGTGCGGCAGCGAGAACGCGCGATCTGCGCAGCGCACGACCGGCTATGTGGTGCTGAGTCATGGAGGGTTCCCCTGTCCCCTTGAACTGATGGGGTGCGTCTATGTCGGTGCACCCGCCACTGATGACTCATGGGGGACGGGATGGTTGTACAACAAATCCTTGCTGGCGCGAACGGTTGCCGACTGGTGACAAAGCCGTCTTCACAGCTGCCGGTGGATAGCGCGCGAAACCGACTCAATGGTGCTAATTCCGTCAGCCATAACGGAGTTGTCCTCGGTGAGTACGGCAAGTGTGTAGTCGTACTCCGCACCGGTGAAGGCACCCACACTGTGCACCCGCCAACCGTGGGTGGACCGCGGCAGCCAACCGTTCTTCAACCGCACGGTCGCCGTGGACGGCGCACCGGCCGAGGTGCCCCAGCGTTGGGACGGAACCACCTCGGCCATCAGCCGCAGCGCGTAGGTACGCGAGGCGCGGTTGAGCACGTTGTTCTCCGTACTCAGCAGCCGGAGCAGTGTGCCCTGATCACGAGCGGTGGTCTGGGTGAGCCCCCAGTAGCCATGGGCTCCGGGGACGGTGTTCATCATCCCGGCCGACGACAGGAACCGCTTGATCCGGGTCATCCCGAGCTGGGTCCACAGAGCGGTGGTGGCGGCATTGTCCGACTCAGTGATCATGGCGGTGGCCTGGGACTTCTCCGATGCCGTCAGGGCGCGCCCCTCGTTCTGCGCGGTACGCAGCAGCGCACCGAGAACGGCCACCTTGATCACACTCGCGGAGTCGAAGGAGCGATCGGCACGCAGCTCACACTGGGTGTCGGTAAGCCGGTCGTCGAACTGGACGGCCACCGTCGACGACCGCCCCTCCACGGCACCGAGCACTCCTTGGGCCATCTCATAGGCGAGTCGCACATCCGACGACGCACAGACGACGACCGGCTCGGCTCCGGCGGCTTCCGCGGCCCCTGCGGCCAGTGGCCCGATGGCCACCCCCGCGGCGAGAACCACAACCCCGGCACCGGCCCGGCCACGGCGAGGTGATCCGGATGCGCCCATGACTGCCCCCTTCGTCGGAGGCACCATTGAGACACGGCTAGCTGTGAACGCCGCCGAATTCACGGTGATGGGCGGGTAGTTCACCGCGACGCGGTGTCATGGACGACGCCGAGGCATCGTTGCGCCGCTCAGGGGTGTTGTGACGCCGAGGCGTTGAACGCGTACTCCAGCACATAGGCGGAGGCGTCCAGCACCATGTCGTTCACCTCGACCGCCTGGTCGTCATCGGTGTAGGCGGTGCGGGAGATGCGGAGTACGGGCGTGCCGGGCGCGAGTTTCAGCTGCTCGGCCTCCTCGGAGGTGGGCATCCGGGAGCGGATCTCCTCACGGAAGCGGATCGGCTTGCGACCGATCTCATCGAGCCGGGCGTAGATGCCACCGGGGCCGGTGTCCGGGAGTGTGATGGCGGTTCCGGCCACGAGTACGGCATCCAGGTAGGAGGCCGCGAGCAGTACCGGTCGCCCATCGAGCACAAAGCGCCGACGACGTACGCACGTGGGCGCGCCCTCGGCCAGACCGAGCACCCTCGCGATCGCTTCCGGCGCGGGCTCCTCCGTCACTGAGACCAGCTCGACCGCCAGCTCACGCCCTTCGATATCGGCTTCCCACACGGAACGGCCCTCACCCCACTCCCGTACGGAGAGCCGCTCGACGCCCCGGCGCCGAATCGGCCGGAAGTCCCGTACGAAGACCCCCGCTCCCTTGCGGGCCTCGACGAGCCCTTCGGACTGGAGCACCCCCAGGGCCTGCCGAGCGGTCATCCGGGCGACCGCGTGGGCGGCCATCAGGTCGTTCTCGCCGGGCAGCCGATCGCCGGGACCGTACCGGCCAGCGGCGATAGCGGCCTTCAGCTCATTGGCGATGCGCTGGTACTTGGGCTGTCGGCCGGTGCCCTGGCTAACCATGGAAGCTTCCCCTCTGATCATCCCTAGGCATCCTAGGCACCTTCGGGCGGCCAGGGCCCGGTGCCTCTGCTCACGAACGACATTCGAACATCTCTAGAGACATATTGACGCGACCTCATGACTCCACCTTACTCATCTCTAGAGATGTTGCCCGTGCCGTTTCTGCCGGAGGCTTCATGTCCATCACCGACCCCACTGAGCATCCCTGGCGACTCCCGCTCAACCCGTCCAGTACCAGCCGTGCCCGCGCGCTCCTACGCGCTCAGCTCAGACAGTGGCGGATCGAGGACGAAGTGATCGCCACCGCCGAGCTACTGCTCTCGGAACTGGTGACCAACGCCGTCAACCACGCGAAGACCGCGCCGTCCGGTGAAATCGGGGTGCGGATCACGCGCCGCCAAGGCCTACTCCGTCTGGAGGTGACCGACAGCGGCAGTCGTCCTCCCGAGCGGCGATCAGCCGCGGTCGACGATCAGGGAGGGCGCGGGCTGATGCTCGTCAGCGCCCTCGGTACGAGTTGGGGTTACCGCCCCCGGCGCGATGGCGCGGGTAAGACCGTATGGGTCGAGCTCAAGATCATATGAGATGGTGCGCCCAACCAGACTGACCACAGGTGGAGTTCAGACATGTCATACATCGCGGTGACCATGGATGACCAGGCGTTGCGCGAGGCCGCCGCGCTGCTCGGGACGAAGACGAAGACGAAGACGAAGACCGACACCGTGAACCTCGCCCTGCGAACGGTCGTGGCACGGCGGCGACGGCTGGGTGTCCAGCCCCCGCTGGAGCTGGACACCCAGCCCGCCATGAGTGAGTGACTCCCGACGAGCCCCGGGTGCGCAGGGCGTGCGATCCACCCCCGCACCCCCGCCCCAGAGCCACTGGCCCTCAGGCATCCCGGCGACGCAGCGCCACCCACCCCGCCCAGAGCGCCGCCCCCGTCCAGAGCGCCAGCACTCCCAGCCCCGCCCAAGGGCTCAGCGGTCCGGTCGGGTCCTGGAGGAGGATCTGCTGACCGGCACGGTCCGGGAGGAACTCCGCGATACCGCCGTCGTCGTCCAGGTCGCCGATGACGAAGGACATCATCATCAGAAACGGGATCAGGGTGCCGATCACCGCGGGCGCGCTGCGCGCCACCATCGTCAACCCCGCCGCGAACAGCGTGATCAGCGCCAGATAGATCCCGCACCCCAGCACCGACCGCAGCGCCCCCGGATCGCCCAGGCCCACCCCGTATTCGTCCATCAGGGCCTGACCGATCAGAAAGCAGGTCAGACTGGTGGCCAGTCCGACCACGAGCGCGAGCGCCCCGATGACCGCGAGTTTCGCCGTGTAGAAGACCCCTCGATGGGGCACCGCCGCCAGGGAGAGCCGGATGGCGCCGGACTTGTACTCCCCCGCCGCCGCCATCGCGCCGAACGAGACCGCCCCTATCCCGCCGAAGTTCAGGCCGTAGTAGGCCGAGCGCAGCGGGTCGAACTCCGGGGCAGCCAGCTGCTCGGCGGTGAAGGTGCCGCTCATCAGCAGCGAGAATCCAAGGGTGGCCAGGAACACCGCCGCCAGCGCCACCCACTGGCCCCGGACGGACACGATCTTCCACCACTCGGAGCGCAGCGAGGGGGTGAGGGAGACATGGGACTTCATCGGTGTCAGAGGGATGGTGGACATGGTCAGACCTCCTGCGACAGGGGCGAAGTGGTGGTGGTGAACTCGGCTTCCCCCGAGGTCAGCGCGAGATAGGCCGCCTCCAACGAGGCTCCTTCACCGGCGAGTTCAAGGATCGGGATGCCCTCGCGGGCGGCGATCGGACCGATCTCCTCCACTCGGGCGTTCTCCACCGTCCAGCGGCCGTCATCGGCCTGGACGGGCTGGTATCCCTCGCGGACGAGGACCCCGCGCAGCCGCTCCCCCTCCGTGGTCCGCAGCCGCACCCTCGGTGTCGTCCACTCGTCGAGGAAGTCCTGTATCCCGGTGTCCGCGAGCAGCCGGCCCTTGCCGAGCACCACCAGGTGATCGGCGACGGCCGCCGTCTCGCTCATCAGATGGCTGGAGACCAGAACCGCCCGGCCGTCGTCCGCGAACTCCCGCATCAACTCACGTATCCAGATGATCCCCTCGGGGTCGAGCCCGTTGGAGGGCTCGTCGAGCATCAGCACCGCCGGATCACCCAGCAGCGCCGCCGCGATCCCCAGCCGCTGCCGCATCCCCAGGGAGAAGGTGCTGATCCTGCGCCGCGCCACGGAGGCGATCCCCGTCTGCTCCAGCACCTCATCCACCCGACTCGTAGGCAGTCGGCCGGCCGCCGCCAGAACGCGTAGATGGTCCCGGGCGGTACGGGCGCCCAGCGCGGCGCCTGGGTCGAGCAGAGCGCCCACCGTGCGCAGTGGTTCATCGAGCGAGGCATAGCTCCGCCCGCCGACCGTGGCGGTACCGGAGGTCGGCCGGTCCAGGCCGAGCACCAGCCGCATGGTCGTGGACTTGCCCGCACCGTTCGGTCCGAGGAAGCCGGTGACCCGGCCGGGCAGCACACTGAACGTCAGGCCGTCCACAGCACGGGTCTGGCCGTACTCCTTGGTCAGGTTCACTACATCGATGCTGGTCATGCGAGTAAGCCTGACCGCCGGACGGGCGTCTCCGCCTCCCCCTGCCGTGGCGGGTCACTCCCCCATGCGGGGGAGCCGGAACCCTTCGTACGCTGGCACGATGTCCAGATGCCCCGCTTCCTTCGCCCGCTGACCCGGTGGGTCACCTACACCCGCTGGCTGCATCTGCTGATCAGTGTGATCGTCATCGGCATGTGGGTCCTCGTCTTCGACGAGGAGAAGCTCTATGTGCCCCTGCTGTCACTGGCGTTCGCCGGTCTGATCCCCGCCGTGCGACTCGTCGAAGGGCTTCAGGCGCGGCTGCTGCTGACCGGGCAGGGCTTCAAGGACTCGGGATCGGGCATCTCCGCCGCGCCTTCGGCGAACTGGCCGGATCGTTGGCGCACCGTCCTGTGGCTGGAGATCCGACTGGTCCTGGGAAACACCCTCGCCTACCTCACGGTGCACCTCCCCGGTCTCTCCATCGATCTGGGGCTGGCCGCGGCGGGCGATGACACCCGCGTAACGCTCCTCGGGCTGACCGAGAGCCCCTGGTGGTACGGCCTGCTGGCGCCGCTGCCGATCATCGCCCTGATCGCCGCCGCGGTGGGCGGCGGCAAACTGATCACCGTTGCCGCTCTCTGGCTGCTCGGCCCATCGACCGCCGAGCGGGTCGCCGCGCTGGAGGAGCGCACCGAGCAGCTGCTGGAACGCAATCGCATCGCCCACGAACTGCATGACTCGATCGGGCACGCGCTGACGGTCGCGGTGCTGCAAGCGGGCGCGGCCAGGGCGGCGCGGAACCCGGAGTTCACCGAGCGGGCGCTGACCGCGATCGAGGAGACCGGACGGGCCGCGCTGGAGGATCTGGAGCGGGTGTTGGTGGTGCTGCGCGAGTCCGGGCAGCCAGCGAGCGGCCGTCCCACCCTCGCCGACACCGACCGGCTCCTCGCGTCCGCACGGGCCTCCGGCGCGGAGGTCCATGCCGAGGTGACCGGCCCGGTGGCGGCCCTCCCCGGGCCGGTGTCCCGGGAGGGCTACCGCATCGTTCAGGAGTCGCTGACCAATGTGCTGCGGCACGCGGGCCCGGTACGGACCCGGATATGGATCAACGTCACGGACCAGTCGCTGGAACTGGAGGTGCGCAACCCTCTGGACACATCGGCCACAGTCACCACCTTGGCTGGCGGACGAGCCGGGGGCAGCGGGCTGCGGGGCATCCGGGAGCGGGCCGCACTGCTCGGCGGTCAGGCCACCACCGGCCCGCACCAGGACGAGTGGCGGGTGCGCGTCGACCTGCCGCTGGATCTGGCCCCCACGCGTCGCGCCCGCGCGCCACGATGACCCGCCCACCACGAGGAACGCCATGGGTTACGACTTAGGCTGACCAGGTGCCGATCTCCGTGCTCCTCGTCGACGATGAACCACTCGTACGCGCGGGCCTGCGCGCCGTCCTGGAGGCACAGCCGGACATCGAGGTGGTCGGCGAGGCAGCCGATGGCGCCGCCGTCATCCCCCTCGTACGGCAACTGCGCCCCGATGTCGTCGCGATGGATGTACGGATGCCGCTCCTCGACGGCATCGAGGCGACCCGGGCCATCCTGCGTACCGTCGACGATCCGCCCAAGATCGTCGTCATCACCACCTTCGAGAACGACGAGTACGTCTACGACGCGCTGCGCGCGGGCGCGGACGGCTTTCTGCTGAAGCGCTCCCGCCCGGCCGAGATCGTGAACGCGGTACGGCTGGTCGCCGAGGGCGAATCGCTGCTCTTTCCGGCGGCCGTGCGCTCGCTGGCCGCCGAGTACGGCACCAGCGCGGCCCGCGTGGCGATGCGACGCGCGGCGCTGACCGACCGTGAGGCCGCGGTGCTGCGCCTGATGGCGCGGGGGATGTCCAATGCGGAGATCGCCGCCCAACTCGTCGTCGGCACCGAGACGGTGAAGACCCATGTCAGTGCCGTACTGGCCAAACTGGGCGCCCGCGATCGGACCCAGGCGGTGATCGCCGCGTATGAGTCGGGGTTCGTGGCCCCGGCCTAGAACCGCGCGATGCCCCGGCGAAGTGGCCCATATGTCAGCGCCCGTCGCCGATCCCTGTCCCACCATCCATCGCTCCGCGCCCCGGCGCTGTCGAGCCCTGACCGACCTCGGTACACCGACCCACCGTCAACTCCCAGGGCGCGGCGACCCGTTGCCCACGGCCGCCACCGGACGAGAACACCTGCCCAGGGCCCCTGTTCCGGTCGTTCGACAGCGATACCGGGCCCCTGTGAACGCGCCGGATTCGGCTGCCACAATCGGGATCATGAAGCAGAGGATCGGGTTCATCAGGGAGCGGGCTGAAGCGCTGACCGGCCTGCTGGTCGCCCTCCTGGGCGGCTTCATCGGCCTTGCCGCATGGGCCGCGCAGGCGGAGGTGCGAGCGCGGGCCGGGTTCGAGAGCGGACCGAACTGGAGCGTGCTCTACGCGGAGCTTCCGCTGACGGTCCTGGTCGGCGCCGGATGCGCGCTCGCGGCATGGTGGTTGCCGCGCGTGGGAGGGCTGCGGCTCTCCGGGGCGGGTGCCGCCGGGCGAGCCGTGCTGGTCCTCACCGTCCTGACCGCGTTCTGGCTGGTCGCCGACGGCTGGTACGCCGGGTTGCCCGTACAGGTGCCGGACGTCAAACCCTGAGCGGAGCAAGCGGACGGGGTCGTCGAGGGGCTCTCGCCGCTGGCCGACCACCACCCGAACCCACTCAACCCGCCCAATCTGGTGGCGCTATCGAAACCCATCGAAGCCCATCGAACGGGAATCGAAGGAACACGATAGTGACACTTTAGGTAAGCCTCACCTAATATGATCAGCGTCGACTTCGGGTCCCCCACTCCGCCAAGCCGGTCACCACCTCCTGTTCGAACCCAGGGCACAGCCATGCGCTTACACGTGTATGTCGCCCCTTGTCCCGAAGGAGACATGCAGCGCATGTCCATGCCTCGCAGCAGCCGTCTCGCCGCCCTCGCCACTCTGACCGTCGTATCGGTCGGCGCCGGAGTCCTGGCCGTTCCCGCCACCGCAGCCGCCGCCGTTCCGGCAGCTGCGGCCGCCGCGGCGAACGCACAGGCCGTCGCGCCGAAGGGCGGCACCGCCACCGCCGCCAGCCCGATCCTGGTGAGCGGCCAGGCCGGCTGGGGCTTCAAGGCGTCCTGGAACAGCTATGTCGCCAACAACGGCGGCACGGTGACCGTCGCCGGTGGCGCCACCAAGGGCGCGGGTGACGTCGTCGCCTACCCGGTCGTCCATGGCGCGGTGAACCCCGCCGGACTCGACGCCGATGTGCGCTTCGGTGGTTCGGTGACCTACTCGGTCCCCACGCACGACATCACGGCGATCACCCTCGCCAACCCGCGGGTCGTGCTGAAGGACGGCACCGGCACGCTCTTCGTGGATGTGACCACCAACCTGGTCGGCAGCACCCCCGCCACCACCAAGGCCGTGCCCTTCGCCACGCTGAAGGCGTCGGCGAGCGCCCTCAGCGGCTCCAAGCTCGACTGGAAGGGCATCACCGCGACCATCACCGCGAAGGGCGGGGAGAGCTTCGCCTTCCAGGGACGGCCGATGTACCCGGCCGGTACCGCACTGGACAACCTCGCCCTCGGCGGCACGGTCAGCGTTCCCACCCTGACCGTCACCCAGATCTCCGGCCTGGGCGCCAGTACCAAGGTGATCGTGAGCGGCAAGGGCTACCAGCCCCGTGGCGGTGTCTATCTGGCGCAGTCCGTCGCGCTCGACGGAGTCACCTTCCCGAGCCTCTTCGGCAATGCCGCCTATGTTCCCGCGGTGAGCGCTGAGGGCACCTTCAGCACCGAGCTGACCCTCACCGAGACCTTCGCCCCGTCCGGCAAGCCCGTGGTGGACTGCCGTACCACCGCCTGCTTCGTCTCCAGCTTCAACTCGCACCCCACCGCCGCCGACCCGCTTTGGATGTCTTCGCGTGCCCAGGACGTCTCCCAGCTGCTGAGCTTCGGCCCCGCCAAGGTGACCACCCAGCCCGCGTCGAGTTCGGTGCGCTCGGGCGCCACGGCCGTCTTCACCGCTGCCGCCAACGGCGCGGACTCGGTTCGCTGGGAGCGCAGCACCGACGAGGGCGTGACCTGGGCCCCGGTCGCCGGAGCCACCTCGGCCACCCTCTCGGTGAAGTCGACCGTCGCCCTCAACGCCAGCCGCTACCGCGCGGTGTTCAGCAACGCCGCCGGTGAGGTGGCCTCCTCGTCGGCGAAGCTCTTCGTCGGCGCCGTACCCACCCGGGTCGCCTCGTTCAAGGCCGCTCCGGACCCGGTCGCCAAGGGCAGCAAGCTGACGCTCACCGGCGTCTTCCAGACCGTGGGAGCGACGGACAACACCTGGCGTCCGGTGGCCAAGACCGCCCTGGTGATCGAGTCCCGTGTCAAGGGCACCACCACCTGGAAGAAGGCCACCTCCGCCACGACCGCCGCCAACGGCACCTTCTCCGCCACGGCCACCGCGACCGTGGACAGCGACTGGCGCGCCCGCTACGGCGGCACCGCCGACGTCAAGACCTCCAGCAGCGCCGTCGACGCCGTGGACGTGCGGCTGAAGACCGCCATCTCGGGCTTCAACGCGAGCCCGGAGCCGGTCCGCAAGGGCCGCTCGCTGACCGTGGTGGGTACGCTGCGCGGCCTGGACGGTACGTGGAAGAACGCCGCGAGCCAGTCGGTGACGATCTCGTTCCAGGCCAATGGCTCCAAGACCTGGACCAACCTGGGCACCGTGCGCACCAACAGCAAGGGCGTGTTCACCAAGGCGTTCACCGCCAGCAAGGACGGCAACTGGCGGGCCGTCTTCGCGGCCAACGCGTCCTACCTGGGCACCACCAGCGCCAGCGACCACATCGACGTGCGCTGACCCACGGCCCCAAGAGCTGGCCCGCACCCCACATATCCCCTCAGCGGCGCGGGACATGAGGAGCGGCAGCGAGTAGCCGTACAAGAGAGATCCGGCCGGTGGCGGGGAGCCCCAGGGTTCCCCACCACCGGCCGGGCCTCTTCTGCCGTACGGCTGCGTGGCGACGCCTGACATCGGCCGTCAACGCACCGCCGACAACAGGCGCGGCGACTACGGACACCCCGGCTACGGATGTGTCGCTACAGATGCGTCGGCGCGAACATCCTCAGCAGCGCCGGCAGCACCACCACCGAGGGCCCCGGCTCGGCCAGGGCCTTTGCCAGATCCTCCGCCAGCGCCTGCGGTGTCGTACGTACCCCCGGCACCCCGAACGACTGGGCCAGCGCCACGAAGTCCGGGCCGACCAGCTCGGTCGCCGATGCCTGCCCGAAGGCGTCCGTCATGTACTCGCGCAGGATGCCGTATCCACCGTCGTCCACGATCAGCCAGGTCACCGGGAGCCCGTACTGCTTCGCGGTCGCCAGCTCCGCGATCGAGTACATCGCCCCGCCGTCGCCCGATACCGCGAGCACCGGCCCGCTGGGATCGACCGCGGCCGCGCCCAGGGCTGCGGGGAAGGCATAGCCGAGGCCGCCCGCGCCCTGTGCCGAGTGCATGGTGTTGGGACGGCGGGCGTCAAAGGCCGCCCAGGCCCAGTAGGACAGGATCGTCATGTCCCAGAAGCTGGGGGCGGTATCGGGAAGGGCCGCGCGGATCGCGGTCAGCAGCGACTGTTCCAGCGTCCTGCCCTGGGCTTCGATGCGGGCCGTGATCCGGTCGAGGACCGTGCGCACCCGCTGCGGTGCGCGGTCGTCGGGCCGGGCTTCCACCGTTTCCAGCAGCGCCGACAGTGCGATCCGGGCATCCGCGTGGATGCCCACCCCCGCGTGGTTGGCTTCCAGTTTCCCGGCGTCGGCCTCGATCTGGATGACCCGGCCCCTCGGGGCGAAGGTGTGGTAGTTCGAGGAGAGTTCCCCGAGTCCGGAGCCCACCACCAGCAGGACATCGGCGTCCTCCAGGAAGTCGGTGGTGTGCCGGTCCTCCACCCAGGACTGGAGGGAGAGACGGTGTCCCCAGGGGAAGGCCCCCTTGCCGCCGTAGGTGGTCACCACGGGTGCGTTGATCCGCTCGGCGAGCGCCCGCAGCTTGCCGGCCGCGTCGGAGCGTACGACCCCACCGCCCGCGATGATCGCCGGGCGTTCCGCACCCGCCAGCAGGTGCGCCGCGACGGCGGTCAACTCCGGTCGGGGCAGGATGTCGTCCGGGGTCGCGTCCACCGCGGTCACCACCGGTAGCACGGTCTCGGCGAGCAGTACGTCCTGGGGGATCTCCACCCACACCGGACCGTGTGGTGCGGTCAGCGCCGACTGCCAGGCGGCGGCGATCGCGGACGGGATCTGTGAGGCGGTTCGGGCGGTGTGTACAGATTTCACCAGGCCGCGGGCGGATGCCTGCTGGTCGCGCAGCTCATGGAGATAGCCGTGCCGCCCGCCGCCGAGCCCGGCGGAGGGGATCTGGCTGGAGATCGCCAGTACCGGAGAGCTCGCCGCCGCCGCTTCCTGGAGCGCGGCCAGCGACATCAGCGCCCCCGGCCCGGTGGAGAGCAGCAGCGGGGCGACCTCACCGGTGATCCGGCCGTAGGCGTCGGCGGCGAATCCCGCGTTGTTCTCGACGCGCAGCCCCAGATAGGACAGTGAGGAGCGGCGCAGTGCGTCAAAGAGACCGAGGGCGTGCTGTCCCGGCAGCCCGAAGACGGTGGTCGCGCCGAGGCCGTGCAGGGTCTCGATGACGAGGTCACCGCCGGTGCGACCGGGCGGCGGGTTGAGCGCGGCCTCGGTCTGGCGTGCGGTGGGCCTCAGCTCGACGTCGTGGTCGTGGCTCACCGTTCTGCCCTCGCGTACGGTCCGGTCTTCACGGTCTGTCCTGCTCTCGTCCTCGGTCCGGTCTTCGCGCCCCATCCAGAAGTCGCGCCTCAGCCTGGCTGTTGGCTTCGGCAGCCGGTGCGGCAATCCGCCGGGTCATGATCGCGATCTGTTTCCGCAGAGGAGGGGGAACGTGATGGACGAGGCGGCACGGATAGCTGCCCGCCTCCCCCTCCTGTACTTCCTTGCGTTTTCGACCTTAAAGGCAGCGGAACAGATCCAGAAGCCGAGGGTGGCCCACAGAGAAAAGGGCCCACGGCAGCGGGGGTCCGGCTGTGATGCACCAGGCGCCCCCTCTCTCTGGACAGCCCGAGTAACCAGCCGGTAACTTCAACTGAGCAAGCGCTTAGACATCTCACCGAGGAGGCGTACGTGCGCCGCAGCGTTTACAACGAGGATCACGAGGCGTTCCGAGAGACCGTCCGCGCCTTCATCGAGGCCGAGGTCGTCCCCGTGTACGACGAGTGGTACGCGGCGGGCCAGGCGCCCCGCGACTTCTACTACAAGCTCGGTGAGCTGGGCATCTTCGGTATCGAGGTACCGGAGGAGTACGGCGGCGCCGGCGAGGGATCGTTTAAGTGGCAGGCGGTCATCACCGAGGAGTCCGCCCGCGCCGGGGTCTCCTTCGGCGGTTCCGGTGTCCATGTAGCGCTCTGCCTCCCCTACCTCCTCGGCTATGCCACCGATGAGCAGAAGAAGCGCTGGCTGCCCGACTTCGTCAGCGGCGCGGCGATGTACGCCATCGCCATGACCGAGCCCGGCACCGGCTCCGACCTCGCCGGTATGAAGACCACGGCCAAGCTCTCCGAGGACGGCACGCACTACGTCCTCAACGGCTCGAAGACCTTCATCACCGGTGGTGTCCACGCCGATCGGATGATCGTCTGCGCCCGCACATCGCCCGCCACGCCCGAGGACCGCCGCCATGGCATATCCCTCTTCGTGGTGGACACCAAGGCCGAGGGTTACACGGTCGGCCGCAAGCTCGACAAGCTCGGCCTGAAGACCTCCGACACCGCCGAGTTGGCCTTCACCGATGTCAGGATCCCGGCCGAAGACCTGCTGGGCGAGGAGGACAAGGGCTTCTCCTACCTCGGCCAGAACCTCCCGCAGGAGCGCCTCGCCATCGCCGTCGGCGCGTACGCCCAGGCCAGCGCCGCCATCCGCTTCACCCAGAGCTATGTCACCGACCGTACGGTCTTCGGCAAGACGGTCGCCTCGTTCCAGAACACCAAGTTCGAGCTGGCGGCCTGCAAGGCCGAGGTGGACGCGGCCGAAGCCGTCGTCGACCGGGCTCTCGAAGCACATGACGCGGGCGAGCTGTCAGCCGCGGAGGCCGCTTCGGCGAAGCTCTTCTGCACCGAGGTCGCCCACCGGGTCATCGACAAGTGCCTCCAACTGCACGGCGGCTACGGCTATATGAACGAGTACCCCATCGCCCGCCTCTACGCGGACAACCGGGTCAACCGGATCTACGGCGGCACCAGCGAGGTCATGAAGTCGATCATCGCCAAGTCCATGGGGCTGTAACCGCCTTGGACACCAGCAACGCCGCACTCGATGAACTGCTCGCCCTGCTCGATCTGGAGCGGATCGAGCAGGACATCTTCCGCGGCCAGTCGCGTAGTGCGGTCATCCCCCGTGTCTTCGGCGGACAGGTGGCGGCCCAGGCCCTGGTGGCCGCGGGCCGTACCGTCCCCGAAGACCGGACGGCCCACTCCCTGCACGCGTACTTCCTGCGCATGGGCGACCCCGGTGCCCCGATCGTCTACACGGTCGACCGCATCCGTGACGGACGCTCCTTCACCACCCGCCGGGTCGTCGCCGTCCAGCACGGCCAGCCGATCTTCCATCTCTCGGCGTCCTTCCAGACGTACGAGGAGGGCTTGGAGCACCAGGCCCCGATGCCGTCCGCGCCCGCGCCCGATTCGCTGCCCACGGCCGAGGAGATCCTGCCGGCGTACGCGCAGTTGATCGACCCCGAGATCGCCGAGCGGTTGCTCCAGGCCCGGGCGGCGGTGGATCTGCGCTATGTCGACGCCCCACCGTTCGGCAGCGTCGGCGCACCGCGCGAGCCGCGCTCCCAGGTGTGGTTCCGCGCCAACGGCAAGGTCGCCGACGACCCGCTGCTGCATGTCTGCCTGGTGACCTATGTGTCCGATATGACCCTGCTTGACTCGGTCCTGCTCGCCCATGGGCGCGGCGGTTGGACGGTCGGCGATGTGGTGGGCGCCTCGCTGGACCACGCGATGTGGTTCCACCGGCCGTTCCGTGCGGACGAATGGCTGCTCTACGACCAGGAGTCACCGTCCGCGTCCGGTGGCCGGGGGCTGGGCCAGGCCCGTATCTACACCGAGGACGGCCGGTTGGCGGTATCGGTGATCCAGGAAGGCGTGGTCCGGGTCCCCCGCTGAGCCCACCACCGCACCCGCCGCCCTGGAGACGACGAGATGAGCCCCGGCGTCCTTCCCCGATGAGTCGACCAGCGGCGACTAGGGGCCCCGGTAGAGGTCCCGGACCTCGGGGCGTTGCTGGAATCCGGCTGACCGGTAGGTGGCGACGGCGGCGACATTGCTACTCGGGGTGCAGACGATCGCGCTTGAGGAGCCCAACTCCTGGAGTGCGGCCGCCGCGGCGACGGTGATCGCCTCGCCGTAGCCACGACGGCGATGCTCCCGGTGCACACCCATCGGTTCGAGCGCCCCGGGCCTGCCCGGACCGGCCGACCACACCGCCACCGCAGCCACCGCGTCGCCCTGGTCGTCGTACGCGAGCAGGCATCGTGCGTCGGCGTAGGGCAGCCCGGCCGCCATCGTCTGCCACTGAGCGGCCGAAAAACTCGACCTGGCGAAGGCGGCCCGCAGTACGTCGGCGAATGTCCGCGCCCGCTCCGGCCCGACCACCTCGATCCGCACACCGGGGTCCTCCACCGGCTCGGTGAGGTCGCGACACAGCGACGTCCACGGCTCGTCGGCCTGCCAGCCGTCCTCGGAGAGCAGTTCGCGCACCAGTGCACCCACCGGAGCCTCGATGGTCGCCTCCCCCGCCGGCAGCACACCGCGCTCCGGCTCGGTCACATCCGCGAGCAACCGCCGCGCCAACTCCTCGTCCAGCAGCGCGTCCGGCGCGACCGTCAGCCGCAGCAGTCCTGTCCCGTCCAGCAGCCCGACACCGAGGATCTCTCCGTCCCGGCTCCACGTCCTGACCTCGGCGGCGGCCTCTTTCGCGCCGAACCGCCAGAACCAGCCCAGGTCCCCCGGATGCAGTTGCATCGGAGCCCCGTCGTACTGCCACTCCCGCAGCGCGCCCACCGCCGCGCCCAGCCCGTCGACTCCCGGCCTGCCCAGAACAATCGTCATGCCCTCGATGACACACCACCGCACCGGCTGCCCGCACTCGGTTTCCACCGGATGGCGTGGTGTGGGTTCGGGGACATGGGAAGGCAGCCAAATGATCGAAGGGGGATGGCCTGGACGGTAGACGACTAAAGAGCGTCCAGCGTCGGGGCCAGCACGGAAACGGAGGTGGGGGGCAGGGACACGGCAAGATAATTCCGGTCCCGAGCCGGCTGCCGGGGACCGTGCAACCCACCCCCCATAGCCGCGAGTCCCTCACGATCTCCGTCCGGCCTATCGAGGGCGTGATCGTATCCCGGGGCAGTGACAACACAGCCTGACGCGGGACATGTCTACCGACCAGCCCCACCACAGCGCGCCAGGACATCCGCCCCGCGCCGGCCAACCAGCACTAGGCCTCCTGATCTCCTTCGTACCGAAAAACGGCTCTTGGACCGAATGCAGCAGATGCCCCAAGGGGCACGGGCGCGGGTCCCGCACCCAGCGGGAAGCACACAATACGGTCGCATACATGAGCGAACCGGACAGCAAGCCCGCTGCCCCCACCGAGAGCACCTTCACCGTCATCGTCGCCGCCACCGCCAACCTCGGGATCGCCGTGGCCAAGGCGATCGCCGGCATCATCAGCGGCTCCAGCGCCATGCTCTCGGAAGCGGCGCACTCGGTGGCCGACACGGTCACCGAACTGCTTCTGCTCACCGCGCTCAAACGCAGCGAACGCCCGGCCGACGAAGACCACCCGCTGGGCTACGGCCCCGAACGCTATGTCTGGGCACTGCTGGCATCCGTCGCCACCTTCGTCGGCGGCGCGGTCTTCGCCATCTACGACGGTATCCACACCCTCACCCACGGCGAGGAATTGGGCGACCCCCTCATCTCCTACATCGTGCTCGCCATCGCCTTCCTCCTGGAGGGCTTCTCGCTGCGCACCGGAGTACGCCAGGTCCGCGCCGAAGCCGCCCTGCTCGACACCTCCGCGAGCCACTACTTCCGGGCGACCCCGGACACCGCGGTCAAGGCCGTCGTCATGGAGGACACGGCAGCCCTGATCGGCCTGCTCCTGGCCGCGGGCGGACTGCTCGGGGCGCAGCTCAGCGGCTCGGGCGTCTTCGACGGGGTGGCCTCGATCCTGATCGGGCTGCTCCTGGTGTACGTGGCCTGGGAACTGGGCCGCAGCAACGCCCAGTTCCTCATCGGCCGCGCACTGCCACGCCGAATGCGGGACGCGGTGGTGGACGAGATCCTCACCGTCCCGCACATCGTGGCCGTACTGGAGCTCACCACCCTGATCCAGGGCCCGAAGGAGATCCTCATCGCGGCGAAGGTCGACTTCCGGGACGCGTCGAGCGCCCGCCAGGTGGAGTGGGCGTGCGAGGAGGCGGAAGAGCAGCTTCGCGAACGCTTCCCCGCGATCCGCCGGGTCTATCTGGACCCGACCCCGGGTCTTGGGGACGAGGCGCCCTGAGATGGGTGTCGAGCACAACGGGCAGATGATCGGATGCCTGGCGCGCGAGTGGGGTGTCATGGGTGCGGTACGCGGTCACGGGCAGACCGCGCACCAGGATGTGATCCAACCGCAGCGGTACGGGCTCCTCCCCCTCGTCCACCCCGCCATGGCCCACGGTGGGCGCCCGCCACTCCCCGATCAGCGACTGCGGATCGGTCCAACCGGAGTGCAACAGCACCTGAAGGGCGCGCCGGTCCATCGCACCGAAGCGGCCCTCCTCATCGACGAGCCGATACCGTGCGTGCAGCGCACGCGCTACGCCACCCCAGTCCTCGGGGTCGGTGTCCAAGAGGCCCGAGCAGTTCAGATCCCCCAACAACACCGCCCGCTCGGGCAGGCCCGCCCCCTCCCCCGCACAACCGGTGAGCCAGCGCGCCTCCCGTAGCCGACTGTCACCGTCGCTGTAGGTGAAGTGAGTGGCGAAGACCAGCAGATCATCGCTGGCGTCCTCGGCCTGGAGCGGCCGCAACCTGGCCCGGATCAGCGCATGATGAAACACCCCAACGCCCAGGGCGCGCTGTCCCACCAACCGCAAAGTGGTGGGCCGATAGAGCAGAGCGGTGTGATTGCGCCCATCCCCAATCCGGGACCGCTCCATCCGCGCCGGGACCATCCCCAGCTCATGCGCCATCCACAACAACCGCCGGTGTTCATGCTCATCCCAGAAGGTGCACTCCTGAAGCGCGAGCACATCCGGCTGTAAGGCGGCCAGTACCTGCGCCTGAGTCCGCAGCCGACGTTCAAGGACACCGTCCACACCACCGAGATGCAGATTCCAGCTCACGGCCCGCAGCCGCAGCAGCCGAGAGCCTTCCTGCTGCGCGTCCAGCCCCATCAGGGCCCGTACACACCGAGCGAGCTCCCGCATATCGGGAGCGGGCGCCCGCATCAGGACCCCCCGGGCAGAGCAAAAGCACACCAGACCCGCCCATCCTGCGCCCCAACCCCCCAGCAGTCGGCCAGCGCCTCAACCAAACCCAGCCCTCGCCCTCCTTCATCCATCGGCCGCGCCTGCCGGGCCTGGGGCACCGGCATCCCGCCGTCTCCCCAACTGCCCGCGCTCTGACTACCCACCTCGATGCGTACATGGGTGGCGGTACGCCCCAGCCATACGCGGACGGTGTCCCCCGTCCCGTGCTGAAAGGCATTGGTAACGAGCTCCGAGATCACCAACTCGGCATCATCGGCCAACTCCTCCACCCCCCAGTACCGCAACTGCGCCCGCCCAAGTCCGCGCACCTGTCCGGGGCGCAACCGGTCCAGCTCACTGAGGGGCGCTCCGGGTGGAGTCGTTCGGCCAAGGCTGAGCTCGAAGCCGGGGGTGGGGGGAGGGAGGTAGGCGGTGAAGGTGCCGGTGTGGTGGACGGTGGGTGTGGTTCGGGTTGTGGCTCTGATCGGCATTGATCAGCCTCCGCGATCTGTCTGGATGGGTGCACCGCAGGCTCTTCGGAGACCGGGCCTTGCTGGCCCAACTAGCTTGACGGACCACGCCATTAGGATTCAACTGAGTCCTCACAGAATCATCCGGCGAGGACTACATTGGAAAATGCCAGAGCGTGCAGATGGTCTGTCGTGCCGCACGCATGGGGTGAAACACTGCGCACATCAGCCGAGATGGCGCGCAGATCAGCTGAGATGGCGCGCCCATCCCTGCGGATGACGCGCGCTTGGGGCCGGGAGGGAGAGTACGTTGCCAGGTCGAACAAGGCCGACGGGGCGTCGCATCGCACTAGGGCAAGAGTTGCGTCGCTTACGCCTCACAGCGGGCTACACAATTGAGGAAGCAGCAGAGGGTCTACCGTTCTCAGAGGCGATGTTGCAGCGCGCCGAGACAGGACTCTCCTCACTCCGGCAGTCGGGTCACCTTCGCTCACTTCTGGAGCGATATGGCGTTTCCGACGAGCGGAGCATCGAAGAGCTTCTCGACATCCAGCGTGAGGCGTCAAGCGAAGAGTGGGTGTCGGACTACAAAGACGTAATGACACCGCCGCTCATGTCGAAGTTCGTCGGTATCGAGGAGGAGGCCCGGATGATCCGTGCCTTCCATCCTCTGCTGCCGTGGGGCAGTCTCCAAACCGAGTCCTACGCTCGCGCAATCTTTGCCATGCAGCAGCCGGTTCTGGAAGTCACCAGCGAGTCGGTGGACAAGGCGGTACGGCTACGGATGCGGCGACGTGAGTTTCTGACGCGAGATGAAGAGCCGGTGCGTCTTCACGCCATCATCGGAGAGCCTGCTTTCCGTCATGTCATCGGCGACATAGAGGTTCTTCAGGAGCAGTGCAGGGAGATCGTGATGCTATCGGAGAGAGAGAACATCACTATCCAAGTTCTGCCATCCTCGGGACACCGGTACCGGTTCACAGGCGATTTCAGCATCCTGGACATGGGGAACGTACTTCCGTCACAAGTCCAGGTGGACAACGCGTGGGGTGCTCTTTCAATGTCCGGCAAGCCCCGCGATGTCGGGGTCTTCAGTAGGAGATTCGAGCGACTGACCGCATCAGCGCTGCCTCCTGAAGAGACTCCGGAATTCATCCGAACCCTAGCCCGAGAGATCAAATGACCCATACCGTGAACCCAAGCCCGGCCAGCGTCGACTGGTTCAAGTCTTCCTATTCAGAAGGTAGCGGCAACGCCTGCCTGGAGGTCGCAAGCCTGGACCACCAGGTCGGCATCCGCGACTCCAAGGACAAGCAAGGCCCCGCGCTGGTCGTACCAAGCCCCGCGTGGGCACAGTTCGTAGCCTTCGCCGCCCGATAGGCACCCCGATCAAAGTCTGATCGCACACAACAAGATGCGGAGTGTTCGCCCCCGAACCCCTGGGTCGAACACTCCGCATCGCCATTCCCGGGCCGGTCGGCCTACACAGGCGACGGCGCAACAGCCACAACCGCGCTCCCCGGCTGAGGTGTTCGGCCCGAACGTGCAAAAGTGGGTCTGCGCTACTCCGCTGACCGGTGCTCCACCCAGGCTTGCGCGGTCGCTTCCATAGCGCGAAGCCACGTCTGCTCGGGGTATCGCTCCGCGCGGTGGCGGAACATCCGGAGGTTTGCCCTGGCGAACGCGTCGATGCCTTGGGGGTCCGATTTCGACCAGCCAGGACACTCGGACAACAGATGTTCCGCAGCCGCTGGAGCGTGGCCTGCGGAGATGAGCTGAAGAACCAGGAACGCGGGATCAATGAAACCGGCACCCCGCGTCGGCCAGGCCCAGTCAACTGCCCAACTGCCTCCCGCACCGATGAGGAAGTTGTCGGGCGCCACGTCTCCGTGGATGAGACTGTCACCCCGGAAGAGTTGAGCTTCCGCTTCGTCGGCCGCGAAGGCATCCCACCCTGTCTCATGCCAGTCCTCGACTAGGGCGGGCAGTGGAATCTCCTGGACCCTGCCGAGCAGGTCCAGCACGGCCGGGAGGTCTGGGGAACCCGGCTCGAAACGGCTAGGCCGCCCCTCCACCTGCTCAAAGCCCAGCGCCATCCACTGATCGTTCTCCGTATGCCAGCACAGGCGCGGTGAAACCGACCGAACTTCCTCGTTGACCAGCCGCTCGCGGATCAGCGAATCCCGACGCCCCCCTTCCCGGTTCCGAACCCCCTTGACGAAGAAGCGTCCGAGGTCCCCGTCGATCAGCACCAGGACATCGGTCATAAAGCCGCGCTCGGTGGGCCGCATCTCCGCCACGGACCCGGTAAAGGGCCTGACGAGGTTCAGGAATTCGGAGTCAGGGAGGCGATCGGTCATACGTCAACTTCCTTGCGGACTAGTTCCTTGGAAGGCAGGTGCTGCCAGGGTGCCCAGGACGGCACTCCTCGGGGACGGTTCCCGGGTTGCACTTGTTCCCCCCGTCATCGTCATCGTCCTCTCCTCCTCTGCCCATGCGCACGGACTCACGGATGAGAGACTTCGTGGCACCCATGACGGGACCGTCGAGAATACCGGCCAAGCCGCCGTCGAGGACGTTCCCGACCCCAAGGGACGGAGTGAAAACGCACGGCGTCACATTGCCGTCGGGACCGACCGCAGCCCGGCCCGTACCGCACTTTCCGCAGAGCCCAGAGAGGTCCATCGCCTGACCACTGCCGCAGACGGCGCGTCCGAAGGGGCGCACTCGGTCAACCTTGATCCGTTGCACACCCAGGCCGGCCAGTTCGCTACGTGCCTCGTTGACACGCTGCTTGTCGTCGCACTCGATGATCGAGAGCACGGGCTCAATGCCGAGTCCCAGCGCCTTGACGATATTGCTCCGAGTACGGGCGTGGCTGGGCCTCCGAGTGATCTCGTCGTGCTCACCGGCCTGATCCGAGTAGTACGACGTGGCTACTGTGGTGTTCCTGTGCTGGAAGATCTCCCACCAGTCGTCCGTGACACGTACCAGGTTGGTGAACACCTCCAGCCGCAGACCGAGGCTCAGGATGTGGCAGGCGAGAGCGATGGCGTCGGGGTGGAGGGTCGGTTCCCCGCCGATGAGTTGGACCCGGTCGATGCCGCGCTCTGCTGCCTCGTTGATGACCGTGATCCAGTCATCGCGCGTCATCGTCCCGTGAGCCCCCTCGGGGCCTGAGCCGTTGTAGCAGTGCACGCAGTTGAGCTGGCACTTTCGCGTCAGGTCGAGCCAAAGCAGACCCTCAACTCGTGTCGGGTGTAAACCTTCCGTTGCCTGTGTTGTCATGCTGTAGAACCTCGTTGATCGAGAAGAATTGGTTGACGGCCCTGGTGTGGTGGTGGACCAGACTCAGGACGGTTTTGCCGATCTCGGTCGGTGAGCGCGAGGCGCAGCACGGGCTTGCCCACATTTCGAGCCTCATGCTCCGGACAGGGTTGAATCAGCGTAGGTACGGGCGGTGCGACTTGTCAGCAGCGCGTTGGGGGGCGCGCAAGGCCCTCAGCGATCTGACTTTGAGTTCGCTGGGCAGCGCTTGAGCCCCTGCGCGCCTACCTATTGGGCTGACAGGCGCCGTTTGGCTTCGGTCCGAGATCCGGCACTTCCACGAATTCTCGGCATGAGCCGGGACTGCCAGGCGGTGAACGGTCTGGTCTTCAACGGTAGGGACCCCTGTGCCCAGCGCATCGTCAAAATTGACGCGCCCCCCAACGATTACTCCGGGCAGGATGACCCCCGTAGCGCGACCGTCGCCGCTGCATCCCAGCGCGGAGGCCTCGTATGACCGACCACTACCCGTACCGCATCAGCGTCGAAAGACGGGACTTGTTCCTCATCTGGCGGCCCGGAGAGGGTGATGAGCCCGCCGAACTCATCGTTGACGCCCATGGGCGGCTCGCGGCCTTCGATGACCTTCAGGCGCTCGAAGAGCACTGTGCGAACAACCGTTGGGAGCTCGTCCCGGAAGTGGACGACGCGCTCGATCTACGTCCCGTACGGCAGTGGGTCAAGCACCCTCATCTGCGGTTGGCTTCGGCAGGTCTGTTGCTGGAGGCGTGGAACTTCTTCGATGATCTCTCCCACAGTCTGAAGGCCCGCTCGTCGATGCCCTCGCAGGGGGCGATCCACAACATGGCCTACGAGAAGATCTACTCGGGCGATCCCCTCTCCAGGCACAGCGGCGAAGACGCCTGGACGGACGAGGAGACAGCCGCTGTGCGTGAGCTTCTTCGGGCCGGGCTGAAGCTCTGGGAGCGGGCTGTCGCCGCATCCGATACACCCAGCCGCACCGGGGGAAGGTTCCGGAGCCGCCACGCTGCCCGTACTGACCAGGCTCCGCCCGCCCGGGCCCTTCTGCCAGAGAGCTCCCGGCTGCCCTATGAGCGCTCATCGGAAGGGTCGCAGGCCTGGAACCAGTGAGCGCGGAAGTAGTCGGCGGAGAAGGGGTTCTCGGGGTCGGTGAGCTGGCGGAAGAGGAATTCCGATGCGGTGCAGTCAAAACGGATTCCCTCTTGGGGGCCTTCGTAGGTGGCGTAGACGGTCCACCGGTCAGGGTCGGGATCGTCGGCGACCCAGTAGAACGACTGCTCGTGTTCATTGCCCGCCCAGGGCACCAGCCCGCCCGGAGCGGGGAAAGGCGGATGGGGCTCCCATGACTCCTGACCCTGTCGCGCGAAGTACTCGGTGTGCCAGATGACGTTGTCGGGGGTGAAGACATCGAGCAGGGAGTTGAACAGGCCGTCGCCGAATGTGTCGATGAGACGCTTGTAGTCGCTCGGCAGCCGGGTACCCAGCCGGGACTCGATATCCGCCCAGTCGACCTCGGACAGCTCCCTCGGCTCCCAGCCCGTGCTGGCGACCAGCCGATCCACCCACGACGCGTCCGCCGGCAGCCCCGCTGTGCTCGGGGCGGGCCGATGGGCGACCGTCAGCAGCGGTCGGGCGACCTCGGCACTGGTGTCCCTGCCTAGCCCGATCCACCGTCCGCCATATGCCCAGACGCACTCCCAGCTCACCGGTATATCGCTGGGGAGCGCAGCCAGTGCGCTGTCCTGGGTGAGCGGGGTGCCGTACCAATTGCTGAGTTCCCGCAGGATTTCGTCGATGCCCGTGCCATCGGAGGCAAGCAGACAGCTGTGCCCCGCCGGGTGCCCTGACTCCCCGCAGTTGAGATCACCATGGTCCGGCCATACGAGTCTCTGAACGGCTCCTTGCAGCTGTTCGACATCCATGGCAAGAGAGTCAAGCACCGCCCACTGACAGAGGGGTCCGGCCACCGCGCGTCAGCTGTGATCACGACTTGAGCCCGCCGCGAAGCACGATCGGTCAGTCGGAGGACCGATTGCTTCTCCCCGGCGTCTCGCAGCGGTTCGCCGGCTCAACCCTCCGCTGAGTACGCGTACGGCGAAGGACGAACACCCTCTCAACGCGCCTCTGCTGTCGGACAATTGGAGCCACATCACATCGGTTGAGGGGAAACAACGGTGCTGACCAACCCGAACACTGTGCGTGCGTTTCATACGGTGTCGTTCCGCATCCCGTGGGTGCGTCTGCTGTTGGCGGTGATCTTGGGGCTGGCTCTGTTCCAGGTGCTCACCGTGAGCCAGGCACTGCTCAGTGCGCTCGGGGGCGTGGTGTTAGTGGTCATCGTCCGCAGGCTGATCCTGAAGGCGCTGGCGCCGAACTTCCTTTCCGTGTGCCAGGTCAGGGTGGGCGACCGTCCCCTACTGGCGTATGCCGGGGCCCAGTGGGCGATCAGGGTCGGAGACCCGGACAGCGGGGAAGTGGTCACCTTCCTCAAAGGGCACAGAGGGTGGGTGAACGCCCTGTGCGAGCTGGAGGTCGAGGGAAGGGTCCTGCTCGCGTCCGGTGGAGACGACCAGTCGGTGCGGCTGTGGGACCCGAGTACGGGCGAACAGGTCTCCCGCCTCAAAGGGTCGGGTTCCGCGGTGCTCAGCGTGTGCCAGGTGCGGGTGGGCGAAGGGGTGATGCTGGCCGCTGGCGGGCGGGACGGCACAGTCCGGGTGTGGGAACCCATCTCGGGCGAATCTACCAAGGTCATGTCCCCCAAGGCCGGGGAGGTCCTGGCGGTGTGCGCGGTGGAGGTCGACGGCCGGGAAATGATCGCCTCCGGGCATGCGGACAAGACCGTACGACTGTGGGACCCCAACACGGGCGAGGAGCTGCGGGTGCTGACCGGCCATGACGGCTTCGCGACCGCGCTGTGCCAAGTGAGGACAGCGGGCGGAACGCTACTCGCCTCGGCCGGCACCGATGCGAAAGCGCGTCTTTGGAACCCGGCCACCGGGGAGCAACTCCATGTGATGGAGGATGACTTCACCGTGATGGGGGATGACTTCAGCGCTCTCCACGCCCTCTGTGAGATCAGGGTGGGCGAGCGGAATCTCCTGGCCTCCGCCGGTGATGGGCCGGGGGTGAAGCTCTGGGACCCGACCACGGGAACGCAGGTCGGCGAGGTCGGCGGAGCCACTTTCCTCTTCGGGCCGTTCGGCTGCGGCTGGGTGCGCGCGCTCTGTCCGATCCAGGTCGGCGATGAACTGCGGATCGCCACCGGCGGCTATGACAAGCGGGTGCAGACCTGGGTGCTGAGCCAGTAGTCACCGGGGGACGCCTACGGGTCACCTCACCCACCGCACTCCTCCCCATCGCGTCCCTGGTGCCCCTCCGTGCTCGAAGGAACATCCCTGAGGAAGATCACCCCATCGGTACTGCCGAGCTGGTCCGGCTCCAGGGGGAAGTAGCCGTGGTGGTGGGATGCGCCGGTCCGCAGAGTGGGCACCACACCGGTCCTTTCGACTTCTCCCGTAAGGCTCTGCCCCGTGGTGAAGCAGCGGTCGTCCGTGCTGGCGTAGAGCACTCCCTCCAGGGTGTCCGGTGCGGGGACGCCCAGCCCATGGTCGGTGGCGGACCCCAGGGCCAGGGCGAGGAACGCGTACTGGGGGCCCAGTTGTGCGCTGACGATCGCCCCGGCGCTCCACCAGCGCAGCGACCACTCCGTCCCCTGCCAGGTGCCCTCCACCCGGCTCTGGTGCTTCTGAAGATGGCGGTTGTGGGCGAACACCAGCGTGGGTCCCCGAGGTGCCTCCACCGCCGCGATGGAGTGCAGGTTGTCGGCCATCATCGCGTCGCGCTGGCTCATCAGCCGTGCCATCCGGGCATCGGAGGTGTCAGCCATCGCCGCGTGGTACCGCAGCAGACCAGTCGCCGTACGGCCATGGAGGCTGGTCCGCTCCCACTCCTGCCGTGATGTGGTGGCGAGGAGATGCGGGGACTGGGACTTCAACACACCCATCAACTCGTCCACGATCAAACGCAACGCGCCGACCTCGGCGGACGCACCCACGGACTGCGTCGGGTCCATCATCGCCGCGGGGTTGGTCCATCGCTCATCAGCGCCGATCAGCCGGTCGATGGTGTTCCAACCGCCCTGCGGCGGCAAGGGTTCCACCTGAGCAGCGAGGTAGTCATACAGGGCGCGGAGCGCGCGACGGGGGCTGGCGGCGCCCGAGTACTCAAGGGGCGCGTCAAAACCGTGGAACCTGATCTGGTCCACCGGGTCGCGGTCCTCGTTGTGTTCCTTGATCCAGGCGACCAGTTCGCGATTGGCGGGCGACTTCCCCCATCCATGGCTGAAGCCGGCGTCCATCACCGTCTCCCACGGCATCTCGGCCCCCGCCGCGAACGCATCGACCATGAGGGCCGACAAGCAGTCGCTCTCGATCGCGACCGAGCGGTATCCCTCCCGTTCGGCAAGGTACCGAAACAGCTGATTGCGCAACCGGAGAAACTCCTCCTCGCCGTGCAGGGGCTCGCCAAGGCCCAGCAGCCTGGGCGGGGCCTCCCTGGCGTGGAGAAATGACGTGAGCGCGGTTTCCAGCTGGATTCCACCACCGTCCGAGAAGGGCCATCCGGACTCTGGGAAGGAGAACTGAACGGGCATGGGCAGGCACCTCATCCACGCTGGCGACCTCTTGCGACTGCTTGCGATACCTTCAACCGTATCGTTGAGATGCCGGTTGAGACTTTTAACGGAAGTCAGTGCGAGATCCCCGCAAGACCTTCAAGGCGGAGGACAGGATGAGCATTAGGAAACTGCGGCCGGTGGACCTCGCGCGTGAGCATGGGCTGTCCACTCAGGCCATCCGCAACTACGAGGAAGAGGGCATCCTGCCGGCCGCGGAACGCACCCCGCACGGCTACCGGCTCTACACCGCCTTGCACGCGCAGGCCCTGCGCACCTTTATCGCGCTCGTACCGGGGCACGGCCACCACTGCGCCTCGCAGATCATGCGCACGCTCAACAACGGTGATCTCGATGCCGCCCTCACCTTGGTCGACGAGAGCCACGGCCAACTCCTCCAGGACCGCAGGACCCTTGCCGCAGTGGAAAAGGCACTCCACGACCTGGCGTCGACAGAGCCCCCGGCCCAATCGGAGCGCGCTGCGACCTTCATCGGGCCGCTTGCCCAGCAGTTGGGAATCCGCCCTGCCACTCTCCGCAAATGGGAGAGGGCAGACCTGATCCGACCCCGACGAGACCCGGCGACCGGCTATCGCGTCTACACGCCCACCGATGTGCGGGACGCCCATCTGGCGCACCAACTCCGGCGCGGGGGCTATCTGCTGCATCAGATCGCGCCCTTGATCGCTCAGGTGCGCGACGCGGGAGGATTGGCACCGTTGGGAGCCGCTCTCCATGACTGGCGCACCAGGCTCACCAACCGCCGTCTCGCCATGCTCGCCGCCGCGGCCGAACTCACCACCTGTGTCAACGGCCTCGGCCCGCTGCCCCGGCCGCACGACCCGGCACCGTAGGCCGGGTGACCTGCACGGCTCCGCTCGGGACCGCAGGCCGTACGACGTGCGGGGGAACCGAACAACGAAACCACACCGTCCTCAGGCGTACCACCGTCGTCCACTGTGAGGGGTACACACCGCATGTGGGTCGCCGCGCTGGGTCTACTCTTCGCCGCCGTACCGCTGATCGCTTGGTGGCGGCTGGCGCGCACCCCGTTGATGAGGTCGGTGGTCGGTAGCGCACTACTGGCCGGTGCCGGTCTGCTGGTCGCCGTCCAGCACGGTTGGGTGGGCGCCCCCAGAGCGGACTCGCATCTTGTCCATGCGGTCGGCGCCACGCTTGTGATCACCTGCGGGGCAGCCTGGGAACGCCACCAGGAAGGCCCGGGCCCCGAACCCTGGACCCATCGGCGCAATGGTGCCATCGGCCTGTTGGGCACCCTGCTCGCCATCACCTTCTGCGGCTCCCTGCTGTACACACTGATGATGAGTGAGGCATCCCTGCCCTCCGCCCGCGCGGTCCCGGCGCTGCCCTCCGGTCTCAAGGTCGTCTCACACAGCAGCAGTTGCGGCTCGGGGAACTGCTACCGACTGCTGGAGATCGGGAGTACGACCGGCCTCTCCCGCGACGAGATCATCAGCAGACTGGACCGACCTCAGGAGACCTGCCGTCCCAACGGCTGGCTGCTGGACCGTCGCGACCTGTGCATCGGAGTCGACGACTCCGATGGGCGGGTCCGGCTCTATGTCACCCTCAGCGGTCTTCTGGACTAGCCTCCCGGCAACAGAATCCGGTCACCGAAAGCCCCCCACGGCCCTGCCCGCTCCTATCATCAGCGCGTGATGCGGATATGGGTGTGGACAGCTATCACGGCCGCGGCCATGGCCGTGCTCGGTTGGGCCGGAGCCGAGGCAATCGCGCTGGGATGCGCCAGCGACTCGGGACCCGGTTCCTGCGGGGTGCCCGAGGGAGGCGGCCGGTACTTCGCCATGATCATCGTCTCGGCGGCGGTGCTGTTCGGCCCCTTCCCCTGGGCCGCCTACGGACGAAACTGGCAGCCCACACTGGGCTTCGCCAGTGGCGCCCCGGTCGGGATCATGGCCGCCCTCGCCAAGGGCACCTCGCAGGGGTTCGTGATATTCGCCGTGGTCCTCTTCTTCTTCGGCACGATGGTGCCATGGGCCAGGTGGCGCTTCAGTCTGGCCAAGCAGAGGGCGGCGAGTCAGGAGGGCTAGCGGGACGGCTCAGGGCTTGAGGCACTGGCCCGAGTCATCGCGGCCGCTTCGCCAGGCCCGCCCGGTAGCGTTCCAGGGCGCCGATCAGCAGGCCCGCCGAGGCCGTCAGGCCGAACAAGGCGGATTCGGTGTCGCTGCCGAGGTCGTCAGTGGAGATCCGGACGGCGACCAGGGCGACGACCAGTCCCAGCAGCGCGATCTGTACCCGCCGCAGAGCCACCGCCCGCCGGGCGCGGTCGTCCACATCGACTGGGCCTCTGTGCACGGGGCTCCTCCAGGTGTTCGACACACCGACCGTATAGGAATGATGCCCGACCCGGAACCGCAGGTCACCGGTGAAGTCCCGCCCGCGGTGCGGGCGGAGCCGCTAGCCCAGACCCGCCGCGTCCAGCAGGTACTCCGCCATCGGGTCGTAGAACCGGGGGTCCATCACATGGTCGTCGAGCGGGATGGTGACCTGAAGGGTGCCCTCCGCCTCGCCGATGAAGAGGGCGGGGTCATTGCAGTCGGCGTACCCCACGGCATCGAGTCCGCGCTGACCGGCGCAGCCGGCCCAGCCGTGGTCGGCCACCACCAGATCGGGAAGCGGCCGGCCCGCGCGCTCCAGGCCGTCCAGGACGGCGGCCATCGGAGCGGGTGAGTGGGTGTGCCAGAGAGTCGCGCCGCGCTCCAGCATCGCCACATCGGCGAACTGGAACACCATGCCCTCGTCCGCCATCAGCCCACCCGGGATGCGGACGATCTCGCATCCCGCCGCGCGCAGCGCGTCCGCGGTCTGCCGATGCACATCGAGCAGCCCCCCGGGGTGGCCGGTCGCGAACAGTACGCGTTCCCGTCCGGCCGCGGCCTTGCGCAGCCGGGCGGCGAAGCGTTCGAGGGCGTCGACCGTGAGCTCGGGGTCGATGGTGTCCTGGCCGACGCGGTGCTGCGGGTCGTCGTTGACTCCGCATCGCTCGGCCATCACCGCGAGCACGTCCTGCTCATCGCTCCAACGGTCACCGAGTTCAAGACCGAGCCAGTAGTGGCGATCGCCGTTGGCGAGCAGACGGTAGTGGGAGAGGTTGTTGTCGCGCGGTGTGGCGACATTCCCTGCGATACGGGTGCGGACAAGGTGTTCGACGAGTGCGGCACGGCTCGGTATCGGCATTACCCCATTGTGCCGCCATCATCTGGATGGCACGCCCCTGGCGGGAGCACATGAGCCGTTGATCACGCCGTAGGCGCTCAGTCTTGGGGCGGGTGGGGACGGGGTAGCGCCGGGGCTGGGCGATGGGAGGGAGTTCCGCCGGGCCGCCCGGGAAGATGCGTCGGCCCAGGGCGTCAGGGCCACACCGGAGCTACCCCGGATGACGGGTCCTGGCGCATCGCGCCTCAGGCTTCCGGCAACGCTCGACCTCCGCCGGCCTCGGGCCCGAGGGGCTGGCTCACCACGGCCAGGCCACCGCAGTCGGTCAACCGGCGTCAGTCAACCGGCGTCAGGGCGGCGAAGGCCCCGTGCGCCAGTCGGCGGAGCAACGTTTCCGTAGCCGCGCGGCCCAGGAGTCCATCGCCGTAGGAACCGAGGTGCGGGGTGGAGTTCAGCAGTCCGAACACCGCGTGGACGGCGGCTCTGGCCTCCGCCTCCGCGACCACCGGATGCAGTTCCCGCACGGCGGCGACCCAGAGCTCCACGTACTGCCGCTGGAGCTGACGCACCAGCTTGCGGTCGCTGTCGCGCAGCCGGTCGAGCTCGCGGTCGTGGAGGGTGATCAGGGGACGGTCATCGAGGGCGAAGTCGATATGGCCGTCGATCAGTGACGCCAGCAGCGCCTCGGCGTCGGTGGCCGACTCCTCGACCCGTAGTCGCCCGCCGCTCAGTAGCCGCTCGCTGATTCCCACCAGCAGTTCGGCGAGCATGGCGTCCTTACCGGCGAAGTGGCGGTAGAGACCGGGGCCGCTGATGCCGACGGCCGCCCCTATCTCATCGACGCCCACGCCATGGAATCCGCGCTCGGCAAAGAGACGAGCGGCTTCCTTGAGGATCTGCTCGCGGCGGGTCGTGGCGTCCGTCCTGGTGCTCATGACATCAGATTCTAGACAACCCTGTTAGCGGTCGTTAACCTGAAGGGAGACGTTAACGCTCATTAACTGAATTCATGCCGACCCGAACAGGCCCTTTCAGTCCCATTGCGGACGACAAGACCGGTTCAGGGCCAAAGGGCGATGTACCCAGCGGTACGGGTGACTCGTACGGACGGGTCGTACGGGTGTATCGACAGCGCGGCCGGTCGATCCAGCCGGTGGGTCCGGTCGATCCGGTCGGTGGGTCCAGTCGGTCGGCAGGACTTCCAAGCAAGGGGGCTCGACACGATGCAGCAGGCACCCGTGCTGACCAGCACGGCAGACCCCGCCTCCACGGCCTGGCAGGCCAATGAGGCGGCCCACCGGCAGCTCGCGGACACACTGCGCGACAAGCTGGCCGAGGCCCGGCTCGGCGGCGGTGAGAAGGCCCGAGCCCGGCACACCGCCCGGGGCAAGCTGCTCCCGCGCGACCGTGTCGACACCCTCCTCGACCCCGGCTCCCCCTTCCTTGAGCTGGCCCCTCTCGCGGCCCACGGGTTGTACGGCGGCTCGGCGCCGGCCGCCGGGGTGATCGCCGGGATCGGGCGGGTCAGCGGACGCGAGACGGTGATCGTCGCCAATGACGCCACCGTCAAGGGCGGCACGTACTACCCGATGACGGTGAAGAAGCATCTGCGGGCCCAGGAGATCGCCCTGGAGAACCGGCTGCCGTGCATCTATCTCGTTGACTCCGGCGGCGCCTTCCTGCCGATGCAGGACGAGGTCTTCCCCGACCGGGACCACTTCGGCCGGATCTTCTACAACCAGGCCAGGCTCTCCGGCGCCGGCGTCCCCCAGATCGCGGCCGTCCTCGGCTCCTGCACCGCGGGGGGCGCGTACGTCCCCGCGATGAGCGACGAGGCCGTGATCGTACGGAACCAGGGCACGATCTTCCTCGGCGGGCCACCCCTGGTGAAGGCCGCGACCGGCGAGGTCGTGACCGCGGAGGAGCTCGGCGGCGGTGAGGTGCACTCCCGGGTCTCCGGGGTGACCGACCATCTCGCCGAGGATGACGCCCACGCCCTGCGGATCGTCCGCACCATCGTTTCCACCCTCCCCGCCCGGGGACCGCTGCCCTGGACGGTCGAGCCCACCGAGGAGCCCAAGGCCGACCCCGCGGGGCTGTACGGGGTGGTGCCGGTGGACTCCCGTACGCCCTACGACGTCCGGGAGGTGATCGCACGGGTCGTCGACGGTTCTCGGTTCGCCGAGTTCAAGGCCGAGTTCGGGCAGACGCTGATCACCGGGTTCGCCCGTGTCCACGGCCATCCCGTCGGCATCGTCGCCAACAACGGCATCCTGTTCTCCGAGTCCGCCCAGAAGGGCGCGCACTTCATCGAGCTGTGCGACCAGCGCGGTATCCCCCTGGTCTTCCTTCAGAACATCTCCGGGTTCATGGTCGGCCGGGACTACGAGGCCGGTGGTATCGCCAAGCACGGCGCCAAGATGGTCACCGCGGTCGCCTGCACACGCGTCCCCAAACTGACCGTCGTCATCGGCGGTTCCTACGGCGCCGGGAACTACTCGATGTGCGGCCGGGCCTACTCCCCCCGCTTTCTGTGGATGTGGCCCAACGCCAAGATCTCGGTCATGGGCGGCGAGCAGGCCGCGTCCGTCCTGGCCACCGTGAAGCGCGACCAGTTGGAGGGGCGCGGCGAGCAGTGGCCCGCCGAGGACGAGGAAGCCTTCAAGGCCCCGATCCGCGCACAGTACGAGCAGCAGGGCAGCGCCTACTACGCCACGGCCCGGCTCTGGGACGACGGTGTGATCGACCCCATGGAGACCCGCCAGGTGCTGGGCCTCGCCCTGACCTCCTGTGCCAACGCGCCGCTGGGTGAGCCCGGTTTCGGCGTCTTCCGGATGTGAGGACACCCCGTGACGATGCAGCCACTACAGAAGACGACGATGGACAAGACACCAGCTCAGCACGGCGGGAAGAGCCCCGCACCGGCCATGTTCGACACGGTCCTGGTGGCCAACCGGGGTGAGATCGCGGTCCGGGTCATCCAGACCCTGCGCGCGCTGGGAGTCCGGTCGGTGGCCGTGTTCTCCGACGCGGACGCCGACGCCCGCCATGTACGGGAGGCGGACACCGCGGTCCGTATCGGCCCCGCGCCCGCCACCGAGAGCTACCTCCGCGGGGAGCGACTGATCGAAGCCGCCGCCCGCACCGGGGCGCAGGCCATCCACCCCGGCTATGGCTTCCTCGCCGAGAACGCCGGCTTCGCCCGGGCCTGCGCTGACGCGGGCCTGGTCTTCATCGGCCCGCCGCCCGAGGCCATCGCGCTGATGGGCGACAAGATCCGGGCCAAGGAGACCGTGGGGGCCGCCGGGGTGCCGGTGGTGCCCGGCTCCTCCGGCTCCGGGCTCACCGATGACCAACTGGCCGCCGCCGCGCGGGAGATCGGGATGCCGGTCCTCTTCAAACCGTCGGCGGGCGGCGGCGGCAAGGGGATGCGGCTGACCCGGCTGGAGTCCGCGCTGCTGGAGGAGATCGCCTCCGCCCGCCGCGAGGCGCGGTCCTCGTTCGGCGACGACACCCTGCTGGTGGAGCGGTGGATCGACCGCCCCCGGCACATCGAGATCCAGGTGCTGGCCGACGCCCATGGCGAGGTGGTGCACCTCGGCGAACGCGAATGCTCGCTCCAGCGCCGTCACCAGAAGGTCATCGAGGAGGCGCCCTCGATCCTGCTGGACGAGTCGACCCGGGCCGCGATGGGTGCGGCGGCCGTGGAAGCGGCCCGTTCCTGCGGCTATGTGGGCGCGGGCACGGTCGAGTTCATCGTCCCCGGCGGCGACCGCGGCGCCTACTACTTCATGGAGATGAACACCCGACTCCAGGTCGAACACCCGGTCACCGAGCTGATCACGGGGATAGACCTGGTGGAGTGGCAGCTGCGGATCGCGGCCGGCGAGCCCCTGCCCTACGGACAGGACGACATCACCCTGACCGGCCATGCCGTCGAGGCCCGGATCTGCGCCGAAGACCCGTCCCGGGGTTTTCTGCCGTCCGGCGGCACGGTTCTGGCGCTGAGCGAGCCGCGGGGAGCGGGCATCCGCACCGACTCGGGCCTGAGCGAGGGCACCGAGGTCTCCAGCCTGTACGACCCGATGCTGTCCAAGGTGATCGCCTACGGCCCCGACCGACCGACCGCGCTGCGCAAGCTGCGTGCGGCCCTGGCTCAGACGGTGACGCTCGGGGTGCCGACGAACGCCGGCTTCCTGCGTCGGCTGCTGGCCCATCCCGCCGTTGTCTCGGGGGACCTGGACACGGGGTTGGTGGAGCGGGAAGCCGGGGGCCTGGTCCCGGAGGGTGTTGCGGACGAGGTGTACGCGGCGGCCGCGGCCATCCGGCTCACCCGGCTCTCCCCCGTTCCGGACCAGGGCTGGACGGACCCCTTCTCGGTGCCCAGCGGCTGGCGGCTCGGCGGCACCCCGGCGCCGCTCGCCTTCCCCCTGCGGGTAGCGGGACTCGAACCCGTCACCCAGCGGCCCCCGACCGACTTCACGGTCACCGATGACACCGTCACGGTCACCACGGACGGGGTCACCCACACCTTCCACCATGCGGGCGCCTGGCTCGGGCGGGACGGCGACTCCTGGCACATCCAGGACCATGACCCGGTCGCCGCCCTGCTCAGCGGCGCGGCCCACGCCGGCGCTGACACCCTCGCCGCGCCCATGCCCGGCACGGTCACCGTGGTCAAGGTCTCCGTCGGCGACCGGGTCGAAGCCGGACAGAGCCTGCTGGTGGTGGAGGCGATGAAGATGGAGCACGTCATCTCCGCGCCCCACGCGGGCACGGTCACCGAACTGGATGTCACCCCCGGCTCCACCGTCGCCATGGACCAGTTGCTGGCCGTGGTCACCCCCGACGAGCCCGGTGGCGAAGGGGAAGGAACGGAGGCGGCACATGGCTGAGGGACTGCCGATGCGGGTTCCGGCGAGCGGACTTCCCGCCCGGGTGCGCATCCATGAGGTCGGCCCTCGCGACGGCCTCCAGAACGAGAAGGCGATCGTCCCGACCGAGGTGAAGGCCGAGTTCGTCCATCGGCTTGCCGCGGCCGGTCTGACGACCGTGGAGGCGACCAGCTTCGTCCACCCGCGGTGGGTTCCGCAGCTCGCCGACGCGGAGCAGCTGTTCCCCCTGCTCGATGACATCGACGGGGTCTCGCTGCCCGTACTCGTACCGAACGAACGCGGACTCGATCGGGCGCTGGCCCTGGGCGCGCGCTCCATCGCCGTCTTCGGCTCGGCCACCGAGACGTTCGCGAGGAAGAACCTCAATCGGAGCGTCGCCGAGTCGCTCGCCATGTTCGCCCCGGTCATCGCCCGCGCCCGGGGCGAGGAGTTGCGGGTCCGCGGCTATCTGTCGATGTGCTTCGGGGACCCCTGGGAAGGCCCGGTCCCCATCGCCCAGGTCGTCGCCGTGGCCCAGCGGCTGATGGACCTCGGGTGCGATGAGCTGTCGCTCGGCGACACCATCGGCGTCGCGACCCCCGGTCAGGTGCGCGCGCTGCTCACCGCGCTGGGCTCCGACGGCGTACCGGTCTCGGCCGTGGGCGTCCACTTCCATGACACCTACGGCCAGGCCCTCGCCAACACCCTCTCCGCGCTCCAGCACGGTGTCACCACCGTCGACGCCTCGGCGGGCGGCCTGGGCGGCTGCCCCTACGCCAAGAGCGCCACCGGAAACCTCGCCACCGAAGACCTCGTGTGGATGCTCGACGGCCTCGGTATCGATACCGGCGTCGATCTCGGCCTACTCACCGCCACCAGCGCCTGGATGGCCGACCGACTGGGCCGCCCCAGCCCCTCCCGTACCGTTCGCGCCCTCTCCCACAAGGAGTAACCCCATGTCGCTTGACCACCGGCTCGCACCCGAGCACGAGGAACTTCGCCGTACGGTCGAGGAGTTCGCCCATGAGGTGATCGCTCCCAAGATCGGCGATCTCTACGAGCGGCATGAGTTCCCCTATGAGATCGTCCGTGAGATGGGCCGGATGGGCCTCTTCGGGCTGCCCTTCCCCGAGGAGTACGGCGGGATGGGCGGCGACTACCTCGCCCTCGGCATCGCCCTGGAAGAACTGGCGCGGGTGGACTCCTCGGTGGCGATCACCCTGGAGGCCGGGGTGTCCCTCGGCGCGATGCCCATCTTCCAGTTCGGTACCGAGGAGCAGAAGCGGGAGTGGCTGCCGCGGCTCTGCTCGGGCGAGATGCTGGGCGCCTTCGGACTGACCGAGCCGGAGGCCGGATCGGACGCGGGCGGGACCAAGACCACCGCCGTACGCGACGAGGCATCGGGAGAGTGGGTGATCAACGGCTCCAAGTGCTTCATCACCAACTCGGGTACGGACATCACCGGCCTGGTCACCGTCACGGCCGTCACCGGCCGCACCCCCGAGGGCAAACCGCTGATCTCCTCGATCATCGTCCCCTCCGGAACACCCGGCTTCACCGTCGCCCCCGGCTACTCCAAGGTCGGCTGGAACGCCTCGGACACCCGGGAACTCTCCTTCGACGATGTGCGCGTACCGCTGGCGAACCTGCTGGGCGAACAGGGCCGGGGGTACGCCCAGTTCCTGCGCATCCTCGACGAGGGCCGGATCGCGATCTCGGCGCTGGCGACGGGCCTGGCCCAGGGATGCGTGGACGAGTCCGTGAAGTACGCCAAGGAGCGGCACGCCTTCGGCCGGCCGATCGGAGCGAACCAAGCCATCCAGTTCAAGATCGCCGACATGGAGATGCGGGCCCATATGGCCCGGGTGGGCTGGCGGGACGCGGCATCCCGGCTGGTGCAGGGCGAGCCCTTCAAGAAGGAGGCGGCGCTGGCCAAGCTCTACTCCTCCACGGTGGCCGTGGACAACGCCCGCGAGGCCACCCAGATCCACGGCGGCTACGGCTTCATGAACGAGTACCCGGTGGCCCGGATGTGGCGCGACTCCAAGATCCTGGAGATCGGCGAGGGCACCAGCGAGGTCCAGCGCATGCTGATCGCCCGCGAACTGGGGCTGCCTCGCTGACCGCTGTGCGATCCCTGGCGACGGGGTCGGCCTCACCGATCTGGCCGACCCCTCGGTCGGTCACACGAGCCGGTGCCCTCCGCGCCCACCCAGGGCCTCTCCCCGCACAAGTGCGTGAGACCTCTGGAGGATGTACAACTCGCCCGACCGGTAAGGGCTGATGGCAGCCGCAGCAAGCCCCCAGCCCACCGCCGTCAGCCGGGACCCGGCGCGCAGCCGCGCCGAGCCCCACGTCTGTCAGCTCATCCGACCCGCACCGGGCGAGAAGGACGGGCCGGGGGGATCAAGCCTTGGGCCACGGCACCACCGGGGACTTGTAGAACTTGATTCCCATCGCGTCCCAACGCGGCCCGTGGCCTGCCAGCCGCAGCTTGTACTCGTCCCACTCGCCGCCCTCGGACCAGCCGCGCTCCGCCACACCGGGCAGCCTGGGGAACGCCATGACCTCCAGGTCCGAGCTGGTGGCCAGGGTCTCGGTCCAGAGCGGGGCTTCCACTCCGAGCACCGAGTGCTCCTCGACGCCCACGTCCTTCAGATAGTTCGCCGGGTCCCACTTGTATGCCTGGTCCACCTCGACCAGGCCCGCCCACTGGAGACCGAGTCCGGTCTCCGAGGTGTACTTGTGGTCCAGATAGGTGCGGTCCGCGGGTGAGAGCACCAGGAGGGTGCCCTTCTTCGCGGTCGCGGCCACCAGTTCGCGTTCGGGTGCCTCGGTGCGGCCGTACCCCCAGTACTGGACCACCGCACCGGCGACCGGCTCCGCGCCCGCCAACTGGTGCCAACCCATCACCGTCTTGCCGTACTTGAGGACGATGGCCTGCGCCTTGTCCATGAAGGTCACATAGTCCTCATGACTCGTGTTGTCCGCCTCGTCGCCGCCGATGTGGATGTACTTGCCCGGGGTGATCGCGGCCACCTCGCGGATCACGTCGTCGAGGAAGTCATAGGTCGCCGGCTTGTCCACGCACAGCGAGCTGAAGCCCACATCAATGCCCGTGTACAGCGGCGGGGCGGTGTCCTTGCAGTTCAGTTCCGCGTACGAGGCGAGGACCGCGTTGGTGTGACCCGGCCCGTCGATCTCCGGGATCACTTCGAGATAGCGGGAGCCCGCGTACTCGACGATCTCCGTGTACTGGGCCTTGGTGTAGTAGCCGCCGGAGCCGCCGCCGGTCTGGGTGGAACCGCCGACCGCGGTCAGCCTGGGCCATGAGTCGATGGCCAGGCGCCACCCCTGGTCGTCGGTGAGGTGGAGATGCAGCTTGTTGATCTTGTAGAGGGCCAGCTGATCGATATAGCGCTTGACCTGGTCGACGGTGAAGAAGTGGCGGGCCACATCGAGCATCCCACCGCGGTAGGAGTAGCGTGGGGCGTCCGTGACCGTGCCACCGGGGATCTCCCAGGGCCCGTCCTGCCTGCTGTCCTTCTCCACGGCCGCGGGCAGCAGCTGGCGCAGCGTCTGCACACCGTAGAAGAGACCCGCGGGCTTGCGGGCGACCAGCGTGAGCTGCTCGCCGCTGGACGTCAGCCGATAGCCCTCATCGCCCAGGGAGCCCTCGGTCTCGCTCAGTTGCAGCAGGATGCCGCCGGTCCCCTGGTCGGTGGTGAGGGGCAGCGGGTATCCGGTGGAGGGGCGCAGCAGCCCGGCGAGGTACTCGCCGATGGCCCGCACCTCACGCGCGTCGTCGATACGGATCGCGGTGGTCTCGGTCAGGACGTACGGGTTGCCGCCGGGCTTCACCGAGGCGGGGGCGGGGATGACCCGACCGAGCGCGGGTACGGGTTTGCCCTCACTGGGGGGCTGCTTGGCATCGTCATCGCTGCTGGAGCAGCCGACACCCGCCCCACCGAGAAGAAGCAGCGCACCGAACAGACGGGGAAGCGTTCCGGGCATGATCACAGGCTGATTCCCTTCGAGGACATCACGACGAGGACGCCCATCATGCGTATCGTGCCCTCAGGCCCGGGTCAAGGTATAGACCAATACCTGAGCTTACGGTCACATTCCCCACACCTGGGCGCCGCCCTCGCGCGACCGGGGCCGGTACCGCCACCGCCGGAACACCCACTCGCCGTGGCCGGAAGCGGGTGCGGCAATCGACCCTTCGCTTCCCCACCGCACCGCCTGAAGGCTCTTGACCAGGGCAAGAACGCCCCACACCCGCCCCACAGCAAGCGGACGCCACCGTTCCTCCGCCCGCGGTGAAACAATCTCCGTCATGGCGGAAATCATCCAGAAGGACGGCACCTGGACCTTCGACGGAGACACCGTGCGCATCGTGCCCGGCTCCGACAAGGGCGTGGGTCTGCTCCGCAAGACCCTCGGCGAACTCGCCGTACCACTCGAAGCAGTTGCCGGTGTCTCCCTCTCCACCGGGCGCAAGTCCGGCAGGCTCCGCCTTCGGCTGCGCGACGGCGCGGACCCACTCATCCAGATCACCGGGGGCAAGCTGGAGGACGGCTCGGACCCCTATCAACTGACCGTGGGCAGCGATCGCACCGGAGTCGCCGAGTACTTCGTCGACGAAGTGCGCAACGCCCTGCTGATCGAGCAGATCGGCACCGATCCGGTCGATCGCTATCTGCTACCGGGCCCGAGCCTGCCCATCGCGGTCAGCGCCGGCGATGGCACCGCGGCCTTCGACGGCGAACAGATCAAGTTGTCGTGGAGCTGGACGGCCGAGGAGTCCAAGTCTTCCGGCGGCCCCAGCACCATCGCGCTGCGCGATGTGGAGGAGGTGGAGTGGGCCCCCTCGTCAGGTCTCGGAAACGGCCACCTCCGCTTCACCATCAGCAGGTCGGTCGGCAATGCCCCACCGAAGTACGATCCGCACGCCGTGGAGCTGTGGGGCTTTCGCAAGGACCCGCTCATGGCACTGGTGGCCGCGGCCGTCGTGGCCCGGATGCCCCACCCCTACGCCTCGACGAAGGCGGCGGCGATCGAGGCGACGCCCGCGCGACCCAGCAAGAGCCTCGCCGGCGACACCGCCCCAGACGGCGATAACGATCATGATGCCCTGCTGCGCAGACTACGCGAACTGGGCGAACTCCATCAGAGCGGCATACTGACGGACGACGAGTTCACCACCGCCAAACAGGCAATCCTTCGACGCCTCTAGCCGAGATTCTGCCCGCAATCGGGCAGAATTCTTGCAAAAGCCCCGATCCGCCCCTCAGTATCTACGGGTGCTCGAACAACACCAGGCCGGTCGTCCACCCTCATACGACGACCTCATCGACCATCTGGTCCGCAGCACCGCGCTCCAGCGCGGTGAGGCAGCCCGGGTGGTGCTCGATGTCCTGGCGTACTTCGACGAGAGAACCGAGGACTACGTCCGCCGCCGCCACCGCGAACTCCAATCCGGTGGCCTGGTGAACACGGAGATCTTCGAGCGGATAGCGGGCGAGCTCCCGCACCGCGCTGTGGCGCCGCCGGAGCTGTCGCTCCGCCAGCTGCGCCGCATCGTCTATGGCTGACGGTCGTTCGCGATCAGCGGCCAGCCACGGCCCATCAGGGCAGGCCGTGGCTCGGGCACACACCCGATCAATGGAGGGGCAACAACCTCATGTGCGGAATTGTTGGATACATCGGTAGGCGCGATGTGGCACCACTGCTGCTGGAAGGGCTCCAGCGGCTGGAGTACCGGGGGTACGACTCGGCGGGGATAGTGATCACCAGCCCCAAGGCGACCGGGCTGAAGCTGGTCAAGGCCAAGGGACGGGTCCGCGATCTTGAGGCTCGTGTCCCCAAGCGGTTCAACGGCACCACGGGCATCGCCCACACCCGCTGGGCGACCCATGGCGCGCCCAGCGATGAGAACGCCCACCCCCACCTGAGCGCCGACGGACTGGTCGCGGTCGTCCACAACGGCATCATCGACAACGCGTCCGAGCTGCGCGTCCGGCTGGAGGCCGAAGGTGTGGTCTTCGCCTCCGAGACCGACACCGAGGTGCTCACCCACCTCATCGCCCGCTCCCAGGCCGACACCCTGGAAGAGAAGGTCCGCCAGACGCTGAAGTCGATCGAGGGCACCTACGGCATCGCCGTGATGCACGCCGACTTCAACGACCGCATCGTCGTCGCCCGCAACGGCTCCCCCGTCGTCCTCGGCATCGGCGAGAAGGAGATGTTCGTCGCCTCCGACGTCGCCGCTCTGGTCGCCCACACCCGCCAGATCGTCACCCTGGACGACGGCGAGATGGCCACCCTCAAGGCCGATGACTTCCGCACCTACACCACCGAGGGCTCCACGACGACGGCCACGCCCACCACCGTGGAGTGGGAGGCCGAGTCGTATGACATGGGCGGCCACGACACCTATATGCACAAGGAGATCAGCGAGCAGCCGGAGGCAGTGGACCGGGTGCTGCGCGGCCGGATCGACGACCGCTTCTCCACCGTGCACCTCGGCGGCCTCAACCTGGACGCCCGTGAAGCGCGGGGCATCCGCCGGGTCAAGATCCTCGGCTGCGGCACCTCGTACCACGCCGGGCTCATCGGCGCCGGGCTCATCGAATCCCTGGCCCGCATCCCCGCCGACGCCGAGCCCGCGTCCGAGTTCCGCTACCGCAACCCCGTGGTCGACCCCGACACCCTCTACATCGCGGTCTCCCAGTCCGGCGAGACCTATGACGTACTCGCCGCGGTCCAGGAGCTCAAGCGGAAGGGCGCACGCGTCCTGGGCGTGGTGAACGTCGTCGGCTCCGCGATCGCCCGAGAGGCCGACGGAGGCACCTACGTACACGCCGGGCCCGAGGTCTGCGTCGTCTCCACCAAGTGCTTCACCAACACGGTCGTCGCCTTCGCCCTGCTCGCCCTGCACCTCGGCCGAATCCGTGACCTCTCGGTCTCCGAGGGCAAGCGGATCATCGCGGGGCTGCGCAGGCTGCCCGCCCAGATCACGGAGATCCTGGAGTCCGAGGCGGACATCAAGAAGCTGGCGGAGGAGTACGCCGGAGCGCAGTCGATGATGTTCATCGGCCGGGTGCGCGGCTATCCGGTGGCGTTGGAGGCATCGCTCAAGCTGAAGGAGATCTCCTACATCCACGCGGAGGCGTACCCGGCGTCCGAGCTCAAGCACGGACCGCTGGCGCTGATAGAGCCGGCGCTGCCGACGGTCGCGATCGTGCCCGACGACGATCTGCTGGAGAAGAACCGGGCGGCGCTGGAGGAGATCAAGGCCCGCAGCGGCCGTATCCTCGCCGTCGCCCACAGGGAGCAGGAGAAGGCCGACCACACCATCGTCGTACCGAAGAACGAGAACGAGTTGGACCCGATCCTCATGGGCATCCCGCTCCAGCTCTTCGCCTACCACACGGCCCTGGCGATGGGGCGTGACATCGACAAGCCGCGCAACCTGGCGAAGTCGGTGACCGTGGAGTAGGTCTTCCACGCGACAGGGGCCGGGCGTACGACCGACGTACGCCCGGCCCTTGTGCATTGCCCAGCATTTCCGGTGTTACGCCCGGCTGCCCGAACACAGCGGGCAACCGGCGGGCCCGGCCACCACTGAGTACGGATGAGCGGGGACGATCCACTCAGACAACAGCGCAGTCCCCTCGCGCGTCGCCACCAACTACGCCCGAGGGGACTCCGTGAGCCGGCGCGCGGCCCAGAGCGCACCGGCCAGCGCGGCCTCAGCCGGTGGCCGTCACTCCCCGGCCGGCAGCGCGTCCGGAGAAGGTCGGCCACTTGGCGAGCGCGGCCGTCGCGCCGTACCAAGCGGCCAGGCCGGTCACCACCGTGACCCAGCCGCCCGCTTTCGCCAATCCGGAACTCTCGGCGAGCGCGGCGATCCCCAGCAGCAGCAGTGAGACCGTGAGCAGCCCGTACACCCCTTGGGTGAAGATGCCGCTACCTGCCGAGGCCACCGTCAAGGTCAGCGCCAACAGGGCCCACAGCAGCAGGAACAGTCCGGCTGCCTCCGAGGAGACCCCGGGGCCCGCACCGGTCCCCCAGGTGAACCAGAACGCGCCGAGGCCGGCGAACGCCGTGCCCGAACCGCCGTTGCCCGCGCGGAACTCAAGCAGTCCGGCTATGAAGAGGGCGACACCACCGACCCAGGTGGCGAGCCCGGCGGCATCCAGGACCGTCACACCGTCAATCACATCGGTGTTGCCGATGCCGAACGCCAGCAGGGTCAACCCGAGGGCGAGATGACCGAGAGTAGAGGTACTAGCGCTTCCCGCAGAGACTTCTTTGTCCACGGCGGGCTCCCTTCGTCTCCTGTGCAGTTGTGTGAAACGCAGTTGTGAAGCAACCCAACGACCGTTATGTACCCTTCACAAGCTCACAATTCACCTTTACGCGCCGGTAAATTTGCTTGCATTCCTGGGGAGTTGGTGAGATGGGCCACATCGTGGCGGCAACCATCGACCACGGGGCCACCGAGCACCGGCCCTCCCCGACGCCCAACGATCCACGCCCAACGATCCACGGGCTACGGGCTACGGGCTACGGGCTACGGGCTACGGGCTACGGGCTACGGGATGACAACGACGGGCCGCTGCGCGCGTCGCGCGAGCCGGCCGGCCACCGAGCCGAAGATGCGGCCGACGATCCCATGGGTGGAACCGACCACGATCGCGTCGGCCGAGTACTCCCGACCGACCTCTTCCAACTCATGACAGATGTCGCCGCCGCGCTCCACCAGGATCCACGGCACCTCGGAGAGGTAGTCGGCGCAGGCCAACTCCAGACCGAGGACCTCGGTGCGATGGTCCGGCACATCCACGAAGACCGGGGGCTCACAGCCCGCCCAGACGGTGGTCGGCAGCCGGTTCGCCACATGAACGATGATCAGCCCGGAGCCGAAGCGCCGGGCCATACCGATGGCGTACGCGAGCGCGCGCTCACTTGAGGTCGATCCGTCGAAGCCGACGACAACACCGTGTCGGAACGCTGGGTCGCATGAAGGGCGCGACTCTTCCGCCGCTTGCAGATCCGACAACGGGTCGGCTACCTGCTTGCGGTCCGCGGGTTCGGGGATCTCGTGACCGGCCATGGGTGTCTCGGCGAAGGAAGTCCTCAGTGGGAGGGAACGACTTGGCGACGGAGGCTGTGTCCGGGAATCATCTTCCCTGGCCCATACCCGTAAGGGTACGGCGACACTCCTCTTCTGCCCAGGGCCCGATACGTCATACGGGCGCTGAAGGGAGGATGCCTGAGCTGTCCCCGTATGGCAATGCCGGATGGTGTCTACAGCGTTCTTTCGAGGGGTGTGCGCCCGCGCCGGACACCGCCTTCCGAGACTCGGGGCCCGGCAGCTCGTGCGACCGGCGCCCTGGGACGGCTGGGGGCCGGAGGCAGGGAAACCCTCGCGCACAAGGGGGCGGAAGGGCGGCGAACACCTCTCCCACCCGCCCCTCGGGCGCGGAACGGCAGCCGGCGGGGGCGCACCCAGAATCCGGTCGCCCGCCCCGGTGCCCCAGCCGTACCCCTGCGTCCACGCTTGAGGCTCCCGGTCACGGCTACGGCAGCCGCCCCGCCAGGCCCCCGCGAAGGCCCTGCCCGAAAGCCATACGGCGCTCGCACCAGGAGCGACCGGGACGAGGGGCCCACCACACCTCCAGGCGCGCGGCCGAATTCAGCGAGACGATACGATCCGACTCGAACGGAAGCCTCGCCCCGCCAGCCCGGCCCCGGACGCACAGCATGGCCATACCGCCCCCAACCGCTCACGGGGAGCCAGCGCCCGCCATCCCCTGTCGAGTCGCCACCGGCCGGACGGCAATCCACCACAAGCGTGGCCGACCGGGGCTCATCGGTGCTCCTCGCCGCCCCGGCCGTCGCGCGGCAGTCGGCCGAACCGAACCGCGCGCCAGTGACCGGAGGGCTCGGTTCGTCGTTGGGACCACGGTCACCCCGCAGCCCAAGGGAGTTTCCATGCCGGCACAGCCGTCCGCCGCAGCCCGCAACGCCCGCAGGACCCGTGCCCACGCGCCCGCAGCCGCCCCTGAGCCCGCCGCGCACCCCACCGCGCACCCCACCGACTCGGCGGGGGATGTGGTCCGCTGGGGTGCGTTCAGCTGTCTGCTCGTTCCGGTCGTCCTCGTCGTGTATGGGACCTCGTTCGGCGGGGCAGTCGCAGCAGCACTCGGCCTGGCCGCCGTGACCACCGTATGCAGGGTGCTTCTGCGGCGCTCGGAACGCACCTGGCGAACTGAGGCCGGCGAACGGGCGACGCGGCCGACCGGGCGGGAGCGAGAGGGAGGCACCGGTGGCCGCCCAGCGCATCCGGGACGGGTGGATCGCGCGTCTGAGAGGGTCCACCCCCGAGGTCGCCAAGACCGGGGACACGGGCGGTCCGACTGACCCAAACAAGGGCCAAGGCTGACCCGTTCATACGCGCGCACCCGTATAGTTTCAGCCAACTTCGCGCTACTACCCCTCCCTTGGGGAAATGGCCTGTGTACCCCCTTGTCACCTGGCAGGAAAGGACTATTCGCGGCGCTTGCACCCTACGGGGACGGGCCATGCGTGTGAGACGCACTTCCCTGAGGGCCTTACGAGTGGAACGCTTCGTGATCGAATGCTTCGCGCCAAGTTCTCATGCAGACATAGCGGGGCATGACGAACTTGTCACGGCGGCGTCACGGGACGCAGTAGATTCGATCATGAGTATCGAAGGCTCGGGACTCGTGCAAAACCGAGGGGAAACGTGCAGGAGCGAAAGGCCCGAAACGAACGGGGAGACGCGAATACCGAGGGGGGCTTAGCGTCATGAATCAGGACTCCGCCGCACCGGAGGCAGCACGAAAGCTCTCGGGGCGCCGGCGCCGGGAAGTCGTCGCGGTACTGCTGTTCAGCGGCGGCCCCATCTTTGAGAGTTCCATCCCGCTCTCGGTGTTCGGAATCGACCGTCAGGACGCCGGAGTTCCTCGCTATCGACTGCTCGTTTGTGCAGGCGAGGAAGGTCCGCTGCGAACCACCGGCGGGCTCGAACTGACCGCGCCGTACGGCCTGGAGGCCATCGGCAGGGCGGGAACCGTCGTCGTACCGGCCTGGCGGTCGATCACCTCACCGCCACCGCCCGAGGCACTCGACGCACTGCGTCGGGCGCACGAGGAGGGAGCCCGGATAGTCGGACTGTGCACCGGTGCGTTCGTACTCGCAGCGGCAGGGCTGCTGGACGGCCGTCCAGCGACCACCCACTGGATGTACGCGCCGACACTGGCCAAGCGGTACCCGTCCGTCCATGTGGACCCGCGTGAGCTCTTCGTCGATGACGGCGATGTGCTCACCTCCGCTGGCACGGCGGCTGGAATCGATCTCTGTCTCCATATCGTGCGCACCGACCATGGCACCGAGGCCGCCGGAGCACTTGCCCGCAGGCTGGTTGTGCCACCGCGCCGCAGTGGCGGGCAGGAGCGCTATCTGGACAGGTCTTTACCTGAGGAAATCGGGTCGGACCCCTTGGCCGAGGTGGTGTCCTGGGCGCTTGAGCATCTCCATGAGCAGTTCGACGTGGAGACGCTGGCCGCCCGGGCCTACATGAGTCGACGCACCTTCGACCGGCGATTCCGTTCGCTCACCGGCAGCGCACCGCTCCAGTGGCTGATCACCCAGCGGGTCCTCCAGGCCCAGCGGCTGCTGGAGACCTCGGACTACTCGGTTGACGAGGTGGCGGGCCGCTGCGGCTTCCGCTCCCCGGTCGCTCTGCGGGGGCACTTCCGCAGACAGCTGGGCTCCTCCCCGGCCGCGTACCGAGCCGCCTACCGGGTCCGACGGCCGCAGGGCGAGTCGGCACCGACATCGGTGGTGGAGTCGGTGGTACCGATCCAGGCACGGCGTACCACGGCCGGTATCCCGGGCTCCCCGGTCGGCCCACCGGAACTGGGTCGGCCAACGGCGCCCCAGGCGTACGCAGCGGGTCACGGTCGTCCAAGCCTGCCCGGTCAGCGGAGTGCGCCATAAGGTAGACGCATGAACGACCGTATGGTGTGGATCGACTGCGAGATGACCGGGCTCTCGTTGACGGACGATGCACTGATCGAGGTGGCCGCGCTGGTCACCGACTCGGAACTGAATGTGCTCGGTGACGGGGTGGACATTGTGATCCGCCCTCCGGACAGCTCGCTGGCGACGATGCCCGAGGTGGTGCGAAACATGCACACCGCCTCGGGCCTCCTCGACGAGCTGGCCGCCGGCACCACGCTCGCCGACGCCGAGGCCCAGGTCCTCGCGTATGTACGTGAACATGTGAAGGAGCCCGGCAAGGCCCCGCTCTGCGGGAACTCGGTGGGCACGGATCGCGGCTTCCTCTCGCGTGACATGGCCGCTCTGGAGGGTTACCTCCACTACCGGATCGTCGATGTGTCCTCAGTGAAGGAGCTGGCGCGCCGCTGGTATCCGAGGGCTTACTTCAACAGCCCGGACAAGAGCGGCAACCATCGGGCGCTCGCGGACATCCGCGAGTCCATCGCAGAGCTCCGCTACTACCGGGAGGCGGTCTTCGTGCCACAGCCCGGGCCGGACTCCGAAACGGCGAAGGCCATCGCAGCGAAGCACGTGGTGCCCGCGGAGTGAGAGCCCTCTCCCACCCCTGCCGACACAGCTGATACTGCTGAAACCGCTGAAACCAGAGGCGCCTCCTGCTGTCCATACCGACCCGATGGCGGGCCGGAAACGGCCCGCCATCGGGTCGCTCACTGGCAGGAACGGCATCGCGACAACGGCTCATAAATCGTGGCGCGAGCACCCTCCGGGACCCTGTACACTTTTTCTCGGCCGGTCAGAAAAGTAACCGGTCATGGTGGGTGTAGCTCAGTTGGTAGAGCACCTGGTTGTGGTCCAGGATGCCGCGGGTTCGAGTCCCGTCACTCACCCTGAATGATCGAAGGGCTGATCTGTTCCGACAGATCAGCCCTTCGTCATGTCGTGCGCTGGCTCGGATCGTGCCGCGTCCCCCTCGAACGCGGCAACGTGGATGCGGCAACCCAGCGGCGGCGATCTGGGACCCAGGAGTGCCGGAAGTCGGAGAGCGCCGCCGAAATCCGGGGGATTCCGCCGACCCCCACCCAGTCCAGCCCCCCAAGGCCCTGCTCATCGCGAGCTGAGGGCCGCTGGGCACCTTGCGGACCCGTGGAGGGCCCGCAAGGTGCGCAGGGAACGGTCAGCCCGCTAGAAAGGCCGTGACCTCCTTGAGGAAGGCCTCAGGGGCCTCCAGGTTGACCATGTGACCCGCGCCGGACAGCCGAGCCACCCGGGTATGGGGGACGGCGTCAGCCAATGCCTCCACATTGCCCTCGATATCGCTGCTGTCGAGATCGCCCAGCAGGGCCAGCACCGGTACCGAGATCTCATGAAGCCGTCCCGCCGCGCCCACCTCCCGCGGGCGGCCCGTACCCAGTCCACCCGAGTGGGCGCGGACGTTCGCGGCGACGGTGGTCCTCATCCGACCCCGTAGCGCCGGCTCCACTTCCTCGGGCAGTCGATGGGGCCCATCGACCCACAGGCGCAGGAACTCCTCGACGAAGAGCTCTCCCCCATCGGCCCTGGTCACTGCCTTCACCTGGGCCGCGGTGCGCTGGATGACATAGGGATCGACGAAGGGCCGGCCGCTGATCCCCGGCGCGGCAAGCACCAGGGACTCGGTCAGCTCGGGGTACAGCAGCGCAAAGTCGAGTGCCGTTCGAGCGCCGAGGGAGGCTCCGACCAACCGGGCGCGTTCGACGCAGAGATGGGAGAGCAGGGCGTGGAGATCCTCGGCAGGTGACCAGTCGCCGGTCACCGATGAGGAGCGCCCGTGCCCGCGGGCGTCGTATCGAATCACCTGGTAGTCGGCGGCCAGCACCTCGAACTCCTCGTCCCACACGGTCAGATCGAGCAGGCCACCGTGGAGGAGGACAACGGCTGGCCCCTCGCCGGCGATGTCGTGGGCAAGACGGCCTTCATCGTCGACGGGCGCAGTCGGCAGACTGTTCATCACAACTCCTCGAACTCTGTGTGACGTGGCGAGGGGGCGGCCGACTGCTCTTTTACCCCGCTTCCGGCTCCAAGGCCATGGGCCTCAAGCAACCTTTGCCAAACGAAAGAGCGCGTCCCGGTCGGATTGGGGGGAGCCGACCGGGACGCGCGTGTGGGGGGCAGGAGTTGCCTGGGGGGCTACGGGCCGGTTGCGCGCACCTGAGCAAGTGCGGCGGGCTTCCGTAGGGCAGCAGTGCCTGCAGGGGCGGTGGGCCTTCCGCCGCCGGTACACCAAGCGTCAGATACCGGCAGTGACAGCGCCCGTGACGGCTGGCCGGCGTACTCGGTGACGGCAATGCCGTCCGGCCCGGTGACAGCGAATGCCTTTCGGGCGGGCCTGGAGCCCATCCCGACCACCGGGCCGGACGGCGCGCACCCCGCGGGGGGTTCCTGCGTGGGGGTCTCCTGCGTGGGGGCCCCGTGCGTGGACGAGCAAGACGAGCGAGTCGTCGTCGGCACGGGGGCAGAAGTCGCGGGTGTGCGCTTTGCGGCAGGCCGGCCGATGGGCTGCGGGGTGGGGCCCGCACCCGCGAGACAGCCGACGGAAAGCGCACGGAGGGCTCGCGCCCTACCGTTCGCCCTGCGCCGGTCGGTCCTGCTGGCCATTGCGCCTGCCTCTGGGGTGTACGTATGGGGGATTAACGGGGGGTGTACGGATGGGGGTCCGTACGGAACTTGGGTGCGGGAGCACGCTAGCGATCCTTGAACGGACAAAACACCAATTCGACGTCTGAGCCGTACTTCTTAGGGCGCTCTTAAGGACAGCATCGGAACCGATTAACCAATGGACCCGTCAGGGCCGCGTTAGCTGTGCGTCATGCTCGCGTCATATTGGCTTCATGGAACTGTCATCCACGGTGCCGGATTCGCCGGCTCTCCCGGTCGCCTCGGGCAGTCACACCGGTCGCCACGAGGGCCGCACACCCCGCCCCGAGCCCCGCTCAACGTGGCCCTGGCCTCGGCGGCCGCTCAGAGCTCGCCCGGCTCACAACGCGCCAGGCGGGGCTGTGGGCCCCCAGCGCCCGCCGACCGCCCACCGGTGACCCCACGGGGAGCGGGGCGCCATCAAGGGCCCTACAGGAGGGGCCTTGATGGCGTGCCCATGACGGACGCGTCAGTCCTGGACGCGGGCGCGCACCGCGCCCTCAGGAATCGACGCCCTCGCCGACCCGGGACCGGGTTCGGGCCGGCACCCGCTGGCGTCGTCGTTCGGTTCCCCGATGTCCACGGCGGCGCTCCTCCGGGCCGGGGCCGCGGGGATCGAGCCCGAGCCAGACCCGTACCTCGGTGCCGCCGAGTACCGAACTGCCGATGCGGACGTCTCCGCCCGTTGACTCCGCGACCCGGCGCACGATGTCCAGCCCGAGCCCCGTGGAACCGTCCCTGCTTCCGCTGTTGCCCCGGGCCATGGCCGCCGCCGGGTCGGCGATGCCCGAACCCGCATCGGAGACCAGCACGATGACGGCGTCATCGCCGTTGTGCACATCGACCGAGAACGCCGTTCCCTCCGGGGTGTGCCGGAAGACATTGCCCAGCAGCGCGTCGAGGGCGGCGGCCAGTTCGGGGCGGGCTACGGGGATGCGTACCGGGCGGTCGACTCCGGCGACACGGACCTTGCGGCCCTCGTCCTCCGCGAGCGCCGACCAGAAGTCCATCCGCTCCCGGACCACTTCGGAGGCATCGCAGCCGGCGCCCGGACCGATCGGCGCCGTGGTCTGCGGCTTGGCCTCGCGGGCCGTACGGATGATGATGTCGACCTCGCGCTCCAGCTGCTCGACGGCGGCTCTGGTCTGGTCGGCAGCGGGCCCCTCGCCCAACGAGGCGGCATTGAGTCGCAGCACGGTGAGCGGCGTACGGAGCCGGTGGGACAGGTCGGCCGCCAACTCCCTTTCGTTCGCGAGGAGTTGGACAACCTGGTCGGCCATGGCGTTGAAGGCGATCGCCGCCGACCTCAACTCGGTGGGCCCCTCCTCGGGCACTCTGGCCCCCAACTCCCCCTCCCCCAGGTCGTGGGCGGCGCCAGCGAGTCGCTGGGCGGGCTGGACCATCCGTACGCCGAGTCGATCGGCGACCGCGACCGAACCGACGACGAGCGCGATGCCCACACCCGCAAGTACCAGCCATGCGGTGGTGACGCCCTTGGTGACATCGTGAGCCGGGACGAACACCTCGACGACGGCGATTCCACCGGTGCTGAGCCCGTTGGGCTGGAGTAGCGACGAGCCGCCGGGAACCTCGGTGATGGAGCCCCGACCGCCCCGCGCGGTCTCCAGATCGGCCTGGGGGGCGCGTCGTACACCGACTTCCACGATGTCGCCGCCTTCGGTCGCGGCAGGGATGTACACGGCCATCCGGCCCGCCGCACCGGCCTGTGTGGACATCATGGCCACCTCCAGCTTGGCCCGGTCGGAGGTGATGGAGAGGGTCGGGCCGATCGCTGCCGCTTGGCGTTCCGCGTTGGAGAAGGCCCGGTCACGAGCCATCTCCTTGATGACGAGCCCCAGTGGTACGGCAAAGGCGACCACGACCATCGTCGTGACTGCCAGAGAGACCTTGACCAGCGCCCATCTCATCTTTGATGTCCTCGTTGGTGTCCGGGTTGGGTGCCGTGCGGCCAGCCCGGCATCACTGGCGGGGGCCGATCGGCGGTTCCAGCTTCACTCCGACTCCGCGAAGCGTGTGCAGATAGCGCGGTTGTGCAGCCGTCTCACCGAGCTTGCGCCGTAGCCAACTCAAGTGGACATCGATGGTCTGGTCATCGCCGTAACTCTGCTGCCAGACCTCGGCGAGCAGTTCCTTGCGCGGTACGACCACTCCGGGTCGCCCGGCGAGAAAGGCAAGCAGATCGAACTCGCGGCGTGTCAAGTCGAGTGCTCGCCCATCCAGTTCGGCCTGCCGACGCAAGGGGTCGATGGACAGCCCGCCGACCTGGATGACGCGCGAGGGCGGGGCTTCCCCGGCCGTGGCGCGCGAGCGGCGCAGTACGGCAGCCATCCTTGCGGACAGATGCTCAACGGAGAAGGGTTTGGTCAGATAGTCATCTGCGCCGTCGTTCAAAAGACGGACGATCTCCGTCTCATCGTCCCGCGCGGTCGCGATGATCACTGGAACATCCGTGATTCCCCGCAACATCTTCAAAGCCTCAGAGCCATCTAGATCGGGCAGGCCGAGGTCCAGAATGACTACGTCGAACCGGTAATGAGCCACTTCGCGCAGCGCCTCAAGTGCCGTGCCGACACTCCGCACCGTGTGCGAAGCCTCGGTGAGGTGTCGGATGAGGGCGGAGCGCACGAACTGGTCGTCCTCGACGACGAGCACACTTGCCATGAGCGGCACCGTACGCCATACGGAGTACCCCGGTCGCCACCCCGGCCACCACCACGATGGACACATCAGCCACTTGCGTGTCACTTCTGTGCCAGTCTGGGGCACTCGTACACACCCTCGCGGGCCCGCTCGCGGGTACGAAATTTCCGGCTTCCCCGCGTGATCCGGAGTAGCTGCATCCCACTGAGGACAGATGGCCGGTGCGTGGTGCAGTATGGCCCCGATGCGTAGAGGACTTGTACATGCCATAGCGTGGTCGCTGTCCACGGGGGCTGCGGTAACGCTGTCTTGGTGGGGCGTCCATACGGTGATGTCCGGGACCGCGTACGACCGACCGCTCGCGCTGCCGATCAAGGCGGACACCCCTACCACCCAGGGCTCCAAGCCGCAGGAATCGGTGAGCAAGAACCCGTCGGACAAGTCGAGCAAACCGGCGAGGCCAAGTTCGCACGACACTCCGTACGAACCCCCGACAGAGCAGGTCCCCGCTCCGTCCTATGAACCGACGGACGAGAAGCCGACGAAGAGCGTCACGCCTTCCGCATCGTCGGAGCCCGCGGGTACCCCCACGACCTCCGATCCATCAAGTGATGTGCAGGCGTACACGGTGGACGGGGGCCGGGTCGTTTTCGATATGACCGCGTCCTCGGCCGAACTGGCCTCCGCGACGCCCAACGCCGGTTGGAAGATGGAAGTGTGGAAGCAGGACTACTGGATCCGGGTCTCCTTCACCAAGGATGACAAGGAAGCGGCGGTCATCTGCACCTGGTACGAGACCACGCCGACGGTGCAGTTCTACAACAAGTGAGTGGCCCGCAGACCGGCCCGGCGGCTCAGTCCGCTGCCTGGTCCTCAACGGCCGGTGGTCAGCGGAAGACCGCGGGCGGTGGCGCGGGGGACGGCTTGGCACTGGCATCGGTGACCGCGGTGGCCCCGCCGGTGAAGTCCATCAGCTCCCGTCCGTGCTCGACACGGCCGGGGTGCGGATCACCCGCGACCCGGCGGGTGAACTCGGCCACCGGCAGCGAAACGCCCGAGGCCAGCAGTACGGCGTTGCCGAAGCGACGGCCTCGGAGCACGGCAGGGTCGGCGGCGAGCGCAAGCTCCGGGAAGACGGCCGCCGCGGTGGCGATCTGGGCGCGCAGATAGGCGAGGGGCGGCCCGTCAGCGAGGTTCGCCGCATAGTGCCCATCGGCGCTGAGCACTCGACGTACCTCGGCGAGGAACTCCACGCTCGTGAGATGCGCGGGCGTCCGGGCTCCGCCGAACACATCGGCGATCACCAGATCCGCCCAACCGTCCGGGACCCTGCCAAGCCCAGCACGGGCGTCGGTGGACCGTACCCGTATGCGAGCACCGGGGTCCAAGGGAAGCTGTTCGCGCACCAGTTGGACCAGCGGGGCATCCAACTCGACGATCTGCTGGGTGGAACGGGGGCGGGTCGCGGCGATGTAGCGCGCCAGGGTGAAAGCCCCGCCACCGAGGTGAACGACCTTGAGCGGACGGCCGGGCGCGGCGGCGAGGTCCGCGATGTGCCCCAGGCGGCGCTGGTACTCAAAGGAGAGATAGGCCGGGTCGTCGAGGTCGGTGTGGGACTGCGGAGCACTGTCGATCAGAAGGGTCCAGGCCCGGGGGCGCTCGGGATCGGGTATGAGCTCGGCCGTCCCACCGTCCACCTTCGCGACGATCGGTTCGGGGCCGCTCCCGCCACCGCGTCGCCGCTTGCTCTTTGCCACCCGACCATTATGGGCGGGTGAGCAGGGCTTTCGCCTGCGGGGGTCCCCGAGCGGCGGGGGGCTTCGCCGGGGGCGCCTCACCGCAGGGGCGCTTCACGACCGGGGGCGCCTCACCGCAGGGGCGCTTCACGACCGGGGGCGCCTCACCGCAGGGGCGCTTCACGACCGGGGGCGCCTCACCGCAGGGGCGCTTCACGACCGGGGGCGCCTCACCGCAGGGGGGACGGGGCGGCCCTTCCCCGCCGAGAGCCGCCCTGTCTTCTACCTGGCCGTCTGGTACGACTGCTCTGCTGACCCGTACGGCCATCTACGGGCGCCATAGACATCTACGGGCATCTACGGGCATCTCTGAGCCTCCTACCGGCCGCTCCGCACGGGCTCCCACCACCGCCTAGCGGCAGCTGTCCGCGGCCTCGATCAGCCGAGCCGCCTCATCCAGCGCTTCCCGAAGGGCCTCAGGGTCCGTGACCTCGTCCGCGTCCCCCGGCGGGAGGAGCCAGCCCGTGCCCCGAACAGGTAGCTCCCTGGGGATACGCGGCCCCCGGCCCGAGGTCCGCGTACAGGAGCTGCCCGGCAGATCCCAGCCGTCCGCCGTACCCGGCGGGACCAGGAACCCCAGGGTGTCGCAGGCGCCGTCGTGGAGGACCGGGCCGACGGCCGGAGCAGCGGTCCGGCGCAGGATGTCCACCGCCTCAAGCCCCTGACGGGCGGGCACGGTCACCAGATCGCAGGGCGTTCCCAGCTGATCGGGCGAGGCCGCGCAGCCGTGCCGGGGCGATCCCGCGGGGGCGGGGGGCGCCCCACACGGGGTGGGATAGGCGGTGGTCACGCAGGGTGCAGCGGCAGTCGTGGCAGGTGTCGCGGGCTTCCGTACGCCGCCGCCGGCGTTGGTCTCCATGCCGACATCCAACATGGGGATTCCCCTCTTCACTCGGCTGAAGACACGGACTGCGCCTCCAAGGAGTTCAACGCCCTCAGGCGTCAAGGGCTACGGCGCCACTCCGCCCAAACGATGGCAGTTCATGGCAGATCGCAGGCGAGTTATCCCTTTTGTAGCCAAACTCAACTCGGACCACTCGTCACAGCGGGTACGTTCTTGGCTCGCCAAGAGCACGGCCGCACGCAAGAGAGGGCTCGGCCATGGCGTCGAGGTCAGGGACATCCGGGGCAGTTCCCAACACCGTCTTCCGACGGCTGAGGGGCCAGCTCTCACCAGGGGAGTTCGCGGCGGCCGTACGCAAGGCCGCTCGGGAGATCGGAGAACAGGTCTCCTGCGACGCGCGCTACATCGGGCGCGTCGAAGCGGGCGAAATCCGCTGCCCGAACTATGCGTACGAACGGGTCTTCCTCCATATGTACCCCGGCCTCACGCTGAAGGACCTGGGGTTCGCAGAACGGGAACGGGTGCGTGGCGGACGGCGGGGAACCAGACCGACAGTCGAACCGGCGCCGGAACGGTCGCAGTCCGGCAGCGAGGTCGACAGTAGGACCGACAGCGTCGGCGACGAGGAGAACGACGTGTTGCGTCGCGCATTCATGACAGGCGGTTCGGCCACCGTGGCGGCCGCGTCCTTCGGACTGGGGGCGGGGCTGGGGCTCGGCCCCGTGCTGCGGTCCGGGAACGAGGCTCAACCCGGCGCCGGGTCCGTACCGCTTCAGCGAAGGGTCGGTGAGCCCGAGGTCGCCGCCCTCGAAGAAGCGGTACGCCGCATCCGGCTCCTCGATGACCGGCACGGGGCGGAAGGGCTCTACCAGCGGGCCGCCCAGCCACTGCGGGCCGCGTACGCCCTCCTCGACGCCGGCATCACCACCCGGCGCGCGACCACCGACCGCCTCCACACGGGAGCCGGTGAACTCGCCCTGTCCGTGGGGTGGCTGGCCCATGACTCCGGCCGCTTCGACGACGCACGCTCCCACTACGCGGAGGCGCTGTCGACCGCGCGAGTCTCCGGAGACCAGGGACTGGAGGCACACGCCTTCTCCAACACGTCCTTCCTGGCCCGCGACGCGGGCCGCTACCGAGAGGCCGTCCGCTCGGCCCAGGCCGGGCTGGGGGCCGCCCGCGGATTAGGGTCGCCGCGGCTCATGGCCCTGCTGGCGCTGCGCGAGGCGGGGGGCTGGGCAGGGCTGGGGGACCGTTCGGAGTGCGCCAGGGCCCTGGGGTGGGCACACGGCCACTTCGCCAGGGGAGCGGCCGACGCGGACCCGGAGTGGATGTCCTTCTTCGGGGAGCCGGAGGTCGAGGCCCTCCAAGCACAGTGCTGGGCAGCCCTGGGCGACTGGCAACGGGCCATCAGCCACGCCCGCCGCGCCTCCTCGCTCCAGGACCGCCGCTTCACCCGCAATCTGGCGCTGTACCGGGCGGAGTTGGCGGCGAACCTCGCTCGTGGGGGTGCCCCGGAGGAAGCGGCGGAGGCGGGTCTGCGCGTGCTGGAACTCCTGGACGGAGTCCAGTCCACGCGCATCGAAGCCACCCTGACCACCACGGCGACGGCGCTACGGGGGCATAGGTCGGCCTCGGGGGTGTCGGAGTTTCTGGGGAGGTATGGGGGTGGGGGTGCGGTTGCCTCCGGGCTTGGGCGCCTGGGCTGAGCGCCCCCGTGTCGGTGTCCTCACCCGGGGTGGGGGTGCTTGTGCTCGGGGGCTTGGGCGCCTGGGGTCGGCGTCCTCGTGATGGGTGTCCTCACCCGGGGTGGAGGGTTCCGTCCTCAAACGCCGGACGGGCTGAGGATGCCCCTTGGCGGGGTGCTTTGTCTGCGTGGGGCTGCTGGTGGTCGAGGCCTTGGGCTTCCTGGCCTGAGGGGTCTTGTGTTGGTGGGGGTTGGGGGGTGCTATCGGGGGTGACTCCTCAGCGTCGACGGCCTGAAGCGACTCCGAGCCGGCATGCGGGTCTTGCCGTCGATCGCTTCCGGGGACACCCCCTGCGCGCCCCCATCCGACACTTGCATCCCCCTGCCCCTGGGTACCTGACCTGTGGAAGAACCAGGGAAACCCCCTGCGCGCACCCATCCGAAACTCGCCTCCCCTCACCCCGGGTCCCTGACCTGTGCAAGAACCAGGGGAAACCCCGGCGCGCACCCATCCGAAACTCGCCTCCCCTGACCCCGGGTCCCTGACCTGTGCAGGAACCAGGGAAACCCCCGGTGCGCAACCACGCCGAGATCTGTATCCCTTCCTCCCCTGGGCACCCGCCCTGCGGGGAACCAAGGAACACCCCTGCGCGCGTCCACGCCCAGGCCCGTTCTCCGTGGCCCCCGGTGGGTGTCCTTCGGAAGGGCTGGGGGTGCCGGCTGGGCGCTCAGGCGTCCGAGGTTCCCGGGGTTGGGGTCTCTTGTCCGGGGGTTGGCTGGTGGGGCCGGGGGTGAGGGGTGCTGGTCGTAGGGGTTTCAGCGGGTCAGGGGGACGCGGTGTTCGGCGAGGTGGGACAGGACGGCGTGGTTGGCTTCCCAGCCGTCCGGGAACTTCACCGTCACCCCCAGCTGAACCGGCTCCGTTGAGGGATGTTCGTCCAGTAGCTCCGCCACCCCAGCGCGGCACACCACGATGCACGCATGCCGGTGGCGTGAGGTCAGCACACACAGCCGCCCCGTCTCCAAGTGGAAGGCGGTCGCGTCCGGGCGGCCCGAGAGCGGGTGGAGTACGACGGTCACATCGAATTCGCGGCCCTGGAGCCGGTTGGCCGTGTCCACGGTCACATCCGTCACGCCCAGCTCGGCGAGAGCGGCTCGTACCGCGGCCGCCTGGTCCCGATGGGCTGTGCCGACCGCCACCCGGTCGGCGGTCACCGGGGCCGGGGTCGCCCCGGCCGTGCCGGTGGCAACGCCGCCGCGGTCCAGGAGTCTGCGGACGACCTGCGCCACCGCCCGTACGGCCTCCGGGTCCGTACGCGGGGTGTGGCGGGCCGGCAGTTCCAGCAGACCCCACCCTGACCAAGCCGCCTCATCGATCACACGATCATGCGCGGAACCGTCCCCGACCACTCCGAAGGACAGCTTCCGGTCCTCCGGTCCCGTACCGCTGCGGAAGGGGGTGTACGGGTAGAAGGCCTGCGAGACCAACGGCGCGGCGGATGCGGGGAGTCGCCAGGACACCGGCAGTCGATGCTGGGGCAGCTCCGGATTGTGCGCGAGGAGGGTCGACACCGCGCTTGCGGAGGGGTCGTACGACAGTCCGGCCCATTGGTCGGCGCCCACGATCGAGAACGGGTCCAACTGCCCCGGGTCGCCCACGAAGAGCGCCCGCTCGAAGAGGCCCGCGACCGCGAGCAGCGCGTCCGAGCGCATTTGGTACGCCTCGTCCACGATGGCGTGCGGCCAAGGCTCGACGTTCTGGACGTGTGCCCACTTCGCCGCCGTGGAGATCACGATGTCCAGGCCGGCGAGGTCGGATGCCTTCGAGGACTTGCGGACGTTCTCCAGACCGTTGAGGGCCTTGTCGTAGGGGTCGGGGTCGTTGCTGTGGAGTCGCCCCACGGGCAGTTCGGGGTCCTTCTCGGCCAGTCGGAGGACAAGATCGTCCACCTGGGCGTTGGTTTGGGCGATCACCATCAACGACCGCCCCACCGCGGCCAACTCCCGTGCGGCGCTGACCACGAGCGTCGATTTCCCGGCACCCGGAGGTGAGTCGACGACGATCCCCCGGTGGGTGCCGTGCAGGGTGTCGGAGAGGATCGCGTCGGTCGCCTTGGCTGCTTCTGCCGCCGGGTCGAAGACGGTCACAGAAGGTCCTCCGGGGTGATGAGGTCGGGGGACTCGGCGTCCGTGCCGGGCGGGCCACCGTGGGTCCAGGGCGTCTCTTCGGGGTCCGGCAGCTTGGGCCCGCCCCGTTGGTCGTGCTCGAACAGGGTCCAGGCGATCCGGTCGCCCTTCTCCGGAACCGATCCCTCAGCAGGGTCCTTGGCGCGGCCCATGCGGTCGGTCAGCCGCAGCACCAGGACGCCATCGGTCTCGTACCGTACGAACTCCGCCGACTGCGGTTTGCCGTCCAGTGAACGGTAGACCTTGGTCCGCTCGCCCAGATGTGGGCGGTCATCGGTGTGGAAGGTGAGGAGGGGCCGGGGTGCGGGACGCTTGGACTCGGACCAGGCCATCACGACGTCGGTCACCTCGCCGATGAACGCCTCCCCGGACAGTCTGCGCCCGGCGAGCACCAGGGGGTCGTCCAGTGCCTCCTGGGCCTCCAGTTGGGCCTGCGCGGTCTCGCGGGAGGCGAGCTTGCGTGCGGCGGTGACGGCGTCATCGCGGCGAGGCTGGGGGGGTTCCCCCGCCCTGACCCGATCGCGGTGAGCGGTGAACGACCAGCGGTCGCGAGTCCAGCGGTCCGCGACCCTGGCGCCCTCCGGGAGCTCACGAGCGAGGTCGATGGCGCGCCACACGGAGTGCCAGGTGGGTTCCATCTGGGTGCGCAGCAGTCGACGGATCTCGCGTTCGGCGATGGCGAGTTCGCCCATCCAGGAGTCGGCCTCATCACCGTCCTGGGCCGCCTGCCAGCGCTGGCGGACCCGGTCGTACGCCTCCACCGCGGGAGCGAGTAGACGGTTGTCGAAGGCGGGGTCGGTGGCCGGTCCGGCGGGCGGACAGACGAGCTGTCCCCGCGGGTCGCGATATGACTCGGCCCGGAGCGCTGCCTGCGCCCCCGACTCGCCCTCTGCGGGGTCGATCCAGGCGAGCAACGCGCCGAGGTGCTGGTCCTCCAGGGAGGATTGCCCGGTCGCCCAGTGCCGGTTGAGGAGATCGGTCGCCGCGAGCAGTAGCGAGGAGCCGGGGACCCGGGCGCGCTCACCGTAGTGGGTCAGCCAGCGGCCGAGGAGTGGGACATGGGGCGGTGCGGGATAGGCCGCGTCAGGGTCCTGCTCGACCGTGCGGCGAAAGCGCATGGACCGGCCCAGGAGTCGGACGAAGTCGATGCCCGCCCGGCCCGGCACGATCAGTTGGGGCGCGTCGGCGCAGAGCTCGACCTCTTCCTTGATCCGCTTGCCCGACTCGGCGTCCGTGGCGTTTCGCTCGACCAGTTCGACGTCGTCGCCGTATGCCTCCAGATAGGGCAGCACGGCATCGGCCAGCTCGGCGAGGAAGGCGAATCGGAGCTCGCGGTCGCGCGGCTGGGCCACCGTGAGCAGCCGTGGCTGCTGACGGTCGGTGCCGATGAGCGCGCCCAAGGGAGCACCGGCCTCACCTGCCGTCGTCAGTGGCACCAGCACCAGGGGGTGCTCGGACAGCTGTCGGTGGCGCACGGTCGCCAGCGGGCTGGCCCGTCCTGACTCGACGGCCTCCAGCCGGGCCAAGGTGGTGATCAGCGACATCCGGCGGCCTCCAGGGCGCCTGCGCGCAGGGCCGCTGCACGGCGCAGCGCGGCTACGGCCGGATCACGCGGGTCACCCGCTTCGCCGCGAGCGGCGGCCAGCACGGCGCTACCGGTCGTCAGGCCGCCCAACTCGCCGCGGAGTGAGCGGCCGAGTGCGCTGATGTCACCGTCGGTGCGGGCGGCGGCCCGACAGTGGAAGGCCATTTCACAGGCGGCGAGGCAGTCGGGGGCGTAGGCGGCCGACACCGAGTCGACGGCTGCCATCAGCTCGTCGCCAGAACGCTCCAGATCGAAGGTCGCTCCCTGCGGGAGGGTGGCGGCGATGTCTTCGACGCGGGTCAGTCGGGAGAGCTGGCGGCGGGTGACCGACAGCTGCTTGCGGACGTCGACGACGGAGGCCGTGGGCAGGTTGGAGAAGTCCTTGGGGCAGACCAGCAGCACGCTCTGGGCGACCTGCGCGCCCTCGGTCCGGGCGGCAACCTGCTCCAGCGCCAGCACGTAGACCGCGGCTTGACGTGCCGCCGCACCCACTTTCGCAGCGTCAGCGGAGGCGTCGATCATCGGGAAGGACTTGATCTCGACGACGGTCCACTGGCCGTCGGGGTGGACTACCACCGCGTCCGGTTCCAGATACGCGGGGGAGCCGGCGACCTCCAGAGCGAGCATGGGATGGTCCAGAAGAGTCCATTCCTTGGCGGTGGTCGCCTCCCGCAGGGCGAGCGCGGTGCGCGCCGCCCGACCGTCGGGACCCGCCGCGGAGAGGTCGGGGAGCTGGAGTCCGGTCGGATCCGCCACCCCCAGCAGCCGCATCAACTCAGCGCCGCCGTCCGATTTCACCCGTGCTTCGAAGGCGTTACCCCGCATAAAGGCGAACTGCGACTGTCCGGACGCCATGGGTGAGCCAAGCGCGGCAGCGAGAGCACCCTTGTCCACCCCGGCGCCATCCAGCAGAGCACGCCGCTTGCACCCGGGGTTGGCCGCGAGTGCGGCGAGAGCCCGGGCATCGAGCGGGCGGGGGCGGGCGGCGGGGCCGCGCAATTCAGCGAGCCGCTGCCGCAGTGCTGTCGTCGGCGTCGGCGGAGGGGGTCCGCTGTCCAGGGATTCGCTCACCCGGCGCAGTCTGGCATCCGCCACCGACAACGGGGGAGCCACCGGGTGCCTCGGCGGCCGGTTGCTGTGAGATGAACCGCTCCCGCACCCGGCTGGCGAACCGCATGGCGGGGCGGGTGAGCAGTGCGCCGACGCCCATCACCGCGGCGCCGGCGACGGCGTCGAGGAAGTAGTGGTTGGCGGTGCCCATCACCACGATGACGGTGATCAGGGGGTAGGCGACGGCAAGCGTCTTCATGAGCGGTGTACGGCCGTATCGCCACAGGAGTACGCCGCACCACAGCGCCCAGCCGACGTGCAGGCTCGGCATGGCGGCGTACTGGTTGGTCAACCCGCCGAGACCTCGGGGGGCGCTGGCCTCGGCACCCCACCAACCGTAGGAGCTGTACTGGGCCATCGTGTCGACGAAGCCATGGCTGGCGTGCAGCAGTCGCGGTGGGCAGGTCGGCATCAGGGTGAAGCCGACCAGACCGAGGAGGGTGGAGAGCATCAGCCAGGTGCGAGCCGCCCGGTAGTGGGCCGGACGACGGCGAAAGAGCCAGATCAGTATGGCGGGGGTGACGAGATAGTGCAGGGAGGCGTAGAGGAAGTCGGCGGGGATGCCGATGGCCGGGACTTCCGTGAAGAGTCGGTTCAGGGGGGTCTCGGCGTCGAGGAAGAGTGCCTTCTCGGCCCGGAGTATCGCCAAGCCGTGGTCGACCGCGGTGTTCACATCACCACGGGCCAGCAGACGGCCGGCCGAGTAGGCGACGTAGACGACGGCGAGCAGTAGTAGTTCGGTCCACCAGCGGGGCCGGTGTCGAGGCACGGCGTACGGCATCCGAGCTTTTCCCCCAAAGATGTTCCGGTGGTCAGCAGCCACCGATCAACCGTACGGCGTATGGGGGCGGCACTCCGTCAGTGGGTCCCCTGCGGGTCCTGACCCTAAGAGGACGCAAAGACCGTCCCCCGGGTTGCCACGAACGGCTTCGGAAAATATCACCGGCGGGCCTTCCACAGCCGCCCCGGGGCCGCTGCGGGATGCCCGTGTTCACCTGGGTGATGATGGAGGACCATCCGGCGTGAACCCCTAGGGAGAGCCACGACATGGCACCGCGCATCCTGCTCGTCCGACACGGCCAGACCGAATGGTCCCTGCTCGGCAGGCACACCGGCAGGACCGACATCCCCCTCATCGAAGAGGGCAAGCGCGGAGCCACGCTGCTCGGTGAACGCCTGCACCAGGCCCCCTGGTCGGGGCTGCCGGACGTGGAGGTGCGCACCAGCCCCCTGGCGCGGGCGGCGGAGACCTGCCAACTGGCCGGGTTCGGGGACCGCGCCACGGAGTGGGACGCGCTGATGGAGTGGGACTACGGGCAGTACGAAGGCCTCACATCGCCGCAGATCGCTGAGATCGGCGGACCTGACTGGGTGATCTGGCGCGATGGCGTACGGGGCGGGGAGACGCTGGCCCAGGTGGCGGCACGAGCGGACGAGATCGTCGAGTGGGCGAAGTCGGCCGATCGCGATGTGCTGCTCTTCGCCCACGGGCACATCCTGCGGGTACTGGTGGCGCGCTGGCTCTCGCTGGAGCCGTCGTTCGCGGGGCGGGTGAAACTGGACCCGGCTTCGGTGTCGGTCCTCGGCTGGGCATACGGGGAGCCCGCGGTGCACCACTGGAACGACATCGCCCACTTGGAGCCCTAACGTTCCTCGTCCCCCATCGGGGGTGCCTCCTTGGCCGGGGCCATGGGTGCGAACAGCTGCCCTACCAGGGAGTGTGCCCCAGGACAGCAAAACCCCAGGGGCAACAAGAACCAGGCTTGGGCGTGGGGGCACACAGGGAGTGCCCCCGGGTTCCTCCCCGATACAGGTACCTAGGGTGGGAGATGTGAGTCTCGGCGCGGGGGCACACAGGGAGTACCCCCGGGTTCCTCCGAGCGGCAGGCACCCAGAGCCAAGGTGACTGAGCATGGGCGTGGGGGCGCGCAGGGGGTGTCCCCGGAAGCGATCGACGGCAAGAGAGCCTCGTCGGCTCGGGGGCGCTTCAGGCCGTCGACGCTGAGGAGTCACCCCCGATAGCACCCCCCGACCACAGCAAACACAAGACCCTCCAGCCCGGGCAACCCAAGACCTCGACCACCAGCAGCCCACGCCAAAACAAGGCACCCCACCAAGGCCCCACCTCAGCCCGTCCGGCGTTTGAGGACGGAACCCTCCACCCCGGGTGAGGACACCCATCACGAGGACGCCGAGCCCAGGCGCCCAAGCCCCCAGGCGCAAGCAACCCCCACCCCCGGTGAGGACAACAGGAACGGGCGCGCCCAGCCCAAGAGCCAAGATCCCGGACCACGGGCAACCCAAGCCGCAACAAGCCCCCTGCCAAGGGGCAACCTCAGCCCGTCCGGCGCTTGAGGACGGAACCCCCCACCCCCGGTGAGAACACCCAACACAAGAGCGCTGAGCCCAACCACCCCATCCAGGCCCCCAGCACCCCCCAACAGGCCCCCCAGGGCCAAACCCAGCGCCCCCTTGCGGCTGCCTGGACAATGGAGGGCGGTCCACAGAGTGCCGGGAGGGTCCCGGGTGAGGAGGCAGTCGCACATGGCGGAAGCGGAATCCCATCAGCGAGCGCGTAAGCCACGGCCCGCGCCGTTGCTCTTCGAGCCTTCCGAGGCTGCCGCTGATCCCGAGCACTTCTTTGCGCTGGAGTCCCTTGAGGACCCCCGTGAGCTGCTCGCTCGCTCCACCGAACTCGCTCTCGCCTTCCGTGTCGCCGCGGACCGTGCCGTCGAGTTCCAGGCGGTTGCCGCGGCGCAGTTGGCCGATCCGCGGAGGTTTGACCGGCTCACCGCACCGGAGATCGCCGACCGTGCCGGGTGGACCGCGGACTATGCGCGGAAGATGATCGAGTTCGGGCAGGGGCTGCTCCGCGATGGCTCTTCGCAGTAGCCCCGGGTAGCCCGATCGGCCTACCCGGGCATATGCCAGGGCGCAAGATACGCCTACCGGGGCCGCCCTGTCCCTGTTTTCGGCAACCCTTCGGAAGCGAGCCATTACCCCCGGTAGAGATAGAGGCATGTGCGCATGGCTTCCCTCGTCTCAGACCACCCCCACCGCTCCGGGCGACCCGAGTGGTGACGGCCGCCCCGAGCCCTTACCCGTACCGGAAGAGGAGTTCGATGCGGCCCCCGAGCCCGGTGCCGGGTGGCTCGCCTCGGCCGGGACGTGTCCGCGGTCCCTGCTCGATCTCTGGGAGTCCCGGCCCACATCGCCCGCGGTACTTCCCTGCGGCACGATCTTTGACATCGTCAACGCTCCGGCGGTCTTCGGCCGGCGAATGCTGGATCGGCTCGCCGAGGAGGGGCCGGGATCCGGTCCCGTCGCCATGTACCGCGGGCGAGCGTTGATCTTCGCCGCGGTGGGCACGGCGGCCCGGCTGCCCGCCCTGCTCGGGTGGGAGGAGTGGGGGGAGCACGTCCCACCGCTGCTGTGTCACGGCACGGGCGACGCGGTGACGGTGCCTCCGCTGGCCCCCGTCGAGCCGCCCGTACGCGGATCGCACTGGCTGGTCGCCCCCGACACCCGGCATCCCTGGCTGCCGGGCCCCGAGGTGCTGCTGTGGGCCAGCGTGCGGGCGGCCCGTGCCGCTGCCGCGCCTGGCGTGCGGTTACCGATTTTTCCCCGCCCCAATCCGGATGCTAAGGTCTACGACGTCAGCAGGCGCCGCTAGCTCAGTTGGTTAGAGCAGCTGACTCTTAATCAGCGGGTCCGGGGTTCGAGTCCCTGGCGGCGCACAGACACGGAAAGCCCCTCGCGTCAGCGGGGGGCTTTTCTGTGGGGTCGGCGAAGTTCCTCCGCTAGCTCGTTGTGATCTTGACCGTCCACGCCCCTGAGGCCGAACGGTCCGCCACCTCCACCCGGGTGCCGCCTCCTGGCACGGTGAAGGTCTCCCCCACGCCCAGGGGGGCGTCCGCCAGCTCCGGATACACCGATCGGTCCCAGCACGCCTCGCTGCGGGGATGGGTGTCCACCACCTCGATGGGCCCGCCGCCGGACACCGCGTCCGCCCGGACCCGGTAGAGCAGCACTCCCTCGGTGCAGAGCGTCTTGTCGTTGCCCGTCGCGCCGCGCGCCTCGATGGCGAGGGCGGTACTCGGGCCGGTCCGTACGACCGCGAGCCGGGTGCCCAGGCTTCCTCCGGGCGCGGGCGCCCCCATGGACTCCAGGGAGATCAGTTCGGGCCTGGTGATGCACCGCACAGCTCGCCCGGGGAGCCACCCCAGCTTCCATTTGTGCCAGCCGAAGAGGTCGGGGGCCATCCCGAACTGACTGCCCATGACGTCCCAGTCCCCGACATAGGTGTCCCAGTCCCCCTTGCCGTCGGTGGGACGGTGGTAGAGGTCGGGCAGGTCAAAGACGTGTCCGGTCTCATGGGCGAGCACATTGCGGTCGGGCGGATGGCGCTCGAAGACGGTGACCACGCGCCGGACCTGGCTTCCGTCAATGCTCATGGGCCGGTCGAGATTGACGACCTTGGTGGCGTCGGAATCGACTCCCGGGGCTTCCGGGTCGGCGACGAGATAGACGATGTCATAGGCGGAGAAGTCCACCGTCGAGTCGGCGGCGGAGAGTGCCTCCCGCAGATAGGCGCCGCGTTTCTCGGGGGCCCAGTCCCGACTTATTCCATAGGCGGTCGAGGGCCTGGGCATCCGTACCCAGGTTCGCTGGGGGTGGGCTCGCAGCGAGAACTGTCCGTACGAGGCCCTGGCGAAGAATCTGCTGGTGGCGGGGAAGTGGTCGGCGGCGAGTTCGGCCGGTTCGTACTTGGGTGTGGCGTCCGGGAAGGAGAGGAAGACCATGACCGCGTCGAGCACGTCCCTCGGGCGCGGATAGGCGGCGTTCCAACTGTCGAGGCCCAGGGAGTGGTGGGCTTGGGTCCGTGGCAGCGCGCAGGAGGCCGAGGAGGTCTTGGCGACCGCGGGGCCGGCGACCAGGGAGGTGGCGGCGAGCGCCATCAGGGAGGTGAGGGCGGCGGCGGCACTGCGCAGCCGGCCGCGTTCGCCTCCTTCCGCGCCACGGGGGCGGTCGGACCCGCCGTTGCCGCCGAAGCCGCCTCCCGCTCCCCCGTCAGCACCCGCACCGGAGTTGCCCGTACCGCCGTTCGGATCGGACTGATGGGACAGATCGGATGAATCGGATAGTTCGGTGCTCCCGGCTGGGCCGGGCCGGCTGGACTCCCCGTTGGGGAACGGCCCCGAGCGGTTGCCCGCGCGCCATCGGAAAGTGGCGCGAGAACGCCCCGGGTCCTGCCCTCTCACCGCCCCCGCGCCACGCGGAAGGTCGCCTTCCACTCCCCCGGGTGTTCCCGCGGGTGACTGCTGACCCTCCACGTAGACCTCCGACCACGGCAAATGGGAGACACCTCAACACCTTGTCGGGGTTTTCCGGTGTACGTCCTGTTCCGCTGCCCCACTCGGGTGACCAGCCCGGCATTGGGTCGGCGACCGGCCCAAAACCTCCTGGAGATCGTCTGGAGGCGGCCAAGACACACCCGGGCACGATCGCCGCTAGGAGAGATCACGGAACGTCACATTTGATCAGCCGCAGATCAGGCCTGGTACACAGCTGTGCAGAAACGATCGGCCGCGACCCTTGAGGGTGGCTCACCCCAGTGGCGGAGCTGGAACGGCCCAGGGGACTGCCCCTATGATCGGCAGACTTTCCCGATCTCTTTTCCCAAGCCTGAGCGCCATTTCGACCTTCATACGACCTGTTGGTCGGCCTTCCCGACCACATCTGTACGCCTCTGGACGACACAACTGCACTGCGGGAGTGAGCGGTGAGCGGAACCTCCGAAGGAACAGGGCGCAGCGGAGCCACGGCCCCCGGCAGGACCGAGCCGCAGATCACGGAGTGTCACCAAACCTCCGTCCCCGAGCTGCGTGAGTACCGGGCCGCGTTCGACGCCGCACAGCTCGCCATGGCGCTCGTCGATCGCCACGGTCTGGTGCTCAACGCCAATGGCGCCCTCGCCGCGCTCTTCGGCACCACGCCCGCGGCGCTGCTCGGGCGGGCCGTGGACGACCTCGCCAAGCTCTCCACCGATCGGCGCATTCGCCATGCGTACCGCGAGGTGCTCCACGGCCGGCGCTCCCGCTTCCGCTGTACGCGCCGGCTCAAGCACCCCGACGGCGGGACCCTCTGGACGGAGATCACCATCGCCCCCGTCTCCGGGAGCCGCCGTCTGCTGCTCTCGGTGGCGGACATCAGCGACCGCCGTGAGCTACGGGCCCGGCTGCGGCATCTCCAGATGCATGACGCGGTGACCCGGCTGCCCAACCGGACGCTGTTCTTCGAGCGGCTGACGGCCGCGCTCGACTCATCGGCGTACGACGACGGCTCCACCGGCCGGATCGGGCTCTGCTATCTGGACCTGGACGGTTTCAAGGCCGTCAACGACACGCTGGGGCACCGGGTCGGAGACCGGCTGCTCGCCGCGGTCGCCGGACGGCTCACCGAGTGCGCGGAGAACGACGGCTACACCCATGGCGGCGGCCATCTGGTGGCCCGGCTCGGGGGTGACGAGTTCGCGATCCTGGTCGAGGACTCGCTCGGTACGGAGCAGCTCGGCGATCTGGCCCGGTCCGTACTGGCCGCGCTCCAGCGGCCGTTCGACCTCGATGGCCAGCGGCTGTCGGTCTCGGCTTCGATCGGAGTGGTGGAACGCTCGGTCGTCGGGACCACCGCCACGGGATTGATGCAGGCCGCGGACACCACGTTGTACTGGGCCAAGGCGGACGGGAAGGCGCGCTGGACCCTCTTCGACCCCGAGCGCAACGCACACCAGGTGACCCGCCAAGCACTGTCGTCCACCCTGCGGCCCGCGGTGGAGCGGGGTGAGTTCACCCTGGAGTACCAGCCGCTGGTGGGGCTCTCGGACGGGGTGACGCGAGGGGTGGAGGCGCTGGTGCGCTGGAACCACCCGCAGTTCGGGATGCTGGCGCCGAATCGGTTCATCGGAATTGCGGAGGAGGACGGCTCCATCGTGCAGCTGGGCCGCTGGGTGCTGCGTACGGCGTGCCACCAGGCCCGGCGGTGGCAGTGTGATCACCCCGGGGCCGATCCGTTGTTCGTGAGCGTCAATGTCGCCGTGCGCCAGGTCTGGGACTCGGATCTGGTGGCCGATGTGGCGGAGATCCTGGCCGAGACGGCGCTGGCGCCCGGGTTGCTGCAACTGGAGCTGACGGAGTCCGCGGTGATGGGTTCGGCGGGGCGACCGCTCCAGGCGCTTCAGGCGCTGAGCGATATGGGAGTGCAGATCGCGATCGACGACTTCGGCACCGGGTACTCGAATCTGGCCTACCTCAGCCGGCTGCCGGTGTCCGCGCTCAAGCTCGACGGGGCGTTCGTCCGGGGGTTCCAGGACGAGGCGCATCCCAACCCGGCGGACGAGATGATCGTCGAGGCCCTGGCCCAGCTCGCCCATCGGCTGGGGCTGACGGTCACGGCGGAGTGTGTGGAGACCTCGGGGCAGGCTGATCGGCTGCGCAGGATCGGCTGCGATCTGGGGCAGGGTTGGCTGTACTCGCGGGCGGTGCCGGCGGACCGTATCGCCCGGATGATCAGCGGGGGATCGCTGTCGGCGTGATGCCCGACCGCGCTGGCTGTCCATCGCGGCCCGGACAGCGGCAGAGGGCGTCACGGGGAAATGGATACCGCCCCCGGCCGGAGGTGAACCTCCGGGCGGGGGCGGTGTTGTGGGGGGACTCGCAGCGGTCTCGTTCTCGGATCTGTTGTGTGGGGGGCAGATCCGAGGTGCTCGATTCAGCTCTTGTGAGCCCTATTCAGTTGGCCTGGATGATCCGTGGTTCAGCAGGCGCCCTGGTCGCGCCAGACGCCCCACTCACCGGTGGTGCCGGGCTCTTCGCCCTGGTTCCACCAGCCGGCCTTCCAACTGCGGCCCTTGTGGGAGACGAGCGCGCCGGCGTTGTAGGTACCGCTGGCGCTCCACGGGGCCGCCGTGCAGGTGCCGGGAGACGGCGTGCCAGGCGAGGGGCTGTTCGACACCGGGACTGAGGGAGACGGGGTGCCGGGGTTCGGGCTGTGGGGGGTTGCGCCCACCGCGGCGACAATGTCGTTCAGCAGGGTGGTGTTGGCGTCGAGGCCAAGGAGCGAGTAGAGCATCGAGCCACCGAGACCGCGGCTGCGGCCGTAGTCGGCACGGGCCTGGATGGTCCGCTTGTCGAGGCCGGTGAAGAACTCGCCGTCCTTGTAGAAGTACGCGGACTGCGCCTCGGCGTCCCAGAACGTCGTCGCCGGGTTGTCGACGATGCCCGCGAGCTCCTTGTACTGCGCGATACCCGCCTGCTGGCTCAGCGGACGAGGAGCGCTGCCACCGGTCGCGATCTGGCCGAGGCCGTTCTTGGCACCGGCCGGAACGCCCTTCCAGCCGCGGTAGTACAGCTCATAGCCCAGGGTGAGCTTGTTCGCCGGGAAGCCGCCCGCGATGCCGTAGGCGGGGTTTCCGTCGAGCCATGCGTCGACCGTGTTCTTGATCGAGTACTTCTGGTTGCCGGGCGCGATCGGGTCGGTCGGGTCCGACGCGGGCGAGGTCAGCGGCGACTGGTGGTACGTCGGCCCGTTGCCCGCCCAGGAGCCGTGCATGTCGTACGTCATGATGTTCGCGTAGTCGAGGTACGCGCCCACCTTGTCCGTCTCGATGTGCTTGATCTTGTCCTGGCCGGCCGGCATGGCGGCGGTCAGCAGGTACTTCTTGCCGCCGTTGGCCGCGCCGTGTGCGTCGAGCTGCTTGCGGAACTCGGCGAGAAGCAGGGTGAAGTTGGCCTTGTCCTCGGGACCGTAGTTGTTCCCGAGGTGACCGGTGTTGGTGCCCGGGTACTCCCAGTCGATGTCGATGCCGTCGAAGATCCCGGCTGCGGTACCGGGACCGCCGAAGCCCTCCGAGACCGGCAGGTCGCCCTTGATGTACTGGTTGATACAGGACGTCACCAGCTTCTTACGGCTGGCGTCGGTCTTGGCAGCGTCGTGGAAGTACTTGGAGTACGTCCAGCCACCGAGCGAGATGTTCAGCTTGAGGTGCGGGTACTTCGCCTTCAGCTCCTTGAACTGGTTGAAGGCACCCGCGATGGGCTGGTCCCAACGGTCGGCCACACCATCGACGCTGTCAGCCGCGCTGAAGGTCTTGGTGTAGTCGGCGAAGGAGTCGCCCGCGCCGTCACCGGCGTTGGGGTTGTTGTCGTCCCCGGCGGCCTTGTTCGCCATGAAGCAGGTGTGGTCGGTCTGGTGGATATTGCCGAACGAGTAGTTGATGATGTCCAGCTTGCCCGCGATGCCGCGGGTGTCCAGGTGCTTGGGGAAGAAGGCGTTGCCGTACACGCTCCACTGGTCGTAGTACGCGATCTTGACTCCGCCGGTGGGGGCAGCGGAGGCGGGAGCGGTCGCGTTGGCCGTGCCGGTGACGGCGAAGCCCGCCGCGACGCCCGCGGCAACAGCCGCAGTCGTCAGGGCCGCGATCAAGGGTTTACGGGAGCGCACTAACAGCCTCCGGTAGTGGGGGGATCGGTGGTACTGGCATAGAGATAGCGATTCAGCCATGCCCGCGTCAATGGTCTCGACCAAATGAGGACTAGACCAATCTCAGCGAAAAACCGCTAGTCAGAGCCGTGCGGGACCAAGGAAAGCCCCTTGCCACCGCTGGTGACAAGGGGCTTAAGGACCGGATAAGGGTGCTTTGAAGAAAGCATAAAGACGGTTCGGATCTGAACCAGTTCGCGAGGCTACTGACCAGTCATCTCATAAGTATCGGCGATGAGTTCGTACGAGCGGAGCCGATGCTCGCCGCCGTGCGCGTTCGCGGTGATCATCAGCTCATCGGCTCCGGTGCGCTTCTGGAGCGCGTCGAGGCCCGCGCGCACCGCGTCAGGGGTGCCGTGGACGACGTTGGACAGCCAGCCTTCCGTGAACTCCCGCTCCAACGGAGTGAAGGAGTACGCCTCGGCCTCCTCGGGCGTCGGAATGAGGCCCGGGCGACCGGTGCGCAACCGCAGCATCGACAGCGCACCCGTCAGCACCTGCCGGCGCGCCTCGCGCTCCTCATCGGCGGCCAGCGCCGCCACACCGATCACTGCGTACGGGGAGTCCAGGGCCACGGACGGCCGGAAGGACTCGCGGTAGAGGTCGAGCGCCGGGACCGTGTTCTGCGCCGAGAAGTGATGGGCGAAGGCGAAGGGCATCCCCAGCACCCCGGCGAGCCGGGCGCTGAAGCCGGAAGAGCCGAGCAGCCAGATGGGCGGGCGGCCCGCGGGGCCCTGGACCGGCCCGGGCACGGCATGGATACGGGCGTAGGGGTGGCCGTCGGGGAAGTCGTCGTCAAGGAAACGGGTCAGCTCGGCGAGCTGCTGGGGGAAGTCCTCCGCCCCCTCTCCCCTGGCCTCCGCGGACCCTCCCGGCCGGTCGGTGCGCCGCAGCGCTGCGGCGGTCGCACCATCGGTCCCCGGGGCACGACCGAGACCGAGATCGACCCGGCCCGGGGCCAGCGCCTCCAGCGTGCCGAACTGCTCGGCGATCACCAGCGGTGCGTGATTGGGGAGCATCACACCGCCGGAGCCAAGGCGGATGCGCCGGGTGTGGGCGGCGAGGTGGGCCAGGATGACGGCCGGGGAAGAGGACGCGACACCCGGCATGGAGTGGTGCTCCGCGACCCAGTGGCGGTGGTAACCGCGCGCCTCGGCGAGTTGGGCGAGCCGCACGCTGGTGCGCAGGGCTTCGACCGCGGTGCTGCCTTGGCCGACGGTCACGAGGTCAAGCACGGAGAGCGGTACGGGTGCGGTGCCGCGCGCGGTGCCCCGAACGGGGTCCCCCTGGGCTCCGCTTCCGTCCCCTGACATCAGGTCGTCCACTGAAAATGTCCTCCCGCGCATGAGGCAACGTACAGCCCCAGTCAACAGGAGGGTGACTCCACTTTATTCCCGGGTGATGGGATTCCCGGGCGGCATGAGGTTCCAGGGTGCGATGGGACTTCCCGCGTGAGGGGATTCCCCTGCGATGGGCCGGAGCTGGGTACGGGCGGTACGGGGCAGCGCACGGGGGTTCAGAGCGCGGCTGAGAACGACCTCCCAGCTCTCGGGGTTCTCGGGGTTCTCGGGGTTCTCGGGCCGCCCCCTCCTTGACAACTGCCCTACGCACAGCCGCAGTGCCCGCGCCCCTCACACGACTGTCGTGCACTCCGTCGTACGAACCGAATCCCCCAGGCCTGGGCAGACCGCCTGGTCCTACCGGGCAGGGCTCGGCGCACAAGGACGCGGAGCACCCCGAGTGGCCCGGTAGGCGGACGCGGTCAGGGGGAGCGGTCCGCAGCCGCTGAGGGCGGCGGCCCGTGGGACAGGCGGTCGCCCGCGCTCAGCGCTCACCGTTCAGATGATCGGCTTCACGGCCGTCCCGGGCGAAGAGCCTGCCCACATTGAGCGCCCAGGTCCTACGGTCCGCCAACCGCAGCCCCTCCCAGACCGTCACCTGGGTCGCCGTGAGGACCGGTTTGCCCAGGGCATCCTCCAGTTCGGGCAGATAGGCCACCGTGTGCAGTGCGGTGTCCGGCAGCAGCACCACATCCGCCTGCGGATGATCACCGGCCCGGGCCAGCGCCAGCACCTCCGACTCCTCCCAGCCGGCCACCTCCGCGGGCGTCGCACCCCTGGCATGGGTCGCGGCCACATCGACGCCCGCCGCTCGGAGGAACCCGGTGAAGCGGTCCGCCTTGTCCTGCGGATAGGTGGCGGCAACCGCGACCCGGGCGGCGCCCAGTTTCCGTACCGCGTGCACAAAGCCGAAGGACGTACTGGACGCCGGTAGCCCCGCGGCCTTGGCCAGTTCGCGAATCTGCCGGTGGGCACCCTCCCAGCCGTAGTCGAAGCTGCCACTGGTGCTCGCCCAGACCACGGACTCGGCGCCCCCGAGCCGTAGCTCGGCCGAGTCGGCCTCCGATGGTTCAGCCGAACCGGTGTGGACGACGGGCATTCTGATGTCGCTGTCGAGCAGCACCTCCAGCCGGGGGTAGTCCTCCTCGGCGGAATGCCCGGGGATCAGTAGTCCGACCGTGGTCATAGAGAACCTTCCTTTGGGTTATCTCCTGGTGAGTGCTGTGTCGCCTATCCAGCTTCTCGGGTACCACTCCGGCTTGCCGGGTACCACTCCGGAGCGCATTCAATGCGTCATGGACAACGGTTAAGGCGTATAACCGTTCCCGCACCTGGTCAGGGGAGAATGCGGATACGTTCCTCGCGGCTCGGGGAGTCGACCGAAATTCATCCGCATACCTCGAACACATGGGGGTAGCCGCGCTTCCATGGCTCCACGACAGGAGAGAACAAGACACAGCACATCCGCTCCGGGCGGGGGGCTCGCGCGGCGTTCACTACTCGCCGGGGCCGTTGCCCTGGGCACGGCCGGTGCGGTCGGCGCGACCAGCGGATGCAGCAGAGTGGCGACCGCGGACGGGGCAGACGGCGGCCGACTGCTGGAGCAGTTGCGCGCGAAGGGGACCGTACGGCTGGGGCTCGCCGGTGAGCAGCCCTTCAGCTACATCGGCAAGGACGGCAGGATGACCGGCTCCGCCCCGACGATCGCCAAGCGCATCTTCCGGGAGCTGGGTGTCGAGGACGTCCAGCCCTTCCCCACCGAATTCGGCTCGCTGATCACCGGTCTGAACTCGCTCCAGTTCGACACGGTCGCGGCGGGGATGTACATCAACCCGGCCCGCTGCGAGCAGGTCATTTTCGCGGACCCCGAATACCAGATGCTCGACGCTTTCATCGTGCGGAAGGGCAACCCCAAGAACCTCCGGACGTACCAGGACGTCAGTGAGTCCGGGGCGAAGATGGCGACCGGGGTCGGATACGCGCAGATCGAATACGCCAAAGAGGCCGGAATCAGGAGCGTCACCACCCTGCCGGACCAATTGGCGGGTCTGCTGGCTGTGGAACAGGGCCGCGTCGATGTGTTCGTCGGTACCGCGGTCACCGTCCGCAATGTCATCCGGGAGACCGAAAGCACCAAGGCCGAGGCGACGGATGAGGTCACTCCCCGCGTCAAGGGCAAACCGGTCATCGACGTCGGCGGGTTCGCTTTCCAGAGCCCGGAGACCAACCTTCGTGACGCGTTCAACCGTGAGCTGCACAAGCTCAAGAAGAGCGGTGAACTGCTGGAGATCATGCGGCCCTTCGGATTCACCAGGGACCAGATGACCACCATCACCGCCAGGGAGAAGTGCAAACCATGAGCGAGATAAGCCCGGGTTTGTGGGAGCTCCTTCTGAAAGGCGTGTGGATCACGGTCCAGTTGACCGTCTACAGCGCCGCACTCGGGGCCGCTGTCGCCTTTGGGGTCGGCCTGGCGCGCGCCCACAGGCTGTGGATCGTACGTTTTGTCGCCGGTACCTACTTCGAGGTCTTCCGCGGCACCTCGGCCCTGATCCTGATGTTCTGGATCTTCTTCGTCCTGCCACTGGGCTTCGGCTGGCAGCTGGTGCCGATGTGGGCCGCCGTACTGGCGCTGGGGCTGACCTACGGGGCGTACGGCTCCGAGGTGGTACGCGGCGCGGTGGCCGCGGTGGCGAAGGGGCAGCGGGAGGCGGGGATCGCCCTGAGCTTCACCCCGGCCCAGCAGCTGCGGAAGATCGTGCTACCGCAAGCGTGGCCGGAGATGATTCCCCCCTTCAACAATCTGCTGGTCGAACTGCTGAAGGGCACCGCGCTGGTGTCCATCATGGGCGTCGCCGACATCGCCTTCGGCGCCTCGCTGGTGCGCAACGCCACCGGCCAGAGCGCGCCCGTCTATACGGTGATCTTGCTGATGTACTTCGTCCTCGCCGCTGTCCTGACCCGCGGTATGCGTGTCCTGGAGCGTCGGGCGAAGGCCGGGATCGGGCAGAAGCAGCCCGAACGGACCTTCCCGCGACGAAGCCGGGAGCGGGTCCCGGTCGGAGGTGAAAGCCGATGACGTGGGACTGGTCCGCGGTGGCCGACTTCATGCCGCGCTTCTTCGAGGGACTGCTGGTCACCTTGCAGGCCCTGGTGCTGGGCGCCCTGCTGGCGTTCGCGCTCGGCCTGGTGTGGGCGATCGTGCTGCGCTCGGGTCCCAAGCCGGTGCGCTGGCCGGTGGCGGCGATCACGGAGTTCGTCCGCAACACCCCGCTGCTGGTGCAGCTGTTCTTCCTCTACTACGTGCTGCCGGAGTGGGGGATCACCCTCTCGGCCATGGTGACCGGTGTCATCGGGCTCGGTCTGCACTACTCGACCTACACGTCCGAGGTCTATCGGGCCGGAATCGACGGTGTCCCCAAGGGCCAGTGGGAGGCGGCGACCGCCCTCAACCTGTCCCGAGCGCGCACCTGGAGCTCGGTGATCTTGCCGCAGGCGATCCGCCGGGTCGCCCCGGCCCTCGGCAACTACGTCATCGCGATGCTGAAGGACACTCCGATGATCTTTGTGATCGGAGTGATGGAGATGCTCGGCCAGGCGCGTCAGTTCGCCTCCGAGACCTTCTTGACGGTGGAGGCGTTCACGGTGGTGGGCATCGCCTTCATCCTCATCGCCTATCCGGCATCCGTTCTTATGCGAGCACTGGAGCGTCGTCTTGTCCGCTGACAGCACCCTTTCCAAGAAATCTCCCCCGATCGCCGGTACGGCCTCCAGCGGTGAGACGGCCGCCGGTTCGGCGACCGCCCAGGAGACCACGGCCCAGGAGACGACCGGTGCGCCGGTGACGCAGGGCGAGCTGATCCGCTTTGACCATGTCACCAAGCGGTTCGGCGAGAACACCGTCCTGGACAGTCTGGACTTCAGGGTCTTCCCCGGAAAGCATGTGACCCTGATCGGCCCCTCGGGTTCGGGCAAGACCACGATCCTGCGGCTCTTGATGACCCTCCTGAAGCCGGATGAGGGCACGATCACGGTCGGCGGGGAGTATCTGAACCACGAGAAGAAGAACGGCAGGCTCGTGCCGGCCAGCGAGAAGCACATCCGTGAAGTACGCAAGAACATCGGCATGGTCTTCCAGCAGTTCAACCTCTTCCCCAATATGAAGGTGCTACGGAATGTGACCGAGGCGCCGGTGCAGGTGCTGGGGCTCTCCCGCGACGAGGCGGACGAGCGAGCCCGCGAGCTACTGGAACTCGTAGGTCTCGGCGATCGCTGTGACGCCTATCCGAGCCAGCTCTCCGGCGGGCAGCAGCAGCGGGTGGCGATCGCCCGGGCACTGGCCATGCGCCCCAAGGTGCTGCTACTGGACGAGGTCACCTCGGCGCTCGACCCCGAACTGGTGCAGGGGGTCCTCGACCTCCTGCGGGACATCGCCCACACCACCGATGTGACCATGCTCTGTGTGACCCATGAGATGGGTTTCGCCCGGGATGTATCGGACTGCGTGATGATGTTCGACCAGGGCAAGGTGATCGAGTTCGGCCACCCCGACAAGATGTTCAGCGACCCGGAGAACGAACGTACGAAGGAGTTCCTGAGCGCGGTGCTGTGAGGGGCAAAACCCCACTTGGACCTTGACGTTGGCATACGCCCACGAGGGGCGCCCCAGCTGGGGTGGCGTCGAGGCACCGTCATTCTCGCCAACAGCCGTCCCTGAACAGGCCCTTGACCGCTATCGTGTGGTAGAGGACCTTGCGGTGACGAACTGGTAGGGGGAGACCGTGGCGCTGAAGCCTGAGCCGACCGCGCCGTTCCACTCGGTGCAGTACGTCCTACGCGTGCTGGAGACGGTCTCCCGGCACACCGGCGGAGTGACCGACGCCCAGATCGCACGGGAGACGGGACTACCCACCGGACATCTGGCGCCCCTGCTGGAGATGCTGCGCCGCGAGGGCTACATCGAGCGCGCCGGCGACGGCGGCGCCTATCTGATAGGCGACTCCCTGGTGCTGCTGGGTTCCGGCGCCGCGCGCCAGCAGGCCCTGGAGGCCAAGCTCCAGGACACCCTGATGGAGATCCGGGACTCGGTGGGCGCGGCCGTCTACATCAGCAGGTATGTCGACGGCGAGGTGCGGATCACTCAGTACGCGGACGGACCGCGCGCCCCTCGGGTCAATGAGTATGTGGACTTCCGTTTCGCCGCCCATGCGAGCGCGATCGGCAAGTGCCTGCTGACCCAGTTGGACCGGGACGGCCGGCGGGAGCATCTGGCCCGTCACAAGATCACCCGCTTCACCTCGCGGACGATCACCAGCGAGACCCTGCTCTTCTCCAAACTGGACAGCCAGCCGGCGACGGTCCCGATCCTGGACCTCCAGGAGTACGCCGTGGGCACGGTCTGCGCCGCGGTGCCGCTGACGGCCGGATCGACCGTGGGATGCCTGGCGCTCTCCCTGCCGATCGAGCATGCCCATCGCCTTCGCTCCGCAGCGGACACCCTGAACCGCCGGGCAGCACCCGTGGTGCTCTCACTCGTGCTCTGAGAGTCATGCCTCCGCTGCCCCGCCAGGTGCCCCACCTGCACCGCAGGGCCTGCCTCGGGCGTTTCTCAGGATGCCCATGGCAGTCGTTCATGATCGCCAAAAAGGTGTCGGAGCACCCCCCTGAAGCAGGTATTATTTACCTCAGCAGGCGCCGCTAGCTCAGTTGGTTAGAGCAGCTGACTCTTAATCAGCGGGTCCGGGGTTCGAGTCCCTGGCGGCGCACAGAGATCATCTGGGGTGTTCCGGTTCGTCCGGAGCGCCCCAGATGTTTTTCATCTGCCGCAGGGCGCGTACGGGCTCGATCGTGTGGGCTCCACAGCGGGGCAGGCAGCTGGCCGGGTCGGGGCCGCCCTGCTGGTCGGTGCCGTATGCGGCTGACTCGTACGGTGACACCCCGCACCCCTCGGTGCCGAGGCACGAGCTACGGGGCGCAGGTGTCGCTCTGGACGCGGACCGCCAGCACGTGCGCCCTCGACAGGCCAGGCCTGTCGAGGTGGGGAAGACCGGGCGCGCTCGATGATCAGCACTCGGTGGGCGATGGCGGCGGGCCGATTCCGAACCCGTCGGGTCGGCTGGACGCCCGCCACGGTCGTCTCCGGCGGGGCCGTCGCCCTCAACGTTCGGGGCAGACCCCACCGTCGTACTGATGGTGTCGAAAGACGCCCCGATGTGCTCCGCTCCTCGCGGCACAGGTCCGCGAGGAGCGTCGTCCGGGCGGCGTGCGCCAGTGGGATCTCGGGGGCGAGAGACCCGGCTCAGGCCTCAGCCCCACTTGGTGGTCATCCCACTGGCGCGCCATGAGCTCCGCGAGTGTCTCCGTTCACGAACCTCATGGTGCTGCTCAGTCATGAACCAGCTGTCAGAACTGAACGTCCGAGCAGGCGTAGAAGGCGTTGGGTGTGTCATGCACGGTCCACACAGCCAGCACCACGTGCTTGCCCGAGCGGGAAGGCAGGCTACCGGAGTGCGACAGCGACTCCGGCGGCTGCTTGCCGCCGTACGGAACGGTCAGGAACGGCTGCGACTCAAGTGCCGCCCTGGTCAGCTTCTGGTTGGAGTTCCAACCCTGCTTGGTGATGTAGTACTTGAAGTCGGTGGTGCGGTGTCGGGCCGTGAAGCGCCAGGTGAACGTCTGGCTGGAGCCCGAGTTGACCTTGGTGGAGGGCCATGCTCCGCCACGCGGGTCATCGAGTTGTGAGAACTGGCCGTTGCCGCCAGCACAGATCAGACCGTCGGACGGGCCCCCGGACGGGAACCCCTTCGGGCCCTCAACGCTCTGCGGCTCCCACTGGATGTTGCCGCAGTTGGTGACCGTCTTGTTGGCGCAGTGCTTCTGGCGGCTGGTCACCGGAGAGTCGGTGTAGCCATGGCTGCTTGCACTGCCGGTTGCGACCACAGTGCCGCCCATGACCAACAGGCCGACGGCGGCGGCGGTAAACCTCTTGCGCATGCTTCGCTCCAGAGAACGTGGGGGAGTTCGTGAGCCTTGCTTGCACGCGTGCGTGTTGTGGACTACGTCTGTCAGATGTAGTTCCGAAGTGCCCCTTCCGCACTTCGTTTAGGTCTAGACCAACACCCAATGTATTGACCGAACTTCAACCTGTCCAGACCAAAACTATCTCTCACTTCCTGCCGAGTGATGGGCGTAGAACGCAACAGTGAGATCCTTCACCAGAGCCTTGCGCTCATAGTCGTCCAACTCGACAAGCCCACGTGAGGTCAGCCTCCGTACGGTTTCATCCACCGCGTCCACTACCGAGGTCAGCACTCCGTCCCGATGGCGGGCATCGATCGCGGCGATTCGACGCCGTCGCATCGCGGTAACGATCTCTGGCGCATATTCGATGGTCACCGGTTGCGCGGAGAAGACCTCAACACCCACTGCGGCACATTCCGCTTGGAGCGCCCGGGTCAGCGCGGTACCGACCGCCTCGGCATCGCGCAAGGTCCGTCCCCCGGCCATCGACGGCACCGTGGCACCCCGGGCGGAGTCGGCGAAGGCATCGGCGGGCAGTTGGGAGACCACCCGCACCATCGCCGCCTCCACCTGCTCACCCAGGTACTCCTCGTGGTCCTCCACCCCCAGCACCGCACGTGCCGTGTCCCGCACCCGCCACACCACCAGAACCACCACGCTCAGCGGCGCACCCTCCGCGTCCACCGCGGGCATCACCTCGCTACGCCAGTGCCTGAGCCGTACGTCCACCCGACGGCGTAGCACCAGCGGACTCATCCACAGCAGTCCCGTGCGCCGCACGCTCCCCCGGTACTCCCCGAAGAGCGTCAGCACCCAGGCATGGCCCACCTTGCCCCGCCCGATGCCGCCCAGCGTGAAGAGGACGAGGACCACACCGAGCGTCAGCAGGCACCACAGGCCGATACCCAGGCCGTGGTAGGGATGCGGGGGCAGCCCGAGCAGCCTGATCAGCCGCTCGGGCAGCGCGCCCGCTCCCCACAGCACCGCCCCGATACCGGCGAGCGCACAGGCCCCCGCGACCATCCCCGTCCAACCGGAGAGCACCGCGCCCGGCCGCTCGGTCAGCGTGAGATCCTCGGGCGGTCCAGGACGCCGGGGGGCGTTCGGCGCCAGCGGAGGGCGGGTGATCCTCGGCTGCTCGCCGGTGCCGAGTCGCCGTGCGACCACGGCGGGCCGCAGGGAGATGGGTGGGGACCAGCCGTGGACATAGCCGTCGGGGCCTGACCCCTCCCCGGTGAAGTCGTCGCGGAAGAGCAGATGCACCGGAATCTCGGTGGTCGCTTCCTGGGCGATGACCGGAGTGTGGCGTGGCGTGTCGGCGGCTGAGCCGTCGCCCTCCGGCTCCGAGGTCGTGGTGGTCATCGCTGTTCCTGCCTTTGCTGATCGTCACGTACTCCCCCTGGTGGCCCCCGCCGTGTCCCGCGTCCGCCTGGACGGCGGAAGAGCGCCGGCTACCAGCCGGGTGGGCGCACCGTCACGGGGTGCGGGGCGCGAAGAGCCGGCGCCAGGTCTCCGGGCCCGGATAGCCGTCCGCCGCGGCTCCGCGCCAGCCCTGTGCTCGCTGGAACGCCTCCACATTGCGCCGGTCGGACTCACTCCACCGCGGGCCGGGGCCCGTGGTGTAGTGCCTGCCGTAGCCGCGCTTCACCAACTGGCGGCCGAGCCGGGCGATGTGGTCGTTGACCTGGCCAGGCCGGAAGTGGTTCCGACCCGGGTAGGGAGTTGGCGTGGCGGGGACCGCGCCGGGCCCTGCCGCTCCGGTCGGAGCCGTCGGACCAGTCGGCGCAGTCGGAGTCGTCGGCGTCGTCGGAGCGGTGGGCTCGGCCGCCGGGATGTTCTTGCCCTCGCCGGTGACCAGCAGTTCCCAGGTGTCGGGTCCGGGCAACCCATCGGCCTCGCCGCCCTTCCAGCCCTGCGCCAGCTGGAACGCCTCGGTCGCCTTGCGGTCCGCCTCGCTCCAGCGCGGTCCGGGTCCCTGCTGGTAGAACCGCTTGCCGCCGCGGGCGATGAGCATCTCGCCGAGCCTGGTGACATGGGCGTTGTTCGCCCCGGGGCCGAACGACGCCGCACCCGGGTACAGGTCCTCCACCGCTACCACCGGGGTGGCCGTCGCCGCTCCGGTCACCCCTTTGTAGCGATAGGGGACATAGCGGTCGGAGTTATTCCAATACGCCATCGGAGTGGACTGCTTGCGGGTGTGCGGCTTCGCCTGCTCATAGGCCACGTAGTAGGTATGGGCGGAATCCGCCCAACCGCCGAAAATCGTGACGTGGGATCCCTTAGTGGGATTATCCGGGTTATGGAAGAGCAGAATGTCGCCGGGCTGAAGCTCCTCGCGGGTGATCTTGGTGGCATATTGCGCGAGGCTTCCGGTCCATTCATTGCCCGCCAGGTTCCAGGCCATCGACACATAGCCCGAGCAGTCCTGGCGGTAGCCGTCCGACCAATAGGCCTCCATGCTGTAGGGGACCTTGGCCGTGACCCACTTCTTGGCGCGGTTGATGATCTCCGCACGGCTGATCTCGGGCAACGGGGGCGGAGCCGGAGTGCCTGAGGGCCCGGCGAGCGGCCCGCCGTGCAGCGGGCCCCGGCGGCCCTGCTCGTGATCCGCGTCGAAGGCCGCCTGCCCGGGGCCGGCGAGATCCGAAGGCCCGGACGCCTGAGCCACCCCCACACCCCCTCCCCCGCCGAGCACCACACCCGCCGCGGTGAAGAGCACCAGCGCCCGCCGACAGCCGTGAGCCGCGGGATGGCCACCGGCTGCGAGCGTTCGGCGCTGCTGGACGCACCCCGGACAGTCGCAGTCGGGAGCGGGTTCGTACTCCTGAAACACCGGCACCGTCATCCGTGTCCCCTCCGCACTCCATGGAGATGTCTAGGGGTCCGGAAGAAGAGAGCCAACCGCACCCTGTTTGCCCTGACTCGCCCCATCTTGGGGTACATAAGGGAAAAAACGACCATCCGACAGGCCGGAGGCGGGCAAATAGCGACCAGAGGCCAGCCCGCGGAGGGACAAGAAACGGCCAAGGCCATGCCCTGCCGTCCGGTAGAGTTCTTCATGTCAGCACGCGCCGCTAGCTCAGTTGGTTAGAGCAGCTGACTCTTAATCAGCGGGTCCGGGGTTCGAGTCCCTGGCGGCGCACGCTCCACTGAGGCCCCTTTGTCACTCGACAAAGGGGCCTCAGTCATGTCCGAAACAGAACGATGGAAATAGCCGCACCAAGGCCACCGCAACATAAGGTTTTCCGAAATCGTACATATAGCCGGTTGCTCGTACATTTGACCCTTGCGATCATGACTCGGGTCATGGACCCTATGCTGAATTGATGTCAATGCCCGCTACCAGGCATCCATTACTCCGCAGCTGAGGCTCCCAAGAGGCATAGTTCATGTGGGTTTATGGGTGGAGTACGGGAGGGGGTTCCCACTCCGCCTGGGGCCGGCGACTGACATCGTGCAACCAGTGGACGGCTGTCTCATGTCTGTGGTGACAGCAGCCCACCACCGATTGGTCCAGTCATACGGGTCGGGGGCCCCGTGGCCGGAACTCAACGACACACCAGCACACACGCAGCCCCGCTGCGTGCGGGGGGATGACCAATGACGTCGACGCCCAACGGCGCCGGGGAGCCAGACGACCCGTCTCGGACGACACAGCTGCGCATGCCCGCCAATCCGCGCACCGGCGGTCATCGGCCACGCCCCAAGAAAGCGCTGCCGCGGTACGACTACGAGCACTACAGCCGACTGGCCGGCCCCCTCACCCAGCCGAACCCGGACAAGCCGTACACCGTTCAGTACCGCTCGCTGCTGTCCCAGGAACCCCATCGGGTACGGGCCGCCCTGCTGCTTGGCTCAGCCCCGCTGGTCTCCCTCGGCCTGTTCATCTGGCTCATGCAGCCATCGCATTGGACCGAGCGCGACCCCAACCTCAAGGACGACACCCTTCTCGTCCTGGACATCATCATGCTTGTCTCGATCGGTCTGATCGAGCTGTTCCGCACGATGAACGTGCTCTCCAACGCCCATGCCACCCTCGTGGCGCGCGATCCCGTCCCCGTGGTCCCCGAGGGCGGCACCAAGGTCGCCTTCCTCACCTCCTTCGTACCGGGCAAAGAGCCCTTGGAGATGGTGACGAAGACACTGGAGGCGGCCGTACGCATCCGCCACCGCGGGCAGCTGCACGTCTGGCTCCTCGACGAGGGCGACGACGCGGACGTCAAGGAGGTCTGCGCTCGGCTCGGTGTCCACCACTTCTCCCGCAAGGGCGTCCCGGAGTGGAACCAGGAGAAGGGCCCCCACCGCGCCAAGACCAAGCACGGCAACTACAACGCCTGGCTCCAAGCCCACGGCGGCGACTACGACTTCTTCGCGTCCGTCGACACCGACCACGTCCCGCTGCCCAACTACCTGGAGCGGATGCTCGGCTACTTCCGCGACCCGGACGTGGGCTTCGTCATCGGACCCCAGGTCTACGGCAACTACGACACCTTCGTCACCAAGGCCGCCGAGTCCCAGCAGTTCCTGTTCCACGGCCTGATCCAGCGTGCGGGCAACCGCTATGGCGCACCCATGTTCGTCGGCACCTCCAACGCCGTCCGGATCAGCGCGCTCCAGCAGATCGGCGGTCTGTACGACTCGATCACCGAGGACATGGCGACCGGTTTTGAGATGCACCGGGCCAAGAACCCGAGCTCCGGAAACCACTGGCGCTCGGTCTACACCCCGGACGTGCTCGCCGTGGGCGAGGGCCCGACCGCGTGGACCGACTTCTTCACCCAGCAACTGCGCTGGTCGCGGGGGACCTACGAGACGATCCTCAAGCAGTACTGGAAGGGCTTCGGCACGCTCCCGGCCGGCAAGCTCTTCAACTACACCATGATGATCATCTTCTATCCGATGTCCGCCATGAACTGGATACTCGCGGCACTCAGCTGTGCCCTGTTCCTCGGCATGGGCGCCTCGGGTGTGCAGATCGACCCGCTGATCTGGATGATGCTGTACGGAAACGCCTCAGCGCTCCAGATCGGGCTCTACATCTGGAACCGCCGTCACAATGTGTCACCGCATGAACCCGAGGGCTCGGGCGGCCTCGCGGGAATGGTGATGTCCGCGCTCTCCGCCCCGATCTACGCCCGTTCGCTGCTGGACGCCGTACTGCGCCGCAAGAGCGGGTTCGTGGTGACCCCCAAGGGCGACTCATCGAGCCCCGACACCCTCCTGGGAACCTTCCGCATCCATCTCTTCTTCGCCTTCGTCTTCGCCGCTTCGCTGATCTCGTCCTTCTTCCTCGGCCATGATCATCCAGCGATGATCACCTGGGCCACGCTGGCTCTGCTGATCACCGCCGCACCGATCCTCGTCTGGCAGTACGGCATCTTCGAGGAGAAGCGGGCGAAGCGCCGACGACGTCACGCGGGCAGAACGCAGCAGCCCGCGACCGATGCGCCCGAACTCCATGTCCCGGCCCAACGCCAGGGCGCCGATTCCGGCAATCCTGAAGAGACCATGCAGATCGCCCTTGGGGGACAGAAGAAATGAGCAGGCAGCCCGCCTTGACGAACTACCGGAAGAGACGCGCTCGTCGCATGGCGATAGGTGCTGCGGTAGTCGTCGCGGTGGCCGGGATGAACGGGCCGGCGCTCTGGCGTTTCGGCACGGAGCAGTACCACACGTACGAGATCAACCAGCCGGAGTACAAGGCGGACAACGGCCACTGGTCCTTTCTGGACGTGCCCTCCCGGTACCGGGTCAACGGTATCCACGCGGCGGTACTGCACACCGGCAAGGTCCTCCTGATCGCCGGCTCCGGCAACAACCTCAGGAACTTCGACGCGAAGAAGTTCGAGACCGTGCTGTGGGACCCGAAGACCAATGCCTTCAAGCACATCCCCACCCCCAATGACCTGTTCTGCTCCGGCCACACCCAGCTACCGGACGGCAAGCTGCTGGTCGCCGGTGGAACCAAGCGGTACGAGAAGCTCCAGGGCGATGTCACCAAGGCCGGCGGGCTGCTGATCGTCCACAACGAGGACCCGGACGAGCCCAAGACGCTTCCCGCGGGGACCAAGTTCACCTCCAAGAAGAGCGGCAAGACCTTTGTGTCCATGGACTCGGTCCTGGTGGAGAAGGCGAAGAAGATCTTCGACACCAAGACCGGCAAGATCCTGCGGACCGAGAGCGGCAAGGGACGGGTCTACGTCGAGGCCGAGAAGTCGGGGAAGAAGTTCGAGACCGGTGCCCAGGAGAACTTCCGGGTCCACGGCCTCACCGGTTCCGATGCCCGCAATGTCTACGGCATGGCCCAGAAGCTGGCCCTCGACAAGAAGGACTTCCAAGGCATCAAGGACACCTACGAGTTTGATCCGGTCGCGGAGAAGTACATTCCCGTCGACCCGATGAACGAGGCTCGCTGGTATCCCACCCTCGCCACCCTGGAGGACGGCAAGGTCCTCGCCGTCTCCGGTCTCAATGACATCGGTGAACTGGTCCCCGGTAAGAACGAGGTCTACGACCCCGCCACCAAGAAGTGGAAGTACACCGAGAAGCTGCGGAAGTTCCCCACGTATCCCGCCCTGTTCCTGATGGACAACGGCAAGCTCTTCTTCACCGGCTCGAACGCCGGCTATGGACTGGCCGAGGAGGGACGCGACCCGGGCATCTGGGACGTGGCGACCGACACCTTCCAGAAGGTGCCCGGGATGAGCGACCCGGACCAGTTGGAGACATCGGCTTCGGTGATGCTGCCGCCCGCCCAGGACCAGCGGTTCATGGTGATCGGCGGGGGCGGGATCGGGGAGGCCGAAGAGTCGAGCGAGAAGTCCCGTCTGATCGATCTCAAGCAGGCCAAACCGCGCTTCAAGGACGGCGCCAAGCTGGAGAAGGGCACTCGCTACCCCAGCGCGTCGCTGCTGCCCGACGACACCGTGCTGATCACCGGCGGGTCCCAGGACTACCGGGGGCGCGGTGGGAGCAACATCCTCCAGGCCCGTACCTACGACCCCAGGAGCGACACCTACCAGCGGGTCGCCGATCCCCGGGTCGGTCGTAACTACCACTCAGGCTCGGTGCTGCTGCCCGATGGGCGGGTGCTGATCTTCGGCTCTGACTCGCTCTTCGCGGACAAGGCGAACACCCGGTCGGGGGTCTTCGAGCAGCGGATCGAGATCTACAAGCCCCCGTATCTCTTCGCCGACAGCCGGCCCGAGGTGTCCGGGGGCCCGAAGAAGATCGCCCGTGGCGGCTCGGGGACCTTCGAGGTCAGGAGCGAGAAGCCGATCAAGACGGCGAAGCTGATGCGGCCGACATCGGTGACCCATGCCACCGATGTCGACCAGCGCACGATCGCGTTGGAGACCACCCGGACGGCGAACGGCATCGGGGTCACCGTGCCGAAGAACCAGGCGCTGGTGCCCTCCGGCTGGTACATGCTCTTCGTCACCGACGAAGCGGGGACGCCGTCGGAGGCGGTGTGGGTCGAGGTGCCGTAGCGGATCGGTCGGGAGTACGGATACGGCCCCCGGCTTCGGCTGGGGGCCGTATCCGTGGTGCGCGCCCCGAACTGTCCGCCTATGGCTGTTCTGCCGTCGACGGGGTCGGCGGCAGAAGGTCTCCTAGGGGGTGGCGCCGGCGAGGGCGAGGGCGTACTCCGGCCACCAGTCGCCCGCCGTGGGGCCGCCCTTGCAGTCGCCGTCGGACTCACCCGGCCGTTTGATCCAGAGGTAGGCGTCCACCAGCGGATCACCGGTCTTGACGGTGGGTGCGTCCCCGAGTGCCCGGCCCGGCGGGTTGCACCAGTTCTCCTTGGGGTCGCCGCCGGTGTAGGGGCCGTTGCCGTTGCGGCTGGTGTCGATGACGAACGGCTTGCCGCCGACCTTCTCCGAAAGCCTCTTGCCGAAGTCCCGGCTGGCGGCGGTCGGATAGAAGTTGGAGACATTGACGGAGAAGCCGTCGGCCTGGTCGATACCGGCCCGCCGCAGCGGTTCGTGCAGGGCGTCGGGCTGGGACCAGGCCGCGTTGCCCGCGTCCAGGTACACCTTGGTCTCGGGCTGCTTCTTCAGCCGTTCGACCGCTTCCTTCAGCAGCTGGTAGCGCTCGTCATGGAACTCCTGCGGTGTGCAGCTGTCCACCAGGTGCAGTACCGCGTCGGGCTCCAGGATCACCGTGGCCCGTCGATCCCCGATGCCCTGGGCGACCTTGTCGACCCAGGCGCGGTAGGCGTTGCCGTCCGGGGCCCCGCCCTTGGAGAACTGCCCGCAGTCGCGGTGCGGGATGTTGTAGAGCACCAGCAGGGCTTCCCGGTCCGCCTTGGCCGCCTTCTCCGTCAGCTCCTTGGTCCGCTTCTCGGGGCTTTCCAGGCCTATCCACTCGGCGACCGGCTGGCTGGCTATCTTCACGATCTGATCGGCGTTCCCGTCCTCGCCGTTCTTGCGGTACTCGGAGACCTGACGGGCCGCGTTGCCGTCCGGATTGACCCAGTACGGGGTCGCTTCCTTGGGTCGCTGGGTCACATCCGGCTTGTCGTCACCACCGTCGGAAGAACATCCCGCGGCCAGCAAGACCGCCCCCGCCACCGTCGTCCGCACACCGGCACGACGGACTCCACTACCGAACATCCACTCCCCCTCGGCCGTACTTTTCGCCGGCTGTCCAGAGCCTCCCCGCCGTTGGGCAAGACCGGTACCGGCCATCCTGACACAACAGGTCAACGCGTCACGAGACTTGCCCTACTCTCCACTTGCCCAGCGGGAGGGAAGGCAAGGGGGGCATCCCAAGGGGGTGCGATATGGCGGCATCCGTCCTTGGGGAGAGCCTGTCGACCGCTCTAGAGTGTCGGAACCGGTCGTGAACGGCTCCCGTCGGAGCCGCGTCCGCTCCGGCCGTCGTGCTCCCCATCCGCGCGTTCACGGGCGCCTGGTCCACTCCCCGTGCGACAAGGACCATCCCCGATCCTCCGCGAG
>NZ_JAMQAW010000036.1:366101-490682 GCF_023701525.1 Streptomyces albipurpureus
CGACGGCTGAGGACCGGCTCGGCTGACGGCTCCGCGGGAAACCAGCCGTCGGCCGAGCCAGGTCGCACCGCTCGTGGTCGCACCGGCCGAAGCGGGTGCACTGCCGTCGGGGAGCCGTGCTAGCGGCGCACACCCGTGAGGTAGGCGGAGACCACGACATTGGCCGTATAGCTGTCCGTCGTCTTGTCGAAGGTGCCACCGCAGGTGATCAGCCGCAGCTCCGCCCGGCCGCCCTGGCGCGGCCCGTACGCCTTCTGGGCGTCGAACCCGTCCCGCTCGAACACCTGCACATCGTCGATGGTGAACTCGGCCACCGAACCGTCGGCCCGGGTGACCCGGACCTGCTGCCCCGGACGAGCCGTACTCAGACCGTAGAAGGCGGCCGGCTCGGTCTTGGTGTCGACATGGCCCACCAGCAGCGAAGCCCCCGGCGCGCCCGGCTGCGTACCGGCGCCGTACCAGCCCACGGTCTGCGCGGTCGCGTACGGCGGTGGGTCGATGGCGCCCGCGGAGTCCAGCCCGCGCGGTACGACGGGGGCCGCCACGCCGATCGAGGGGATGTCCACCCGCTGGGGCCTGGCCGGTTCTAGCGGGTCATGGGCGGGCGGCAGCGGTACTCCGGCCGGTCGGCCGACCGCGGCGACATCGCCGGTGGTCGGCCCGGAACTGCCGCCGAGACCACCACCCTCTCCCCGCCCCCAGAGCCAGAGTCCGAGCAGCAGCACCACCCAGACCACTCCGGTGAGCAGCCGACCGGAACCCGTGGGTGTATCGGATGCTGGGGGCGTCGGCGGCGGGTCGGATGCGGGCATCTCAGTCGGAGCCCTGGCGACGGCGGCGCGAGCTGCGGACGGCGACGGCGACCGCGGCGGCCCCGGCGAGTACAAGGCCGACGACGGTGTGGGGAGTGCCCGGACCCGCGCCGTCGGTGTCGTTGTGCGGCCGCTGCTCGGCGGCCAGCGCGGCGGTACCGCCGCCGCCCGCCCGCACGGGCGCCACTGGAGAGGGATGAACGGGCCGGCCGTGGTCACCGGTGATGTGGATCGTGCCGGCCGCATGGTGTTCGCGGCCCCCGCAGCGGACGGTGACGTCATAAGTGCCGGGGCTCAGCCAGGCCTTGATGGTGGCACGTCCATGGAGGGTGTGGCCGCTGGTGAGAGGGGACTGGTTGGATGCCGAGCCGCCCTGACCGCTCGATCGCCCCCCGCCGCCGTCGGATGCCCCTTCCCGGCTGTCGGAGGTGGCTCCGTCATCGTTGGACCGGGCGTCCTCACGATCCGACGACGACTCCTCGCCGCTTCGCGAGGAGTCGTCCCCGTACTGGGACCGCTGGGAGTCGTGGGAGCTTTTCCCGCGGAGTTCGGCGGGGTCGCTGAACGACGGTGACCTGGCGGTTCCCGTATCGCCCTGGCATCCGCGTACCTGGATCTCCACGTGGTCCCCGGGGCCCGCGCCGGCCGGTGAGACCGTCGCGGTCACCGGGTCGTAGGCGTACGCCGAGCCGGCCGCGGGTGCGAGCAGCAGTGCGGCGGCCACCCCCGCGGCCCCTACCGTCCCTGCGGCACGGAAAGCAATCAACCTGGTACGCATGGTGAACCTCCTGGTACCGCAAGGTTCACGCGTGGTTCGCGATTACGCATCCGGGGCGGTGACATCGGGTGACAGGACCCCCGCTGAGCTGCCCCGACCGGCCGAAGGGACGGCCCGAAGGAGTGATGCCCCCGAGCCCGGGGTGGTCGGGCGGGGGGTTAGATCCGGTCGACGAGATCAGCGATCGAATCGACGACGCTGGACGGCCGGAACGGATAGCGGTCGATGTCCGCGGGCGTGGTGACCCCGGTCAGCACCAGGAAGGTCTCCATGCCCGCCTCAAGACCGGCGAGCACATCCGTGTCCATCCGGTCGCCGATCATGGCGCTGGTCTCGGAGTGGGCGCCGATGGCGTTCAGCCCGGTGCGCATCATCAGGGGGTTGGGCTTGCCGGCGAAGTAGGGGGCCTTACCCGTGGCCTTGGTGATCAACGCGGCGACCGATCCCGCCGCGGGCAGCGGCCCTTCCGTGGAGGGCCCGGTCTCGTCCGGGTTGGTGCAGATGAAACGCGCGCCGGCGTTGATCAGCCGGATCGCCTTGGTGAGGGCCTCGAAGCTGTAGGTACGGGTCTCGCCGAGCACCACGTAGTCGGGGTCGTGGTCGGTGAGTACGTAGCCGATGTCATGGAGGGCCGTGGTGAGACCGGCCTCGCCGATGACATACGCCGTACCGCCGGGCCGCTGGTCGTCCAGGAACCGGGCCGTGGCCAGCGCGGAGGTCCAGATGTTCTGGACGGGGACGTCCAGGCCCATCCGAGCCAGTCGGGCATGGAGGTCGCGCGCGGTGTAGATGGAGTTGTTGGTCAGGACCAGGAAGGGCTTCCCGGTGTCCCTGAGCTTGGTGATGAAGGCGTCCGCGCCGGGGATCGGCACACCCTCATGGATCAGGACACCGTCCATGTCGGTCAGCCAGGATTCAATCGGCTTGCGCTCTGCCATCAACGGGACTCCTGCCGTGCTGGGCGTACGGGATACGCGAGGTGCTGGGGGCCGGAGGCACGGCTCTGTGTCACCCCGACACCAATAGCCTAGTCACGATGGCCTGATCCTGACTCTTGACTATCGGCTGGGGGGCCGGCGGCCGCGGACGGTGAGTGCTCCGGGACAGCTGACCGGGTGGCTCCGGCGCAGGTGGGAGGCCGGTTGGAGTGCTCTGCCGCGCGGGTGACCGGGCTGGCTCCGGCGCAGCTGACAGGGCGGATGGAAAGCGGCCCACGGCTGCGGTCAGCGATCGCCCGAGCGGAGCCGTCGGGAGACCAGCGCCAGTGCGGCGCCCCCGACGAGGACGGTCCCCAGCGCGGCCCCGAGCCGCGGCAGTGACGTACTACCGGTGGTGGCGAGTTCATCGCGGGTGACCGTGATGCCGGTGCCGTTGTCGTCGAGGACGGCGAAGCGGTAGTCCCCGGATTCGCCGACCCAGTCGCCGTCGTCCCCTCGGCGCTGCACGACCGCGGCATTGACGGTGACCTGGTTGGGCGGGGTGTCGGAGGTCACCGCGAGCCGCACCCGCACGGTCAGCGTCGCCCGCTTCGGGACGGTGAAGCCCCCTCGGTCGTGGTGGGCGCCGTCGCTGTCGAGTACGGCGATGAGCTCGTCCTCCGAAGTCGTCTCCAGCGGAGCGGGCCGCCACCGCGCGCTCCTGTCGTCGTAGAACTCCAGCATCAACCGGGCCGGGGTCAGCCCGCGGTCCTGACCGGCGAAGACCAGCACCGGATGGATGTTGCGGCAGGCCCGGGCGGTGGTGTTGGCCAGGTCCACGGACCACTGGGCGAAGCCGCCACCGGCGCGCTGGGCCGAGGGGCCGCCATGAATCCGGGTGCCGATCGGGAAGTCCTTGGCGGACGCGCTGCCACAGCGCGGCTGCCGGGCGCTGGGAGCCGCTTCGCCCGTGGCCGCCGCCGCCTCAGCGGGCAGCAGAAAGGCGGCGGTGAGGCCGATGACGCCGATGACTCGGACGGTGCGCGATCGCATGGGTGGGTGCCTTTGCTGCTCGTACCGCTTGCGGGGCAGGTGATGGCAGGGGCTGGGGTCGACGCCAGGATCGGGCGGGTCGGTGCGGGGAGGGGACGGCAGGAGCTGGGGGCTGGGGGCAGGGGCGAACGGATCGGTGGGCGGGACGCTGGCACATCGGGGCGGCCCGCTGGGGGGTGCCACGTCCGGTTCGGGCCCGAACGGCGGCAGAACTCCGCCCTATCAGGGTATTTTCCCGCCGAATGGCGCTTTGCGCATGCCCAGGGCGATCGCCGGAGACCGTCATGGGCCGTCGGCCCGGCCGCCGCAACGGTACTCGGCAGCCGCGAGCCGGCTTGGGCCGACGCCGTCCTCCACCGATGGGCGCCGCTCAGGTGGAGCGGGCCAGCGAGACCAGGTCGGCGCCGGCCACCCGGCACACCCCGTGATCGTTCCGCGGCCATGACCGCCGCGGCACCGGTGGCGCGCCCCTGCTTAAGTGGACCCCATGACAGGCACCGCCAGCCCCCTGCGGGTCGCGCTCATCGGCTATGGCGTCGCGGGCTCGTTCTTCCACGCTCCGCTCATCGCCGCCGCGAAGGACCTGGTCCTCGACACCATCGTCACATCGGACCCGCAGCGGCGGGCACGGGCGGGTAGCGAGTTCCCCGGCGTACGGTTCGCCAGCACGGCCGACGAGTTGTGGGAACGTCCCGACGAACTCGATCTGATCGTGGTGGCCTCCCCCAACAAGACCCATGTCCCCATCGCCACCGCGGCCCTCACCCTGGGCATCCCGGTCGTGGTGGACAAGCCCATCGCCGGTACGGCCGCCGAGGCCAGGGAGCTCGCCGCGCTGGCGGCAGGGCGGGGGCTGCTGCTCTCGGTCTTCCAGAACCGCCGCTGGGACGCCGACTTCCTCACCCTCAGCCGACTCCTCGGGGAAGGCGCTCTCGGCGACGTACAGCGCTGTGAGTCCCGCTTCGAACGCTGGCGCCCGCAGCCCAAGGGCGGCTGGCGGGAGTCCGGGGACCCCGAGGAGATCGGCGGGCTCCTCTACGACCTCGGCAGTCATCTCGTCGACCAGGTGCTGACCCTCTTCGGCCCGGTGGTGCGGGTGTACGCGGAGTCGGATGTGCGCCGCCCCGGAGCCGAGGCGGACGACGACACCTTCATGGCCCTCACCCATGCCAACGGTGTCCGTTCCCAGCTGTCGATGAGCGCCACCACCGCCCAGCTCGGACCGCGTTTTCGGGTGCTGGGCAGTAGCGCCGGTTTTGTGAAGTACGGACTCGACCCGCAGGAAGCAGAGCTGCGGGCCGGCAGGCGGCCCTCGCCGAGCGAGCCATGGGGGGTGGAGGACACCGCCCACTGGGGCCGGTTGGGTGCGGGTGAGTCACCGTTGACCGGCGGCGGAAGCCCGGTGGAATCGGCCCCCGGTGACTATCCGGCGTATTACCCGGCGATCGCGCGGGCGCTGCGGGACGGCACGCCTCCCCCGGTCACCGCCGAGGAAGCCGCGGCCGCACTGGACGTACTGGAGGCGGCGGCGCTCTCCGCCCGCGAGGGGATCACCGTCGAACTGTCGCGTTGAGCACCGCCGCGCGATCCCCGTCGGCCGGCAACGACACCGGCCCCTGGCTCCGGGGGCTCGGACGGCAGCGGATGCCCGAGCTCCCCGAAGCCGCGGTCGGGCGGCTCAGAGCGCCGGACTCATCGCCCCCGCGGTCGGCATGTCCCGATAGAGAACGATCCGCTCGACGGCCGACCAGGTGGTGCTGGTGACGACGTACAGCGCGGCGGCCAACGGCACCACGGCGACGGTGATCAGGGTGGCGAAGGACAGCAGCGGAAGCATCGAGTTCATGGCTCCCATCCCGGGCGGGGCGTCCTGCGGCAGCGGACCTGCGGCCAACTGCTGCCTGGTGCGCCGGTAGTTGACCACGGCGACGGCGGTGACCAGCGCGAAGAGCGCGAGGTAGACCAGACCGGCAGCGCCGAGGAGACCACCGTGGTCGAGCGCGTCGGTCCAACGATCGGCGAGCGGCGCGCCCAGCAGGGTGTGGCCCAGCAGTCCGTTGGGTGCACCGCCGATGCTCGGGCTGGAGAACAGGTAGTACATCAGGAAGAACGCGGGCAGCTGAAGCAGGCTGGGCAGGCAACCGGAGAGCGGTGAGGTCTTCTCCTTCGCGTAGAGCTTGGTCAGAGCCTCCCGCAGCCGCTCCGGGTCCTTGCCGTACTTGGTGCGCAGTTCGTTGATGTGCGGGGTCAGTCGAAGCCGGGCCTTCTGCCCGCGGGCAGCCGCGCGGGAGAGCGGATGGACGGCGAGCCGTACCAACGCGGTGAAGAGAACGATCGCGGCGGCGGTGGCCGAGGCGTGGAACAGCGGCTGGAGCAGTTCGGCCAGACGCTCGACCAAGCTGGCGAATACGGACATGGGTGAGCCCTCCGAGGGGTCTCGTCGTGCCGGGGAAAGGGAGCTCGGCAGGACGGTCCGCGCGGAGAAGGAGCTTCTTACGCGGCCGTCAGGAGGGCATGTCCGGGTGCACGCGGCCTGGTGCGGCCCCTGGCGTCGGGATCACGCTGGGGAAGAAACGCGGTGCGCTTCTCACGGTCGCGGATGGCGGTACGGACCCGGGTGCGAGGCACCGCGGGCGCACAGCGCGCGCTGATGACGGCGCAGACCACCAGCGCCGAACTGGCCGCGGCGGTGGCCGTCGCGGCCAGGGCGAGGGCGGCGGAGAGACTGCTGCCGTCGGCGATCAGAAACTCCAGGACGAGGAACAGGGCGAGAGCGGCGGGTGGGAGTGCCCGCGCGAGGCGCCGAATGACCCTCTCCATGCCGTGCCCCCTCTCCCGATCGTCCGATGGCTGGCCTATCGCCGTTATACAGGATGGGTAGGGGACTCCAAAAGCGTGCGGGGCAGCCAGGACCGCACCTCCGGTCGGCCCGGACCCTCGGCTTCGGCCCGCTCCGGCCGACGCCCCTGGGGCCTCTCCCCGCTCGGTCCCCCGGAGTACGGCGCTCCCCGCACAAGTCTGCGTCCGCCCTCCGCACGCGGTGAGTGACGGCCGAGTCCACGGCCCCGCACCCACTGCTCAGCACCCTGCCGGGCCTGCCGGTCGGCCCACCGGGCCGACGCACCACATGCGCGACATCGACGCCACCCCCTGATGAACGGACAAGAGCGGAACCTGGGCAGGACAACGCACTCCTGAAGGAGCCGAGTTCGACGATCGCCCCTGCCTCGGCGGCACTCCGCGCCCGCCACCGACAGCCGTGTTCAGGGATGAGGACCACTGTCCCCTGTCCGCTCCCGCCCGAGCGCACGGTGGGGGGTGCAGCTCTGGGTGACCGCTAAGTCACCGGACACATACGCCTGCTGGCGAGTGCCCAACGCCACCCCTACCGGCCCGCTGACGGCAGTACGGTGTCCACTATGCGCCCCGACACTGCTGCCGATCACACTGCCGAAGCCGAGCGTCTGCTGCGTACCGCGACGCAGTACCCACAAGACAGCGAACCGCTACTTCTCCAGGCCGCAGCCCACCTTGAACTGGCGGGGGACCGCGAACGGGCCTCCACCCTCTATGACAGCCTCCTCGCGTCCGACCCCGAGAACCCCACTCTGGTGAAGGCGTTCCAGGCGGCGAACCTCTGGGAGTACGGGCACGAGGCGGAGGCCCGCGCCCTGATCGCCGGCATCCGCACGGCAGCTCCCGCGGATCCGGCACCCTGGGAGATCGTGGCCGAGACACTGGAAGCCCACGATGAACTAGAGGCGTCGCACGACTGCTTCACCACCGCGGTGACCCTGCTCATCACACCGGGTGACGACGAAGTGCCGTACGAGATGCAGTCCCTCCTCACCGGCCGCCACCGGGTCCGTCGGCTGCTCGGTCGCGCCCATGACTCCTGGGACACCCTCGCGGATCGGGTGCACAGCGCGCAGACAGCGCCTTCGACGATCCGCCTCGATGAACTCCATGACCCCAAGCGCCTCTGGTCGTTGGGCTCGGACAACCCGGCCGAACTGCGCGCTGAGATCGCCCGTCTCCGCTCCGAACTGGGCTCCTACCGCTCGGCTCTCTCCCGCCCCTTCCCGGTGGCGGTGCTCCACTGGCCACAGGCGGAGTTGCGGGAGTTGCTGACGGCGTACCCGGCGCTGGAGTCGGAGTACCCCACGCACTCGGCGCACCTCACGGACATCGAATCCTCGCTACGGGACCTGGCCTCCACGGGCACCGGCAACCTGGGCATCGTGACGGCCACGGTCCCCTCCTACGAGGCGTTCGCCGCCTCGGAACAGTCCTCCCCGTCCCATCAGGATCTCCTCCCCCAGTACGCAACGACCCTGGCAGCACGGGGACGCGCGGTGTCCTGGCCGCCGGCGAAAGGGGCGGCGTGCTGGTGCGGTTCGGGGGTGGCGTACCGGGAGTGCCATGGCGGGCTGGCGGCCGCACCGACCGGCTGAGTGTGGGCGCTCGGTGATGCCGAGCGTGCTGCGGGCTGGTGCGGGACGACCGGCAACGGGGGCTGCCGGCGAGGATGAGTTCACCTATCGCCCGTCCGTCACCAGGGCCGACGAAAACAACACAACCGACACCATGACGGACACTGCGGTCGCCATCGCCATGATCAATGTCACCTGGACGCACAGCCGGCTGAGTATCCGGAAAAGGGACGCCCCGGGGGAGGGCGCCGATCGCGCTGCCATGCGGGGGCAGCACAGGGGAGACCCCGGCCATGGCGCGCACCCCGACCGAGACGGAGACTGCGTCGCCTGCGGATAGTCCCCGGCGCGGGACCTGAACACCTTCGGGGCGCCCTCCGTATGTGAGGGCACCTCCCCTGGTAGTCGGGTGCGTGGCCGATGGGCTGAACGCGGTCACGCACCCGACACAGCTCGCCGGAACCGGCCCGCGATCCGGGGCGGGTCAGCCCTCAGCCACCGACCGCGTGCACCACCGAATAGATCACCAGACCGGCCAGCGCGCCCACCACGGTGCCGTTGATGCGGATGAACTGGAGGTCCCTGCCGATATGGGCCTCGATCTTGCGGGAGGTGTGCTCGGCGTCCCAACTCGCCACGGTCTCCGAGATCAGCGAGGTGATCTCACCGCGGTACGTCGTCACCACATACACCGCGGCGTCCTCGACCCAGCCATCGATCTTGCCCTGAAGCCGCTCATCGGTCGCCAGACGGGCGCCGAGGGAGAGCAGGGACGCCCTGGCCCGCAGCCGCAACTCGCTGCGGTCGTCCTCCGCCGCGGAAATTATCATGGTGCGTACGGATGCCCACGCCGAAGCGATCACATCCTGCACCTCCGCGCGCGCCAGCAGGTCCGACTTCATCCGCTCCACCCGTGCCCGGGTGTCGGTGTCCGACTGGAGGTCCGACGCGAAGTCGGTCAGAAAGCGGTCGATCGCCCCACGGGCCGGATGGCCCGGCATGTCCCGCATCTCGACCACGAAGCGGAGCAGCTCTCGATAGACCCGCTCCCCCACCTTCCGGTCCACGAACCTCGGGGTCCAACCCGGCGCACCGCCCTCCACCGCGTCCATCACCGAGTCCGCGTGGGTGACCAACCAGTCATGGGCCCGGGCGCAGATCAGATCCACCGCGCGGTGGTGGGCACCGTCGGCCACCACCTTCTCCAGCGTCTTGCCCACACCGGGTGCGATCTCGGCGCTGTCCGCCCGCCGGGTGATGGCTTCACCGACCACGGCCTGGACATCGGAGTCCCGAAGCACCGTCAGCGCACCGCGCAGGGCCGTCGACAGCTCGGCCGTCACCCGGTCGGCGTGCTCGGGTTCGGCAAGCCAGGTGCCCAGCCGGCCGCCGATCCCCACGGCGCGCAGCCGGGCGCGCACCACGTCCTCCGAGAGGAAGTTCTCGCCGACGAAGGACCCCAGTGAGGCTCCCAGCTGGTCCTTCTTGTTCGGGATGATCGCCGTGTGGGGGATGGGGATGCCCAGGGGGTGGCGGAAGAGGGCCGTGACGGCGAACCAGTCGGCGAGCGCACCCACCATCCCGGCCTCGGCCGCGGCGGCGAGATAGCCGGCCCAGGGGCCCGCGCCCGCGTTCTTCGCCCAGGTGGCGAGTGCGAAGACTACGGCGACGAAGACCAGCAGACCGGTCGCGGTCAGCTTCATCCGCCGTACGCCGCGCTGCTTCTCCTCATCCGCTTCCGTATAGGCGAACGAGGGCAGCCCGCCACGGCGGGTGGAGGCGCCCGCCGAGGAAGCGGCAGCACCGCCCTGGGGACCCGCGTCCGCCCCGGGCCCACCAGCGGCCCCCTGGGCAGGACCGCGGCCAGGTCCGCTCCGCGCGCCCAGCCTCGGTCGCGGGGTTGGGTCCGGAGCCGGCTCAGGCCTCGGCTCTGGTTCCGGTTCTTCCCGCTCTGTGCTGTTCATCCGCTCCACCCGTTCGCGCGCACCCGTACGCATTGTCCCTACCTCAGGTACTCCCGGGGCGCATCCTAAAGTTCCCGGGACGCCCTGCGGACCTGGGACGACAGAAGCGTCGCGGCACCGCCACCGAGTCTCAGTCGAGCTCCTTGCGATCGGCGCCCCTGCCCTTTTCCAGCCGCTCTCGCTCCGCGGCGCGCTCCGCCTTCAGTCGCAGCTTCTCCGCCTTCGTACGCTTGCGCTCGACCCCTACCCCGCCCATCAGCGCAAAGCCCGTGATCCGTACGCGCGGCGCCGAGGGGTCGGGCCTCGCGTCGCCGCCGTGCTCACCGAAGCCGCCCATGAAGCCGATGCCGCTGACCTCGACATTCAGATCGTTCGGTACGACGATGCTCACCCCACCCATGATCGTGATGCAGCGGATCACCACGTCACGATCCTCGAAGTGCGCCTCCCGCAGATCGAGTTCCCCACCGCCCATCAACGTGAAGGTGGTGAACCGCCGCGGCACGGTCCAAGTCCCCTTGCGCCCGAACCCGCCCCAGAAGGCGAAGGCCAGCTTTGACCTGGGAGGGATGCCCCCGATCCGCTCGGACCAGCGCCCCACCCCGGAGACGGCCACCGGCGCCACAGGCGTACCGCCCGTCACCGGGAGATCGCTGACCAGAGGCTCCAACTCGCCACGGGTACGGGCCTGATAGGCGGCGTCGAGACGCTCCTCGAACTCCTCCATCGTGAGCCGTCCCTCGGCCACCGCATCACGCAGCAGCTCGGCGACCTGCTCACGCTCACTGTCCGAGGCCCGCATCTCAGGGAGTTCACTCATAAGCATCAGCTTAGTAGTCGGGTTCCCGACACCCACCGGGCGAGTTGACCCGGCCGCCCATCCCATCGCCGGCCCGGCGGCACTCCGCCCCGCTGCTCACTGCCCGGACCGGCCCGCGTACATCTTCGCGATCACCGCCTCGATGTCCGGCTCCCGCAGGGAGAGATCCATCACCGGATACCTGGCAGCGAGCGCGGACACCAGCGGTGCCGCCGACTGGGAGGCGGGGAAGGCCAACCACTGACGGGGCCCCTCCACCCGCACCGTACGGGCCAAGTCGATCACCACCGGCGGAAGTTCCCGCTCCAGGTCCACGATCAGCGTCCGTTCGCTCTCCCCCACCTCATGCAGCCCGGCGAGGGCACCGTCGTACATCAGCCGCCCGTGGTCGATGACCATCACCCGACGGCAGAGCTGCTCGATATCGGTGAGGTCATGGGTGGTCAGCAGCACGGTCGTACCGCGGTCGGCGTTGAGATCCCGCAGGAAGTCACGGACCTTCGCCTTGGAGATCACATCGAGGCCGATCGTCGGCTCATCGAGATAGAGCACCTCGGGGTCATGCAACAGCGCCGCCGCGATGTCGCCGCGCATCCGCTGGCCGAGCGAGAGCTGGCGTACCGGAACCTCCAGCAGTTCCCCCAGGTCGAGCAGTTCGACACAGCGCTCCAGGTTCTCCCTGAACCGCTGGTCGGGAATGCGGTACATCCGGTGCATCAGCCGGTAGGAGTCCTTCAGCGGAAGGTCCCACCACAGGGTCGTGCGCTGCCCGAAGACCACCCCGATCCGGCGCGCCAGCCGGGTGCGTTCCCTGGCGGGGTCGATGCCTGCGACCCGCAGCCGCCCACCGCTCGGGGTGAGGATGCCGGTCAGCATCTTGATCGTGGTGGACTTGCCCGCGCCGTTCGGGCCGATGTAACCGACCATCTCCCCGCGGGCCACGGTGAAGCTGAGCCCGTCCACGGCCCGCACCTGGCTCTTCTCCCGGCGCAGTAGACCGGCTCGACGCCGTACGTCGAAGACCTTCTCCACACCGTCGAGTTCGATGAAGGCTTCCATGGTCAGCGTCAGCTCCCGGTGCTGCGGTAGGAACGAAGGCCGGCGCGCCAGGCCAGCAGGGCGAGCCAGCAGCACAGCACGGCGACGACGGGCGGTAGATAGGCGAACCAGTGCGGCAGATCGAGCGGATAGGGCCGGTCCAGCACGGCCAGCGCGGGAAGCCAGTTGACGAAGGCCAGCGGGACGACGAAGGTCACCCCGCGCACCAGATCCTTCGCGAAGACCGTCGGCGGGTACTGGAGGAGGGTGTTCCCCCCGTAGGTGATGGCGTTCTGCACCTCGGCCGCGTCCTGTGCCCAGAACTGGAACGAGCCACCCGCGACAAACACCGCGGCGAAGATCAATGCCCCGCTGACCAGCATCATCGGCACCATCAGCAGGTTCAGCAGGGTCCATTCGACGTGCACCGTCCCCAGCCCGTAGCCGAGAACGAGCAGGCCCTGGGTGATCCGGCCCAGTCGGCGCAGGGCGAACCGGTCGGCCGCCACCTGGGCGAGGACCGGGGCGGGACGGACCAGCAGGGTGTCGAGGGTGCCGTCGCGCACCCGCCGACCGAGCCGCTCCGTGGACCCCACCAGCAGGTCGGCAAGACCGAAGGAGGTGGCGGCGGCCCCGTAGAGGAAGGCGATCTCACCCAGCTGGTAGCCGCCGAGCGCGTCGACATGGGTGAACATCAGCAGGATCGCGATGAAGTCAAAGGCGGTGACCACAAAGCTGGTCACCGTGGTCATCACGAACGAGGCCCGGTAGGTCATCGTGGAGCGAATCCACATCGCCGCGATCATTCCGTAGGCGCGTAGACCATCGGTGAGCGTGCTGAGCCGCGTACGGGTGGGAAAGGCGTCGAGCTCCACGGACCGCGTCGCGGTCGAGCGTCCCGCCGGCTCAACGGCGAGCGGCTCGGGGGACGGCACCGAAAGCGCCTCCGGTCGCTCGGCCGCCTCGGATGTCTCAGCCACCTTGGAGCACCACCCTGCGGGTCGCCGCGGTCTGGAGCAGCCGCCCGGCGCCAAGGAGCGCGAGAGCCCAACCGGCCTGGAAGGCGTAGGCCTCGGCCAGTGCCCAGCCCGTGCGCTTGCCGAGGAAGACATCGGCCGGGATCTGCAGCACCGACGACCAGGGCAGCGCTCGCGCCACCTCGCCCAGGGTCCCGGGGAAGACGGTGAGCGGCAGCAGCATCCCGGAGAAGAACATGCCAGCGAGCCAACTGATCTGCGCCATGCCCGAGCCGTCCATCAGCCAGAACGCGGAGAGCGCCACCAGAAAGCGGATGGCGAAGCTGACCAGCAGACCGAGCACCACACAGACGAGGAAGGCGATCCAGGTCAACGCCGAACCGGGCAGCGTCAGATCAAAGGCGAACGCCCCGATCGCCATGGGGATGACGCCCCTGCCGACCAGATGGAAGAACGCCCGGCCCAGATCGCAGGCCAACCACCACAGCTGGAGGTCGGCGGGCCGATAGAGGTCGGTGGCGATGTCACCCGTACGGATGCGTTCGATCAGCTCGTCTTCGAAGCCCCCGCCCATCAGGGCACAGGCCATCAGCAGCGCCTGGCCCAGCCAGACATAGGTCACCGCCTGCGAGACGTCGTATCCACCGAGCTGGGGACGTTCGTCCCAGAGCGCGGTATAGGTGTACGCCATGATGAAACCGAAGGCGGTGTTGGTGAAAACCCCCGCGGCCGTCGCCATTCGGTATGTCGCATATCGCCGGAACCAGCCGACCATGACGACTCCATAGAGTCGCACGTCCCCCACCCCTCCTCCGCATGATCACAACAGCCGATACCAAAGCGCACGACCCTAGCCCAATCGGGCAGACCGCCGCGACGCAATAACGACGGCGGTCCGGGAGATATCCCGCTTAAAGTGCACTATGGGCATATGAGTCAGGAGCCACCGCAGCAGGGCTGGACGCCCCGGGACGAAACCGTCTCAGCGCCCGGGCCAGGGGCCGTACCCGGGCAGCCGGGGACCAGGGGGAACAAGCCCCGGCGCACCGGCTGGCGGCGGCTCGTGCCCACCTGGCGCATGGTCCTCGGCGCGATCCTGCTGATCGCGTTACTCCTGATCGGCGGCTTCGCGGCCGGATACCTCCTCGTCGACATCCCCCCGGCCAATGCCACCGCGACCGCCCAGTCCAATGTCTACCTCTACGAGGACGGCACCCTGATCGCCCGGGACGGCGAGATCAACCGGGAGAACGTCCAACTGGCCCAGGTACCCCTCACGGTGCAACACGCCGTCCTCGCCGCCGAGGACCGCAACTTCTACTCCGAACGCGCCGTCGACCCCAAAGCCATGGTCCGGGCGGCCTGGAACACCCTCACCGGCAAGGGCAAGCAATCCGGCTCCACCATCACCCAGCAGTACGTCAAGAACTACTACCTCGGCCAGGAGCAGACCCTCTCCAGGAAGTGGAAGGAATTCTTCATCTCCATCAAGCTCAGCCGCGAGCAGAGCAAGAGCGAGATCCTGCAGGGCTATCTCAACACCAGCTACTTCGGCCGCAACGCCTACGGCATCCAGGCGGCGGCACAGGCGTACTACAGCAAGGACATCGAGGACATCGACACCGCCGAAGGTGCCTACCTCGCCTCACTCCTGAACGCCCCCAGCGCCTATGACGTCACCACCCACCCCGAGAACCAGGCCGCCGCCCTCGGCCGCTGGAACTACACGCTCAACGGCATGGTCAAGGAGGACTGGCTCAGCGAGAGCGAACGGGCCGCCATGACCTTCCCCGTACCGCAGAAGGCAAAGCCGGCGAACGGGCTCTCCGGTCAACGCGGCTATGTCGTCCAAGCCGTCGAAGAGTACCTGACCGGCCATGACGTGATGGATGAGAGCACCCTGGCCGCCGGTGGCTACCGCATCACCACCACGGTGGAGCGCGCCAAGCAGGACGCGTTCGTCGAAGCCGTCGACGACCAGGTGATGTCACAGGTCAGCGAGGACCGCAAGGCCGACCGCAACGTACGCGTCGGCGGCGCGTCCATCGACCCGGAGTCCGGGAGGGTGGTCGCCCTCTACGGCGGAGTCGACTACACCCAGCAGTACGTCAACAACGCGACCCGCCGCGACTACCAGGTCGGCTCGACCTTCAAGCCCTTCGTCTTCACCGCCGCCGTCCAGAACGACTCACGCACCCAGGACGGCCGACGCATCACCCCCGAAACCGTGTACGACGGCACCGACCGGCGACCCGTCCGAGGCTGGAGCGGCGGCCGGTACGCCCCCGAGAACGAGGACGGCATCTCCTACGGCCCCATCACCGTCCGGGAGGCCACCGACCGATCCGTGAACGCGGTCTACGCCCAGATGGCGGTGGACGTGGGCCCCCACAGGGTCCGCCAGACCGCGATCGACCTCGGCATCCCGGCCAGCACCCCGGACCTGACCGCGAGCCCCTCCATCGCGCTCGGCCCGGCGACGGCGAGCGTGCTCGACATGGCAGAGGCGTACGCCACCCTCGCCAACCACGGCCGGCACGGCACCTACACGCTCGTCACCAAGGTCACCAAGGACGGCGCCACCGTACGGCTACCGAAGGACGACAGCCGACAGGTCGTCAGCCGAGAGGCCGCGGACACCACCACCTCCATCCTCCAGAGCGTCGTCGACAGCGGCACCGGCACCGCGGCCCAGTCCGCGGGCCGCCCCGCCGCAGGCAAAACCGGAACCGCGGAGGAGGACAAGGCGGCCTGGTTCGCCGGCTACACACCGGAGTTGGCGACCGTCGTCGCGGTGATGGGGCAGGACCCCGACACCGGAGCACAGAAACCGCTCTACGGAGCGCTCGGCCTGCCGCGCATCAACGGCGGCGGGGCACCGGCACGGATCTGGGGACAGTTCACCGGTATGGCCCTGGAAGGCACCGAGATCAACGAGTTCGACCTGGAACTGGAACCCGGCGCGGAACCGGAACCACTGCCTGGGTCACCGAGCGAGGAAGAACCCCCGCCCCAGTCACCCACACCCAGCGGCCCATCGTCCGAGCCACCGGGCGAAACACCCGACCAGAGCCCGGGGCAGTCCGAAGGCCCGTCCGAGACCGGCCCTCCCAGCAGCGGAGACGGAGACGTCGATACGGGCCAGGGCGACGGCTCCGCCTCCACCGGACCCGGCGGCCCGGCCCCCGACACCCGACCCGGTCCCCGCGACGGACCCGATGGCTTCGGCAGATTCGGGGAACACGGCTCAGGCCCCGGGGGACACCATGACCACGGCCAGCCAGGACAGCCACCACCCGGGCCACCGCCCGAAGTCATCCACCAGCGCTGACCCAACCCAACGAGGTCGGCAGCCGTCATTCGGTTGCCGACCTCGCGATGGATTCCAGGCCCATGAGACCCAAGCGGGTGAGACCCGGGTTCAGTGACCTCAGACTCAGTGACCTCAGACTCAGTGACCTCAGACTCAGTGCCCTCAGACTCAGTGGCCTTCAGACTCAGTGCCCGGACGTCGTCTTCAGACCCACCACCGCCACCAGCAGCAGCGAGACAAAGAAGATACGGGCGGCGGTCACCGGCTCGTTGAGCGCCACCATCCCCACGATCGCGGCGCCGGCCGCACCAATACCGACCCATACGCCGTACGCGGTACCGATCGGCAGCGTCTTCGCCGCCTGGGCCAGCAGAACCATGCTGGCCACGATGCCCGCACCAGTGAACACACTGGGCCAGAGCTTGGTGAAACCCTCGGTGAACTTCATCCCGATCGACCAGCCGATTTCCAGCAAACCGGCAATGATCAACAGAACCCAGGCCATGACAGCACCTCCGAGAGACGTGACTTCAACGGGGTGCGTCGTCTTTACCAGCCCGGTACGGCGCGTCTCGTCGGGGTTGGCCCAACCCTAGCAAAAAACGGCGAAAGGGCTGGTGAAGTGAGTCACCAGCCCAGCCGACAGCCCCCGTCGCCAGCCCTGCAGAACCGTCAACGCCGACTTACGACGGCCTACAGATAGAGCCCGGTGGAATCCTCGGACCCCTGGAAACGGTCAGCCGCCACGGCGTGCAGATCACGCTCCCGCATCAGTACGTACGCCACGCCCCGAACCTCCACCTCGGCCCGGTCCTCGGGGTCGTACAACACCCGGTCACCGGGCTCCACCGTCCGCACGTTCTGCCCCACCGCGACCACCTCGGCCCACGAAAGACGCCGGCCCACCGCAGCGGTGGCCGGAATCACGATGCCGCCGGTGGAACGCCGCTCACCCTCCGGGATGTCGGTCCGCACCAGCACACGATCGTGCAGCATGCGGATGGGCAGCTTGTCGTGCTGGGGGCTGTGCTGATGACTGTTGGCGCTCACGCCATGAACCTACCTGCCCCGGGGTGATTCCCACGCCCTCGGTTCACAGACGGCGCTTGCGCCCGACTGAGACCGCCAGCAAGCCCACCAGCCCCACGACGGCCACCGCCACCGGCACCAAGCGCTCCAGCCTGGGCGCGCCATCGGCCGAGACGAAGACCGACCTGACATCCGCCACCTTGCTGTTGACCGCGGCGAAGGCGCGTCCCGCGGTCCGGTCGACCGTCGAAGCCACCTTCGCCTTCGCATCGCCGACAATGGTCTTCGGGTGCACCCGCACCCCGATCTCGTCGAGGGTCTCGGCAAGCTGGTCGCGCCTGCGGACAATGTCCGCCTCGATCTGCGCAGGGGTCCTCGCGTCCGACACCGCGCTGCCTCCGTGGTCGTGTCCGATTGGTTCCGTCGACAGTCTGTCAGCTCTACCGCGCACGTACCCCCCGGCACCCCTATTACGCTCGACGGCGTACACCCGCACGGCTTGACGAGGAGAACCATGAGCGAGCGACTCCAGCCCGGCGATCCGGCCCCCGACTTCACCCTCCCCGACGCGGACGGCAACGAGGTATCGCTCGCGTCCCACAAGGGCCGCAAGGTGATCGTGTACTTCTACCCGGCGGCGCTCACCCCCGGCTGCACCAAGCAGGCCTGTGACTTCACGGACAACCTGGAGCTGCTGGCCGACGCCGGCTATGACGTGATCGGCGTGTCGCCGGACAAGCCGGAGAAGCTGGCGAAGTTCCGGGAGAAGGAGAACCTGAAGGTCACCCTGGTCGGAGACCCGGAGAAATCAGTCCTTGAGGCCTACGGGGCGTACGGCGAGAAGAAGCTGTACGGAAAGGTCGTCACGGGTGTCATCCGGTCCACGGTCGTGGTGGACGAGGAGGGCAAGGTGGAGCACGCGTTCTACAACGTGAAGGCGACCGGGCATGTCGCGAAGATCATCAAGGATCTGGGGATCTAAACCGCCGCTCCCCCTCGGCCCGCTCCCAGGTACGTCGACCGCGAGCGCCCGGGGGCTGAAGTGGCGCTCCGCTCGGGCCGTCGCGCCTGGGCGGGACGAGCCCCTCAGCAGCCCTGAGCGGAGCAAGCCTCCAGTCCCCGGCGAGCGGTTCCAGTGCCTGTGGGGATAACGGGCTTGACCGACTCTTCGGAATGGCCTGTCCCACTTCCAGTGGAAGCGGGACAGGCCATTCCGAATTTCGGACGTAACTGTCCGAATGTCGGTTCGTTACTCCATTCGGGTCGCGAAAGCGCGACCGGGACGGAGAAGACCATGAGCGCCAGCCCGTACACACGGGAGCGCCTCACCGAGGCCGCCGCATCGAGCCAGACCCTGACCGAGGCATTGATCAGACTCGGCGTCGACCCCAGGAGCCCGACCCGGAAGTACCTCAGCGAGCGGATGCGCAGGCTGGGGATACCCACCGGCCACTTCGAACGCGAAGGGGCGCGCTGGACGAGAGAGGTCCTTGAGCCGGCGGTGGCGGCGTCGACGAGCGTCTGCGAGGTGTTACGACGTCTCGGGATCGAGGTGGTGGGCGGTCACCACACCCACATCAGTCGCCGGATCAAGGCATTGGGAATCGACACCTCGCACTTTCGACCTCAACAGCACAAGGGGAAAGGCGAACGCCGCGCCCCGAGAGCGGTGCTGGAGGAGCAGCCGGCTGAGACGGCGCGGCGCATTCCCAGCAAGCGGCTGAAGCGCGCACTCACCGCAAGGGGCATCCCCCAGCGCTGCGCCTTGTGCGGCACCGGTCCCCTGTGGCGCGGGCGGCCGCTGCCCCTGGAGGTCGATCACATCGATGGGAACTGGCGGAACAACCGGATGGAGAACTTACGCATTCTCTGTCCCAACTGTCACTCGGCCACGGATAACTACCGCGGTCGCGGCAAGCACCGGCGGGCCGGAGCCGGCCGCGGGACCGAGGCGAGTCGATGAGTCCAGCAGCCCTGCGATACCCGCCCGCGCGGTTGAGGATCGCGGCGAAGACCTGCGCGGACATCGACGAAGTCATCGCATTCTTCGGCACCCCGCCCTATGAGGGTCTGCGGAGACATCTTCACCGCTGCTTCCAGCAGCACGGCATAGACATCTCGCATTTCCGGCCCCGGCGACGGCGTAGCGGTCCACCTCCTTCCAGCGCCGAACTGCGCACGGCGGTAGCGGCTTCGGTGTCCTTGGCCGAGACACTGAGACGACTCGATCGACTGGACAACGGGTCCCAGCGAGCCGCTCTGCGGAGATGGATAACGCAGGAGTCCCTTTCCACCTCTCACTTCCTGGGGCAGGCACACCAGCGAGACAGGGCGGCCACCACACCGAGGAAGACCGCGGACCGCATCCTCACCAAGCGGGACGGCGGCCGCCGCACGAAGACGGCCCGGCTGCGCCGGGCGCTCCATGAGCTCGGGCTGCCCGAGCGATGCGCTGAGTGCGGCAGCGGAGCCGAGTGGCAGGGCAAGCGCATGACCCTGGAGATCGACCACATCAACGGCGACCGGCTGGATGATCGCGCGCAGAATCTGCGTCTGCTCTGCCCCAACTGTCATGCGATCACCAGCACATGGTGCAGAGGCGGTAGATCCCGTAGCTGACAGCGGAACCGGGACGCGAAAACGCCCGACCAGCCGCTACCATGACAGGTGACCAGCGGCCGTGGCGGAATTGGCCTACGCGCGACATTTAGGATGTCGTGGGAGAAATCCCTTGAGGGTTCGAGTCCCTCCGGCCGCACACCATGAAGGGCGCCCCCACCGGGGCGCCCTTCGCTTTGCGGGTTCAGTTCAGCAGTTCGCGGACCGCGGGAACCAGTGCCCGGAAGGCCTTCCCCCGGTGGCTGATCGCGTTCTTCTCCGCCGGGCTCAGCTCCGCGGCCGTGCGGGTCTCGCCCGCCGGCTGGAGGATCGGGTCGTAGCCGAAGCCATGCGTCCCGGTGGGGATATGGCGCAGGGTGCCGGGCATGCGGCCCTCCACGACGCGTTCGGTGCCGTCGGGCAGTGCGAGTGCGGCCGCGCAGAAGAAGTGAGCGCCCCGGTGTTCCGGGGCGATGTCGGAGAGCTGGGCGAGCAGCAGGTTGAGGTTGGCGGTGTCGTCGCCGTGGGTGCCGGCCCAGCGGGCGGAGAAGATGCCGGGCGCGCCGCCGAGGACGTCGACACAGAGGCCGGAGTCGTCGGCGACGGCGGGTAGGCCGGTTGCCTGGGCGAGGGCGTGCGCCTTCAGCAGGGCGTTCTCGGCGAAGGTGGTGCCGGTTTCCTTGACGTCGGGGATCTGGGGGTAGGCATCCGCGCCGACGAGTTCATGCGGTAGTCCCGCGTCGGCGAGGATGGCCCTGAGTTCGGTGATCTTCCCGGTGTTGCGGGTGGCGAGGATGAGACGGGTCATGCCCCGATTATCCGGGTGCGTCCAGCCGTGGTGGTGGTGTGGGTCAGGGGGTGCAGACCTTGCCGATTTCGGATGCGGCGTCGGTGACCGGTGTGAGGTCGGGGGTGGCGTCTCCGCCTTCGATCGACTTGCGGACGTTGTCGACGCCGGCGTTGAGGTCGTCGACGGCCTTGGTCAGGTCGGCGTTGTCGGTCTTGTCGCTCAGGCTGTCGAGTTCTTTGTCGATGTCGTCGAGGGCCTGGCGGGCCTGGGTGGGGTCTTCGGTCGCGTTGGAGGCGGCCTGGGTCAGCTTGTCGACGCTGGTCGCGATGGCCTCGGCGGTCTCCACGCAGTCGAGTGCCTTGTCGATGGCGCTACAGCCGACGGTGATCGGCACTATGAGTGCGGCGGTGGCGAGCGTGAGTGCGATACGGCGGCGCGCAGACATGGACGGTCCCTCCCGGATACGGCCGGGCGCACGGTTTGGCCCGTGCGCCCGTGTCGGTAACGACGCCCGCTGGGGCGTTCTTGGTTGCTTCTTTACCCAGCCCGGTGGTCGGTCAGCTTTCCGTCGGCTGCCTCTGACACTTGTGGGCGTGGTGTCGCCCGTGTGTTCGCCGGGTTTGCGGGTGGGTCAGTTGGTCGGCTCGGTGCGGCCGAGTGCTTCGAGCTGGAGGGTTCCGAGGTCGGTGCAGCCGACGGTGGCCAGGTCGAGGAGGGCGTTGAGTTCCTTGCGGTCGAAGGGCTCGGCTTCGGCGGTGCCCTGGACTTCGACGAAGCGGCCGTCGCCGGTGCAGACGACGTTCATGTCGGTGTCGGCGCGGACGTCTTCTTCGTAGCAGAGGTCGAGGAGGGGGACGCCGTCGACGATGCCCACGGATACGGCTGCGACGGTGCCGGTGAGGGGTTTGCGTCCGGCTCGTACGAGCTTCTTCTGCTGGGCCCAGGCGACGGCGTCGGCGAGTGCTACGTAGGCTCCGGTGATGGCGGCGGTTCGGGTGCCGCCGTCGGCTTGGAGGACGTCGCAGTCGAGGACGATCGTGTTCTCGCCGAGGGCTTTGTAGTCGATGACGGCTCTCAGGGATCGGCCGATGAGGCGGCTGATCTCATGGGTGCGGCCGCCGATCTTGCCGCGTACTGATTCTCGGTCGCCGCGGGTGTTGGTGGCGCGCGGGAGCATCGAGTATTCGGCGGTGACCCAGCCTTCGCCGCTGCCCTTGCGCCAGCGCGGTACGCCCTCGGTGACGGAGGCGGTGCAGAAGACCTTGGTGTCGCCGAAGGAGATGAGGACGGAGCCCTCGGCGTGCTTGCTCCAGCCGCGCTGGATGGTGACCGGGCGGAGCTGTTCGGGCGTACGGCCGTCGATACGAGACATGGCGTTGAGCCTATCGGCTGCGCGGAAGGGCCCCATCCCATCGGAATGAGGCCTTCCGGAAGCCGGTGTGGGGGGGTTCTGGCCGGGTGGGGCTCAGCTCACATCATGTCTTCGATGTCGGCGGCGATCGGGTCGGCGTCGGTGCCGATCACGACCTGGATCGCGGTGCCCATCTTGACGACTCCGTGGGCGCCTGCGGCCTTGAGGGCGGCTTCGTCGACCTTGGCCGGGTCGATGACCTCGGTGCGGAGGCGGGTGATGCAGCCCTCGATCTCCTCGATGTTCTCGATTCCACCGAGCCCGGCGACGATCTTTTCAGCCTTGCTGGCCATGTCTTCTCCCTGCGTTCCAAGGGCACCTTGAGGGGGTGCCCAGTGCTGCGTCGGCCCACCACTGGTCCGCTTCGTCACGGTAACGCACGGTTGGCCCATCTTCACGGGCGAGTGACTACCCCATCGCTCATGATGACGATCACCGGTGTTCCGTACCTGGCCGAGACCGAGATTTCCTGAGGCCGAGGAACCTGACCTCAGCCATGGGCGGCCCGGGGGCATACCGCGACTGGTCTACACCAGACCGCGACCGCTGCCAAACAGGCCAGTTCCGGGAGGACGCCGATGAGCTCCGAGAGCGCTGCCGTCAGACCACAGCCCTCTTGGGGCAGCAAGCTGTTCCAGGGACTCCAGAAGATGGGGCGCAGCCTCCAGCTCCCCATTGCGGTGCTGCCCGCGGCGGGCATTCTCAATCGGCTGGGGCAGCCGGATGTCTTCGGCTCGGACGGGCTGGGCTGGAACGATGTCGCCAAGGTGATGGCGGGTGCGGGTGGCGCGCTGCTGGATTCCAACATCGGTCTGCCGCTGCTGTTCTGTGTCGGTGTCGCGATCGGCATGGCGAAGAAGTCGGATGGCTCCACGGCGCTGGCCGCGGTGGCGGGTTTCCTCGTCTACTACAACGTGCTGCGTCAGTTTCCCGCGGACTGTCCCGACCAGGCGCAGGCGGTGGCGACGGGCTGCCAGGCGCCGGACAACTCGGTCGCGGCCTTCACTTATCAGAACCCGGGGGTCTTCGGCGGCATTGTGATGGGTCTGCTGGCCGCGTATTTCTGGCAGCGCTACCACCGCACCAAGTTGGTGGACTGGCTGGGCTTCTTCAATGGCCGCCGGCTCGTCCCGATCATCATGTCCTTCGTGGCCATCGGCGTCGCGGTGCTCTCCTTGTGGGTCTGGCCGCCGGTCGGCCGCGGTCTGGAGAGTTTCAGTGACTGGCTGGTGGATCTCGGGCCGTGGGGTTCGGGCATCTTCGGTGTCACCAACCGGGCGTTGCTCGTCATCGGATTGCACCAGTTCCTGAATGTGCCGATCTGGTTTCAGCTGGGCAGCTACACCAAGCCGGACGGCACGGTGGTGCACGGCGATATCTCGATGTTCCTCGCGGGCGATCCTGATGCGGGTCAGTTCACCACGGGCTTCTTCCCCATCATGATGTTCGCCCTACCGGCGGCCGCACTGGCCATCACGCACTGTGCGCGACCGCATCGGCGCAAGGAGATCGGTGGTCTGATGCTGTCGGTGGCGCTGACCTCATTCGTCACGGGTATCACCGAACCGCTGGAGTACTCATTCCTCTTCGTCGCACCGGCGCTGTATGCGGTTCATGCGGTCCTCACCGGTGCTTCTATGGCCCTGACCTGGGCATTGGGGGTAAAGGACGGCTTCAGTTTCTCGGCCGGTCTCATCGACTACGTCATCAACTGGTCGCTTGCGACAAAACCCTGGTTGATCATTCCCATCGGTCTTGGTTTCGCCCTCGTGTATTACGTGGTCTTCCGGTTCGCGATCATCAAATTCAACATCCCCACGCCGGGCCGGGAACCGGAGGAAGTGGGCGAGGAGATGGAACGTGAGAACGTGAAGTAGACGTACCGCGGGAGGGCCCATGGATCGATGGACAGCGGGTCCCGCCAGGGGAAAGGTGTCGCGGATCCAGGCCAGGGGCGAGGGTCGCGGCAGATGGGCGCAGGGCGTGGGCTGTTGAGGTGATGGCGGCGGAAGGGCCGGAGCGCCGAGAGCCGTGTGGCGGTAGCGGGTTTCCGGGTGAGCCCGGGTGGCGGGTTCGGGGATTCATGGCTGGCCTCTCGGCCCCGTCGGTATGTTGAGGCTCCGTCAGGGTTCGGCGCGATGGATGCGTCAGACGTGCGGATGAGAAACGGCGGCATGGGTTTTTCCTGCGGCCTTCGCCTCCTTGGCGGTCACCGCTTCGACGGCGCGCCCGCGCCGGTTATTGGAGACCGGGCAGCCTCTCCGATCAAGATCGGAAGAGTATTTCCATCCGGGAAGCACTCCGCCCCGCGGTGGGGGAATTCACCTACATCACCTACCGCGGGGCCAATTCGGCGCTATTCATCTGTTCCTTATCCCTCCCCCGCATGCTAAAAAGGTCTACACCAGTAACTGGTTTAGACCACGAGCCCGTCGTGTCCCCCTGGTAGACGCCGCCTCCCGTCCCCCTGTCCCCTTGCGGCGCCTTGCTCTCCTGGAGGAAGTTGATGTCCACCACCAGCCCCGCCCCGGCGACTCGGAAGAAGTCGGGCACGGGTGCGATGGCCGTCATGCAGCGCATCGGTCGCAGTTTGATGCTCCCGGTGGCCGTACTACCCGCTGCCGCGCTTCTCGTCCGGCTCGGCAATGACGACATGCTGGGCCGTGCGTCATTCCCGTCCTTCTTCACCGAGACAGCCGGCTATATGCATGCCGGCGGCAACGCGATCCTCGACAACATGGCGCTCCTGTTCGCGGTCGGTATCGCCATCGGCTTCGCGAGGAAAGCGGATGGCTCGACCGCGCTGGCGGCGGTCACCGGCTATCTGGTGTTCAAGAGCGTCCTTGGGACGTTCACCGATGAGAATCTGCCGAAGGTCGCCGAGGTCATCGACGGTCGGATAGTGATGCGGGAAGCCCCCGTGGACGCGAAAGTCCTCGGCGGTGTGGTGATGGGCCTGGTGGTCGCCCTGCTCTACCAGCGCTTCTACCGCACCACATTGCCGGACTGGGCGGGATTCTTCGGTGGACGTCGGCTGGTCCCGATTCTCTCCGCGTTCGCGGGACTTGTCATCGGTATCGCCTTCGGTTTTGTCTGGCCGGTGCTCGGCACCGGTCTGCACAACGCCGGCGGGTGGCTGGTCGACTCGGGGGCCGTGGGCGCGGGAATCTTCGGTGTGACCAACCGGGCGCTGATCCCGATCGGTATGCATCACCTACTGAACTCGTTCCCCTGGTTCCAGGCCGGTTCCTACGACGGCAAGAGCGGCGACATCGCCCGCTTCCTCGCCGGTGACCCCACGGCCGGGCAGTTTATGACCGGCTTCTTCCCGATCATGATGTTCGCCTTGCCCGCCGCCTGTCTGGCGATTGTGCACTGCGCCCGGCCGGAGCGGCGCAAGGTCGTCGGCGGCATGATGTTCTCGCTGGCGCTGACGTCATTCGTGACCGGGGTGACGGAGCCGATCGAGTTCACCTTTATGTTCATCGCCCCCGTGCTGTACGCCGTCCACGCGGTCCTCACCGGTGTCTCTCTGGCACTCACCTGGGGACTCGGAATGAAAGACGGATTCGGCTTCTCGGCCGGGGCGATCGATTTCCTACTGAACCTGGGGATCGCATCCAATCCCTGGGGGCTCGCGCTCGTGGGGCTCTGCTTCGCAGCCGTGTATTACGCGGTGTTCCGATTCGCGATCACCAAGTTCGATCTGCCGACACCGGGACGGGAGTCGGACGACGAACTAGCCGACCTACAGAAGGCGGAGGCCACCTAGGCCGCTCACACCCTCCGCCCGAGGCCCCCCGTTCCGCGCCATGGAACCGGGGGCTTTGGCCTATGGCGAGCCACCGCGGTCGGTCGAGGGGTAGCCCGCGCGGCGAAGCGGGCGCCGGCCCCGGCCTCAGCGGACCAGAAACAGATCGGACACCCCCGGATCACGTCCCAGAAGGTGTCCACGGGCTGAGAGCAGCGTCACCCCGCGCTCAGACCTCGTACACCGCACCGGCCGCGGCGATCTCCGCCGGCCCTCGGTACTGCGACCGGGCATCCGCGAGATTGCGCTCCCCATCGGTCCACGGCGGCACATGGGTCAGCACCAGCCGTCCCACCCCCGCCCGCTGCGCATGGGCGCCGGCCTCACGGCCGTTGAGGTGGAGACCGGGGACGTCTTCCTTGCCGTAGGTGAAGGAGGCCTCGCAGAGGAAGAGGTCCGCCCCCTCGGCCAGCTCGTCCAGCGCGTCGCAGACTCCGGTGTCACCCGAGTACGTCAGCGTCCGCCCGGAGTGCTCCAGCCGGACGCCGTAGGCCTCGACGGGGTGGGCGACTCGTTCCGTGCGGACGGAGAACGGGCCGATGTCGAAGCTGCCGGGCTTGAGGGTGTGGAAGTCGAAGACCTCGCTCATCGAGGAGGGGGAAGGGGTGTCCGCATACGCCGTGGTCAGCCGGTGCTCGGTGCCCTCGGGTCCGTAGACCGGAAGGGCATCGCAGCGGCCGCCCTCGTGGCGGTAGTAGCGGGCGACGAAGTACGCGCACATATCGATGCAGTGATCGGCATGCAGATGGCTGAGGAAGATGGCGTCGAGGTCGTAGAGGCCGATGTGGCGCTGCAGCTCTCCGAGGGCGCCATTGCCCATGTCGAGGAGCAACCGGAAGCCGTCGGCCTCTACGAGGTAGCTCGAACAGGCCGATTCCGCGGACGGGAACGACCCCGAGCAGCCGACGACGGTGAGCTTCATGGAGCCTGAACCTCCGTGGACGGGGGAGGGCTGTGGGTGGTGTGTGTGCGGTGGGTTGAGCGTAAAGCGCGAAAGGGGGTGCCGCTCCTTCGGGGAGGGGGGGTGTGGGGGAACTCACCTGCGCTGTCACCGATTCGGAGGGCGTACGGGGGGTGCGGGCAGGAGCGCGCGGGGCGCGAGGGTAGTCAAGAGCCCCACTCCCTCGGTGCGGGAGTGGGGCTCTTGATCGTCTTTTAGGGATATCCCATGAGCGCTCCGGCCCGGCTCCGGGGCCGGGCCGCATGGGTCGGGCTTCCTCGGGCGGGCCCAGGTGACCACCACGGGGTCCGGGAAACCCCCCACCCGGGCCGGGCCTCTCGGGACCTGGTGCGTCAGTCCCGGGATGAGGGCGGCTGGCGCTCGCCGTCCGAAAGGAGCCGGCAGGGAGCCGGGGTCAGGCCCAGAGCTGCCCTTGGAGGAGTTCGATGGCCGCTTCCGTGGTCTCGGCCGTGTACACCCCCGTGGAGAGGTACTTCCAGCCGCCGTCGGCGACGACGAACACGATGTCAGCGGACTCGCCGGCCTTGACGGCCTTCTTTCCGACGCCTATGGCCGCGTGGAGTGCGGCGCCGGTGGACACCCCGGCGAAGATGCCCTCCTGCTGGAGCAGCTCCCTGGTGCGGGTCACCGCGTCCGCCGAACCGACCGAGAAGCGGGTGGTGAGCACGGAGGCGTCATAGAGCTCGGGTACGAAACCCTCGTCCAGATTCCGCAGTCCGTAGACCAGGTCGTCGTACCGTGGCTCGGCGGCCACGATACGGACGTCCGGCACACGCTCGCGGAGATAGCGGCCGACGCCCATCAGGGTGCCGGTCGTGCCGAGGCCCGCCACGAAGTGGGTGATGGACGGCAGGTCGGTGAGGATCTCGGGTCCGGTGGTGGCGTAGTGCGCTCCGGCGTTCGCCGGGTTTCCGTACTGGTAGAGCATCACCCAGGAGGGGTTCTCGGCGGAGATCTCCTTGGCGACGCGAACGGCGGTGTTGGAGCCGCCCGCGGCGGGTGAGGAGATGATCTCCGCGCCCCACATGGTGAGCAGCTGGCGGCGCTCGGTACTGGTGTTCTCGGGCATGACGCAGACGATGCGGTAGCCCTTGAGCCGGGCGGCCATGGCCAGCGAGATACCGGTGTTGCCCGAGGTGGGTTCCAAGATGGTGCAGCCGGGGGTGAGCCTGCCGTCCTTCTCCGCCTGCTCGATCATGAAGAGCGCTGGACGGTCCTTGATCGAACCGGTGGGGTTGCGGTCTTCGAGCTTGGCCCAGATGCGGACGTCGTCGGACGGCGACAGCCGCGGTAGGCGTACCAGAGGGGTGTTGCCGACCGCGGCGAGGGGAGAGTCGTAGCGCATCAGCGCGTTCCCGCGCGCCACCGGGCGGAACGGGGGTGCGCCGTGGTGGATCCGCCGGCGACGGCCGGGAGGATCGTGACGCTGTCGCCGTCGCTGAGTTCGGTGGCGATGCCGGCGAGGAAGCGGACGTCTTCGTCATTGAGGTAGACGTTGACGAAGCGGCGTAGTTCACCGCCCTCGACAATGCGCTCCTTGATGCCGGTGTGGCGGGAGTCGAGGTCGGCGAAGAGTTCGGCGATGGTGCCTCCGCTGCCTTCGACGGCCTTCGCTCCGTCGGTGTACGTGCGGAGGATGGTCGGAATGCGGACCTCGATGGCCATGGTGTGGGCTCCTGTCGGGACGGTGGCTTGGGGCGCGCGTCGGGACCCCGCGCGAGGGGTGGTGCTCGTACGGTCAGTCGCGCTCAGCCGGGCGGTGCGGGTGTGGCCTCGGTCAGGTCGCGTTCCGGGCCGTACACATCGCGCTCGCGAGGCGGCACAGGTCGACGTGCAGCCGCGCCACGAGCAGCAGCCTGCTCGGCGTCTTCTCGCTCACGTCATGGGGAACCATGCGGTCATCGTATCGATTCCCGGTCCGGATTCTGGAGTGTGATCTCGGATGATGGACGCATTCTGCTCATAGTGCGGTCAGCCCGGCGAGCGAGGCGGTTCCAGGGCCGGGGTTTGGGGTGGTTCACGGGGTGGGTCAGTAGGTCTCGACGACCTTGATCTCCTCCTCCGTGATCACGCCGTCCACGATGCGGTACGAGCGGAACTGGAACGCTCCCACGTCATCGATGTCCGCGGTGGAGACCAGGACGTAGTGCGCGCCCGGCTCGTTGGCGTAGGTGATGTCCGTACGGGAGGGGTACGCCTCGGTCGCGGTGTGCGAGTGGTAGATGATCACCGGCTCTTCGTCGTTGTCGTCCATCTCCCGGTAGAGCTTGAGGAGATCCGCGGAGTCGAACTCGTAGAAGGTGGGCGACCGGGCCGCGTTCAGCATGGGGATGAAGCGTTCGGGGCGGCCCTGGCCCGCGGGCCCGGCGACGACGCCGCACGCCTCGTCGGGGTGGTCGGCGCGGGAGTGCGCCACGATCTGGTCGTAGAGGGCCTGGGTGAGAGTCAACATGCCGATCAGGATAAGCAGGCCGCCCAGCCGCCGAGCCGGGTGCCGGTGCGGCGTTTGGCACGAGCGGCACGCTGGGCGGTCGCGTACCGTCCCCCGGTACGCGACCGCCCCCGTGCCGCATTGCCCGCCACGGCTCTTCGGCCGCAGCCGCACTCCTCTGGCCTGGGGGTTCCGGGTTTCCTGGCGCCGGCCGGAGCGGGCTGCCCGTGGTCAGGCCGGAGCGGGCTGTTCTCGGAGCGGGTTTCTCAGTGTCAGAACCCCGCGGTCAGCGCTTGATGAACGCCGCGCCCTGCGGGTTGCGCTTCTTGAGCGTCAGAAAGGCGACGGCCAGGCCCAGGGCCCAGAGCGGGGCGAAGTAGAGCGAGATCCGGGCTTCCTTGTCGATGCCCATCATCACCACCACCATGCCGATGAAGGCGAGTGCGAACCAACTGGTCCAGGGGGCACCGGGAGCCTTGAAGGACGACTGCGGCAACTCTCCCCGGTCGGCCTTGGCCCGGTAGCGGATCTGGCTGATCAGGATCATGACCCAGGCCCACATACCGGAGATGGTGGCGAAGGAGACCACCTTGTTGAAGGCTTCCCCGGGCCACTGGTAGTTGATCCAGACGCCGATCATCATCAGCCCGGCGGAGAAGGTGGTGCCGATGAGCGGGGTGCCGTTCCTGGTGAGCCGGGTGAAGAGCCTGGGGCCCTGGCTGTTGAGGGCGAGGTCGCGCAGCATCCGACCGGTCGAGTACATGCCCGAGTTGCAGGACGACAGGGCCGCGGTCAGAACGACGAAGTTGACGATGCCCGCGCCCACGGCGAGGCCCATCTTGTCGAAGGCGGCGACGAACGGCGAGATCCCGGGCTGGAAGTTCGTCCAGGACACCACGGAGAGGATCATGGTCAGGGCGCCGATGTAGAAGACGGCGATCCGCCATGGGACGGTGTTGATGGCCTTGGGCAGGGTCTTCTCGGGGTCCTTGGACTCGCCCGCGGTGACTCCGACCAGTTCCACGGCGAGGAAGGCGAACATCACGATCTGAAGCGTCATCAGCGTGCCGCCGATGCCCTTGGGGAAGAAGCCGCCGTCGCTCCACAGCAGGGAGACTGACGCGGTGTCACCGGCGTCGGAGAAGCCGAGGGTCAGAATGCCCAGACAGATGAGGATCATCCCGACGATGGCGGTGACCTTCACCATGGAGAACCAGAACTCCAGTTCACCGAAGAGCTTCACGGAGATCAGGTTCGCGCCGTAGAGCACCAGGGTGAAGATCAGTGCGGAGATCCATTGGGGGATGTCGAACCAGTAGGTCATGTACTGGGCCGCGGCTGTCACCTCGGTCATTCCGGTGACGACCCAGAACAGCCAGTACGTCCAACCGGTGGCGAATCCGGCGAAGGGGCCGATGAACTCGCGGGCGTACTCCGAGAACGAGCCCGCGACCGGGCGGTACATCAGCAGTTCGCCCAGCGCCCGCATGATGAAGAAGATGACCAGGCCCGCGATGGCGTAGGCCAGGATGAGGCTGGGGCCGGCCTTGGAGATGGCTTTGCCCGCGCCCAGGAAGAGTCCGGTGCCGATCGCCCCGCCGATGGCGATCATCTGGATCTGTCGGGCACCGAGTGCGCGGTGGTATCCCTGATCCGACTGGTGATCCGGCCCGCCTGCCGGGCCAGTGGCGGGCGAAGCCGGCGGGGCTGCGACATCACCCGGTCCGGGTGGCCTGTTCTCGTCGCCGACCTGCACTGAAGTCATAGTGATTGCGCCCTTTCTCCATGCTGGTCCGCCCCCGCCGCGGCTGGCGCGCGGGCGCGGACCAGGTCCTGATCCCCCCGGATATGGATGGAGTGCTACCGGCGGTCAGCCGGGTCAAGCACCGCCGGGACAGTGGGTGGCGCCCCTGGCGGTCGTGCAGATCTATCACGCTCGTTCGAAAGATCGATGGCAGTGGATGTGGGGCACACCACAGACATAAACGGATAAACGTCCCCTGGCACGGCAAACAGCGCCGAACAGGTGACGTGATCGTTATCCGGATTTGAGCGTCCGCTGAGCGTTGTGAGTGTGAGTGAAGCGGCCATGGTCGACGCTCGGGTACCCCACCGCGCGGACCGCGAACCGATGACTCTGGGCAACACGGAAAGGGCCCTTCTCCGATGTGTGTCCCGTATCGGAGAAGGGCCCTTCGGCAATCTGAGGAGGTCAGGGGAGCGGCTAGCCGGGCGCGGGGACCGCCGACCACCGCTGCCTCACGACATCAGGCGTCAGGCGTCAGGCGTCAGGCATCAGGCATCAGGCATCAGGCATCAGGCATCAGGCATCAGGCGTCAGCGTCTCAACGAGCGTCTCCTGGAGCGCGCCGAGCCAGAGGTAGGCCATCACCATCGGCTTCCGCGGGTCGGAGTCCGGCAGCTGGTAGAGGTCGCCGTTCTCGTCGTCGTCGGAGACGTCGAGCCGGGTTCCGATGGTGATCCGCAGGTCGTTGAGCGCCCCGAGCCAGTGCAGGGCGTCATCGGCCGTCAGCTTGAGTACGGCCCCGCCATCGCCGTTCGCGGTCAGCTGGTCCAGGGTCCTGACGACACAGAGCACGTCCGCGCGCTTGCGGGAGCGCAGATCGTTCTCGGTGAACCGTCTGAACTCGGCGGAGGCGGCCTGGAGCTCATCGGTCTGGTCCTTGGCGTCCGGACCGAGGTACGCCTCGGGGAAGAGGCGGGCCAGTGCCGGGTCGCTGGGAGGCTCGGTGGGCCCCTCCGTGAACAGGGCGGCCAGTGGGTCCTCGCCCTCGACCGGCTCCTCACCCGGCCCGAGCAGCTCCAGTAGCTGTACGGCCAGGGACCGGATGATGGCGATCTCGACCTCGTCGAGCGCGACGGCCGACCCGCCGCCGGGAATCGCCTCGAACTGTCCCGCCATCAGTTGCGGTCCTGGGAGAGGGTCGCCCACAGCCCGTAACCGTGCATGGCCTGCACATCGCGTTCCATCTCCTCGCGACTACCGCTGGAGACCACGGCACGGCCCTTGTGGTGGACGTCGAGCATCAGTTTGCGCGCCTTGTCCTTGGAGTAACCGAAGTACGCCTGGAACACATAGGTGACATAGCTCATCAGATTGACCGGGTCGTTGTGGACGAGCGTCACCCACGGCACGTCCGGCTCGGGAACAGCGAACGGTTTCTCCGCCGACTCGGTGCGTTCGATCTCAGTGGGAGCAACACTCACCTGGTCCATGCTGCCACTCACCGGGCCCCAACGCACAAACGGCCCCCCGCGTCCCAGCCATCCAGACCCCACCGTTGACCCTCCGTAACAACCCCGCACCCCTGAGTTCCGGCCGCCCTGGAAGGGGTGCCGGACCTCCGCATCAGGCCATCTCGTCACTTTGACGAAATGTGGGGTAGCATCCTGGCCATGGCTGGATCGCCCGGGGTCTTCCGGGCTCCCACAACGAAAGCGTGAGGTTGAGTGTCGTGAACACTGCGGACCTAGGTCTCCCGGTGGACGTCCCGTCGACGGCCCTCTTCACCGACCAGTACGAGTTCACGATGGTCCAGGCGGCCCTGAAGGCGGGCACCGCCGACCGCCGCTCGGTCTTCGAGGTCTTCACCCGCAGACTTCCCGGCGGACGGCGCTACGGCGTGATCGCCGGCACCGGACGGGTACTGGACGCGGTGGAGAACTTCCGCTTCGACGCGGATGTGCTCGGCTTCCTCCAGGCGCAGAAGATCGTCGACGAGCCGACCCTGGAATGGCTCTCCACCTACCGCTTCAGCGGTGACATCTGGGGCTACCCGGAGGGCGAGGTGTACTTCCCCGGCTCGCCCATCCTGCGCGTCGAAGGCTCCTTCGCCGAGTGCGTGCTGCTGGAGACGGTGATCCTCTCCATCCTCAACCACGATTCGGCCATCGCCGCCGCGGCCTCCCGGATGTCCGCCGCCGCAGGTGGCCGCCGGCTGATCGAGATGGGCGCCCGCCGCACCCATGAGCTCTCCGCGGTGGCCTCCGCCCGGGCCGCGTACGTCGGCGGCTTTGACTCCACATCCGATCTGGCGGCCGGCTTCCGCTACGCCATCCCCACCGTCGGCACCAGCGCCCACGCCTTCACCCTGCTGCACGACAGCGAGCGCGACGCCTTCCAGGCACAGGTCGAATCCCTCGGCCGGGGCACCACCCTGCTGATCGACACCTATGACGTGGCCGAAGCGGTCCGTACCGCCGTCGAGATCGCCGGCCCCGAGCTCGGAGCGGTACGGATCGACTCCGGTGATCTGCTGCTCGTCGCCCACCGGGTGCGCCAGCAGCTCGATGAGCTCGGCGCGCAGCAGACCAGGATCGTGGTCACATCCGATCTGGACGAGTACGCCATCGCCTCGCTGGCCGCCGCGCCGGTGGACGCGTACGGAGTCGGTACCCAGTTGGTCACCGGCAGTGGCCATCCGACCTGTTCCATGGTCTACAAACTGGTCGCCCGCGCCAGGTCCGCCGACCCGGCCGCCCCGCTGGAGGCGGTGGCGAAGAAGTCGCTGGGGGCCAAGTCCTCGATCGGCGGACGCAAGTGGGCGGCGCGCCGGGTGGACGCCGAGGGGATCGCCGAGGCCGAGGTGGTCGGTCTGGGGCCGGTGCCGGCGGATCTCGTGGAGCGACAGCTCCTGGTGGAGCTGGTCAAGAACGGCGAGATCCTCGGTCGTGAGTCACTGGAGACGGCTCGCCAGCGCCATATCTCAGCCAGGGCGGGACTGCCGATGTCGGCCATCCAGCTCTCTCGGGGTGAACCTGTACTCCCGACGGAGTATGTATGACCTACGTATGAACTGAGCATCGGTGGGGAGCCTTTTCCTTGACCCCTCCTGCCGTCGTGAAGCCCAGCAGCACGCCCAGCACTCCGTAAGGACAGCCGCCATGCACCGCGCCTTGATCGTCGTCGACGTTCAGAACGACTTCTGCGAAGGCGGCAGCCTCGCGGTGACGGGAGGTGCCGAGGTCGCCGCAGCCATCACCGACCTGATCGGCCAGACCGTGCCCGCCGGCTACCGCCATGTCGTCGCCACCCGCGACCATCACATCGACCCGGGTGACCACTTCTCCGAGACGCCGGACTATGTGAACAGCTGGCCGCGCCACTGTGTCGCCGGCACGGAGGGGGTGGGCTTCCACCCCAACTTCGCGCCGGCCGTCGCGTCCGGCGCGGTCGACGCGGTCTTCGACAAGGGCGCCTACGAAGCGGCGTACAGCGGTTTCGAAGGCGCCGACGAGAACGGCATGACCCTGGCGCAGTGGCTGCGGGACCACGAGGTCACCGAGGTGGATGTGGTGGGCATCGCCACCGACCACTGCGTCAAGGCCACCGCGCTCGACGCCGCCCGGGAGGGCTTCACCACCCAGGTGCTGCTGGATCTCACCGCGGCGGTCTCCCAGGAGACGACGGAGCGCGCACTGCGGGATCTACGGACGGCCGGCGTCCAGGTGTCGGGCAAGCCGGTGGAGTAAGCCCCACGGCCCTCCCCACCGCCCTCCTGCGGGCGGGCCGCCGGGGCATCCCCGTAGCTCCTGGCCCGAGGGCCGAGGGTACTTCCGCGCAGGGCCCACAGGCCCTGCGCGCTCCTGCGGTCTGAGGCGGTTACGGCGCTAGGACGGCGATGGTGCCGGGATTCCCTCGCCGTCGCCCGTCAGGCCTCGATGGACCCGCTGCTCCCGCAGCATCGCCCGTATCGGATGCCAGAGCTCCGCTCCCGTCTCCGGCTGGGTGCGCCAGAGCAGTCCGTCCGGATGGTGGAGTACCGCCGTGATCTCGTCCGGGGTGGGCGGCTCCGCGTTCCCCCGCAGATAGACCGCCCGCAGGCCCAGATTGCGCAGCCGGGTCAGTGCGCGCGCCCGGTTGGCGGCGTGCACCAGATAGCGGGCCGGCCGTCCGTCGCCCAGTGGGCTGGGCAGGCTGAGCGCGACGACCACGCTGCCGCTCGGCAGCCTGCTGAAACCTCCGCCTGGCATGGTGAACCACTCCCCCGTGAGATGGCGTGTCAATAACGGTCTGGCACCACGCACCTAAACACGATCGGCCGCTGCCCGCCAGGGGGCAACGGCCGATCATGTTCTGACCTGCAATAACGCGTTTTACTTGGTCGACGGACCAACCTTTACGGTGATCGTCTGGCCGCTTCGCGGCTCCTTCACGATGGAGATCTTGGTATTGGTGTCAGTTACCTTCACCCCAGCGGTCGGGTTCTCCGGGTACCAGTAGACGCCCTTGCGATCATCGAAGACCGGGTTGCCGGCCCTGGACTTGATCGTCGTCGCAACGTCCGCCCGGTGCAGCGTGAGGGCGTCGGTGCGCCACTGGCTGAAGGTCGAGTCGAACGCCTGGATCCGGTTGCGCATCAGCGTCCCGTCCGCCCACTTCAGCGGAGCGGCGTTGGCGTCGATCGGCAGCACCCGACCCGTGCCCGGGTGGACGCTGGTGTTGTTGTCGCGCTGCGAGGTGTCCCAGAGCCAGACCAGCAGACCGTTCTGGTAGGGGTAGTGCTCGACCCATGAGTCCTTCGGCGCCTTGAACCCGAAGTTGTACGGACCGACCTTGAGGGTCTTGTCGTACGACACGTACTGACGGTTCTCGGCGAGGTAGTACTGCTCGTACTCCTGGGTGAAGGACTCACCGACGCGCGAGAAGCCCTTCGCGGTCCAGGCCGCGTCGGCCGCCTCGGCGTTGTCGAGGAAGAGCGCGGCGCCGTCCGCCCTGACGGTGATCTCATCGGCCACGAAGCCCTTGCCGCCCGCGCCGCCGTCGGTCTGGTAGCGGAACCGGACGTCGACCTTCTTGCCCGTGTAGGCGTCGAGCGAGTAGGCGAGCTTCTTGTGCGCGCCCGAAAGATCGGTCAGCCCGGGGCTGTTGCTGGCGTCACGGCCGATCGCCACGCCGTCGGCGGTGCCGTCGAGCGCGGTCCAGTTGGCCCCGCCGTCGGTCGACGCCTCGGCGTAGAGGTAGTCGTACCCCTTCTCGATGTCCCACCAGCCGGTGAGTTCGAGGGAGGCGGCGGCCTTGCCGGTGAGGTCGACCTGGCGGGAGAGCGTGTTCTTCAGGTTGTCGCCCTGGTTGCTCCACCACTGTCCGACGCCCTGGGCGGGCTTGACTATGGTCCGGGTGACCGGCTTCTTCGGCAGTTCGACGACGAGTGCCTGCGGAAGCGCGGTGTTGTACGCGGCTACGCCCAGGGTGTGGGTGGACTTGGTCGCCGCCTTGGCCTTGGTGTAGTTCAGCCAACCCAGCTGGAGCTTGTCCCAGGCGGTCATATCGCCGGGGAGGTCGCCGATGGAGTCCTTGCCGTTGCCGAGCCAGGAGCCGGACGACATCAGCGTCCAGAAGCCGGTCGAGTTCTCGCCGCGGCCCGAGGTGTCGTAGTGGTCCGGCAGTCCGAGGTCGTGTCCGTACTCATGGGCGAAGACACCGAGGCCGCCGTTCTCGGGCTGCATGGTGTAGTCGCCGACCCAGATCCCGGTGTCACCGATCTGGGTGCCGCCGGCCCGGTTGTTCGCCGGTCCGGTGCTTCCCGCGTCGGTTCCGTACGCGTACCAGCGGTGGGCCCACAGGGCGTTGGTGCCTTCGGCGCCGCCGCCCGCTGACTCGTCCTCACCGGCGTGGACGATCTGGAAGTGATCGATGTAGCCGTCGGACTCGTTGAAGTTGCCGTCGCCGTCGAAGTCGTAGCGGTCCCAGACGTCGTACTGGCCGATGTCGGCCTTGATCTGGGCGTCGGTACGGCCCTGGGCCCGCTGGTCGGCGACCCAGGCGGTGACTCCGTCGCGGACGGTGTCCCAGACGTTGTCGCAGTTGGAGTCGCCGCAGTAGTTGGAGCCGTAGCGGGCCTCGTTGTAGTCGACCTTGACCCAGTCGGAGACTCCGCCGTCGACCGAGTAGCGGCCGGACGAGGTCTTCTCGTAGTAGGTCTTCAGCGACTCCTTGGGCTTACCGGCCTTGTCCTTGCCGGTGCCGAAGTAGAGGTCCTGGAAGTGCTGGCGGTTGTAGTCCGCCTGCCAGGCCGTGGAGTTGTCGACCGCCCGATCCGGCTTGGCGATCTTGTTGTGGAGCGGACCCGGGGTGCCGCCGTACTTCTTGACCGGCGGCTGGGGGCCGCCGGGGCCGTCCGGGTCGTACATCGTGGTGTCGTCGACCTTGTCGCCGAACTCGACCAGGATGGTGAAGATCTTGTCGGTCTTCTCGCGGCCCAGCTCGACGTACTTCCTGTCGTCGAGCTTGACGACCTTGGACGCTCCGCGCTGCTGCACGGTCGCGTCCCCGGCTATGACCTGCTCCAGCGCCGCTTGGCGCTCTTGCTCCTGCTGCTTGCTGAAGGGACCGTCGAGGTCGTGCTCGACGTGGTCCTTCTGCGGAGCCGGGTCCTGGCGCTCGATGGCCGTTGTCGCCGCCTTGGCCGGGGACCCCTGATCCCCTGCTTGGGCGGTGCTGAACGCCGAGGCCGCTGCGGTGGTCGCGGCAAGCGCGACAATCACCGCGGACGCTCTGATCGTCCGTCGATTGGTGGTCACTTGGTGGTGTCCTCCCCCGCGTTCCTTCGCCGTTTCGGACCGATGTGGGGTTGTCCGGGCGAGGCGTCGCGTCACAAGTGACGGCATTCGACCGTAGTCAGAGAAGAAAAGACAGACCTTGACACGGACATTCCAATTGCACTATGCAGAAGCCCGGTTCCGATTTTCGGACATGCCGACTACGGGAAACCGGCGCATGGAACGCGCCACTTCTTGCCCTGTATGAATCTGTGCGCCCCCTATGCACCGGCAGCTAACCGCCACCGGGTGAGGTCACGCTTACCCCCGGTTCCCTCGGGGCATCGAGCATCGTAGAGTTATTTTCGTGCGATCGCGTTGAGTCAGACCCTCGACCGTTTCCCGACCCCACATGCCCCCCGGCATTGCCCCAGGACGGATACCGTCATGCCTCGTCCGACTGCCGCACAGCTCGCCTATGGTTCGGCCACTGTTGTGCTCTCCGCACTGGCTCTCCTTCTGCTTACCGGCGCCACCCACATCGTCGCGGTCGCCGCCATCGGCGTCGGCTCGATGGTGCTGGGGTTGACCGTGGCGGTAGCCGTTCCGATCGGCCGGGCAGCGCGGGCGGCCAAGACGGCAGGGGCGGCTCGTTCGCTCTCCGCCAGCCACCGTGCCGCGGCCGGGCGTACCACCTCCGGGGCCTCAGCGGACGGCCTCACCACCCGGGTCCGCACCTCGCGCGAGCACTCGTTGCGCCGCTGAACCCCGGCTCCCCCATCGCAGGGGCCTTCGCGGGTCACTGCGGCACCGCCACCACGACGGTCTTGCCGGCCTTGTCGTGGAGGCCCTGTTTGTAGGGCTTGTCGGCCAGGATCGTGGCGATGATGACGATCCACCAGATACAGAAGCAGCAGACCAGTGCCGGCACCCAGAGCACCGCCGCACGCAACAGGGCCGAACGGGTGTCCGGCACACTGCCGTCGTTCAGCATGGCGACCCGGATCTTCAGGAGCCGCTTGCCGATGGTCTGGCCGTTCTTCCTCACCATCAAGGTGTCATAGCCGACATAGGCGATGAGGGAGATCAGGGACCAGATCCACTGCCGGCCGGTGTTCACGTCATTGGCGATGTCATCCCAACCGTCTCCGCTGTCACCATTGACGTTCCAGCCACCGAAGATGAGCGAGAGCAGGAAGAGCGGAATGAAGATGATCAGCGCGTCGATCACCCGGGCGCTGAACCTCTTGCTGAACTCCGCGAGCGGCGGCATTCCGGAGAGCGGGTCGGGCCCACCGCCATAGGGCCCGCCGTAGGCGTTGGGATCATAGGGGGGCATCCCACCGCCACCGCCGCCATAGGGACCACCCTGCCCGGGGCCCTGTCCGCCATACGGGGAACCTTGCCCCGGCCCCTGTCCCGATCCCTGCCCAGGGCCGCCCTGCCAGGCGCCGCCCTCCCCTCCATAGGGGGAACCGCCCGGTGGCGGCGGGGGCGGGGGCTGCTGGCCGCCACCACCCTGTCCCCCTTGCGGGGGTTCCTGCGGCTTCTTCAGGAAGGGGTCGTCGTCGGGGCCTCCCGGGCCGGACGGCGGGGGCTGATCATTACTCATGAAGGCAGTGCACCCCGCCTCCGGGGACACCGCAAAAGCTGGCACGCCGTTCGGGGGACCCGTTGCTGATGCCGGGTCAGCCCGCAGCCCCGGGTGTCAGCCCCGGGTGACGAAGGTGTGTGCCGCCTTGTCGTGCCAGCACTGCCGCCACGGACGGTCGAACAGGCACCAGAGCACATTGAGCACACCGATCGCCAGCAGCCCGAGCACGCTGTAGACCAGCCAGCGGCGCAGCGCGCCCCCGAAGGTCGGCGGGCTGTGGGACTCGATGTCGACCACGGCCAGTCCGCAGAGCTTCTTGCCGAGCGTACGACCCCACCGAGCCGTGGGGAGCGCCTCGTACAGCACCCCGAGAACGAGGAGCGCTCCGAGGACGATGGCCAGATGCACCCCGGTCGTACCGTCGAGCAGCCAGACGGTGACCGTCTGCCCGGACTGCTTGGCCGCATCGATCTTGTCGTCGATATGAGCGAGGGCCTGGGTGCCGACCGGCACGGCGACAGCACCCACCAGTGCGCCGAGCACCACGCTGTCAATCAGCCGGGCGACGAGCCGCTTGGCGAGGGGTGCGGGCCGGGCGGCGGCCTGGGCTTGGGCCGCCTGGAGGAAGGGGTCGTTGACCGGGGGCTTCCAGGGCACGACCGGCGGCTCGCCGGCTTCGCCCCCCTGGGCGAGTTGCTGGACCTGCTGCGGCCAGGACGCGGAACCTCCACCGGGACCAGGAGTACCGGAGGACTGCCGCGGGAGTTCGGGTCCACGGGAGTGGGTGGGCGGGTTCATGGACCGCGAGGTGAGGGGCGGCTCTGAGTGCACGGCGGGTGGAGGCGGCTGCACCGCGGGTGGTGTCCTCGCCGCACTCTGCTGGCTTGCATGACTGGGCGGGCTGGGCTGGGACTGTGGGCCCTGGGGTGTCGGAGGCCCTGGCTGCGGCGCCGGAGCCTGCTGTCCCTGCTGTCCCTGCTGTCCCTGGAGTGCCTGCTGCCCCGGCCCGGCCTGCTTCTGAGCGACCCGGGCCCGTAGGGCGCGAATGGCCATGGTGCTCTCAGCCGAGGGCGTGGGGTCGGGTCCATCGGTGTTTCTGCGGGGCCGTACCGGCAGACCCGTCGCGGATGACGCGTCCTGCCCCGGAGGAGTGGACCGCACCCCCGGGAGGGCGCCTCCGGACGGGTCACCCGATGCGGGAGCGGGAGGCGTGGGTGATGACGGGTCCGGCGGTCGAGGGGCCTGCTCGCCACCCCACGAAACCCGGTTGTCGCGTTCACCGCCGAATCCGGTCTGCCGAGAGGTATCGGCCTGCCAGACACTGGCGGGCTCCTGCCTGGCGGGCTCATCAAGCGGGTCCTCATCGAAGAAGACCGGCCCGGTCTCTTCCACCCGGGTGGGCGGTGGCTCGGGGGCGGACCGCTCGGGCCGCTCATGTCTGGGAGGGCTCTGCGCCGGCACCGAGGCCGCGCCAGGCCCAGCCTGACCAGGCGTCGAGGGCATGGCCTCACCCTGTTTGGGCGCGGGCCGACTCGTCCCGGGCACCCAGGCAGAACCGTTCCAGTACCGGACATAGCCGGGGATGGAGGGGTCCGGGTAGAACCCTTGCGCCGGGCTGCCATCACCTGGAGGAGTAGCCAATGCCCCCAACTCCGTTCACTCACTACCTCTGTGGGCCGCCGCAAGGCCGGACACATGCGCGGGCCGTGCGGCCTGTATACCCGGCATCGGAGTGTCCCTCCGACCGTCCCCCGGCTGTCCAAGGAGGACAGTAACGAAGAACGGGCGCCGCTGAAGAAGGAGAGCGCGAGAAAGAGCGCGTTCGAGCGAAGGAGTGGAGCAGTTGAGCGGCATCAGCGGCCTCCGCTACCGGACCGGTCCGTACTCCCGGATCGAACTCCTACCGCCCGGCTCCCAGCAGGCGCACCCCATCGACGGCGGCCGGGGAGAGCGCCGCCCCATCGAGCGCGGTCGGCTCCAGCCAGGCGACCTCACTGGTCGTCCCGTCGATCTCGGTCACCCCCAACTCCCCCTCGTGGATGTCGACGGCGTAGAAGAGGGCGACCAACTGCCACGCGATGCCGAGGCGGTCCGCCCGATAGCTCCGCGCCTCCACCAACCGCGCGCCGCGCACCTTGAGCCCGGTCTCTTCGTACAACTCCCGCTCCAACGCCTCGCGCGGCTGCTCCCCGGGGTCGACCCCACCGCCGGGAAGGTGCCACAGCCCGGGCTCGAACACCGGGGAGGACGCCCCGAGCCGGGTGAACAGCATGCGCTCCCGGCGGCTGGCGATCGCATACGCCGATATCCGCGTTCGTACGTGTATGCCGTTCTCATCCCCGTTCCGCTTCATGAAGGACAACGTAATACGTCCCGGCCGCCACGTCGGCGGCCGGGACGAGGTGTGGGGTGCAGGGGCTAAGGAGCTGGGGGGAGGGTCAGTTCGGCCCAGACGGACTTCCCGGCTCCGTACCGTGGGCTCACGCCCCAGGCGTCGGACAGTGCCGCTACGAGGGGCAGTCCACGTCCACCGGTGGCCTCGGGGCCGCAGGGGGTGAACCGGGGCAGCGCGTTGGAGGCGTCATGCACCTCGATGCGCACCCCGCGCCACAGCGGGGCGTATCGGGTCTCGATCTCACGGCCGGGCACTTTGGCATGTCGTAGGGCATTGGTCAGCAACTCCGACAGCACCACGCAGGCGAAGGCTTCGATGGGAGCGAGCCCCCAGCCGGCGAGCGCCTTCCGCAACTCGGCCCGGGCCAGGCCCACACAGCGGGGACTGTAGGTCCACCGGTACACGATGGGCCCGCTGGCACAGTTCTCGCTCACCGCGCCATTCCCGTCATTCGCCGCGGAGTTAAGGCCCGTACCGGTGATTCGAAGAGATGGACGATAACGTGAGACACGTCGACGCTCCTTTGTCAGCGTTGGCCGCGCCCCCGGACCGTTACTGCGGTCGCGGGGGTATTCCTCTCTATCAACGCAGCCTTGACGTCAGCGAACTTGCACACCTCTTGCACAGGCTGTCACTCGTTTTATACGGAGGCTGTGCGGGTAGTCGCGAAAACTGTGACCATGGACTGATGACGACTCCGCAAGGAGGGCAGAGACCATGAGCACTACCGAACTTCCGCCCGGCGCCAATCTGGCCGCGCTCCGAAAGGCGCACGGTCTCTCTCAGGCACAGCTCGCCAGAAAGGCGAGTGTCTCCCTCTCACTTCTCTCCAAGATCGAAGTGGGCGACCGAGCACTGACCCCTGCTGTCGCGTCCGCCTTGGGAAAGCCGATGGGGCTCTCCATGGCCGAGGTACTGGGACGGACCACCGTCGCACGAGGCGGCAAACGGCCTCTCGCCGAGTTGAGGGCAGCCCTTCGCGACTACGACCTTCCGCAACCCCAGACGGCCAGCGGCCAGAAGCTCAAGACGACCCTGGCCACCGCGAGTAGGCATCGGAAGCACGTCGAAGTAGACAAACTCCTCAAGCTACTTCCAGCTCTTCTGCGGGACGCGACCACGGAAGCGCACACCGAGAACACACCCGAGGGCTGGATGCTCCTCGCGGATGTCTACAGCCATGTCTATTGGTTGGCCGCTAGGCACCGTTGGATGGACATGGCGGAGTTGGCAGTGGCTCGGCAGCGCTGGGCGGTCGAACAACGGCCCAACCCTTTGGGACGGGCCGTAGCAGCGAGAGACAGGGCGGGCACCTATCTGAACTTCGGCGATATCGAACGTGGGCTCAATATCGTCGATCGTGCGATCTCCGATGCCGAGCGAGAATTGAGTGGGACCGATCGCGATATCGCCGTCTGCATCCTCAATCTGCGCGGAATGACTCTGGCCGGCAGGCTCGGGGACAAGGGCGAAGCCAAGAAGGAGGCTGCCCGGCATATCCGATCCGCCCTGGCCGCATCGGTGGGAGTGGGGAAGGACAGAGATGTGCACGGCCTCACGGTCGGCCCACAGAACGCCTTCGCCCATCAGCTCGCTACCTATGTAGACCTCGGACGCCCCCGCGACGCCCTGGCGCTGACCGATGATCTGACGGCTGCCCTGGCCGGGCTTCCTCCCACCCGAACGGCACCGACGTATATCAACGCGGCGAGGGCCCAGCTCGACATCGGGGATCGCGATGGCGCTCTGGAGAACCTGAGCAGGGCCTGGGGCGTTGCCCCCCAGATGGCACGTATCCACCCGATGGGACGCGAGGTCTTCCGCGTCGTCTCCTCGCTTCATCGGCGCAGCAACTCGGAGATCCTCAAGCTCTCCAAGCTCTCGGGGATCGCGCTCTAGCGAGCTGCCAGTGGCGCAGGCCCCACAGCGGGCTCGCACCCTGCGCTGTCAGTGGCTCACGCCATGATGCCCGGATGCCCCCTCCCCCTGACCGGCATCGAGAACGCTCTCTGGGCGAGTCGGGCCGCCGATCCCCGTTCGCCCGATGATGCCGCTCGGGAGAGCTGGCGCCCGGACAACCCCGCTCGGGAGCGATACGACATCACCGCCCTCGTCGTGAACGTTCTTTTTGGTGGGGATCCGGTGCTGGGGGAAGTTTTCCTCGATGGCGAGTGGCAGGGCTTCCACCACGGGAACCGGCTGCCCGGTGGGATCGGGATCGATCTGACGCGTGAGCAGTTTCGGTGCGGGCAGACGGTGGTGACCAGGACGGTTGTCGCCAGATCGGCTGGGCCGGGCAGCCGAGTACCAGTTGCCCCGCAAGCACAATAATGACTCTACGTAGTCAAAAAATGCAGAAAGTTTTTGCCGAAAGTCGCGTCATAGTCGTGTGACGTCGCGCTCTCTTCTCACAGGGCTCACCCAAGGGCCTCAAAACAGGGTCGCCCGTACGTATACGTGCACACACGGAGCCGTACGGACGGGACAGACAAGGAAGAGGCCGCTGCTATGCACTCGATGGTGGAACGCGAGCTGGAGTTGAAACTGGTCCTGTCGGCCGAGCGGAGCATTCTGGTGCCCGCCCGGCTGACCTATCGCACGGATGACCCCTTTGCCGTCCATGTCACCTTCCACATCGGTTCGGAGAATCCGGTGAAGTGGACCTTCTCCCGTGAGTTGCTGGTGGAGGGGGTGTTCCGGCCCTGTGGGCAGGGAGATGTACGGATCTGGCCGACCAAGGTCGAGGATCGCAGCGTCATCCTGATCGCGCTGAGCTCGCCCGATGGGGATGCGCTGCTGGAGGCGTCGGCGGCCGTGGTGACGGCCTGGATCGAGCGGACGCTACGGGTGGTGCCGCCGGGTACCGAGGCGGCGCAGCTCGGTCTCGATGACGCGCTCGCCGAACTGCTGTCGCCCCGGCGGGCCGATGGGCTGTGGGCCCGGGGCCACCATCCGGCTGGCGGCAAGGACGTCCCCGGGCCCTCGGACGATTCCCAGGACGGCGATGGCTGAGGGCCGCTTCCCGGCTACTCGACGACGTAGGTCAGAAACTCCAGCAGGTGTCCGTCGGGGTCTTCGACATAGACCCCACGGCCGCCGAAGAGTCGGTAGGTCTCCCCCGCTGTCTGCTGGGTCGGATCGGCCCAGTGGGGTATCTGCCGCGCCACGATCTTGGCGTAGATGTCGTCGAACTCGTCTTCGGAGACCAGGAAGGCCAGATGCTGGGAGGGGTGCGGGCCCTGGCGTTGGTCCAGGTAGTCGAGCGTGACGCCGCCGTCCAGAGTCAGGGCGGCGAAGGGTCCGTTCTCCTTGGGTTGGGGTCCGCCGAGTAGATCGGCGAGGAAGCGGGCTCCGGCGAAGCGGTCGTTGACATGCACGATGGTGTGGTCGAGACGGGCCGGCATGGCTCCTCCTTGCGGAAGCGCGGGAGTGCGGGAGTGCGTCGGAAGACGGCACCTGTTCACCGTAGGAAGAGGGGTCGGTCCTGGGCATCGGGCATTGGCCGCAAGACGCGGGTCATCCGTCGTAGGCCCGTGGCCAACTCCGGTACCGGTCCTATGACTGAGTCGACATCAGGCCAGTGGCTAGAAGACCTTGCCGGGGTTGAGGATGTTCAGCGGATCGAAGGTCCGCTTGATGCCTTGCTGCAACTCCACTCCTACCGGCCCCAGTTCGCGGGCCAGCCACTCCTTCTTCAGCACCCCGACGCCGTGTTCTCCGGTGATGGTCCCGCCGAGGGCGAGGCCGAGTGCCATGATCTCGTCGAAGGACTCCCGGGCCCGCCGGGATTCATCCGGGTCGGCATGGTCGAAGCAGACCACGGGATGGGTGTTGCCGTCGCCCGCGTGGGCGCAGACCCCGATCGTCAGACCGTACTTCTGGGCGATGGCGGCCGTCCCGTCGAGCATCGCCCCGAGTTGCGAGCGCGGGACACAGACATCGTCGATCATGGTGGCCGTCTTGATGGTCTCCAGGGCGTTGAGCGAGATCCTGCGGGCCTGGAGGAGCAGTTCGGACTCGGCGGCCGTATCGGCGGGGACGACCTCGGTGGCGCCCGCGGCCCGGCACAGTTCGCCGACGGCGGCGAGGTCGGCTGCCGGCTCCGGGGTGTCGAAGGCGGCGAGCAGCAGGGCCTCGGTGGTCTCCGGCAGCCCCATGTTGGCCATGGCGTTGACCGCTCGTACGGTGGTGCCGTCCATCAGTTCCAGCATGGATGGGGTGTGGCCGCGTTCCATGATGGCGCAGACCGCGTCACAGGCCGCGGACGTCGAGTTGAACTCGGCGGCCAGCACCAGCTGGGTGGGGGGTTTGGGCTTGAGGGCCAGTACGGCCTTGACGATGATGCCGAGGCTGCCTTCGGAGCCGACGAAGAGTCGGGTGAGGTCATAGCCGGCGACCCCCTTGGCCGTGCGTCGGCCGGTGGTGAGGAGTCGCCCGTCGGCGAGGACGACATCGAGGCCCAGGACGTACTCCGCGGTCACTCCGTACTTGACGCAGCACAGCCCACCGGACGCGGTGCCGATGTTCCCGCCGATGGTGCAGGTCTCCCAGCTGGAGGGGTCCGGGGGGTAGTGGAGGCCGTGTTCATGGACCGCGCGGGAGAGCACGGCGTTGATCACTCCGGGTTCGACGACGGCGATCCGGTCGACCTGGCTGATCTCCAGAATCCGGTCCATCTTGATGAGCGAGAGGACGATGCAGCCTTCGGAGGCGTTGGCGGCCCCGGACAGACCGGTGCGCGCGCCCTGGGGGACGACGGGGACGCGCAGTGCGGTGGCCGTTCGCATCACATGCTGGACCTGTTCGACGGTTCGGGGCAGGGCGACGACGGCCGGTAGGCCCGCGTCGCAGAAGCTCGCCATGTCCCGTCCGTAGGAGACCATCACGTCCGGGTCGCTGATCAGGGCCTCGGCGGGGAGGCCGGCGCGCAGCCGTTCAAGGAGATCGTCCATGATCCCAGCGTCGCACTCGGGGCCATCGGTGTGAACCCGTAGGCGTTTGGGCCCACACCGCCGGGCGCTTTCTTCGTATGGACTGACTAATGGCGCACAGTGAGCGCCATGAGCGGTATGACTGGTACGAGCGGTAGGGGAAGCTCTGGCGGCGAGCGCACCAAGAACGCGCTGGTTGCCGGGCTTGTCGCTGCGACCCTGGTCACCGGGACCCTGGTGGTCACCGTCGGGTATCGCGAAAGCCCACCGCCGGCCCCGGGGCCGGCCGCCCGGGCGGGGGCCGCGTCGGCCGTGGGTGCACCGGCGGCGCTGTCGGATCTGGACGCGTTGATCGCCGACCGGGAGCAGTGGTTGCGCGACCACCCGGAGGACGACGAGTCCTGGGCGGTGCTGGGGACCGCCTATGCGGAGCGGGGTGCCAGGCTCGGGGACTGGGGCGCCTTGCCCAGGGCGGAAGGCGCGCTGAAGCGCTCGCTTGAGATCTTCGCGGCGGACGCGGGCAATACGGATGCGCTGCTGGGGCTGGCGATCCTGGCCAATGCCCGGCAGGACTATCCGACGGCGCGGGACTGGGCGCGGCAGGCCCAGCGACAGAAGCCACGCCGGTGGACGGTGTATCCGGTACTGATCGAGGCGTACAGCGGGTTGGGAGAGTACAAGGCCGTCGGCAAGGCGCTGGATTCGCTCCAGAAGCTGTCCTCGGGGAGCCGGGTGCGGGCGGTCACCGCGCGGGTCTATCGGGATCGCGGCTGGCGTGAGGACGCGACGGCCACCGCCGATGACACCGTGGGCAGCGCGGACGGTCCGACGGAGAAGGCGGCCGCGCTCCATGCGCTCGGGGAGTTGGCCTGGGAGCGGGGAGAGCCGCAGGAGGCGGTCCGCCAGTACGACCTGGCGCTACGGCTCGCTCCTGACCACCATGCGACGCTGGCGGCCCGGGCGCGGGCGTCGGCGGCTCTGGGCCGTAGGGAGCAGGCGTTGCGCGACTACCAGTTGGCGTTGGCCAGGCGGCCGCTGGCCGAGTACGCGCTGGAGGCGGGCGAGTTGAACCAGGCGCTGGGTCTCGACGGGGACGCGGACAGCCAGTACGAGCGGGTACGGGAGTTGGCCCGGAAGGCCGCGGCGAACGGCAGGAACGAGGAGCTGGTCCTCGGTCGCTACGAGTCCGACCACGGGGACCCGGAGGAGGCCGTGCAGCTGTTGCGGTCCGAGTGGGCCGACGGGCGACGCAGTGTCCAACTGGCGGACGCGCTGGGGTGGGCGCTGTTTCGGGCGGGGCGGGCGAAGGACGCGCTGCCGTACGCGAGGAAGGCGACCGAGGGGCTGCGCAGCCCGTTGTTCTCGTATCACCGGGGGGAGATCGAGCGGGCGCTGAACCGGTATGGAGCGGCTCGTCTGTACATCGGTCAGGCGCTGAGGATCAATCCGCACTTCTCGCCCCTGCTGGCTCCGGTGGCGCGGGATGCGCTGGCCGCGCTGGGGCAGCCGCCGCCGGGTGGGCCACGGAAGGTGACGGGGCGGGAGGGGATGATCGTCAAGCCGAAGCAGGGCCAGGCGAAGCCAGCCCTGAACGGAAGTGGGAGCGGGGCCCCGTCAGGGGCGGGGCAGGCACAGCCGGTACGGCCGCCGGCGGGGTAGTCGCTCCGCCGCGGCGGGGCGGGGCGTACCAGCTCCCGCCTGGAACCGCCGGGGCGGTAGGGATCAGCTCAGGGTCGCGTAGACGATGAGGTTGTCCACCGTGTGGCCGGCCGCGTCATAGGCGCCGTCGCAGGTGACCAGGCGCAGCTCCCGGCTGTTGGTGGGGCCGTAGACCTTCTGGGTCGGGAACGCCTTCTTCTTCACCGCTTCCATCCGGGTGACGGTGAAGGTGGCCGTGGTTCCGGTGGCGTTGCGCACGGATATCTCCGCTCCCTTGCGCAGCTTCTTGAGGTCGTAGAAGACCCCCTTGCCGGACTTGGTCTCGTTATGGCCGATGATCACGGATGCCCCGGGCTCCCCCGGGATGGACGCACCCTTGTACCAACCCGCTGTCATCCCCTGGTCCGAGGGCGGGACTTCCACCGTGCCGTCCTGGTTGAGGCCCAGTCCCATCAGGGTGCTGTCAACGCCGATCGAGGCGATCTTCATATGCACCGGCTCCGCGGCCTTGCGCTCGGTTGGCGGCGCGGTGGGCTGAGCGGGGTTGGGGGAGAGCGCGGTTGAGGCGGCCTTGGGGGCGGGAGCGGACTGCTCCGAGCAGCCGGTGACGGCGGCCAGGGTGAGGCAGATCAGGGCGGTGAGTGCCGGGGTCGCGGCGGGGCGGCGAAGTGGGGCGGCGATCATGGTGGCTCCCGTACAGGACGTGGGTCCGCAGTGGCACCGGCCGGCCGGTGCCACTGCGGGAGGAGGGTGACCGGCGGGGTTAGTCCTGGGCGCCCGCGGTGTTGCGGCGGCGGATCACCAGCGCGCCCGCACCGGCGAAGAGCACCACGGCGGAGGCGGCCAGCAGGGGCGTACTCACAGCGCTGTCGCTGCTGGCGGGCTGCTCACCGGCGGCCACACCGCCCTTGGGGACGGTGCGGACCTCGGGGGTGACGGCGGAGGGCTTGCCGTCGCGGGTGCCGGGCCTCTCGACGGTGGCTCCGTCGCGCTTCGTGTCGCCATCGGCGAGGTCGACCGTCCTGGTCGGGGCGGGCGCGGGAGACTTCACACCGGGCGAGGAGTCGGCGACGGCGGCGGTGGCAGGGACCAACAGCGCGCCGGCCGCCACGACGGTGACGGCGAGAGCACGCAGGGAGAGACGGTGGGAAGACATACGGGTGGCTCCGTTCCAGTTCAGTGCGGGGTACCGAGGGCCGGCCGCAGGGCAGCACCTCGCGACGTGACCTAGGTGGTTCCGCCGTGCGACGGCGTCGGTATGTCCGCAAGGTTGGACTGGAGATATGAAGAACCTGTCAGATCGCTGTGGTCTGATGATCAGGGCTGCTCGCCGGCTGGGCGGCGGCGGTCGGGAGCCGCAGGGTGAAGGTCGCCCCCGCGCCCAGTCGGCTCTCCACGTCCACCGAGCCGCCGTGGGCCTCGGCCAACTTGCGTACGATCGCCAGCCCCAGCCCGCTGCCTCCGGTGCGGCGGTTGCGTGACTTCTCGGCCCGCCAGAAGCGGTCGAAGAGATAGGGGAGGTTCTCGGCCGGGATACCGGGCCCGGTATCGGTCACCGACACATCCAGCCGGTCGCCGCCGCAGTAGGCCTGGAGCGTGACCGTGCCGCCCCGAGGGGAGTGCCGGATGGCGTTGGAGACCAGATTGCCGATGGCCTGGCGCAGCCGGACCGGGTCGGCCAGCACCAACGGAACGTGTCCGGGGACGATGACGTCCAGGCTGACGCCTTCGGACTCCGCCCGAGCCTGGTGGGCTGAGGCGACCTGGCCGAGCAGGTCCGCCATCCGAAGAGGTTCACGGTGCAGGCGCAGGGCTCCGGCGTCGGCCTCCGCCAGGTCCTGGAGGTCGTCGATGATGTGTTGGAGCTGAACGGCCTCTTCGAGGAGTGAGGAGACAAAGGCCGGGTCGAGGTCGGCGACACCGTCCTGAGCCCCCTCCAACCAGCCGCGGATATTGCTCAGCGGGGTGCGCAGTTCATGGGCCACATCGCTGACCATCGCCCGGCGCTGGGTTTCGAGGAGGGCGCGGTGGGCCGCCATCTCGTTGAAGGCGACGGCCAGCCGTCCGATCTCGTTGTCGGTGGTGACGGGGACCGGCCTGGTCCGCTCCCCGTCCTTCATCCGCTGGGCGGCCCCGGTGAGCGCGAGAAGCGGACGGACCAGACGGGTGGCGGCCAGCACCGAAGCGCCGACCGTCAGGGCGAGTACCAGGGCCGCGACACCGGCGATCCGGGCGGTGTTCGCCGGTGAGAGCTCGAACCCGGGCACCTCGGCGCTACCGGGGTCTCCGATGAAGAGGAACGCGGGCAGCGAGACATGGGCGCTGAGCTGCTCCCTGCGGGCGGTGTCCACACAGGACGCGGTATCGCGGGCGGCCGCGCTCTCTTCGGGACCAGGTTCCCTGGGTGCCGGTGCCGGTGCCGGTGTCAGCGTCACCACGGTGGGTTTGGTCTGGCGCGGTGGCGTGCTGACCACCCCGGCTCGCGGGTCGCGCTGCCAGGACAGGTCCAGGCTCAGCCGTACCGGGTCATGGCCCTTGCGGGCCAGGCAGTCGTCGGACAGCTTGTTGAGTGCGGCCAGGGCCGCCCGCTCGGTCGTGGTGGGGGTGTCCAGTGAGTCGAGCAGGCCGATGGCACAGCGGATTTGTTCGACACGATCGCTTTCCTGCCCCACCACCTGGATCTTCGGCCGTCCGCTGGGGGCGTTGACCACGTTCGCCGCGACCCCGTTGTCGCTCAGGCAGTTGACGACCTGCTGAGCGGTCTTCGCCAGTCGGGTGCTTTCGGCCGCCGTCAGCTGGAAGGCTCCGACCGCGCGGGGATCGATGCTGTCGGTCGTGTCCCCCACCGTGCGCTGGTGGAGGGGGGCGAGGGTTTTGCTGATGGCGAGCGGATCGACGATGGCAGCGGCTCGGGAGGGCAGTTCGAGGGGCTCGGCCAAGTGCTCGGCCGAGTCCGCGATCAGTCGGCGGTCGGCGGTGGTCAGCGCGATGCGGCGTTGGTACTTCTTCGCGAGGACCTGCACGGTCCGCTGTACGCCGCTCCACTTCGGGTTGGCCGCGGCATGTCCGAGCAGGGCGTCGTAGATCTCGGCGTCGTCGGTGAGGCTCTGGCCCTGCTGCTCCTTGATGGCACCGGAGGTGGTCTGCACGGCGAGCCAGGCGGTGGCCGCCACCGAGCAGGCGGCGACCAGGGTGGCGACGGCGAGCAGCCGTCCGAGGAGGCTCTTGTGCAGGGGGAGCCTTCGGCGGACCGGGCGGGCGCGGGGGGCCCGCTCTCGGGGGCTACGGCCGAACATCGCGGGGGCCCCGGGGGTGGTGCGCGGCTTGGGGGGTAGGGCCCGTCGGCTCCGCGGCGGAGAGTTTGTAGCCGACCCCGAAGACGGTCACCAGCCGTTGGGGCCGGCGGGGTACCGGCTCGATCTTCTTCCGCAGGTTCATGATGTGGACGTCCACCGTCCGGTCGCCTATGTAGCGGGCGAAGCCATGCAGTTCCTCCAGCAGCTGCTGTCGGCTGAAGACCCGGCCGGGCTCGGCGGCCATCGCCACCAGGATGCGGAACTCCCCAGGAGTGCACTCCACCGGCGCGCCGTCGACGGTGACCTCATGCCGCTGGGGGTCGATGACGAGGCTGCCCACGGCGAGTACGGGTTCGGCCGCAGGCTCGGGGGCACTCGCCCCCCGGGTGCGGCGCAGCAGCGTACGGACCCGGGCCATCAGTTCCCGTGGGCTGTACGGCTTGGTCATGTAGTCATCGGCCCCGAGGTCGAGGCCGAGCAGCAGATCGTCCTCGGTGGAACGGGCGGTGAGCATCAACACCGGCAGCTCAAGGCCTTCGGCCCGGAGGATGCGCAGCACATCGAGACCGTCGCACTTGGGCATCATCACATCGAGGATGAGCAGCTGGGGTGGTCGCTGGCGGACCGCTTCGATGGCCGCGCGCCCGTCCCATACGACGGTGGCGGTATGCCCCTCTCGTTCGAGATAGCGGCGGACCAGTTCGGCCTGCTTTTCGTCATCCTCGGCGATCATCACATGTGCGCACACACCACCGATCGTAAGCAGCCCCGCAAACGGTGGGGCTCACGGTGAGGCCGGGCAGGACACCGCCAGGGTCCTGCCCGGCCTGTGCCACCGGTCATGGAGAGGTGGCGGACGGGCGGTACGGCCATGAGGAGGAGCAGCCGTACCGCGGTGGTGGAACCAGGTGCGCGGCGGGCGGGAAACCCAGGCGTCAGAGGTTGCCGCGCTTCTCCTGCTCCCGCTCGATGGCTTGGAAGAGGGCCTTGAAGTTGCCCTTGCCGAAGCCCATGGAGCCATGGCGTTCGATCATCTCGAAGAAGACCGTCGGCCGGTCCTGCACCGGCTTGGTGAAGATCTGGAGCAGATAGCCGTCCTCGTCGCGGTCGACGAGGATCTTCAACTCGCGCAGGGTCTCGACCGGCACCCGGGTCTCACCGGCCCACTCGCCCAGGGTGTCGTAGTACGAGTCGGGGGTGTCCAGGAACGCGACTCCGGCCGCACGCATGGCGCGTACGGTCGCGACGATGTCATTGGTGGCGAGCGCGATGTGCTGGACGCCGGCGCCGCCGTAGAACTCCAGATACTCGTCGATCTGCGACTTCTTCTTCGCGATCGCGGGTTCGTTGATCGGGAACTTCACCTTCAGCGTGCCGTCGGCGACGACCTTCGACATCAGCGCGGAGTACTCGGTGGCGATGTCATCGCCCACGAACTCCTTCATGTTGGTGAAGCCCATGACCTTGTTGTAGAAGCCGACCCACTCGTTCATCCGGCCGAGTTCGACATTGCCGACGCAGTGGTCGATGGCCTGGAAGGTACGCCTGGCGGGGGGCTCGACGATCGGTGCGGTGGCGACGAAACCGGGCAGGTAGGGACCGTCGTAGCCGTAGCGTTCGACCAGGGTGTGCCGGGTCTCGCCGTAGGTGGCGATGGTGGCGAGCACCACCGTGCCGTGCTCGTCCTTCACCTCGTGCGGCTCGGTGATCCCACGGGCGCCGTGCTCGGTGGCGTACGCAAAGGCGGCCCGGGCGTCCGGCACCTCGATGGCGAGGTCGATGACACCGTCGCCGTGCTCGGCGACATGGCGGGTGAGGAAGCCGCCCCACTCACTCGCCTCCTTGATGACGGAGGTCAGCACGAACCGGGCCGCGCCGTTCTCCAGCACATAACTGGCGGTCTCACGGCTGCCGTTCTCCGGTCCGGAGTAAGCCACGAGCTTCATGCCGAAGGCCGTGGAGTAGTAGTGCGCGGCCTGCTTGGCATTGCCGACGGCGAAGACGACCGCGTCCATGCCCTTCACCGGGAAGGGGTCGACCTCGCGCGCGGTTTCCGGGTGGTGATCGATGGTCTCAGTCATAGCCACAGACTCCTCTCGGTCAACAAGGTGCGCAATAGTTCGTCACAACGCTAGGCAATCTGTACTACCAGGGTCCACGATGGTTCCGCTTTCTGTACAGGATGACCACTCGAAGGCCCCAGGGGAGCGCGACATGGCGATCGATCAACTGGATGGCCGACTCATCGTGTTGCTGGCGCGTGAGCCGAGGATCGGAGTGCTGGAGGCGTCCCGCCGACTGGGCGTGGCGCGCGGCACGGTGCAGGCCCGGCTCGACCGGCTCCGGTCCACCGGCGCTCTGCGCGGTTTCGGCCCCGACGTCGATCCGGCAGCGCTCGGCTACCCCGTCACCGCCTTCGCCACCCTGGAGATCAAGCAGGGTCAGGGCGCGGATGTACGGGCGCACCTCACCACCGTCCCCGAGGTACTTGAACTGCACACCACCACCGGGCACGGGGACATGCTGTGCCGGCTGGTGGCGCGCTCCAACGCCGACCTCCAGCGGGTGATCGATCGGGTGGTCGGCTTTGACGGCATCGTGCGCGCCTCCACGGCCATCGTGATGGAGAACCCGGTGCCCTTGCGGATCATCCCCCTGGTGGAGCAGGCGGCACGGGAGGGCCACCGCCCGGGCCCGGTGGGCTGAGCCGCCCAACGGACCGAAGTGGCGCGGGCGGGCGGGCCGCATTCCGCGCCTGGGCCGGGGCCGGCTGGCTGGCCGGGCTGGGCCAGGGCCTGCCGGGCTGATGTCGCCCGCACCGCGCGCCAGGGGTACGGCCCGCTCGGCGTGGGCGCGCAGTGGCGCATCGGCGCATCGGCGCGGGTTGGCGGGTTGGCGCGTCGCCATAAGGCCCGTCGCGGTCCGCCACCCGGCATCTGCCACCCGCCACCTCCACCGTCCGTCAGGGCGGCGGGAGCGGGCGCCCATCCAACGGGTGGCCGCGTCCTCGCGCGCCCGCATCGAGTCAACCCGCACGGGTCCGCAGCTGGTCGAATCAACCCGTGCCGACCCGTAACTGACACAAAGAGATCATTGCAAAGCTCTCTATGCAAAGATACCTTTGTATTATGTCAGAGCCATCGCCCGAGCCCCGTTACCGCCCGCTGGACCCCCGCTCCCTGCGGGGCATCGCCCATCCCCTGCGGATGCGGCTCCTGACGGTGCTGCGCCACGACGGACCCGCGACCGCGTCCCAACTGGCCGAGCGGTTGGGCGAGTCAAGCGGTGCCACCAGCTACCACCTGCGTCAACTGGCGGCCCATGGCTTCGTCCAGGACGACCCCGGCCGAGGCACAGGCCGCGAGCGGTGGTGGAAGGCGTCGACGGAGGGCACCAGCATCGATCACTCCCTGCTGAACAGCCCCGATGTGGCCGTACGAGGGGCAGCGAGCCTCTTTATCCAGGAGGTCGCGGCCCAGCACGCGGAAGAGGTCTCCACCTGGCTGAGCACCGAGCACCAGTGGCCCACGCGGTGGCGGCAGAGCTCGGACCTCAGCGACTTCACCCTCCGGTTGACACCGGCCCGGGCACAGGAGCTGAACAGAGAAGTGCACGCACTGATCGAGAGCTACCGGGAGCGGGAGCCGGGACAGCCGGCCATCACTCCAGAGGCCGTCGCTCCTAGCTCCGACGCCGTGAGCACCGACGCTGTGAGCGCGGTGGAGAGCCCCGACGCCGAAGCCGCCGCGCAGGTCCGTATCCATCTGCACTTCCTGCCCCGTTCGACGCACTCCCCCAGCCCAGCGGAGTGAAGGAGCCCAAACCATGCCAGCCGCGGACGACGTAGCCGACGCACCCACCCCGCACGCGTCGCAGCAACCGAGGCGGGGCCCGCTCTCCTATGTACTGGCGGCCAATGCCGTCTCCATCACCGGCAACTCGCTCACCCTCGTGGGTGTCCCCTGGTTCGCGCTGGAGACCACCGGCAGCCCCGCAAAGGCCGGTCTGGTGGCGTTCTGCGCCACCCTGCCCGTCGTGGTGTCCGCGATCGCGGGCGGCCCGGCCATCGACCGGATGGGTCGGCGACGGGTCAGCATCGCCTCCGACGCCGTCTGCGCCGCCGCCATCGCGGCGATTCCGCTCCTGCGCTACGCGGGCTTACTCCAGTTCTGGATGCTGTGCGCGCTGATGGCCGTGACCGGCCTCTGCCACGCGCCGGGCGAGACCGCGCGCTATGTCCTGGTGCCGGACCTGGCGAGAATCGCGGGCACCCCGCTCGCCCGGGCCGCCAGCCTCTTCGACGCGGTGTCCCGAGGGGCGCGGATGGCGGGAGCCGCACTCGCCGGCGTACTGATAGCACTCACCGGCGCGGAGGCCGTGCTGCTGCTGGACGGCCTGACCTTCGCCGGTTCGGCACTGCTGGTGTTCTTCGGCGTACGGAATGTCGCCTCGGCCGAACCCCGCAAGGACACCGCCCCCGTCTCCCTGCGGGCCTACGCGGGTGAACTGCGCGAGGGATACGCCTTTCTGGCGCGCAACCGGCTGCTGCTGGCCATGACGGTGCTGGTGATGTGCACCAACGGCCTCGACCAGGCATGGAGCGCCGTACTCCTGCCCGTACACGCCAAGGACAATCTGGGCGGGGCCGGAGAGCTCGGGATGCTCGTCGCGCTCTTCGCCGGCTCCGCGCTGGTGGGAGCTCTGCTGTACGGGGCAGTCGGAGACCGCTTTCCACGGCGAGCCGTCTTCACGGTGGCGTTTCTGCTCGCCGGGGCACCGAAGTTCACCGTGGCGGCTCTGGTGGACGGCACCGTGCCGCTGGCGGTGACCATGGCACTGGGCGGATTGGCGGCCGGGATGCTCAACCCGATCCTCACCACGCTGATGTACGAACGGGTCCCGGACGAGTTGCGCAGCAGGGTCGCGGGGGTGACGGTGGCGGGGGCGCTGCTGACCACCCCCCTGGGCGGGCTCGCAGCGGGTTTTCTGATCGAGCAGACCGATCTGCTGCTCGCCCTGTTGACGCTGGGCGGACTCTACTTCGCGGCGACCCTCGCCCCGGCGATCTTCCCGTGCTGGCGCCAACTGAACGCCCGCCCAGCAGGACAGCTCAGCACGACGGCACCTTCCCCCCGTCATCCAACGCCCGAAGGGACTCCACCGCGCCCTTCAGAGTCGTAACCGGGATCAACCGCAGCCCCTTGGGCACCTGGGCCTTGGCATCCGAGCACTCCCCCTTCGGTACGAGGAACACGGTGGCCCCGTCCCGGGCGGCGGCCTGGGTCTTCAGGGAGACACCACCGACCTGACCGATCTGGCCGTCCGGGGTGATCGTCCCCGTACCGGCGACGCTTCGGCCGCCGGTGAGATCACCGCCCGCGCCATCGCCGTCGAGCTTGTCGACGATGCCGAGCGAGAACAGCAGTCCCGCGCTGGGCCCGCCGACATCGGCGAGCCGAAGGGTCACCTTGACCTTCGCCGGGTCCTCATCCAGATAGGCGAGGGCGGCCCGGGTGGCGTCGTGCTGGGACTCGGTCATGTCCTTCAGATTGCGCTTCGCGACCTCTTGGGTGGACTTCCCGCCGGGGTAGACGGAATCCCGCGGCATCACCGCGCGGTCGGTCCGAAACCAACCGTCGACCACTTCCCCCAGCTCGATATCGGTGGACGGGCCGGTCGCCAGGATGGTGGTCATGCGCAGCGCGCCCTCGGTCTTACGGACCGGAGCGCCGCTGATGGAAATGACCTGGGTCCCCTGGTGGGTACCCAGCACATTCGTGGTGCCCCCGGGCTGCGCGATGACATACGGCAGCGGCGCGAACCCTACGACGGCGAAGAGCGCCACCAGGGGTACGGCACTGAGGAGGAGGGCGCGCGTGCGCGAGAGACGGGAGAGCACCGGCCCAATCTATCCGGGCTGAGCAGGGCAGGAGGAACGCGGACCGCCGCGCTGAGCAGGACGCGGGCAGACGGGCGCCGGAACCTGCGGAGTGCGGTGCGGCACTCACATCTCAGGCATCCCGTACGCCCCACCGGTGTCGCCCGTACCGTTGGATTCCCTGCCTGGCCGTTGGGGCCACGGAAAATCGGAGGCAGGCCCTGGGAGTGGTACCCATCACGAGTGCGATCGGATGGTGCGGGAACCGGGCGGCGATGGACTCGGGGCGAGTGCCGGGCGACCGGAACGGAGACACGGCGGCGCGAAGACAGGCGGTCTGGACACGGCGGCACGGCACGCGGCTATGCGGTGACACCAGTGACGCGGCGGCCCCGCACCCAAATGCGCCGCAGAGCCGCGGATGGGGCGGGGTAGACGGCAGAGGCTCTCAGCGCAGGGCGTCGGCGACCTCGCGGGCGGCGTCCACCACCCGGGGGCCCACCCGTTCCGGAACCGAGTCCGCGAGCATCACCACACCGACGCTCCCCTCGATCCCGGTAACCCCGACCAGGGGGGCCGCGGCGCCACTGGCACCGGCCTCAAGTTCGCCGTGCGTCAGGGTGTAGCCGGGGTCATTGGCGTGGCCCTGGCGTGCGGCCAGTATGGCCTTGCCCGCCGCGCCGCGGTCCAGTGGATGGCGAAACCCCGCGCGATAGGCCACGTGGTAGTCCGTCCAGGTCGGTTCGACCACGGCGACCGCGAGGGCCTCCGCGCCGTCCACCAGGGTGAGGTGGGCGGTGGCGCCGATGTCTTCGGCCAGTGCCCGAAGCGCTGGCATCGCCGCCTCGCGTACCAGCGGGTGCACTTGCCGTCCGAGCCTGAGCACACCGAGGCCCACCCTGGCCCGTCCACCCAAATCACGTCGCACCAGGGCGTGTTGCTCCAGGGTGGCGAGCAGGCGGTAGACCACGGTTCGGTTGACGCCGAGCTTGTTGGACAACTCGGTGACGGTCAGCCCGTGGTCGGTATCGGCGAGCAGCTTGAGGACGCGCAGTCCTCGGTCGAGCGTCTGGGAGGTCTCCGCGGTCACGACGCCCTCTCCTTCGGAGTGAGTGACGGCGGACCCTCACGGTCTTATCCGCGGGGCCGGTCGCATCGGCACCGCATCCAGAGGCCGCCGGCAGGCCATGGCACACCGGCTGGGCTCCGCGGCGAACTGCCACGAGAGCGTTGGTATTGCCCGGACAGTAGCGATCCAGTCCGCTCAGCGGAAGGCCTCGTCCAGAATCCGGATGGAAGCCGGTGATGTCGGCCCGATTGGCGGTTGTTCGAAACACTACATCCGCCCCCATGACTCTCATACCGGATTGCGCCGACGGATCACCTGGCGTTGGGATGGCCAACACACTCCCGGTCGAGGCACGCGGGCCCGGACACTGGGTGGGCCCGGACACTGGGCGGGCCCGGGCGAGCCGGGCGGGACGGCGGCCGGTCCGGGGGCCCGCCCCCGGCAGGCGGACCCAGGGGGCGGGCCGTCCCGCGCCGGCCCTGTCACGCGCCCCGGGACAGCCTTCAGGCCTCACCTCGCCGCCGGATCGGACCGAAAGCTGGAGGGAACACATTCCCAGGTGGGGCGCCATGGCTCACCGACACCGGACCCCGCCCCCGAGCGGCCCCACGAGGCCAGCCCCCTGGACCCGGCGAACGTCGCCGCCGTCCGGGAGCGGACCGTGTCCGAGGGCGACCTTGACCCGGCGAGCATCGTCGCCCTCCAGAGCGGACCCGGGTCCGAGGGCGCCGACCTCGGCTCGGCGCGCACCACGGTCAACGCATCCGGGTGGCCCACTCCTGGACCTTCTTGATCCGCTCGCGGAGCTGCCCGGCCGTCGCCTCCGCGCTCGGTGGTCCGCCGCACACCCGACGCAACTCGGTGTGGATCACACCGTGCGGTTTACCGCTCTGATGGACATAGGCGCCCACCATGGTGTTCAGCTGCTTCCGTAGCTCCAGCAGTTCCTTGTGGGAGACCACCGGCCGCCGCTCGGCGGGCAACTCCAGGAGGTCCGCCTCGGCATCGGGCTTCTTACGGCTGTGGGCGATCTGGCGGGCCTGGCGCTTTTGGAGGAGGAGTTCCACCTGCTCGGGTTCGAGGAGACCGGGAATGCCCAGGTAGTCCCGCTCCTCCTCGCTCCCCGGGTGGGCCTGCATACCGAACTCGGCGCCGTTGTACATCACCCGGTCGAAGACGGCGTCCGACTCCAGCGCCTCGAAGGGCAGCATGTCCTGATCGCCGGTGTCCTCGTCCTGCTCCCGGTTGGCCTCGTCCATCTCCTTCTCGGACTCGGCGTACGGGTCCTCCTCGCCGTCCTTCTTCGGCCGGTCGAGCACATGATCACGCTCGACCTCCATCTCATTGGCGAAGCTGAGCAGCATGGGGATGGTGGGCAGAAACACCGATGCGGTCTCGCCGCGCCGCCGGGACCGCACAAAACGGCCGACCGCCTGGGCGAAGAAGAGCGGCGTCGAGATGGTGGTGGCGTATACACCGACGGCCAGCCGCGGCACGTCCACCCCCTCGGACACCATACGGACGGCGACCATCCAGCGATCCTGGTTCTCGCTGAAGTCATCGATGCGCTGGGAGGCACCGGTGTCATCGGACAGGACCACGGTCGCCTTGTCACCGGTGATCTCGCGGATGAGCTTGGCGTAGGAGCGTGCCGAGTCCTGATCGGAGGCGATGACCAGACCGCCCGCGTCCGGGATGGACTTGCGGACTTCGGTCAGTCGCTGATCGGCGGCGCGCAGCACATTGGGCATCCACTCGCCGCGCGGATCGAGGGCGGTGCGCCAGGCCTGGGAGATGGCGTCCTTGGTCATCGGCTCACCCAGACGGGCGGCGACCTCATCGCCCGCCTTCGTCCGCCAGCGCATGTTGCCGCTGTAGCTGAGGAAGATGACGGGCCGCACGACTCCGTCGCTCAGGGCGTTGCCGTATCCATAGGTGTAGTCGGCGGACGATCGACGGATGCCGTCGTTTCCCTCTTCATAGGTCACGAAGGGGATCGGGTTGGTGTCCGACCTGAAGGGCGTGCCGGTGAGGGTGAGCCGTCGGGTGGCCGGGTCAAAGGCCTCAAGGCACGCTTCGCCCCAGGACTTGGAATCACCGGCGTGATGGATCTCATCGAGGATCACGAGGGTCTTGCGCTGCTCGCAGCGGTTGCGGTGGAGCATGGGCCGCACACCGACACCGGCGTAGGTGATGGCGACGCCGTGGTACTCCCTGCTGAGGGGGCCGGCGCTGTACTCGGGGTCCAGCTTGATCCCTATCCGCGCCGCCGCAGCGGCCCACTGCTTCTTCAGGTGTTCGGTGGGTGCGACGACGGTCACCTGCTGAACGACATGGTGGTGCAGCAGCCAGGAGGCGAGGGTGAGCGCGAAGGTGGTCTTGCCGGCGCCGGGGGTGGCGACGGCGAGGAAGTCACGCGGCTGTTCCTGGAGGTATCTCTCCATCGCTCCTTGCTGCCAGGCCCGCAGCTTGCTGGCAGTGCCCCAAGGGGCCCGGCCGGGGAAGGCGGGCGAGAGGTGGTGGGAGTGGGAGGCGGTAGTAGTCACGGTCTCCGGTTCGACGCTCGTCCAGGGCACGACGCAGCGGGGGGTGCCACGGGTGGTGTACGGGTATGACAACCGGGCCACCCTACCTGTGTGACCGCGCGGGCCCGGCCCGGACGGGGCCGCGCGTGAGGGGTGAGACGGGCCTCACAGAGAGCCGTCCAGGGCGGGGCGTTGGGCCTTGAACGGGCCGAGCCCACCAGGCCGAATCTGGACGAAAGTTCATTAATCAAACATTCTTCTGGGGTGATCCCGCTGCGGTTACGCAGCCCTGGTGTCGGGCCCTCACGGGGTTTCAGCGTGCTGTCGGGACCTCACGGGGTCTGCGGAACCCGCACCCTGGTCGACACCCAGGCCCCCACCAGGGCGACCAAGGCCATCGGCAGGAACACCACCGCGAAGGCCGCCGGGTGCGAGGCCCCGGCGCCGCTCACCGCCCCGTGGCCGGCGACCGATCCACCGCCGAGCGCCGCGAAGGCCGCGCCTCCCGCCGCGAGAAGGATCACGTTGGACAGACCGTCCGAGATCTGGAGCGAAGCCGAGTTCGAACCGGCCTCTTCCGGCTCGGAGAGCTTCAGCAGCATCACGCTCGTGGAGGCGATCACCATGCCCATGCCGAAGCAACCGATCGCCCAGGAGACGGCCGCCATCCACACCGGCACCCAGTCGATCAGTACGGTCGGCGCACCCGCGATCGCCACGGCGACCAGCACCATCCCGAACACCATCAGCCGCTCCCGATGGGGCTCCATGCGCGTCCTGGACTGAAGGAACGAACCCAGGGCCCAGGTCACGCCGCCCGCGGCGAGGGAGAAGCCGGCCATCGTCGGGGACAGTCCGCGCTGGGTGACCAGCATCAGCGGAACAAAGGACTCCGCGGCGATGAAGGAGCCGGCGGAGATGCCCCGCAGCAGCACGACGGACGGCAGCCCGCGGGCCGCGCGGTAGGTGCCCTTGGGCAGCAGCCCGAGGACCGCGGGCACCAGGAGCGCAGCGCCGACGGCGGCCGGCAGCAGGGAGAGCCACTTCAGGTCCTGCGCAGCGAACTGGAGCAGCGCGGCGCCCAACGAAATACCGAGGGCCAGCCGGATGCGGTGGGCGTCGAAGCTCCCACGCGTGGCCGAGGGATCGGCGGGGCCGGACGCCATGCGTCGGATCGCGGGCAGCGCGAGGGCGAGCGGGAAGACGACGAGCACGGGGATGCCGACGAAGACCCAGCGCCAGCCGAGTTGCTCGGTGACCGTCCCGGAGGCGAGCGGGCCGACCACCGAGGGGATCACCCAGCTCGCGGCGAAGGCGGCGAGGATCGCGGGCCGCAGCCGCTCCGGGTAGGCCCGTCCGATGACGACATACAGCGCGACGATCACCATGCCGCCGCCGAGCCCCTGGACCGCCCGCCCGAGGATGAACAGCCACATCGTGTTGGCGGTTCCGGAGAGCAGCAGCCCGACGGCGAAGGCGGATATACCGGTGGCCAGGGGCCGCAGGGGTCCGTCGCGGTCCGCCCACTGCCCGGAGAGGACCATGGCGAAGAGGCTGGTGGTGAAGTAGGAGGAGAAGGCGAAGGCATACAGTCCGATGCCGTTCAGCTCTCGGGCGGCAACGGGCATCGCCGTGCCCACGGCGGTCGCCTCGAAGGCGATCAGCAGGACGACGGAGACGATCCCCACACTGAGTGCCCGATAGTCCCGCCCTAGTACCCCGCCCTGGAGCTGCTGGTCGATCGGCTGGACATCGGGGGCAGGGGTCGGTGTCGTGACTTCGGCGTCACGGGGTTCCAGGGCGGTCATAGCCCAAGGGTAAGGGGCGTAAAAGGCCTTGAACCCTGTCGCAGGGCGGGACCTGTCCTGGTCCGTTGGTCGTACGACTATGAACGCCTTGTGGCAGGTGTATTGCAGTGAGCCCAGATGTCTTGAGAGTGGAGCGAGGTGCGGCTTACGGTCTTACCAGTCGCACAACGCTTGACCGCGTGCCCGAGAGGCTCAGGGACTCGACTGCAACTCGAGTTACGCCGGTTCGAATCCGGTCGCGGTCTCCAGGCCGGGATGTCCCGAACTCCGGGGTACAGGACTTCTGTACCCCGGAGTTCGGGACGTCTTGGATCCTGCCGCCAGGCCCCGGCCGGTGCCGCTCCCAGGACACCGGGGTTCCGGCCTTCCGTAGGGGCCGCGCAGCCCGCTTTCCGTACGCCTACGCCCACAAGGTCCCGTCCTCGATACGGGTTTCCTGAGCGCGCCTGGGGGCCTTCGGACCCTCCCCGACCAGATCGCGTGCCTCTCTTCTCCCCCGCTCAGATCCGCGATGGTGAGAGGACTCACAACCTCGGGCAGCCTCGGGTCACCGCTGACCGCATCGCGCCGCCCGCCTGGTCCGGGCCATGGATGCGACTGACGCGCGCCAGGGGCAGCGGTCGTCGTCGGTGCCGGTGTCAGTACCGGTGTCAGTACCGGTGCCGGTGTACGAGGGGGCCAGCCGGGGTTAGCCCAGCAGGGGCAGTGGGATGACCTTGGAGAATCAGCTGTGCGGTTCGGCGAAGAGGTCTTCGGCGGGTTCGTGCTCGTCGTCCTGGCCGTCGTGATCGGTCCAGGCTCCGAAGGGTCTGGGCAGGCCGGGATCGTCGGCGCCGAACTGGAAGGCGCCGCCCTTGAGCCGGTGTTCGCCGGGGATCACCGGGTGCCCGCTTTGAGCTGGGCGGGGATCGGCTGGCGCGGAGCTCCTGCGGGTCGGGGATGCGGTTGGAGAGGGTGCCGGGGCTGACGCCGAGGAGCTTGGCGATCGAGTGATCGAGTTCTCGGGGTTGGGGAGCATGTCGCGGGCGGCTTGATGATGTCCGCGTTGACGACGGTTGGCCGGCCGCCGACTTGGCGCGGGCGCGGGCGGCGGCCGGGCCCTCGCGGGTGCCGGAGACGATCAGCTCTCTGAATGATCGGCGTCCGGCGGCCGCCCCGAACACCAGGATCGCCTCTGCGACGGGAGCCGGAGCGTCAGACCTGGTTGTTCCACATGCGGAACATGCTGCATCGGCCGTTCTTGTCGAACGTCACGGTCCACAGGTTGGCGAATGTGCCTAGTTCCCTGTACCGGCCGGTGCCCGCACTGGCGGCGGTGTCCCCGTTGATAGTGAGGATGGTCCACTCGAAGTCCCAGCCGCCCTCCTGCCAGGGGACGCGACTGAGCCACCCATCGACGATCGCCTCGCGGCCGATCCAGTTGGTCTCGTAGGGCCATTCGTGGGACTCGGCCTGCGAGGTGAACAGCACGGTGATGTCCTTCCTGCCATGGGTGGTCCAGGCCCGCGCATAGCCTTGCACCCAGGTGCGGACCTGCTGCCCGGTCACCATCTGTTCTGTCCTTCCGTGCTGTGCCGCCGTGCTGCTCAGCCTTGGGCGGTGGGCCGGACGACGAGTTCGTTGACGTCGACCTCGGCGGGCTGGGAGATCGCGAAGAGAACCGCTTCGCCGATCGCGGCGGCGGGGATGGCGATGTCCATCTGCCCCTCGACCGCGTCCCTGACCGTTCCGTCGGCGATGGACGCGGTCAGCTCGCTTCGGGTCAGGCCCGGACTGATCACGGTGACCCGCACGTCCCGGCTCTCCTGGCGCAGGCCCTCCGACAGGGCGCGCACCGCGTGCTTGGTCGCGGCGTAGACGGCCGCGGTCGGATCGACCCGCAGTCCGGAGACGGAGGAGATGTTCACGATGTGCCCGGAGCCCTGGGCGTTCATGATCGGCAGGACGGCGGCGATGCCGTGCAGGACCCCGCGCAGGTTCACGTCGATCATCTGGTTCCACTCATCGACGCGCAGCGCGTCCAGGCGCGAGAGCGGCATCACGCCCGCGTTGTTGACCAGGACGTCGAGGTGCCCGTACCGGTCGTGGGCGGCCCGGACGAAGGCGGCCACACTGGCCGGGTCGGTCACGTCCAGTTCGTGCGCGAGGGCGCTGCCGGACTGGGCCTCGATCTCCTTGGCGAGGAGGGCGAGGCGGCCGGCGCGCCGCGCTCCCAGAACCACGTGGTGGCCGGCGGCTGCGAGCCGCCTGGCCGTGGCCTCGCCGATGCCGCTGCTGGCCCCGGTGATCAGGACCACCTTCGGGACGGGAGTGGTGGACGGGTTGGTCATGGTCTGCCCTTCGACATGTCGACGGCCGCGTCGGACGTCGACCGGTCCTTGTCAGCATGGAGCCAATCCGGCACGGGCGGCAGGACGGGTCTTCCTGGGTGTGCGACTCCCAGGAACCGGCGACGTACGATCCCGGCATGAGCGGCAACGAACTGGGGGAATTCCTGCTGTCGCGTCGCTCCCGCCTCAGCCCGGCCGACGTGGGCATTCCCCACTCCCCGGGCCGCCGGGTCAGCGGACTGCGGCGCGAGGAGGTCGCCGTCCTGGCCGGGGTCAGCGCCGACTACTACGCCCGTCTGGAGCAAGGCCGCGAACGGCACCCCTCCGGTCAGGTACTCGACGCCCTCGCCCGGGCACTGCACCTCGATGCCGACGCCTGGTGGCACGCCTACCGCCTCGCCGGCCTCGTGCCCGAACCCGCCCCCGGCGAGGAACGGGTCGCCCCCGAGCTCCTGCGGCTGATGGACGCCTTCCCGACGGCCGTGGCCTACGTGGTCAACCGGCGCCTGGACATCCTCGCCTCGAACACTCTGGCCGACGCGCTGCTCTCCCCGCTCGCGAACCCGCGGAGCATGGCCCGCTCCCTGTTCTGCGACCCCGTAGCCCGGGACCTGTTCGCCGACTGGCCCACCGTGGCCCGCGACACCGTCGCCGCGCTGCGGCAGGCCTATGGACTGGAACGCCACGCCCCCAGCACCACCGCCCTGATCGACGGTCTCCTCGCCGAGAGCGAAGACTTCACGGCCCTGTGGAGAAACCAGGACGTCACCCGCCTGGGCAGCAAGACCAAGACGTTCAACCACCCGACAGGCGGGCAGCTGACCCTCGTCTACCAGACCTTCGACGTCCAGGACGCGCCCGGCCAGCAACTCCTGGTCGGCACCGCAGAGCCCGGAAGCCCCGACGCCCAACGCCTGGCTCTGCTCGACTGCTCGTGGCCGACCGGGTAGCACCACCGTTGGTGAGCCGGGCGGTTCATCTGGTGCCGGTAGGTGGCGCCGGTCTGAGCGGCATGACCGGATGCTGCCCTTCACCGCCCCACCGGCGTCGGCACTCACCCGGGCCGGGGCTGCGGCGAGCGGGGCTGCTGGGGCCCGCTGTGTTCCCGGCCGGATGCCCGTCATGCCGCTGCTGCCTTCTCGTCGTCGCCGAGCACGCTGAAGTCGACATCCAGGCGCGCCTCGTAGTCGTCGGGGGTGATGCCGATCTCGTGGGAGTCCGCGGCCTCCTCCGCCAAGGCCCGTTCGTCCTCGGACGGTGTGAAGAACACATACAGCTCACGCGCGGTGATCAGCCGCTTGAACCGCGGGTACCCGGCCCGCTCGATCGACATCCCCACCCCACCCGATACCCAGCCCCTGCCGGACACGCCGTACGCACCCGAGCGAGATCACCGCGGCGTCGGCGCCGGGGGAGGATCGGCACAGCGGAACCCGGGACAGGGCCAAGCCTCCGGTGGTAGGCCCGGAACGCGGTACACGCCTTCAAGATCATCCCACTCCCCCTGCGGGGCTCACCTTGGCTGAACCCCTACGAGGAGGGCTCAGGCCACCGCCGCCTCCGGCAGCCGGGACAGGATCTCCTCGACCGTCTGCTTCGGAGTCCGCTCACTGGTGTCGAGCCAGAGCCCCACCCGCGGTGTCCGCTCCCGCAGCTCCCCATCCAGCGCCTCCACCGTCCACCCCTCCCCGTAGCCCGTCTTCGACCGGCCCGCCTCCCTGGCCCTGACAGCACTGGGGTGCGGGGCGAGCACCACCACATACAGCGGTCGGGTGCGGACCAGGGCGGTGTACGCGGCCAGCTCATCGCCGATGACGATGTCCTGGACCACGGCCGTGAACCCCGCCTCCGCGTAGGTGTCCGCGGTCAGGGCGGAGAGTCGGTGGCGCAGGCGTAGCTGTGCGAAGGCCGAGGGGTCGCCGTCGGGGCGCATCTCCACCCGCCCGGAGACGACCATCCGCCGGAAGGCGTCCCCCCGGACATGAGCGGCCCTCGGTAGCCGCTCGGCCAGTGCCTGGGCAACCGTGGACTTGCCGGAGGCCATGATCCCGGTGATGAGGACGACGGAGGACTGCAAGGGTTCACTCATGCGAGGACGCTAACCATCCCCGCCGCCACTCTCACACCGGTTTCTTGGGCACTTCCCCGGAAGCGCCCAAGGCGCGGGCGGATTACCGGACTACATGACATCTAGCTACTGAACGTGTGTCTGCTCAACGCGTGCCTACTCAACTCGCTTCTACTCAACGCGCGTCCAATCAACGCGCGTCTCATCAACTACGTGGGCGTCGGCTTGAGAACCACCGGCTTGAGTACGGGTGTCTCGGTCAAGCCGCCGTTCCCAGCACAACCAAGCCTCTTGGCGACGGCGAACGCGGCTGCGTTGAGCACGGTCATATTGGCCTTGCTCAATTCACCGACATCCCCTCTCGGTTCCAGTCTGACCCGCAGCACTCCGCTCACCACCGCGGGATCGTCCGAGGTACTGCCCATCTTCGAACTGGCGCAGGGAAAATACAGAGCGGCATAGTCGTTCCCGGCCAGCGCACGTCGACCGAGCGAATAGGACGTCAGTTGCGGTGCTTGGTCGGTGCTGTCGAGGGACTCACCGTCGTCCAGCGCGAACCGCAACGACATATCGTCCAGGTCGGAGGGTCCACCTGCGTAGATATGGCAGAGGCTGGAATCCTTCCCCTTGCTCGGACCGGACAGTTCATAGTCGGACACGATGTTGGAGACCGTCTTGTCAAGGCCGTCCCCGACACTGTTCTGCGCGAATCGATCCGCTTTGGTGACCTTCGCCAGGGCCTCGCGTGCGCCGGGTGAGGCGAAGGTCCCCTCGCAGATCTCGCCGGCACCGACCATGGCCTGGTCCGAGCCCTCCGCCCCACCGCCGTCGCCGTCCTTCCCCGAACAGGAGGTGAGAGAGAGACCGAGCACCCCCACGAGGATTGCCGATGTCATAGCCTTCCACGCCTTGATGGCCTTCACATCCCTCATGTCTGCGGGGCGGTTCCGTGCTGGTTCTCGCCCTGCGTTCCCCAGGTGTAGCCGCCCTTCATCGCGTCTTCGAGATCCTGCCCGAAGTCGCTCTCGGACTTGACCCCGTGCCTCGCCATAAAGCTCTCCATGGGCGCCTCCGCTGTCAGCTGACCCGCCTTGTAGATCTCGTTGCGTGCCGACTGGGTCTTCTCGGAGCTGTCCTGCTGTTCGGTCTTGGTCCAGTCGCCGATGACCTGGCTGATCTGGGTCTCCAGAGCACCGCTGCCGGTCTCCACCGCCAGCGGCACGAGTATCGCGGCCGCACCCGCACCGGCCACGGTCGCCGGGAGGAAGGCGACACCGGCGCCGATCGCGGCGGCGGCACCGAAGTTGACCCAGGCCGACCGCTCCTCCAGCGCCTTGTTGTACTCCTCGTCCTTCTTCTTGTTGGTCGCTTCGACCTGGTCGGCACGGGACTGGTCCAGCGATCCCTGTACCTCCGCGCCGGTACGGACCACTTCCCGGGCATGGGCCTCGTTGATCTTCCCGCCCTCGCCGACCTGCGCCTCCAGCATGCTGGTGGTGTAGACGCGCTCGGCAACCGAGACGGAGGCGTACGCATCCGGGTGCTGACCCAAGGTGCTCAGGAACTGGCGAGCGTTGTCCCGCCCGAATTCGGCGTGCGACTCGCTGTCCTTGCCCGGCGCGAAGAGGCTGTCCGTCTTGTTCTCGTTGAGCGCCCAGTTGATGTCGTCGACATATCCCGCGCCCATCCGCCCGAGGCTGTCGGCCATCGCCTCCTGCTGCTTGAGCAGAGCCGCATCGCCGCCGTACTTGTCGACGACCTCCTCCATGATCTTCGAGGAGGTCTCGTCCCGCACCAGCTTTGGGTTCGGGTCGTCGTAGGCATGGCCGAGCGTGGCGGCTTCCAGAGCATGCCCAAACGCGTCGGGCATATGGTTGAGCGACTTCCCCATCTCATCGGGGTCATGGCCGGTGATGTCCGGGAAGGACTCGTAGTCCTTGTTTCCGAAGTAGTCCAGATAGCTCTTGATCTCCTTGCCGTCCTCGCCCTTCGGCAGGCCGCTCTTGACCGTGCCGTCGTCGTTGAACGCCTTCGGGTCGGAGGAGAAGAACTCCTTTGAGGCCTCCGGGCTGTGCCCGAGCGCCTCCAGCATGCTGAGCATCGGGTCATATCCGGAGCCATTCTTGCCGGACGGGTTGAACGGGTTCTTGTCCCAGCTCGATGTGCTCTTGTTCTCGGCGAACATATACGGGTCTTTGGCGTGGAGTTGGGTCACATGCTGAGCGATCGGGGTGAGGAACTTGGGGTCGTAGTTCCCATACCGCATGATGCCGCCGAGCAACTGATAGCCAAACGGACCGTTGTGGTCGTACTTGGCCAACGGAATGCGCTCGGTACCGATCTTGCGCATCTCGTCCGACCACCGCTGGCCCCATGTGTCACCGGCACCCGAGGGACTGGTCGCGGTGGCCAGATTGAGGCCGAGATTGCGCTGGAGCTCCTGAACGTCCTTGAGGCGCTCCTTGTCCTGCTTGGCGTAGTCATACGTATCGGTCGACAGCTTCCCGAAGAACTCCAACGATTTCTGCGGACCCATGGTGTCGTAGAAGGTCCGGGAGAACTCCCGCGACGTGTGGTTGTCCTTGAGTAGCTCATTCAGCTGCTGGAGCTCGGTGTGGGTGAGGTCCCGCCCCTTGTTCGCCAGATCGACGGCACGATGGGCCTCTTCCGCGTCGATGCTGCTGAACTTCGGCGGACTGAAGTTGTTCTGATCGGCAGTGATATTGGCCTTGAGGGCATTGGACGTCGCGACATCGGCGTCGTTGCAGGTCTCCAGCACGACTTCGATGCGGGCCTGCATGGCCTCGACCTTGGCCCGCTGATCCCTCAGGGCGGGCCCATAGTCCGGATCGCGGCGATAGGCCCGATCCTGCGCCAGATCGTGTTGAGGGCGCACCGTGCCGTGCGCACCGACTATCAGGCCCTGAGCGGGAGCATCCACGTCGACGATCTTCTTCAGCTCATCCTGAGCCTTTTTGAACTCCTTGTGACCGTCTTCAAGGATCAGCTTGATGCCTTTGGCCGCCTTCGCGGCATCATCGAACTCCTTGGCCGTCTTATCGATGAAGGGCTTGGTGACCTCGGCGTTGACTCCCCGCCAGTAGTCGTCCTTGGCCTTGTTCGCCATGGTCGTACGAGCGTCCTCGGCGAGCTTCTCCAGCTTGGTCACCATCGCCGCCCAGTCGCCGACCGCCGAACTCAGCTTGCCCAACTGCGCCTGGTACACATTGTCAAAGGTCAGCATCTCTACCCCCGCGCCTTACTTGAGGAACTCGGTGATCTGGGACGTCCGGAAGGCCGTCTCGATGTCCTTCTCCTCATTGGCGTGGGAGGCGGAGCTGTAGTCCAGGTGATTCGATATATGAGCGCAAGCGTCCAGCAGCGTCTTCAGCTGGGAAGTCCATGTCTTCTGCACCGTGGTGATGGCCGCCCCGGTCTGAAAGCCGTTGACCGTCATGGTGGTGGCCGCCTCAGTGGTGCTGGCGTCGGCGTGTTTGCCGTCCCCGGACAGATGCCCATGGAGTTTGTGGGCCGCGCTGCCCAGCGCACCGAGCTTGTCCTGACTCACACTGAGATCGGTGGACCCTCCACCACCGCCTCCACCCGACGGCTCGACCTGGTTCAGCCGCGTGCTGACGGTCGCGGTGGAGGCGGAGCGGACTGACACCCATTCTTGGTCGAACGACATGGAATCCCCGTTGTTGTCTCGATGTTCCGTACGCCGCCGAAAGCGGAGCCAACCGGCCACTGTGCACACGAGGCCGGATGGATCACCACCGTAAGACGGCGACCCCGCACACAAGAACGACGTTCGGTAGGGATTCTGTGAAACAGCGGCGCTAGTTGGCAACCCGCGCACGTTGCCCGCTCATGGCGTTCCACCCATACGTCCGCATTCCTTCAGGACATCACTGCTGGCCCGGATAGGGCGGATTGTTCTGCTGCTGCCCCGCCGGCGGCGACCCATAGGGCGGGTAGGGCGCCTGCTGTGGTGAATAGGGCTGCTCGGGATACTGCTGCGTCCCGGATGGCGGAGGCCCATACGGCGACGGATACGCCGACTGCTGCTGCGGATACCCAACAGCTGAAGCCGGCACGGGCTCGGACTCCACGGCGGCCCGTCGCCGAGACCGTACGACGGAGACCGCGACCGCTGCCCCGATGAGCACAGCTGCACCGACACCCAGCGCGATCCACAAGCCGGTACCGCTGTCGTCCTCGCTCGCCGCGGGGGCTGCCGCTTCGGTGGGCTGCTTCTCACCCTCGCCATCAGGGCCGGGTGCGGCCTGGGAAGCGTCCGGCGAGGGCGACTTGGGAGCCGCGGCAGCAAGATCAGGCAACGGATAGACATCGGCAGGCCCGGGATCGCCGGGATTGGTCAACGCAATCCGCGGCCGAACCATGCCGTACCCGATGACGTCATTGCGCTCGGCCCCACTGGTGGGTCCGCCCGCGGTGTTGAGCATGACGCGGAGCACCTGGTTGTTGGTCCACTGGGGGTACTTGGACCAGATCAACGCGGCGGAGGCTGAGGCAAGCGCGGTGGAGGCACTGGTGCCGTCGCCCTTGCAGTAGGCATTGCCTCCGGTATCCCCAACACAACCTGAGAGGACGTCCGCGCCGGGTGCCGCCAGATCCACCAGAGGGCCACGGTGGGACTGCTTGGTGCCATTGATCTTCTTGTCCACAGCCGCGACACCCACGACACCTGGGGAGCCAGCCGGGTGGTCAATGGGCGAAGACCACCCATCGTTCCCCACGGCGGCGAAAATCAGCGCCCCCTTCCCCAGCGCATACTTCACTGCGTTGGGAAGAAGGTCGCCTTCGCTAACAGGCCTGCCCATCGAAATACTGATGACCTTGGCGCCTTTGTCAACCGCATGACGAATCGCTTGAGCCTTGGCCTGGTCGGGAGTCGGTCCACCGCCTCCACCCAAGGGAACTCGAATGGGAAGGATCTTTACCCCTGGCGCGAGCCCGAAGGCACCATCACCACCAGGTCCCTTCCCCGTCCCGGCGATAAGGGAAGCCATATCGCTGCCGTGCTTTCCGTAGTCGTCCCGTTCGTCGCCAGCGATGTTCGTAAAGTCCGCCCCTCCCGCCAGAACTTGGCCCTCCAGTTCCGGAAGCGCCGCAATTCCCGTATCGATGACAGCTACCGTCACGCCCTTACCTGTGCTGATCTTCCACATCTCTTCAGCACGCATCGTGTCCAGATGCCACTGCTCAGATCGCACTGTTTCGGCATGGGCCGGGGTCGCTGCGGCGACCACCAGCAGCAACCCCATTGCACCCGACATAACCCCGCTATATCGAGCGACTCGACCGCTGCTGGTAGGCATCTACGTCCTCAGACCGTCTTCTTGTTGTAGGAGTTTCAGTCGATCACAGGTGGCACAACCCGACGATTGCCCTGCTGCCAGGTCTCTTCGTCCTCTGACAAGTAGTCCGGACGCTCGCCACTCTCATCCTCATGTCGAGAGCCGGCCCGATTGGCGCCAACCGCACCAGCCCCTGCCCGGCCTGACGGGGACTGGTCACCGGCACCCCTGATGAGACCGGACCCGCCGGGCGTGAACGGACGGGCACTCGACTGCCCGGATTGCGGTTGCCTGCCTCCGACGACACCACCCGTCTCCGATGCGAGGCGCCTTCCGCCGGAGACACCGCTCTGGTCAGCGCCCCCCATGGGACCACCGCCGTACATCCCACCGGGCATGCCTGCCATGCCCCGCCCCATCGCACCGCCACGAGCACCAGTGGTGCCCTCGGTACCGATTACCGTTCCCCGGGGGATGGCACCTGTTGGGTTGCTCGTGGTCGGCATGACGGGCTTTCCGCCGACGATCCCGCCTTCGCGTGGAATCGGCATTCTGGAGCCGGTCATTCCGGACGCCCCCACCTGTCCGATCCCGCCGACGGAACCGATCTGGCCAGCCGGCAATGCGCCACGGCCGCCTGAGACACCCTTGGCCGTGGCGGATCCAGAACCAGCGCCGACTACACCTGGACCACCGGGGTTCCTGGTGAATGTCGGAGGAATAGCACCAGGTAGCACTGTGCTGGCACCTTCGGGCTTTGTGGGCACAAAGCCCGAGCCAGGCGTCTGAGATTGCGTTGTCGTGGTCGGCGCCAGCGTGTCCACACTGTCGATCTCCATACCGACTGGCTGGCCAGTGGGCTGACTGCCCGGTGGCCCGCTAGGCCGCACGGTTTCCGTTGCGTTCTGTGGCGGAACGAAGCTCGTGCTGTCTGGCTTTGCAGCCGTCTCAGCATATGAACTCTGAGCCGAACGCCTCGGATTCTCCGTACCGGTGTTGATGGTTCGCGAGTTCTGCTCAGCACCGTCTCGATAGACTCGACGACTCTTACGCTGGTCGTCCGGCACAAACTGTCCCGGCGGCGGTGGAAACGTCGGGGCCTCCGCCGCCCCGATGACGAAGGTCGAGAAGGAGTACGACTGGGCCAGCTTGTTCATCTGCTGGACGGCCTGGGCGTGGTCTTCGCGGACCTTGGCCTGGGCCGGGCCGAGGAGTTCCTTGTAGTCCGGCATGTTGCGGAACTTGTGGGCCGCCTCGATGTTGCCCTTCGCGGTCGCGTCCACCGGCGGCATGTTCTGCTTGACCTCGCGGAGCGTCTGCGCCGCGTGGCCCATCCACGTGCCGCCGACGTTGCTGTACGTCCCCAGTTGGAGGGTCGCCTTCCAGGCGCCCTCGCCCCACGCCTCCATGGCCTTTCCGGCCTCGCCCTCCCAGGGGACGCCGGTGATGTAGGTCTTGAGGTCCTCACCGATCTGGGTGATGGTCTTGGCCGCATCCGTCAGCTGGGCGGAGAGCGTCTCCAGCGTCTTGGGGTTGGCCGCCTCCACCATGGCGAGCAGCTGCTCATGTGTGTGGGCCTCGAAGTCGGTGGTTCCGAAGAGACTGCCCAGAATTCTCAGCGGTGAGAAGAAGCCCCCACCGCCTGGAGTCGATTCAGCGCCCATGACGTCATCCCGCCCTTCCCCGTGTCCCCGTGATCCCCGTGAAAAACCGCATCAGGAAGCGCCGCCGCTCGTGTCGCCGGCACCGTCCTGCTTGGGCTGCGCGTCCCCGGACTGCTCCGGCTGCTTCGGTTGCTCGGGGTCTGACGCGCGGCGCTCTGCTTCACGCCGGTCATAGGCCTCGCGAGCGTCCTTGCTGATGGTGCGCATCCGCTCCTTGATGTCTTCTTCGATGTTCTGGTAGCCCTTGGTAGAGCCCTGGACCGCGATGCTCAGGCCCTCGATCTGGCCCGCCAGTCCCTTGGACAGGTTCTGGAGCTCCGCGTGGACCTTCTGGTATATCCCGTGGAGTGCGGTGGCCTCGCTGAAGCCCACGCCAAGGTCGCCCGCCGGGACCGCGCCTTCGTTCATCCTGTTGGGCGCGGCCGGTGAACTCTCCAGCTTGACCAGCAAGTTGTCGACGCGATCCTTGAACTTGACCAGTTCATCGGCGTCAACATCCAGATCCTTGCCGCCGCCACCCTTGCTGGGCATCGGCGTCGGTCGGCCATAGACCGGCCGCCCCGTCCCGTCGTCCTCCGCCACGAACGCCTCCCCGTTGACAAACGTCTACGAGGTTCACTTTACCGATCGCCACCGACAACCCGCATCTCTGGATTGCAGCTGCAATGCCCTTGCCCAGTTACGAGTTGGGGACGGCGGCCACCGCGGCCTGGGGGCGGATCGGGAGCCGGTTGATGGGACGACCGGTCGCGGCGCGGACCGCGGCGGCCACGGCCGCCGGGGAAGTGACCACCGGTGCGGCACTTGCCGCCTTCGCCCCGAAGGGGGCGACGACGTCGCGTTCCTCCACGAGTTTCACGATGCGAATGTCGGGAGCGTCCAAGGATGTCGGGAGTGCGTAGCCCGTCAGATCGGGGTGGCGGAGCACTCCCCGGGCCGTGCGGAGATTCTCGGTCAGGGCCGTACCGACGCCCAGGGTCACTCCGGCCTCGATGCGGCTGGCCAACTGTGCCGGGTTCAGTACCCGGCCCACGTCCTGAGCCACCGCCATCTCCACGACTCGGACCGAGCCGATCTCGATGTCCACGTCGACCACGGCGCGTACCGCGCAGAACGCCATGCCGACGAAGGCGTCGCCCTGGCCGAACTCGTCCAACGGCTCGGTGGGGTGCGGCCGGCACTGGGCCGTCGCCCACAGTTCCTTGCCGTCCATCGCCTCCGTCACCGTCGTGGACAGCACACCGTCATATGAGGTGATCTTGCCGTCGGTGATCTGTAGGAGCTCCGTGGACATGCCGAACTTGTGGGCCAGCGGCTGGAGCAGCTGCGTACGGACCATCTTCGCCGCGCGTTCGACCGCGCCGCCCGAGACCCAGGTGTGGCGGCCGTGGGCCGCAGGGCCGGCGGGGGGCTGATCGGTGTCGACGGAGGCCACATGGACCTCTTCCACTCCCAGGGTCTCCTGGACGATCTGGCGGGCGAGGGTGGCGAAGCCCGATCCCGTGTCGACGGCCGCGCAGATCACGGTGGCGACCCCGTCATGGACCTTCACGGTGGCGGTGGAGACCTCGTCGGCGCCCTCGGCGCCGAGCATATGGACCATCCCGAGGGCGTAGCCGACGCCCCGACGCACCGCGCCCGGTTCGCCGGCGCCCTCCGGGCCGCCCGGCAGCAGCCACTCGTCCTCGGGGGTGTCCTTGGGCAGCGGGGGCAGCGGGAAGTCTCGTACCGCCTGAAGCAGTTCGGCCACGGGTGCCGGGCAGGTCACGGTCTGGCCGGTGGGGAGGATGTCACCGGTCGCGAGGACGTTGCGCAGTCGGATCTCGGCGGGGTCGATGCCCAGTTTGATGGAGAGCTTGTCCATCTGGGCCTCGTAGGCGGCGCACACCTGCATCGCGCCCTCGCCGCGGACATGGCCCGACGGGGGGTTGTTGGTGCGGACCGCCCAGCCCTCGATGAAGGCATGCGGGACCACGTACGGGCCGCAGGCGAAGGCGACCGCCGCCGCGAGTGATTCGGCGGAGGAGTCCCCATAGGCGCCGGCGTCGAGGAGGAGTTGGGCTTCGACCTTCACCAGCCGGCCCTCCTGGTCCGCGTGGTGGCGGTAGCGCAGCAGGGTGGGGTGGCGGTGGGCGTGGCCGAGGAAGGACTCCTCGCGGGTGGCGGTCAGCTTGACCGGGCAGCCCGTCTTGAGGGCCAGCAGTCCGAGGGGGAGTTGGAAGCCGGGGTCCTCCCGGTCGCCGGTGGCGCCGGGAACACCGGTCACCACGAGCTTGACGCGGTCGGGTTCCAGTCCGAAGCAGGAGGCGGCCAGATCGCGGTCGGTGTGCGGGTCGGTGGAGGCGACGTACAACTCCACACCGCCGTCCGGGCGCGGTACGGCGAGTCCGGCCTCCGCGCCGATGGGGGCGGGGTCCTGGCGGCCGATGCGGTAGAGGCCCTCGACGATGATGTCGCCCGTGACGTCGGGGTCGCCGTATCGCAGCGGGATATGGCGGATGAGGTTGCCGTCGGGGTGCAGGGGCTGGGCCTCGAACGCCCGCTCGGGGTCGGTGACCGGTTCCAGCACCTCGTACTCGACGACGATGGCCGCGGTGGCCAGCCGCGCGGTGTCGGGGTGGTCCGCGGCGATGGCGGCGATCGCCTCGCCGTGGTGACGGATGATCTCGGAGGCGAAGACGGGCCGGTCGGCGATCCGTCTGCCGTAGGAGGTGTCACCAGGGATGTCCTGATGGGTGATGACAGCGCGGACGCCCGGCATCTCCAGCGCGCCCGATGTGTCGATCGAGATGATGCGGGCGTGGGCGTGCGGGGAGCGCAGGATGGCCGCCCACAGCAGGCCTTCGGCCCAGAGGTCGGAGGCGTAGGGGAAGGTGCCCTCGGTCTTGGCCCGGGCGTCGGCGGGCGGCAGGGAGATCCCCAGACCCATGGCCGGGGGTTCCGGTCGCGTCGAACCCGAAGACCCAGCGCCGACCCCGGAAACCGAACCGGCCGTCCGGGACGTCGCGGTGGTGGCCGCGTCGTTGCTCACGCCATGCCTCCGTCATGCGGGTGGGGCTGCACACTACCGGCACCGGGCGGGGCCTGGTGCGGAATGCGGGCTTCCGGAGCCGGGTCGGCGCCGGGAGCTTCGTTGGCCTCCGCCGCGGCGGCCGCACTCGCCTCGCGGCCGGCGACCACTTCCGCCACCGCGTCGAGCACGCCGCGGTAGCCGGAGCAACGACAGAGGTTGCCGCACAGGGCCTGACGGGCTTCCAACTCGGTCGGCGAGTGGTTGCCCTCCAGCAGATCGTGCACGGTCATGGCCATGCCGGGGATGCAGAAGCCGCACTGAACCGCTCCGCAGGCAGCGAGGGCGCGCTGCACATCGGAGGGTTCACCATCGGTCGCGAGCCCTTCGACGGTGCGGACCTCGGAACCTGCCGCGGTCGCCGCCGGGACCAGGCAGGAGGCCACGAGCCGACCGTCGACCTGGACGTTGCAGGCACCGCACTCACCCTGGGAGCAGCCGTCCTTGGCACCCGCGAGGCCCAGGCGCTCCCGCAGCACATAGAGCAGGGACTCACCGATCCACGCGTCCGTGACCGGGCGATCGCTGCCGTTGACGCGCAGTACGTAGGAGGTGGGCGGATGCTCATCGGGGGGAGGGACGAGCAACGCCGCTGACGGGTCATCGGCGTCAGGCTCCGCGTCGAATCCCTCGGCCTGGGGATCGACCGTGTCGGTCGACGCGTCGAAGGCGACCGGCTGCGGGTCAGCGCCCGCGTCGACCGGCTCCGCTCCCCCTTCGACCGTCGGCGCCGTCTCGGCGGATGGTTCGACCGGTCCTGTCGGCCGTTGTCCGGCCGCGGACGGATCTGGTTGCTCCTGGGGCCCCGGAGGCCGCTCCGCGGCCGGCTCCCGCGCCTCCTCGGCCTCCTCGGCCTCGGGCTGGCCCGAGTGGCCGTGTGACTCGGCGCTGGCGGGCGCCGGGGGGTCTTCGGCCGGGCCCGGGTCGGACGGGTGCTCCTCGGCGGAGGCTTCCGGAAGTCCGGACGGCTCGGCGGCCTCGGGTCGCTGGGGCTCGGTGTCGGGTGCACCGTCGGCCACCGCCGTGTGTTCCACCGGCGCCTCGGCGGACGCGGAGGCCGGTGGCTCCTCGACCGACTGCGGGCGGGACGATCCTGCCGCGGAGGCCTCCGGCTGGGGGGCTTGTTGTGCCAGGGGCTCACCTGGCTGCTCATGCTGCTGGAGCTCACCCGCCCAGGGCGCGGGCGCCCCACCCGGCAGGGTCGCCGAGGGATCGGTCGCCCAAGGCGCCGTCGCCCCACCCGGCAGGGTCGCGGGTGCGGAGCTCCACTGGGACTGGAGCATCGCCCGGGTGAACTCCCCGGTCTCCTCCGGCAGGTTGTTGCCCGCCAGCGGAATCGACCACTGGCCGGTCGCGTCGGAACCGACCGGCCGGGGCTCGGCAGGACGGTGTTCCGCCTGGGGGAACGCCCACTGCCCGGTGGCGTGCGCGTCCGCCGTCGGGCCGCCCTGCGGCTGGTGCGACGGGTCATGCCAGACATACTCGCCCGTGTGCTCCTGCGCCTGCTGCGCGGTCGGCCACGCGGGCGCGGACGGGGGCCCGTTGGGCGTCAAGGGCGTGATCATCGGGGGTACGTATCCGTGCCCCGGAGCCTCCAGCGGAGCGGCGTGCGGGACATCCTCCGTGGGCAGTTGAACAAAAGCCGTGCCCTCGGGGTCGTACTCACCGTGCGGCGTCGGCTGCCAGCCGCCGTGCTCGTACGAGTGTCCCGGCGGCGCGGGCGAGCGTCCCTGCGGGTGCTCCTCGTTGCTCATGACAGCGCCCTCCCCAGTGCACGCCGGGCCAGTGCGGCGACGGTGCGCCGCAGATGCAGTACTGCGGGCGGGTGCACCGGCTGTTCGTCGCCGGGCAGACCCGGTTCCGGGTCCGGGATGCAGGCCGCCGCGACATAGTCGCCGAACGCGGTCAGCGCCTCGGTGGTCAGCCCGCGCCTACCGTCCCAGTCGATCAGTGAGGCGATCCAGCGTTCCGCCTCCAAGGGCCGCAACGGCATCGGGGCGATGGCCCCGACCGCGCATCGCACCCCGCGGCGCGCCGGATCGAGGACGACCGCGACGGACGCGGTGGCGCGGCCCGGGCCGGTGCGGCCGGTGGCTTTGAGGAATATCTGGGGGGCGTGCAGCAGGGGCACCCGTACGTAACCGATGAGTTCGGCCGGTCCGAGCATGTCCCGGCCGGCGAGCAGATGGGCGACGGGGATCTCGCGCCGGCTGCCCTCGGGCCCCGCGATGATCAGGTCCGCCTCCAGGGCGGCCAGGACGGGCAGGGTGTCGCCCGTCGGCGCGATGGAGGCGATGTTGCCGCCGAGGGTGCCGGCGTTGCGGATCTGCGGCGGCCCGGCGGCGCGGGCTGCTGCGGCCAGGCCCGGGATGAGGGCGGCGAAGTCGGGTCGCCCCATGCGCGCATGGGTGAGCCCCGCGCCGAGCAGGGCGTGACCGTCGAGATAGCGCCAGCCTCGGATCTCACTGATCCGACCGAGGCCCACAAGTCCCGCGGGCCGTAGTTGGCCCTTGTTGACGGCGGCCATGAGGTCGGTTCCGCCGGCGACCGGTACGGCCGCCGGCATGGCGGCGAGCGCAGCCACGGCCTCGTCGAGCGAGGTCGGCAGCGTCACCGACCGCGGTGTCTGCGGTGCGTGTGTGGTCACCCAGCTGCCCCTTCCCGGTGTCCGGCCATCCCGCCTGTGTTGCCGTACCGTACGTGCTCACAGCCCGGACGTGGCAACTCTGGCACATCTTCTGAGACGACCGGCGGGAGGGTCCACGAAGGACGCATCTATGCCGGATGCCCTGTTGATTAGGCGATGACCCGATTTGGCATGTGCTGGGCACTGCATCGGGAATTACCGCCGACGGATGGTTTCCGCGCCGCTTGTACGACCTTCCGCACGAGCGTTCTTTCTGCCCTTTCCGTGGAGTCGTGCTGAGATCCATGGTGCCGTGCCGCTTAGCGTCCGCTGTCGCCCGCGGGGTCGGCCGCACGGCCCGGGATGGTCCGCACCGCCCGGGGCGGGGGCGGCTCGGCTCCAGGGGCAGCGATCCGACCTCGGTCATCCATGGCTCACCCGTCTAACGCCGGTTGTGAGCTCCGGGGTTGGAAGGGGTGGCGGGTCCCGAAGTGGCGACACGCCTGGTCGCGGCCGCCGGATCCTGACCGGCACGGGTGGGGAGCGTCCGCCACCGGGAGGCTTGACCTCGCACGGCTTCGCCACGGCTCGCAGGATCGGGACTCACACGGTCGGGGGTGCTCCCTCGCGCGGGAATCCCTTCACCCCTGGTCGTCGCTGCCATGGCAGCGGTCCACCCGGAGGCCGGTAGTCGACTCCGAGTGCGTCCAGCCGCTGGTAGTGCTCGACCATCCGTCGCTCGAAGTCCTCGAAGTCACGTGCCGCGGGCGCGGGCAGCGCGGACCAGGCGACCTCGGCGAAGGCGACGAGTCGGGGGAAGACCTGGTAGTCGACGCGGGAGCGATCCTGCATGACCTCGGTCCAGACATTGGCCTGGGTACCGATGATGTGGGCGGCGGCCTCGGGGGTGAGGCCGGGCGGCACCGGCTCGAAGCGGTAGATGTCCTCCAGGGTGCGGACGTACCCGATGGGCATCGGCTCATCGGGGCCGCCGTCCTGGCGGTGGTCCAAATAGACCTGCTGCTCGGGACACATGACGACGTCATGGCCGGCCTCGGCGGCGGTGATCCCGCCCGCGTACCCGCGCCAGGAGGAGACCGTGGCACCCGCCGCGAGACCGCCTTCGAGGATTTCGTCCCAGCCGATCAGCCGGCGGCCACGCGCGGTGAGCCAACCGTCGAAGTGACGGATCATCCAGGACTGGAGTGCGTCCTCGTCGGCGAGACCGAGTTCGGCGATCCTGGCCTGGGCGGTCGGGGACTGCTTCCACTGGTCCTTGGGGCATTCGTCGCCGCCCATGTGGATGAACGGTGAGGTCTCCACGGGAAAGAGCTCAAGAACCTCTTCAAGGACGCCTTCATAGAAACGAATCGTATGGTCCGTCGGGGCAAGGACATTCGGATTGATGCCCCAGGTCTCCCAGGGGGAAAGGGCAGTCGTGTCAATGACATCGGTATTGCCGAGTTCCGGGTAGGCGGCGATGGCCGCCTGTGAGTGACCAGGGATATCGATCTCAGGGACGACGGCGATATGGCGCTCGGCCGCATAGGCGACGATCTCACGAATGTCGTCCTGGGTGTAGTAACCACCGTATGGCTTCTCGTCCCAGAGATCGGAGAAACGATGCCCCCATTTGGTGCGGGCCCGCCAGGCGCCGACCTCGGTGAGTTTGGGATAGCGCTTGATCTCGATGCGCCAGCCCTGGTCATCGGTGAGATGGAAGTGGAAGACATTCAGTTTGTGGGCGGCGAGAAGATCGAGATACCGCAGGACATCTGTCTTATGGGTGAAGTGGCGTGCGACATCCAGCATCAGCCCGCGCCAGGAGAAGCGGGGCCGGTCCTCGACGGTCTGCTCGGCGAGGCGCAAGCTCGGCCCACCGGCGAGCTCCGCTTGTCGAAAGGCGCTCGGCCCCAGGAGTTGACGGAGGGTCTGCGCACCCCAGAAGACGCCCGCGCCACCACCCCCGCGGATCTCGACTCCCCAGCCGGGTCGGATCCGCAGCCGATACGCCTCGGGCCCCAGGGTCGCGTCCCGCTCGTCGACGACCAGCCGGATGGCGTTGCTCGCCCGCGTCGGGTCCTCGGCCGTCCCCTGGGCGAGGGGCAGCCCCAGCGCGGGGGCGAGGGTGGAGCGCAGCCAGCGTTCGGTGGTCTCGGTGCCTGGCCCCGCGTAGAGCGTGGTGTTGGTGTCCGGCGCGAATTCTCCGCGGTGGGGACCGTCGAGGGAACTCGGCGCGGGAAGGAGATTCACTGGGGTTCCTTCGAGGGGCATGGATGGGTCCTCCATCTTGTCGCTGGGTGGGCACCTTCCGGCGTTTACCGGGCGGGGCTCAGTCCTTGACCGCGCCGCCGAGTCCGGAGACGAGTCGCCGCTGCACCAATACAAAGAAGATCAGCACGGGCACGGTCATCACGGTGGAGCCCGCCATGATGCCGCCCCAGTCGTTCTCATCGGGTTTGAAGAAGACCAGGAGCGCCATCGGCAGGGTTGACTGCGAGGTGTCGCTGATGATGAAGGACTTGGCGAACAGGAAGTCATTCCAGGTGGAGATGAACGAGAAGACACTCGTCGCGACCAGCCCGGGGAACACCAGCGGGAACAGGATCTGCCAGAGAAAGCGCGTTCGACTGGCGCCGTCGATGTAGGCCGCTTCCTCCAGTGCTTCCGGAACCGCCTTGACGAATCCCCGCAGCATCCAGATGGCGAAGGGCAAGGAGAAGGCGATGTGCGGGAGGATCAGCGACCAGAGCGTATTGAGCTGGCCGGTGTCGCGCATCAGGAAGAACAGCGGAATCGTCAAGGCCTCGATCGGAACCATCTGTGCCACCAGGAACATGATGAGCAGGGTGGTACGGAACTTGAAGCGAAACCGAGTGACCGCCGTCGCCGCGAGAAAGGCGATCAGTGCGGACGCGAGCACCACCACGCTCGCCACAAAGAGGCTGTTGAGGAAGTAGCGTCCGAAGTCCTGCTGTTCGAAGACCCGGCGGAAACTGTCGAGCGAGGGTGACAGTGTCCAGGGACGGGCCTCGGTGGACTGGATCTCCCCCGCCGGTTTGAAGGCGGAAAGGACCATCCAGTACAGCGGAAAGGCCACCACGACGGCGATGACGAGCGCGGACACCTCGGCGGCGAGGCGCCAGGGGCGGCGTATGCGCAATTGGCTCATACGGCTCACAGTTCTTCTCCCTGACGTCGCAGCAGGCGCAGATAGACAAGGGTGACGGCCAGCAGAATCAGCAGCATGACGACGCCGATGGCCGAGCCCAGGCTGTACTGCGAGGAGGCGAACGCCTTCTGGTACGCGTAGACATTGAGCACGAGGTTCTGGCCCGCGACGCCTCCGCCATTGGTCATCACATAGATCTGGGTGAAGACCTTGAAGTCCCAGATGATCGACTGAATGGTGACGACAACGAGAATGGGGCGCAGCATCGGCGCCATGATGGAACGCCAGATGCGCCACTGGGACGCACCGTCGAGTGAGGCCGCCTCCAGGACTTCGGAGGGAATGGCCTTGATGCCCGCGTAGACGGTCACCATGACGAAGGGGAACGAGCACCAGACGACTTCGAAGAGGACCAGGGCGAACGCGCTGTAGCGGCCGTAAGTCCAGGAGAAGTCGCCGAGGCCGAGCAGTCGGTTGACCGGGCCGTAGTCGGGGTCGAAGAGGAAGACCCAGACGGTGGAGCCGGTGACGGCGGGGGTGGCCCAGGCGCCGAGTGCGGCCATCATCAGCACGAGCCTGGGGATCGCCCTGACGCGGGTGAGGAGCACGGCGAGGGCGCAGCCCACCGCGAGGGTGGCGATGACACAGGAGGCGGCGAAGACGACCGTCGCCAGCAGGACCTGCCAGAACTGGCTGTCGGAGAAGAGTTCCTGGTAGTTGCCGAGCCCCTTGAAGGTGGTGGGCTCACCACCGCTCACCTGGACCTGGGTGTATTCGAGGAACGAGATCAGACCGAGTTGGTAGATCGGGTAGACCAGCAGTCCGGCGAGGACGACGATCGCGGGCGCCAGATAGAGCCAGGGCGTCCAGCGCGAGCCGTGCCGGCCTGAGGGGCGGCGTTTCTTGGGGCGGCCCGCCGGGGCCGGCGCGGTCTTGGTGACCGCGGCCGGCCCGGGGGCTGTCGCTTGGTGCGTCATATTCGGTCAGCCGCTCGTGTCAGCCCGCGGCCGAGAAGGCTGCGTCCATCTTCTTGGCCGCGTCACCCGAGGCGGTGGCCACGTCCTTCTTGCCGCTGACGATCTCCTGGAACATCGTCGGCAGGACGAGGGAGGCATCGATCTGGCCCCAGCCCGGGGATGCCGGGACGAACTTGGCGCCCGCGCCGAGCGTCTTCACGAAGGGCTCGACGAACGGCTCCTTCGCCGCGACCTCGGTCCTCACATCGCTGTAGGTCGGCAGGAAGCCCATGGCGTCGAAGAGCTTGCGCTGGCTGTCCTTGCCCGTGATGCGCTTCATCAGGTCGACCGCCAGGGTGCGGTGGCTGCTGCTCTTGAGTACGCCGATGTTGTTGCCGCCCGCGAACGCCGGGGCGATCTCGCCCGCCTTCAGCCCGGGCAGCGGAACCACCGCGTACTTGCCCTTGACCGTGCCGTCCTCGACCGCCTGGTGGCTGAAGTCACCGCCGATGGCCATGCCCGCCTTACCGGAGGCGAAGGCGGTGACGGTCGCGTTGCCGCCCATGGTGGCGCACTTGGCGGCGGGGCAGTTGTCGTCGCCGAAGAGGGAGGTGTACGCCTTGATGCCCTTCTGGGACTCGGCGCTGTTGATGGCCGACTTGTAGGAGCCGGCCCCGCCGGAGGCCAGCTCACCGCCGTGGGACCAGAGGAACGGCATGGCGCCGTAGGTGTACGCGCCGCCGACGGCTATGCCGTACAGCTCGGGCTTGGCCTTGCGGATCTTCTTCGCGGTGGAGATCAGCTCGTCCTGGGTCTTGGGGGGCTGGAGGCCGAGCTCCTTGAAGACATCGGTGCGGTAGTACAGCGCGCGCACACCGACGAAGAGGGGGGCGCCGTAGATCTTGTCGTTGACGGTGACCGACTGGGTGGCGGTCGGGTCGGTGTCCTTGGCCTCGTCCCAGGCCTTGAACTCCTTGCTGATGTCCGCGAGTCCGCCGTCCTTCACATAGCCGGCGGTGTCGGTGTTCCCGTACTCGATCAGGTCCGGTGCGCTCTTGGGGTCGTTGAAGGCCGCCTTGATGCGCTGGGCCCTGGTCTCGACCGGGATGTACTCGACCTCGACCTTGGAGCCCTTGTTCTGGGCGGTGAAGGCGGCGACGGCCTCGTCGACGACCTTCTTCTTCGGGTCGTTGTTGACCTCCTGGAAGAGCCAGACGCGCAGGGTGCCTTTCTTCTCGTCCTTCTTGGCGCTGTTGTCCGAGGTCTGGGGGGCGCAGGCGGTGGCCGTGAGGCCCGCCAGCACCAGCGCCGCGACGGGTGCGGCGAATCGGGAGCTGAGTTTCATGGGCGGTCCCCTACCAGTAGATATTGCAACATGCGCAACGCACGTTTCGTTCTCCACAACACGCAGGAGGCTAGAGCGGGGACAAGACAGGGACAAGAGGTCTCAACCACTCTGTGACGTGCGGATGCATCCTGTGCAACGCAACAGCTCGGCCGGGGGCCGGAAAGCCGGATCACCGACACCACCGCGGGCGCGGTCGCGGAACGCGGGCCGTGTCGACCGAACGGGACAGGGGCACGGGTCGGGGGCACGGGTCGGGGGCACGCGGCTCAAAGCACGCGGCAGGGCACGGGCCATGTCGGGCGGGCGTCACCGACAGCTGGGCGGAGGGTACGACAGCGACCGGAACACGGTTCGGCGCACCCAGGGGGCGGGTCAACCAGCGCGGCGGCGAAGCAGTGGACGGGCGAAACGGTCAGAGCGCGGTACGGCTCCGAGGGCAGCGCATCAACGCGCGCCCTCGGAGCCGTACCGCCGAAGTCTCAGCAGCCTGAGGAGCAGAAGCCTCAGAAGCAGAGGCCTCAGAAGGTGTCGCCGGGACGTCAGGAGTCCTTGCCGCCCTTGCCGCCCTTGTCGCCGCCGGGGCCCATCGACTCGTAGATTTCCTTGCACATCGGACAGACCGGGTACTTCTTGGGGTCGCGCCCCGGTACCCAGACCTTGCCGCACAGTGCCACCACGGGAGTGCCGTCGAGGGCGCTCGCCATGATCTTGTCCTTCTGGACGTAATGGGCGAAGCGCTCGTGATCGCCGTCGCCGTGCGACACCTGCGGCGTCGGCTCTACAAGGGTTCCCGTCCCTGTCCCGCGGTCGGGCTCAAGAGTGCTCATGAACTCCAAGAATACCCGGACCGCGGACCCTCGGGCTCCAGCGGTCCCAGCCGTTTGCGGCGCCTCGATCGACACCAGGAATACCATCCCAAAAGGGGCGTCAGACAGTAAGGCGTCCCGCGGCTCCTGCCGCTGGGGCGTTCATGAGTGCGACGGGTGGCCGGCCAGCGGTCGGGGCCGGGTCAGTTGAGGGACGGATCATCGGGGTAGGTGGCGAACATGGCCAGTTCATTGCGCTGCCGGCGCAGGACCTCCCGCCACAGCGACTCGGGCCGCGGGGACGAGACATCACCGGGCTCGGACTCCACGACGTACCAGGCGCCGTCGCCGAGTTCGACCTCCAACTGCCCCGGGCCCCATCCCGCGTACCCCGCGAAGATCCGCAGCGACCCCAAGGCCGCTCCCAGCAGTTCGGGCGGCGCCTCCAGATCGACCAGCCCGATCGCCCCGTACACCCGGCGCCAGCCGAGGGGGCCTTCGTCGCCCGGGATGACGGCGACGCCCAGGGCCGAGTCCAAGGAGACCGGGCCGCCCTGGAAGACCACCCCCGGTTCACCGGCGTGCGCGGCCCAGGGCGCGAGGATGTCACCGACACCGACCGGCGTCGGACGGTTCAGGACCACGCCGAGCGAGCCCTCGTCGTCGTGGTCGAGGAGCAGAACAACCGCGCGGTCGAAGTTCGGGTCCGCGAGGGCTGGTGTGGCAACAAGCAATCGCCCTGTGAGCGAGGACACCTCGGTCATACGAAACATGATCCCGCATGTTCGACGTCTACGGGGGCAGGGTCGCCACAGTCGGTGCGACGCATTCGAGGACGGGATACACCGAACCACCACGCTCCCGTACAGATGGTGACCCTCTGCAAGCCTTGATGGACCGAGCGTGGTGTACCCAAGTCATTACACCGCTGAGGGTCCTTGCCCATACAGGCCACGGGCCCAGGCCCCTTACCCTTTCCTCTGACCCTCTGCCCGTCCCTCCCCCTTGCTGCGCTGGGGGGACCCCCTCCGGAACGCGAGATTCATGACCGGCACAGACGATGTACTGCTTGTCCACGGCGGAACCCCGCTAGAGGGCGAGATCCGCGTCCGCGGCGCCAAGAACCTGGTGCCGAAGGCCATGGTCGCCGCCCTCCTCGGCAGTGAGCCGAGCAGACTGCGCAATGTGCCAGACATCCGCGATGTGCGGGTGGTGCGCGGACTCCTCCAACTGCACGGTGTGACCGTCCGCCCCGGCGACGAGCCCGGCGAACTGGTGCTTGACCCGACCTATGTCGAAAGCGCCAACGTCGCCGACATCGACGCCCACGCGGGTTCTTCGCGCATTCCGATCCTGTTCTGCGGCCCGCTGCTGCACCGGCTCGGCCACGCCTTCATCCCCGGGCTCGGCGGTTGTGACATCGGCGGCCGCCCGATCGACTTCCACTTCGACGTTCTACGGCAGTTCGGCGCGAAGATCGAGAAGCGGGCGGACGGACAGTATCTGGAGGCCCCGCAGCGACTGCGCGGCTGCAAGATCCGGCTGCCCTATCCCTCGGTCGGCTCGACCGAGCAGGTGTTGCTGACGGCGGTGCTCGCGGAGGGCGTCACCGAACTGTCCAACGCCGCGGTGGAGCCGGAGATCGAGGATCTGATCTGCGTGCTCCAGAAGATGGGCGCCATCATCTCGGTCGACACCGACCGGACGATCCGGATCACCGGCGTCGACCGACTCGGCGGCTATGCGCACCGGGCCCTGCCGGACCGTCTGGAAGCCGCGTCCTGGGCTTCCGCGGCGCTGGCGACCGAGGGCAACATCTATGTACGGGGCGCCCAGCAGCGTTCCATGATGACCTTCCTCAACACCTTCCGCAGGGTCGGCGGCGCCTTTGAGATCGATGACGAGGGCATTCGCTTCTGGCACCCCGGTGGCTCCCTCAACGCGATCGCGCTGGAGACGGACGTCCACCCCGGCTTCCAGACGGACTGGCAGCAGCCGCTGGTCGTGGCGCTGACGCAGGCCTCCGGGCTGTCGATCGTGCACGAGACGGTGTACGAGTCACGGCTTGGCTTCACCTCCGCGCTCAACCAGATGGGCGCACACATCCAGCTGTACCGCGAGTGCCTGGGCGGCTCGGACTGCCGCTTCGGCCAGCGGAACTTCCTCCACTCGGCGGTGGTGTCCGGGCCCACCAAGCTCCAGGGCGCCGATCTGGTGATCCCCGACCTGCGGGGCGGATTCTCGTATCTGATCGCCGCACTGGCGGCCCAGGGGACATCCCGGGTGCATGGGATTGACCTGATCAACAGGGGCTACGAGAACTTCATGACCAAGTTGATGGAGCTCGGCGCCAAGGTCGAACTGCCGGCCAAGGGCCTGGCCTGAGGCTCTCGCCCCCCATCTGGGCACCTCGGCTCCCCCGGTGGGGTGCCGAGGTCCCGGCTCTGCCCTGGAATCCCTGCCGCTGAGTGGTGCTCAAGGCTCTTCAGGACCTCTCAAGGCCTGGCACAGGGCCCTTTGCGGACGAGCGGCCCAGTACACACGGCCCTCGCGGACGCGTGGGCGGTTCATCGGGGCGGCGTTCCCCAGCAGGGTTGCCGTCGGTTTGGCCGTCCCCCTGGGTGGTCCCCCTGGACGGGCCGTCGGCGATCGCGGTTTTCTGCCCCTGGCACGGTTTCAGATGCCGGTGGGCCTGGACTGCTCCCCGGCCCACCGGCAGGTGTCCTTCCCGGAGGCCCGTCGGCCGCGGTCCCCAGCGGCCCCCGCGGTTGGCGCGGTAGCCACCCTGAGCACCTGGCGTAGCGAGGCGAGCGACCTTGAGGAAGCACTCGGTCCCGGCAGCCCCAGGAAGCAATCGGCACCCCTGAGGTGATGCCCCCGGTTCCAGAAGGGCCCGGCTCCCTGTGGTGAGCCCCCGGCCGGAACGGGCCCGGCCCCCGTCGACGAGTACGCCCCTGAGCAGCGGTCCAACCCACCGAGCGACCCCACAGCGGCAGCCAGCCCCTCATACGACCGCAGAGGGCCCAGCAGCCTCGCCGGGCCCCGCGGCCTCCAGAGCGGGCCCAGAAGCCGCTCACGGGCGGCTCAGGGTGCATGCATGGCATGCACAAGGGCGGCCCCCCGGTTGGGGAGCCGCCCTTGTAGCGCCAAGTGGCGTAAGCCGAAACCGCTTACTTGCCCTTCGCCGCTTCCTTCAGCTTCGAGCCGGCCGAAACCTTCACGCTGTAGCCGGCGGGGATCTGGATCGGGTCGCCGGTCTGCGGGTTGCGCGCGGTACGAGCCGCACGGTGCGTGCGCTCGAAGGTCAGGAAGCCGGGGATGGTGACCTTCTCGTCGCCCTTGGCAACGACCTCACCGACGGTCTCGGCGAGGGCGGCCAGAACGGCGTCGGCATCCTTGCGGGTCACCTCTGCGCGGTCGGCCAGCGCGGCCACCAGCTCACTGCGGTTCATGTTCTTACTCCCGTGTTTCTTCTTGCCTATGAGGCGTGAGATCGAAGCCGATGCTGCCAGGGCCCACTGACAGTCCCCGGACCAGGGTCTACGTCAGACCCTCGCGCCCAGTTACGCATCCTGCCCCCACCAACGGCGGGAACGCCAATCCGGCACCCGCCAGAGTCACACGAAAAGCGCCACTGCCACGTCGTGGTGACGTTCCGTCCACAGGGTGGGGACTCCTCGGAGCCACTGGGGCCATGGTCCGCCACCCTAGATCGGCAGTCAGGGCCGGGCATCCCGCGACGCGCCGACGGTCAGAGAGACGTGGGGCCCGTCACAGTGGTGCCGGCGGCCTTGGCGGCCGTACGGACCGCTCCGGCGACCGCGCCCGCGACCTTGTCGTTGAAGACCGACGGGATGATGTAGTTGGGGTTCAGCTCGTCCTCGGTGACGACATCAGCAAGCGCTGTCGCAGCGGCGAGCATCATCTCCGTGTTGACGGTCCGGGACTGGGCGTCCAGCAGACCGCGGAAGACACCCGGGAAGACCAGCACGTTGTTGATCTGGTTGGGGAAGTCGGAGCGGCCGGTCGCGACAACTGCCGCGGTCTGGCGTGCGATTGCCGGGTCGACCTCGGGGTCCGGGTTGGCGAGCGCGAAGACGATCGCGTCCTTCGCCATCCCGGCGACGTCGTCCGCTGCCAGCAGGTTCGGCGCGGAGACACCGATGAACACATCCGCCCCGGCCACGGCCTGCTTCAGCGTGCCGGTGACGCCCTCGGGGTTGGTGTTGTCGGCGATCCAGCGCAGCGGCGAGTCGGCGGCCGCGTCCACGAGGTCTTCACGACCCGCGTGCACCACCCCGTGGATATCGGCCACGACCGCGTGCTTGACGCCCGCCGCGATCAGCAGCTTCAGGATCGCGGTGCCGGCCGCGCCGGCTCCGGACATGACCACGCGCACATCGCCGATGCCCTTGCTGACGACGCGCAGCGCGTTGGTCAGCGCGGCCAGCACGACGATCGCGGTGCCGTGCTGGTCGTCGTGGAAGACCGGGATGTCCAGGGCCTCACGCAGCCGGGCCTCGATCTCGAAGCAGCGGGGGGCGGAGATGTCCTCCAGGTTGATACCGGCGAAACCAGGGGCGATGGCCTTGACGACCGCCACGATCTCGTCGGTGTTCTGGGTGTCCAGGCAGAGCGGCCAGGCGTCGATGCCGGCGAAGCGCTTGAACAGGGCGGCCTTGCCCTCCATCACCGGGAGCGCGGCCTTGGGGCCGATGTTGCCGAGGCCGAGGACGGCGGAACCGTCGGTGACCACGGCGACGGAGTTGCGCTTGATGGTGAGGCGGCGGGCGTCTTCGGGGTTCTCGGCGATCGCCATGCAGACCCGCGCCACACCCGGGGTGTAGATCATCGACAGATCGTCACGGTTGCGGATGGGGTGCTTGGACGCCATCTCGATCTTGCCGCCGAGGTGCATCAGGAACGTACGGTCGGAGACCTTGCCGAGGGTGACGCCCTCGATGTTGCGCAGGCCTTCGACGATCTCCTCGGCGTGCGCGGTGGAACTCGCGGCGATGGTGACGTCGATCCGCAGCTTCTCATGGCCGGACGCGGTCACATCCAGACCGGTCACAGATCCGCCGGAGGACTCCACGGCCGTGGTGAGCTGGGAGACCGCGGTTCCGCTCGCGGGCACCTCCAGCCGGACCGTCATCGAGTACGAGACGCTGGGCGCCGTTGCCATGACCGGATTCCTCTGCTTTCGCTAGCTTCATTGCTACGCGTCCGCGGCGGGGCAGCCCCGGCGGACGCATTTCGATGGTCGCACCTACCTGCCGGTAGCAGGTAATAATGGTCCTTTTGTTTCCGGAACCATTCTTCCACGATACGAGAAAAGTGGCCGCTGGGGGTGGTAACCCCGCGTTATGAGGACCTCATGAGAGCCACGTGCGGCCCATATGTGAAAAGACCCACGTCACCGGGTGGGTGACGTGGGTCTCAACGGAGCCTGGAAGAAGAAAGTGACACCGACCCGCCATGCTCGCCTCGCGGCAAGTGGTCGCTCGAAGCGACGAAGGTTGGGCCCGGGGGCTTGGATCGAGCCGGTGTCACGTCCAATCTAACAAACCACCCCGGTAAGTGATTCCCCCAGCGCGGGTTGACTCCGTGTCAGTCGGATGTCGCCCCCGATCGGGCGGGCCTGGAGCTGCTCGAACCGGGGCAGGAACGCTCGGGCCCGACGTGCCTCCGTACGGGTCCCGAGCGTCCGCGCATCCGTCAACCCCGCAGCAGTTCGGGTACGCCCTGCGCATCGGGCTCGTCGCGCCGCCCGGAGATCACCGTCAGCTCCTGGGTCGCCCGGGTGAGGCAGACGTACAACACGCGCAGCCCGGCCGCGGTGTTCCCGGCGATCTCCGCCGGGGAGACCACCACCGTCGCGTCGTACTCCAGACCCTTCGCCTCCAGCGAGCCGAGGGCCACGGCCCGCTCCCCCAGCCCGGTCAGCCATCCCGCGGCCTCTTCTCGACGGTTCATGGCGACGACCACACCGACCGTGCCGTCCACCCGGGCGAGGAGCCGCTGGGTCTCCTCCCGTACGACGGAACCGATGGCGGCGTCCCCCACGGCCGTGAACCGCGGGACGACCCCGGTGGAGCGGACCGCCGTCGGCGACTCCATCCCCGGCATGGCACGCGCCAGCACCCTGGCGGCCAGTTCGGCGATCTCCGCGGGGTTGCGGTAGTTCACGGTGAGCTGGAATCGGCGGCGCGGACGGCTGCCGAGGGCCTCCTCACGCGCTTCGACCGCCTCTTCCGGGTCCGGCCAGGAGGACTGGGCGGGATCGCCGACAACGGTCCAGGTGGCGTGGCGCCCACGGCGCCCCACCATGCGCCACTGCATGGGGGTGAGGTCCTGGGCCTCGTCGACGATGACATGGGCGTACTCGGTGCGCTCGGCCGCCAGCCGCTCCGCCCGCTCGCGCTGGGTCTCCTCGCGCTGGGGCATCAGCTCTTCCAGACCGGTGAGCTGGTCCAACGGATCGAGCTCGCGCTTCTTACGGGGCCGGTGCGGAGTGCCCAGGAGCAGTTGCAGCTCATCGAGGATCGCCACGTCGTGGACGGAGAGCGGCCCCTTGCCGTCAGCGCCGGCACGGCGCAGCGACCGGGCCAGCCGGCGTACCTCACCGGGGGTGAAGATGCGCCGGGCCCATCTGCCGAGCCGTCGCTCGTCGGCCATGGCGACCAGCAGCCCGCGCGGGGTCAGCTCGGGCCACCAGGCGTCCAGGAACCGAATGAAGTCGTCCTCGGTGGTGATGTCCTCGTCGAAGGAGGAGCGCAGCTCGGCGGCGAGTTCCGGGTCGGCGTGCCGACCCGCCGCGCCCGACTTCGACCACAGGGCGTCGAGCAGCAGCCGGCGGGCCCGGGGGCGGAGCAGATTGACCGGGGCGGTGCCGCTGAGGACGGACTGCCGAATGCGGTCCAGGTCCCCGGCCTCCAACTCCAGCCGGCGGCCGAAGGCGACCACGCGCAGCCGGTTGGGCGTTCCGCTGGCGGGTTCCTCGTCGAGGGTGAGTTGGCCGTTGCGCACGGAGACGGTGGGGCCGGAGCGCTCCAGCGCACCCCGGGCCGCTTTGCGGAGCACCTTCAGCATCCGGGCGGAGCCCTTGAGCCGGGCGATCTCGGGGGTGTCGTAGACGGTGGCCTCGGCGCCGTCGACCAGATTGCCGACCGCACGGATCGCGACCTGGCCCTCCTCCCCCAGCGACGGCAGGACGCCCTCGGTGTACGCGACGAGCAGCGGAGTGGGCGAGACGATCAGGATGCCGCCCGCGTACCGCCTGCGGTCCTGGTAGAGGAGGTAGGCGGCGCGGTGCAGCGCCACCGCGGTCTTCCCGGTGCCGGGGCCGCCTTCCACATGGGTGACGGAGGCGGCGGGTGCGCGGATCACCAGGTCCTGCTCGGCCTGGATGGAGGAGACGATGTCGCGCATGGTGTGGCTGCGGGCCTGGCCGAGCGCCGCCATCAGCGCTCCGTCGCCGATCGCGGGCAGCGGCGCGCCATCGAGTGTCGCGGTGAGTTCGGGACGCATCAGGTCGTCCTCGACCCCGAGCACACGGCGGCCCTTGGAGCGGATGACCCGGCGACGTACGACACGGCCGGGATCGACCGGGGTGGAGCGGTAGAAGGGCGCGGCAGCGGGGGCGCGCCAGTCGATCACCAGCGGTGTGTAGTCGGCTTCCAGGACCCCGATCCGGCCGATGTGGAGCGTCTCGGCGATCTGGGCGGTGTTGTTCGGCGCCACGGCGTCGTCGGCGGTCTCGATGGAGGTGAACGCACCATCGGGGCCCTTCTTGCCGTCCTTGCCGAGGAGCAGGTCGATCCGGCCGAAGAGAAAGTCCTCGAACTCGTTGTTCAGCCGATTGAGGTGGACTCCGGCGCGGAAGACCTGGGCGTCTCGCTCGGCGAGTGCGCCAGGGGTGCCGACCTGGCCCAGTTTCGCGGCGTCGCGCATCAAAAACTCTGCCTCGTGGATGTTCTCTTCCAGTCGGCGGTAGACCTTGTCCAGATGGTCCTGTTCGATCTCGATCTCGCGGTCCCGGAGCGATTGGAGCTGATCGTCCTGGAGCGAACCGCCCCGAACAGATCTCTCGCTCGGGTGTGGGTCGACAGCTTCAACAGCGTCGACAGCGGCTTCCTGCGCGGCCACCGAGGGCCCCCTTCTGACGTGCACTGGGCAGCCGTCAACCGTACGCGAAGGGGGCGAATCTGTCAGGCGTCGATTTCCACCAATTTCTGGTTGTCGAAGGTACGGACTTCGAAGCGGTCGATCTCATTGCGCTCCATGGCCGCGCCACCGTGCACGTACAACGGATTCTTGGCGGACTTGTTGGGGCTGTCCACAATGCCGTAACCCCACTTCGGAACCGCCCAGGAGGTCACGACTTCCTCCTCGCCGGTCTTGGAAATGGCGATCAGCGAGCACTTCAGCGGTCCCTTGACGTTCTTGAGTTCCAGAACGGTGTGGGTGCCCCAGCCCTTCTTCTCCATGCCGACGGTCGCGCTGACGTTCGTCTTGGTGTCCGTCGCCTTGATCTTCTCGTCCATATGGTTGAAGAAGGCGTCCTCGGCCGGGGAGGTTGGTTTTGCCTCGACCTTGGTCTTGGCCCCGGAGTCGTCGGCGGTGGCCAGGACCGCGGCGGCGGGGCCTCCGATGATCAGCGCGGCGGCCGCGGCGATCAGATACATCCCGCGCCGACGGCGAGCGGCCCGTTTGGCGGCGACCTCATCGAGCAGGCCGTTCAGCACCTTGGGACCCGGCGGGGCGGGAATGATCGGAATGGGCCTCGCCGGCTGCTGCCCCGCAGCGGACTGCGGATACTCGGTCGACGACGGTGGATACCCGTCCGCCGACTGCTGGTAGCCGGAGGAGGCGCCCGCATAGCCGGGTGGGGACTGCTGATAGCCGGCGGGTGGCTGGAACGGATCGCTCCAGCCGGCGTTTCGCGGCCCGGGCAGATTCACCACATTGGGCCCTGACGCCTGGAACGGGCCGGACGGCACCTCGGCCAGCATCGCCAGCATGGGCTCCATGCCGGCGAACTCCTCAAGGTGGGTCGCGCAGATATCGCACCCCGCGAGATGCATCTCGAACGCCGGTACGTCCGCGTCGTCGAGTATGCCGAGCACATACGCGCCGACGGCATCGTGCACGGACTCCGGCTCAGGCGTGGTCATGCCGTGACCCCCCTCTCCTCCAGTGCGAGTTTCATGGAACGGAGTGCGTAGAAAACCCGGGAACGCACCGTCCCACTGGGTATGCCGAGTGTCTCGGCCGCTTCATTGACCGTACGCCCCTTGAAGTACGTCTCGACAAGTACTTCCCGGTGGGCGGGTGTCAAATCATCGAGCGCATCTGCGAGCGTCATCAGCCACAACGCCTTGTCGATCTCGTCCTCCGCGGGCATGACCTCAAGCGGCGACGGGTCAACCTCCTGCGGCCGGGCCTGCCGGCTGCGGTGACCGTCGATGACGATGCGGCGAGCCACCGTCACCAGCCAGGGTCGGACAGAGCCAGTTGCTCGGTTGAGCTGACCGGCGTTCTTCCAGGCACGGATGAGCGTCTCCTGTACGACGTCCTCGGCCCGCTGGCGGTCACCCGCGACGAGGCGTAGTACATAGGCAAGCAGAGGTCCCGCATGTTCGCGATAGAGCGCGCGCATGAGTTCCTCATCAGGTACTGAGGAATCCGAGCGCGGTTTCTCGCTGCGATGGCGGGCCCTGTGCGGACGGTCATCGGCCACGGCCGCATCTTTGCGCACCTGCAACCTCCCGGTCGAGACCCTGACTTCGGCTGATGCTTGTCCCCCTCCTCTACGGAGGAGGTCGGCGAGTCATTCAAAGCCGAGCCAAGAATCTTTCAAGATTCTTGGCGGTCCCGACTGGTCCTATTCTGTTGTGGATGGCGGCAGTTGATGGCCTTTCAGCTCTTTGGGATGAAGGCTTTAGGGGCGTTTTATCACCAAATTGAGACTCCGTCAGGCACGGGCGATCGCCGCCGCCCGGCGCCGATGCCGGGCGACCCGCTCCCGGTTTCCACAGACCTCGCTCGAACACCAACGTCGTCTACGCCCCCGAGAGGTGTCCAAATAAACCCGGCGGCAGCTCTCCCCCTCGCACTCCCGCAGTCGTGCGAGCGCGTCCGGATCGGTGAGCAGATCCACCGCGTCGCGAGCCACCGCGGCCAGTAGCGCCCCGCATTCGGGAGCCGCGCCCAGGGCCCGGACCAGTGGACCGCTCCCCTTCCGCACCGCCCTGATCGGCGGCGGGGAGCCGGATGCGACGGCGTTGACCCGTTCCAACGCCGAATCGGCGTAACGCCCGCCGAGTTCCGCTCGTATCACCTGGTCGATCCATAGCCGTAGATCAACGAAGCGAACCGCCCAGGGGCCGTCCACCAGACTCACCGAGGTCCCGGCGGGCAGTAGCCCCACACCGAGCAGCCACCGGCCGAGCAGTTGGCTGTCGAGGAGCGGCTCCGGACCGCTGCCGGGGTCCGAAGTCGCTATGAGATCCAGGCATATACGTCCGGAGTCAAACCGCCAGTCGTAGGGAGTCGTACCGTTCGCATCGGCCGTCATCCGCCTGTCACCGCCTCAAGGTCACTGCCTCAGGTCACTGTCTCAGGGTCATTTCCGGGTATTCGCCCTCCAGAGTGCCTGCCCCAGCGGGCGGTCGGAACCCCTCCATCGGTAGCTGATCCGACCGCGCGCCTCGGGGAGCTCAGTCCCGTACGACGTCGGGGGCGATGTCCTCGCGCTCAGCGGGGGCGATACCGCGGACCGACTTGGCGGCGGAAGCACCGCAGAAAACGGCTTCCAGCGTGCGCGGCAGGGTGTTGAGCACCGTCCCGTTGTTGGAGGTGTTGGCGACCGCGGTGACCGAACGCTTGCCGTCCGGGGAGGTGAAGGACGATGTGTAGTACCCCTGGACCGTGCCGGTGTGTCCGTACACCGACACACCGCAGGACAGATCACGGCGACGCAGCCCCAGGCCATAGCCCTGGGTGGCGTTGACCGGGGCCCACTGCTGCATCTGCGCCAGCTGGGCGGCTGACGTCAGCTTCCCCCGGACGAGTGCGGAGAAGAAGGTGTTCAGATCCTTGGGGCTGGAGATGACCGCACCCGCGCTCTGCGCCCAGGAGGCGGTCTGCCGGGTGGAGTCGACCAGCGCGCCACCGGCCTCGTCGGGCCGCAGATAGCCCTTGATATGACGGCCGGGGATGGCGGTGCGGGGATGTACGTAGGAGGTGTTGGTGAGCTTGAGCGGCTTGATGATCCGCTTGCTGTACGCACGGGCGACGGGCTTCCCGGTCAGCTTCTCGATCAGCATTCCCGCGACCACGAAGTTGGTGTTGGAGTAGGAGTAGGCGGCACCCGGCTGGACGGTCAGCGGCTTCGCCAGGGAGAGGTCAAGGAGCTCCTGATAGCTGAAGACCCTGTTCCGCACGGCCTCGAAGCCGGGCACCGTCGCGGCGAACATGTCATTGGTGTAGTCGTACAGCCCGCTGCGGTGACTGAGCAGATGGCGCACGGTGATCCGGGCGTCCAGCAGCCCCGGCAGATACGTGTTGACGGGGGTGTCCAGCGCCAACTCGCCCTCGTCGACCAGTTGCAGCAGCACCACGGACGTGAAGGACTTGCTGACGCTGCCGACCCGGAACCGGTCATTGGCGTCGATGGCCCGCCCGGTGGCCCGATCCCCGATGCCTTCGGCGACCTTGTGGACCGTCCCCTCGTCATCGACCCGGGCCATCGCCCCCGGGGCGCCCTGACTCAGCGCCGTACTCAGGGCCGCCCGCAGGGCCCCGAGATCGGGGGCCGGCGCGGCAGCCGAGACGGCGGCGGGCGCCGCCTTCACCTCGGCTGCCGCGGTCCCCGCGGGTACGAGGACCGCGAGCGGAGCCAACAGCGCGGCGCCCAGCGCCGTGCCCCTCACCACCTTGCCTGAGACCATCTGTGTTCTTCTCCCGTGCTCCGAAGCGAGCCGCGCCGCGGATGCGGACACCGGCATCAGCTATACGCACGGGCGGGGCTGTGGGTTGCACCCGGAAGGGTGAACTCTCATCCCACGAACCCCCACGGCACAAGCACCGGCCCCTGCCTGGGGCACCCCCGACCGCCCTTCCCACGGCACGCAAGAGCCACGGCATGCAGAAGACCCCCTGCCCTAGCGAAGTTCTCGCAGGTCAGGGGGTCTTTTTACACATGGGGTGGTGGAGATGGCGGGAATCGAACCCGCGTCCAACGGTGCAGAATCAGGACTTCTCCGAGCGCAGTCCGCTACGATTTTCTCGGCCCCGGAGATCACGCGGACAAGTCTCCGACGGGCTCAGCCACTGTTTGATTTCCCTCTTGACCCCGTGACCGGGCCTAGAGGTTTAGTTCCCTTGATGACGTCAGGAACCGGGTCGGGAACAGCCCCGGGCTAACGCTCCATGAGTGAAGGTTCGCTCTTACTGCTTATTAGGCAGCGAGGGCGAAGGCTTCGGAGGAATCGCGCTTGGAATCGGCGATTATTGTTTGCGACATATGGTTTACGAGATCATTGCCGCTTCCTCGGCTCGCTTCTCCTGCTTCGACATCCGCTGTCGAAACCGATCATCCCCATGTTGATTTTTCAAAGCTCGCCCTCGCTGTGGAGGACTGGTGCCATCGTACGTGACCAACCCGGGCGGGTGCCAGCGTATTCCCGGCGGCGCCGCGGGCGGGCCCTCGGCGGCGGTCCCTGATCAGGCCTGCTGACGGCGGCGGACCGCCGACATGACCTTGTCAGCCTCGCGCTGGTCCTGACGTTCCCGCAGGGTCTGGCGCTTGTCGTACTCCTTCTTGCCCCGCGCCAGTGCGATCTCGACCTTGGCCCGGCCGTCCTTGAAGTACAGGGCGAGAGGGATGATCGTATGGCCGGTCTCCTGGGACTTGGACTCCAGCTTGTCGATCTCCGCCCGGTGCATCAGGAGCTTCCGCCGGCGCCGCGCGCTGTGGTTGGTCCAGGTGCCCTGGCTGTACTCGGGGATGTGCACATGGTGCAGCCACGCCTCGTGGCCATCGATCTGGACGAAGCCGTCCGCCAGCGACGCCCGCCCCTGGCGCAACGACTTCACCTCGGTACCGGTCAGCACGAGACCGCACTCGTAGGTGTCGATGATGTGGTAATCGTGTCGCGCCTTCTTGTTCTGCGCGATCAGCTTGCGCCCTTTTTCCTTAGCCATAGTGTGGCCATTTTCGCACTACGACCCGGTGCCGAGGCCACCCAATACTGTTTGGGCCTGTTCTTCGGCACCGTGATCGGCGGCGACGTCGGGTGTGATGCCCTCGCCGTCGACGCTCTGGCCCGAGGGGGTGCGGTAGTGCCCGACGGTCAGTTCGGCCACCGAGCCGTCCGGCAGGGTGCTCGGCATCTGCACCGAGCCCTTGCCGAAGGTGCGGGAGCCCACGGTGATCGCGCGGCCCCGGTCCTGGAGCGCTCCCGTGACGAGCTCGGCCGCGCTCATCGTGCCGCCGTCGACGAGGGCGACCACCGGGCGGTCCGTATCGCCGCCGGGGTCGGCGTAGAGGGCTTGCTGATCGCCGCGCATGTCATAGGTGGCGACCAGGCCGCCGTCCAGGAAGGCGGAGGCCGCGGCGACGGCCTCGGTGACCAGACCGCCGGCATTGCCCCGGAGATCGAGGAGGACACCGGCGCCGTGCGGGGCCCGCCGTACGGCTTCCTGCACCCGGGCGCCCGAGCCCCTGGTGAAGGCCGCGACTCTGATCATCACCGCGCCGCCCCTGAGATGCCGCACCGTGACGGATTCGGTGGACAGCGTCCTACGGGTCAGGGTCCTGGTCCAAGAACGGTCGGCCCGCTCCAGGCCGAGGTTCACCCGGGTGCGCTCCTTGCCGCGCAACAGCGCGACCACATCGGTGACGGGGCGATCGTCGACGGCCAGTCCGTCGATCGCGCGCAGCCGGTCGCCCGCCTTGACGCCCGCGTCGTCGGCCGGGCCGCCCGGCTGGACCTTGGCCACCTCGACCCGGCCGTCCTCCGAGCGGCGCGCCCACAGTCCGACACCGGTGTACTCACCGTCCAGGGCCTGCTGAAACGTCTTGTACTCCTGCTGGTCATAGACCGCGCCCCAGCGGTCTCCGCTGCGGCTGACGACCTCTCCGGCGGCCTTGGCCCCGGACTTGCCCTCGGCGACGGCGGCAGCGGCGGCCCGGGCCACGGCCTCCTGGTCGACGGTCGCTCCGGCGGGCCGTGCGGCCAGGGTGCGCGATTGCTCGACATCCCCGTCATGAGGCAGCGCGTTGGTGGCCGCAGCGGTGGCGAGAACGGTTGCGAAAACCAATGTCAGGGCGGCCCCGCGGCGAATGCGGCGGGGCAGTAGACAGACTTCCGGGCCCGACATGGCGTTGAGTCTAGGACAAGCGAAGGGCGTCGTACGGAGGTTGTTCGTACGACGCCCGGGGCGCTCGTCACACCTTGAGGTACTTGCGCAAAGCGACGAAAGCAGCAAGGGCGGGCATCACCAGACTGATCACCAGGACCAGGGGGAGCTTGGTCAATACAGCGTCCCAGCCGATGAATTCGACGAGCTGCATCTTCTCGGAGAGTGCCAGGCCGTTGTCGATAAGGAAATAGCGGCCCAGCAGAAGGAAGGCACAGGCGACCACTCCACCAAGAAGTCCGGCGAAAGCCGCCTCCATGATGAACGGCATCTGAATATAGAAACTGGACGCGCCCACCAGACGCATGATGCCGGTCTCACGCCTACGGCTGAACGCCGAAACCCGCACCGTGTTGACGATCAGCATCATCGCGATGACCAGCATGAGCGCCATCACGCACAGGGCCGCGACCCGCATTCCGTTCATCAGGGAGAAGAGGTTCTCCACGATGTCCCGCTGGTCGCGCACGGAATGAACACCCGCGCGACCGTCGAAGGCGGATGCGACCACCTTGTACTTCTCCGGGTCCTTGAGCTTGACGCGGAAGGAATCCTGCATCTGGTCCGGGGTGATCGTGGCCGCGATCGGAGTGTCGCCGTACTCCTCCTTGTAGAGCTTGTACGCCTGCTCCGCGGACTCCTTGTGGACGGTCTCGACAATGTCCATCTTCTGCAGATCGGCTTCGATCTGCTGCTTCTGCTGCCCGGTGATGGCGCCCTTGGAGCATTGGCGAGGTGATGTCTTCGCGTCGTTCTTGTTGCAGAGGAAGATCGAGACATTGACCTTGTCGTACCAGAAGTCCTTCATCGTATTGACCTGCTGGCTCATCAGGAGCGCGCCACCGAAGAGCGCGAGCGAGAGGGCCACGGAGACGATGACGGCGAAGGTCATGGTGAGATTGCGGCGAAGACCGACGCCGATCTCCGACAGTACGAACTGGGCGCGCATCGCGTGCGTTCAGCCTTTCCTTGCTGCTCTTACTGGCTCACTACCTGCGGCCGCGGACGGCTCAGTGCTGGTAGCCGTAGACGCCACGCGCCTGGTCACGTACGAGGCGTCCCTGCTCCAACTCGATCACACGCTTGCGCATCTGGTCGACGATGTTCTGGTCGTGGGTCGCCATCACCACGGTGGTTCCCGTGCGGTTGATGCGGTCCAGCAGCTTCATGATGCCCACGGAGGTCTGCGGGTCGAGGTTGCCGGTGGGCTCATCGGCGATCAGGAGCATCGGGCGGTTGACGAAGGCCCGCGCGATGGCGACGCGCTGCTGCTCACCGCCGGACAGCTCACCGGGCATCCGGCCTTCCTTGCCGCCGAGCCCGACGAGGTCGAGGACCTGGGGGACGGCCTTGCGGATCTCCCCGCGCGGCTTGCCGATGACCTCTTGCGCGAACGCCACGTTCTCGGCGACGGTCTTGTTGGGCAGCAGTCGGAAATCCTGGAAGACGGTGCCCAACTGGCGGCGCATATGAGGCACCTTGAAGTTGGAGAGTTTGGCGAGGTCCTTGCCCAGGACGTGCACCAGCCCTTCGCTGGCTCGCTCCTCGCGCAGGATCAGCCGCAGGAACGTCGACTTTCCGGAACCTGACGAGCCCACGAGGAAGACGAACTCCCCCTTCTGGATGTCCAGCGTGACATCGCACAGGGCGGGGCGGTTCTGCTTGGGGTAGCTCTTGGAGACTCTGTCGAATCGGATCACAGGTGCACCACGGTCGGCCGGGAGTAGGTGTGCGTGACCTTACGCGAACGGAACTGACGGAGGCAGCTAGCGGCCTGGGATGCGCAGTTTGTCCCGTACTTCGTCCGGTACTTTGTCCTGCCGCGCGCACCGATCATGACGCGCGGGGAACGCGTGCGCGCTTATGCCGACTTTATGCGATCCGATGGGGCGCGCCGAAAGGCGCGCGAGCTGGCACAGTGGTAGGGAACAGTCGCGTTTCCCTAAGCGTTATCTGAAGTGATCTGTGCTCACGGTCCGCGTCTGCGGCTCCGGCGCGCGGGAGGAGGAGAGCGCATGACCTATGACCGACTGGTGTGCGCCAACTGCGCGGCCCCCGTCTCCGAGGGTCGCTGCCAGGTCTGTCGGGCCAACCGCGAGCGGCTCCAGCAAGAGGGCCCGTTCGGCGGACTCAATCCGGTGGCGTTGTTGACGTTGCTGGTGGTGTTGATCGCCGCACTGGCCGTGCTGGCGACCCAGACCGCGTAGGGCTACTGAGCCTCTGGAGCGCGCAAGGAAGGGCCCGGGGTGTTGTGCCACACCCCGGGCCCTTCTCGCTGAGCGAGATCGCTCCTGTGCGCTGTGTTACACCGGGCCCGTACGCGTGGTGTGCGTCTCAGGCCGCTTCAACGAAGCCCGAGCCGATCGACGGCAGCCGATGGCCCTGGGATGCGCCGCCGTCTCGGACGGCGCGGCTGGACATCGTCTGGATCAGGCAGCAGTGCGTCCGCCGACGAGCCGGGGCATAAAGCGGAATCCGATGCCACCGGCGATCATGGTGGCAGCGCCGACGACCAGGTAGGTGGTCTCCAGGGCTCCCGTCTCGGCCAGCTCTTCCTTGGCCTTGCCCTGCTCGACCGGCTGGGAGCCGGCGTTGTTGGTGTCCGTGTTGTCGGTGCACTCGGCGCCGTCGAGGTCGACGGTGCAGGTACCCGCGCCACCGTCGTCCCCGCCATCGGTGCTACCGCCGTTGTTGCCACCGGTGGTCTGGCCGGGGACAGTGCTGCTCGGGCTCGGACCCGTACCCGGAGGGGTGCTGCTCGGGCTCGAACCCGGAGGCGTGTTGCTCGGAGTCGGCTTCGGAGGGGTGTTGCTCGGGGTCGGCTTCGGAGGCGTGTTGCTCGGGCTCGGACCAGGGCCGGTGTTGCTCGGGCTCGGACCCGGACCGGTGTTGCTCGGGCTCGGACCGGGGCCGCTGTTGCTCGGACCAGGACCCGGACCGGAGGAACTGGGATCCGGAATGGTCGTGGGCACGGACGGGCTGGGGCTGGGCGGGGTGTCGTCAACCCGAGCGTCGATACCGATACCGGCGTCGGTGTCCGCACCGACGGCTGAGGCGACGCCCGCGGCGGTCAGCGACGCACCGGCAGCGACCACCGCGCCGGCGACAATCCGCGCCACGCGGATGCGCGTCTTCTTGGTCATGTAGCTGCTACCCCCAGTAGCTATTCGTGAAGTAGTGCAGCGCGTCGGGGCTTCAACCACAGGGAGTTGGGCTCTTCCCCGTCCTTATGAGCCCCGAAAATGCGTCTGCCGCGCGTTAGCCTTCCCAGTTTTCGCGGACGCGTCAAGGCGGTTGCGCGTGCGATGTCCGGTATGAGGCAGGTTGCCTGAGCAGGGGCGATAGAACTGTGACACATAAGGAAACTGACGGCCCATGAGTTACTGATTGCCTTATCGACAAAGCGAGTAGAAGCTCAATACCGCGCTTGCGTTGGCGAATTCACCGACTGGTATGACAACCACGCTGGAGCCTCGGTTCCTTGAAACGGCCCCGTTCCGCACTCGACGTGACTGCCGCACCATCGGGACACGGCGACCTCCCCCGGTGACCCTCAGGCAGAGCGGGAAGCCGCCGCCCACGCACAAGTGCCGGCACCCCCAGGCGGGGGGGCCGGCATCTTTCTCTTACGAGAGGACTTGTGCTAGCGGTCCTGGCGCTTCCGCCAGCGGATGCCCGCCTCCAGGAAACCGTCGATCTCGCCATCCAGAACGGACTGCGGATTGCCGACCTCGAACTCTGTGCGCAGATCCTTGACCATCTGGTAGGGGTGCAGAACGTAGGAGCGCATCTGGTTGCCCCAGGAGTTGCCGCCGTCGCCCTTGAGGGCGTCCATCCTCGCCTGCTCCTCATGGCGGCGGCGCTCCAGCAGCTTCGCCTGGAGGACGTTCATCGCACTCGCCTTGTTCTGGATCTGCGAGCGCTCGTTCTGGCAGGAGACCACGATGTTGGTCGGCAGGTGGGTGATGCGAACCGCCGAGTCGGTGGTGTTCACTCCCTGACCACCGGGGCCCGAGGCGCGGTAGACATCGATCCGCAGTTCGGACTCGTCGATCTCGACGTGGTCGCTCTGCTCGACCACGGGGAGCACCTCGACGCCGGCGAAGGACGTCTGGCGGCGGCCCTGGTTGTCGAAGGGGGAGATGCGCACCAGCCGGTGAGTGCCCTGCTCGACCGAGAGGGTGCCATAGGCATAGGGGGCCTTGACCACAAAGGTGGTCGACTTGATGCCGGCCTCCTCGGCGAACGACGTCTCATAGACCTCGGTCGAGTACCCATGGCGCTCGGCCCAGCGCAGATACATGCGCTGGAGCCGCTCGGCGAAGTCGGACGCGTCCACTCCGCCGGCTTCCGCGCGGATGTTGACCAGCGCCTCACGCTCGTCGTACTCGCCGGAGAGAAGGGTGCGCACTTCCATCTCTTCCAGTGCCTTGCGGACATCCACCAGCTCGGACTCGGCCTCGGCGAGCGTGTCCGCGTCGTCCTCGGCCTCGGCCAGTTCGAAGAGCACGGACAGATCATCGATCCGGCTGCGGAGAGCCTCGACCTTGCGCAGCTCCGCCTGGAGGTGGGAGAGCTTGCTGGTGATTTTCTGCGCCGCTTCCGGGTCGTCCCACAGGGACGGGGCTGCGGCCTGCTCCTCCAGCACGGCAATGTCAGCCCTCATCCTGTCGAGGTCCAGGACGGCCTCGATCGACCCCATGGTCGAGGAGAGGGACTTCAGCTCTTCAGATACATCGACGACTGCCACGGGTCCAGCGTAACGGCTGGGTGCAACTTACCCGTCCGCCAGGGTTTGGCAGCGGCTTTCGCCACCCCACCAGGGTCGGCTTCTAGGGCTCCGCGGTGGAGGACTTGGAGTCTCTCGGGGGCGGTTCGGCTTCGCCGTCACCCGTCGCGAGCCAGCCGCCGACGCTCACCGCGGCGATCACCGCGACAGCGGCCGCACCCAGGGTGATCCGTCGCTTACGCACCGCACTGGCCCGACTGGCGGTCTGCTTGTTGCGGGCCGAGCCGGGGCGGGGCTGGCCCGGGGTTCGTGGCGCGCGGGCGGTGCCGTACGCCCCACCGGCGAGCTCGTCCGGGGCGGGGACGCGCATGGAGGTGTGGGTGTCGCGGTTGGAGTCGGCCGGGGGCCCGCCGGGCACGAGCGGGACCGCGCCACGGCGGCGCACCTCGCCGGTGGGTTCGGGAACGGCTTCCTCGTAGGGTTCGGCGGGCGGCTCGGAGTCGGGCTCGTCGACGTCCAGCGGAGGCAGGCCGGACAGCAGCGGCAGCAGTTCACGCAGCCGGGCCGCCACCTCGGAGGCGCGCAGCCGGGAGGCGGGGGCCTTGGCCAGGCACTGGACGATCAGCTGCCACAGCTCCTCCGGGATGCCCGGCAGGGGGACGACCGTCTCGGTGACATGGCGGCGCAGTACCGCCCCAGGATGCCCCCCGCCGAACGGGGTGAAGCCCGCGAGGAGTTCATAGAGGACGGTGGCGAGGGCGTAGATGTCGACCGCGGCCCGCGGTGGGAGCCCCTCGACTATCTCGGGAGCGAGGTAGTCCGGGGTGCCGATGATGCGGGTCGACTTGGTGCGGCCCGGGGTGTCGATCAGCTTGGCGACACCGAAGTCGGTGAGCAGGGCCGGGTGGGCTCCGCCGGGGCCGAGCTCCCCTTCCATGTTGAGCAGGATGTTCTCGGGCTTGACGTCCCGGTGGACGATCTGGGCCGCATGGGCGGCGGCCAGTCCATCGGCGACGTCCGCGATGATCGCCACCGCCGCCTCGGGGGCGAGCCTGCGCTCCCGGTCCAGACGGGTGCGCAGATCGGTGCCCCGGACCAGCTCCATGACCAGGGCGAGGTCATTGCCGTCGACGACGAGATCGCGAACGGCGACGACGCTGGGGTGGTCCAGGCTCAGCAGGGCTGTGCGCTCCTGGACGAAGCGTCCAACCAGTTCCTGGTCCGAGGCGAGGTCTTCGCGCAACAGCTTGATGGCGACGGGCCCGTCAGGCCCGTCCCCTGCCCAGACCGTGCCCGCACTGCCCCGACCGAGGATCTGGTGCGCCGTGTACCGGCTACCGATGTTCCGTGCCAAGACTGCTCCCTCAGCGGCTGGCGTTGTCCATAACGTACGCGTGGTTATGGCAACCGCGCGCCCCAGATGACACCAACCTTCACTTCCGCGGGCGGTTTTTGCCCGCGGAAGTCGATAAATCCACTCGGCCGTGGGGAGTGGTGGCTACTGCCCGGTGTCCGGGTTATTGGTGTTGGGCTCGTTTGTGGTCGAGTCGGAAGCGCCGAGTTCGGAAATCCAGTCCGTCACATTGGTGACGCCGTCACCAATCGCGTCCCAGTAGCTCTTTCCATCGGCGATCCAGCCCTGAACGGGGGTCAGCTCCCAGATCAGCCAGCCCGCGACAACCAGCATGAGGATCGAGAACAGACAGCCCTTGAGGCAGCCGAGTCCAGGAATACGCATGGGGTTGGAACTGCGCTGCCTGGGCTGACGCGGGGCTGGCGGTTGAGGCTGCTGTGGTTGCTGAGGCTGCTGCGGAGGTGAGTATGGCTGGGGTGCGTACTGCTGGCGCTGGGGCGGCTGCGGGCGCTGCTGCTGGCGAGGCTGAGGTTGCGGCCTGGCCCGCCGCGGTTGCGGCTGCGGCGGAGGCGGCGCGTACTGCTGCTGCTGCTGCTGTTGGTGCTGCTGCTGGGGAGAGTGCGGTGGTTGCGGAGGCTGCTGCGGCTGCTGACGCTGGGGGCGGCGGCGCAGCGGGTCCTGACTCGGGTCCAGGTACTGGACCTGGGTCTGGTCATTGCGATCGCGCGCCGCCTGGAGCTGGGATTGCCAGGGGTGCGGGTCCTGGGACCCGGGAGAACCGTCGGGGCGCGGCGGCACCGGCGGCATCATCGCGGTCGGATCGGACGCCCCGGCGCGCGGCAGAACGCTCGTCGGGTCGGCGGCGCCCGAGGGGGAGCCGGTCTGCTGCATCACGCTGGTCGCGGCGTTGGGGTCGTAACCGCCGGGCGATCCGGTGTTGGGCAGCATCTGGGTCGGGGCGGCCGCTCCGGGGGTCTCGGGGACCTGGGCCGGCGCGGGGTCGGGCGCGAGCAGGGCGGCCACTCCGAGGGCGGCGTCGACCTGGGCACCGCTGGAGTGCACCCCGACACCGGCGGCGACGGTGCGCAGCGCGCGGGCGAGGTTGACCGCGCTGGGGCGCTCGCCCGGCTCCTTGCGCAGGCAGCGCTCTATGACCGTCCACAGCGGCTCGGGCACGGTGGTGGGGCGCCGGGGTTCCTCGCTCAGATGGCGGTGGAGCACTTCGAGCGCGGTGCCGCCGGCGAACGGCGGACGGCCGGTGACCAGCTCGTACAGCAGGATGCCGGCACCGTAGATGTCGACGGCGGAGGTCTGCGGGCGGCCTTCGGCGGACTCGGGGGCGATATAGGCCGGGGTGCCCACGAACTCATGGGTACGGGTCAGGCCCGGGGAGTCAGCGAGGCGGGCGATGCCGAAGTCGGTCAGCATCGGATGCATCTGTCCGTCGGCGTCCGTTTTCAGCAGGACGTTCGCCGGCTTGAGGTCACGGTGGACGACCCCGTCGGAATGGCTGGCGGCGAGGGCGTCGGCGACCTGGGCCGTCAGCAGGGAGGCGGCGACCGGGGTGAAGGGGCCGTTGTCCCGGAGATAGCGGTGGAGGTCGGGGCCGTCGATCAGATCCATGACCAGGGCGAGGAGATCGCCCTCGACGACCAGGTCACGGGTCCGCACGATGTTCGGGTGGGTCAGGCGGAGCAGTACGGAACGCTCGCGCAAAAAGCGCATCACGATGTCCGCGTCGTTCGCCAGCTCCTCCTTGAGGACCTTGATCGCGACCGTCTCGCCGGGCTGGCCCGGCACCGCCGCCTCGGCGCCCGCGGTCTCGCGCTGCCTGGCACGCCAGACGGTGCCGGTGGCTCCGCGGCCGAGTGGCTGCTCCAGGAGGTACTTGCTGCCTACAGGCCGCACGTCATGCGCTCCCTGCTGATCGTGGTCCTTGCGTGGTCCGGGCCCACTATGACGCCGCCCGGGTGTCCGACCCACTTTAATGCCGCCGCACAAGTCGCCGGCCGGTTGTCCGCGGGTCTTCTCCGCTGGTCCGGTCCGGTACGGGCCGGTGGAGTACCGGTCCCGTAGCCGCAATGCGCCGCGGGTGCGGCCGTGTGGTGTCCGCAGCAAAGACGCGAAGGGAGTACGGAAGGTTGCCGAACTGGCGTGCCGTACACAACACAGTCCTGACGCTTGCTGACCCAACCAGGCACTTTTCCGTCCGGATAGGATCATTCAAGATCACTTATCGCCGGTTGCCGGGCGCGTTGTCAGTAGCAGGTGCGAGGATGCCTCAAGCACGGAGCCGTGGGACGGGAGCCCTGGTGCTCTGTGTCGACCTGCCGGGTGGGGGCAATCGGAGGCGGCTCCCCTGCCGGGTACCCCGTGCAGAAGGGATTGCAGACGGCGATGCAGATCCGGCTGACCGTTCTCGCGCCGCGTGCCGGGCAGTCCGCGGCGGCGGGTGGGACCGCAGCGGGGCAGGCCGGACCGGCCCGCGCCCGTGGCTGCGATGTGCTCGTCACCGCGCCCGCCGGCACGGCTCTCGGAGCCGTGGCGTCCGGTCTGGCGACCGCCGCCGCGGGCCCGGACATATCCGGTGCCGTCGTCTTGTACGTGGGACAGGAGCGGCTCGACGCCCAGCGCCACATCCTCGGCGAGCCACCACTGATCGATGGCGCGGTGCTGTCCTTCCAGTGCCCCGGCGAGACGGAGCCGCCCGGCGCGGAAGCCCCCGCACAGCTCCATGTCGTCGCGGGCCCGGACGCGGGTGGGGTCCACCTCCTGCACGGCGGGCAGATCAGTGTGGGGCGCTCGGCCGACGCGGATGTCGCGCTGGACGACCCCGATGTCTCCCGGCTGCACTGTTCGGTGACGGTCGAGGAAGACGGCCGGGTGACGGTCGCCGACCTCGGCTCGACCAATGGCACCACGCTGGACGGCAGGCCCGTGGGCCCCCGCCCGGTGCGACTGCCCGCGGGCGCGCTGCTGCGGTTGGGGGAATCCGCGCTGCGCCTGGCTCCCGGCACTCCCGCACCGGCTCTGTCGACCGACCCGGACGGGGAGGGCCACCTCCGCGTACCCGACGGTGTCTCCTTCGTCGATCCCCTGGATGACTCCAGCCGTGAGCAGCGTCCGGCGGAGCCCGGGTGGGGACCCCCGCCCATCACGGACTCCGGCCATCCGGACCACCCGGCCCAAGCTCTCTTCGACGGCAGCCGGGTACCCCCGCAGTACCAGCCCACGCTCCCCGGCCCGGCTGCCCCGGTGCACTCCCGCCCGCTGGACAGCGCGGGAACCGAGGGTCCCGGTGGCCAGGGCGGGCAGGAGGGTCGCGGCGGGCGCAAGCGGGGCATAGGCGCCTGGGCGCGGCGGCTGGCCGGGGGCAGGGACGAGACCGCGGGTGCCGCCGCGGTCGACTACCCCCCGGAATGGCCAGTTTCGGGACCTTCCGTACCCGCCGCGAGATCAGAGCTGTCCGGGCGGTTCACCGCCGAGCGCTGGCCCGATCCCGCCGCCGTGCTCCTGACCGCGCTCGGCCCGGGGCCCCGGCTCTGGGAGCGTGGTCCGGCGCACCCCGAGTCACTGGTGCTCCGGCTCGGCACGGACGATCGGGACGGGCTGCCCTCGGTACCGGTGACCGTCGGATTGCGGGAGGCGGGCTCCCTCGGTCTCGCAGGGCCCCGGGCCCGCCTGGCCGGGTTGGCCCGCTGGGCGGTCGCACAGCTCGCGGCCGCGCACTCCCCCACCGAGCTGGAGATCGTACTGATCAGTGCCGATCGCTCCCGCAGCCTGGACGAACGCAGGGCCGAGTGGGCGTGGCTCGGCTGGCTGCCCCAGCTGCGGCCAGCCCACGGCCAGGACTGTCGCATGCTGCTGGCGTACGACCGCGACCAGGCCGCGGCGCGTACCGCCGAGTTGACGCGCCGGTTGGACGACGGCCCGCTGGGCCCGGGCTGGCCAAGCGCCGACCCGCGAGCCGTGGCGGAAGCCGCCGGGCGGCATGTCGGAGGACGTACCGTCGTCATCGTCGACGGCGATCCGGGCTCGGCAGCGCTGCGGGAGGCGACCGCACGGCTCGCGAGCACCGGCCGGGCGACCGGTATCCATCTGATCGTGCTGGCCGAGACACCGCCGGCCTCCCCCCACTCACCGATCGCCGCGACCTATGAGACGGCGTGCGCGGCATCGCTCGCCTTCCGTGAGTGCGGGGCGGTCGCCATGCTCAGCGGCGATGTGGCCACCGCCCTGCGACTGCTGCGGACGGCCGGCGGGCTGCCCGCCGGACAAGGCACCCTGGCAGCGGTGGACGCCGTTTCGGCGGCCTGGGCCGAGCGCTTCGCCCGAGCCCTCGCCCCGCTGCGCACCGAAGGCCCCGCGGGGTCCGACACGGGCCCCGGGCGGGCCGCCGCGCTCCCCCGCTCCGCCCGTCTCCTGGACGAACTGGGACTCGCCCGCGCCACTCCCGCTTCCCTGATGGCGCGTTGGGCATCGGCCACCGATATGGCCCAGAAAGCCGGCCAGCCCCCTCCCGCGTCGGCCGATGGGCGACCGGGCAGGCCCGTGGATCAGGTCGAGGGCCGCTGGCCGGACGGCACCGCGGTGCTCGGCGCTGGCCCGCGCGGTCCGCTCACCATCAATCTGACCGCGGACGAGCCACATCTGCTGATCGAAGGTCCGCCCGGTAGCGGTCGCACCGAGCTGCTGCGCTCCATCGCCGCGTCCCTCGCATCCGCCGCCCGCCCCGACCGACTCGGTCTGCTGCTGGTCGACGGAGCCGGCGGGGAGCGCGGCGACGGCCTCGCGGCCTGCACCGAGCTTCCGCATGCCTTCGACCATCTGGTCGCCAGCGACCCGCTGCGCATGCGCGCCTTCGCTCAGGCGCTCGGCGCCGAGTTGAAGCGGCGGGCGGAGATCCTGGGGGGCGCGAGCTTCACCGCAGGGCAGCAGGGCCGTCAGCTGGCGGGCCGCAGGGTCGGTCAGCGCCCGTCCAGCGCCGCCGAACAGAGCGGATCAAGCCTCCCACCGCCCCGCGGGCACCACAGTGCGGCCACGGCCTCTCCGCCGCCCACGGCCAACGGGTCGGGCGGCCACCCGCACGGCGATCTCGACTCCCCACCCAGCGGCACCCTGCGCCTGCGTCCCGGCGGGCGTGGCAACGTCACCGCCACCACCACCGAACGCCCCCTGCCCCGACTGGTCGTTCTCGTCGATGACTTCGACGCGCTGGTGGCCCCGGCCCTGGGGAGTACGGGCCGTCCGGCGGCGGGTTCGGTCGTCCGGGCGCTGGAGGCGGTGGCACGCGACGGCGGCCGGCTCGGCGTCCATCTCATCGCCACCTCCGCCCGCCCCGAGTACACGGCCGACACCGAGTTGGCGCGCGGCACCCGACTGCGCGCCGTCCTCGACGCCCCGCCCGTCAACCCCGGGCCGGGGGAGCCCGCCCCGGGCCGGGGCCGGCTGAGCCACCCGGATGGGCGCGAGACCCCGTTCCAGAGCGGCCGGGTCACCGGGCGCATTCCCCGTACGGCGACCCTGCGCCCCACCGTCGTCCCCCTGGAGTGGGAACGGATGGGCGATCCGCCGACGCGCCGGCCCGTACGGGAACTGGGCAATGGGCCAACCGATCTCGCGCTGCTGGCCAGCGCGCTGGAGCGGGCGGCCAGCCTGGTCGACGCGCGGCCGCTGTCACCACTCACTCTCATACATCCCTAACGCCGCGGGTATTCATGTCCTTTGACGGGACAGCACGTCACAGAGGGATCACAAAAGACGGCCCGGGCCTCGCGGCGGTGTTGCGACACTGCTGGGCCCGGCGTACACCTATCGGTCAACGGGAACGCACGAAAGAGACGGGGCAGCAATGCGCACAACTCTTCGTACGGGCAGGACCGCCGCGGTATTAACCGCAGTTGTCGCGCTCACAGTGGCCGGATGTGGTGGCGATGGCGACGGTGAGGGTAAACCAGAGAAATCCGGTGACACCAAGGGTTCAGCCCCCACATCCACCCTCCAACTCCCCAAGTTGAACGGGGAGAAAGTGCAAGTGGCCGCCGTCTGGAGCGGCCCCGAGCAAGAGAATTTCGTCAGGGTTCTCGATGAGTTCGAGAAGCGGACCGGTGCCGAAGTCACCTTTGTGCCGGCGCAGGACCCGATCGTCAACTTCCTTGGTACGAAGATTGCCGGCGGAAGCCCTCCCGACGTGGCGATGCTCCCGCAGCCGGGCGCCATCCAGCAGGCGGTCCAACGCAAGTGGGCCAAGCCCGTCGGACCGGAAGCCAAGGCGCAGTTGACGAAGAACTACTCCATGGGCTGGCAGCAGATCGGCCAGGTCAAGGGCGAGCAGTACGGCGTCTATTACAAGGCCGCCAACAAGTCCCTGATCTGGTACAACAGCGCCGCATTCGAGAATGCGGGCGCGCAGGAACCCAAGACCTGGAAGGACTTCATCACCACCGCCGAAACGGTGTCCGCCTCCGGTGTCACCCCCGTCTCGGTGGCGGGCGCTGACGGGTGGACGCTCACCGACTGGTTCGAGAACATCTACCTCTCCCAGGCGGGCCCGGAGAAATACGACCAGCTCGCCCAGCACAAGATCAAATGGACCGATCCCTCGGTGAAGGCGGCCCTGACGACGTTGGCCGAGCTCTTCGGTAAGCCGAATCTCATCGCGGGTGGGGCGGACGGCGCGCTCCAGACGGAGTTCCCGGCGTCGGTCACCCAGACCTTCACCGGCGGTGACCAGCCCAAGGGAGCCATGGTCTTCGAGGGCGACTTCGTCACTGTCAACATCGCCCAGACGGATGCCAAGATCGGTACGGATGCCAAGGTGTTCCCCTTCCCAGCCGTGGGCGCGGAACCCCCGGTGGTCACGGGCGGGGACGCGGCCGTGGCGCTGAAGGACAGCAAGGGCGCGCAGGCGCTGCTGACGTTCCTGGCCTCACCGGACGCGGCGGCGATCTCGGCGGCGGCGGGCGGATTCCTCTCCCCCAACAAGTCACTGGATCTCGCCGCCTACCCCAATGACGTACTGCGCGATATCGCCAAGGCCCTGATCGCGTCGGGCGATGATTTCCGCTTCGATATGTCGGACCAGATGCCGCAGTCCTTCGGCGGTACTCCGGGCAAGGGTTTCTGGAAGGCGCTCCAGGACTTTCTGAAGAATCCCAAGAACATCGCGGGAACCCAGCAGCAGCTGGAGTCCGACGCCGCCAAGGCGTACAAGAGCTAACGGATGGCAACCGCAGCAAAAGCGGGGGGCCCGGGGCAACCGGGCCCACCCACTCCGCAGCGTAAGAGCGTGACCGGCACCCATAGGCTCATCGCGGCCAGCTTTCTGCTGCCCGCACTGGTGTTGCTCGGCGCGCTCGTGGTCTACCCCATCGGGTACTCGGTCTATCGGTCGTTCTTCGATCGGTCCGGCGAGGGTTTCGCGGGACTGGACAACTACCTGGAGATCTTCACCGACGACACGATCTTCACCGCGGTGAAGAACAACGCGGTCTGGGTGGTGGTCGCCCCCGCGGTCGCCACCGTGCTCGGGTTGATCTTCGCCGTACTCACCGAACGCGTCCGCTGGGGAACGGCGTTCAAGCTGATCATCTTTATGCCGATGGCGATCTCCATGCTCGCGGCCGGCATCATCTTCCGACTGGTCTACGAGCAGGAACCCGATCGCGGTGTCGCCAACGCGGTCTGGGTGGGCGTCCATGACACCTTCGCCGAGTCAGCGGGCTTCCCCAGAGCGCGTCCGCTGCCGGTGCATCCGCTGACGGCGGGCGGCGGTGGGTCGTTCATCACCAAGGAGCCGGTGTCGGCCGGCACTCAGGCGCTGCTGCCCCTGGTGGGCGTGGCTCCGGCGAAGATGCCGGACGACGCCCGGCCGGCGAAGCCCGCGCCTGCCGCGTCCGGTTCGGAGATCAAGGGCACGGCCTGGTTGGACTTCACCCGGGGTGGCGGTGGAAAGCCCAATGCCATCGACGGCACGGAGTTGGGCCTCAAGGGCATCAAGGTCGAGGCCGTCAAGGACGGCACGGTGGTCGCGTCGGCCCGGGCGAAGGCGGACGGGACGTTCTCCCTTCCCGCCTCGGCGGACGGTGCGCTGCTACGACTGCCCGCCGAGAACTTCCGGGAGCCCTACAACGGCGTCAACTGGCTCGGTCCATCCCTGGTGACTCCGGCGATCATCGGCAGCTATGTCTGGATGTGGGCCGGTTTCGCGATGGTGCTCATCGCCGCGGGGTTGGCCAGTGTGCCCCGTGAGTTGCTGGAGGCGGCGCGGATGGACGGCGCCAATGAGTGGCAGGTCTTCCGCCGAGTGACCGTACCGCTCCTGGCACCGGTGCTCGCGGTGGTGCTGGTCACCCTGATGATCAACGTGCTGAAGATCTTCGACCTGGTGTACATCATCGCGCCCGGTTCCTCCCAAGACGATGCGAACGTCCTGGCGCTCCAGCTCTACCGCTCATCGTTTGGCACGGACTCGCACCTGGGGCTGGGCAGTGCCATTGCGGTGCTCTTGCTGTTGCTGGTGCTCCCGGTGATGTTCGTGAACATCCGTCGGATGCGAAGGGAGAGCCGCCGATGACACCGAGGACTCCTCCGGGAGCACGCGATGGTTCGGTCAAGGCCAAGCAGTCACTTCCGGCGCGGATAGCGACCCGGACCGGTGGCGGCGCGATGCGCGTCTTCCTGATCCTGGTCGGACTGTTCTGGCTGATGCCGACCTTCGGTCTGCTGATCTCCTCGCTGCGCGATCCCGCCGACATCGCCGCCAGCGGCTGGTGGAAGGTGTTCACCGAGCCGGCCCAGCTCACCGCGGCGAACTACGAACGGCTGCTGGAGAACGAGGCGATCACCGATTCCCTCTGGTCCAGTGTGGCGATCACCGTGCCGGCGACCGTGCTGGTGGTGGTGATCGGGGCGCTCGCCGGATACGCCTTCGCCTGGATGGATTTCCCGGGCCGTGACTGGTGGTTCATGGGGGTCGTGGCGCTGCTGGTGGTGCCCGTACAGGTGGCGCTGGTACCGGTGTCCAAACTCTTCGGTGAGATCGGGATCTTCGAGACCACGCTGGGGGTGATCCTGTTCCATGTCGCCTTTGGACTGCCCTTCGCCATTTTCCTCTTGCGGAACTTCTTCGCTGAGATTCCACGGGAGTTGTTGGAGGCGGCCCGCCTGGACGGCGCAGGTGAACTGCGGCTCTTCACCCAGGTGGTGATGCCACTGGGGGCGCCAGCGATCGCCTCACTGGGGATCTTCCAGTTCCTGTGGGTGTGGAACGACATGCTGGTCGCGCTGATCTTCGCGGACTCGGAGGGCGCACCGATCACGGTGGCGCTTCAGCGACAGGTACGGCAGTTCGGGAACAACATCGATGTGCTGGCGTCCGGGGCGTTTCTGTCGATGGTGATTCCGCTGGCGGTCTTCTTCGCCTTCCAGCGGCACTTTGTGTCGGGGGTGATGGCGGGGGCGGTGAAGTAACCGGCCCGACCAGCGGCCCGCAGGGCTTTCGGACCCCTTGGCCACCGAACTCCCTGCGGGCCTCGACACCCGCAGACCCGTACCCGCACGCCCGCCAGACCCCTACGCCCTCACACCCGCACACCCGCCGGACCCCTACGCCCTCACACCCGCACACCCGCCGGACCCTTACGCCCCTCGCACGCTCAGAGCCCCTGTACCACCGAGCCGCTTCGTCGGTTCCAGCGTGCCGGAAGGCTCTCCGGGACAGCCCTGAGGCGGCGCGCATCAGTATCGGCGTCCGACGCGCGCCGCCTCTTGGGGAAGGGCCCAGCGGCTTTGGGCCCATGGACCGGGACTCACCCGTCGAAGACATCCATCCGACAGGCCTCAGGGCAGGGTGAGCTCAGCCCATACCCGTTTGCCCCAGTCCAATGGCTCGGTACCCCAGCGGCACGCAAGGGCGGAGATCACGGCCAGCCCCCGTCCCCGCTCCTCCTGCACGCTCGCCTCGCGTATCAGGGGCTGACGGGTGGAACCGTCGACGACCGCTACCCGGATCACCGAGCGGGAGGGGCGGGAGACGACCATATGGATCAGCCGGCACCCGGAGTGCTCCACGCTGTTGGCGACCAGCTCGCTCGCCACCAGCACGGTGGTATCCGTGAGCTCCGCCATGTCCCACTTCAGCAGTGCGGCCGTCACCAGCACTCTGGCTCTGCGCACCGACTGCGGTACGCAATCCAGCACTTCGCTGTAGCTCGGACATCCGATGGGGACGGATTCAGCTTTCGTCATCATGTGAGCCTCATGACAAGTGGGGGGGCGCGGGGGGACCCGCTTCCGCCACGACGGGGGCTGAGGGCGGAAGCGGGGGCGGCTGCCTGGCAGGGGCAGCCAGGCGCTCATACAACCGCCTCGGCATCAGGCCAGGGCAGGAAAAACCGGGCGGGGCTGGTTGCGCGCGACCGGAAATTTCGAGTCCAGGAACCGGAACGTAGACCTCAACAGCCACACACAGAACCGCTAACGTGAGCCTCGTGACTCCAAACGTCCGCCTGAAAACAGCGGTGGAGGAAGCAGGGTTCACCCAGGCCGAGTTGGTCGAGAAGCTGAATGAGCAGCTGAGGACCGCAGGGCATCGGGGCACCGTGAGCGACAGGACCGTCCGCTACTGGCTAACCGGAAAATCCCGCTGGCCGCACCCACGCCAACGGGCCGCGTTAGAGGCAGTATTCGGGCGTCCAACCGTCGAGCTCGGCTTCGTTCCTCCGGAGGGCCCCTTGCTCCGCCGCACCTTCCTTGCCTCCACCACGGCCACAGCGGCCGGTTCCACACTGCCCACCACCCCGAGCACGACCGGCAGGGTGGGCACATCGGACGTGGCCAGGCTGCGCGCCAGCCTGGACGGTCTGATGGCGCTGGATGACGCACGCGGTGGCCATGCCGCCCTGGAACGGACCGCGCTCAGCGGGGCGGCCGAGTGTCTGGGCAGTCAGAGTCGGGCCAGTTCGCAGCGGGTCCGGCAGCGACTTCTGGGGCTCGCCGCCGATTTCACCGCGACCGCCGCCTGGTCCAACATCGACGCGCGTCACCTGGGGCGGGCGCAGGGCCAACTCAAGGAGGCGCTCTATCTGGCGCGGATGGCCGACGACCCCACGGCCGAGATGCGGGTCTGGAACTCGGTGGCGATGCTGGCCCATCAGCGCAAGGAGCACAACCAGGCCGTCGACGCCGCCCATGCGGCACAGGCGACCGCGATCACCCGGCGCGACCCGCTGTTCGCTTCGCTGGCCCACGCCCGTACCGCAGTCGGCCATGCGAACAAGGGAGACCGTCAGCCCGCGCTGCGCTCACTCGGCTTCGCCGAGGACCTGCTCGGCAAGGCGAACCCCAGCACCCCCCGGCCGTCGTGGATCGCCTTCTACGGTCCGGCCGAGTTATACGCGCTGAGCGCCATCGTCCAGGACCGGCTGGGCGACGCGGCCGAGGCGGAAGCCGCCTCGCACAAGGCACTGGCGGTGCTGCCCGGTCAGTTCCGCCGCAACAGGGCCCTGGCGACCGCCCGGCTCGGACTCGCCCAACTCCATCAGGGCGATACCGAGCAGGCCTGCGACACGGCGTCCACGGTCTTCGACCTGATGGCGGGCGGACAGTTGCCCGGGCGCATGCGCTCACTGATGAGCGACTTCTACCGCGATCTACAGGAACAGGCCCTGACCTGCCCGGTGGCCCGAGCATGGGGCGACCGCTACCGCGACCAGTGGAGTCGAAAGTGAATGTCGAGCTACGGCGGTACGGTCACGGCGATCTACCCGGTATTCGACAGGTGCTCTTGGATGTACACGCCGATTCCTACTCGGACCAGGCCGGCGACCCTTTTGTTCAGCGTTTCCCCTGGTTCGTCGACCACTGGGGCGGCAATCCCGGCTTTTCCTGTGTCATCGGCTATGAGGGCGGTGAACCCGTCGGATTCGTCTACGGTGCTCCAACGGGGGCCGGTCGGGAGTGGTGGCGCGAGTATCTGGCCGCCACCCCGGACAATCCGTCGACCTTCGCGGTCTCGGAACTGATGGTACGACCGCGATGGCGCAAGACCGGCGTCTCGGCGCGGTTGCATGAATCGCTGCTGAGGGCGCGTAGCGAGCATATGGCCGTACTGCTGGTCGACACCACGCACCCGCGGGTGCAGGCGCTGTACGAGTCCTGGCAGTACCGCAAGATCGGTGAGCGTCAGCCGTTCCCCGACTCGCCGCTGTACGCGGTGATGCTGCGCACCCTGCGCTAGGAGCGTCACGGCCCACCACGGCAGCCTGGTCAGAGGTAGGGCCACCAGCATCTTCACCGCAGGGAGGCTCACCTTCGCCATCCGAGGGCTCCTTCACCTGCAAGGCTCCCCGACCTCCCTTAAATCTGAACATAACCGGAAAATCACCTAAAGCGGACTAAAGTACCGGCCGATGACGCTCCATCGGATCGCCCCGCTACCGGTCGGCCACCCGCTCTCCCTGGGCCCGAGAAAATCCCGTCCGGCCCGGATCGCCAGCCGGCGCACCGCCGCACTCGTCGGCGGCTGGACGGCGACCAGGATCGGGATGGTCATACTCCTGCTCATCGACCAACTCGGTGACTCCGGTGTGGCGGGCGAGGTGCACACCCTCTACCGCACCTGGTACGAACAGCTCATCCAGGGCGCCTTCCCCCTCGATGACCCCACCTGGCAGTACCCGCCGGGCGCCGCCCTGGTCTTCCTCTCCCCCGCCCTTCTGCCGTGGCTGACCTACTTCCAGGCCTTTGTCGTCGTGATCCTTCTCGCCGACGCCGTGATCACCCTGGCCCTGGCGCGAGCCGGCGTACAGGGTGCTTGGCTCTGGGTGGGCGGGCTGCCCCTGCTGCTGAACCTGCCACTGGCCCGCTATGACGTCCCCGTCACCGCCGTCGCGGTCCTCGCGCTCCTCGCCGCGCGCCGCCATCCACGGACGGCTGGGGCGCTCGCCGGCATCGGAGCGATGATCAAGGTCTGGCCGTTGCTCACCGTCCTGGGCGCCCCTCCGGGACGTACGACGCGCGCCGTCTGGACCTCGGCCGCCGCATCCGCCGCCGCACTACTGATCGTCCTGGGATGGGGATTCAGCCATGCCCTGAGCTTTCTACGGCAGCAGGGCGACCGGGGTGTACAGATCGAGTCGCTGGGCGGGACGGCGCTGCAACTCGCTCGCCAAGCCGGCTGGAAGGGCGAGGTCCGATTCCAGTACGGGGCATTCGAGCTGGTCGGACCCTATGTCACCGAGACGGCCCGACTCTCGTTGGTCCTCAGCGCGCTGGCCCTTGGGTGGCTGCTCCTGTGGCGCGTACGGGCCCGGCACTGGACGTCGGCGACCGCGCTGGATGCCGCCTTCGCGGCCGTACTGCTGTTCACCGTCACCAGCCGGGTCATCAGCCCGCAGTATCTGGTCTGGCTGCTCGGCCTCGCGGCTGTCTGCCTCACTTCCCGAGCGACCACCCAGCGCCCGGTCGCCCTACTGATACTGCCCGCGGCCGCCCTGAGCGCCCTGGCCTTCCCCTTGCTGTACGAGGACGTGGTCGCCGGCACCCCGCTCGGCTGTGCGCTGATGGTGCTGCGAAACGGTCTTCTGCTGGGCGCCGCACTGGTGTCCTGCCGCCGGCTCTGGGGGGCGAGCACAGCACGACAGGGGGCATCCCGTCGATCGGGACACCCCCTGTGAGCTGCCGCTCGGGCAGTGCGCTGAATCAGCTGTGGGTACGCAGCAGCTGACGCATGGTCCGCATCGCGACCGACAGATTCGCCAGGTCGAAGGTGTCGGAACCCTGGATCTCCTCCAGCGTGCCGCGCGCGCGGGCGAGGATCGAGGCGTTCTTCTCCTCCCAGGTGGTGAACCGCTCCTGCGGGGTGGAGCTGCCGTTGCCCACCGAGAGCACGTCCGCCGTCAGCATCGCGTGCGCCGCGTACAGATCCTCACGGATGGAGGCACGGGCCATGGACTGCCAGCGATCCTCCCGCGGCAGCTCGATGATCCGGTCCATCAGCTGGGTGATCCGCAGCCGGTCGGCGAGGTCGTAGTACACCTCGGCGACCGCCATCGGCTCCTTCTTCGTCCGGTCGGCGATGGCGACGATGTCCAGGGTCGGGAAGGCGGAGGAGAACCCGGCGACCCGGGCGGCCAGCTCTTCGGGCACGCCCGCCTCGGTCAGCTCCTTGACGATGCCGTGGTACCAGTCGAGATCCTCGCCCCGCAGCAGCTTCGCCAGCTGGCCCCAGACCTGTTCCACGCGCTCGGCGAAGAACTCCACGGTCTCGGCCAGCTCCAGCGGCTGCGGACGGTTGCCGAGGAGCCAGCGGGTGCCCCGCTCCACCAGTCGCCGTGAGTGCAGCCGGATACGGGTCTGGACATCGGCCGCGACCTTGTTGTCCAGGGCCTCGACCGCGTCCCAGACCTTGCTGAGGCCGAAGATCGCGCGGGCCGCGGTCTGCGCCCGTACCACCTCTTCGATCGATGCGCCGGTCTCCTCGCGGAGCCGGTGCAGGAAGGTCGAACCACCCGCGTTGACGGTGTCATTGACCAGGACGGTGGTGATGATCTCCCGGTGCAGTGCGTGGCTGTCGACGGCCTCGGGGTACTTCTCGCGCAGCGGCTTGGGGAAGTAGGCGTGCAGCAGCCTGCGCAGATAAGGATCGTCCGGCAGTGAGGTGGCGATCAGCTCATCGGCGATCGTGATCTTCGTGTACGCGAGGAGAACGGCCAACTCCGGCTCGCTCAGGCCCTTGCCGCTGTTCAGCAGCTCACGGATCTGTCGATCGGTCGGCAGATACTCCAGCTCACGGTTGAGCGCGCCATCTCGGCCGAGTCGTCGCATATAGCGCTGGTGGGCGTGGAGCAGCGAGGGCGACTGGGCGACGGCGTTGGCCAGTGCGGTGTTCTGTGCGTAGTTGTTGCGCAGAACGAGCGCGCCGACCTCGTCCGTCATCTTCGCCAGGAGCACATTGCGCTGCTTGACGGTGAGATCGCCGTCGGCGACCAGACCATTGAGCAGGATCTTGATGTTCACCTCGTGGTCAGAGGTGTCCACACCCGCGCTGTTGTCGATGGCGTCGGTGTTGATCCGGCCGCCGGTGCGATTGAACTCGATCCGGCCGAGCTGGGTCAGTCCGAGGTTGCCGCCTTCGCCGACGGCCTTGACCCGTAGGTCCTCGCCGTTGACCCGGATGGCGTCATTGGCCTTGTCGCCGACGTCCGCGTTGGATTCGCTGGCCGCCTTGACGTACGTACCGATGCCGCCGTTCCACAGCAGATCCACCGGGGCGTGCAGCACGGCCCGCATGAGTTCCGCGGGGGTGAGCTTGGAGACCCCGGCCTCGATGCCGAGCGCCGCGCGCATCTGCGCGTTGACGGGGATCGACTTGGCGGTACGGGGGTGAATACCGCCGCCTTGGGAGAGGAGGCTCTTGTCGTAGTCGGCCCAACTGGAACGGGGCAGATCGAAGAGCCGGCGGCGCTCCGCGAAGGAGGTGGCCGCGTCGGGGGTGGGATCGATGAAGATATGCCGGTGGTCGAAGGCGGCCACCAGCCGGATGTGCTCGCTGAGCAGCATGCCGTTGCCGAAGACATCGCCGGACATGTCGCCGACACCGACGACGGTGAAGTCCTCGGTCTGGGTGTCGTGTCCTAGCTCGCGGAAGTGTCGCTTGACGGACTCCCAAGCACCGCGGGCGGTGATGCCCATGCCCTTGTGGTCGTAGCCGGCGGAGCCGCCGGAGGCAAAGGCGTCTCCCAGCCAGAAGTTGTAGGCGACCGCGACTTCGTTGGCGATATCGGAGAAGGAGGCGGTTCCCTTGTCGGCGGCGACGACGAGGTAGGTGTCGTCCTCGTCATGGCGTACCACGTCGGTCGGCGGGACGACCTCGCCCGCGACCAGGTTGTCCGTGATGTCGAGCAGGGCCGAGATAAAGGTCTTGTAGGAGGCGACGCCCTCGGCGAGCCAGGCGTCCCGGTCCACGGAGGGGTCCGGCAGCTGCTTGGCGACGAACCCGCCCTTGGCGCCGACCGGCACGATCACGGTGTTCTTCACCATCTGTGCCTTGACCAGGCCGAGGATCTCCGTACGGAAGTCCTCACGCCGATCGGACCAGCGCAGCCCGCCACGCGCCACCTTGCCGAAGCGCAGATGAACGCCCTCGACACGGGGGGAGTAGACCCAGATCTCATACGCCGGACGGGGCGCGGGGAGATCCGGGATGGCCGTGGGGTCGAACTTCATCGAGACATAGCTGTGGAAGGCGCCGCTGTCCGCCTTCTGGAAGAAGTTGGTCCGCAGGGTCGCCTTGATCACGGTGAGGAAGGAACGCAGAATGCGGTCCTCGTCCAGGCTCGCCACCTGGTCGAGCGCACCGTCGAGCTCTTCCATGAGCCCATCGATCAGCTCGGTGCCGGCGCGCTGGCGGCTGGGCGACATCCTGGCCTCGAAGAGGGAGACCAGCAGCCGGGTGGTGTGGACGTTGTTACGGAGGGTGTCCTCCATATAGTCCTGGCTGAAGGTCGCGCCCGCTTGGCGCAGATACTTGGCGTAGGTGCGGAGCACCACCGCCTGGCGCCAGTTGAGGCCGGCCCCCAGGACGAGGGAGTTGAATCCGTCGTTCTCCGCCTCACCGGTCCATACGGCGGCGAAGGCCTCCTGGAAGCGGTCCCGAGCGTCATTGGCGAGATGGTCGCCGTTTCCGCTGGTGCGGGGCATCCGCAGACCGAAGTCATAGATCCACACAAGCGAGCGGTCAGCGCACCGGAGCTCGTACGGGCGCTCGTCGACGACCTCGCAGCCAAGGCGCTGGAGCACCGGCAGCACGGCGGAGAGCGAGACCTGCTCACCGGTGCGGTAGATCTTGAAGCGACGCTCACCGGGGGCCGCGCCGACCGGCTCGTACAGGGAGAGCGCGAAATTGCGGCCGGAGTCGGTCAGCGCTTCGATGTGGACCAGGTCGGCGACGGCGGAGCGCGGTGAGTGGTCGGCCTTGTAGCCCTCGGGGAGTGCGTTGCCATACCGGCGGAGCAGCTCGGCGGCATGCTCCTCACCCAACTCGGCGTTCAGGGCGTCGGAGAAGCCATCGGCCCAGGAGCGGGCGGCTTCGACGAGGCGCCCCTCGATGCGCTCGGTGTCGGCGTCGGTGAGGTGGGGCAGCTCGGTGCCGGGGGCGACCCGGACCACGAAGTGGATACGGGAGAGGATCGACTCCGTGTTCCACGCGGTGAAGTCGACGCTGGCGCCGCCGAGCTCCTCCTTGAGGATGTCGATCAGTCGCAGCCGTACGCCGGTGGTGTAGCGGTCGCGCGGCAGATAGACGAGGGCGGAGTAGTAGCGGCCGTACTCATCCTGTCGCAGGTAGAGCCGCAGCCGGCGACGCTCTTGGAGGTAGAGGACGCTGGTGGCGATGGTGCGGAGCTGGTCGACGGGGGTCTGGAACAGCTCGTCACGCGGGTAGGTCTCCAGGATCTGGAGCAGATCCCGGCCGTCGTGGCTGTTGGGCGAGAAGCCCGCGCCATCGAGGACCTCGGCAACCCGTCGGCGGATGACCGGGACACGACGAACCGACTCGGTGTACGCGGCGGAGGAGAAGAGCCCGAGGAAGCGGCGCTCGCCGACGACATTGCCGTCCGCGTCGAACTTCTTGACCCCGACGTAGTCCAGGTAGCTGGGGCGATGGACGGTGGCACGGCTGTTCGCCTTGGTCATCACGAGCAGCTTGTGCTCACGGGCCTTGGCCCGGGCGTCTGCGGGGAGCCTGCTGAACGACGGGCTGACCGGGTGGTCCTCGTCCTCGCTGTGGGGCGGGTCGGAGCGGAGGATGCCGAGTCCGGTGCCGGGTACGGCCGAGAGCGCGTCACTGTCCGTAAGGGTGTACTCGCGGTAGCCCAAGAAGGTGAAGTGATCAGCCGCAAGCCAGCGCAGTAGCTCA
>NZ_JAMQAW010000036.1:490746-515619 GCF_023701525.1 Streptomyces albipurpureus
TGCGCAGTGCGGCTTCGCGCATCTTCTCCCAGTCTTCGACGGCTTCGCGCACATCGGAGAGGACCCGCAGAAGGTCACTGGTGATCTGCTTCAGGTCGGGCCGATCGGTCTCGCGATCGATCTCGACATGAATCCAGGACTCGATGAGCGCGTCGTGCGGAAGGTCCTTGGGATCCCTGGGGCGCTTCGCTGTGGGCAGTACCTCGATCAACTTGCCCGTGAGATCCCTGCGTACGGCGATCTGCGGGTGGATCACGACGTGAATACCGCGGCCCTGGCGGGAGAGTTCGTTGGTGACCGAGTCGACGAGGAAGGGCATGTCGTCGGTCACCACCTCCACGACGGAGTGGCTGCATGTCCAGCCGTTCTCCTCGACCGTCGGGGTGTGGACCCGGACATTGGCCGTGCCCTGGGGCCGAATCTCGGCCAAGCGGTAGTGGGAAAGCGCCGCTCCATAGACATCGACCGGGTCGCGGTCCGCGAGGTCCTCGGCGGCGGTGTGCAGGTAGTAGCGCTGGAGGTAGCTCAGCAAGACGCCCTGATCTGGACTCTCGCCCTGCTCCCCCCCGGTGGGATGACGCACCCCACCAGGGCTGTTCTCAGCTACCCGGGCGGCCCGTGTGAGCAGCTCGGCCTTTGCTTCGTCCAGCTTGGTCTGCATGTCCTCTGGCTCCTGTCGCGCGCCGTTGCGTGACGTAGGTGAAAGAAGCGACGCAACGCCACGACACGGGGTGTCCGGTCGGGGTCGACGTTATGCCGCGATGTGAGTTGCCCGAGCCGGAATCGACAAAAATCAACAATCGGCAAGGGGCTGAGGGATCGGCGATCGCCCCGGCGCGGTGGCGCTCCGGGCGAAGGCTGGGGGCTTCGCTGCCCCCAGGGCGTATCGCGCTGATCACGGCTCCAGGCTATCCCCCCTCACCCCTCAACAGTCATGAGCCTTATGTGTACAAAAGCGGGGTGCGAAGTTTGACACTCTGCACAGCGACACAGGCCCTCTTGGCAAACAGTCCCCGGCGGTGCAGGTTGTCGAGCGACGACACACGGTCACCGCCGGCGTGCCGAACGGGACCCGGGGACACCTCCTCGGGGCCCGCCAGGCCGCCAGCCCGACACCGGGAGCAGCCCATGACAGCCAAGGTCCTGATCGTCACCGGCGACGCAGCCGAGTCCCTGGAAGTGCTCTACCCCTATCAGCGGCTGCTGGAGGAGGGGTACGAGGTGCATATCGCGGCCCCCACGCGCAAGAAGCTCCAGTTTGTGGTGCATGACTTCGAACCGGGCTTTGACACCTACACCGAGAAGCCCGGCTATACCTGGCCGGCTGATCTGGCCTTCTCCGAGGTGAACCCCGGAGACTATGTGGCAGTGGTCATCCCGGGCGGTCGGGCCCCGGAGTACCTTCGGAACGACCCCGAGCTTCGCAAGATCCTCAAGGCCTTCTTCGACGCGGACAGGCCGGTCGCACAAATCTGCCATGGGCCGCTGTTGACGGCCGCGATCGGCAGTCTGGAGGGGCGCCGGGTCACGGCCTATCCGGCACTGGAACTCGATATGCAGGCGGTGGGAGCGAGCTTCCAGGACGCGGACGCGGTGGTGGACGGCAACCTGGTCTCCTCCCGCGCCTGGCCGGACCATCCCGCCTGGATGCGCGAATTCCTGAAGGTTCTGGCGACGGCTACGAAGGGGTGACGGACAGGTCCGCTCGGCTTGGTCCGGTCTCGTGTGTTCTTCCTCTTCTCGCTTGGTCTGGTCTGGTCCCGACTGCTCTGAAGGGGTGAAGGGGCACCGGACCGGGGTGGGCGGCGCTGGCTCAAGGGGTGCATGAGGAGCGGATATGAGGGTTCAAGGGCGGGTCCCCAGGGGTCCAGTGCCGAGAGGGGTGAGGGCTTGGAGGGGTTGAGGCCTGGGGCGTCGTCGGCCTGGCGGGCGAAACCCGGAGGCTTCGGGCACAGCTGGTTTTCGGGCGCGAGAAGCCCCTAGCCTGGGCGGAGGTCGAGCTCGGCGGAAGTTGGGTCCGGTGAAAGTTGAGTCCGGTGAAAGTCGGAGCTCGGCGAGTGACGGTCGAGATCGCTAGCCACGGGTGCTCCTGAGCCCTGGTGGCCCTTGGGCTCTGACCACCGGGAAGAGCCTCGGACACGGGGCTCTTCCCTCGCCGGACGGGTGGCGCGGTGCTGGGGCCCGGAGGCGGCATCGGTCAGAGGTGCGCCCCAGCAGGTGAGTCAGAGGTGCTGCCAGGCATTGACGAAAGCCCCGGCCAAGCCACGGCCCGGAGTTCGAAGGCCCGGTACCTGCGGTGTCGAGGACGCGGGTACTGGACCAAGGAAACCGGATGACCAGCCAGAAACCGAAGGCCGGTGCACATCCTTCGGCCGATGGAGCCGCCCCAGTGACAGCGTGCTTCACGCTCCAGCCAGCTGGCTGCACCCCAGCGCAGCCAGCTCCTTGCGCACTTGCTCCTATGCCACCAACCGCAAGGCGGCCTCCACCGCATCCTCCAGGGTGTCCACCACGGGCACCCCCACCAGCTCCAGACTCGCCCTGCTGTGCGATCCGCCCGTGTACAACACCGCCCGCGCACCGACATGCGCCGCCGCTATCGCGTCGTCGGCCGCATCGCCTATCACCACGGTGCGCTCCGGGGCCGCGGTCCCGATCAGCGCCGCAAGGTGAGCCTCCATATGGATCGCCTTGGAGCCACCGGAGCGCCCCCTCCGCCCCTCCACCCGTATGAAATGGCTCTCTATGCCGTAACCACGCACGATCGGCACCAGTTCGTCATGCCCATACAGACTCAGCAGCGACTGACTGCGCCCCGCTCGCCGCCACTCCCCCAGCAACTCCTCGGCCCCTTGAGTGAGCCCACAGGCGAGCCGGTGCTCGCTGTAGTAGCGATGGAAGGTCACATCCATCAGCTCCCACTCCTCGTCCGTGGGCAGCCGCCCCAGCAGCCGCTCATAGAACCGGGGAACCGGTACGCAGTACATCTCGCGGTACCGCTCCAGCGTGATCGGCTCCAGGCCTATGTCGGCGAAGGCGGCGTTCGTCGCCCCGATGACCGCGGTGATGTCATCGAGCAGTGTGCCGTTCCAATCCCAGATGAGATGGGCATCGTGAGTGCCCCTGCGCTTCCCCATGAAAAAACCGTACCCGCAGGGTCTGACAACCGACCCCGCCGACCACGGAACCCCGGGTCGGTCGCGGGCCTGAGGACTCAGTCGACCAGGCCCGGGATCTCCTGCACCCCAAACCAGAGCAGCTCATGGTCCTCGGCGCCGTCGACGGTGAACTGGGCATCGTCATCGCCCTGGTCGGCCGCCCCGAGTGCGGCCGCCGCCGCGGTGACGTCGTCCACGGCATCAGCCGCGTCCACATGGACCGCGGCCGCCTTCGCCAGGGGGACCGCCGTGGCGATCCGTACCTCTCCCAGCGAACTCGCGTCGAGCGCACGGTCGGGGTCGGCAACGGCGTCCTGGTCCCGGACGTCCAGCGCTACGACAACCCGCCGTCTGCGCTCGTCCGGGCGCCCGGCGATCAGCCTCAGCGAGGCCGCGGCGGCACGGTTGAGCGCCGCGTACTCAAGCTCCTCGACGTCATCGGAGACGTACCACTCGCGCAGTGCGGGTGTGACGCCGTAGGCGGTCAGCGGGCCGGGCCCTAGCTCGCCCGTCTTATGCGCCTCCGCGAGACCGGAGATCGTCAGGGGAACGTAGACGCGCATGACTGACCGCTTTCGTAGTCGGAAGACGCCCTCAGGATACGTGCGGGGTCCCCTTTCGGGCTGCCCCGTCAAGCCTGCGAACCGTCCACTCCGGACACCTCACACCCCCGCCGAACACCGCCTGTACTCGGCCTTCTCACTCTGATAGGTGATCCTTCCCGCCACCGGCCGCGGCGATGGCGGACCGTTGCGAGCTCCCGCGGCGCACCGTAAAAGATCAGCAAGAAAGTTACTGCCCGGTAGTTACTCACCGGGCCCGGCAGCACGGGGGCGGTTCGGATGGACAGGACGAGGCCAGCGGGACGACACGATCAGCGCAGGCCCGCCGGGCTGGCAGCATCGGCCCTGGCGCGGGCACAACGGCAGAACCAGCCGCGCTACTGGTTCGCCGACCGTCTCCTGGCGGTGCTCAGCGGCCAACGTCCGGTGCACTGGATGCTGGGTCACACCATCGGCGAGGCATACGAGCAGTTGGTGCGGCTTGCCCCCGGAGCGCCTCTGCGCCCTACGGAACGAGTGACTCCGGTTGTCCGGCATTGCGGTGCGTACCACCCGGGCCCCGGCGTGATCGAGGCTTTCGCCCGCATCGGTTCGGGCGACCGGGTGAGCGCGATGGCCTTCCGATTGGAACAGGGGGCTGATCAACGCTGGCGGTGCGCCGCGGTGGAGCTTGGAGGCGAACGCCTCAGCATGTCCTCCTAGCAAGCCGTCGCCGGACCCCTGAGCGCCCGCCCGGCGGCGCCCCGGCCCGCAACGGTGACGACATCCAGAGAGACACCAGAGGCCGCGCATACACCGACGTACTGCCGCCGCCCGCAGCTCAACCCGAGACTGATACGGACCATGAGCTACGAGCCATGAGCTATGCGCCACACCGAAGCGGCGGGGATCAGGGCAGGTCCCCGGGCCGCCTGCGACCCGCCTGGCTCGGCCGCGAGTGCCGATGGCCGCTATCCAGGCCAGAGCAGAGCCAGCGCCGCACGGCAGGCGGCAGGCGGCAGGCGGCAGGCGGCAGGCGGCACAGCAAACCAGTAGGGCCGGACATCATGTCGATGTCCGGCCCTACTGGTCACAACCGGTGAACCCCAACGGGGCCGCTTGCGGCTTCCCCTCGACGGGTTCGCTACTTCTTGCGACGGCGTCCTGAGCTGCGCTGGGCCTTGCGGCGCTCCGCACGCGTCATACCGTCCGACTCCGCACCGGAGCCCTGGTCGTCGTTGGTGAAGTCGCCTTCAACCACACCGCCCTCACCATCCACTGTGGGAGCGGAGAAGTGCAGTCGGTTCGGACGCTGCGGGGCCTCCAGGCCCTTCGCCCGGATCTCGGGACGCGCGGCGGGCACCGTGTCCTTGGGGGACTTCTTGTCGAGCGAGGGACGCCCCGCCGAGTCCTCCACCGGGACCTCTTCGACCTGCTGCTCGACCTGGACCTCCAGGTTGAACAGATAGCCGACGGACTCCTCCTTGATGCCGTCCATCATGGCGGTGAACATGTCGAAGCCCTCGCGCTGGTACTCCACCAGGGGGTCCTTCTGGGCCATGGCGCGCAGGCCGATGCCCTCCTGGAGGTAGTCCATCTCATAGAGGTGCTCGCGCCACTTGCGGTCGAGGACCGAGAGCACCACACGACGCTCCAGCTCACGCATGATCTCGGAGCCAAGCTGCTTCTCGCGCTCGTCGTACTGCTCGTGGATGTCGTCCTTGATGGACTCGGCGATGAACTCGGCGGTGATCCCGACACGGTCGCCGGCCGCCTCCTCCAGCTCCTCGACACTGGCCTTCACCGGGTAGAGCTGCTTGAACGCGCCCCACAGCCGGTCGAGGTCCCACTCCTCCGCGAAGCCCTCAACCGTCTCTGCCTGGATGTAGGCGTCAATCGTGTCGTCCATGAAGTGGCGGATCTGCTCATGCAGGTCCTCGCCCTCCAGAACACGACGGCGCTCGCCGTAGATCACCTTGCGCTGCCGGTTGAGCACGTCGTCGTACTTCAGGACGTTCTTACGCGTCTCGAAGTTCTGCTGCTCAACCTGCGACTGGGCCGAGGCGATGGCGCGGGTGACCATCTTGTTCTCGATCGGAACGTCGTCGGGGACGTTCGCCATCGCCATCACGCGCTCGACCATCTGTGCCTTGAACAGGCGCATCAGATCGTCACCGAGCGAAAGGTAGAACCGGGACTCGCCGGGGTCACCCTGACGCCCGCTACGGCCGCGGAGCTGGTTGTCGATACGACGGGACTCATGCCGCTCGGTGCCCAGCACATAGAGTCCGCCGAGGTCCTTGACCTCCTCGAACTCCGCCTTCACGGCAAGCTCGGCCTTCTCCATCGCCCGGGGGAGGGCAGCGGCCCACTCCTCGACATGGTCGACCGGGTCCAGACCCTGCTGGCGCAGCTCCGCCTCGGCGAGGTCGTCGGGATTGCCGCCAAGCTTGATGTCCGTACCACGGCCGGCCATGTTGGTGGCGACCGTGACCGCGCCCTTGCGGCCGGCCTGGGCCACGATGATCGCTTCTCGGTCGTGCTGCTTGGCGTTGAGCACCTCGTGCTGGACACCGCGCTTGTTGAGCTGCTGGGAGAGGTACTCGGACTTCTCGACCGAGGTGGTGCCGACCAGGATCGGCTGACCCTGCTCGTGCTTCTCCGCGATGTCATCGACCACGGCGGCGAACTTGGCGACCTCGGTGCGGTAGATGAGGTCGGACTGGTCCTTGCGGACCATCGGCCGGTTCGTGGGGATCGGGACGACACCGAGCTTGTAGATCTGGTGGAACTCAGCGGCCTCGGTCATGGCCGTACCGGTCATTCCGGACAGCTTGCCGTAGAGGAGGAAGAAGTTCTGGAGGGTGATCGTGGCGAGGGTCTGGTTCTCATCCTTGATGTCCACCCCTTCCTTCGCCTCGATCGCCTGGTGCATGCCCTCGTTGTAGCGGCGGCCGGCGAGGATACGGCCGGTGTGCTCATCGACGATCATGACTTCGCCGTCGATGACGACGTAGTCCTTGTCCTTCTTGAACAGTTCCTTGGCCTTGATGGCGTTGTTCAGATAGCCGACCAGGGGGGTGTTCACCGACTCATAGAGGTTGTCGATGCCCAGCCAGTCCTCGACCTTGGCGACACCGGACTCGTGGATGGCAACGGTTCGCTTCTTCTCGTCGACCTCGTAGTCGCCGGTCTCCTCGATGCCCTTGAGCTGATTGCCGGGCTCGCCCTTGGTCAACCGCTTGACCAGTTTGGCGAAGTCGCCGTACCACTTGGTGGCCTGGTCTGCGGGACCGGAAATGATCAGCGGTGTACGGGCCTCGTCGACGAGGATCGAGTCGACCTCGTCGACCACGGCGAAGTTATGGCCGCGCTGGACCAGCTCGTCCTGCGACCACGCCATATTGTCGCGGAGGTAGTCGAAGCCGAACTCGTTGTTGGTGCCGTAGGTGATGTCACAGGCGTACTGCTCGCGGCGCTGCGCGGGCGTCATGTTCGCAAGGATGCAGCCGACGTTCAGACCCAGGAACTTGTGGATGCGCCCCATAACCTCGGAGTCACGCTCGGCCAAGTAGTCATTGACCGTGATCAGATGCACGCCCTTGCCGGAGAGGGCGTTCAGATACGCGGGAAGGGCGCCGGCGAGGGTCTTGCCCTCACCGGTCTTCATCTCGGCGACATAGCCGAGGTGCAGCGCTGCGCCGCCCATCAGCTGCACGTCGTAGGGACGCTGTCCAAGGGTGCGCTTGGCGGCCTCGCGGACGGTGGCGAACGCCTCAGGAAGCAGGTCGTCGAGGCTTTCGCCCTCAGCGAAGCGCTCCTTGTACTCTTCCGTAAGCGCCCGCAACTCGGCGTCGGAGAGGTTGATGAAGTCCTCTTCGATGGAGTTGACCTGGTCCGCAATGCGGTGCAGTTTGCGCAGGATCTTGCCTTCGCCTGCACGCATGAGCTTGTTGAAGACGGACACTGAGGCTGGTCTCCTTGCCGATCGGGCCTGGCTAGGTCGTGATGGACACTGGCACGGGCACGGCAGGCGGACCCCACCGCAACGGCCATCGTAAGCGAGGACCGCACCGGGCCGGGAGGTCCACGGTCGGCAGGGCTCGCTGTTACCCGTATGAAGAACGCCCGGGACGCGTGGAAGGTGCCGGTGAGGCGGGAAAAGTGCTCGCATCCGACTGCCTACCCCACCAGAATCCGGCCATGGACCCCATCACACTCACCACCGAGCGCCTGCTGCTGCGAACCTTCACCTCTGAGGACACCGAGGCGGTCCATCGGGCCTGTCAAGACCCGGACATCCAGCGCTGGACGACGGTCCCCTCGCCCTATGCGCGCGAACACGCGGTCGATTTCACGGAGCAGACCGTCCCCGACGGCTGGCACAGCGGCACGATGTGCACCTTTGCGGTGCTGCCACGCGAGGGCGGCCCGCTCATGGCGTCGATCGCGGTCACCCTGCGCACCTACTCGGGCACCTGGGAGATCGGTTTCTGGACAACAAAAGAACACCGCGGGCGGGGAATCATGGCGGAGAGCGTCGCGGCGCTCGCCCACTGGACCTTCTCCCGGCTCGGTGCCACCCGGCTGGAGTGGCGGGCCGAGGTCGGCAACACCGCGTCGCGAGCGGTCGCTGAGAAGGCGGGATTCACGATCGAGGGCACGATGCGGGCGTCCCTGATGAACAAGGACACCCTCAGGGACGCCTGGGTGGGCTCGCTGCTCCCCTCGGACCTGGGACTGACCAGCCCGTACGCCTACCTCCCGGCCCGGGGCTGACCTTCTGTGCCCTCCTCGGCGCCCAAGCCGCCACGCTGCGCTCACACCCAGGACCGAACGGTCCCGAGCGCCGGCCCGGGACCGATCAGCCTGCTCCCGGGGGCGTGCCTCGCCTGTCAGTGCCGGCGTCTATCGTGCGGACCATGACCATGCTGCCGACTCCCGCCGCCGAACTCTCAGCCGACGAGGCGCGCCGGATAGCGCTGCGCGCCCAGGGGTTTCTGGGCGCGCCCGATCGTCGTGGCGGCGTGCGTGGGGTGCTGCGGCATCTGGGTGCCGTGCAGCTGGACACCATCTCGGTGCTGGCGCGCTCGCACGAGTTGATTCCCTACGCGCGCCTGGGCGCGGTCGCCCGGCGGGCCGTGGAGGATGCCTACTGGACGGACGGCCACAGCTTTGAGTACTGGTCCCATGCCGCCTGCATCCTGCCGGTCGAGGAATGGCCGCACTTCGCGTTCCGCCGCCGCGCCTACCGCGCCCGCCCCCAATGGCACCACGATCTCCCGGACGGCGCCTACGACACGGTGATCAAACAGCTGCGCGCCGAGGGGCCGCTCACCGCTACCGAGCTGGGTGGTGCGAAGAACGGCGGGGAGTGGTGGGACTGGTCCGCCTCCAAGGTCGCCGTGGAGCGAGCGCTGATGTACGGCGAGGTGGTGTGCACCGAGCGGCGTGGCTGGAAGCGGGTGTACGACCTGGCCGAGCGGGCCATTCCCGATGATCTCCTGGGGATGGAGCTGGCCGACGACGAGTGTCTGCGCCGACTGGTCCGGCTGGCCGGGGAGGCGCTGGGGGTGGGGACGAGGGCGGACATCGCCGACTACCACCGGCTGAAGGGTGAGCAGTTCGATGCCGTCGTAGCGGATTCCGGTCTGGTGCCGGTTTCGGTGGAAGGCTGGGCCAAGCCTGCGTGGGCCGATCCCCAGGCCCTGGCCACCGTGGCGCGCGGTCGCCACCGCACCACGCTGCTCTCCCCCTTTGACTCACTGATCTGGGAACGGGCGCGCACAGAGCGGATCTTCGGCTTTACACACCGGCTTGAGGCATATGTCCCCAAGCCCAAGCGGGTCTACGGTTACTTCGCGATGCCACTGCTCTCGGGCGGCAGGCTCCTGGGCCGGGTGGACCCAGCACGCGAAGGCAGCACGCTGGTGGCCAAACAGGTTTCACTGGACACTCCCAAGGCCGTAGCTCCGATGGCGCAGGCATTGCGGGAGGCAGCCGAGTGGGTGGGCTGCGATGCGGTACGAGTGGAACGCGTGGACAGTCCAGAGCTCGCCCCCGCCCTCATCGCCGCCCTGGCCTGAACTGTCCCCTCACCTCGGCGAGGCCGAGGCCGGTGCAGGACGCTTGGGCAGAAGAACGGTGGCGGCTGTCGCAGCTCTGCGCAGCCGCCCGCCCACCTAGTGCGCCGGCAGCGATGGCCGACCCGCAAGTACTGTCTCGCGGTCTGAGGCGGAGCAGCCCTTAGCGAATCTCCAGGATCTTCTCTCGCATCGCATAGACCACCGCCTCCATCCTGGAGTGCAGCTGAAGCTTCTCCAGGATGTTGCGTACATGGTTCTTCACGGTGTTTTCGGAGATGAACAACTGTTTGGCGATATCGCGGTTGTTCATGCCCGTGGCAACCAGTTTAAGGACTTCAAGCTCCCGGTCGGTGAGCCTGGGTGCCGGTACCAGCCGTCGCTCGTCGGTGCGCTGGATCATCGATTTGAACTCGGTGAGGAGCTTTGACGCCATCGACGGACTGATCTGCGACTGCCCGTCGGCGACCGCGCGGATGGCCGTTGCCACCTCATCCGTGGAGATCTCCTTGAGCAGATAGCCGGTGGCGCCCGCTTTGATCGCGTCGTAGAGGTCTGCCTCCTCATCGCTGATCGTCAGCATGATGATCTTCGCGCTGGGAGCCACCTCCTTGATGGAGGTGCAGGCCTCGATCCCGCCTCGCCGCGGCATCCGTACATCCATGAGCACGATGTCCGGCAGCAGGTCAGCGGCCTTGTCGACCGCTTCGGCCCCGTCGCCGGCCTCGCCGACGACTTGGATGTCCTCCTCCTGGGCGAGGACGATCTCCAGCCCTCTGCGGAAGAGGGCGTGGTCGTCGACCACGAGGACCCGGATCGGCTCGCCGTGAGAGCCGCCCGCTACGGCCGTTGCGGCCTCGACGACTGTGTCTCCGGCGTCGGCCGTGTGGTCGTGCACCGGCCCGAAGCTGTGCGCCATCGTTCCTCCCCCTGAAGGCAGTGGCCTGAAGGGCATGTCAGGTTGACCAACACCGGTGCATGGCGCACCGGTTGGCACTACAGCGCCATGCTTTCATGCCCAGACCGCGAAACGGTGATCCTTTGGGTCGCACAATGGTGCCCCTGAGGGCGCACAGGGCGCTTCAGGGGCACCTCCGCTCCTGTTCAGAAGGGGAACGGCGGGGTCAGCCGCCGAGCGCACCTCCGGCGCCGCCACTCTCGTCAGACCCCGCCAACGGGTCGGTCTCCAGGTGGATGACGCCATAGTCATAGGCGTGTCGCCGGTAGACGACACTGGGCTGCTTCGTCTCAGAATCGACGAAGAGATAGAAGTCGTGCCCGACCAGCTCCATTTCGTAGAGCGCCTGGTCGAGCGTCATCGGTGCCGCGGTATGGACCTTCTCGCGGACCACCAGCGGTCCCTCGCCCTGCACTTCGAGCGAGCCGATCTTGGTGGTCGGGATGGTTTCCGGCACCTCTGGCGCCGGGATGCGGCCATTGGCGTCCAGCTCAGCGACATTGGGGACCACGTCCACCACTTCGGCCGCCGACAACCGTCCGTTGCCCCGGCGGGTGTGGCGCTTGTCGTGCTGCTTCCGCAGCCGCGCCTCCAACTTGCCTGTGGCGAGATCGAGAGCGGCGTACGGGTCACCGGCGGCGGCCTCCGCGCGAATCACCGGACCCCGGGAGTGGAGGGTGATCTCCACACGGTCGGACCGCTCGGCTTGCCGCGGATTGTGCTCCTTGGACACCTCGACGTCCAGGCTGATTACCTTGGCGTCAAGCTTCTGGATCTTGTCCAGCTTCAGCTTCTCGGCCACGTGCTTGCGGAACCGCTCGGGTACCTCGGTCTTGCGGCCCTTGACGACGATGTCCACGCAGAACTCCGTTCCCGGATTGCTCCGCTCGCTCTTCGGCTGCGGAGCGTCTCCCTCTTGCACCAGACCCCGGTGAATGCCGGAGTCTCGGACTAGGCGACTTTCACCTCCTCCTCCCCAGTCGACAAGATCCCCACCCCATCAACTTTCGAGGTTCTTGTTGCCCCGAATCCCTGGCCGGAAGCCCGGCAGTGCATTCGATGGGGTACGGCCTCCCTATTCGCACATCCTCACAACCGAACATAGCTCGATCGGGCGGGTCTCGGCACCCGCTACCAGCGCGTACCTCCGTTCAGAGGCTTTTCTTCTCTTACTACCTGCAACGTTGCGCCTGCCCAGCCAGTTCCGTTTCATTTCAAAGGAACCGGTGGCGCCGCAACGACCGCAGCGCACAGCTGTGTGATTCCACCAAGTGCCCCCGTTTCGGTGGTCTCAATCCTGTTCCCCGTAATCCAAGGCTTCGGCCCGGCCGCCAAGCTCGCTCCCCGACGGCCGGGGGCTGCTGGACCCCCCGCATGCCCCTCATCCCCTGTAGCCCCCGTATGCGCCCCGTAGAGCCGGACCTGCCTCGCGACATCCCCGCGCGCCGCACGCTGCCCGGACGGTCTCGGTCGCTCTGACGGCCCTGGCTGCCCTGGCCCCGCTGCCGGCCCCAAGCGCCCCGGCCGTCCTGCCAGACCGGTTGTTCGTGCCAGACCGGTTGTTCGTGGTTGGCCTGACGAACCCGCACCGCCGGCCTCTCCTCCGTCGCTGTGCACCTGTCGCTCAGAATGAGGCGCTGCTCCTGGCAATCGCACTGTGCTGTCAGCTGTTTCAAGGAGTGGGTTCTGCATCGCGTCGCTCGCCTGCTCAGCCCGGGACATCACGCCATCGCCCGCTGCCTCCCCAGCGCTGCGGATGGCCCTCGCCGCCTCGGCCAGCGAGGCCCCCGTCGTCATCACGTCGTCCACCAGAACCGTCCTGCCGCCACGTAGGAGCCGCCAAGCACCTGGCACCACCTCCAGGGCCCCCGACAGGTTCTCCGCCCGCTGGGATGCCGTGAGGCTCGACTGGTCCGCGATTTCGCGCTGCTGCCGAAGCGCCGGGAGCGCCCGTGCCTCGATCCCCGCCCGCCGTAGCTCACGGGCAGCAGCCAGCGCGAGCCGTCGCACGGCGTCATGCCCCCTTGCTCGCACAACCCGCCGCGCCGAGGGGATGGGGACGAGCAGTAGCGGGCCCAGCGCCCCGCCGGCCGGAGCCACGGCCATCTGCACAGCGCCGGCGAGCGCTACCCCCAGGGGGCGGGCCAGCCCCAGGACGCCACGCTCCTTGTGCGCGATCAAGAGCGCCCTTACTGCATCGGCATACGGCGCTGCCGCGTACACCTCGGGAAGGCCCACGGGCGCGGGAACGGGCCTGGCACGGCGCGCAGCGGAGCCGTAGAGCTCATGCGCGCATCCTTCGCACAGCGGCGTGCGGGGAGCACCACAGCCCCCGCATGCGGCCGGCAGTACCAGGCCGGAGATCTCCTGCCACCACCCCCGCATGACCTCCACTGTGCCAACGGTTGCGGACCTCCGCCACCCCTGTGGATAACCCACCCATCAGGGCGGGCCCGATACGTTTCACCGGGATGGCCGATCACCCCGAAACGGCGCTCGCTGACCGACAGTCGGAGCACGGCTCCCACTGTCGGCACGGCCACTCCAGACGGGTGGGGTCTGCGTTCCCGGCGGGACTGCGGACCAGATGCCCAAGACCGCCGAGCTCCGGCCTGGCGAAGGCTGAATCAGCCCGGGTAGACGGGTGATGAGCCCTTGTCGACCACCGTCTGCCAGTTCGAACCGGCCGGCAGCCGAACGATGCCGTCGCCCGCCGAGTGCGCCACCAGAGGTCGCTGCTCGTTTTCGGACGCGGTAACGGCCGTCACCCCATTGAGCCCTGGCAGCACGGCTGCGGCCGAGCTGGATCCATCGGTCTGGATATAGCGCACCTGCTGCACCCCGCCGGCTTCCTTGCCAACCACGACCAGGCGGCTCGGGCCAGCCCAGGAAACCGCCGTCACCGTCTCCATCTGCGGTGCTGCCGGCCGTAGATCGGCAACGGTGACGACTTGGGCGTCCTTGGGACCCTGGCGCTCCACCCGCCCGATCTTCAGTGTCGTCGCGCCCCTCTCCGTCAGCAGAAGCGCGATGCGCGTACCGTCGGCGGAGACCCGCAGGGCCTCGATCCGTGCGCCATCGAGCCCCGGAAGGATCTTGACGGGCACGGGGGCACCCGCGCCGCCCGTGAATCGCAGCAGTTGCGGCTGATTGAGGTTACGGTCGGCGACCCACAGATCCCCGCGACCATCCCAGCTGGGCGCCGAGAGGCGATCCGTTGGCGCCTTGCCCTTGCTCTGCACCACGGTGACCGCCTGGGCATCGGCCGAGGTGATGGGTGCGACGACCAACTGCCGGGCGTCCTTGGAGAGTGCCGCGGCGGTGGTCTCATCGCGGGCGACCGCGACCGGCCCCAGCAGGAACTGCCCCGACCCCAGCACACCCGGCACCTGCTCGGGGGTGTCCTTGGCATCGTCGGGCAGCAGCGTCAGTCGGCCCTTCTCATCGACGAAGAACTGGTTGCTCGCCCTGGCCGCGGAGTGCTCCGACGCGTATCCACCCTCTTGGGTCCTGTTGAGCACACACAACTGGGTGCCGTCCGCACGCTGAAGCTCAACCTGCCCAACCCGGGTGGAGGACAGGTCCTTCAGGGTGAAAAGGATCTGCGCCGCCAGTTTGTTGCACTGCGTACGTCCGACGCTGGACGCGTTCTTGTTGAGCGGAACCTTCAGTACGTTCCGATCGTCAATCGTCAGTGTCTTGACGCCCTCTTTCAGCGTCGTACCGGTCGGAAACGGTGATTCGACCACCGGCTTCAACCAGTTCGTCGGGCCGTCGAGCAGAGCCTTGACCGCCTGTGTCACGGGGTCCATTCGGGTGACCGGGTCCATCCGCTGCCGAATGAAGACCGGGTCAGCGACCACGGTGTTGCGACCGGTGGCGAAGTAGTACTTGTTCACCGGAAGGTAATTGCGTTGGAAGTCGGAGGCACCGAGCACCAAGCCCTCAGGCATTTTGTCGATGCGCCACTCCGGACCGTCAGGACCGTTCTGTTCCGAGAGGTGAATCGTCTTCTCGTAGTCGGTCGGAGTGATCGCCTGATACGCGTGCTGCGCATCAACGAACGCGATCTGCTCACCGAGCAGCGGATAGTCCACCCCCGGGTTGTCCTGGCCGCCCGCTATCGCGTCACCCGGGTTGGGGGCAGCGGATAGCACCGTAGTGCGAACCTCCGGCTGCCAGCTCTTGGACATCTCAGGGGTGAGATAGGTACGAGCAGTGGCGAAGTTGGCGTCGTCGCTGGTCATCGCTTCGAGAAAGCCCGCAACGATCTCACCGGGTTTGGCTCCCGGTCTCGGCGGCACCGCGTCCACCCGCACCTGGGAGTCCGCCCGTGGAGAGGCCTTCACCGCACGGATGTCTCCACTGTCCGGCATCGAAGCGCACCCCACGAGCAAGGCACCGCTGCCGCCGAGCGCAGCGCCAAGACGCCAAGTACGGCGGCTCCCCTTCCGACCGTGCTCAACGCCCACGAGTCGTATCCTCCCGATTCGGCGATATCTCCGCCATGTCGTCGTCCTGGAGCTCCCCCGCGGGACGTGCCACCACACGGGCCCCACTGCCCGGCAGAGCCGCTGGGTTGACGCCGGCCGGAGCGGTTCGAGGGGGCGGGGGCACCCGCGGCGGTACCGACAGCGGCGAGCGGGGCGACACCGCCTGAACGGGCAGGGAGGCCAGCAAGTGCCCGTTTGATCGCGGCGCGGTGGTCGCAGCTTGCGCGGCCTGGGCCCGCTCACGGTTCTGCCGTGAGTCCTCGGGCTCCAACGGTATGGGTGAACCTCGCAACGGCTCATCCGCCGTACGGGGCAGAGTCAGCCGGAACTGCGAACCGCCTCCCGGCTCGCCCCACGCCTGCAGCCAGCCGCCGTGCAATCTGGCGTCCTCGACTGCGATGGAGAGTCCCAGACCGGTGCCACCGGTGGTACGCGCCCGCGCCGGGTCCGCTCGCCAGAAGCGGTTGAACACCCGGGTGGCCTCGCCGGGCTTCAGACCAACGCCGTAGTCCCGTACGGCGACGGCGACAGCTCCGCCTGCGACTGCCAGCCGGACCACGACGTCCCGACCCTCACCATGCTCGACCGCGTTGACGACGAGGTTCCGCAGCACGCGCTCCACCCGGCGGGCATCGGCCTCCGCGATCACGGGCTGTTCATCGCCGAGCACCCGTATCCGCGTGCCCTTGCGCTCAGCCAGTGGCTCGGCGCCACCGATCACCCGGCGGACAACCTGGCGTAGGTCTATCGGCTCGGCCTCCAGCGCTGCCGCCCCCGCGTCAAACCGGCTGATCTCCAACAAGTCAGAGAGCAGCGACTCAAAGCGGTCAAGCTGATCGCCGAGCAGCTCCGCCGAACGCGCCGTCACCGGGTCGAAGTCGCTACGGGCCTCATGGATGACATCGGCGGCCATACGGACCGTGGTCAGTGGAGTACGCAGCTCATGGGAGACATCCGAGACGAAGCGTCGCTGCATCCGCGACAACTCCTCCAGCTGCTGGATCTTGAGCTGAAGGTTCTGTGCCATCTTGTTGAAGGCTTCACCGAGCCGGGCGATGTCGTCCTCGCCCGTCACCTTCATCCGCTCCTGAAGCCGACCGGCCGACAACCGCTCCGCGATCCCCGCAGCCATCCGTACCGGTGTGACGATCTGCCGCACCACCAGCCAGGCGATCGCGCCGAGCAGCACCACCACGAAGAGACCAGCCGTCGCGAGCGTGCCCCTGACGAGATTGAGCGACTGCTCCTCCTGCGCGAGCGGGAAGAGGTAGTACAGCTCGTAGGGATTTCCCTCAATGTCATTGAGCTGTGTTCCGACGACCAGACCGGCCTGCGGCTCACGCTCGTCGTTCTTGTACTGGATCTTGATGTACGTCTCGTACGTCCCAGTCCCCTGCCCCACCGCCTGACGCAGGTTCTCCGGGATGGAGGCGACATGGACGCCCCCGGACGTACGGGGGCCGAGGTGCAGCCCCTCCTCCGGGGAGTCGACACTCAGCGCAACGACACTGAACGCGCCCTGACCGCCGCTGGCGAGCTGCTCCACCAGATCGGACCGCCACGAGCTGGTGGCGGCCTGTCCATCGCTGCCCGCACCGGTCGGACCTGGCCCGACCAGGGCATTGGCCCGGTCACGTGCCACGGCGAAACCGCCCGCGGCCTGACTCTGCGCGGCCTTGCCCTTGGCATCGAGCAGACCGTTGCGCACTTGGCCAATGACTACGAAACCGAGCAGCACCACCACCCCGAGTGACATCAGCAGAGTGGTCACCACGATCCGGAGCTGGATGTTCCTGCGCCAGAGCCGCACTGCGGGCAGCAGCGGACGCCGCACCCAGCGCATCAAGAGCCGCAGCAGTAGGCGCCCAGGCTCACCGTCGCGATCCGACCGGCCGCCTTGCAGCAACCGGCCGATGCGCGACGGCCCAGACCCCGGCCCGGCAGTCCGCCCCGTACGGACTCCCGGCTGCCCGGGCTGCGGAGCGACACTGCCGCGAGGCATATCAGCTCGGCCCGGCCTTGTAACCGACACCACGGACGGTCACCACGATCTCCGGACGCTCCGGGTCCTTCTCCACCTTGGAACGCAACCGCTGCACATGGACATTCACCAGCCTGGTGTCGGCGGCGTGGCGGTAGCCCCACACCTGCTCCAGCAGCACCTCACGGGTGAACACCTGCCACGGCTTGCGGGCAAGGGCCACGAGCAGGTCGAACTCCAGCGGGGTCAGCGCGATCGACTGGCCCTCCCGCTTCACCGAATGACCGGCCACATCGATGACCAGATCTCCGATGGTCAGCTGCTCGGGGGCCGGCTCCTCGGACCTACGCAGCCTTGCCCTGATCCTGGCGACCAGCTCCTTCGGTTTGAACGGCTTGATGATGTAGTCATCGGCACCGGACTCCAGGCCTACGACGACATCCACCGTGTCGCTCTTGGCGGTGAGCATCACGATCGGCACCCCGGACTCAGCCCTGATCAGCCGGCATACCTCGATGCCATCCCGTCCGGGGAGCATGAGGTCCAGCAGTACAAGATCCGGTTTGGCCTCACGGAAAGCGGCAAGTGCCTTGTCACCGTCCGCTACAAAAGACGGCTCGAAACCTTCACCACGCAGCACAATCCCGAGCATCTCGGCCAGTGCGGTGTCGTCATCGACGACAAGGACTCGTCCCTTCATAATCGACATCATCCCATTAGCTAATCGTTACCTGGCGTGACCTGACACACAGCTCCGCGATTCCGCCCCCGGTGACCGGGGACAACGCTCCCGCCTCGGTGACGATCGCGGTCACCAGCTCCGGCGGTGTGACATCAAAAGCAGGGTTGTACGCCGGTGTCCCCAACGGCGCAACCGGCACCCCTCCACTTGCTCCTCCCTCAGCGGTCAACAGGTGCGGAGCAGCGACATATGTCACCTCATGCCCTGATCTCTGCTCCACTTCGATCATGGCCCCGTCTGCCGTGTCAAGGTCGATCGTCGTCGTGGGCGCAACCACGATGAACGGCACGTGGTGGTACTTGGCCAGCACCGCGAGCGGGTAGCTGCCCACCTTGTTGGCAACTGAACCATCAGCAGCAATGCGATCGGCTCCGATGAGCACGGCGTCGACCTCACCCGCCGCGAAAAGCGATCCCGCAGCATTGTCCGTCAGCAAGGTGTACGCGAGACCACCGCGTGCAGCCTCGTACGCCGTCAACCTGGCACCTTGTAGCAGCGGCCTCGTCTCGTCCACCCACAGCCGCCGCAACCGGCCCGCGCGATGCGCGGCCAAAGCCACCGCGAACGCCGTCCCCTCACCACCTGAAACCAGCGCCCCAGTATTACAGTGAGTGAGGATTCGATGATTTCCCTCGGGTAGCAGCTCATCCAACAGAGCAAGTCCGTGCCCTGCCATCCGAGCGCTGGCATCGGCATCCTGCTGGTGCAATTCCCTGGCCGCCGCGAGCGCGGCCTGAGCCGCCGGCGCACTTCCCTTCCCCGCCGCCGTCCGATAGGCATCCAGCGCCCGCCGGACTCCGTACGCGAGATTCACCGCGGTGGGTCGCGAGCGCCCCAGTAGCGATGCTGCTTCCTCCACGTCTTGGCCACGCGCGGCAGCAAGCGCCACCCCATAGGCGCCCGCGATGCCGAGCAGCGGCGCGCCCCGTACGGCGAGCGTCTTGATCGCCTGGACCAGGGCGGGCACATCTGTACAGGACAACTCGACCTCATCGGCGGGAAGCCGCGTCTGGTCGAGGAGCACCACTATGGGCCCTTCCGGCGACTCCTCCCAACGGAGCGAGGGAATCCTGCGCGGTTCCCCACGGGCCTGGTTCTGCGCGTACTGATCAGCCATCTGCCCAGTCTGCCTGGTGAACTACCGACATTGAAGACGAGAAGGAGATACGGGGGCCGACCCGTCAGCGGGTCACGCGTGGCACGATGGCTGCCTGCCTGCCGAACTGATACACGGACGGGCACCGTGCACACACCGGCTCGCCGAGCCGGCCCCCAACCCAAGCCATGAGGTGGACAACCGTGAACGACACTCCGGGCTGGGCTTCGCCCGGATCGGCTCCCTCCGGTGAACAGGACGCCGGAGTGCCCCGGCCGGCCGGCCCCACCGACGAGAACGGCCCCGCCTCCAAGTGGTCGACCAACCAACCCCCAGCGGCGCAGTGGTCCCCTCCGTCCGGCCAGAACCAGTACGGTGCTCCCCAGCCGCCGAACTCCGGCTGGGGAGGCCACCAACCCCGGGGCGGCTGGGGCCCACAGGCCGCCGCGAAGCCCGGAGTGATCCCCCTTCGCCCGCTGGGTGTCGGCGAGATCCTCGATGGTGCGGTCTCCACCCTGCGGGCGCATTGGCGCACCGTGTTGGCCATCACGATCACGATTTCCGTGATCTCTCAGATCGCCACCATCCTGGGGGAGCGCTATCTGCTGCCCGAGCCACCGGCGATCGACAAGAACGCAGACACCTCCGAGACCCTTGCCGCGGCCATCGACTCCAGCACGGCTTCGTTGAGTTACTCCGCGAGCATCACGCTGATCGCCACCCTCTTCACGACGGCACTTCTCACGGTGATCATCAGCCGCTCGGTGCTGGGGCGTCCGGTGAAGCTGTCCGAGGCCTGGAAAGAAGCCCGCCCACGGCTGCCGAAGCTGTTCGGGCTGACCCTCCTGCTTCCCCTCATGGCCGGTGCCATCGTCTTCGTGGCCATGCTCCCCGGCATGGTGGTGGGCGGTGACCCAGGGGCCGCTCTCTCGGTGCTCGGGGTACTCGCAGCACTCCCCGTCGTCGTCTGGCTCCTGGTCCGCTTCGCCCTCGCATCGCCCGCTCTGATGCTGGAACGCCAAGGAATCATCGCGTCGATACGCCGTTCCTCCAAACTTGTCCAGGGCGCATGGTGGCGGACCTTCGGCATCCTCGCGCTGACACTCCTGCTGACATTCCTGGTAGCGATGATCATCGCGATTCCGTTCAGCATTGGCGCGTTCGCCGCCGACGGCGACGGTCTGAGCAGCCTCATCCGGGAGGAAACCCCTGACTACGGCTGGCCGTTCCTGATCATCACCGGCATCGGTGCGGTCATCGCGTCCTCCATCACCTATCCGATCTCCGCTGGTGTGACCGTCCTCCTCTATATCGACCAGCGCATCCGCCGAGAGGCACTGGACATCGAACTCGCCCGCGCAGCCGGCGTCACTGGCTACGGCCCCGGGTCCCCCGCCAGCGAGCACAGGAGCTGATGGGGTGTTCGGCCCGGGGGGTAGGACATCAGCGCTCAAGCGGCTCCGCGCCACTGATGAAGTCCCCGTGGACACCCCCCGGGTCCCAGCCCGTGAGGCAGCGGAACAAGAGCTGTCCCGGCCCGAGTACCACGAGAACGATCCCCATCTCCTCCAGCGGGCGATCGACCGCTTCTGGGAGTGGGTCGGTGACGCCTTCTCCGCCGCATCCACCGCGGCACCCGGCGGACTCGTCGGCCTGATCGTCATCGTCCTGGTCACCCTTGCTCTGCTCACCGCCCTCTGGTGGCGGCTGGGATCGCCCCGACGAGCCCCCGGCCCCGTGAGCCCACTCTTCGACGATGCCCCACGCAGCGCGGCCGAGCACCGCGCGGCGGCCGAGGTCCATGCCGCAGCCACCCAGTGGACGCCAGCAGTCCAGGAACAGATGCGGGCCATCGTGCGCTCACTGGAGGAACGGGACCTCCTAGAGCCGCGCCCCGGCCGCACGGCTGATGAAGCCGCCGCCGACGGGAGCCTCTCCCTCCCCGGCCACTCCCCCGAGTTGCACGCCGCCGCAAGGGACTTCGACGACGTCACATACGGCGGCCGCACCGCTACCCGCGATGTGTATCTCCGCCTGCGGAAACTCGACGAGGCGCTAGAGCGCACGAGTCCACGACTGACCGGCGCCGCTTCGGGAGCGGGCGAGTGACCAAACCCTCCGCCGACGCGACATCCATGTCCCCCACCGCTCATCAGGTCTGGACCCGCGCCCGCGGTCTGCTGCTCGCGCTCCTCATCATCGTCGTGGGGGGAATCACCGCGGCTGCCCTGCGCTCGGGTGACCACCATGGACACCTCGACCCCCGCTCCGCCGACCGTCTCGGCAGTCGCGCAGTCGCGACACTCCTTCACAACCGTGGAGTCTCGACTCGCGTCGTCACTACCCTCGACACAGCCACCGCGGCGGTCGGCAGGAACACCACCCTCGTGGTCGCCCACCCCAATATGCTGACCGATGCTCAGCGGGAGGCCCTCCACTACGCCATGGAGACTTCCGGGGGGCGCACGATCCTCCTCTCGCCCGGCACCGAGTCCGTGGCAACGTTGGCGCCGGGCGTCCGCTCCACTACCCCGGGACCCGTCGCTGCCCGAGATCCGCAGTGCTCCCTCGCAGCCGCTCGCAGTGCCGGCAACGCCGACCTCGGCGGCCGGCAGTACATCACCGAAGCACCGGGCGCCGATGCGTGCTACCCCCGCGACGGCCGCCCCACCCTGCTGCGATTCGACACGCCCAACAACGGCGACACCGTCCTTCTCGGCTCGGCCGACATCCTCTACAACCACCGTTTGGATGATCACGGAAACGCCTCCCTCGCACTCCAGCTCCTGGGCTCCCGGCCCCATCTGGTGTGGTACCTCCCTTCATCCGGTGACGGCTCGACGACCAATGGCAGCGGAGACCCCGAGAGCACCTTCCTCGAACTCATCCCCTCTGGCTGGCTCTGGGCGACGCTCCAACTCGCCCTCGCAGCCACCCTCGCGGCGATCTGGCGCGGGCGTCGCCTTGGCCCGCTCGTCACCGAAAGGCTCCCCGTGGCAATCCGAGCTTCTGAATCCACCGAAGGTCGCGCGCGCTTGTACCACCAGGTCAATGCCCATGACCGAGCGGCAGCGGCCCTGCGCTCCGCCACCCGAACCCGCCTTGCCGCGCTCCTCGGCGTAGCGCCGGCCGACGCGCACTCCACCGCAATCCTGATCCCCGCTGTCGCCACCCGAACCTCCCCCGCCGACCGCGATCTCACCGCACTGCTCTTTGGCCCTGCACCAGCCAGTGACACCGCCCTTGTCCTTCTCGCAGACCAACTCGACGCCCTCGAAAAAGAGGTACGCACTTCATGAGCGCCCCGACTCCCGAGACAGCCAAGAACTCGGACCGCGCCCGCGCCTCACTTGAGGCTCTACGCACCGAGATCGCCAAGGCCGTGGTCGGCCAGGACCCAGCTGTCACCGGACTTGTCGTGGCACTGCTCTGCCGAGGGCATGTCCTTCTCGAAGGAGTCCCAGGAGTCGCGAAGACCCTCCTGGTGCGCGCCCTCGCGGCAACTCTCGAACTGGACACCAAACGAGTTCAGTTCACACCTGATCTCATGCCGAGCGATGTCACTGGCTCGCTCGTCTACGACGCCCGCACTGCCGAGTTCTCGTTCCAACCAGGCCCCGTCTTCACCAACTTGCTGCTCGCCGATGAAATCAACCGCACACCCCCCAAGACCCAGTCATCGCTTCTGGAAGCCATGGAGGAACGCCAGGTCACGGTCGATGGCACTCCGCGTCCCCTCCCCGACCCCTTCCTGGTCGCAGCCACCCAGAACCCGGTCGAGTACGAGGGCACATATCCCCTGCCTGAGGCCCAACTCGACCGCTTCCTGCTCAAATTGACGGTTCCGCTGCCATCCCGCGAGGACGAGATCAGCGTCCTCACCCGTCACGCCCAGGGCTTCAACCCACGCGATCTCCAAGCCGCGGGCCTACGAACAGTGGCGGGGCCAGCTGACCTGGAGAAAGCTCGCGCCGCTGTCGCCGGCACGTCGATCTCCGCTGAGATCACCGGCTATGTCGTCGATATCTGTCGTGCCACGCGTCAATCTCCCTCGCTCGCCCTCGGAGTGTCACCCCGAGGAGCCACAGCACTGCTATCCACCGCACGTGCCTGGGCCTGGCTCACAGGCCGCGACTATGTGATTCCGGACGATGTGAAAGCCCTGGCCCTGCCAACGCTTCGCCACCGGATCCAGCTGCGTCCCGAAGCGGAGATGGAAGGGGTCACTCCAGACTCCGTCATCACCGCGATCCTCAGCCACGTCCCCGTACCCCGTTAGAGCGAGAGCCATGGCCCTCACCGGACGAACCGCGCTCCTCGCAGCTCTTGGCTCTCTCCCCGTGGGCATCCTCGCGCCCAGCTGGACCGGGATGCTTGCCGTCAATGCGCCGCTCGCTCTAGCAATTCTGTGCGATTACGCCTTGGCTGCGCCAGTACGAAAGCTTCGATTCACTCGAAGTGGTGACACAACAGTTCGACTCGGCGAACGCGCGGATGTGCGGCTCACCGTCATCAACCCTTCCAGAAGGCCTCTCCGCGCCCAGCTCAGAGATGCCTGGCCGCCGAGCAGTTGGACGTCGGGCACTGAACAAGCGGCGTCCCGACACAGAGTGCGGGTGCCCGCGGGGGAACGCCGGCGTATCAGCACTGTGCTGCTCCCCACCCGCCGAGGCGACCGACACTCGGAACAGATCACCGTCCGCTCTTACGGCCCTTTGGGTCTCGCCACCCGCCAGGGAAACCACAAGGTCCCCTGGACGGTCCGAGTGCTGCCTCCTTTCACCAGCCGCAAGCACCTTCCGTCACGACTGGCTCGACTGAGGGACCTCGATGGACGTACCAGCGTTCTGATGCGCGGGCAGGGAACCGAGTTCGACAGCCTCCGTGACTATGTGCCGGGGGATGACACCCGCTCGATCGACTGGCGCGCCACAGCACGCCAGACCACCGTCGCCGTACGCATGTGGCGGCCGGAACGGGACCGTCACATCCTTGTCGTGCTCGACACGGGTCGCACCTCAGCTGGACGAGTCGGCGATGTGCCACGACTCGATGCGGCCATGGACGCAGCGCTTCTCCTCACCACTCTCGCTTCGCGGGCAGGCGACCGGGTGGAACTCCTTGCCTATGACCGTCGTATTCGGGCGCAGGTGCAGGGTCGAGCGGCCAGCGAGCTTCTGCCTGCGATGGTCAATGCCCTGGCCCCCTTGGAGCCGGAACTCGTGGAAACGGATGCCCGTGGGCTCAGCGCAGCTGCTCTGAGAAGCGCTCCGCGTAGATCTCTTATCGTCCTTCTCACCGGCCTGGACGCTGCCCCGATCGAGCAAGGGCTGCTCCCGGTGCTGCCCCAACTCACTCGGCGCCACACCGTGCTGGTGGCTTCCGTCGCTGACCCTTGGGTTCAGCAGATGGCGTCAGCGCGGGGAGATATCCATGCCGTGTATGAGGCGGCCGCTGCCACTCAGACCTTGAATCAGCGCCGACGCACTGCGGAACAGTTGCACCGTCACGGCGTCACAGTGGTGGATGCCGCGCCCGAAGATCTGGCTCCGGCGCTTGCCGATGCCTATCTGAAGCTCAAGGCGAGCGGTCGGCTGTAGGTCGTGCCGTCTTGGGTCATGGGCACGACTACCCCTACCCGCTACCCGTGAAATACCGGGCGGGCCCCATGGAATACAAGGCAGGAAAAAAGTGGGGGCCTCTACGTGTTGAACGCAGAAATGCCTCAACCCCCGCACCATGGGTACGGGGGTTGAGGCTAAAGATTGTTCGGCGGTGTCCTACTCTCCCACAGGGTCCCCCCTGCAGTACCATCGGCGC
>NZ_JAMQAW010000037.1 GCF_023701525.1 Streptomyces albipurpureus
TCACCCGACGCATCCGGCACAAACTTCACACACACAACAATCCTCAAACCCACGACAAAACCTCCTACGAAGCGGTCATCCCTGCGAGTCCCCACGGATGCGGGGAGGGCCCGCCCTCTCGGGGCAGCATAGGGTCCGGAGAACGGAGTTCCCGGTCGAGCAGGACGGGCCACGAACAAAATATTACTCGCCAGTACGTTCTCTAACCTACCCGCCCAACAGTGCTGAGAACTGTGACCTTGCCAACGCCGCCAACCATGGCCCCCTACCCCCGAGGCGGCTGAACACGGCCCGGACCCCGTCGCGTTAGACCCGCCGCGGCGCTCGGTCCCGGAGCGCCCCGGAACCGCCCTGGCGTGGACGAGCGGGCGACCAGGTCCGGTGCGGTCCCCGACGAGGGCCTCGGCTATGACGAGATGATGGTCGCCAGCGGGAGTACGGGAGAGGACGCCGCAGACCAGCCGGGCGGGTACGTCAGCCAGGACCGGCACACCCACCGGGCCGATCCGACAGCGGGTGGGCGGCGCACAGCGGTCCATCTCCCTGCGCGCGAAGTTCGCCGGAAGGCCCTGCTGGTGCTCCGTGAGAAGGCGTATGCCCGCATAGTCCACTTGGGCGAGAACGCGCCAACTGAAAGAAGCAGTCGTCGCGCGAAAAAGGGACCGTTGGCGGCTCAACAGAGACCGAAGTCAGCAATGCGGCCGTGAATCCAACCGGCTCATCACCCACCGCCGTGATCACCGCGTCTCCCGCCGTATGACGCCGAAGGACAGAACGGAGCAGCTCAGAAGGCGCGTCTTGAAGGATTCCAAGATCGGGCGGAGCCGTCATGGAGTGGGCATCCGCCCGGGGTGAGGAAGATCTTCGGACACAGCGCCAGAGTCTCGATATATGACAGGCACAGTCAAGTACGGCTGAAAGTGTTCGACGTGACAAGAATCTCGCACGCCAAAGCCTCCAGGACTGGTCAGCGCGACGCGCATGGGGCACGATCTGCCACAGTGCCGAAAACCTACGGCTGCGTAACTTCCACCGGGCGAACCCTCCCCGGGCACGACAGAAGGGTCCTCCCCAGATGGCAGAGTTCGTCTATCGACCGGTCGTCGGCGCCGCGCTCACGATGTTCAAGGCGCTCGACCTGAAGATCGACACTCAGGGCGCTCACAACATCCCCCGAACGGGCGGTGCTGTGCTGGTCAGCAACCACATCAGCTATCTGGACTTCATCTTCGCCGGACTCACCGCCCTCCCCCAGAAGCGGCTGGTGCGCTTCATGGCCAAGGACGCGGTCTTCCGTCACAGGGTATCCGGTCCCCTGATGCGGGGGATGAAGCACATTCCGGTGGACCGCGACCAGGGCGAGACCGCTTACAAGCACGCGTTGGAGTCGTTGCGCTCGGGGGAGATCATCGGCGTGTTTCCCGAGGCGACGATCTCGCAGTCGTTCACACTGAAGCCGTTCAAGTCCGGCGCGGTCCGGATGGCGCAGGAAGCGGGCGTACCGCTGGTCCCGGTCGCACTCTGGGGCACCCAGCGGCTGTGGACCAAGGGGCGTCCGAAGAACTTCAAGCGCAACCACATCCCCATCACCATTCGAGTCGGCGAGCCCATCGAGGCCCCCACCGACCAGTACGCGGGTGCCATCTCCCGACGGTTGCGTGAGCGGGTCCAGGAGTTGCTTGAATCAGCTCAGCGCGCCTACCCCGTACGCCCCAAGGACGCATCCGACACCTGGTGGGTACCGGCCCACCTCGGGGGTACGGCTCCCACCCCGGCCGAAGTGCGCGAGACGCGCTGAGGAGAAGTGCGGCCGGGTTCCGCCGTGTCGAGTCAGCGGGGTGGGTGAACGGTGATCCTCGCCCCCGGACTTGCCTTCGCCAGGGATTCAGCGAGCTCGGCACCCGCAGCCTCCAACTCGGTGTGGGGCATGGGAGGCAGTGACTCCAGCAGGAAGACCGCATGGGTCGACTCCTCGCCCAACCGTGTACGCGGCCCCTGGCGCCAGTTCCAGCGGCGGCAGGTGACGCCTTCGTCGTCACACCAGATGACCTCGCCGGGCTCCGGATGCTCCACCGACTCCTGGCCCGCCGCGACCGTGGTGAACGGCTCCTGCCCCGTGGCGCGCACCAGCCGCATCTGTCCCTTGACGCGATCCAGGTCCTCTCCTCCGACGGGGATCAGATAGGCCACGCTGATCGCGTTGTAGAGGTCGACCAGCAGATTGACGCGCGGCAGCCCGCCGTCCGCGAGAGCCCTCTTCGCCAGCGCCTCAGCGGAGTTGCGGGTCCGGGACGGCTTGGCACCGAAGGCCGTGTATGCCGCTCGCCAGGCAGCCATATGCGGGTCCTCGTGCGGAGCGCGCCCTGCGAGGCGCTCGGCCAACCGGCGGGTGGCAGCGTCCAGCAGTTGCGAACTCGCCTCGGTGCTGGGCCCGTTGACGAGGCCGTGCGCCTCAATGACGAGATGGGCGAAGCCGGGTGTCAGTGCGGTGACGTCGTCGTGAACGGTGAGCTTGAGCGCCATGCCTAGTGCCTCATAGTTCGGTGGGGAGACGGGCCCAGAGCGAATGCAGATCGCTGGCGAACTGCAACTCGCGCAGCACCCCAGGGTGCGGTGCAGCATACAGGACTGGATAGTCCATCTCATTGAACTCCGGCCGCACAGGGAAGGCCAGCCGCTCCTCCTCGATCGAGAACTGGGCGTCGACACCTGGCTTGTTGCCCCGCGGGTCCTGCCGGTTCCACTCATCCCGACCCGGCATGCGCACCGCGACGAGGCCGTGAACGACCCCGAGATTCTGGTAGCACAGCGCCGTGGGGATGCCCTGGGCGCGCAGCAGTGCGGTCAGCGCATGGGCCTTGGCGTAGCAGATGCCCGTACGCAACCGCAGCACATCGGAGGCGCGCCAGGTCACCCGCGTATCGCCGGCGTCATGGGAGTGCGGCACGGTGTCGCGGACGAAGTCGAAGGCCGCCTTGGCGTAGGCGTATTCGTCCTCGCGACCGGCCGAGGAGCGGAGCTCGGCCGCGACCTCGCGTATCAGCGGGTGTTCGTGGTCGATGGCCTCGTCGGCCGCGAGATAGGCGGCGAGGTCGGGTACCTGTTGTGTCAGCTCCATGGTCCGTGACCCTAAGCAGAGGGCCGACCGGAGTCAATATATTTCCGGTCGACCACATATTTATGCAGTGGGTCGCGCTACGCAACCGCCATCTCTTCCTTGAGCGCCTGGACGAAGGAGTCGACGTCGTCCTCGGTGGTGTCGAAGGAACACATCCACCGGACGTCGCCCGCCGTCTCGTCCCAGAAGTAGAAACGGAAACGTTGCTGTAGGCGCCTACTGACGTCGTGTGGCAGTCGTGCGAAGACGGCGTTCGCCTCGACGGGATAGAGGATCTCCACTCCCGCCACGTCCCGCACTCCGGCTGCCAGCCGCTGGGCCATCGTGTTGGAGTGTCGAGCGTTGCGCAGCCACAAGTCCCGGGCCAGCAGTGCTTCCAGCTGCACGGAGACAAAACGCATCTTGGAGGCGAGCTGCATGGAGAGCTTGCGCAGATGCTTCAGATGGCTGACGGCGTCCGGGTTGAGAACGACAACGGCCTCACCGAACAGCATGCCGTTCTTGGTCCCCCCCAGGGTGATCACATCGACACCCACGGCGTTGGTGAAGGTCCGCATCGGGACATCGAGCGAGGCTGCTGCGTTGGCTATGCGCGCTCCGTCGAGATGTACCTTCATGCCCCGCTCATGGGAGTGTTCGACGATCGCACGGATCTCGTCTGGGGTGTAGACGGTACCCAGCTCGGTGTTCTGGGTGATCGACACGACCTGGGGCATCGCCCGGTGTTCGTCCTCCCAGCCCCAGGCCTGCCGATCGATCAGTTCGGGGGTGAGCTTGCCGTCCGGGGTGGGGACGGTGAGCAGCTTCAGCCCGCCCATCCGCTCGGGCGCGCCGCCCTCGTCGACGTTGATGTGCGCGCTCTCCGCGCAGATCACCGCACCCCAACGGTCGGTGAGGGCCTGAAGCGCGGTGACATTGGCGCCGGTGCCGTTGAAGACGGGAAACGCCTCGGCCATCGATCCGAAGTGACTGTGTATGAGGCGCTGGAGGTGGTCGGTGTACTCGTCCTCACCGTAGGCGACCTGATGACCGCCGTTGGCCAGTGCGAGTGCGGCAAGGATCTCTGGGTGCGCGCCCGCGTAGTTGTCGCTGGCAAAGCCGCGTACCGCGGGGTCGTGATGGCGCCGTGCGTCGGTCTTCACGGTCGGGGCGTCAGCCACAGGCGCTGTCCGTTCACTTCCTCGGCGGGGCGGTCCCAGACGCCTGCGATGGATTCGGCCAGCTCGGCGACATCCGTGAAGCCCGCGAACTTTGACTTCGGACGCTCGGCACGCATGGCGTCGTGCACCAGCGCCTTGACGACCAGGATGGCGGCTGCGGCCCTGGGCCCTTCATCACCGCCGGCCTTGCGGAAGTCGTCGGCGAGCGCCAGCGTCCATGCCTCGGCGGCGGCTTTGGCCGAAGCGTAAGCGGCGTTGCCGGCCGTGGGGTTGCTGGCGCCGGCCGCGCTGATCAGCAGATATCGACCGCGGTCGCTGCGCTGCAATCCGGCGTGGAAGGCGAGGCTGGTGCTCTGCACGGTCCGGATGAGGAGACGCTCCAGCACATCCCAGTCGGCCAGCTCGGTGGCGGCGAAGGACGAGCTGCCGCGCCAGCCGCCGACGAGGTGGACCAGCCCATCGATCCGGCCGAACTCCTTCTCGGTCTTGTCCGCCCATTCCCGGGTGGCGGCGAGATCGAGGAGGTCGACGGTGTCGCCCGTGACCGTGGCACCGCCGTGGGCGTAGCGAGCCGCGTCGACCGCCGAGGCCAGGCGCTCTGGATCGGCGTCCGACCCGACCACGATCGCGCCGGCCTCGGCCAGGCGCAGCAGGGTCGCCCGGCCCGCGGGGCCGGCTGCTCCGGCGACCGCGATGACGGCACCTTCCAGCGAACCGCCTGCGTTCTTCATGATCGTCGCCTCCTGTGTACGAATGCTCACGCGGCTACCCCGGAAGCGGTTGCGCTGCCCGCAGGGGGCTCCGCGGTGATCCCCTTGGTGGAGGCGATCACATTCTTCAGCTTCTTGGCGAGTGCCTCATAGAACATGCTGAGCGGAAACTCGTCGGGAAGCACGTCATCGACAAGTTTACGGGGAGGCTGGGAGAGGTCGAGTGCGTCGGGGCCCTTGGCCCAGCGGGAACCGGGGTGGGGGGCGAGATAGGTGGAGACCAGGTCGTACGCCGCGAACCAGTGGACGAGCTTGGGCCGGTCGATGCCGTCGCGGTAGAGCTTCTCGATCTCCGCGCAGAGCTGGTTGGTGACCTGGGGCGCGCGCTCCCAGTCGATCTTCAGCGTGTTGTCGGTCCAGCGCACCACATCGTGCTTGTGGAGGTAGGCGAAGAGCAGCTGCCCGCCGAGGCCGTCGTAGTTGCGGACCCGCTCGCCGGTGACGGGAAAGCGGAACATGCGGTCGAAGAGGACGGCGTACTGCACATCGCGGCCCTGGGTGACACCGTCCGCCTCAAGGCGCACGGCCTCCTTGAAGGCGGTGAGGTCGCAGCGCAGCTCCTCCAGTCCGTACATCCAGAACGGCTGGCGCTGCTTGATCATGAAGGGGTCGAAGGGCAGGTCGCCATGGCTGTGCGTCCGGTCGTGGACCATGTCCCAAAGGACGAATGCCTCTTGGCAACGCTGCTGGTCACGCACCATGTCCTCGATGTCCTCGGGGAGTTCGACGCCGAGGATGTCCACGGAGGCGGTGGTCACGGCACGGAAGCGGGCCGCCTCCCGATCGCAGAAGATGCCGCCCCAGGTGAAGCGCTCGGGAGCCTCTCGCACGGCGATGGTCTCCGGGAAGAGCACCGCGGAGTTGGTGTCGTAGCCGGATGTGAAGCCCTCGAAGGTGATGCCGCAGAAGAGGGGGTTGTCGTACCGGGTGCGCTCCAGCTCGGCGAGCCAGTCGGGCCAGACCATACGCAGGACGACGGCTTCCAGATTCCGGTCCGGGTTGCCGTTCTGGGTGTACATCGGGAAGACGACCAGATGCTGGAGGCCGTCGACACGCGAGGCCGCGGGCTGGAAGGCGAGCAGTGAGTCAAGGAAGTCCGGTACCCCGAAGGCGCCATCGGCCCAGGCGCGCAGATCGGCCGCCAGCGCGCGGTGATAGGCGGCATCGTGAGGAAGTAGGGGCGACAGTTCCGCTATGGCGTCAACCACTCGACCGAGGGTGATTTCGGCGGTGGCACGAGGCGGCGCGCCCTCGGCGTCGAAGTCGATCGAACCGTCCTCGGACTGCCAGGGGCGGATCTCCTCGACGGCATTCTTGAGCCTTGGCCAGGCCGGGTGGTCCACTACCCGCCCGGCAGTGGATATGGCCGTTCCAACTGCATCCTGCACAAGAATTTCCGTCATGTCACTTCCTCCACAGGAGAACCTCGCGTTAAGACAGCGTATCCATGCAGCACTCTTCCAGACAAGCGCCATCAAAGAAATTATCCTGCCTACACCTCTGATAGCCGGAAGGTTTCCGGTTTGCGAGGCTACCCACGATGGCTTCCGCTACTCCCGTCGTTACCTTGTGCCGATGACTGCGCCCTGTCACCGCCCTACCTGGCCAGATGTCGACTCGGCAGAGCGGTGCGACCGCGGAACATCTCCGGTCAAGCCGCCAGAGGGCACGCCCACGGATGGGTGACGCACCCCATCTCAGGGGACCATGAAGGGCCCTTGCGGACCACTTCACTCGACCGTGCGAGCACGGTTGCCACGGATGCGTTGGCTACTAGGCTGCGTCCTTGCCGTGCGGCGCTGTCAGGCCACGCCGCACGGAAACCGCCGTCGACGGAAGCGAGAGAATCTTGACTTTCCTCACCATCGGTCATCGCGGGGTCATGGGCGTGGAGCCGGAGAACACACTGCGTTCCTTCATCCGGGCCGAACGGTCCGGGATGGACGCCATCGAACTCGATCTGCATCTCAGCAAGGACGGCGCGCTCGTCGTTATGCACGACGCGGACGTGGACCGTACGACCGACGGAAGTGGCGCCATCGTCGAGAAGACCCTCGCCGAGCTGCGCGAGCTGGACGCGGGCCATGGAGAGCGTGTGCCGACCTTCGAGGAAGTGCTCGACGCGGTACAGGCCCCGCTCCAGGCGGAGATCAAGGATGTGGCCGCGGCACGTTCGCTCGCCGAGGTCATCCGCCAGCGCGATCTCCTCGATCGGATCACCGTCTCGTCATTCCACGACGAGGCGGTCGCGGAGATCGCCGCGCTCGTCCCCGGGGTACGGACCGTGCTGATCGCCAGCCGGTGGGATACGGACATCGTGGATCGGGCGTCGGCGGTGGGCGCGGGAACCCTCGCCCTGAACATCCGCAGGCTGACGCTGGAGACGGTGGAGCGCGCCCATGAGGAGGCGATCGCGGTGATCGGCTGGGTGGTGAACACCCAGGAACATCTGCGGTTGGTGCGGGCGCTGGAACTGGACGGCGCGACGACCGACTTCCCTGAGATCAAACGCACCGGCCGCTTCACCGCCTAGCGGCCATCCCGTGGCCCGGGGCGAATCAGCCCCGTTGAGGCAGCTGGGCGACCAGCTGCCTCAACGGCACCCTCGTGACCTCGCGGGGGTGCCGGCCGAGGAGCCCGGGGCCTGCTCCCCGGGGCGACGGTGGCCCCCTGGGGACGGCCCCGATCGGCCGGCAGCGGCCCATCCCGCTGTCCTGGACACACGTCAGGCCGAGCGGCCGCCCGGGAGTGCCCCTATCCGAGGTCCTTCACCAGCAGCTCAAAGGCGAGATCGTCGCGCAGCGGGATACCGAAGCGCTGATCACCGTAGGGAAAGGGGCTCAGCTCACCGGTACGGCGGTAGCCACGTCGTTCGTACCAGGCGATCAGCTCGTCACGTACCGAGATCACGGTCATATGCATCTCGCGCACCCCCCAGGACTCGCGGGCGCTGCGCTCGGCTTCCGCCAGCACCCGGCGCCCGAGGCCACCCCCCTGGGAGCCCGGCCGAACCGCGAACATGCCGAAGTACGCCGCCTCCGCGCGGTGCTCCAACTGGCAGCAGGCGATCAACTCTCCGTGCCGCTCCACGGTGAGCAGACGGCTTCCCGGAGTGGAGATGACCTTGCGGACATCGGCCGCGTCGGTGCGGCCACCACCGAGAAGGTCCGCTTCGGTGGTCCAACCGCCCCGGCTTGCCTCGCCCCGGTACGCGGAGTGGATCAGCTCGACCAGTGCCGGCGCATCGGCCTCGACGGCGTCACGGAAGGTGAGTTCATCGGTCCCCTGGGGTGGTGCGGCTTCCATGGGCACTGCTCTCCGTCTCTCGATGTGGGGTGGGTGGTGAACGCACACGGCAGGCGCAACAGCGTGCGAACGCCCATGAGCGTACGTGGTCCGATACACGGACCCACCAGGGTCCATGTATAGGGCAACCGGACCGTCATCACGGCCGGAGCAGGAGGAAGCGGCCTCGGACGGAGACCGAGCGCCGGCCGTGCTCCCCGTACACCTCCGTGCGCTGGCGTACGCGCCCGCTCCGGGTGGGCATCCTCGCTCCAGCCTCACCGGCCGTCTCGGGGTGACATCGGCCCCAGCACAAGGGAGGGCGCCCCGTGCATGGACCCACGGTGTCCGGCTGGCTCCTGGTCACCCTCTGCGGAGGAATCGGCTCGTACTGCCTGGTACGGATGCGAGCCTGCGCGGGCTCGGCCCGCGGTTCGGCCGGTAGCGAGGCGCTGATGGGCTTCGGCATGGCGGCCATGGCCGTGCCAGCGGTTGTGTTCACCCCACCGGACTGGGCCTGGCTGCTCTACACGGGCGTCTTCGGGGGTGCGGCGATCGGCTCGCTGCGCTCGGTGCGTCGAGGAGTCCACCAGGCGCACCATCTCATCGGCTCGCTCACGATGGTCTACATGGCCGTGTCGATGGCGTACCCCGCAGGTCACGTCGGCCACTCGACGGCGGGCGTGCCCCTGCTGACGGGTGGGCTGCTGGCCTACTACGCGGTCTATGTGCTGCGTTCAGGCGCACGGCTGCTGCCGACCGCGGTCCCGGCAGGTGAGGCGGCGCCCGCCGTCCGGTGGGGAGAACCGCCGGCGCTCGCGGGGGCCTGCCGGCTGACGATGGGGCTCGCCATGCTGGCCATGCTGGTGACGCTCTGAGCGCGCGCCCTGGCGCGCAGACCCGGGCGCGAGCTTGCCTTCACATATTCCAAACACCCCAGCATTCTGGGCATTCGTCCATTCTTGGCAGCTGTGCGCGCCGGAAGACCGTGGCGTACGTCACTTGCCGCGCACATCCGTACCCGCAGGTAGTTCCCCACTCATAGGGTGATGGTCATGTTGGTCTCCCTTGTGCTGCTTTCGCTCGGCGCACTGGCCGCCGTGCTGGCGCCGCGGCTGGTGTCGCGCGCCGACTGGTCGGAGCGTGAGCCGATCGTGGCGCTATGGGTGTGGCAGTGCGTGGTCGGTGCCGTTCTGCTGTCGTTCGCGCTCTCCATGACCTTCAGTGCGGCCTCGGCCTGGCAGCTCGTCGAGGGGCAGGTCTTCGCGCCGGCCCCGAGCGCGGTGGTGGATGCCTACGCCCTGGGAACCGAGGAGCCATGGGCAGCGGTTCTCGCGGTGGTCCTGGCCTGCGGCGGCCTCTGGACGCTGGCGATGCTCACCCGGGAGGTCCTCGGCGCGCGGGCCGGCCGCAGGAGGCGACGGGCCGAGTTGCTGGTACGCGCCCCGCTGATGCCCGGTGAGGCCACCAGCGGCAATCGTCTCGTGGTCCTCGAAGGGGCCCGCCCGGACGCCTGGTGGCTGCCCGGTTCCGCACCCCAACTGGTCATCACCACGGCTGCGTTGCGGCGGCTGAAGGGCCGCCAACTAGATGCCGTACTGGCACATGAGCAGGGGCACGCGCGCGCCCGGCACGATTGGCTGCTGCACTGCTCGGCCGCGCTCGCCAATGGCTTTCCCCAGATCCCCGTCTTCGCCGCGTTCCGCGATGAGATGCACCGGCTCGTGGAACTCGCCGCCGACGATGTGGCGTCCAAGCAGTTCGGGCGGCTGACCATCGCCCTCGCCCTGGTCGAACTCAACGCGGACCGTGGGGTGTTCGGCCCCTGCCCCACTCCCGGCGCTCAGCTGCCCGAGCGGGTCCACCGGCTGCTGTCCGCAGCGCCGCGTCTCACCGCGGGACGCCGACTTCGTTTGACGGCGGCAGCAGCGCTGGTTCCCGTGGTTCCGCTGCTGGTGGCCTTTGTGCCCGCGCTCAGCGCGCTTGGCTGACGATCGGCCCGGTCACGCGACGGATTAGCCGTACATCCCTGCCAACGGGGAAGATCCTCCGCATGCGCTCCTCACGATCCGCGCCTCCCGTTCACCCGGCGCACAGCTCCTCCCCGAACAACGCCCTCCGTAGCGGATTGGCCTTGGCCGGGCTGTCGGCCGTGCTCCTGGTCCTGGTGGCCCTCTCCTGGTCTCCGCTGATCTCCTTCGACCGCTGGACGGCCAACGGCCTGCATCGCTGGGCGGTGGATGAGCCAGGCCTTGTACATGTCAACCGAGTGTTCAGCGACTGGGTGTGGGACCCCTGGACCATGCGCGCGTTGATCGCGGTGGTCTTCTGCTGGCTGTGGTGGAAGCGCGAGCGCCTGTTGGCGGTCTGGATCGCGGTGACCGCCGCGACCGGGACCTTTTTCCAGCAAGGCTTGAAAGCGGCCCTGGATCGGGATCGGCCCACCTGGCCCGACCCGGTGGACTCCGCGAACTACGCCTCCTTTCCCTCTGGCCATGCGATGACGGCGACCGTGACATGCGGACTGCTGCTCTGGTTGCTCAGGACACATGGGGCGGGGGCCACCGTGTACCGGTGGAGCCTGGTGGTAGCGGCTGTCTCCGTCGTCGGGGTGGGCCTCACCCGGCTCTTCCTCGGAGTGCACTGGCCGAGCGATGTACTGGCGGGCTGGCTGATGGGGCTGTGCTGGGTGGCCTTCTCCATCGCCCTGTACGAGCGGTACGAACGCTCCCAGCGGCAGTGAGCCGGAAACCCCCGGGGCGAGCGCTCAGAACCCGGCCAGGCGGCGACAAGGGCACGACCCGGACGGAGAAAAGGGGACTGCCCGGACCGGACGATCCCCCGCGTCGCCCGGTCCGGGCAGTCCCTCCGCCGCCCGGGCCTTGGGGGCCCGAACACGGAGCGCGCTGAGTATATTGGCTCAGAGCCAGTCAACGCAGGAGTCCAGCATGTCCCCGCGGAGCCCATCGGTCAATGAAGAGTTGCGTCGGCGTTCTCGCGAACGGCTTCTTCAGGCAACCGTGGAGCTGGTCGGAGAGCGCGGCTACGAGGCGACCACCCTCGGCGATATCGCCGACCGGGCGGGCTCGGCACGCGGTCTGGTCTCGTACTACTTCCCCGGGAAGCGTCAGCTCCTCCAGTCGGCGGTGCATCGTCTGATGCACCGGACACTGGAGAGCGCTCTCCTTGAAGAACCACACACGGATAGCGGGCCCGAGGTGTTGGCCCGTGCCATCGACGCCGTACTCGGACTCGCCGCCGACCGCCCCCTCCTGATGCGGACGCATATGTCGGGGGTGCTCCAGGCGGACGGGTTCGTCCAATGCCCCGAGCAGCAGCGACTGGCGGCGCTGCTGCGGTGCGCGGTGGAGCGGTATGGATCCCACCAGGTGGATGTGGACTACCCCATCCTCCGGGCCCTGTTGATGGGCGCCGTCTTCGCCATGGTGCTGCCGGGAGCTCCGATGCCGCTGCCGTGGCTGCGTGCGGAGCTGTTCCAACGGTACGGACTCGCCTGGGAATTGGGTGTTCCGCCGGGCGGTGAGCCGCCCGGCGGAACGCCGTCATGAGACGGGTGACATCAACGATCAGTCACGGTCGTGACCATGGCCATGACCGCGGTCATCGTCATCGTCGTCATCATCGTCATCGTCATCATCGAAGTAGTCGGGCTGGGTCTGGACATTGAGCTCATCCAGCTTGACGCGCTTCGCCGGGTCCGTACGCCTGTCGTTGATCTTCAGGACGTCGAACCCCTTCTCCATGTCATTGGAGTAGACGTAGCCGTTGTAGTAGTACGCGGACCAGGAGCCTCCTGAGATGGACTGGGTCGCGGAGATGGGACCGCGCTCGAAGTAGCCGATCTCCTGGGGCCGGGACGAGTTGGTGAAGTCCCAGACGGAGATTCCGCCCTGGTACCACGCCTGGACCATGAGGTCCTTGCCCTTGACCGGGATGATCGAGCCGTTGTGCGCCACACAGTTCTCCGTGGCGCCCTGGTGACGGGGGATCTTGTAGTAGCTGCGGAAGACCAGCTTGCTCCGGTCTCCCTTGCCGACGATGTCGTAGATGCCGTTGGCACCGCGCTTGGGACCGATTTCGGCGTTGCAGGTGGGGGAACCGCCGCCGCCGAGCTCGTCGGTGAAGACGACCTTCTTGGCACCCTGGTTGAAGGTGGCCGAGTGCCAGAACGCGAAGTTCACGTTGTCCTGGACACGGTCGATGACCTTCGGCCGCTCCGGGTCCTTGATCGAGAACAGGATTCCGTCACCCATGCAGGCGCCGGCAGCCAGGTCCTTGGAGGGCAGGACGGTGATGTCGTGGCAGCCGGTGGTCTTGGAGACACCCGGGTTGGTGGGACCGCCGGGGTTGCCACCGCCGTCAGGTCCCTCGCCCGGGAACAGCACCGGGAACTGCACGACCTTGGCCTGCTGGGGCGCCTTCCGCGGCACCTTGATGATCGAGATGCCGTCGTGCGGAGGCTGGCAGTCGGGGAGCGCCGCGTTCGGCGAGTACGACGAAACGTAGATGTAGACGTTACGGCCGTCCGGCACCAACGTGTTGGTGTGAGAACCACATGCGGTCTCCACGGCAGCGACGTACTTGGGGTTGCGCTTGTCGCTGATGTCGAAGATCTTCATGCCCTCCCATGACGCCTTGATGGCGCCAGACTGCGACGTGCTGGCGCACGAGCTGTCACTCCGTGAGGAGTCGGTGGACAGGAAGAGCAGGTTGCCCGAGACCGAGATGTCGTTCTGACTTCCCGGACACAGCACCTGCGAGACGGTCTTCGGGGACTTCGGGTTGCTGATGTCGAAGATCCGGAAGCCGTCGTAGTTGCCCGCGAAGGCGTACTTGCCCTGGAAGGCAAGGTCCGAGTTGATGCCCTTGAGCGCGTCCTTGGGGATGTTGGTGAGGTGCTCGACGTTCTTGCTGCGGACGATCTCGTCCACGCCGGGTATGTCACCGCTCTGGATGGCCGACCGGGTCTTCGCCAGCTGGCTGGAGGTGACCTCCTTCTCGACGGGGTCCCCGGGGTCGGGGATAGCGGCGGCGGGGCCGGCCGCCAGCAGTGTGGCAAGCAGTCCGGCCGCGGCAGCTGCCACGCCCAGACGTCTGCGCCGCACGCGGGTGGTGTGCAACAGGGTCACTGCGTCCTCCCTAGTATCCGTTCGCAGTTGAACGGTTCACGGACCCCGGCAGTATCTTCCTTTGCGTGGCCATATCAATAGATGGCTACACACACGTAATGAAAGTTTCTGATCGATTCACATGGGAACCGTGCTAGGACAGTCGTCAAACAGCCACCAAACGGTCGCCAAACATCGCAAGTGCCCCAGGAGGTATCCGTGTTCAACCGCCGACGGAACAGACGTGTTCGTATATCGGTCACCGCGATGGCGGTCACCGCCGCCGTACTCGCCCTCGGGGCCTGCGAGTCGGAGCCGAAGGCCTCCGCCAAACCCAAGGGAGACAGCGGGAGTTTGGTGGTCGCACCCGGCAAACCGGGCGAACCGGCGAAAACACTGTCCGCCGAGGAAGCGGCGAAGTCCGTTCCCGACGACTCACCCAACAACGCCGACTTCGCCTATGCCGAGATGATGGTCGAGCATCACACCCAGGCACTGACGATGACCGCACTGGTCGCGGACCGTGCCGAATCAAAGCAGGTCAAGGGCTTGGCTGATCGAATCGCGGCAGCGCAGAAGCCGGAAATCTTCACCATGCAGGCCTGGTTGACCAACCACAGCCGGGACAAGCCAAAGGGCGAGAAGCACGACCACGGCTCCATGCCGATGCCGGGGATGGCGACCGAGGCGCAGTTGAAGCAACTCGGCGCATCGAAGGGCAAGGCGTTTGACGAGCTCTTCCTGAAGTTGATGATCACTCACCACGAGGGAGCCGTCACCATGGCCGCCGACGCCCTCTCGTCGGGCAACAACATTCTCATCCAAGAGATGGCGAATGATGTGATTGCATCGCAGACCAGTGAAATCGGTCGAATGCAGCAGTTGTGACGCCCGCCTCCGGACGGCACTTGACGCACCGGCGATTACTCAGCGGCGGTTGTGCCGGGGCGTGAGAAGACCCTCGTCACGGGCTCCGGCGATCAACCGCAGCGACTTGCGACGACTGCGACCAGTAGCGTTCATCACCGCGAGGACTGGATCGAGCCCGGCCTGCTGGGCGGCGAGATAGGCCGCTGCGGCGATCTGTCGTACCGCCCGGCCACGCGGCGAGGCCGGGCGGGCGCGACGGTGGCCGGGCGGCACGGGACGGGCGTCCGAGGAGCGCCCCTCCTGCGCCCACACGCCGTCCCGCTCCTCGTCCGAGTGCTCCGAACGGGTGCCCGCATGGGGCTGATGAGTCGCGGCGCCCACGGATGGCGCAACGGGAGACAGCCGCCCGGAGACGGCCCGGCAGGCATCCGCGAGGGGGTGCTCGATCCGGTCGGCGAGGATCGTGAAACTCCTCAGGGGTAGCGGTGGATCGGCGCGTAGGTCCTCGATCACCAGCTGCCCTTCCTCAAGGACCGCGTCCACATCGAGGCGGGCGCCATCGGCGAAGGTCAGCCGGACATTGAACCAGGGCGAGGGTGCGCCCTGCGCCATCCCCTGCCCGGGGTCGGCTGCAAGGGTGACGACTCCGTGACCCTGGACCTCCCAGACAGGAGGGTACGGAAGCACGGCATTCTGGTCATACTCATCATTGGCGTTAAGAAACCTAGTTTCTTGCACAATTAGCACGTAACCAGTCAATCTTCGACTATTGCCGGCGGCACGCGTGCGCCGTCCTCGCAAGGCACCCTGTCAGCTCATCTCCCCAGCCACGCGTACCGGTGCCATGCTGGAAGCCTCCGGTGGAAGGAGTACGGCCGTGCTTCGCGTCGCCGTCGTCGGATCGGGCCCCAGCGGGGTCTACACCGCACAGGGGCTCGTCCAACAGGCGAAGATCCCGAATGTCCACGTCCAGGTGCTGGACCGGCTTCCCTGCCCGTTCGGACTGGTCCGGTACGGAGTCGCACCCGACCACGAGAAGATCAAATCCCTACAGGGCAACCTCCGGGGAGTGCTGGAGGACGAGCGGGTCGACTTCATCGGCAATGTCGAGGTGGGCGCGCGCGGTCTCACCCCGGAGCGGCTTCTGGAGCTCTACCACGCGGTGGTGTACTGCGTGGGTGCGGCGAAGGACCGCAGACTCGGCATCCCCGGCGAGGACCTGTCGGGCAGCCACTCCGCCACGGACTTCGTCGCCTGGTACAGCGCACACCCCGACGCTGCAGCCAACGGCTTCTCCCTCTCAGGACGCTCGGCCGTGGTCATCGGTGTGGGCAACGTGGCCGTCGACGTGGCGCGCGTCCTGGCACGGGGCGCGGACGAGTTGCTGCCCACTGACGTGCCCCAGGCCGCCCTCAGCGCGCTGGAGCACAGCCGTGTGCGCGAGGTTCACATGGTCGGCAGGCGCGGCCCTTCGCAGGCCAAGTTCACCACCAAGGAGCTTCGCGAACTCGGCTCGCTGCCCTCCGCACAGCTCGTCGTCGACCCGGCCGACCTCGCTCTGGACAGTGCGTACACCGACACGTCGCGGGCGACAGCGGCTGCCCTGCCCGTGGTCAACCGGCGCAATCTCGATGTCGTCCGGGGTTGGGCGGACCGGGTCCCCGGTTCGTCGGAAGGCCGACAGATCCATCTGAGGTTCTTCCTCCGCCCGGTGGAACTGCTGGAGGAGGCCGGCAGGGTGGCCGCCGTACGGTTCGAGCGGACGGTCCCGGACGACCGTGGGGGCGTACGAGGCACCGGGACGTACGAGGACATCGAGGCCCAGTTGGTACTGCGGGCTGTTGGCTACCGAGGGGTTCCGATGCCGGGTCTCCCCTTTGACACCGACCGAGGAACCGTGCCGCACACCGTCGGTCGGGTGCTCCGTGACGGGGTGCCATCACCCGGCGAGTACGTCGCGGGATGGATCAAGCGAGGCCCCACCGGAGTCATCGGCACCAATCGGCCCTGTGCCAAGGAGACGGTGACATCGCTGCTCGACGACGCGGCAGCGCTCACACTGCGGCCGGTGGCGGACGATCCGCTGGCCGAGTTGGTGGCGTCGGGACACCATCCGATCCGGTGGGCGGGGTGGCAGGCCATCGAAGCCGCGGAACTGGAGCTGGGTCGCTCGCTGGGGCGCCGATCGGTGAAGATTCCCGACTGGGACGGTCTCCTGGCGGCCGCGGACGACTGAGCTGCACAACCACTTGACCGCTGCCCTGCGTCTTCCCCCGCGGCGGCATCGGGCGTTGCCCAGCCCGCCCACGCGCTCCCGCGCCCGTGGCCGCGGTGGGCATCGCACCACCGCCTCCCGCGAGGATCGTTTACGGGGACACGTACTGATCATGCCGGTCGTCACGCGCCGGTCCGCCAACCACCGGGGAGTGCCAACCCGTGGGTTCTGCGCGATGGTTCACCTGGCGGACACACCACAGCGGGTATCCCCACCGCGATCGGACACCGGGCCCGTCGCAACCGGTAGCCGGGGCGGATATCCGCACGGGCGCGGGACCGAGGGGCCGGCGACCGCCGTATTCCCCCCGGTCCCGCGATGACCGCCACGATTCCCCGTCGTACCCCAGCTGAGCTGGTAGAACGTTGCGTCGCAAGGCCACTGTCAGTGGGCGGGTGCAGACTGATCCCTAGCTGAGGCAGAGATGTCCAGGAGGGAGAGGTCATGACCGATGTACTACTCACGGTAGGCACACGTAAAGGGCTCTTCATCGGCCGGCGAAGCGGTGGGTCGTGGGAGTTCGACGGGCCGCACTTCGCTGCGCAGGCGGTGTACTCAGTGGCCATCGACACCCGCGGCGCGGCACCCCGACTGCTGGTGGGCGGGGACAGCGCCCATTGGGGACCGTCCGTGTTCCACTCCGATGACCTGGGCAGAACCTGGGCCGAGCCGGCCCGCCCGGCGGTGAGGTTCCCCCAGGACACAGAGGCTTCCTTGGAACGAGTCTGGCAACTCCACCCGGCCGGGCCCGCCGATCCGGATGTGGTGTACGCGGGGACGGAACCAGCCGCGCTGTTCCGCTCTCGCGACCGCGGGGAGAGCTTTGAGCTGGTGCGGGCCCTTTGGGAGCATCCGACGCGCTCGCAGTGGATGCCTGGAGGCGGCGGCGAAGCCGTGCACACGGTGGTGACCGACCGGCGGAACACGGAGGCAGTGACGGTGGCGGTATCGGCTGCCGGTGTGTTTCGCACCCACGACGGTGGAGCGAGTTGGGCACCCTCCAACGACGGAGTGTCCGCGGTCTTCATGCCTGACCCGCATCCCGAGTTCGGGCAGTGCGTCCACAAGATCGCCCAGGACGCCGGCGATCTGGACCGCTTGTACCTCCAAAACCACTGGGGCGTGTTCCGCAGCGATGACGCGGGCGGGAGCTGGACCGACATCGGCGCGGGCCTGCCGTCCGACTTCGGGTTCGCCGTCGCCGCGCATCCGCACCGGCCGGACACCGCATACGTCTTCCCGATCACCGCCGATATCGACCGCGTTCCCGCCGGACGGCGCTGCCGTGTCTACCGCACCGGCGATGCGGGCGCGAGCTGGGAGGAGCTGTCCACCGGGCTCCCCGACGGTGACCACTACGGCACGGTGCTCCGAGACGCGCTCTGCACCGACGACGCCGACCCCGCCGGGATCTACTTCGGCAATCGCAACGGCGAGCTCTACGCCAGCGCGGACGACGGAGACAGCTGGCGGCTCCTTGTGTCCCACCTACCGGATGTCCTCTGTGTGCGCGCCGCCGCCCTGAGTGGCTGAACGGAGGGGTGAGAGGTGCGAGCACGCCCCATTCCCCCAGTAGAGTGACGCTCCGTGCAGGCTGGGAGACAGATCGGTTTCCGTCTCCCGCCGGATAGACCAGCGAAACCTGGAGAAAGCCGCTCGTGACAGCGCGACCACTGAAGGAAATCGTCGAACCCGGCTGGGCGGACGCCCTGGAACCGGTTGCAGAACGCATCGCAGGGATGGGGGACTTCCTCCGGGCAGAGATCGCCGCGGGACGGAAGTACCTCCCAGCCGGAGCGAACGTCCTCCGCGCCTTCCAGCAACCGTTCCAGGAGGTGCGCGTCCTGATCGTCGGTCAGGACCCCTACCCCACCCCCGGGCATGCCGTGGGGCTCAGCTTCTCCGTGGCGCCCGATGTGCGGCCGGTGCCGGCGAGCCTGGACAACATCTTCCGCGAGATGCACCACGACCTCGACCACCCCAGGCCCTCCAACGGCGACCTCACCCCATGGACCCGCCAGGGTGTGCTGCTGCTCAACAGGGCCCTCACCACGGCGCCCAGGAATTCAGGGGCGCACCGCGGAAAGGGATGGGAAGAAGTGACCGAGCAGGCCATTCGGGCCCTCGTCGCACGCGGCAAACCCCTCGTGTCCGTGTTGTGGGGGCGCGATGCCCGCAATCTGCGTCCTCTGCTCGGCGATCTGCCAGCCATCGAATCGGCGCACCCATCGCCCTACTCCGCGGACAAGGGCTTCTTCGGTTCGCGGCCCTTCAGCCGGGCCAACGAGCTGTTGGAGCGTCAAGGGGCCCAGCCGGTGGACTGGCGACTGCCATGACCGCTCGGTGGGTCCTCGGCGTTGACTCCGGTGGCTCCGGGATGCGGGTGGCCCTCGTGGACGCGGCCGCTCCACCAGATGCTGACGCTCCCCCGGCCCTGGTGTCGACGAACCCCGTGCGCACGGGCAGCGACGGCATCGACGCCGCCCATCTGCTGGAGCAGTTGCTGCCCATGGCCCGCTCCCTGCTGAGCACGGTCGGCGGTGAATCGCTGGCGGCGGTGGCCATCGGTGCGGCGGGGATGGCCACCATCGGTGGGCACTTGCGCGCCGAACTGCCCGCCGCGCTCCGCGGGGCGCTGAAGGTTCGCCGTCTGGCGCTCGCCTCAGACGCGGTGACGGCGTACGCGGGTGCGCTGGGGCAGCGTCCCGGCGTGGTGGTCGCTGCGGGTACGGGCCTGGTCGCGCTGGGGACGGACCTCACCAACTGGCGCAGGGCGGACGGCTGGGGGCATCTCCTGGGCGACAGCGGCGGTGGCGCCTGGATCGGCCGGACCGGACTGGAGGCGGCGCTGCGGGCGTACGACGGGCGGCGCGGTGGTTCGACCGCGCTGCTGGTGGCCGCGGAGTCCCTCTTCGGTGCCGTCGAGGGCCTACCAGCGGCGATCTATCCACGTGCCGACCGACCCGCCGTACTGGCTTCCTTCGCACCCCATGTCGCGCGCTGCGCCGCGGAGGGTGACGAAGTGTCGGCGGGCATCCTTGCCCTGGCGGCTCGGCATATCGCCGACGCGGCTGGCACGGCATATCCTGCTGGCGCCACCGGAAGGGAATCCGACGGATACGAAGTAGCGCTGACAGGAGGCCTCTTGAAGTTGGGCGACCCCTTGTGCGTACCGCTGCGGGCCGAGCTCTCCGGACAACTGCCCCGGGTGCGGCAGGTGTCCGCGACAGGAGATCCGCTGGCCGGTTCGGTGCTCCTGGCATCGGCTTTGTCGACTGACTCTCTCAGGCTTCCTCAGCATTCCACTCTGTTTCAAGTGTCGGTCCTGGAAGAGAACTGACAGTGCGGACAAGACGCACAAATCTCATCGGATAAATACGGACAGATGTCACTTGCCCACCCCCTCCCCGAACAGCCGCACCCACAAAGCCAGTACCATGCGGCGCCATGAGCTCCCCCACTGGGCCGGCACCCGGCCTGCCAGTACGAATGCCGCGTCCCCGTCAATCCGGTCGGCACCGCCGACCGGAACCGGTGGCCGCTCCCGAGGGCGCGCCCGCGTTGGTGCTCGCCGTACCCGGCACACCCTCGCCCGCCACGCGCAGCTTGGCTGAAGAGATCATCAGCATCGCCAGGTCGGAACTACCCGGGCTGGAAGTCGGCATCGGATATCTCGATGGCGAAGATGCCAGGAACACGGATACCGCGAGCGCAGAGTCCGCGGCGAGCACCGGTGGCGGGAGGACGCCCGAGTACCCCACGCTGGAAGGCGTCCTCGTGAGGACCGCGGCTCTTCGCGTCGAGCGGTACCAGATCGCGAAGGCGGCCGGCCGTGAGGTGGCCGAGCCCGAGGGGCCAGCCGCCGTGGTGGTGCCGCTCCTCGCAGGTCCCGACAACGTCCTGATGCGTCGTATCCGCCAGGCGGTGCTGGAGAACCGGGCCGCTGCCGAGTTGACCGATGTGCTCGGGCCGCATCCGCTGCTGGCTGAGGCCGTCCACGTACGGCTTTCCGAGGCCAGTCTGGCGCGCGCGGACCGGGCGAGGTTGTTCACGGTGGCCACCGCTGCCGACGGCATCATCCTCGCGTCGGTCGGCGGCGATGAAGCGGTCAAGGCAGCCGGTATCACCGGGATGCTGCTGGCGGCGCGGTTGGCGGTGCCGGTGATGGCCGCGGCCCTCGACAAGGAGGGTTCGGTCGGGGCGATCGCCGAGCAGTTGCGCCAGTCCGGCTCGACCCAACTCGCGTTGGCGCCGTACTTCATCGGCCCGGAACTGCCCGAGGGTCTGCTGGAGGCCGCCGTGAAGGAGGCGGGATGCTCGGCCGCCGAGCCGCTCGGCCCCTATCCGGCGATTGGAAAGCTGGTGCTGTCGCAGTACACGACGACACTGGGTATCACTCCGCAGCCGCAGGGGTCGCCCGTCCGCTGACGGCGATGGCCCGGCCCGTACCCGGCGGCTCTGGCCGCCGGTGTGCGCACCGGAGCGCACGATGGGCCCGCGCCACTTGCGCAGAGCGGGCCCTTCATCGATCGGAGCCGGCTCACGCCGTGCCCCGGGTACCTCAGGCGAAGATCACACAGGATGCCGCGGGGGCGGTCAGGGAGCCCGCCCGCCGCGGTACACCTGTCTTCGGGTCGATGTCGAACCAGGTGACGTCCCCGGAGCGCTCATTGGCCGCGTAGAGCCTGCGTCCGGTCGGGTCCAGCGCGAGGTCGCGGGGCCAGCGGCCACCGCAGGGCACCGTGGCGATCAGTTCGGCCCGCTCCCGTGTCCCGTCGAGGGTGAGGACGGCGATGGTGTCGGGGCCCCGGTTGGCGATCCACAGATGGCGCCCGTCCTGTGAGACGACCACTTCGGATGGATACACCGGGCCGTCCGTGCCCTCAGGGGCTACCGGGACCTCCCCCACCGCTTCCAGGACTCCCGTGTCCGCGTCCCAACGGCAGATGGTGAGCGTGGGCTCCAGTTCATTGACCACGTAGGCGTGGGTTCCGGCCGGGTGGAAGGCGAGGTGGCGCGGCCCCGTGCCCGGTCGCAGGACGGTTTCGTGGTGCTGGTTGAGCTCTCCGGTCTCCCGGTCGAGGGCGCAGATGCGTACGGAGTCCGTACCCAGGTCGACTCCGAGCACCCAGCGGCCGCTGGGATCGGGCACCACCTGGTGCGCATGCGGTCCACGCTGGCGCTCGGGGTCGGGTCCGTTGCCCTCGTGCTGGAGCACCGCGCTGGCCGCGCCCGGTTCGCCGCCGCCCTTGACGGGCAGCACGCTGACGCTCCCGGAGCCGTAGTTCGCGGTCAGGAGATGCCCGTCCGAGATGGCGAGATGAGTGGGACTGGCGCCGCACACCTGCACCGGTGCACCGATCGGGCGGAGTGCGGCCTCCTCGACGGCGAAGGCCGCGACGGTGCCTTCGGCAGTCTCGGAAACCGCGTAGAGAAACGATCCGCCAGCTGTGTCAGCGAAGGTCAGATAGGAAGGGTCGGCCACGGCGTCACTGGCACCCGTCACGATCAGCGCACCAGTCTCCCGGTCTACGTCAGCCGCGATGATGCCACGGCCTCCGGCCGAGGTGAACGACCCGATAAATGCCCGCCCGGTGCTTTTGTCGCCCACGTCGATCCCCTTCGCTGGTCAGCTAAGCCCGGGCTGACGGTAGCAAGGTCTAGACCAAGTGTCTTCACCCGGCCCATTCACCACGCGCCCGGGACTGCGCGCGAGGGTGGTGGACATAGGCCGGTCGCTGCTCGGTCGAGTCATATGTGCGGTGGAAGACGGGAGTTGCCGAGCCGGAGATCGGCGGAACGATCCACGCCCAGTCGGCGGAAACCTCGCGTCCATGGGCGTTCTCGCGGTCGATATGGGCCAGGAAACGGCGTGATTCGGTGTGGTGGTCCGTGATCGTGACCCCGGCCTGGTCAAAGGAGTGGAGTACGGCGCGGTTCAGCTCCACCAGGGCACGATCGCGCCACAGAGATCGCTCGTCCGCCGTATCCAGGTCAAGCCGTTCGGCTATGCGCGGCAAGAGGTCGTAGCGATCGCGGTCAGCGAGGTTGCGTGCACCGATCTCGGTCCCCATGTACCAACCGTTGAAAGGGGCAGCCGCGTAGCACACACCGCCGATTTCCAGACACATATTGGCAATCGCAGGAACGGCGTGCCATCGCAGACCGAGGTCGCCATAACCGGGTCCGTCCGGCGAGTCGATGGGGACCTCAAGGACCGCGTCCGAAGGCAGTTCGAACAGACGTGGCTTGCCGTCGCCATCCGCGACCACCAGCGGCAGCACATCAAAGGGGGTGCCAGGCCCGCCCGGCCAACCGAGCCTGAGGGCGAGGTCAGTGAGCCCGGTATTGCGCGGGTCGCCCACGATGGAGCCGTCCGGGGCCCGGTAGCCCGCGTAGCGTATGAGTTGCTCATTCCAGATCCGCGGCCCGCGACGGTGTGGAGTGTCCGGGGCGAATATGGTGATCAACGGACGGATACGGCCGCCCTGAGTCGCCTCGCGGAGATGCTCCGCTGCTTCTCGCGCGATGGATTCGGCGTCATCGAGATGTCTGCGGTCGCGGACTTTCAGAGAGCGCCAATAGAGGCGGCCGATGCAGCGATTGCTGTTGCGCCAGGCGACCCTTGCCCCAAAGGCGAGTTCAGCGGTCGTGTGTCGATAGGTACCGGTGGCCTCGATCTCTTCCAGCACGGCGGCGATCCGAGGCTTGGGGTCTTGATGGGGTTGCTCCTCGCGGTAGTGAAGGGCGAGGAACTCCTCGGCCTCGGCCCGCAGATCACGGTGGTCGTCCTGGACTCCCGCCGCCGGCCCTCCGTGTTCGATCGGGCAGCCGGAGACCACTCCTGGCTGGTGCGGAGGCGCGGTGGCGCTGAGCGAGGGGCTCGAAGGTGTCTTCCACATGGTGCGCATCCCGGGGTTAGGTGGCTTGCATGGATGCCGACGTGGCTACCCTTTGAACACAACTGTCTACCCTGTGTATCCGCCTTTGTTGTCCATATCGCTCCCCATGCAGGTCAGATTGGTACATGGGGAGCGCAGAGGAAGGCACACAGGGGGCGCGAGAGTTCCCCCACGCGCCGGTTCCCGTGCCAGTAGGGCTACGAGGGAGGTTCTGAGGCTTGCGCGACGAAAACGACGAACGGCGCCTGGAGGGGCTTTTGTGCCTCATGAGGCATGCGCTACCCCCAGAAGCCGACCCCAAGCCCAACGCGTCTCAACTCGGTCCAGGTCGTCGACGGCCAGCCGGGCGGGATCCTCATCAGCCGGGATGGCGCCGGTGTTCCCCTTCCTGGGGTGTTTCGCCCTCAGGAACCGACCAGCCTGGTTGCCGGACCGGCGTGTAGAGGTTCAACCAACTCGGTCAGCAGCCGCTCCAGCCCGTTCGCATGGGTGAGCGCGGCCTCGCCGGCGATCGGTACTGCCCCGGAATCCGCCGGCCTGGGCTTGTCGGCCAGGACACGGCCCGGCGCGACCAATGCCTCCACTGCGGCTTCGACGCGCCAGCAGGCTGCCGCGAGTCGCGCGTCATGGCTCGCGTCGGGGTCCCCGGCCACGGCAACGAGTCCGCGAACCTCCTCGGCGCATTCATCGAGCAGTGCCAGCACGCGTCGGGCCCGGACCCGACGGTCGCGGTAGGGGCTGAGCGGATGGACCAGAGGGGCGAGGGAGAGCCGTACCCGTCCCAGCGTCAATTCGAGCTCGGCCGCGTGAGGCGCCGGGTCCGCGGTCGGGGAGCCGGCCAGCCGGGCGACCGCCTCGGCCGTGCAGGTCCGAACGCAGTTCAGGGCCCGCTGGATCCAGGCGAGGTTGGTCGCATGAGTGGTGACCGGCAGGACGAGAGCGACCGCGAGTGAGGCGCAGACCGCTCCGACGATGGTCTCTTCCAGGCGCAGCACCAGCAGCTGGGCGTCCAGCACCCCCAAGAGCCCGTACAGCAGCCCGGCCATCAAGGTAACGGCGAAGACCATCCAGCTGTAGGAGACAGGGGCCGTGTAGAAGATCCCGAAGACACAGACAGCCACGAGGGCGGCGGTTGGCGCGAGCGCCCCCTGGAGGGGAATGGCGATCAGCAGCCCCGCGCCGATACCGACCACGGTGCCCAGCACCCGACGGAAGCCACGGACCAGGGTCTCACCGCGCGACGCGGTGTTGACGAAGATCCACCAGACGGTGCCTACGGCCCAGTACCAGCGGTCATCGGAGAGCATCTGCCCGATCGACAGGGCAACAGCGCAGGCGGCAGCCGCCTGGACGGCCTGACGGGTGGTGGCGCGGGCGAGACCACGCCCGGGCAGCGGCGATGGTGTGGCGGCCGGTGGAGTGCGGCGCTCGATGGGCCACAGGAGAAAGCGCACCAGGGCGACGGCTGTCAGGGCCAGGGCCACGGAGGCATACAGCTCGGGCAGCTGGCTGGGGACCGCGTGCAGGAACTGGGTGATGAAGAAGCCCATAAAGGCGAAGATCCCCAACGCATGGCCGCGTGGCCCCCAGCGACGGGCGTACACGCCACCGAGGACGATGGCGAGGCACACCGCATCGCGTACGAGCGGCGTCTGGTGGAGGGTGGTGGCCAGAGCCAGGACGGGAAACCCCACGGCGGGCAGAAGTGCCGTGGTCACCGCTTGAGCGCGCACCGTCGTGTCGGTCACGGTGAACAGGGCGAGCAGAGCAGCGAGCCCAGCGGCGATGGAGGCGGTCAGGGAGAAGCCGGCGAGTTCGGTGGAGGTGACGGCCAGGGCAATGCCGAGCACGGCTCGAAGCGAGCTCCTGAACCGCAGACGCCCGGGATCCGGAGCCAGAGACATCCTCTTCACGACGGCGCACCGCCCCCCTTGTCCTCTACTCGTGGTCGCACCTGGCCGCCCAGGGGTGGTGGGCGCGCGGGCACGACGAAAGCGCCGCGCTCCATGGTCGGCATCGTTGCCTTCCGGCGCTGCGCGGCGCTGTTATGCATGGATGTACCAAAGATAACCATCATCGGGGGCACTGGCTCAACACATGCTTGAGCGACTGGGCCATTGGTACATCATCATCGCGAGTTCGCCGGCCGGGTGATGCCAACGGACCACATCGGCGGGAGTCGCTCCGTCCCGATGTGATCATGACCGCGGAATGAGTTCCCGGCGGGAGACCGGCATAAGTGTGGGTGGCGCTTCCCTTCCACGCGATCACACGCCGCCAGCGCGGTCAGCGCGGTGGCGCCTGGGGTCGGGCCGCTGGTGTCCGGGCTGTCTGCGCGTGCGCGGCGCCTGGGGCGGCTGCTCGCCGGTTGGTTCCCGCGCGGCTAGCCGCGCTGCCAACTGCTCGGCGGACAGAAGGCAGGCCCACGCTCCTTGCGCCGCCATGCGGCGGTGGAGCATGAGCAAGCCGTGGTCGATGAGGACATCGCCATGGACCGGGAGAGGAGGACTGCGGCCACCGCCGCGAGTTCTTCGGGACAGGGATCGCCACGGATCACACTGATGCAGGGGAAAGGTAGGGGGCTTGCGGGGGCGGGGGCGTCCATGTGGTCTCCGTCCTGGGCCGGTGGGGATTCTGTCGCTGCGGGCATGGGTGGCGCTGGAGGGCTGGACTGCGCCGCGGTGGAGACGAGCGGCACGGGCGGGTTCACTGCGGGGGGTTGCCGTGCTTGCGGGACGGCAGGTCAGCGTGTTTGGTCCGGAGCATGGTGA
>NZ_JAMQAW010000038.1 GCF_023701525.1 Streptomyces albipurpureus
CTGGGTTCCTCTCATAAAACCCATCTGACCTGCTATCACCACCCCCCGCATCCCGGGGGAACCTCAACCCGGGGAGGTTCCTGGTGCCTGATCCCTGGCGGGAGCGCGGACGTGGTTCCTACCCAGGGGATGTGTGATTCCGTGTACCCGTCCTAGGTGGAGGCCAGAAGTCTGAACTACTGGTCTGCCATCGTCTTTTGATCTTCTACCCGGGAGACGCGGGTAGAAGTTGAGGTGGACTCTGCCGCCGTGGCCGGGTGCGGGAGATACCGCGGGCATTGGGCACGTCCGCCCTCAGGCTCCGCAGGACACGTACCCAGGGGCGAGGGACACCAAGCCTGGGCAGGTGGGCGCAGGGATGTCCCCTGGTTCCTCCACCGGACAGGTCCCCAGGGGCAACGAGAGCAAGTCTGGGCGTGGGGGCGCGCAGGGGGGTGTCCCCGGAAGCGATCGACGGCAAGACCCGCATGCCGGAACGGAGTCGCTTCGGGCCGTCGACGCTGAGGAGTCACCCCCGATAGCACCCCCCAACCCCAAAAGGGCAAGACCCTCACGACAGGAAACCCAAAACCCCCACCCCAACCGGCCCCACCGAACAACTCCTAAAGCACAAGCAGCCCCATCCAACACCAGTCCCGCAGGGGCAACTTCAGCCTGTCCGGCGTTTGAGGACGGAACCCTTCACCCCGGGTGGGGACAGCCAGAGCGGGCGTGCCCAGCCCGGGTGCTCAAGGTCCGGGGGCATGGGCAGCCCCCGCCACCACAGGCCGCCCCGCCAGGGGCAGCCTCAGCCTGTCCGGCGATTGAGGACGAACCCCGCTTCAGGTGAGGACACAAGGCCCCCACCCCAAGCGAGACCCAGGCACCCCTAGGCGCGCCCGATGGGCGCCAGTACCGCTGAGGTCAGGGCGGCCAGGGTCGAGGGTGACAACTCCACCTCAAGCCCTCGGCGGCCTGCCGACACACAGATCGTCGGGTGCGTCGACGCCGATGCGTCCAGTACCGTCCGTAGCCGCTTTCGCTGGCCCAGTGGCGAGATCCCGCCGCGTACATAACCCGTGGTGCGCTCCGCCGCCGCGGGGTCCGCCATGGTTGCCCGTTTGCCGCCCACGGCTGCCGCGAGTGCTTTGAGGTCCAGCTGGCCCGCCACCGGGACCACGGCCACGGTGAGCTCGCCGTCCACATCGGCTACCAGGGTCTTGAAGATCCGGCTGGGTGCTATGCCGAGGGCCTGGGCCGCCTCTTCGCCGTAGGACGGTGAGGCCGGGTCGTGGTCGTACGCGTGCATGGTGAAGTCCGCGCCCGCGGTCGTCAGCGCGACCGTTGCGGGGGTGCCGCCGGGCTTCTTGGGTTTCTTCGCCATGGAGCGGGGTTCCCCTTCAGTTGAGGCTGGTCGGTAGTCGGGTGAGCTCCATCGCGGGGAGCGACGGCAGATGCCGGATCATGGCGGTCTCGGAGCGCAGGAGCTTGAGTTCCTCGCGCAGTCGGGCAGCCGCGCTGGGTGCTTCGAGTAGCCGCTGCTTCGCCGGGGTGTCCAGCAGGGCCTTCGCCGCGACGAGGTAGGAGACGACCGTCGGGTCGTCCGGCAGGTCCCCGTTGCCGGCGAGTGAGCGTTCACGCGCTCCGGCGAGTTGCTTCTGGTACTTGAGGAAGGCCCGGAGCACCCCCTCGGCCAGTGCGCCCGCGCCTTCCCCGGCCTCTTCCGGGATCTCCTCCACCTCGGCCAGGAGGAAGGGGCCGCTGGCGTCGATCGAGAGCAGTTTGACGCGGGTCGTCGCGGTGGCGAGGACTTCGAACCCGCCGTCCTCGCGCTCCCGGATCGTTGCCGCGTCCACGATGCACCCCACGGTGTGGAACACCTTGATGGGGTCGTCGCCGAAGCCGGCTGCGGGGCCGCGCTCCGGTACGGCGGTCTGGTCGGGCATCCCGGGCGATGTGGTGGCTACTTCACGGCCGTCGCGGATGGCGACGACCGCGAAGCGACGGGTTTCGGATTCATCGATCTTGAGGAGTTCGCGCATCATGGCGCGATAGCGCTCCTCGAAGATGTTCAGGGGCAGGACGAGGCCCGGGAACACTACCGAGTTGAGCGGGAAGAGCGGGAGACTTGCGGTGGTCACACTGGCCAACCCTAATGGTCCGTGGGCTCACCGAGGCCGGTCCGCAGTGGCGTCATGGACGCTACCTCGATCCGTACGCCGTCGCGCATGTCCAGGAACTGGCCGAGGGGGTCGCTTGAGATCCGGCTCCAGGGAAAGGACGTGGCGTGGGGGCCGATCAGTCGGAACTGGTCCAGCGCCTCCTGCCAGCGGCCTCGCCGCACCAGCACGTACGCCGTGAGATTGCGTACTTCCGCCGGCCAGGGGTCGCCCGGCGGATAGCCCGCCGAGAGGGCGATGGCGAGGTCCGTTGCCGTGTCCGTCCGGTCTTGCGATACGGACGAGGAGGTGTCGCCGCTCTCCAGCCAGGCGAAGGCCGCTCGTACCGGAAGCGCCTGTACCAGCGAGCCGGGCAGGGCGTCTGCCGCGGCCTGCTCGGCGAAGTCGAAGCACTCTCGGTGCGATCCGTACCACTGGGCGGAGAGATAGCGCAGGGCCGCCACATGGCAGCCGTAGTGGTGGGAGGAGCGTCGCACCGCCTGCTCCCACAGGGCCTCGAACGCGCGGTGGTCGGCGTGGGTGCCGCGGGCGTGGTCCAGCGCGATGCGCCAGGGCACCGGATCGCTCGTCGCGGAGTCGGCCGCCGCGTCGATCAGAGGGCCGATCTCGCGCAGCCGTTCGTGGCGCGCCGGTGAATGCCAGGCCCTTCGGACCGCCAGTTCCGCCCTGACGACGAGGGCGTCGGGGTCGCGGGGGGTCTGGGTAAGCCAGGCGGACAGCCATTCGTCGCGCGCGTCCGCGAAGGTGGCGAGCCGCATCACATAGCGGTCGCGGTTCTCCCATTCCGCCGCGGCCCGGGTGGCCGCCAAGAGGTCGGCGGCTGGTCTCCACTCTCCGAGTGCCGCCGCCACGAGCGCAGGACCGATCCGGTCGTCCGGTGCGTCGAGCAGTACCGCGTCGTCGATGGGCAAGCCGTCAGCGAGCCGCGGCGTGTGCCGGATCATCCGGGCGGTGCGCATCAGGGTGCGAAGCAATGACATGGTGCAGTCCATTGAAATCCGCAGGTCGGAGGCTGCGCCAGAGGCACCCTGTGAAGCTTTGGTAGGGGCCGGATGGTTGTTCCCCGAAAAGTCAAGAGACCGCAAAGAAACCTTTTGGCCGCTGATGCCGGGCGGTGACAGGCCGCTGGGCGCCCACCGGGGCCGTTCCCCGGGCGCCCCGCGCAGGTCGGGCGGCTCGCGTGTCGCTGGTGATTCGAGGCGGATACCCCGCGGGCAGGGCCCCGGCTGTCGTCAGCCTCGCCGCAGGAGTCTCGATGCCCCCGCCGCCACCGTGGTGGCGAGGATCCACCCCAGGAGCACCAGGAAGGCCGCCGCCCATTGCCATCGGCCATCGAGTCGCCAGTACCCGTCCTGCCCCAGGTTGATCACTGGGATCAGGAGATCGAGGGCGTACAGCGGGGCGTTCCAGTGCGGATGCTCCCCCGGTTTGAACGGTTCCGGGTCGACCTGGGCGAAGGCCAGTGCCCCCGCCGCCCAGAGCACCGCCATCCAGAGCGCTGCCCGCCCCGGTCGGTAGCCGTAGGCCACGGTCCAGTCCTGTAGGTAGCCCCAGAGTTTCGCGGCCAGCGGCAGGGTCTCCCGGCGGCGGCGCTGCTTGGCGAGCAGCACCTCACGGGCGTCCGCGTCCTCCCCGCTGTTGCGAAGGACGGTCGCGAGGCGTTCATAGGGTTCCGGTGAGTACTCGGGTGTCGCCGATGCCACCCATTCCAGGCGTCGGCTGAGCGGGAACTCCTCGTAGGGCACCAGGTTCTCGTAGACGAAGCCCCCCATCGCGAGCCCGCCGGGTCCCGGCCAACTCGCCGCCAGATCGACCAGGGTGACCACCTTCGCCCCGTTGAGCACCACCCGGCCCTCCTCCGGGCGGACGGCGTTGAAGCGCAGTTCGGGGGTGACTATCCGGCGTAGCGAGAGCTCCTCCCGTGGGCTCAGCGTGAACTGGGCCCGGTGGAGATCGACCGCGTCCCCGAAACGACCGTCGTCCAGGCGTACCCCTCCGTAGCACTGGAAGGCCTGGAGCCGGGTGGTGCCCGAACTGGTCGAACCGCCCAGCCCGATGCCGAAGGGGGGAGTAGCGCCCTGGCGGCCGGTGGCTTCGCTCACCCACGCACCCGTCATATAGAGCGTCCGCTCCACGCTGATCTGCGGTGCGTTGAGTGCTCGGCGCTCGCCCGCGGCCCGCAGTCTGCTGCCGCGCAGACTCAGGGACACGCCGACCTTGGCGCCGCGCAGACTGAACTCCCCGTAGGTCTCGATCAACTCGGCTTGCAGGTCCTGTGCGACGGAGAGCCCGTCCGCGGTGATCGCCCGGCCTCGGCGGTCCGGGCGCACATGGATCTGGTTGATCAGCAGATCGGTGCCGATCTGCGCGTCGGTGAGCCGGATGCCGTGCTCCACCCGGCAACGCGGCAGATGGAGATCTCCCTCGGTGCGCAGTCGGGCGGCCTCCAGCCGGGGAATGGCGCAGCCGACCATCCGTACGGTCGTGAAGTGGGCCTCGGGCAGCCAGATCTCGCTCTCGAAGCGGCAGCCGTTCAGTTCGACATAGGGCGCGATGCTGCCGCCGGCGAGCTTGAGGGTGCCGGTGATCAGCACCCCGCGCAGTTTGAGTGCGGCGACCCGCCCTGGGTAGGGGGTGGGGCCGCTCAGCAGCAGCCGGGCGACGATCGTGGCGCGAACACTGCGCTCGGGCCCCCAGGGGCGCGGCGAGAAGGGATCGTTCAGCAGGGGGTCGGGATCGCTCAGGTCGTAGGTGCTGCCGCTCCGGAACGCGTTCCACATGCGCTGCTCGGTCAGGGTGAACCCGTCCGGGCAGCCTTCGTCCAGCGGCTCCGTCACTACCGCCCCCTCCGCTTCTCTGAAGTTGTGCGCATTCCGTGCGGTCGTCCACGCGGCTCCGGCCCGGCCCCCATGGCTGAGTGGGGCGGCCTCTGCGGTGGTGAGCGCGAGGGTCCCTACTGGCGTTCTTCCCGCTGTGTGACGGAGTGAACGCTAGTGGTCATTGATCACTCGTGGGTGGTCTGTGTTGCGTATCAGCCAGTGATACGCGGAACAGCAGCCGAATCGGGTCTGCGAGAATTGACGCTGTGATCTCCCGAATCGATCTGCGCGGCGATGCCCTCCCCGAGGGTGCTGCCCTGCGCGACCTGCTGCCCCGTGCCGAGTTCGACGTGGAAGCCGCCCTGGAGAAGGTGCGGCCCATCTGCGAGGACGTGCGCCATCGCGGCACAGCGGCACTGATCGAGTACGCGGAGAGGTTCGACGGAGTCACCCTGGAGCGCGTCCGGGTGCCGGCCGAAGCCATCGCCACGGCCCTCGAAGGCCTTGAGCCCGAGGTCAGGGCCGCCCTGGAGGAGTCCATCCGGCGCGCCAGGATCGTGCACCGCGCCCAGCGCCGAGCCGAGCACACCACGCAGGTGGTCCCTGGCGGCACGGTGACCGAGAAGTGGGTTCCGGTTGAGCGCGTCGGGCTGTACGCACCCGGCGGGCGCTCCGTGTACCCCTCCTCCGTGATCATGAACGCGGTGCCGGCACAGGAAGCGGGCGTCACCTCCATCGCGCTCGCCTCCCCGCCCCAGAAGGAGCACGGCGGGCTTCCGCACCCGACGATCCTGGCCGCCTGTGCCCTCCTCGGCGTCGACGAGGTGTACGCGGTGGGCGGAGCCCAGGCGGTGGCGATGTTCGCGTACGGCACGGACGGCCCCGATGGCTGCCCGCCCGCGAACATGGTCACCGGGCCGGGCAATATCTGGGTCGCCGCGGCCAAGCGCTACTTCACCGGCCGTATCGGGATCGACACCGAGGCCGGTCCGACCGAGATCGCGGTTCTCGCCGACTCCACCGCCGACCCCGTACATGTCGCGGCAGACCTGATCAGCCAGGCCGAGCACGACCCGCTGGCCGCCGCGGTCCTGGTCACCGATTCCGTGCGGCTCGCGGACGCGGTCGACAAGGAACTGGAGCCGCAGATCGCCGCCACCCGGCATGTCGAGGACCGGATCGTGCCCGCCCTGACCGGCCGGCAGTCCGCGATCGTCCTCGTCGACGGCATCGACGAGGGACTGCGGGTCGTCGACGCCTACGGCGCGGAACACCTGGAGATCCAGACCGCGGACGCCGGTGCCGTGGCCGCCCGGGTGCGCAACGCGGGAGCGATCTTCGTCGGCCCCTGGTCACCGGTCTCCCTCGGCGACTACTGCGCGGGTTCCAACCACGTCCTGCCGACCGGTGGCTGCGCCTGCCACTCCTCCGGTCTCTCCGTCCAGTCCTTCCTGCGCGGCATCCACATCGTCGACTACAGCCGCGAGGCCCTCGCCGATGTCACCCATCACGTGGTCACGCTCGCGGAGGCCGAGGACCTGCCCGCGCACGGCGCCGCGGTGAAGGCGCGCTTCGGCTGGAAGGTGCCGGGCCAGTGAGCGGCAGTGCTGCCGACCGGCTCAGCGTCCGCACTCCGGCAGGACAAGCACCACAGGTAGGCGAGAGAAGGACCGGCCGCGTGAACATCGACGATCTCCCCATCCGTGACGAGCTGCGCGGCAAGTCCCCGTACGGCGCCCCGCAGCTGGACGTACCCGTCCAGCTGAACACCAATGAGAACCCCTATCCGCTGCCCGAACCCCTGGTCGAGCGGATCGCCGAGCGGGTACGCGAGGCGGCGCGCGGTCTCAACCGCTACCCCGACCGGGACGCCATCGAGCTGCGCACCGAGCTCGCCGGCTATCTCACCCGCACCACCGGGCACACCGTGGGCACGGCGAACGTCTGGGCCGCCAACGGTTCCAACGAGGTCATCCAGCAGTTGCTCCAGACCTTCGGCGGCCCCGGGCGCACGGCCATCGGCTTTGAGCCCTCGTACTCGATGCACGCGTTGATCTCCCGGGGTACCGGCACCAGCTGGATCTCCGGACCGCGCAACGATGACTTCACCATCGATCTGACCGCCGCCGGCCGTGCCATCGCCGAGCACCGGCCCGATGTTGTCTTCATCACCTCGCCCAACAACCCCACGGGCACCGCGGTCGACGCCGACACCGTCCTCGCGCTGTACACGGCCGCCCAGGCCGCCAGGCCTTCCCTGGTGGTGGTGGACGAGGCCTATGTGGAGTTCAGCCACCGGCCCTCGCTGCTGGCGCTGATCGAGGGCCGGCCGAACCTGGTGGTCTCCCGCACGATGTCCAAGGCGTTCGGCGCCGCCGGACTGCGCCTTGGCTATCTCGCGGCCGATCCCGCCGTGGTCGACGCCGTACAGCTGGTACGGCTGCCGTACCACCTCTCCGCCGTCACCCAGGCCACCGCGCTCGCCGCGCTGGAGCACACCGATACGCTGCTGGGGTACGTCGAGCAGCTGAAGACCGAGCGGGACCGCCTGGTCATCGAGCTGCGGGCGATCGGCTGTGAGGTGACCGAATCCGACGCGAACTTCGTTCAGTTCGGACGGTTCACCGACACCCATGAGGCATGGCAGAAGATCCTCGACCGTGGCGTGCTGGTCCGGGACAACGGAGTGCCGGGCTGGCTGCGGGTCACCGCAGGCACCCCGGTAGAGAACGACGCGTTCCTGGACGCGGTCCGTGAGTTGATGAAGGAGCAGAGCGCATGAGCCGCGTAGGACGGGTCGAAAGGGCCACGAAGGAGACCTCCGTCGTCGTCGAGATCGACCTCGACGGCACCGGGCAGGTCGATGTGTCGACCGGGGTCGGTTTCTTTGACCACATGCTGGACCAACTCGGCCGGCACGGTCTCTTCGACCTCACCGTGAAGACCGAGGGCGACCTCCACATCGACACCCACCACACCATCGAGGACACCGCCCTCGCCCTCGGCGGCGCCTTCAGGCAGGCCCTCGGTGACAAGGTCGGCATCTACCGCTTCGGCAACTGCACCGTGCCGCTGGACGAGTCCCTCGCCCAGGTCACCGTGGACCTCTCGGGCCGCCCCTATCTGGTGCACACCGAGCCGGAGAACATGGCTCCGATGATCGGCGCCTACGACACGACGATGACCCGGCACATCTTCGAGTCCTTCGTCGCCCAGGCCCAGATCGCGCTGCACATCCACGTCCCCTACGGCCGCAACGCCCACCACATCGTGGAGTGCCAGTTCAAGGCGCTGGCCCGCGCGCTGCGCTACGCCAGCGAGCGCGACCCGCGCGCCGCCGGCATCCTCCCCTCCACGAAGGGCGCGCTGTGAGCGGCCTCTCGACCATCCTGATCGTCGTGGGCATGTTCCTCCTCGGCGGTATGTACTCCTTCAAGAAGCAGGGCATGCCGCGCGGAGTGATCGTGCTGCTCGGCATCGCGTCGATGATGTGCCTGCTCGCCGGCGTGCTGCGACTGGACGTGTGGTCATGAGCGCCGCCAGGAAAGTCGTCGTCTTCGACTACGGATTCGGCAATGTCCGCTCCGCCGAGCGGGCGCTGGCCCGCGTCGGCGCCGACGTGGAGATAACCCGGGACTTCGACGCGGCCATGAACGCGGACGGGCTGCTGGTGCCCGGCGTCGGAGCGTTCTCCGCCTGTATGGACGGACTGCGGGCGGCACGCGGTGAGTGGATCATCGGCCGCAGGCTCTCCGGCGGCCGCCCGGTGATGGGCATCTGCGTGGGAATGCAGATCCTGTTCGCCCGCGGCATCGAGCACGGAGTCCAGACCGAAGGGCTCGACGAGTGGCCGGGCACGGTCGGGCCGCTCAAGGCACCCATCGTTCCGCACATGGGCTGGAACACCGTCGAGACGGCACCGGACAGTCAGCTGTTCGCCGGTCTCGACGCTGACGCCCGTTTCTACTTCGTGCACTCGTACGCCGTGCACGACTGGGAGCTGGAGATCACCAACCCCGCCATCCGCGCACCCCAGGTCACCTGGGCGACCCACGGCGAGCGCTTTGTCGCCGCCGTGGAGAACGGCGCTCTGTGGGCCACCCAGTTCCACCCCGAGAAGTCCGGCGACGCCGGGGCCCAGCTGCTGACCAACTGGATTGAGACGCTGTAATGCCGAAGCTTGAACTCCTGCCCGCGGTTGACGTCCGTGACGGCCAGGCCGTCCGCCTCGTACACGGTGAGTCCGGTACGGAGACGTCCTACGGCTCCCCGCTGGAAGCCGCACTCGCCTGGCAGCGCGCCGGCGCCGAGTGGCTGCACCTGGTAGACCTCGACGCCGCCTTCGGCACCGGGGACAACCGTGAGCTCATCGCCGAGGTGACCGGCGCGATGGACATCAAGGTGGAGCTGTCCGGCGGCATCCGCGACGACGCCTCCCTCGCCGCAGCCCTCGCCACCGGCTGCACCCGGGTCAACCTGGGCACGGCGGCCCTGGAGACGCCCGAATGGGTCGCCAAGATCATCGCTCAGCACGGTGACAAGATCGCCGTCGGTCTGGACGTACGCGGCACCACCCTGCGCGGTCGCGGCTGGACCCGCGACGGCGGAGACCTCTACGAGACGCTCGCCCGCCTCGACGCCGAGGGCTGCGCCCGCTACGTCGTCACCGACATCGCCAAGGACGGCACCCTCCAGGGCCCCAACCTGGAGCTGCTGCGCAGTGTCTGCGCCAAGACGGACCGCCCGGTCGTCGCCTCCGGCGGAGTCTCCTCGCTGGACGATCTGCGGGCCATCTCCTCGCTCGTCCCCGAGGGAGTCGAAGGCGCGATCGTCGGCAAGGCGCTGTACGCGAAGGCGTTCACGCTGGAGGAGGCGCTCGCGGCGGTGTCCGCATGAGCGAGGTACGACGGGTCACCACCGGCGCGCCCTGGGAGGAGCGGTTCGGCTACTCCCGTGCGGTCGAACTGCCCCATGGGCTGGTCCTCGTCGCCGGCTGCACTTCCGTGGTGGACGGCGCCATCGCCGACGGCGCCCCCTATGAGCAGACGGTGAACGCCTTCCAGGCCGCCTTTGACGCGCTGAAGCGCCTGGACCTCGGCCCGCAGGACGTCGTACGGACCCGGATGTACATCACCCACGCACGGGACATCGAGGACATCGGCCGTGCGCACAAGGAACTCTTCGACGCGGTGCGTCCCGCGGCCACCATGGTCGTCGTCGCCGGGTTGGTGGACCCGCGCCTGGTCGTCGAGGTCGAGGTCGAGGCGTACCGCCAACACAACCGAGAGGCGGGGAAGAGCGCATGACGCTGGCCGTCAGAGTCATCCCCTGCCTTGACGTCGACAACGGCCGGGTCGTCAAGGGCGTCAACTTCCAGAACCTCCGGGACGCCGGTGATCCGGTGGAGATGGCCAAGCTGTACGACGCCGAGGGCGCCGATGAGCTCACCTTCCTCGATATCACCGCGTCATCGGGAAACCGCGAGACGACGTACGACGTGGTCCGCCGCACCGCCGAGCAGGTCTTCATCCCGCTCACGGTCGGCGGCGGGGTCCGCGCGGCCGACGATGTCGACAAACTGCTGCGCGCGGGCGCTGACAAGGTCGGCGTCAACACGGCGGCCATCGCCCGCCCCGAACTGATCCAGGAGATCGCCGAACGCTTCGGCCGCCAGGTCCTGGTGCTCTCCGTCGACGCCCGGCGTACGCCATCGGGTTCGTTCGAGGTCACCACCCACGGCGGCCGCCGGGGCACCGGTATCGACGCGGTCGAGTGGGCGCACCGGGCCGCGGAACTCGGCGCGGGGGAGATCCTGCTCAACTCCATGGACGCCGACGGCACCAAGGACGGCTACGACACCGAGATGATCGCGGCGGTGCGCCGACACGTCACCGTGCCCGTGATCGCCAGTGGGGGCGCCGGCCGGCTGGCGGACTTCGCGCCGGCGATCGAGGCCGGCGCGGACGCGGTCCTCGCGGCATCCGTCTTCCACTTCGGCGATCTACGGATCTCCGAGGTCAAGGAAGCCCTGCGGCTCTCCGGGCACCCGGTGCGCTGACCGAGCGGTCGAACAGCCGAAAATCACCATCCATCCGGGCCATGGGCCGGGTTAGCGTGCGTGTACCACCCACATGCTCAACAGGGGGCACACCATGTCGACCCGGCCCATCGTCGATCTCTTACAGCTCAGCCCGGACTTCGTCCGCGATCCCTACCCCGTCTACGCCCGACTCCGCGCCGAAGGCCCCGTCCACCGGGTGCGTGACGCAGACGGCGAGGAGAAATGGCTGATCGTCGGACATGAGGCATGCCGTACCGCGTTCACCGACCCTCGGCTGAGCCGTGACTGGCTGAGGTCCGGAGACGTCGGCGAGATCGTCCACACCGATGGGGATCACTCGGCCCTCTCCCATATGCTCATGTCGGACCCGCCCGATCACACCAGACTGCGGCGGCTGGTGGCCCGGGAGTTCACCCCCCGGCGCATCGCCTCGCTCGCCCCCCGGGTCAAGCAGCTGACCGATGAGCTCCTTGACGCCATGCTGGCCGACGGGGCACGACGAGCCGATCTGATCGCCTCCTTCGCCTTTCCGCTGCCCATGACGGTCATCTGCGAACTGCTGGGAGTGCCCGAGCTGGATCGGGACGCCTTCCGGCGCTGGTCCAATGAGATGGTCGCGCCCAGCAATGAGCAGAACGAGGTCCGTGCCTACACGGAGGCCACCGCCTATCTCAGCGAACTGATCGCGGCCAGGCGGGAGAACTCAGGCGATGATCTGCTCAGTGCGCTGATCCACACGGTCGATGAGGGCGGAGACCGGCTGTCGCCCAGCGAGCTGATCGGGATGTGCGTACTGCTGCTCATCGCCGGCCATGAGACCACGGTCAACCTGATCGGCAACGGTCTGCGGGCGTTGTTCAACCACCCGGACCAACTCGCGGACCTGCGCGCCGACTTCGATCTCCGGCTCGACGGAGCGATCGAGGAGATGCTGCGCTACGACGGTCCGGTGGAGACCTGCACCCCCCGGCTGGCCCTGGCCGATGTCGAGATGGGCGGGGTGACCATCCCCGCGGGCTCGCCCGTACTGATCGCCATGGCGGACGCGGACCGCGACCCGGCGCGCTTCAAGGAGCCGGACCGCTTTGACATTCGCCGGGATGCCCACGGTCACATCGCCTTCGGACACGGCCTCCACTACTGCCTGGGCGCACCGCTGGCCCGCATGGAGGGCCGCATCGCCCTGCGCACCCTCCTTGAACGCTGCCCGGACCTGGCGCTGGACGCCGAGGAATCCAGCCTGCCCTGGATGACGGGCATGCTCATCAGAGGGGTACGGAGGCTTCCAGTGCGCTGGTGAGGGCGTTCTCGGCGCCCTTCCGGGTGGCCACCGGAAAGAGTGGCCACCCGGTGCCACGCCGTAGGGCGCCTCAGGGCCGTTCTACGCCCCCGAAAGACCCAGTGGCGCCGTGCGAATCCGAGCGATCGCGTCCTTGTCGCCCTCCAGCTCCACCTGGGCCACCTCCTGGCGACCGAACGCGAACAGGGTGAGCTCACCCGGCTCACCGGTCACCGTGACCACCGGGGCGCCCCGGCGGGCCACCGTCGTCTGGCCGTTCGGCCGGCGCAGCACCAGGCCCGTAGGCGCCTTGCGCCCCAGCAGCTTCGCCGCCTTCTCCAGCCGCGCCCACAGCGCGTCCTCGAAGACCCGGTCCAGCGGGCGCGGGGTCCAGTCGGGCTGCGCCCGGCGGACGTCCTCGGCGTGGACGAAGAACTCGACCGTGTTCGCCGCTTCCTCCACTTGCTTGATCGCATACGGTGACATCTTCGGCGGTCCCGTACGGATCAGCTGGATCAGCTCTTCGTAGGGTTTCGCCGCGAACTCCGACTGCACCCGCTCCAGCCGCGGCTTGAGTACGGACAACAGGATTCCGCCGGCCGCGTCCGCCCGGCGCTCCCGCACGACCACATGGGCCGCCAGGTCCCTGGCCGTCCAGTCACCGCAGAGGGTTCGGGCATCCGGACCAGCCGTCTCCAACAGATCGGCGAGGAGGAGTCGTTCACGCTTCGCATGGGTGGACATGACTGCCAGGGTACGGCGGCCGCGCCAGGTCCGCTCAGTGGACACCAGCCCGTTTCACCCTCGACACGCGGCACAATGGGCCTCATGACCAGCAGTGTCCCCGCCAGCCCCCTTGATCCAGCCATCGCCGCCCGCCTCAAGCGCAGCGCCGACGGGCTCATCCCCGCCATCGCCCAGCAGTACGACACCGGCGAGGTGCTGATGCTCGGGTGGATGGACGACGAGGCCCTCCACCGCACCCTCACCACCGGCCGTGGCACCTACTGGTCGCGCAGTCGCCAGGAGTACTGGGTCAAGGGCGACACCTCCGGGCACGTCCAGCACGTCAAGTCCGTCGCCCTCGACTGCGACGCCGACACCGTCCTGGTCAAGGTCGACCAGGTGGGTGCCGCATGTCACACCGGGGACCGCACCTGCTTCGACGCGGGCGCGCTCCCGCTCGGCGAGTAGGGTCGGGCGCCATGGATCTGGAGACCTTCCGCAAGCTCGCCGCCGACCGCCGTGTCATCCCCGTCAGCCGTCGCCTCCTCGCCGATGGTGACACCCCGGTCGGGCTCTACCGCAAGCTCGCCGCCGAGCGGCCCGGGACCTTCCTCCTGGAGTCCGCCGAGAACGGCCGCTCATGGTCCCGGTACTCCTTCGTCGGCGTACGCAGCGCGGCAACCCTCACCGAACGCGACGGCAAGGCCCACTGGCTCGGCACCCCTCCCGTCGGCGTCCCCCTCGACGGGGACCCGCTGGCCGCCCTGCGGGTCACCGTCGAGACGCTGCACACCCCGCACGACCTCTCCGCTGGGATGCCGCCCTTCACCGGGGGCATGGTGGGTTACCTCGGCTACGACATCGTCCGCCGGCTGGAGAAGATCGGCCCCGGCGAGCGCGACGACCTCAGACTTCCCGAGCTGACCATGCTGCTCACCTCGGACCTCGCGGTGCTGGACCACTGGGACGGCACGGTCCTGCTGATCGCCAACGCGATCAACCACAATGACCTCGACAGCGGGGTCGACAAGGCGTACACGGACGCCGTGGCCCGACTCGACGCCATGGAACGCGACCTCTCCCGCCCGCTCGCCTCCGCCCCCGCCGCGCTACCGCCGTCCGAGCTGCCCACCTTCACCGCGGAATGGGGCGGCAAGGACTACCAGGACGCCGTCGAGGACATCAAAGAGCGCATCAGGGCCGGCGAAGCCTTCCAGGTGGTGCCCTCACAGCGGTTTGAGACGCCCTGTACGGCCAGCGCGCTCGATGTCTACCGGGTGCTGCGCGCCACCAATCCGAGCCCGTACATGTACCTGATCCGGTTCGAGGGGTTCGATGTCGTCGGCTCCAGCCCGGAAGCCCTGGTCAAGGTCGAGGACGGGCGCGCTCTGCTGCACCCCATCGCCGGCACCAGGCCGCGCGGCGCCACCCCGCAGGAGGACCAGGCGCTCGCCGACGAGTTGCTCGCCGACCCCAAGGAGCGCGCCGAGCATCTGATGCTCGTGGACCTCGGCCGCAACGACCTGGGCCGGGTCAGCGAACCGGGCAGTGTCGAGGTCGTCGACTTCATGTCCATCGAGCGGTACTCCCATGTCATGCACATCGTCTCGACGGTGACCGGCAAGGTCGCCGCCGGGAACACCGCGTTCGATGTGCTCACCGCCTGCTTCCCCGCGGGCACCCTGTCCGGCGCGCCCAAGCCCCGCGCCATGCAGATCATCGACGAGCTTGAGCCGTCCCGGCGCGGCCTCTACGGCGGCTGTGTCGGCTATCTCGACTTCGCCGGCGACTCTGACACCGCGATCGCCATCCGTACCGCCCTGCTCCGGGACGGCACGGCGTATGTGCAGGCCGGAGCCGGTGTTGTGGCCGACTCCGACCCGGTCGCCGAGGACACCGAATGCCGCAACAAGGCGGCCGCCGTACTCCGCGCGGTCCACACCGCCAACCGCATGAGCAGCGAGAGCGGTCCACGCTAGTCCCAGCAGCCCGACCAGGCCGAACAGCACGGACCGAACGCCGCTGAGACGGGCGGAGGACCACCGGCCGACTGAACCGGCGGGGCATAAGGGATAGTGGGGTATGTGAGTGCTGTCCCCGTACCCCAGCCCCGCGCCCAGTCCGCCGCTCCGTCCTCCGCCTCGGACATCGGGCGCCGCAGCCTGGTCGTCGCCCTCCTGCTCGGCGCCGTCGGCGCCGCCGTCATCCTGCTCACCTCCGGCCAGACCTGGGCCGAGGGCACGGCCGACGTCGGCGGCGGCACCCTGGCACTGGACGCCGAGGGCCGCGATGTCACCGGTGTGCCCACCGCCCTCGCCATCGTCGGCCTGGCCGCGCTCGTCGCCGTCTTCGCCGTACGCAGGGCGGGCCGCATGCTCGTATCCGCGCTGCTCGCCCTGAGCGGCGCCGGCGCCGCCGTCGCCGCCTTCCGCGGCGCCTACGACAGCGCCGCCCTCGACCAGCAGGCCGCCAGGACCAGCGGCAACACCTCGGCCACCATCGATGCCCTCACCCACACCGCCTGGCCGTTCGTGACCGCGGCGGCCGGTGTGCTGATCCTTCTCGCCGGTCTTCTCGCCCTGCGATACGGCCGTTCCTGGCCGTCCATGTCGGGTCGGTACGAGCGGGAGGCCTCCCCCCGGGACCGTAAGCCGCGCGCCGCCGCACCCGAGCGGCCCGAGGAACTGTGGAAGGCGCTGGACCGCGGCGAGGACCCCACCACAGACGGGTGACCCCCCGGCTCGGCTTCGCACGGCGTACGGGACAATGAGAGACGAGCGTCCGGCTCACCCATAGAGCACCAGCTCAGCGTGGGTATGGCCGAGGCACTCAGCCCAGAGCATCAGCAACGAGGAGTAACTCATGTCGGGCAGCGCCCACGGACACACCCCGGCCGCCTGGACCGGTGTCTGCATCGCCTTCTTCGGTTTCTGCGTTTCCGGCGTCTTCATGGTCGCGGCCAACCCCCTCGGCTTCTGGGGCGGCCTGGCGATCGTCGGTCTCGGCGGAGTCGTCGGCGGAGCGATGAAGGCCGCCGGTCTCGGCATGCCCAAGAAGTCCGCTGATCAGCTGGCCGCCCGCGAGCGCGCCACTTCGGTGATCCATGCCAAGTCGCAGCCCGCCAGCGCGCAGTCCGTGGCCCGGTAACACCCCGGGAAGTCAAGGCCCTGCCCCGATCGCCAGCACCAGAGATCACCGCAGGGCCTTCGGCCCGTCGAGACCGGGGGAGGAAGCCCCGGTCCCAGACATTCAGGGCAGACACCAGGGCAGACACGAGAGGGCGAGCGGCCGTCACCTGGCTGCGCCCTTCGGTGCCAAGGGAGAGAATCACGGGGTGGACGCCATGACCTCATCCATCACCCCCGGGCCGCGGGCTCCCCTCACCCGTCGGCTGGCCGCCCCCCTGGGCACGATCACCGCCGTCGCCGCCGCCTTCGCCTACGTGGGCACGGTCGATCCCCATGAGCCCGGCCACTACCCGGTCTGCCCGCTGCTCAGCGTCTCCGGTGTGTTCTGCCCCGGCTGCGGTGGGCTGCGCAGTGCCCACGCCTTCATCCACGGCGATCTGCCGGCCGCCCTGGGGGCCAACGCGGTGGCCGTGGTGGGCTACTTCGTCTTCGCGATCGTATGGACGGTATGGCTGATTCACGCCGTACGGGCACGACCGGTGAGGTTCTCCCTGCGGCCCGTGTGGTGGTGGTCGATCGGTGCCGCCGTACTGATCTTCTCGGTATTTCGAAACCTTCCGGTCGGTTCTGCTCTCGCGCCGTGACCGAACATGCCTTCGCCCTGGTGGGACGGCCTACCGAGTCCCAGCCAGTGGGACAGGCGGCGCCCGGATGCGAGCCGGAGGGCGTCCTGCGGATATCATCGACATGGCTGATCCATGACCATCAAAGTCCCGGAAGGGGGCCGCTCGGGTGAGTGTGCTCGACGAGATCATCGAAGGCGTACGCGCCGACCTCGCGGAGCGGCAGGCGCGCGTCAGCCTCGACGAGCTCAAAGAGCGCGCGGCCAAGGCTCCCGCCGCCAAGGACGGTGTCGCAGCGCTCCGCGGCGAGGGCGTCCAGGTCATCTGCGAGGTCAAGCGCTCCAGCCCCTCCAAGGGCGCGCTGGCCGCGATCGCCGACCCGGCGGCACTCGCCGCGGACTACGAGGCCGGTGGCGCGGCCGTCATCTCCGTACTGACCGAGGAGCGCCGCTTCGGCGGCTCGCTCGCCGATCTGGAGGCGGTCCGGGCCCGGGTCGACATCCCCGTACTGCGCAAGGACTTCATCGTCACGGCCTACCAGCTGTGGGAAGCCCGTGCCTATGGCGCTGATCTCGCCCTGCTGATCGTGGCCGCGCTGGAGCAGGAGGCCCTGGTCTCGCTGATCGAGCGCGCCGAGTCGATCGGGCTCACCCCCCTCGTCGAGGTCCATGACGAGGACGAGGTCGAGCGCGCGGTGGAAGCGGGCGCGAAGATCATCGGGGTGAACGCCCGCGATCTGAAGACACTGAAGGTCGACCGCTCCACTTTCGAGCGGGTCGCGGACGACATCCCCGCGCATATCGTGAAGATCGCCGAGTCCGGAGTGCGTGGTCCGCACGATCTGATCGCCTACGCCAACGCGGGCGCCGACGCGGTGCTCGTCGGCGAGTCCCTGGTCACCGGCCGTGACCCGCGGACCGCCGTCGCCGATCTGGTCGCTGCCGGGGCTCACCCCGCGCTGCGGCACGGACGGAGCTGATCCCCGCCGCCATGACCACCGACACCCCTCGCCAGGCGCCCCTGACCGGCGCTGACGCCTACGCACGACTGGCCCGCGGCTGCCGCCCTCGCGGCTGCCGCGCGCCGGCGCGCCGGGTGCACGGCCGTCGGGTGCGGTATGTCATCGGCTCCGAGCCCGGCCAGGTCAACGGGATGCGATGGCGCACCCGGGACGCGCACCGCTGACGTCGGTTCCGCCGAACCTTCAGCCCGGCGCTCCGCTCGCCGTCGAGACCCCGACGCCATGGGTCGCTGACCCGCTGTGCGATATGGCCCGTGCGCTGTGCGAGCGGCGCACGGGAGGGTCCTCACTTCGCTGGTGCCTTGGGCCACTGGCCGCGCAGAACCTCCTGGGCGGTCGGGCCGGACGTTCGCCCTAGCCGGTGAGCGGGGTGACGAGGGCAGGGGTGTCGACCATGACGGTCGGTCGCGGGCTGTGCGTGGGGCCCTTCGGGCGCCTGCCCGTACGCCTGCCGACGGTCCGGCCAGCCATCCCGGCCGGTCTCCTGTGGACCGGCCGGCACCGTGCGCACAGCGGGACCAAGCGATCCGCTCAGTGCGCAACAACGTGTCCTGTGAACACCAGACTTCAGGGGCTTGCGCCCCTGCTGAGGAGTACGTCGGATGTCTTCTGACTTCTTCATTCCAGACCCCGAGGGTCAGGTTCCGAGCGCCGCGGGCTACTTCGGTGCCTTCGGTGGCAAGTTCATCCCCGAGGCGCTCGTCGCCGCGGTCGACGAGGTCGCCGTCGAGTACGACAAGGCCAAGGCCGACCCGGCCTTCGCCGCTGAACTCGACGACCTCCTGGTCAACTACACCGGACGCCCCAGTGCCCTGACCGAGGTCCCTCGGTTCGCGGAGCACGCCGGCGGCGCCCGGGTCTTCCTCAAGCGGGAAGACCTCAACCACACCGGCTCCCACAAGATCAACAACGTGCTGGGGCAGGCACTGCTCACCCGCCGGATGGGCAAGACCCGGGTCATCGCCGAGACCGGTGCCGGCCAGCACGGTGTCGCCACCGCCACCGCCTGCGCCCTGTTCGGCCTGGAGTGCACCATCTACATGGGCGAGGTCGACACCGAGCGGCAGGCGCTCAACGTCGCCCGGATGCGGATGCTCGGCGCCGAGGTCATCCCGGTGAAATCGGGCAGCAGGACCCTCAAGGACGCCATCAACGAGGCGTTCCGCGACTGGGTCGCCAATGTCGATCGCACCCACTACCTGTTCGGTACGGTCGCGGGTCCGCACCCCTTCCCCGCCATGGTCCGTGACTTCCACCGGGTCATCGGTGTGGAAGCACGACGGCAGATCCTGGAGCGCGCGGGCCGCCTCCCGGACGCGGCCATCGCCTGTGTCGGCGGCGGCTCCAACGCGATCGGGCTCTTCCACGCCTTCATCCCGGACGCCTCCGTACGGCTCGTGGGCTGCGAGCCCGGCGGCCACGGCCTGGAGACGGGCGAGCACGCGGCCACGCTGACCGCGGGCGAGCCGGGCATCCTGCACGGTTCGCGGTCGTACGTCCTCCAGGACGACGAGGGGCAGATCACCGAGCCGTACTCGATCTCCGCGGGACTCGACTACCCGGGCATCGGCCCCGAGCACTCGTATCTCAAGGACACCGGCCGCGCTGAGTACCGAGCGGTCACCGACGACGAGGCGATGCGGTCACTTCGACTGCTCTCCCGCACCGAGGGGATCATCCCGGCGATCGAGTCGGCGCACGCCCTCGCCGGTGCGCTGGAGGTCGGCCGGGAGCTGGGGAAGGACGGACTGCTCATCGTCAACCTCTCCGGCCGTGGCGACAAGGACATGGACACCGCCGCCCGCTACTTCGGGCTGTACGACGAGTACGACAAGGGGGCCGCCAAGTGAGTGGTACCAGAACTCTGCTGAGCGACACCATCGCCCGGGCCGCGTCCGAGGACCGGGCCGCGCTGATCGCCTACCTCCCCGCCGGTTTCCCGACCGTCGACGGGGGGATCGAGGCGGTCAAGGCGGTCCTGGACGGCGGCGCGGACATCGTGGAGGTGGGTCTGCCCCACAGCGACCCGGTACTCGACGGTCCGATCATCCAGACCGCCGACGACATCGCCCTGCGCGGTGGCGTCAGAATCGCCGATGTACTGCGCACGGTCCGCGAGGCCCATGCCGCCACCGGTAAGCCGGTGTTGGTGATGACCTATTGGAACCCCATCGACCGGTACGGCGTCGAACGCTTCACCGCGGAGCTGGCAGAGGCCGGCGGCGCGGGCTGCATCCTGCCGGATCTACCGGTCGAAGAGTCCGCCGTATGGCGCGAGCACGCCGACAAGAACGAGCTCGCCACGGTCTTCGTCGTCGCGCCGAGCAGCAAGGACGCGCGCATCGCACGGATCACCGAGGCCGGTTCCGGCTTTGTCTACGCGGCCTCGCTGATGGGTGTCACCGGTACCCGGGAATCCGTGGGCGTACAGGCCCAGGACCTGGTCCAGCGCACCCGTGCGACCACCTCGCTGCCGGTCTGCGTCGGCCTTGGAGTCTCCAACGCCACCCAGGCCGCGGAGGTCGCCGCCTTCGCCGACGGTGTGATCGTCGGCTCTGCCTTCGTCAAGCTGCTCCTCGACGCGCCGGACACCCCCTCGGGACTGGCCGCCGTACGGGGCCTGGCGGGCGAACTGGCCGCTGGTGTGCGCAGAAGGGGTCCGGAAGCCTCCTAGCGCTCAACTGCGCTCGGGGACACCCGGCGGTAGCAGGACTGGACGCTCCCGCGGAGCCGTTCTGGCCGCTCACCGCGCGGGGCCGGCTCCCGCAGCCATCGAGCACGACCCCGCCCGTCCGCGCTGGAC
>NZ_JAMQAW010000039.1:0-1046 GCF_023701525.1 Streptomyces albipurpureus
ACGGCCTGATGCGACTCCGAGCCGGCAAGGCTGCCTTGCCGTCGATCGCTTCCGGGGACACCCCCTGCGCGCCCCCACGCCCAAGCCCGGTTCCTCTTGCGCCGAGGTACCTGCTTCGGGAGGCGCCCACATGCCGGCCACGCTGCCCTGCGGTCTTGTTCCCTGGGGGAGGGTCAAGGAACGGGGCGTCACCGCCCTCGCGAGTCCCGCTCCCCGTGGGGGCATGGGGGAAGGTCATCGCCCGTAAGACGTGCTTTCCCGTGAGGGCTTGAGAGGGTGAGCCGGGGCCTCTTGGCTTGGACGGACCGGCTTTACGTTGGCCTCTACGCGCCCACGGGCACTAGATAGCTGGAGCTGTGGCAGGGCACATGGCCTACTCCACATCCTCATCTTGACCAGGAGAGCCGGCTGCGGGTGTCACCCCGCACCACCTCCACGCGCCCCAGAGATCAGAAAACCCACAGGCCCTGGCGCCCCTGCGGGGAGCGAGACACCGGAGTACCGGGGTTCAGGAACCGCCCAGCTCCCCCAGCGGACCAGACAACCCAAGCACCGCTGAGCTTCACTCAGATACATCAAGACGCCAGCGGACCCTCACGGACGAGTACCTCACGGCTGGGGATACCGACACCCCCAAAGGACCGCTGACCTCCGCCGGGACAAGTACCTCAAGGCTGGCGGTGCTGCCTGCGGATGGGGGCGCGCAGGGGGTGTCCCCGGAAGCGATCGACGGCAAAACCCGCATGCCGGAACGGACCCGCATCAGGCCGTCGACGCTGAGGAGTCACCCCCGATAGCACCCCCCAACCACCACAAGACAAGACCCCCCAGCCCGAGAAACCCAAAACCCCCACCAAAGCCAGAACCAAGCAACCCCAGCCCGTCCGGCGATCCACCTCAGCCTGTCCGGCGTTTGAGGACGGAACCCTCCACCCCCGGTGAGAACACCCAACACAGGACCCCCCAGCCGGGGCATCCAAGCCCTCGGGACCGGGTCACCTCCACCGAGGCAAGGCCCCCGCCAAGAAACCCACCCCAGCCCGTCC
>NZ_JAMQAW010000039.1:1053-2796 GCF_023701525.1 Streptomyces albipurpureus
AGGACGGAACCCCCCACCCCCGGTGAGAACACCCAACACAAGACCCCCCAGCCGAGGCACCCACCCCCCCAGGACAGGACCACCCCGCAAAAACAAGCCCCCCCCGCCCAGGGGCCTCATCGGTCCGGCAGCACCGCCGACACCCGAAACCCCCCGGCATCCGTCGCCCCCGACACAAACACCCCGCCCAGTGCCAGCACCCTCTCCCGCATCCCCACGAGCCCGTTCCCCCCGCTCGGCAGGTCCGCGTCCGCGCCGCCCGCGCCCGCCGCGTCCGGGGCGCCGTTTTCGACCTGCATGGCGACTTCGGATTCCCGGTGTGCCAGGCGCACCATCACCTTGGCGCCCGCCGCGTGTTTGTGGACGTTGGTGAGGGCCTCCTGGATCACGCGGTAGGCGGTCTGTTCGACTTCGGGGGCGTACTCCCTGGCGCCTCCCTGGACGGCGAGTTCCACCACCATGCCGGCCTGGCGCGACTGCCCGACGAGGGTCTCCACATCGGCGATGGACGGTCCGGCACCCGCTTGGGCCGCTGCGGCGGCTGCGGCGGCGGCAGCCGCGCCGACGGCGGCGAGGGGCACGGGGGCGACCTGGCGTTGGTCTCCCTCGCCCGCTCTCAGGACGCCGAGCATCTCGCGTAGCTCGGTGAGTGCCTGGCGGCCCATGTCGCCCACCAGGGCGGCGTTCTTGACGGCCTTCTGCGGGTCCTTGAGCGCCACCGCCTGGAGGGCGGCGGCGTGGACCACCATCAGGCTCACCCGGTGTGCGACGACATCGTGCATCTCGCGCGCGATGCGGGTTCGTTCCTCGGTGCGGGCCCACTGAGCGCGCTGCTCCGCGCGGTCGGCGAGTAGGGAGAGTTCCTGCTCCAGGCTGTCGGCCCGTTCCCGCAGGCTCTCCATGAGTCGGCGTCTGGCGCCTATGTAGAGGCCGAAGAGCACGGGTGGCAGAGTGACGCCGACGGCGATGAACCCTGACATCAGCGGTACGTACCAGACGCCCGGCGCATCGAGGTCGGACGCGCTGACGTCCTGGCCGACGCGGACGAAGCTCACGATCAGGGTGGCCGTGAGGGACATGCCGGTCAGGGTCGCGATGATCCGCCGCGGAACGTCGGACGCGGAAAGCGAGTAGAGGCCGACGATGGTCATCAGATAACCCATCTCGGCCGGGGTGGTGGCGATGGAGACCAGGACGACGGCGATCGGCCAACGCCGTCGCACCACGATCACCGATCCGACGATCAGCCCGAACAACACTCCGATGGGTATCGGCAGTGCGGTCTTGTCCGCGAATGCCGCGCCCTCCCAAGCGCACTCAAAGGCGGAGAGGAGGCCGAGCCCCACGTCCAGCGCGATACTGCGCCGTCGTCCCCACCACAGCCAGGTTCGGGCGGTCGCGCCCGTGGCGTCCTGGTGTGCCCCCGTTGTGGTCATGGTTCCCAGCCTACGGGCGAGCGCGGGCGATTTTCCTGGCACTTTCGCGGGCTGGTTTCGTCCGCTAGGTCCCTGTTAGTACAGCGGAATGCGCTCTACCGTCGCGCCAAGGGCCGCCGGTACGGCATAGTAGGGGCTGCCCTGCGCGACCGGTCAGACCGAGAGTTCAGTCACATCGGCCAGATCGGACATAGGGGGCGATCTTTCCCAGGTCGTCTAATGGCAGGACAAATGGTTTTGGTCCATTGAATGAGGGTTCGATTCCTTCCCTGGGAGCAAGAGCGGCGGGTCCTGGCCTATGAGGCCA
>NZ_JAMQAW010000004.1:0-5112 GCF_023701525.1 Streptomyces albipurpureus
TCCCACACCGTCGTCGCGGCGGCGGCCAGGCTGGCGGCGAGTACCGCGACCGGTCCCATCGTCTGCGAGGTCAGTGAGAAGTTGATGGGGGAGCCGTTCTGGAGGGTGATCAGCTCCGCCATCTCCTGTCGGCGGGCGAGGAAGCCGTCCTTGATCCGGGTGACGACCTCGATGCGTTCGGCGGGGGTCATCCGGGGCCAGGGGCCGTGGTCGAACGCCTCGCGGGCGGCGGCCACCGCCTTGTCCACATCGGCTGCCATCGCGTGGGGCACCCGGGCGACGACCTGCTCGGTGACGGGTGAGACCACCTCGATCACCTGGTCACCGGCCGGCTCCACCCACGCTCCGCCGATGAACAACTTGTCGTGAACCACGATCTGGGACATGTCGTAACTCCTGAGGGTGTTGCAGCGGAACAAGGTCGGTGCCGCACGGAAGAGCATCGGGCAGCTCCGGCGGCTGGGGAAGTTGGCGAGTACGGGGCTGCCGGGGGCTGTCCGTCCCGGTGGTGGCGGTGTCGGGGGAGAGACGTGCCCGGCCAGGACAGGGCCGGGGCCGGCCAGCGCGGAGCCGACTCCGAAAACACACCGCAGACTGTCGGGGTGAGGGATCTTCGGTGTTGGGATCGTTCATACGCGCCAGTGCCGGCGAATCCCGGCGGGTGGGCGGTATCGTGCTGGCCGCCGACGGTTCATGACCTCTCCGGTTGACGCGGCACCCGTCGTACCCGTCAGTTCGGCCGTGTGGTGTTGGGAGCCCCCGCCAGTCAGCAAGTGCGGGCTGCACTGACGGGGGCGGCTCTTTCCCTGCTGCGAGTTCGGCCATGGTGCGCATCCCCTTCGATCTCACGAGGACAGGAACCAGTGGCCAGGTCTCGGCTACGCACACCGTATCGACCGTCCGTACGGTTAGCAATAGTTCGAGGGGTGAAGGCGGCACGCGCACTCACAGCCGCCTGCTGATGGGTCGCGTCGGTGTGTACGCACCTGCCAACACGAGGGAACCCCCTTCGGGCGACCGCGGTATCCACCTGCCAGCACCCGTGGCCGCGCCGGCTTCCCTACCCCTGCCCAACTGCCCGCCGGGGGCGAGTCGAACGACTTCAACTGCTTCCAGCCCATGGGGAGACCCTCGCTGACCTGGGCGACAGCGTCGTCCCCGGCGACGTCATGCGCACCCGGCGAAAACCCTGCCGAGGGCCTGCCCTGAGGCGGTGGCGAGCTGCCGCGGCAACGAGCGTCCGCCTTTTGGGCGGTTGTTGCCGAGATCCGCGTACCGGTCGTGTGGTCGCAGATTGTTTGCCGCTCCCTCTTGTGTGCCGAGGCGCACTCGTGCCAACCTCTCGCCAAGTCGGACGTACGACCAACAATTGCGGTCGATGCCCTCGCAACAGTCGCGAGGCCGATCGGAATTTCTCGCGATCATGAGGAGCACAACGCATGGAACGCTTTGACGTGGCTGTTGTGGGTGCAGGGCTCGCCGGATTGACCTCCGCGGTGGATCTGGTCGCCCAGGGTCATCGGGTGGTTGTCCTGGAGGCCCGTGGCCGAGTCGGCGGCCGCACGACGGGCCAGCTGATGTCCGACGGGCGCACGATCGAGATGGGCGGCCAGTGGGTCGGTCCCACCCAGGACAAGGTGCTCGAACTCTGCGAGGCCTACGGCCTGAAGACCTACCCCCAGCACACCGCCGGTGAGGACCTGTTCGTGTGGGGCGGCGAGGTCAGTCGCTACGGCGCGGGTGAATCCCGGGTGTCCGCGAAGTCGCGGCCCGAGGTCGCGCGGATGATGGCCGAGCTGGAGGCGATGGCCGCGACGCTCGACCTGGAGCAGCCGTGGATGGCCGCCCGGGCCCGGGAGTGGGACGCGATGACGCTCCAGAGCTGGCTCGACGGCGCAAGCGACAACGCCGAGGCGCAGGCGTTCTGGCGGATCGTCGCGCCGGCTGTCTTCGCCGCCGAGGCGCAGGAGATATCACTGCTGCACTTCCTGTTCTACATCGCCTCCGGCGGCATGTTCGACATTCTGCTGGGGAGGGAAGGCGGTGCTCAGGAACGCCGTGTGGTCGGCGGTTCGCACCTGATCTCCGAGGCCCTGGCACACTCCCTGGGCCAGGTCGTCCGTCTCTCCTCGCCGGTGCACGCGATCGAGCACACAGCCGACGGCGCTGTCGTCCGGTACGAGGGGGGTGCCGTGTCCGCCCGCCGGGTGGTGGTGGCACTCCCGCCCACGCTGGCCGGACGGCTGCGGTACGCGCCGGCGATGCCCGCGCTTCGCGACCAGTTCACCCAACAGGTTCCGATGGGCTCGGTCATCAAGGTCAACGTCGCCTACGACAGGCCCTTCTGGCGCGAAGCCGGGCTCAGCGGCTATGCGTCCAGCCCGGAGCACCCGCTGTCCGTGGCCATCGACAACACCCCGCACGGGTCCGAGCGCGGCGTGCTCGCCGGCTTCGTCGAGGGGGTCCACGCACGCCGGCTGACCACGCTGACCAGGGAGGAGCGGCGCGCTGTCGCGCTGGAGTGCCTGGTGGCGTACTTCGGACCGCAGGCCGCGGAGCCCCTGGAGTACTTCGAAAAGGACTGGAGCAGCGAGGAGTACAGCGGGGGCGGCTACGGCGGCCGGCTCGGCACCGGGGTCTGGACCGCGTTCGGCCCGCAGCTGAGGGAACCGGTCGGGGTCATCCACTGGGCCGGCACCGAGACCGCCGCTGTCTGGAACGGCTACATGGACGGTGCTGTGCGCTCCGGACACCGCGTCGCCGAGGAGATCCACACCGCTCTGTCCGCCACCCCCGCCCACTAGAGGGAGGTCTGCCATGCCGGACTCACCCGCAAACACCTCCGAGGCGCCGCCTGTCAGAGGTACGCTCTCCGCAACGAAGATCGTCTTCTTTGTCGTGGCGGCCACCGGACCCATGGTCGCCATGATCGGCACCGTGCCCTACGGGTTCGTCCTGGGCACCGGGCCCGGAATACCCGCCGCCTATCTCGCCGCCGGCCTGATCATGCTCTGCTTCGTCTCAGGTTATGCCGCGTTGAGCCGGAGAATCGTCAACGCGGGCGCTCTGTACGTGTACATCCGCGTCGCGCTCGGGCGCGTACCGGGTTCGGCTGCGGCCTATCTGGCGGTCCTGTCCTACAGCGCTTTCGGCATCGGTGTGTTCGCGGTCTTCGGCTACTACGCCAGCGTGGTCATTGACGCACCCGTCTCATGGCACTGGTACACGGCAGGCGCCCTGCTCCTGACCGCCCTGCTCGGACGACGCCAGATCGACCTCTCCGCCCGGGTGCTCGGCGTACTGATGGTCGCGGAGATCGCCATCCTGCTGGTCATGGACATCGGGATCGTCGCCTACAAGGGAACGGACGCGATGCCCCTGGTCTCGTTCGAGCCGAAGGTCGCCCTGGGCACCGGTCTGGGCGCTGCGTTGATCTTCGCCTTCATCTCGTTCGCGGGTATCGAGTCGGCGGCGCTGTACGGCGAAGAGGCCCGCGACCCACGCCGGTCCGTGGCGCGTGCCTCCTTCTGGGCCGTCGTCATCACCACGGTCTTCTACACGCTCACCAGTTGGATCGTCGTGGGAGGCGTCGGTCCGGACAACGTCCGCGCCAGGGCGGCGGAGGAGTCGGGCAAACTGCTCTTCGCGCTCAGTGACCAGTACACGTTCTCCGGGGTGACCACGGTGATGTCGGTGCTGCAGATCACCAGCCTGCTCGCCGCCTGTTTGGCCGTGCACAACGCCACCAGCCGCTATATGTACGCCCTGGGCCGCGAAGGGCTGCTTCCCCGGGTACTGGGCGCCTCGCACCCGAAGTTCAACTCGCCGTACAGGGCGAGCGACACCCAGTCCCTCGTAGCCGCACTGGTGATCACCACCTTCGCCCTTGCCGGCCTGCACCCCTACAAGACCCTCGGAGTCAGCTTGGTCAGCCTGGCCACCGTCGGGATCATGGTCCTGCTGCTGTCCACCTCGGTGGCCGTCCTGGCCTTCTTCAGCCGGAACGCGGCCGGGCGCCACTGGTGGCGCACCGTGCTGGCACCGGTGCTCACCCTGGCGGGTCTGGGCACCGCAATCGTCTTGGTCCTGCAGAACTACCCGTATCTCACCGGGACCGATTCGGTCGTGATCAACAGCCTCACGATCCTGCTCCCTGTCGCCGCAGCGGGCGGAGCCGTGCGCGCCTTGTGGCTGCGGGCACGCCGCCCCGAGGTCTACCACGCGCTGGACCTCGATCCGTCTCCCCCTGCCGCACAACCCGCCGAGTGAGGTTCCCCCGCTGTCCAAGAGGTGCTGATCAGCTGGTCAGCGGGGGCTGGTGGGGTTTCGGGCTCGGCGGTTCGGCTGCCGTCTGTTCGGCGCAGCGCCTCTCTTCGAATCCGATCGGGCCGGGGAATCCGAGCCGTTCCCGGATGCGGGAGTCGTAGCGGCCGTCGAAGCACTCGAAGAGCGCGAGAGCCCCTCGGTGGGTTCGGCGAAGACGCGGCCGCCGAGGAGACCGCCGATTCCGCGGGTGAACCGATCTCCAACGGGGAATCGCTCGATCACATCGTCGCCACCGTGAACCGGGCGTTGCGCGGATGCCTGCGCCGTTGTCCTCGACATGCTGCCCGCAACCCCGCCCATCGGGGACGCGAGCTTTCGCACAGGAGTGACGGGCGCCTGCACCATCCCCGAACCGGGTGTCCTCCCGGCTGCTGCCGCTCGTCTTCGGGACGGGCGGGACATCCACGGTGATCCGCGTCGGGATGACGGTCTTCCCTTCGGCAGGCAGGCCACCGCCGACGCCTGCCACTCCATTCCGTCGGGCATGTTCGATGTCGCCGAGGCGTTCCAGGCCAACCACTTCGCGAGTTGTTCGAGACCGTCCTGCCCGCGGCTCCCCCGCCGATCCCCACCAGTCCCCGCCTGGTGACGAGCCTGTCGATCCTCATGGTCGTCGCGACCGGGTTCGTCGCCGTCGACCACGGCGTCGGCCACCTCGCCAAGCACTCCTGGAGTCTGTCCCAGCCCTGTCCGATGTATGTCGGCATCGTCGTCTCCGCACTGCTGGGCGTCATCTCGACCGCCGCCGTCGGACCCGTCCAGAACCTGTGCACCCCCTGGCGCGCC
>NZ_JAMQAW010000004.1:5192-55191 GCF_023701525.1 Streptomyces albipurpureus
CACCTCCCGCGCACCACCGCCCATAGGCACGCACCCGCTGTCCCCAGGTACCGCGTCGGAGGACGGCGCGCCTTGTGAAAGGAAAGTCCAATGAACAGAAGCCGAGTCCTGTCCGCCGCGGGCCTCGCCGTCCTGCTGGTCGGTGTGACCGCGTGCGGGGGAGCCTCCGACGACAGCGACGGCCGGACCCGGGCCGGTGACTTCTGCAAGCCGCTCGCCAAGACCGAGAAGGTGACCTTCGGCTCCTCGCCTGCCCTCGCCTTCGGAACCTCCGTACAGGCGGAGGGCGGCGGCCACTACAAGAACGCGAAGCTCGATGTGAAGGCCTCCACGTTCAGTACGGGCCAGGACGTCATCGCCCTTGTCGGCCGGGGCCAGCTGGACGCGGCCATGGTCGGTTTCCCCGCGAACGTCTTCAGCGCGATCGACCAGGGCGTCGATGTCCACATCATGTCGTCCGACGGCCAGATGACCGCGCAGAACCCGAGCACCGCGATGTTCGTGCGGTCAGACCTGATGAAGGACGGCAAGGTCGCCAGGATCTCCGACCTGAAGGGGCTGCGGCTCGGACTGCCCGGAGGTCCTGGCTCCGCCGCCTTCTACATGAGCGGCCTGGTCATGGAGAAGGGCGGCCTCAAGCTTGGCGACGTGAAGAACGTCACCCTCGCACCCGCCGACATGATGACCGCCTTCCAGACCAAGAGCATCGACGCGGCCCTGGTCACTGCGCCGTTCGACTCCGCGGTCGAGAAGAGCGGGGTAGCGCAGGTGCTCGACAGCCAGGGCTCGCTGGTCCGCGTGCAGGTGGGCGGGCTCATCATGGGGCCCAACCTGCTGAAGAAGCGGCCGGACATCGGCTGCGCCTTCCTCAAGGCCCATATCGAAGCCGCCCGCAAGGAACTCGCCCCCGGCTACAGCAAGCGTCCCGAGGTCGTGAACCGTTTCGTCGAACTGGGCAAGTTCCCCAGACCACTGGTGGAGTCGACGCCTGAGTACGTCTACGACAACACCCTCGCCGTGGACAGGGCGAAACTCGAAGGCATGCAGTCCATGTTCATCGAACAGGGTTCCCTCAAGCTGAAGGCCCCGCTGCCCTACGACAAGGTGGTCGATGTGCAGCTCCGCGACCAGGTGGTGAAGTCCCTCGACGGGGCATCGACGAAGCACTGACGCCCGGAGCGCCCAAGTCGCCTGCGAAGAAGCCGGGTTGTGCCACAACGGCACAACCCGGCCCCCTGTCGTTCCCGCCGCACTGTTCCTCGGGCGGTGCCGACCACCGGCATCGGGGGTGGTCGAGGTCCAGCTGTTTCGCCGCCCGCGAGAGCCGTGGGGCGAGGCGATGGTCCGCTGGTACAGGCGCGTTGTCCGTGCGAGCATCGTCTGGTCCACCCCCGTTGGCGACGCCGACCGGGGTTCTCGGTCTCCGTGACGGCCCACCGCGGGGACTTGAGCCCGTCTGTCTCCCGTTCGCCACCTCCCAACACCTCGTCTCCTGGATCGACGTCTGCCCGGGACAGAACGAATCGGCCGGCACACCGCGTTGGGTCTGCACACCGTGCTTGCGGGCCGGCCATCGGCCCAGCACGCGGCTCGGTAGCGGCTGCCACCGCGGGCGATCCTGTCGTGCGCGGTGGCAGCCGAGCGGATGGGATACTCAGACGTACGTCCGACTGCGGGTGTGACTGCCGATCGAGAGGAGTCAGTGGTGGCCTATGTGAAGGCGGCCGAGCGCCGGGACCAGATTGTGGCAGCGGCGCGCAGGGCTCTGATCCGCGATGGTGTGGGGCGGACCACGATGCGTACGGTTGCCGCGGAGGCCCAGGTCCCGCTCGGCACGCTGCACTATGTCTTCCAGAGCAAGGAGCGGTTGTTCCGGGCCGTCCTGGAGGACATCATCCAGGCGATCACCCAGGACCTTGAGGTTCTTCGGTCTCCCGGCAGGGGGATGGCGGAGACCCTGGACGAGGGGCTTCGCCGCACCTGGGCCCGTATGGCGGCGAGGGATCCGGGACGGCAGCTGCTCCAGTACGAGCTGCTCACCTACGCACTGCGCACGCCGAACCTGGCCGACATGGCCCGCTGGCAGTACGAGGAGTACTTCCGGATCGTCGCCGCATGGTGCCGGGCAGCCGCAGAGGACGCGGGCGAGACCTGCGCGGTCGGTTTCGACCTGCTCGCCCGGGTCATCGTCGCGCAGTTCGACGGGCTGATCCTCCAGCATCTCGCGGACCCCGAAGCCGACCGCGCGGCCCAGGACCTGGAACAGGTCGTCGCCATGGTCGTCGCGATGGCCGCCCCCAGAGGACCGCGCGCAGGCCGGCGGCGCACTGCCGCCTCGTCCTCGTCTCCGTCCTGACCCAGGGGCGTCACGCCCGGTGCCCCATAGGGGCGGCGGCGCCGGGCACGACGAGCGCTCGGGAGCCCGCGTCGGCCGGCAGCGGCACACCGAGTGCGTCGATACCGGGCGCGGACTTCCCTCCTCCCGCGCCGCGGAACACCTTGGCGTGATCCGGCTACCCGCCTCGAAGGCGACGCCCCAACCGCGATGGGGTCAAAGGGACCCGCCCTGGTGCCGGATTCCTCGCAGGCGGTACATGTACCGGCGGCGCAGGCGTCAGGCGGGCGGGCGTCGCGCTCATGGGGCGCGCATTGACCGGCGCGGTGACGGCCACGCCGAATCGTCGCGTACGGCTCCACCTTCGAGTCCTGCCAGGACATGGTTCTGGCACCGGCCTGGGGAGTGGTCGCAAAGGGGCGCTGGAGCAGGGGCATCTCGCGGAGTAGTGCCCATCCGGATCGACTTGAGCGTCGCCGTTCACCTCTCTCTTGGTGCGGTCAACGGCGCTTTCGGCTTCACCGGAACTCCCCGCGCAGCCTGGGACTGGCTTCATGGCGCACTGGACGAGTCGGCGCCCAAGCCGCACCTCCGCCTGCGCGGTCCTGACGACGCTCGGCGCGCCTCCGACGCTCGCGGAGGCCACGCGCGAACTCGGCTCCCGTGATGTACCGGAGCTGGCCGCCATGCCCCGCTGGGTCAATGTGCGCCCGGCGCGGTGAGTCCCTGGCCCGCCGCACCGACCGGGTGGCCGCTGCCCGAGCCAGCCCGCGAGCGGTTCGAACCATCGACGCAGCGGTCCGCGTCGGCCGACTGAGCCGACGGGGACGTGCCGTGCTGTCAGCACCGACGGTTCTCCGCTTCCCCGGGCCGAGCAGCCGATTCCGGGCGGGGCAGGCGCCCCCACAGACCACTGCGGACACCGGCCCGCGGCCCTCCTCCATGGAGCGCCCCGCTAGCCCGTCCGCATCGAGGTCTCCATCGCCGGCGGGTGGAGACGGGCGATCCGCCAGGCCCTCACATGGTTGGTGAGCAGGCATTCCCAAGTCTCTCGGCAGCCCCGACGCGAGGGCTGGACCCGAAGTGCGCCGAGGAGAGCCATCACCCATTGACTTAATAGTCGAACAGTATGACTATATGCCGAAGTTCGCCTGGGGCGGCGCTCGATCCCATGGCCAGTGGCCTGGGACTCCGATGGATGAAGGAGCTTTTCGGTGCGGAGAACTATCGGATTTTCGGCTGCTCTGGCGGCCGCGGTGCTGCTGGTGGGATGTACGACAGCCAGCGAGACCCGTAAGGAACAGGCATCCACTCTGAAGCTGTCCGCGCCCGACAAGGCGCCGACGCCGGGTGAACGTCCTGCCTTGACTGACAAGAAGCCTGAAAAGCCCTTGAAGATCGCCATCATCGCGATCGAGAACAACCCGTTCTTCGCGCAGGTCCGAACCGGTTACGACGCCGTCAAGCCCAAGATTGAGGCGCTCGGAGGCAAGGTCGACTGGATCAACGCGGGGACCGAGGTCAATGTCGACAACGTCGGGCGTGCGATCAACGCGGCGGTCGTCGACGGCTACGACGCCATCGCCTCGCTGATGCCCGGTGACGGCATCTGCAGCTATATCCGCCAGGCCACCGGCCAGGGCGTACTCGTCGCCGCGTACAACGGGGACACCACCTGCGCCAAGGAATCCGGCGCGGTCTTCTTCCACGGGCAGGACTTGCGCGGGGTGGGCGAGGACGCCGCCAAGCTCATGTGTGAGGCCACGAAGGGCGTCGCGAGCAAGGACAAGCCCGGAAAGGTCGGCGTCGAGACCGAGTCGTTCGCCTTCCAGGCCCTCGAAGAGCGCCGGTTGGGCTTCCTCGACTCGCTCAAGAAGAACTGCCCGTGGGTCACCCCCGTGGGCGACGGAGTCGAGTACCAGGGCTCCACGGACCGGGTCGCCTCGGCGACCAGGGACTTCCTCACCTCGACCCCCAACCTCGTGGGCGTGTATGTGACGGGTGGAAACCCCCATGTCGCCGCGCGGACCGTGGCCTCCGCGGGGAAGGCCAAGGCCGTCAAGGTGATCGGCTTCGATCTCACCAAGGAGAACGTGGAGCAGATCAAGGCGGGCAATCTCTACGGCGCGATCGACCAGGACCCCTACGGCCAGTCCTACGACAGCATCACATGGCTGTACAACGCGCTGATCACCGGCGAGGCGCCGTCGCCCGACTACTTCGTGCCGACGAAGGCCCTGGTCGGTACCGCCGACAACATCGCCTCGCTCGCCTCAGGAAAGTGACGCGGATCGTATGACTACCGAAAGACGCCTGGCCTTGGGAGTCGCATCCCTCGGTAAGACCTTCGGTGCGGTCACCGCTCTGAGCGACGTCACGCTGGAGGTCGAGGCCGGCTCCGTTCTCGCTCTGCTGGGTGAGAACGGAGCTGGGAAGTCCACCTTTATCTCCCTTGTCTCCGGCGCGGTGACGCCGAGCTCGGGAACGATCGAGATCTCCGGTGAACCCGCACGGCTGAACAGTCCGCACGACGCCGCACGACTGGGAATCCAGGTCGTGCACCAGGAGCCGAAGCTCACGAACGAGGGCTCCATCGCCGAGAACATCTTTCTCGCCGACTACGCCGGAGGAACGGGCCTTCAACTGGTGAGTCTGCGGCGGCGTGTTCAGCGGGCAGAGACGCTGCTCAGCAAACTGGGCCTAGCCGACGGCCTGCCGCCGGTCACCACGTCGGTGCACCGCCTGAGCGCGGCGCAGCGGCAGCTTGTCGCGATCGCCAAGGCCATGGCGACTGAGGCGCGTGTGCTGTTCCTCGACGAGCCCAACTCAAGCCTCACGCCCCGTGAGACCACCCAGCTCTGGAACCTGGTACGCGCCCTGCGGGACTCCGGTGTCGCCGTCATCGTCGTCAGTCACCGTCTCAGCGAGCTCTACCAAGTGGTCGACCGGGTCGCCGTGCTGCGGGACGGGCGGCTCGTCGCCACCGGGACCGCGGCCGAGATCCCCATCCCACGGGCTGTCGAGCTCATGGCCGGACGGCAGAGCGCGCCCGTCAAGCGCGCCGAGCGGCCTGCCCGTGGCGACGTGGTGCTGCAGATGGAAGGGGTGCACACCCGTTCCGTCCACGGTGTCGATCTCACCGTCCACGCGGGTGAGGTCGTCGGTCTCGCCGGCCTCGTCGGCGCGGGCCGAACCGAGATCGGGTTGGCCGCATGCGGCGGTGAGCCGGTGCTCGCCGGGCGCGTCAGTATCGACGGCCGCGAACGCCGGTTCCGCTCGCCGAGGGCGGCGCTTCGCGCGGGCGTCGTGATGACCAGCGAAGAGCGCCGGCGCGCGGTGTTCGCCAGTCACGACGTCACCTTCAACATCGCGGGAAGCTCTCTGGAGCGGCTCAGCCGTCTCGGCGTCCTGTCCCGGGGCCGGGAGCGGGGCCTGGCCGGGGACTGGGTGCGCCGCCTCGCGCTGCGCGGTAGTCCCGGCTCGCCCATTCTCTCGCTGTCCGGAGGGAACCAGCAGAAGGCACTGCTGGCTCGCGCGCTCGCGGTGAAGCCGCGGCTCGTCATTCTCGACGAACCGACGCACGGCATCGACGTGAACACGAAGGCCGAGATCTCGGCTCTCGTCGGCCGGCTCGCGGCCGAGGGCCTGGCGGTGATCTTCATCTCCAGCGAGGTCGAGGAACTTCTCGGCGTCGCCGATCGCGTGGCTGTGGTCCGGGACGGCCGCATCGTGCAGGAGGCGTCGGGCACCGATGGGATCGGCCTGGTTGCCGCAGCGTTGGGCGAGACCCTGACCCCCCGAACCGAACCCTCAGACAGAAGTGGACTCCCCTCATGACCCAGCGTTGGTCACTGCGCTCGGCCTTTGGCCATGTCGAGGTGGCGCTGGTGCTCGTCATCGTCATCGTCGCGGCCGTTGTGGCAGTGCAGGTGCCGAGCTTCCTCAGCACCGCGAACCTGATCAATCTGCTCCTCGCGATGGTGACGATCGGTATCGTCGCCCTCGGCCAGGGTTTCGTGATCATGGCCGGTGAGCTTGATCTGTCGGTTGCGGCGACGATCGCCTTCACCGCCGCGTGTGCCGCAGCCCTGATGCGGGACGGCGTCCCCGTGTGGTTCGCCGTTATCGCGGCCATCGCCATCGGTTCGCTGATCGGCCTGGTCAACGCGGCGATCGTGCTCGGCACCGGTGTCAACTCGTTCATCGTGACCCTCGGTACGCTCTCGGTGGTCCAGGGCCTCACCCTCATGGTGACCGGCGGCCTGCCGATCGCGACCCCGCTCGCGCTCTCCGACATCGGCGCGGACACCCGCGTAGCCGGGATTCCCTTCCCGGTCATCGTGTTCGTCGTACTGGCGATCATCGCGCAACTCGTCCTTGTGTTCACGGTCTTCGGACGGCGAGTGCTCGCGGTGGGCGACAACGCGGAGGCCGCCCGCCTGGCCGGCCTGCCGGTGATCGGCACCAAGCTCGCCGTCTTCGCGATCGCCGGTGGGCTCGCCGGGGTGGCCGGCATCCTGCGCGCCGCCTCGCTCGGCACCGCCGAGTCGAGTGCCGGTACCGCCGACCTGCTGCCCGTCATCGCCGCCGTCGTCGTCGGCGGTGCCAGCCTCGTCGGCGGACGGGGCTCGATGATCGGTGTCTTCCTCGGCGCTGTGCTGCTGGGCATGGTCCAGAACGCGTACATCATTCTCAAACTCTCCAGCTGGCTGCAGCTGGCCACCTTCGGTGCAGTCGTCGTGGCCGCCGGCGTCTTCGACCAGGCCAGGCAGGGGCGCATCGGATGGATCAACACCCTGCGAGACCGTCGGGCGCTGAGCCGGTCCTCCAACGCGGCAGCGGTATCCGCGGGTACGTCGAAATGAGAGCAGGAAACATGACTGATCACCGCATGATGAGCGCTGTCGTCACCCACGGCCCTCGTGACTACCGGGTCGAGCAGGTGCCAGTGCCGACTCCCGGCCGCGATGAGGTGCTGATCCGTACCGGTGCCGTCGGCATCTGCGGCAGCGACATCAAGTGCTACACCGGGGCCTCCTTGTTCTGGGGTGAGAACGGCGACGACGGTTACGTCGAAGGACCTGTGATCACCGGCCATGAGTTCGCCGGTGTGGTCGAGGCACTGGGACCCGGAGCGGGCGAGAAGCACGGAATCTCGATCGGCGACCAGGTCGTGGCGGAGCAGATCCTGCCGTGCCAGCGCTGTCGCTTCTGCCGGGAGGGCGCGTACTGGATGTGCGAGCCGAACGAGATCTTCGGGTTCAAGCGCGGCCGGGCCGAGGGGGGAATGGCGGAGTTCACGCTCTTCCCCGCCAACGCCATCGTCCATCGGGTGGACCCGCGGCTGAGCGCTGTCGAGGCCGCCTATCTCGAACCCCTGGCCTGTGCGATCCACGCCGTCGACAGGGCGGAGATCAAGCCCGGCGACACGGTGGTCATCGCCGGAATCGGAAGTATCGGGCTCTGCATGCTGCAGTGGGCACGGCAGTACAACCCGCGCATGGTGATCGCCGTGGGCACCCGGCCACTGCGGCTGGAGCTCGCCGAGCAGCTCGGCGCCGACGTGGCGATCAACGTGCGGGAATCCGATGTGGTGGCGCAGGTCCGCGCGCTCACCGACGGATACGGCGCCGATGTCGTGGTCGAGGCGTCCGGTGCCGCCGACGGACCGCAGCAGGCTCTGGAGATGGTCCGCAAGATGGGCACGGTCGTGGCGTTCAGCTCCATCAAGGACCCCGTGCGCGTCAACTGGAATCTCGCCGGTGACCAGAAGGAGCTGACCATCCGGGGCAGCCATCTCGGCCCCTACTGCTACCCCAAGGCGATCGAGGCGGTGGCCGAGGGACGGGTCGACGTGGCCTCCCTCGTGACCGGACAGTACGCGATCGATGAGTTCGAGGCCGCCATCGAAGCCGCGATGTCAGGCGACGGGATCAAGACCATGGTGCTACCGGGGCTCTCCAGGGCGTCTTCCCCGCAGGCCGCACCCGTAGCGGAGGGACAGGGATGAGCCCCGCACGAGATGAGGCCCTCCCCTGGGCGGGCCGGACAGTGCTGATCACGGGCGCCACGCGAGGCATCGGCCGGGCCACCGCCGAGTTGTTCGCGCGGCGCGGGGCGCGAGTGGTCGCGCACGGCCGCGACCGCGCGGAACTCGCCGCGTTCCACGAGTCCGTGACGCGTGCGGGCGGCGAGGCCGCCACGGTGACCGGTGACCTGCGCGACGCCGATTCCTGCGCTCGTGTCGTCGAAGAGGCGACCGCGGCGTTCGGCGGCCTTGATGTGCTCGTCAACAACGCCGGGGCCAATGTGTTCGCCGGTGTTCTGGAGGCGAACCTGGAGCAGTGGGAGGACTGTCTGGCCCTGGACCTGCGGGCGCCATGGCTCTGTGCGCGAGCGGCGGCCCTCACCTTGCCCGCGGGAGGGTCCATCGTCAACGTCACCTCCAACCACTCCCGTTCGACGATGCCCGGGATATTCCCGTACAACGTTGCCAAGGCGGGTGTGAACGCCCTCACCCAGTCGCTCGCGATCGAGTTGGCCCCGCGGGGTATCCGGGTGAACGCCGTGGAGCCCGGTTACATCGACACTCCGATCAACGACGCCTACTTCGGGACCTTCCCCGACCCGGCCGAAGCCCGCCGGGCGGCAGAGCGGCTTCACCCGCTGGGCCGGCTCGGAGTGCCGGACGAGATCGCGCACTCCATCGACTACCTGGCCGACAGCCGCAGGTCGGGTTTCACCACCGGCACGGTTCTCACCATCGACGGCGGCCGTTCGGCGCTCATGGAGGACACACCGTTCCCCCTCGCCGATGACGCCGGGAGTTGATTGCGGAATCCAACTCCTCCACGGCTCAGATGGCTTTCGCTGGAGGGAGGAAGACGTGATGGCCGAGCGGGTCGAGCTGACTTACCAGCCGTTGTGTTCGCCTGGTTCCGCCGGTGTGTCGGCCGCCGACCCATCGTTGTCACCCTCCTTCGGCAACAGGGTGGTACCGGGCTTGTGCCAACGGCCGTCCGGCGGCGCTCTCGTCCGCGTCGACGCGGGCCCTGGCTCGGGCCGCTCGCTCGTCCATCCGTCCCTCCTCGTCCCGTACGGAGCACTCTCGGACTGAGGAACACCCCGCGGTCGTCTCCGTCATCAGCGACCGCACACGGTGCGCGCATCTCCATCGGCGGTGCGCACATCTCCATCGACAACGAGGGCGCCCCGAGGGCCGCGCGCGGCCACTTCTCGGGGCCGCCCATGGGTAAAGCCCCATGAGCCGCATCCGGCCCTCTGGGGCCGACAAACACCTGGTGAGAGGACCTTATGACGTTCCGCGCTAGCGTTCTGGACCGCGCAGGAGGCACCTTCGATGTGCGTGAGTTCGAGCGGCCCGAAGTGCCGCGTGACGGCGCCCTGATCCGCGTGGAGTACACCGGGGTGTGCGCCACCGATCTGCACATCATGCTCGGTCACATCCCCGGATACGAGTACCCCTCGACCCTCGGGCACGAGGTGTGCGGGGTCGTCGAGGAGGTAGGCGCCGACTTCGGCGGCGATGTCCGCGGAGTGCCGGTGAGCGCCGGTGCCCGGGTCGCGGTGATGCCGGCGACGCCCTGCGGCCACTGCACCGCGTGCAAGGCCGGAAGCCGCTACCCGGACTGCGAGAACTGGGACGTGGTGGGGTTCTCCAACCCCGACGCGCGCCCAGCGGGCGGGGGCTGGGGACAGTACGTGCTGGTCAACAGGCGAGCACGCCTCTTCGTCAGCGAAGCTCCCGCCGTCAACGTCGTCCTCGCCGAGCCGGCTTCGACGCCCGTCGAGGGGCTCATCCGAGCCGGTTTCCGCTTCGGCGACTCGGTCCTCGTCCAGGGCACGGGCACGGTGGGCCTACTCGCCATCGCGGCGGCGGCCTTCGGCGGGGCGAGCACGGTCGCCGCCATCGGCGGACCGGCCCGCCGGCTTGAGATCGCCCGCGAACTGGGCGCGAGCACCACCGTGGACATCGCCGGGATGCGCGACCCGGAGGCGAGGAAGGCCGCGGTCATGGCCGCGTCGCCCAACGGACGGGGCTTCGACCACGTCATCGAGTGCGCGGGCGTCCCCTCAACGATCCCCGAGGGACTCGGCTACCTCACACGCGGCGGCTGCTACGTCGAACTCGGACACTTCTCCGACGTCGGCCCGGTCGAGATCAATCCGTACCACCACATCCTCTCCCGAGACGCCCGACTCGTGTCGTCGTCGGGTTACACCCCCGACTCGTTCGCTCGGGCGATGACGCTGGTGGAACGGCTCGGTGACAAGGCGCGCGACCTCGTCACCCATGTCCTCCCGCTGGAGCGCGTGGGCGACGCCGTCAGCGCGCTCCAGCCGGCCAACGGGTGGACCCTCGACGGAGTCGAGGTTGGGAAAATCGTGATAGATCCATGGAAGGCATGAGTCTCTGATGACAACACATTACGTCGCCGAGAGTGACACCGTGCGGGCCGAGTTCCACCTCGACGGCGGTCGGCTCGGTTCCCTCCGCATCCGGGGCCGGGAACTCCTGCACTCCAGCGATCCACGCGAGGACGTCTGGTTCGGCGGATTCCTCATGGTGCCCTGGGCCGGTGTGCTCCCGGACCGCACGGTCGAGTTCGACGGTGAGCGCCACGTCCTTCCGGCGAACTGGGGCGAGCACAGTCTCCACGGCCTCGCGCGGGGCGCGGAGTTCACCGCGGTCCCGGGAGGCATCCGAGCCACGATGCCCGGCACCTGGCCCTTCGGCGGTACCGTGGAGCTCGAAGCGCATGCCGGTGAAGACCGGCTGAGCGTCTCGATCCGGATTGACGCCAAGGGTTCACCGTTGCCGGCGGCGATCGGCTGGCACCCCTGGTTCCGCCGCCGCGTCGACGGAGCTGAACTGTCCTTCGCACTGCCGGGCGACGCCGAGCAGCGCGAACTCGACGCCAGCGGCGCACCCACCGGCCGCTGGACCGCGCCCCGGCCCGGCCCCTGGGACGACTGCTTCCGCACCGCACGCCCCATCGAACTGCGCTGGGGCGGGATGGGCACGCTCCGCCTGCACTCGGACGGCGGGTACCTCGGCCTCTACGACGGCCAACCCGACGCGGTGGCCGTCGAGCCGATGAACGCGCCCCCCGGCACCCTGCCCCACCGCGTAGAGCCGGGCGGGAGCCTTGCGCTCACGGCGGAGCTGGAATGGAGCGATGAGTGATCTCACCGCCTGACGCCGGCAGCACCGACGCGCCGAACCGCAGCGCCGCCTGGCTCGGCGACGGAGGTAAGAACGGCTTCATCGCACGGCACCACCTGCGTCAGATGGGCCTGTCGGGCAAGCAGTTCGACGGGCGACCGGTGATCGGCATCGCGAACACCTGGTCGGAACTGACGCCGTGCAACGCCCATCTGCGGACGCTCGCCGAAGCGGTGCGCCGAGGTATCCAGCAGGCGGGCGGCGTTGCCCTGGAGTTCCCCATGTTGTCCCTGGGCGAGCCGTTTATGCGCCCCTCGTCGATGTTCTACCGCAATATGGCCGCGATGGAGCTTGAGGAGACCGTACGGGCCAACCCCCTGGACGCGGTCGTCGCGTTGACCGGCTGCGACAAGACCACGCCCGCGGCGCTCATGGGGCTCGCGAGTGTGGATCTGCCGGCGATCATGCTCACCGGCGGCCCGATGCTGAACGGTCGCTTCCGGGGGAGGAGTGTCGGTTCGGGAACCGACATCTGGCGGATGACCGAAGCGCTGCGGGCCGGCGAGATCGACCAAGCCGAGTTCAGCGAGTTCGAGAGCGCGCTGAACCGTTCGGCCGGTCACTGCATGACGATGGGGACCGCCTCGACGATGGCGAGCCTCACCGAGGTCCTCGGGATGCAACTGCCGGGGGCGGCGGCCCTGCCCGCCGTCGACTCCCGCCGTCTCGTCCTCGCCGAAGACACCGGCGCCCGTGCTGTCGAGCTGGCACGGGAGGGCCTTCGACCGTCGGCGATCATGACCCGGGCGGCGTTCGAGAACGCGGTGGTCGCCAACGCCGCCATCGGCGGCTCGACCAACGCGGTGCTCCACCTCCTGGCCATCGCCGGACGGGTGGGCGTACCCCTGACCCCCGACGACATCGACCACATCGGACGGAGGATCCCGCTGCTGGTCGACCTCATGCCGAGCGGCCGGTTCCTGATGGAGGAGTTCGCGTACGCCGGCGGCGTCCCCGGGCTGCTCACTCGTCTGGGCCCGCACCTCAACCTCCACGCGGTCACCGTGACGGGGCGCAGCCTCAGGGAGTCGATGGAGGCCGGTCGGGTGGACGACGACAACGTCATCCGCCGCTGGGACGATCCCGTGCAACCAGCGGGGGCGGGCATCGCGGTGCTTCGCGGCAACCTCGCTCCCGACGGCGCTGTCATCAAGACAAGTGCGGCGGAGCCGCGACTGCTACGGCATGTCGGGCCGGCCCTGGTGTTCGACTCCTTCGAGGAGTACTCGGCCGTCACGGACGACCCCGCGCTCGATGTCACCCGCGACACGGTGCTCGTCGTGCGCAACTGCGGTCCGCGCGGCTACCCGGGGATGCCGGAAATCGGCAACCTCCCGCTCCCGAAGGTCCTCCTCGACCAGGGAATCCGTGACATGGTGCGCCTGTCCGACGCGCGGATGAGCGGGACCGCCTACGGCGCCTGTGTCCTGCACATCGCTCCGGAGGCCGCGGTGGGTGGGCCGCTGGCCCTGGTGCGGACCGGGGATCTGATCAGCCTCGATGTGCCCGCCCGGACCCTTGGGCTCCAGGTGACCGATGAGGAACTGGCCGAGCGGCGGTCCACCTGGCGAGCGCCCCAGGCACCCCCGCTTCGAGGCTGGTCGCGCCTGTACGCCGACCATGTCCTGCAAGCCGACCGCGGCGCCGACTTCGACTTCCTCGTGGGTGCGAGCGGCGACGCCCCGGAAAGGGCAGCCTTCTGATGCGAGCGCCTGTGGTCGCCGGTTGTTCGGTCCTGGAGAGACCGTTCACCACCAGGGGGGAGGTCGACCACGAAGAATGCGTCCAGGTCGTCGACCACCTGGTGACCGCGGGTGCGCGCAGCAACATGTTCCCCGGCTGCACGGGGGAGTTCCCCAGGCTCCGCGACGACGAGCGCGCGGCGCTCACGGCGCCTTTGCTACGGAGGGCGGCGGGTGTGCCCGGCGTCGTCGCGGTGATCTCGGTACCGGATCACTCGACTCATCAGGCTGTCGCCCGGTCGGGGGGAGGCGGTCGCCATGGGCTCGCTCGCGACGAACGTCCTCCCCCCACACCCGTTGGCGCCGTCCGCGGACGCCGTGCCCGGGCACACCCTGACGGCCGCCACCCCGTCGCCTCGACCGTGGTGATCGTGCAGTACGCCCTGGCCCGGACGGGAACGGCCATCGACGCGCCGACGCCCGCCCGGTCCACGGCCCAGACCAAGGGGGAGTTGGCACCCTTCGGTGCCCGCATCAGCACCCTGCTGGAGCGGATTCCCGAGCTCAGCTGGGTCGTGGGGGACTCCGAGGTGCGGCTCATCGACGCGCTTTGGCGCGGCGCCGCGGACGCGCAGCCCGGGTGCTCCTTCGGCGAGCTCTCCCCCCGTATGGGGGAACTGTGGGACGGTGGACGCCCCGACGCGACGGTCGTACGACCCGACCGGATGCTGCCCCATCTTTCCTACTGGACGCCGAGCGTGGAGCTGGGCATCGCAGCCGAAAAGCCGATCTCAAGACGTCGAGGTCCCATCGACAGTGCTCGATGCCGCGAGCTCGCTCATGCGTTGACCAGGAGGAAGAGACTATAATCGGCCGCTTCCTGGACGAGTTCCGCACAGAACTTGACCGAACTATCGTGGGGAAACGATGACGAAGACCTCTGGATACGGTCGTGCCCTGGCCGGCGAGGCGAGCGACATGTGGGGCGCGTCTTCGGCACGGGGCCTGCACGGGCATGTACTGGAGAGCCTGGGGCGCCGGATCACCCTCGGCGCCCTTCCCCCGAACCACCAGGTGGTCCCTGAGGAACTCGCCGAGCAGTTCGGTGTCTCCCGGACCGTGGTGCGCGACGCGCTTCGCATGCTGGAGGGCAAGGGCTTGATCGCTGCCCGGCCTCGCACCGGCACCCGGGTGCGCCCGCGCAGCGACTGGGACGCCCTCGACTCCGATGTGATCCGCTGGCGGGCGGCCGGGCCCGATTCGGCGTCCCAGTTCGAAGAACTCCTCGACGTCAGGGGTGCGATCGAGCCGCTCGCGGCGCGCAAGGCGAGCGTCGTGGACGATCCCGACACACAGGCGATGGAGGCGGCGCTCGACGATATGGCCGCCGCTGTCCGCAAGCAGGACTGGGACGATTTCACCGAGGCCGACGTCGCTTTTCACCGGTCGCTCCTCCACGCGAGCGGAAGCCTGGTCATCGACCGTTTCGCAGAGCCCATCGAAGCCGCCATCCGTGTCCGCCACAGCCTCCACCTCGTGCCCGATGTCCTCACGACCGAGGTGCTCGACTCGCACCGGGCCATCCTGGACGCCATCGTGGCCCGGGACGGCGCGCGCGCCGAACTCGCCTCGCGCCGCATAGTCGACGTCGCCGGGGCGGAGACCATCGACTCGCTCGTCGCCCGCTCGAACGACGACGCACGGTCCACGCCCTGACCGACGCACGGAGCGCGTGGACGGGGGAGCCGATGGGGGCAACTCGTCCCCGTACACGACGACATCGAACCGCTGAGGAGTTCTCGGTCCATCACGGCGGAGCCGAATCGAAGGACAGCGGTCGGTACCGGGAACGGCCAGGCCCGTTTCGTACGCGGCGATGACCTCTTGTGCGCTGTTCCGTGTTCCCCGTTCCCCGTTTCCCGGCGTCGTGAGGACGTTGCTCACACGCGCCGTGACGGTCTCCGCGCTGACGACCAACTGATCAGCGATATCCCGATGGGTCAGCCCCTTCGCCATCAGCCGTGAGGTCTCCGTCCCCCGGCCGATGAGTGGGAGACGGGTGCCGAGGCCGGCGGGCACGCCGGGCGGTCACCAGGCGGCGGACCGGGTCAGGGAAGAGCGGGGAAGTCCGCGGTCGCGGCCAGGTGGACCGCGCGGGCGATCCGGTCAGTGGGCGACCGTGGGAGAACGAAGCCCCCGCACCCGCGCGCGGCTCCTCGTACTGATGCTCGTCGCTCTCAAGGCGGTGGATCGCCAGGGGCGTCTTGAAGCCGCCGCTTGCCTCGATGCCGTCCACGGCATCCGTACCCCCATCAGCACCACATCCGGCCGCGGTCGCGTCACTCGCTACCTCAAGCAGCGCGGCGAGGGCTGCCAACACGTCCGGTCCGTCGTCCCCCTGGCCCGCCGACGAGCGAGCGTGTGGGCCCTGCCGCGTGAGGCAGGGTGTTCCACCGCGGTCAGGCCGGCCACGCGGGAGGCTTGACGGCGCCATGGAGACTCCCGTACCCGCTGGCGGCCGTGCCGTGAGCGACCGCCCCGCCGGTGGGTGATTCGAGGAGGCACGGCTCTCTGCGGGAGACGGCAGGGCCGAGGAGCCGCCGTGCCGTCCGCCCGGACGCGGCGTTCCCGAGGGAAATGCCGGGAGATCTCCTATCGCCGCGCCTGCCCCGTCAGCTGCGGCGGAGGGGACGTACGGACCCGTTGCGGGGGCCGAATGTCACGGTAGAGATGACTTTCTTGCCAGGCCTTGACGAATTTTCGGTCAATAATCCACACTTCCAGTCATGCCCGGTCATTTGCGGGCGTCCTTAGTCAGGAGTTGCCATGCTTCCCACCGAGCGACACCGGCGTATCTCCGCCGTCGTGGACCGCGTGGGCACCATCAGCACGGAGGCTCTGGCCGAACAGCTGAGCGTGTCGGCCGAGACGGTCCGCCGTGACCTGGGGCAGATGGAGAGGCGCGGAGTGCTGCGCCGGGTGCGCGGCGGCGCCGCGTCGCTCGCCGTCGTCCAGGGCGTGAGCGGCGAAGAGGCGTCCTACGCCGATCGCGCCGAGTCCCAGACCCTGGCGAAGGCCGCCATCGGAGCCGCGGCGTCGCGCCTGGTGCGCCCCGGAATGACCCTGGTCATCGACATCGGCACCACGGCGGTCGAGATCGCCCGCGCGCTGCCGCTCGACTTCCGCGGCATCGTGGCCACCCCCTCTCTCCTGGTCGCGGGGATAGTCTCCGCCCTTCCCCACGCCGATGTGCTGCTGCCTGGCGGGCGGCTGCGCGGCGGCGACCTCGTCTGCTCCGGATCGCAGACCGTGCGGTTCTTCGCAGAGCTCTACCCGGATCTGGCCTTCCTCGGCTCCGGCGGCATCGACCCGTCCGCCGGGGTCACCGATTTCCACTACGAGGAGATCGCCACCAAGCAGCAGATCCTGGCCAACAGCGCCCGCACCTACGCCGTCGCTGACGGCAGCAAGTGGGGACGGGTCGCCGGACACCGCGTCTGCGCGCCCGGCGACTGCACGGGGGTGATTACCGACACGTCCGCGGACGGCCAAATGGTCGCGGAGGTCAGGGAATCGGGGTGCGAGGTCACGGTGGCCTGACCAGCCACCGCCACACCGCGCACGGTCAACCTCTTGGGTTCCTGCTCTCTCCTGGGGAGCAGGGTTTTGAAAGGAAGCACTCCCATGGCCACCCATGAGTCAGTGAACTCCGGCGGCGCTAGACCGCCTGCACCCGGCACCGGCAAGGAGATGAAGCGCGAGCTGACGCGGTACGCGTCCTTCGCCATGGCCTTCGGCTTCGTCTCGATCGCCACGGGCATCTTCACCACCTACGGGTCCGTGCTCAACAGCTCCGGCCCGCGCGGCATCTTCGCCTGGCCCATCGCGGTCATAGGCCAGCTCTCCATCGCCCTCATCTTCGGCGCGCTCGCCGCCCGCATCCCCATCAGCGGCTATGCCTACCAGTGGGTCTCCCGCCTGGTGAACCCGGTGTGGGGCTGGATCATGGGCTGGATCTCCTTCTCCTTCCTCGGCGTGGTCGTGGTCGCCGTCGACTACACCATCGCCTCCACGATCCTGCCGGAACTCCTCCAGTACCAGGGCACCCAGCAGAACGCCTGGGCGATCACCGCGGTCGTCGTGCTGGTGCAGGCCATCCTGGTCGCCGCGTCTACTCAGCTGACCCACAGTGTCAACAAGACCGCAGTGACCATCCAGCTCATCGGCATGATCGCGCTGACCGTGCTCCTGTTCGCCGTGGGCGCCTTCACCGGGAAGCTCGACTTCGGCACGCTCTTCCAATCCGCGCCCGTCGCCGAGGCCGGCTACTACAGCCTGGGCAGCACCGGCAGCGCCGGACCCTTCGCCCTCGCCTTCCTGCTGGGCGCGTTCACCATCGTCGGCTTCGAGTCCGCGGCCAACCTCGCCGAGGAAACCCGCGACCCCGCCCGCGTCATCCCCAAGGCCATGGTCCAGGCCGTGCTCTCGCTCGGCGTCCTCGGCTTCCTCTTCCTGATCGCCATCACCGCGCTCATCGAGGACCCGGTGAAGCTCGCCCAGTCCGGCACCCCCGTCGCCACCGTGATCACCGACGTCCTCGGCTCCGGTGTCGGCAAGGCCCTCCTGGTCCTGGTCGTGGTCTCGATCTTCTCCTGCGGCCTGGTCATCACCATGAGCGGCACCCGACTGGTCTGGGCCATGTCCCGCGACGAGCGCTTCCCCGGCTGGCGGTCGCTGCGCAAGATCCACCCCTCGCGCGGCACCCCGCTGAACGCCACCCTCTTCATCTTCTTCGTCGCCCAGATCATCCTGGCGAGCTTCGCCCTCTCCACCGACGCGCTGTTCTCGCTCTTCTCCGCCGCGACCCTGCTGCCCGCCATCATCTACGCGGGCACCGTCCTGATGTACATCGTCAAGCGCAAGTCGCTGCCGCCGACCCAGGGCTTCTCCCTGGGCCGCTGGGAACTCCCGGTCATCGTCGTCGCCTCGGTCTGGCTGGTGTACGAGCTCCTCATCTTCCGGGACGCCTCCTTCCGCGACCCCTGGATGTACGTCCTGGTGCTCTTCGCGATCGGCGCCGTCTACTTCGCCTTCCTCCTCGCACGGCGCGGAGTCGCCGGGCTGACCATGCCCGACATGGCCGACGTCGACCGGCAGCTGGACACCGACAAGACCGACCGGCGAAACGACGCCGCGGTGGCCGCCGAGCCGGCCGCCGCCCCCGCACAGGAGGTGACGGACCGATGACCGTGGTCCTGGCCATCGACCAGGGAACATCCGGCACCAAAGCGGTGGTGGTGGACTCCGGCGGCGCGGTCCTCACCATCGCCGAGGCCGAACTCAGGCCCCGGTACGGCGACGGAGGGCTCGTGGAACAGGACCCTGGGCAACTGCTGGAGTCCGTCCTCGACACCGGACGCCGCGCCGTGGCCACCGCCGGACGCCCCATAGACGTCGTCGCCCTGGCCAACCAGGGCGAGACGGTCCTGGCCTGGGACCCCGTCACCGGAACACCCCTGTCCGACGCCGTCGTGTGGCAGGACCGGCGGGCCGAGTCGGTGTGCGCGGAGCTGTCCGAGCACGCCGACCGGATCGCCGCCCGCACCGGACTCGTACTCGACTCGTACTTCTCCGCGCCCAAGATGGCCTGGCTCCGCAGAAACGTGACCACCGAGGGCGTGGTCACCACCTCGGACACCTGGCTCCTCCACCAGCTCACCGGAGAGTTCGTCACCGACGCCGCCACGGCCAGCCGGTCTTTGCTCACCGACATCGACACCGCCGACTGGGCGCCCGACCTGCTCGACCTGTTCGGGCTGGGGGACGAGCGGCTGCCCCGCATCGTCGCCTGCGACGAGGTCATCGGCACCACCAGCGCCTTCGGCGGACGAATCCCGGTCGCCGGACTCATCGTCGACCAGCAGGCCGCTCTCCTCGCCGAGGGGTGCATCGACGCCGGAGAGGCCAAGTGCACCTTCGGCACGGGAGCCTTCCTGCTCGCCAACACCGGTGCCACAGCCGTCCGCTCCACCTCCGGACTCACCTCGTCCGTCGCCTGGCGGGCGAGGGGCGCCACGCCCTACTGCGTCGACGGGCAGGTCTACACGGCGGCCTCCGCGATCCGCTGGATCCGCGACCTCGGCTTCATCGAGTCGGCGGCCGACCTGGACTCGGTCGCAGCCGCCGAGTCGGACGGCACCCTGTGCGTGCCCGCCCTCGCGGGCCTCGCCGCGCCCTGGTGGCGACCCGACGCGACCGCCACCTTCAGCGGAATGACCCTCTCCACCCGCCCTGGGCACCTGGTGCTCGCCGTACTCCAGGGGATCGCCGCCCAGGTCGCCACCCTGTGCGACCTGGTCGCCACCGACCTGGGCAGCCCGCTCACCCGGCTGCGCGCGGACGGCGGACTGACCCGCAGCCGCACCCTGATGCAGGCCCAGGCGGACCTCGCGCAGATGCCCGTGGACATCTACCCGTCCGCGCACGCCACACCGCTCGGCGCCGCCGCGCTGGCCCGCCTGGCGATGAACCCCGGGCTGACGCTCCGCGACGCCGTCGGCGCCTGGCAGCCCTCGGCCGTGTACGAACCCCGGTGGTCGGCGGACCGGGCACAGACGTTCCGCAGTACATGGACGGCGGTCGCCGAGACAGTCGTCCGCAAGGGAGATCTGACATGAGCAACACCACGGGGCCCGACCCCGTGCCCGCGCCCACCCCAGACGACGGCTACGACGTCGTCGTGATCGGCGGAGGGATCGTGGGCGCCGCGATCGCCCGCGAACTCGCCGGACACGAGGTGTCCGTCGCCCTGGTGGAGGCCCGCTCCGACATCGGCGACGGCACCAGCAAGGCGAACACCGCCATCCTGCACACCGGCTTCGACGCCACACCCGGCACCCTCGAATCCCGGATGGTCGCCCGCGGGTACGAACTGCTGTCCCGGTACGCGACCGAGACCGGCATCCCCGTCGAGCACACCGGAGCCATCCTCGTCGCCTGGAACGACGAGGAACTCGCGGCCCTGCCCGGCCTCAAGGACAAGGCCGAGCGGAACGGCTACCAGGAGTCGGCGCTGATCGGCGCGGACGAGGTGTACCGGCTCGTGCCCGCCCTCGGCGACGGCGTCCTCGGCGGACTGACCGTGCCCGGCGAGTCGATCATCTGCACCTGGACGACCAACCTCGCCCTGGCGACCGACGCCGAGCGCCGAGGCGTCACCGTACTGCTCGACCACCCCGTCACCGAGGTCACCGCCGACACCTCCGGTGACGGGTTCACCACCCTGCGCACCGAAGGCGGCGACGTCCGGGGCCGCTGGATCGTGAACGCCGCCGGGCTCGGCGCGGACCACCTGGACAGGCTGTTCGGACACGACCGCTTCACCGTGACCCCCCGGCGCGGCGAACTGTTCGTCTTCGACAAGCTCGCCCGCGACCTCGTCAACAAGATCGTGCTGCCCGTGCCCACCTCACGCGGCAAGGGAGTACTCGTCTCACCGACCGTGTACGGCAACGTGATGCTCGGCCCCACCTCCGAGGACCTGACCGACCGCACCGCGACCGGCACATCCGAGGACGGCTTCGACTTCCTCCTCACCAAGGGCGCCGCACTGATGCCAAGGCTCCTCGAAGAGGAGGTCACCGCCACCTACGCCGGGCTGCGTGCCGCCATCAACCACCCCGACTACCTCATCGAGGCGGACCGCGACCGGCACTATCTGCTGGTCGGCGGCATCCGCTCGACCGGGCTGACCGCCGGTATGGCCATCGCTGAGTACGTCCGGGACGTCCTCGCCGACGCCGGACTCGTCCTGAAGGAGCGCGAGGACCTCCCCGACCCCCCGCGCATGCCCAACATCGGCGAAGCGGGCACCCGCCCCTACCAGGACGCCGCCCGCATCGCGGCGGACCCCGCGTACGGCGAGATCGTCTGCTTCTGCGAGCGGGTGACCGCGGGCGAGATCCGCGACGCCTGCCACACCGAACTGCCCGCCCGCACCCCGGAAGGACTGCGCCGCCGCACCCGCGCCATGAACGGACGGTGCCAGGGCTTCTTCTGCGGCTCCGCCGTCGAGCAGTTGATGAACGACCACAGCACGACCGGCGGCGGCTGCGCGCGGACCTGCCACGAGGTGACCCACTGATGAGCCCCAACACTTCCCCCACCACCCTCACCCCGGACGTCCTCGTCATCGGCGGCGGCCCGGCCGGTCTCACCACGGCCGCGAACCTCGCCCCGCGCATCGACGGCGAAGTCCTCGTACTGGAACGCGAGAAGGAAGCCGGCGGCATCCCCCGGCACAGCGACCACACCGGCTACGGAGTGCGCGATCTGCGCCGGGTGATGACCGGACCCGCCTACGCCCGCCGGCTGACCGCCGACGCCGTGAGCGCCGGAGCCGTTGTCACCACGAGCGCGATGGTCACCGACTGGGCCGACGGGCTCGCGGTCACCGTCACCAGCCCCCGAGGCCGCTTCCGCGTCGAGCCCCGCGCCATCGTCCTGGCCACGGGCGCCCGGGAGAGGCCCCGTACCGCCCGGCGCGTCCCCGGCGACCGCCCGGCCGGCGTCTACACCACCGGCGCGCTCCAAAACGCCGTCCACCTCCACCACCGTGAGGTCGGCCGCCGCGCCGTCGTCGTCGGCGGCGAGCTCGTCAGCTGGTCGGCGGCCCTCACCCTGCGCGAGGCGGGCTGCTCAGTGGCCCTGATGGTGAGCCAGTACGAGCGGACCGAGTCGTACGGGGCCTTCAACCTCGGCGGCAAGGCCCTGCTGCGCGTACCGGTCGCCAACCGGACCCGCGTCGTCAGGGTCATCGGCAAGCCGCGGGTCCAGGCCGTCGAGATCGAGAACCTCGACACGGGCGCGCGCCGCACCGTCGAATGCGACACGGTGGTCTTCACCGGCGACTGGATTCCCGACCACGAACTCGTCCGCAGCGGCGGCATCGAACTTGACCCCGGCACGCTCGGACCGCTCGTGGACACCGCACTGCGCACCAGCAGGCCCGGCGTCTTCGCCGCCGGCAATCTGCTCCACCCCGTCGACACCGCGGACATCGCCGCGCTCGACGGGAAGCACGTCGCGGACCAGGTGAAGTCCTGGCTGGACGCGGGCGGTTCAGCCCAGGACCCGGCTACGGGCGTACGGCTGCTCGCCGACCGACCGCTGCGCTGGGTCTCGCCCGGGATCCTGCGGCCGGGCGACCCGGCCCCGCCGCGCGGGCGGCTACTGCTGTGGACCGACGAGTTCGTCCGCGTACCGAAGGTGACCGTCCGTCAGGGCGGCCGGATCGTGAACGAGCGCAAGCTCGCCTGGCCCGCCGCACCGGGCCGGGTCTTCCGTGTGCCGTGGTCCGTCATCCGGGGTATCAGCCCGAACGCCGGGCCGGTGACACTCTCGGTCGGCTGATACACCAGCGAGGTGTGAAGCGGGGCCCCGGAGGCCGGTGCGAGTCTCGGTCCTACCGGGCCTCCGGTTCCCCCGGGGCGCCCCCCGCACGGGCCGAACCACCGGCAGGCGGCTGCCCGCAGGGCGTCCGGCTCGGCCGCCCGGGGTGAGGACACCCCCTCGGCCGCCCGCAAGTGCCTGGCGAGCGGCGACCGCGGATCAAGCTGCCCCAGCAGTTCAGACCGTGGAGCGGCATCGGCACTCTTCCCGATGGCAACGCACACGGTCACCTGGGCTGCTTCGGGAAGGAGATCCCCAGGGGCACGCGACGCACGGATCGCTCCGTACAGTCCTTTACCTGGCTTCGAGCGGCCTGCGCCATCCACCGTCGGCGAAAGCGGCTCCTCGGCACGGGTTCGGGGCGTGCTCGCGGCGTTGAGGGCATTCGCGGTGCCGGCCCGGCGGCCGGGTCAGTGCCGTCCCCCGTGATCGTCCTGGTGCCTGATGAGGTCCCCCGCCCGATCGCCGGGATGGCGGTCGTGGCCCCCTCTGTCCGCGGGGCCGGGTGGCGTGTTCTCGTACCGCCGACCGGTGCCGCCCCCTGTGTCGTCCGGTAGGTGTCCCGGCCAGATGACGCGGCCACCCGCCCCGGTGAGCGAGCGGGTCAGTTCCTCGGGGGGCTGCTGGTCGGTGATCAGGCCGCCGGTCTGCTCCAGCGGCGCCACTCGATAGGGGGCGACACGCTGGAGCTTGGAGCTGTCCGCGAGCACGTAGTTCATCGCGGAGTTGCGCATGATCACCCGTCGGACATGGCACTCGTCGAGGTGGAAGTCGGTCAGCCCGGCCTCGTCGTGCACGCCCCCGGAGCCGAGGAACGCCACATCGGCGTAGACATCCTCGAAGAATCTCTGCGCCAGGGGACCGGAGAGCGCGAGGTCGCCTCTGCGCATGCGGCCGGCGCTGAGGTGGACCTCGATGCCGGTGGCCTCGGCCAGTTCGTTGGCGGCCAGCACCGAGCACGTCAGCACCACGCCCGTGAAGTTGTTCGCGAGGGCGCGGGCGACATGCATCGCCGTGGTGCCGACGTCGATGACCACCGTCTGCCCAGGCCGGACGAGTTCGGCGGCGAGGTTCCCGATGACCGACTTCGCCTCTGCGGCGGCTCCGAAACGCTCCCTGAACGAGGGCTCGTTGCTGAGATGGTCGGTGCGGGTGGCGCCGCCGCGGACCCGTATCAGCAGCCCCTTCGCCTCCAGTTCGGCGAAGTCGCGGCGGATGGTTTCGGCGGAGACGTCCAAGGTGTCCGCCAGTTCGGCAGTCGACACCACGCGGCCTTCCTGGATCGCTTGCGAGATAAGGGCGTGCCGCTCGACTACGAGCATATTCAGACCGTTCCTGTGGCGAAGTATGGCCTTCTGTGGCGAAAGTATTGGCCGTGGCGGTCATACCGGTCAAGAGCTCCGCCCCAGAGACCCCTCACGGACACCTCCTCAACCACTCCCAACGCCTCCATGAACTGCGGTTTCCATGAGGGAGAGTGAGGTCTAGTTGATAACGAAGCGGACAATGCCTTGTCAAATCACCACAAGAACAGTCAACATGGCCATCGAAAACCACAGAAGACCTCGATTTCAGTCAGGACCAGTCTTCGCCGGGCTTGCGGCCCGCGCGCTCCCAGCGGCCCGATGCCCGGGTTCCAGACGCTTCCGCCTTGGTGGCAGCGGCGCGCGCTGAGGAGGCACGATATGAACTAGGGAGTGCTGTGACAGAGAAGTACGCGATGACCATCGCGTTCACCGCGCTGTTGATCTATCTCGCCTACCGGTCTTACCGGCGCATCAACAGCTACCAGGACTACAACCTGGCGGGGCGCAACACCGGCTTCTTCGCGCTCGTAGCCACCCTGGGCGCGGCCGAGTTCAACACCGCGACGCTGATCGGGGGTGCCTCGGTCGCCTATCTGTACGGCACCGTGGGGCTCTGGTACACGTCGTTCATCTTCGTCTTCGTCTTCAGCATCTACGCCCTGACGGTCGCCAAGCCCTACCGGCGTCTGCAGATATCGACCATCGCCGAGTTCTTCGAGCGGCGCTTCCACGGCAGGGGAGCGGAGACCACCAGGGCGCTCGCGAGCGTCGTCACCCTGACCTTCACCTGGATCGCGCCCGCGACCTATCTCGCCGGCCTCTCGGTGGTCGCGTCCGTACTGCTCGGTGTCGAGCCGCTGACCACGGTCATCGTGATCACGTCTCTCTGCCTGGTCCTGTCCCTGGCCGGCGGCTTCATGACGGCCATCTCGTTCGACATCGTGGCCTACGTCATGATCCTCGTCTTCATACCGGTGATCTTCTACATCGGATACTCGAACGCGGGCGGCTTCGGCGAGCTGAAGAAGGTCTTCGACCCCGAGTTCCTGTCCTTCGAACCCATCTGGGATCTGGAGAACTTCGGCTTCGCCGCGATCCTGACGTGGTGCTTCCAGAACATCATGCTCTACGTCGCGGCCCCGTGGTACGGACAGCGAATCTTCTCCGCGCGCAACGAGCGCGTCGCCTACCGGGCGATGCTGGTCAACACAGTCCTGATCGTCGTGCTGTACGCGCTCGTGGCGACGGCCACCATGTTCAGCCGGGTGGTCATGCCCGATCTCGACAAGCCCGAGGAGGCACTGCCGAGGCTGGTGCTGGAGTACACCCCGCCCATCATGCAGGGCCTGCTGCTGGTGACGCTGCTCCTCGTCGGCATCAGCACCATGGTGGCGATCTGGAACTCCGCGGTGTCGATCGTCGTCAACGACCTGCTCAAAAGGTATGTGTTCCGCGAGCGCAGCGACCAGTTCTATGTGAAGTCCAGCCGCATCGTCTTCCTGGTGCTCGGCATCTCGACCCTGGTGTTCGCCCTCACCTTCGTCGGCAACATCCTCCTCGTCCTCACCTACGTCTCCGTGTTCACCGCCCTGCTCGCCTTCCCGATCCTGGCGGGCCTGTACTGGAAGCGGTTCACCACGGAGGCGGCACTCGGCTCGCTGACCGTCGGCGTCGTGTACGTCGTCATCGCACTGCTGGCTGACTTCCCCTACCACTTCGTCAGCCCCGTCGGCATCGCGCTCAGCGCCGTCGTCGGCACGATCATGACGCTGGCGGCAGGCCGGAAGGAAATCGACCCACGGGTGGAGCGGTTCTTCGCGACCGCCCACGGCAAGAAGGGAGAGCTGGAGCATGTCGAAGCCTGACCAGGCCTACCTCCGGCTGAACGAGAACAGCGACATCCTCAACATCACCGGATACGCCGACCGCTGGAGCACGCGCCCCGGTGAACCGGTCACCTTCCACATCAGCACCAACCGCGCCGAGTACCGGGCCGACATCGTGGAACTACTCGGGGGGATGACCGACCCGCGGTCGACCGACCTCCCGGTGCGGGAGGTCGGGGCGGACTGCGACGGCGTCCACCCGGGCACCGTCCAGCACACCGACACCGGTTCGTACGCCACGCTGCCGCTTCCGGAACACTGGCTCGCCGGCGGTGCCTTCACCGTTCAGCTGCGCTTCCTGCCCACCATGCCGCAGGCCACCCACGAGCAGGTTCTCTTCCACTCCGGCGAGTCCGGAGACGGAGACGGTCAAGGGCACTCGGTCAAGCTGGCCATCGACACCGACGGCAGGCTCACCCTCACCCTCCGCGGCGCGTTGGGCGAAGTCCGTCTCGTCTCCGACGTGGAACTGCGATCCGGCTGCTGGTTCTTCGTGAGCGCGGACCACGACGGGTCGACCGGCCGGGCGCGGCTGTACGTCGCCCAGACAAGCGGCTGGCAGCGACGGGCCCAGCGCGACATCGCCGAAGCGTCCCCCGCACCGGACCTCACCGGAGTCCGGGCGGCTCGGACGTACCTGGCCGCGGCGCCGACCCTGATCGACGGTCGGCCTTACCTGGACAGCCACTTCAACGGCAAGATCGAGAACCCGCGCTGCTACGGCCGCGCGCTGGACCTGACCGAGGTGGAAGCCGCCGGGAACGGCGGGAAGGTCCGGCCGACATCCCTGGTAGCCGACTACGACCTCGGCCAGGACTTCTCGTCGGGCCGGCTGCACGACCTCTCGGGGAACAACCTGCACGGCACCCTGCACCAGGCACCGCAGCGCGGGGTGACCAGCAGTGGTTGGAACGGACGGCACACGGACTTCCACTCCGCGCCCGCGCACTACGCGGCGGTCCACTTCCACGAGGACGACATCGAGGACTCCGGATGGGAGCCATCGCTGACCTGGACGGTACCGGCCGGTACTCCTCCCGGGGCCTACGCTCTGCGGCTGCGGGCCGGCGAGGAGGTGGACTACGTCCCGTTCTTCGTCCGCCGCCCGGAGAACAGCCGCGCGAAGGTCCTCTTCCTCGTGCCGAGCTTCACCTACCAGGCATACGCGAACGAGCGGCTGTTCGAGTCCGGTCTGCAAGAGGACTTCATGGTCCACGACATGGCACTCGCACCCCAGGACGAGTTCATCGTGCGCCACGACGAGGTCGGGAAGTCGCTGTACGACACGCATACGGACGGCAGCGGTGTCGCCTACTCATCCCGGCTCCGCCCCGTGCTGAACCTCCGCCCGCACTACCACAACTGGCTGTCCGGCCACGTCCGGCACCTCGCGGCGGACCTGTTCATCCTCGGATGGCTGCGCTCCCTGGGCGAGGACTACGACTTCGACATAGCTCTCGACGAAGACCTGCACCGCGAGGGCCCCGCCCTGCTCGCGCGGTACGACACCCTTGTGACGGGCTCCCACCCGGAGTACTGGACACGGGACATGATGGACTCGCTGACCGCGTACCTGGGTGACGGCGGGCGGCTCATGTACCTGGGCGGCAACGGCTTCTACTGGGTCACCAGCGTCTTCGAGGACCGACCGCACCTCATCGAGGTCCGGCGGGGCAACTCGGGAACCAGGTGCTGGGACTCGCCCCCCGGCGAACTGGTGCACAGTGCCAGCGGCGACCACGGCGGCCTGTGGCGCTTCAACGGATACGTGCCGCAGCAGCTGGTGGGTGTGGGCATGGCCGCGCAGGGCTGGGGCGAGGCCGCAGGATACCGACGGCTGGACGACAGCCATGACGAGTCCGTCGCCTTCATCTTCGACGGCATCGCGGCGGACGAGGTGATCGGAGACTTCGGCTATGTGCTGGGCGGCGCAGCCGGCGACGAAGTCGACCGGTTCGGCTTCGACCTGGGGACACCCTCGAACGCCCTGCGCCTGGCCACGTCGACCGGGTTGGACGACCGCTACCAGATCACCCAGGAGGAGCTGCTGATGACCGCGCCGGGCCAGGGCGGCACGGAGAACGAGCTGGTGCGCTCAGATCTGACCTACTTCGAGATCGACGGAGGCGGCGCCGTCTTCTCCACCGGATCGATCTGCTGGGCGGGCAGCCTCGCGTGGAACGGATTCGACAACAACGTGGCCCGGATCACCCGCAATGTGCTGGCGAAGTTCACGCAGAACGAGTAACCGTGGCGAACCGCACGGCCCGTGCTGTCTACTGGGGTACGGGACCACGCCCTCGGCAGACAGCGGGCCGGCCGACGCCCGCCCGGGCCACCAGTAGGCTCCTGGAGCGACGGTGGCCCGTGGCAGCCTCGGCCAGGGAGGACGTCAGCGGGGTGGCTGACCATCCGCCACGGAAGGGGACGGTCGTCCCGTCGCGGGCGATGGTGACCTGGAGGCCGTACGCGGCAGTTCGCCACGGCTGCTGAGCCGGCCGCGGATGTCGTCCAGGGTGTCCCACAGGCTGCTGGGCCACCCTGGCGAACGGTCGGCGCCCGACGGCGACCGTCCGCGTCGGCCCTGGCCCAGGAGCCGTCGGGGTGCGCCATCCACGCGGCGCTCCCGCCGCCGTCGCGGCGTTGGACGCCGGATTGGCAGAAGGCCCCGACAAGTGCGCGTGAGATACGGCGAGTACCCCCCGCCCCGGCGCTCTGACCGAAAAGGGGTCCGAGCGTCAGGCGACGGTGCGGGGATCATTCCCGATGGAGAATGTCCGGCGACGGTGATGCGTCGTACGGTCGGATGTCGGCGAATCGAACGCGGCCGGGGATCGTACTCTCGGCCTTCGCTGTCGACGGTCAGCCACACGACTTCAGGAGGACACCGTACTCACGGCACAGTACTGGATCGACGCCCTCGGCCTGGAATCCCATGTGGAGGGCGGATACTTCCGTCGGACCTTCCAAGCGGACCACCGCCCCCGCACCCGTACACCCGGCGGTGACCGCTACACCATGACCTCCATCCACTACCTGCTCACCCACTGGTCACCGATCGGACACTGGCATCTGAACCGGTCCGACATCATCCACTTCCACCACCACGGCGAACCCGTCACCTACCACCTCCTCCACCCCGACGGCCGTCACAGCACCGTCGTCCTGGGACAGGACCCCCGGCAAGGCCACACCCTCGCCCTTGCCGTGCCCGGGGGCGTCTGGAAGGCCGCCCACCTCACCACCGGAGACCACGCCCTCATCAGCGAAGCAGTCGCACCCGGATTCGACTACGCCGACCTGGCCCTCGGACAACCCGAGGAACTCGCAGCCCACTTCCCCGACCAAGCCGAACTCGTCCACCGCTACTGCCGACCGACCACACCGCACCCGACCGACCACTCCGCCCCGCACCTCTGACGCGAAGACCTTCACCACCGGGGTGCTGCACAGTCAGCCCCGGTATCCGCAACGTGATACCGGGGCGAAGACTCGTCCGGTGAACTCGTCCACCAGTGACTGAACTTGCCGTTCACTGTCCAGGCGTCGAACGAGGCCCGAACCCGGTCAGCGTCCTCCCTGCGCGCCGGGCGGGTGAGAGCGGGCCTGTGGTCATCGGTGTGCCGCACGGCGAGGCTGCTTCACGTGGTGGATCACACACCTATTTTTGAACGCGTTCAAGTATTTTGGTCTAGGCTCGCCCTGAGACAAGGGAGGGTCGCCGATGAAGATTGTGATTCCTGGTGGGACCGGACAGGTCGGCGCGGTCCTGAAGCGCGCACTCGAAGCCGCCGGCCACAAGGTCGTGATTCTCGCCAGACGTCCCGGGCGCGAGGGTGAGGTCCCCTGGGACGGGAAGACCCTGGGGCCATGGACGGCGGCGGTGGACGGCAGCGATGTCGTGATCAATCTGGCCGGCCGCACGGTGAGTTGCCGGTACACGGCGGCCAATCTGCGGGAGATGATGGACTCCCGGGTCGACTCCACCCTTGTCGTGGGCGCCGCGATCGCGGGCGCTGCCCGACCGCCCAGGGTCTGGCTTCAGATGAGCACCGCCACGGTGTACGCGCACCGCTTCGACGCCCCCAACGACGAGGCCACCGGTGTGATCGGCGGCACCGAAACGGGCGTGCCGGACTACTGGGCGTACAGCGTCGAGATCGCCAAGGCCTGGGAACTGGCTCAGCAGCAGGCCGAGACGCCGGCCACGCGCAAGGTCGCCCTGCGCTCGGCCATGGTGATGAGCCCGGATGCCGGCGGGGTCTTCGCCGTCCTGCTGGGACTGACCCGCCTGGGTCTCGGCGGGCCGGTCGCCGGGGGAGCGCAGTACGTGTCATGGATCCACGAACACGACTTCGTGCGCGCGGTGGAGTTCCTGATGGACCGGGAGGACATCGCGGGGCCGGTGAACCTGGCGGCCCCCCATCCCCTGCCGCAGCGCGCTTTCATGCGCGCCCTGCGCTCCGCGTGGGGTGTACCGGTGGGTCTCCCCGCGACCAAGTGGATGGCCGAGGTCGGCGCGTACGCTCTGCGTTCCGACACCGAACTGCTGCTGAAGAGCCGCCGCGTCGTCCCGGGCCGACTGGCCCAGGAAGGCTTCGACTTTCGGTACCCCAAGTGGCCGCAGGCCGCCGACGAACTGGTGCACCGGGTACGCAAACGGGTCGGGGGCCGTTCCCCAGCACATCCGTGAACAGATCTGGGACGCTGGCCGAGCTGGCCGCCCCGTCGGGCCCTGGCCAGCCTGTGCAACCCGGTCATCGGAGCCCTCCGCCTGGCCGAATGCACCAGCCACCACGCGTGCAACGCCCCCTCCCCGTGGCCAGCCTCACCATCATGTGACCAAGCCGGACCGACAGGATAGGACGGAATCGTCGTCGCGTCGCTGGTCGCACCGATGCCGAGTGCCACCGAACTGCCGACGAACAGGCGCACCGGCCCTTGGGCCACTTCTCCGTCGAGCGCCGCACGGCCTTGGGGACCGTGGCTGAACCGGAATCCGTACCGATCGGTGTTCAACACATCCGAGCGGTAGTCCGCGTGGTTGAAGTACATCGGATACCGCAGATAGCGGGTGTGCCCGCGGTTGTCGAAATCGTCGTACTGCTTCATCTGCGGTGTCAGTTCATAGCGATGGAGTTCGATCCAGTCCTCGGGTGTTCGCCTGACACGTGCCTCGGCGGCCGCGTCCAACTCCGACTCCAGCCTTCGGAGCCCGCTGGCGTGCACGATCGGCCACCAGGACTCGGGAGTCGGCAGGGACATGGGCGTGTCCTGGGCGGTGATCACCGCATCGGTCACACCGGCCTTGTCGAGCAGATCGCGCAGGACATCCGGATCCTCGGTGCGCACCCACGGCAGATAGGTGCCCATCCCGGGCCGCTCGGTCTGACACGCCTCGAAGAAGACGGGCAGAACGGGCTCGAAGAGCCGCTTGCCGATGGTGGTGATGGCGAGCGTCCCACCAGGACGTACATACGACCAGAACGAGGCCAGCGTACGAGCCATGTCCTTCGCGAAGTAGATCCCCGCCCGCCGTCCTGCGGAAGGGCGGTGGGGTCAGTCGGCTCAGGCGATGTCGATGATGGTGCGCAGTGCCTCGCCGGTGTGCATCTGGCGGATCGCCTCGTTGATGTCCGTGAGCGGGACATGATGCGTGATCATCGACTCAAGGTCTATCCGGCCCGCGCGCCAGAGGTCGATGATGGTGGCGTAGGTGCGGCGGATGTCGTCTCCGCCGTAGAAGGAGGGGAGGATCTTCTTCTCGTTGAGGACCAACTCCGCCATGCTGATGTCGGTCAGATCGGTACGGGAGCCCGCGCCGACCAGACAGACGGTGCCACCGAGACGCGTGGCGTCATACGCGGCGCGCAGGGTGCCCGCCTTGCCGACCGCCTCGAAGGCGTAGTCGAAACCGAATCCACCGGTGACCCTCTTGGTGGTCGCCGCCAGTTCGTCCGGAGCGACCGCCTCGGACGCGCCGAACCGCATGGCCGCTTCGCGGCGGCTTTCGGTCGGGTCGACCGCGATGATCCGGGCGGCTCCGGCGACGTTCGCGCCCTGGAGGATGCTGATGCCCACACCCCCGAGGCCGATCACCACGACCGATGATCCGGGCCGTACCTTGGCGGTGTTGAGCGCTGCGCCGATTCCGGTGGTGACGCCGCAACCGATCAGAGCGGCGATGTCGTAGGGCACATCGTCGGGGATCGGGATGGCAGCGTACGCGGCGATGACGGTCTCCTCGGCGAACGTACCGGCACCGAGCATGCCGGGGAGGACTGTCTCGTTGCTGCGGAAGTTGGGGTTGCCCAGGTTTCGGTATCCGCTGCGGCACAGATGGCCGTCACCCGCCTTGCAGGAGGGGCATTCATCGCAGGGGGGGCATCCAGCAGACGATGACACGGTCGCCCACTCCGACGTGGGTGACGCCCTCGCCGACCTCCACGACCTCGCCCGCACCCTCGTGGCCGGGGATGAAGGGCGCGGGGTGCGCGAGCACCCCGCTCATGGCGGACAGATCGGAGTGGCACAGGCCGGCCTTGTGCATCTTGACCCGGACCCGACCGGGCCCGAAGGAGACGGTGTCGACATCGACGACATCCAGGGTCTTGTCGCCGGTCTGGTGGAGTACCGCTGCGTGCATGGTGCTCTCCTCGTGAAGGGGGTCAGCTTCGGGCCGGGGCCGGCAGGTGGATCGTCTTGATCTCTTGGTAGGCCGCGAATCCCTCGGGGCCGAACTCGCGTCCGATACCGGAGTTCTTGTAGCCGCCGAAGGGCCCAGCGACATCGAAGCGTTGGCAGTTGACGGAGTAGGTGCCGGTGCGGATCTGCCGCGCGATCTCCGTGCCGTGTTCGTCGGTGCCCGCCCACACCGTGCCGGCCAGGCCGTAGTCGGAGTCGTTGGCGATGCGGATGGCAGCTGCCTCGTCCTCGTAGCGGATGAGGCAGATGACGGGTCCGAAGATCTCCTCCCGTGCGATCCGCATGGAGTTGTCGACGTCGCCGAAGAGGGTGGGCTCGATGTACCAGCCGCTGGTGAGGTGCTGGGGAACGCCGCCGCCGGCGAGGACCGTGGCGCCCTCCTCCCGACCGACGCGGATGTAGTCGAGGTTCCGCTGGCGCTGCTGTTCGGTGACCATGGGGCCGATCATGGTGGCCGGGTCAGCCGGGTCACCGACCTTGAGCGCGGCAATGGCCGTGGTGAGCTTGGCGGCGATCTCGTCGTAGCGGCTCGCCGGGGCGAGAACGCGGGTCAGGGCGACGCACGCCTGGCCGCTGTTGGCGAAGGCGCCCAGCATGAGGTTGGGCAGGGCGGCATCGAGGTCCGCGTCATCGAGGATGATGGCGGCTGACTTCCCGCCGAGTTCCAGTGTGACGCGGGTGAGATGCTCCGCGGCGGCGGCCATGATCTGCTTTCCCGCAGCGACCGAACCGGTGAAGGCGACCTTGTCGATGTCCGGGTGCGCCACCAGATGGGCGCTGGTCTCCCGGCCGGCGGGGAGGACGCTCAGTACCCCCTCCGGTAGGCCGGCCGCCTCACACACCTCCGCCAGGAGATAGGCGTCCAGTGGTGTTTCCGGAGAGGGCTTGAGGATGACGGTGCAACCCGCGAGCAAGGCGGGTGCGAGCTTGCCCGCGATGGTCAACTGCGGCACGTTCCACGGGGTGACCGCGGCGACCACACCGACCGGCTCGCGTCGTACCAGGAGCGGGCCGGTCAGCCCGGGGCGTTCCTCCTCCGCCGTCAGCCCGGCGGCAACCGTCAAGGTCGCGGCGAACGTGGCCACCGCGCTCAGCGCCTGCGCCCGTAGCGAGACGGTGATGGGGCAACCGTTCTGCAGGGTGATCAGCTCGGCGAGTTCCTGGTGGCGCGAGAGCAGACCGTCCTTGATCCGGGTCACCACCGCGATGCGCTCGGCGAGCGTCATCCGTGGCCATGGCCCGTGGTCAAACGCCTCCCGGGCGGCTGCCACCGCCCTGTCCGCATCCGCCGGGGCCGCATGCGGAACACGACCCACCACCTGCTCGGTCACGGGGGAGACCACATCGATGGTGTTCGGGCCCGCCGGGTCGCACCACTTCCCGCCGATGAAGAGGGTGCGGTGTTCCACGATGTCGGTCATAGGGGTAGTCCTCGCTTCGTTGCGACGGTGTGGTGCGCTGGGGCGCCGGACCCGTAACCGGCGGTTGACGGTGGGCGACCTCCAGGAGTTCAGCCCCGTCTGTTCCTTCACGGCGGCCGCTTCGGTCAGCCGGGAGTCTCAGCCGCGATCACCGGCGGGACGGAGGTACAGCCGGGGGAGGTACAACCGTCAGTGCTGCTCGGTCGATCGCGGTAGGTGCTCCCACGGCGGTCGCGGGCCGAAACACAACACGACCGGTGGATGGGTCGGTTGGATGGCTGATGGCCGCGGGAGGGGTACATCCGGACCTCCCTGAAACGTAGCCGAGCGGCTGCCGGGGGAGCTTGTGTCGGCGGGGTGCTGGTGTGCTGGTGTGCCGGCGTGTCAAGCGGAGGGCATATGAACTCCCGGTGGCCGTTGAGGTGAACCCTTGGCAGGGTTCCGCAGAGTCAGAACGCGCAGGCGGGCATCGTGCCTCCGAGCCAGCCAGGGCGTGAGCAACTAGACGCCTGAACCTGTTGTAGACATCTAAGAAGTTAATTCACGCTAACTCCTGTGTCTAGGTTTTTCAGCGCGTAGTTCGACTCCTTCCCGCTGGCATCCGACCCCGTCGGGGCAATCGCTCCTGATCAGGGCGGCGCACCGTCATACCGTGTAGTCGTAGAACCCGCGTCCGCTCTTGCGTCCGAGTGTGCCGGCGGCGACCATCCGGCGTAGCAGTGGCGGTGGCGCGTACAGGGGTTCCTTGTACTCCTCGTACATCGACTCCGCGATGGACTGCGCGGTGTCCAGCCCGATCAGGTCGAGCAGCCGCAACGGCCCCATCGGGTGGGCGCAGCCGAGCACCATGCCCTTGTCGATGTCCTCGGCCGACGCGACGCCGGCCTCCAGCATGCGCACCGCGGATACGAGGTACGGGGCGAGGAGCGCGTTCACCACAAACCCGGCCCGGTCCCGGGCGAGAACCACGGTTTTGCCGAGTGTCCGCTCGGCGAAGGTGGTGATCTGCTCGGTGACCTCCGGCGAGGTGAGCTGGGTGGGAATGACTTCCACGAGACGCTGCACCGGTACGGGGTTGAAGAAGTGGACGCCTACGACCCGTTGGGGTCGGCTGGTGGCAGCGGCGAGATCGATGATGGGGATCGAGGAGGTGTTGGAGGCGATGACGGCATCGTCTGCCAGTACCTGGTCCAGCTGCTTGAAGACCGATGCCTTGTCGTCGTAGCGCTCGATGACCGCCTCGATGACCAGACCGCGCCCGGCGAGGTCGGCGAGTTCCGAGGTGAAAGAGGTACGGTGCAGAGCCGCTTCGCGCTCCTGTTCGGTCAGCTTGCCGCTGCGCAGGCCCCGGTCGAGCGAGTCGATCAGCCGCGATCGTCCCGAGGCGATCGCGGCCGGGTCGCGTTCGGCGACGACGACGTCAAGTCCGGCGCGTGCGCACACCTCGGCTATCCCGGCGCCCATCAGGCCGCAGCCCACGACTCCGACCTTGCTGAAGCTACCCATCTCTGAGGGTCCTCTCTCGGTGTCCGCCGAGCGGGGGCGGAGGAATGGCCCGGTTCAGCGCCACCGCTCCTGGGCGCCCGGGTTGCAGACTTCGAAGACGAGTTGGGTGGAGTCCGCAGTGATGACACCTGCCGGACGTACGCGATCGCCCGCCCACACCAGATGCGGCGGGGTCCCCGTGACGCGGCAGTGGAACATAAAGCCCTCGGGGAACCGCACGAGTGACTCATTGCGCGCCAACCTGCTGTAGCGGTGGACCACCGTCGTCCGCACCACCACGCCGTATCCCTCGGTGTGTTGGGGCTCAAGATCGTTCGATGAGCACACCGGGCACAGGAGTCGCCGGAAGGAGGCGGTGCCGCACCAACGGCAGCGCTGATAGACCAGGCCGGGTTCCCCGTGTACCGCGTCCGTGAGGCCATTGGCTGGCTGGAACATGTCTCGACCCCCTGTGGTCGGTTGAAGGGCGGCGCGCCACCACTCTCAATCTATGGCACTGAGTGCCGAGGGTAAAGGTACTGAGTGCCAGGAGTTCTGGAGTGTGGGGTCCGCCCGTCAGTTCAGTGGTCCCGTCCTGGTGTGCCGAGCCCTGAAGGCGGCCTGGTTGTGGAATGGGCAGGAGAGGGCTCACTCACGCGCGGGCCCCTGGTAGTCGCGGCCATCAGGAAATTCTGCTCTTCAAGTCCTAGACAGGGCAGGTTAATGGAAATTAACTTACTGACTGTCCGGTGAACACCGGTCTGCCGAGGAAGGAAGTGTCATCGTGCGCCGCAGCGTGTTCACCGAGGACCACGAGGCGTTTCGGACAACCATCCGAGAGTTCATCGCCAAGGAGGTCACCCCGTACTACGCCGACTGGGAGCGGGAGGGCCGGGTTCCCCGCGGCCTCTACCGCAAGCTCGGCGCACTCGGCGTTTTCGCCATCCAGGTGCCCGAGGAGTACGGCGGCGCGGGCATCACCGACTTCACGTATCAGGCGGTGATCCGTGAGGAGTGCGGTCGCGCGGGCGTTGGGTTCGGTGCGGACACGGTGCACACCTGTCTTGTCCTCCCCTACCTGCTGGAATTCGGCGATGCGCGGCAGAAGGCCCGCTGGCTTCCCGGGTTTCTCTCCGGCGCTCTGATGACCGCCATCGCGATGACCGAACCGGGCACCGGATCTGATCTGGCCGGGATCGCCACCCGCGCGCACCTCGCCGATGACGGTACCCACTACATCCTCAACGGAGCCAAGACCTTCATCACGGGTGGCGCCCAGGCCGACCTCGTCCTGGTCGTCTGTCGAACCTCCCCCCATGACCCCGACAACCGCCGGGCCGGTCTGTCGATCCTCTGTGTGGACACGACCTCCGAGGGGTTCGGTGTCGGACGCAGGCTGGACAAGATCGGCCTGCGCGCACAGGACACCGCCGAACTGTCCTTCACCGATGTCAAGGTGCCGGTGGACAACCTCCTCGGCGAGGAGGGCCAAGCCTTCGCCTATCTCACCCACAACCTCGTTGTGGAGCGTCTCGCGGCGGCCGTCAACGCCTGTGCCAACGCGGCCGGCGCGATCGGCTTCGCCACGGAGTATGTGCGCGAGCGCCACGTCTTCGGCAAACCGGTCGCCGCCTTCCAGAACACCAAGTTCGTGCTCGCCGAATGCTCCACCGAGGTCGTCGCCGCCCAAGCCCTGGTGGATCGCGCCCTGGCGGCGCACGGCCTCGGGGAGCTCACCCCCGCCGACGCGGCCAGGACCAAACTCTTCTGCACGGAGGTCGCCGGCCGTGTCATCGACCGATGCCTTCAACTGCACGGCGGATACGGCTACATGCTTGAGTACCCGATCGCCCGCCTCTACGCGGACACCCGTGTCTCACGGATCTACGCGGGGACCAGCGAGGTCATGAAGACGATCATCGCCAAGGACCTCGGGCTCTGACCCGTGCCGCCCTGCCCCATGTCTCCCAGGAGGACCCCATGCGCGACGCAGTGATTGTCGACGCCGTCCGCACCGCCGTCGGCAAGAGGGGCGGCTCGCTCTCCCAGTTGCATGCCGCCTCACTCTCCGCCCATGTCCTTACCTCCCTCGCCGAGCGCACCGGCCTGGACCCAGCCAGCGTCGACGATGTGATCTTGGGCTGCGCTTCCGGCGTCGGGATGCAGGCCGGCTGCGTCGGCCGCGCAGCGGTCCTGGCCGCCGACTGGCCCGAATCCGTGCCAGGGCTGACCATCGACCGCCAGTGCGGCTCGTCCCAACAGGCCGTCCATCAGGCGGCGGCAGGCGTGATAGCCGGCCAGTACGACGTCGCTGTCGCGGGAGGCGTCGAGATCATGAGCGCCATCCCGGCAGAACAGAAAGGTCGGAGGGATGGGCAGGTCACGGTGGCCGGCCGCCCTGGCGGTCGCGGCATCGGTGTAGACGCTCTCGGTCGCTCCGGTTGCCAGGGCGAAGGAGCGCAGCCTGCCGGGTTCGGCCACGGTGGAGAACTCGGGGCTGCGGCTGCCGATGATGCCTCGGTCGATGGCCATGGGTCAGGAGAACCCGCCTGCTTCGGCGTTGGTCCGCGCTGCACCGGGTTTGACGGACGGGACCATCCCAACGCCTGCGATCAGCACTCTGCGCCCCATATTTTCCTCCAGTGAGATGGGTTATCGTGTATTCACTTTCTTGTGTGTTTTCCCTGGTGCCAAGCTTCCGGGTGCCGGGTTTCTCTGTTCTTGTGGAGTAAGGCCGGGGGTGGTGGCCAGTACGTCGTGAGGTGTTCGGCAGAGTGGGAAGGCGCGGTGCCCGCCCCACGGATCACTCCGGGTGGCGGGCAGCCGCGCCTTCGGGGCGTCGATGGGGACTCAGGACTTCGCCGCCAACCTCGCGGCGTCTCGGTCGGGGTGGACCACCAACAGGGCCACCGCCGCGCCGATCATCGTGGTGACCCCGAGGACGAGGAACCCGTCGCCGTAGCCGACCGCGACGGATTCGCTGGAGGAGACCAGCGTGCCGATGACGAGCGGGGCGACGATCCCGCCGAGGCTGTACACCCCGGTCACGATGCCGAAGACGGTCCCGCGCTGCTTCGCCGGTATGACATCGGCCAGGCCGGCGAAGGCGACGCCGTAGCCGGCGGAGTTCAGACAGGAGCCGAGAGCCAGCAGCAGCATCTGCGGCGCGCCCCGGTCCATGGAGGAGAACGCGATGGTGCACACACCGGACGTGAGGACCAGTGCGCCCGGCAGGACTCCGCGGGTGATGCGGTTGGTGATCCCTCTGCGGGTCATGACCGCGGAGACGACTCCGACCAGGATCACGGCGACTGCCGATCCGAGGTAGGGCAGCGCGACCAGATTGCCCGCGGTGGTGGCGTCGTAGCCAAGCCCCTCCCGTAGATAGAGCGGCAGCCAGCTGACCTTGACCGAGGTGTTGGCGTATGCGACGAAGAACAACACGGCCATCCCGATGAGCGTGCCGGTGGAGAACAGCCGTCTCAGCGGTACATGGTCGGGCAGGGCCGGTGCGTTCGCCGCCGTGCCGTGACCGCCCGACGCTGCTTCCGGGCCGGAATCGCCGCCGATCACCCACAACACCGCAACCACGGCGCCGACGACGGCCAGTACGCCGAAGGCCGCGTGCCAGGAGTAGGTCAGGATGACCCAGGTCAGTATCGGAGCCGCGATCAGTGGGCCGATGCCCGCACCCGCGACGACGATCGAGCTGGGGATTGCCCGCTTGTGCGCGGGGAACCACGAGTGCGCCACCTGCATCGCGAGAGCGGTGGTCGGCCCCTCGGCCAAGCCCAACAGCACCCGACAGGCGACGATCGTGGTGAAGCCGACCTGTGCGGTCATCGGGGCCAGGCTCAGTGCCCACACCGCGGCGATGCCGGCCAGGAGCCACCGGGCCGGCAACTTGCCTCCGAGCCATCCGCCGAGGACGCAACCAACGGCGAAGAGCCAGTAGAAGCTGGACTGGATGACACCGAACTGCGAGTCGTCGAGGTCCAGCTCTTCCTTCATGCCGACCCCGGCCAGGCCCACGACCACCTTGTCGGCGTAGTTGACGAGCATCAGGCAGACGAGCAGCGCGAGTACCACCCACGCCCTGCGTCTCGTCGGGGAGCGTCGAGCTGCTGTCGCGCCCGATGGGGTGGAGCCCGGCACTTCTTGCTGATCGACGGCCACGAGGCCTCCCTGATCCAGCTGGCTGATGTGAGCAGGAAGTGAATCACCCCTAACAAGTACACACAAGAGAATGAACTGATATCACTGGTCTAGGCATAAACCAGTGACTTTCACCTAACCTGATGCAGAGGTGGATGGGCGATGTCCGCGATCTGCCTGAGGTGTTGAAGGGGGGCGCGGCAGCCGCATGGCCGCGCCCGAACGGTCGCCGTGGCCGGCTCACCCGCCGCCTGAGGGCTCCCTGACGCTCATCCGACGTGGCGCTGCCAGGCTGCCGTGTTGAGGGACGGCTGTGCGGGAGGTGGGCAGCGACCCTGCTGGGTGTATGTCACCCCATACGTTAGGTAGGATTTACTTAGCCCTTCGATACGCCTTGGACCCAGAAGCGCCGAAAGCGCTGAGGTAGGCGGGCCGAAGGGCGATTGCAGCCCCGTAGCCCGTGCCACCGACCGAGAGCAACATGTGTGAGCTGCCGATCACAACAACGGTCGTATGTTGTACCTTTACCCGAGGCGGCTTACAGCGAGGGGCGAACAGCGATGGCGGCGGAAGTCCCGCGACGCACCACAAGCAGACCCCCTGACCGCAAGGCGCGGATCATCGCCGCGGCAGCTGATCTCTTCTGCGAGCGCGGCTATCACAATGTCTCCCTCGCCGATGTGGCACTCGCCGTCGGCATCACCGCCCCAGCGCTGTACCGGCACTTTCGGGGCAAGCCGGATCTGCTGCTCCATGTGGTGGACCGCACCATCGACCGAGTGCGGGACTCCGTGGAGTCGACCCCCGAACTCGATGCCTATCTGCGCTCGTCGGCCACCCACAGCCTGGACCACCGGGGAGCGGCGGTCCTTTGGCAGCGTGAGGCCCGTCATCTGCCCGACGACCGGCGCGAGGCGCTTCGGCGCACCCTGAGTGATATCGCCGGTCAGATCGGTGCGCTGATCCATGCGGAACGCCCCCAGCTCGCTGAGTCCGACCGGGATCTGCTGGCATGGGCCATCCTGTCGGTGTACGGCTCCATCTCCTGGCATCGCACTTCGTTGCCCCGTCGCCGTTTCGAGCAGTTGCTGTACCGGCTCGCCTGTTCCGCCGCACACGCGCAGCTCGGCACCGCACCGCTCACCGACGGCGAGGACCCCGCGGTCTCCGGGCATCGGGGAATCGCGGTGTCACGCCGCGAGGAGATCCTCATCGGGGCGATCCGGCTCTTCGACGAGCGAGGCTTCCAGTCCGTCAGCACCGATGACATCGGCGAGGCCGCCGGGGCGTCCGGCCCCAGCATCTACAAGCACTTTCCCACCAAGACCGATCTACTCGTCGCCGCGGTCATGCGCGGCGGCGAGCAGCGTCGAGCCGGAACCGCCCTGGCGCTGGCCGCACCGGGCACCCCGTACGAGGTCCTGGACCGACTGGTGCGCTCGTATGTGGACTTCGCCCTCAGTCAGAGCCATCTGATCGGGCTGCTCATCGGCGAGCTGGACCAACTCCCCGAGAAGGAACGGAAGGCCGCTCGGCAGAACCAGCGGGAGTACCTCGCCCTCTGGGCGCGCCTACTCGGGGACGTTCGGCCGGGTATCGACGCGGCGGAGGCCAGGATCGTCGTCGGCGCGGTTCTCACCGTCATCGACAATGTCTCCCGGACGGGACGTCTGGGGCAGCGCTCGGATCTTGCGGACCGGCTCACCGAAATCGGTGTCGCGCTGCTGATGAGCCAGGACTAGCCGCTTCCTTCGAGGGCCTTCGCCGACCAGGCGGAGGTTGGCGGGGCTTGGCCTGGTGGCTCCCAACTCCTGGAGACCGTGCCCGATCCACCTGGCAGGACGTTCGCCAGCGTCCATGCGGTGGTCCGCCTGACCGTCGGTGGCAGGGGCGGCAAGGGGGTCTTCGCCACCGATGCCAGCAGTGGTGAGAAGCTCTTTGAGTGGCAGGCGGTCCGCAACGGCACCGGCCACACCCAGTACAGCGGCCAAGTCACCCTCGGCAGCACCCCGTCCGGCACCTCGTACAACCTCACCGACAGCGGACGCGGCAACCACAAGACGTACGACGTGAACAAGGGGACCCCTGGCACGCCCACCCTGTTCTCCGGGTCGGATGACATCTGGGGCAACGGCCTGCCGGCCAACAACGAGACCGCGGGCGCGGACGCCGCGTACGGTGCCGGTGTCACCTGGGACTACTTCAAGAACGTCCACGGCCGCAGCGGTATCCGTGGCGACGGTGCCGGCGCGTCCTCTCGGGTCCACCACGGCAACAACTACTCCAACGCGTTCTGGCAGGATTCCTGCTTCTGCATGACCTGCGGCGATGGCAGAGGCAACGCCAGACCGTTCACCTCGATCGATGTCGCAGCGCACGAGATGACCCACGGCGTGACCTCCGCGACGGCCAACCTGGTCTACGGCGGCGAGTCCGGCGGGCTCAACGAGGCGACCTCCGACATCCTCGCCGCCGCCGTCGAGTTCCATGCCAACAACCCGCAGGACGTGGGCGACTACCTCGTCGGTGAGAAGCTCAACGCCGGCGGAAAGCCCGTGCGTCACATGGACCAACCCAGCAAGGACCGCATCTCCGAGGACTACTGGTACGAGGGCATCGGGGCCATCGATGTCCACCACTCCTCAGGCCCGGCGAACCACTGGTTCTACCTCGCATCCGAAGGCAGCGGCGCCAAGACCGTCAACGGCGTCAACTACAACTCGCCCACCAGCGACGACCTGCCCCTCACCGGCATCGGCCGGGACAAGGCCGCACTCATCTGGTACAAGGCCCTGACCACGAAGTTCAACTCCACCACCGACTACGCCGGAGCACGCGCCGACACCGTCGCGGTGGCAACCGAACTCTACGGAGCGACCAGCCCCGAGGTGAAGTCGGTGACCGATGCCTGGGCCGCGGTAAGCGTCGGTCAGCGCCACGACGACGGCACCCCTGCGGGCCCTGTCTTTGAGAGCACCACCACCGTCCCCATCCCGGACAACGGCCCCGCGGTCACCTCCCCGGTCTCCGTCTCCGGAGTTGCGGGCAACGCCCCGGCAGGGCTCCGGGTCGGGGTGAACATCATCCACAGATGGCGCGGCGATGTGGTGATCGATCTGATCGCACCCGATGGCACCGTGTACCCGCTGAAGCCGTTCAACGCGGGCGACGCGGGAATCAACGTCACCGTCACCTACCAGGTCGACGCCTCGACCGAGGTAGCCAACGGCATATGGAACCTGCGGGTGCGGGACCAGGCGATCGGCGACACCGGCCATATCCAGAGCTTCAGACTCACCTTCTGAGCCAACAGCGTAGCGAGCGGGCCTGCACGCGCCCGGGAGGACCTCAAGCCCCCCGGGCGCCCCGGCGCACCCTCGTCGGACACGCGCACGAGTCCGACGCCGGATTCGCGTGGAGCCGTACGCCGGCCACGTCGAGGACGACCGCCGGATCAAGCGGGCCCGGGTGAACTACGCCGGGGCTCGGGCGGCTTCCCCCGTTCCTGCCAACCCGGGCGGGCGCCCGCCACCAGAAGGCAGGCGGAAACGCGCGCTGCCACCGGGAGGGCAAAGGGAGCGGATACGTTGGCGAGCCGCCCTGGGCGCGCACCGGTTGCCCCGGCTGGCCGGGCTTCTCCGTCAGAGTCCGGGCCCGGCCGGAGGCGCTGCCCTGGTGTCAGACGGGTTTGTTGAACATATAGCGGGCGATCCGCCAGGAGCCGTCGGCGTGGTCGAAGACGAACAGTTCACGGTTGCGCTCGGGAGAACGTGTTCCGGTGGCGAGGTCGGTGGAGTGGCCTTCCGAGCGGGTCAGCGCATGGGCCGTGGCACCGTCGACGCTGATGTCGTCAACGGTGAAGGCCACCTCCAGCCGGATAGTCGCGAAAATGGCTTCGTACCCCTCCAGCAACTCCTGCGCGCCGGTGGCTGTGGGACCGTCGAAGGGCAGGAACACCCCTTCCGGGCTGTAGAGCGAGACGGCCAGGCGCGCGTCGGAGGCGTTCAGCGCTCTCTCGTAGACGGTGAGCAGGTCACGGACGGCGGCAGACTGAGTGTCCTCGGCCATCGGCCTCTCTCCTCTCCTTCGGGCCACGGCCCAGGTGGCCGGAGGCGACAAGGACGATCTTCGCCGCACCTTGCACCCCGGGCCGTGCGGAGCGCCAGGTGCGGCGACGGTACACACGTTCGGCCCATGAGTCGCCCCCGTCACGCCGCTCCCCGGGCGGAGACGGACGGTGCGCCGGGCGTGACAGGCTGGCGCGGCCTCCGCCCTCACAGGCCGTTCTTCACATATACGTGTCCTTCATGACAGTCGATGTGATCACAGTCGTCTCCGTGGAGGAACTGGTCTCCGCGCTGGCAGGTGCCGGTGCTTCGAGGGAAGTCCGGGTCGAGGGCAGACTTGAGCGGGTTCCGGAGGTGAGCCTGCCGCCCGGAGTGAGCCTCGTCGGCGCCGGCCCCGGCGCCGGGCTGATCTTCGCCGACCAAGCGGACGGGGTCCGCCTCACGCGGGACAACCTATTGGCCGGGCTGCGCCTGGAAGCCGCTGCCACCTCACGTGCCGTGTGCAACGACACCCGGCACGACGCCCTGGGTACGCTCACCCTGCGGGATGTGGTGACGGTCGGGCGGGTGGAGATCGTCGCCTCCGACGCGGTCCGCTCCGGACATGTGGTCGTCGACGGACTCGACATCGAGGCTGCCGACGCCCGCGACGGCACGCCCCGCCCCAGCGGCTACGGCGTCGAGGTCCTGCACGGCGCGTTCACCCTCCACAACCGGCAGCAGGACCCAGGTGTGCTGATCACCTGCGACCTGACGGGGCTGTCGGCCGGGAGAAAAGACGCGCCCGTACGCGGCGGCGGGATCTTCGTCTCCGGGACCGACGGCGGCGGACGGGTCACCGGCACCCGTCTGCACACCGGCACGGTCCACTCGGACGGTCGCATCCCGCCCGGCACACCGGGACAGATCAGCGGTGGCGTTTTCGTCGTCCGCGCGACCGTCACCGAAGTCGTCAACCACGGCCCGGTCACCACCTACGGCCCCAACGACATGGTCCTCGACCTATGGGGCGCCGTCGAGACCTGGACCGCCAAAGCCCCGATCACCTCACACGGCCCCAGCGGTATCGGGTTCGTCAACTTCGGCACCATCGACCGACTCACCATCACCGCCCCGATCGAGACCTTCGGAACCGGAGCGCGCGGGTTCAACATCTACGACGGCACCGTCAACACCATCGAGTTCGACCGGATCACCACCCACGCCGACGCAGCCGTCGGCGTCCAGATCAGCAAGCCCTTCGGTACCCTGACCGTCCATCACGGCATCGAGACCCACGGCGGAACCGGCGAGAGCCTGGTGAAAGGCAAGATCCAGACCCTTGCCGCGACCGCCCTGAGCCTCCAACCAGGCACCCGGGCCACTGCCATCCGCATCGACGGCGGCATCACCACCCACAACGACGACGTACCCGCCGTCGAGATCCACGGCACCGTCGGGGAGTTCACCCTCACCGGAGGCATCCACACCCGCGCCACCGGCCCGCACTGAAGCCGCGTTGCTCGACAGCTCGACAGTGAGGGGCGCCGTGAACAGACATGCCGGTCAAGTCCAAGCGCCGCCTTGAGCGTCGATCCCGAACGCGGTGAACGCCGTGTCGCCCCGACCCTGACCGCGATCCCCTTCATCCCGGGCACGATCGCGTACCGGGCCCGTGCCGGACGGTCGCGGTCGAAGGCCGGCGGGTGGCCGCGTCGTACGGGGGTGAGCGGCCGGTGCCGATGCTTCTGACGGGGACGGCGAAGCGCGGGCCGTCGACGGAGGCGAGCCGCCGCCGTGCGTGCCGCCATGGCCTGAGGTGCCGGTGACGGGGGGTGCGGAGGGCGCGTATATCGTCAGCCGATATCGGATTCCGCAAGACGCGATCCCGGCCGCCGAGGAGTGAGTCCATGAGCGGGTCATCGACAACCACCGGGATGCCGGACGAGTTGCGGCGACGGCTCGGGGTGTCCGACGCCGTGGTGATCGGTCTGGGGTCGATGATCGGCGCGGGGATCTTCGCCGCACTCGCGCCGGCCGCGCGAGCGGCCGGCTCCGGGCTCTTGATCAGCCTGGCCCTGGCCGCCGTGGTCGCCTACTGCAACGCCACCTCCTCCGCCCGGCTCGCCGCCCGGTACCCGGCATCGGGCGGTACCTACGTCTACGGCCGCGAGCGGCTCGGCGACTTCTGGGGCTACCTCGCCGGGTGGGCGTTCGTGGTGGGTAAGACGGCCTCCTGCGCGGCCATGGCCCTCACGGTCGGCTCCTATGCGTGGCCCGGACAGGCCCACGCGGTCGCGGTCGCCGCCGTGGTGGCGCTGACATGCGTGAACTACGCCGGGGTGCAGAAGTCCGCGCTGCTGACCCGCGCGATCGTCGCGGTGGTCCTGGCGGTGCTCGTCGCGCTGGTGGTCGCCGCGCTCGCCTCTGGTACAGGGGACGCGGCTCGGCTGGACATCGACTCCGACGCCACCGTCGGTGGGGTGCTCCAGGCCGCGGGTCTGCTGTTCTTCGCCTTCGCCGGGTACGCGCGCATCGCCACGCTCGGCGAGGAAGTCCTCGACCCCGCCCGCACGATCCCGCGGGCGATCCCGATCGCACTGGGCATCACCCTGGGCGTCTACGCCGTCGTCGCCATCTCCGTGCTGAGCGTCCTCGGTCCGCAGGGGCTGGCGGAGTCCGCTGCGCCACTGTCGGACGCGGCCCGGGCATCGGACGCCGACTGGCTCGTCCCCGTAGTCCGCGTCGGCGCGGCGGTAGCCGCTCTCGGCTCCCTACTCGCTCTCATCCTGGGCGTCTCCCGCACCACGCTGGCCATGGCCCGGGACCGGCACCTACCGCACGTACTCGCCGCCGTACACCCCCGCTTCGCAGTGCCCCATCGCGCCGAGGTCCTCGTCGGCGCCGTGGTGGCGGTGGTCGCCGCGACCGCAGACGTGCGCGGAGCGATCGGGTTCTCCTCCTTCGGGGTCCTGGTCTACTACGCCGTAGCCAACGCCTCCGCCTGGACACTCACCCCCGGCGAGGGCCGCCCCCACCGTCTGATCCCCGCCGCCGGGCTGGCCGGATGCCTCGTCCTGGCCTTCGCCCTGCCCCTGTCCTCGGCCCTCACCGGCACCGCGGTGATCGCTCTGGGAGCCGCCGTCTACGGCCTCCGCCGCGCCCTGACCCAGCACCCCGCGTCCTAGCCGCGGTCCGGCCACGGGTGAACGGCCCGCGCCATGATCCATCACCCCAACACCCGTGGGGGGTCTGCTCGGCATCGGCTTCGCCGTCCATCCCGACAGCGGTCACGACCTCGTCATGGTGGTGTCCAGCGACGGCCATGGACTCTTCGACGCGGTCACCGGCGAGAAGATCGCCCGCGACCGGGACCCTGACCCCGAAACGAGCACCCCTGACGCCCACCCGGACCTCGCCTGCCCCGGGCTCGGCCCGATTGCAGGCGTCCCGGTGCGCATTGCCGGGCTCTTCGGCGGGGGCCTGCACAGCACCACACCAGACGGCTGGACCCTGGACATCGTCAGCCCGGAGTGGCCCCATGAACGCGTCGTCCTCTCCGCCGACGGCGGGTCCCGCAACGGTCCGGTGGGAGGGAGGTGGTGGCACATCTTCCACTCTGACTACTCGGAGCTCCGCGCAGCCGGGTTCTCTCCCTCAGGCCTGACCCTGGCGGTCGCCACCAGCAGCGACCTCACCCTCTGGACCCGACCTGAGCTCCACTTCGACGACTGAGTGGACAGCGTGGCACCCGGTGAGGCGGCGACACATGGACCGGGTGGAACCCGCCGGGACGCTGGGTGGCCGAGCAGGGCCCGCCAACCAGATGATCACCCCCGCCCAGTCGGAACCACTCGAACCGATCACAGGACCGGAACCACCGCGGGGAGGCACGATGCTCAAGCGCACGCTGCGAATGGTCGAGGAAGCATGGAAAGCGGGGACCGCCTGCTGCGGCTGATCGTCTTGAGGAGAGCGGCCGCCTGGGCCGCACTCACCCTCGGTGGTGGCGCCCGGCTCGTGGGTCCGCCGTAGCGGTGCTGAGGCGCGATCCGGATGGTTCGGAGTTCGGCGGTCTGAGGATGTCGAGAACGTGCCACCGGCTCCGTCCCAGGGACATCATCGACCGCCACCGGCCGCACGAGGAAGAAGGAGAGACCAGCATGGCGATTCAGCGGATGGACAACGTCGGCATCGTCGTCGAGGACATGGATGCCGCCATCGCGTTCTTCGTGGAACTCGGTATGGAGCTGGAGGGCAGGGGGGAGGTCGAGGGGCTCTTCGCCGACCAGTGCACCGGACTCGACGGCGTCCGCTGTGACATCGCCATGGTGCGGACCCCGGACGGCCACAGCCGGCTTGAGCTGGCGAAGTACCGCAGCCCCGCGGTGATCAGCGCCGGGCCTCGCAACCGGCCGCACAACACACTGGGCACGCACCGCGTCATGTTCGCCGTCGACGACATCGAGGACACCGTTGCCCGGCTGCGCCCTCACGGCGCCGAACTCGTCGGCGAGATCGCCCGGTTCGAGGACAGCTATCTGCTCTGCTACCTCCGCGGACCGGAGGGCATCATCGTCGGACTGGCCGAGCAACTGCGTTGAGAAGGAGAAACCGAACCAGCCAGGTGAACGAGATCATCGAGGCCCTGAACCGCCCGATCAGCCAGGAGCCGCTGGCCCATGACGTGACCCGCCCGGCCTACGCCGCCAGGGACGGAACCCCGCGCAGCGTACCGATCGCCTCCACCTGGAACGGGTCGCGCATCGGCATGTGGACGACGAAGAACGCGCCCGACCGCCACCCTCGCGCACAGGCCCCTGAAACAACGGCATCTGGAGTACCGCACGCGACGGCTCACACGGCGTGCCTTCCTCCTCGGGGAGGGTCAGTTCTGCGGCCCCGAAGCAGTGCGGGCCCGCAGCGATCCCGCCACAACCCACCCCCAGCGACGACATCCCCGACAAAGGGCTTCACACCCACGACTTGAGGAATCCAGCACCGGTGGCCAGAGGGGGCGGCTACCGGGTTCAGCAGTGTCGCCCGCCTCAGGAGGGGCCTGAAGGAGCTGTCGGCGGGTGAGGCCGTGCTGCGCCTTGGTGCGCTGACGCCTGTGCCGGCGCGACGGATCATCGAACTGTGGCGAGTCCGGGAAGGGAGGGCGTGTGCGGTCGGCGACCCTGACGGTGGGTCAGGGTGCGGTCGAGCGGTTCGGGAGGTTCCCGGTGGTGTGAGGAGGCCGGACGGGTTACTCCCAGAGGCCGGCCAGGTGTGCGTGGAGGACGTTGTGTGCCTCTTGCGGGGTGAGGTGGCCGATGAGGACGTGCGTGGTGAGGCCGTCCGCGAGCGCCAGGAGAGCGCGGGCCTCACGTTGCGGATCGAGGGGCGGGGTGTGATCGGAGCCCTCGCCGGCCTCCGAGATAAGACGGGTCAACGCCTCCTGCAAGGTTGCGTAGTTCGCCTTCAGCGTCCTGGCGAGCACCTTGCTGACAGCGGCCTGCGCGACGAAGGCGAGCCAGACCCTGGCCTCGGCGCGATGCTCCATCCGGAGCAGCGAGATCTCGGTGGCCGCGTGCCCCAGCGCGGTGCCGGCCGACTGGGCCGGGCTCCTGACGAGGCGGGCCTGTACGCGCTCCATGATCCGCTCACTGATGTGCCCGAGAGCGAACACGAGCATCTCTTCCTTGGTGCGGAAGCACCGCTGAACGGCACCCATCGACACCTGCGCGCGGGCCGCTACGTCGCGAAGGGTCACACCCTCCAGCCCGCGTTCGTCGGCGAGGTGGCAGACGGCCTCGGCGATAAGGCGGCGTCGGCCCACATGATCCACCTGCCTGGGCATGCCCGGTCCCCTCCTTGTTTCACAGTGCTCCGCTTTCGCAGCACTTTATGCGATGCGCTCGTATCGGTTCCAGGGGTACGGTTCGGTTCCGATGCAAGCGCATCGGTACGGGATGGGGAGGGAAGAGTCATGCGGGACGCCCTGTGGAAGATGACAGCCGCCGCGCAGGCGGAGGCTGTGCGCGGCGCGGAAGTCTCAGCTGCCGAACTGGTCGACAGCCACCTGGACCGGATCGCCGAGGTCAACCCGCGGGTGAACGCGGTCACGCAACTCCTGGCGGAGCGCGCACGTGAGGCCGCGGCACAGATGGACCGTCGGCGGGCCGCCGGTGACATGCTGGGACCTCTCGCGGGGGTGCCTTTCACCGTGAAGGAGAGCACCGCGATCGAAGGCGTGCCGACCACGTTCGGTACGGAGCGCTTCCGCGATCTGGTGGCG
>NZ_JAMQAW010000004.1:55230-85248 GCF_023701525.1 Streptomyces albipurpureus
GGCACGGCTGCGCGCGGCCGGGGCGATCCCCATCGGTCACAGCAACATCCCCACCCTGATCCTGGCGGGGATGCACACGCGCAGTGAGCTGTTCGGCGACACGGTCAACCCGTGGGACCGCAGCCGGACCCCGGGCGGCTCCAGCGGTGGCGACGCGGTGGCCGTGGCCACGGGCATGGCGGCGCTCGGCCTCGGTAACGACTCTGGTGGGTCAGTGCGCATCCCGGCCCAGTTCTGCGGTGTGGCCGGGCTGAAGCCGTCCACGGGCCGGTTCCCCGCCGACCACCGCGTCCTCGGCCCGGACGACCCCGGCCCGGCGTCCCAGATACTGGTCACCGACGGCCCGCTCGCCCGGAGTGTGGGCGATCTTCGGCTCGCTTACGAAGTGCTGGCTGGGACCGACCCACGAGACCCACGCGCCGTGCCAGTGCCCGCGTACGGCGAACCGCTCCCCGGACGGGTGAAGGTCGCGGTCGTCGCGGACCCTGGTGGGCACGGCGTCCACCCCACGGTTCGAGGAGCCGTCGCGGCCGCGGCCGACGCGCTCCGCGACGCCGGATACGACGTGCGCGAGGTGCGGGACGTGCCGCGGATGGACGAGGCCCTTGAGGCGTACGGCCGGATCACTGTGACCGAGTTCGCCCCGACCTGGCCGGTGGTACGCAAGCTGCTCGGCAGGGGCGGGGACCGCTATGTCGAGATGATGATGGAGCAGACCCCGCCCGCGAGCGCGGACGAGTTCATGAAGTTGATGGGCACCTGGATGAACATCCGCCGCTCATGGGCCGAATTCCTCGACGCGTACCCGCTGTTGCTCGGCCCGGTCTTCACCGAACCACCGGTCGAGCCGGGGCTGGAGTCGCGTGACAGGTCGGGTAGGGACCGGGTCGGGTCGGGAATGCGTCTGTGCACCGTGACCAGCTTCGTGGGCGTACCCGGTGTGGCCGTACCGACTGGGATGGCCGACGGGCTCCCCTGCGGAGTGCAGATCGTCGGGCGCGCGTTCCGGGAGGACCTGTGTCTGGGCGCGGCCCAGGCGATCGAGGACCGGCTCGGAGTTCTCACACCAGTCGACCCGCGTAGGGGAGGCCGGGCTTGTTGAGCCCTTGAGCCCCTGACGCCTCTGACTCCTTGGGCCGTACAGGGCGCGCACCACCGCCTTCCTGCGCGTAGATCCGGCGCGAGGGTGCGGCATCCGGGCAGCGGCCCCTTGTCCAGCGGCGGTACCTGGCTGGTGCGGCCGAACCCGACGTCGGCCCGCCACCGCTCCTCGCTCTCCCACTCGGCCCTCCAGGCTTTCGTGCGGAAGCCGTCGAGCGGTACCGGTGGATCTGCTGCCTTCGGATACCGCACTGGCTCGCACGGCCCGGCGTTCCTCCCGCGGTCGTGCGAGCCAAGGCCGACCCGTTGGGAGTCATTCCCCACCGGTGGTGTCCTGGTCGTGCAGCGGCCGCGAACCGCCTGCCGGGTCGGGAAGCTGGAAGAAATGCCGCCCGAGCATGTTGATGTGGTGGCGGACGGACGGGGCGAGGCGCGCCAAGCCCCTGTCGCGATGTCGAAGCCGGAGACACGGAACCGGGTGACGGCGGCGTCCCAGTATCGGGTGTTGAGTCAGCAGGCGCCGAGCTCAGGCTGTCGGCCGGAAGGGCGCGGTGGAGTACGGCGCCGGGGCGATGATGTGATGGTGGCCGTCCTGGACCTGGTAGACGAGGTGGGCCTGCGCGATGGACGGGTCGGTCGTCTGATCCGGGTAGACCAGATTGGTCTGGTCGGGGGAGCCGAAGTGATAGGAGCCGTTGACCCCGCGATGGACGATGCGGCGCAGGACGCGGTTGACCTCTTCGGTGTCGTGCGGCGAATCGCACTGCGACCACGCGGCGGCCAGCAGGTGGATCATGTCGTAGCGGATTCCCGCGCTGGACAGTCCGGATGCGCTCCCGAAGCGCTGAAGGAACCGTCGCTCGAACTCATGACCGAAATTGTCGCCGTACACCCCGCTGACGGTCGCCCAGAGCAATCCCTCGGCGCGGCCGTCGGCCTGGTCGAGGAACTGGGGAACCGAGGGCGAGTAGAGGGCGTACAGCAGGGCATCCGACGGCTCCCTCCGGAACTGGCGTACAAAGGCCGCCAGTTGGGCGGCGGTGAAGTGGGCGACCATGACGGCGGCGGGGTCCAGGTCGCGGATCCGCTGGATGACGGTGGTCCAGTCCGGCGAGAAGGAACTGATGTGTTCGACGGCCGGCCGCCAGCCCGCCCGCTCGGCCGCCTCGATCGCGGACGGGGTGAACGTCGTCATATCGGTGTCGTCGGTGTCGAAGACCTGAAGCCTGTTCGATGCCGGGCGCCACGCGCCCGAGTCGCGCAACGTGGTGAGCGTTCGGACGAAGCCGATTCCGTACACGCTCTCCCGGCCGCACACCTGGAAGACATTGCTGAACGTGTCGGACTCGTCAGCGATGAGATCGGCGGCGCTCGCCGACGTCGAATGGTGCAGTAGGGGACTCCCCGCGGTGGCCGCTGGGAGGAACTGCGCACTGAGCGAATCCCGGGAACGCTGGAGCGTGTATCCCGTGGTGATCGCGTCGACGTCCTCGCCGACGAGTCGTTCGATCGCGTGCTGCATCGCCCGGCCGTCCTGGATGTTGACCCGGAGCGGGATGTGCTCGATCCTGCGGCCCGCTACACCGCCGCGTTCGTTGATCTCGTCCACGGCGAGTCTGGTGCCCTGCTCCATCTGGAGGCCGTCACCGAACCAGTCCCCGGCGGAGGGATAGACGGCGCCGATCACCAGGGGGCGAGGGCGGGTGACGCGCCGTCGTGGAGCACCGAGGGCGGACGGGCCCCCGGGGTTGTCGCGTACCGCCGCCTCCAGCCTCAGCGGGCCGAGCGACGGGAGGCCCGTCAGCTCGCCCCGTACCGGGAGGGTGAACAGGTCCCGGTCCAGCGCGATCGCCGTCGCCGCGGCGCGGCTGGTGACTCCCAGCTTGTGCAGAAGCCGCTCGACGTGGGTGGCGGCCGTACGCCGGGAAACCGTCAGGCGGGTGGCGATGTCGGGGTTCGTCAGTCCGCAGGCGACCAGGGTCAGCACCTGTAGTTCACGCCCGGTGAGTCCGGAACGTTCCTCCGGGGTGAACGGCCGGACCTCGACGTGGCAGCCCCCGGACGGACGCCCGGCGGGTGTGATCCGGACGCGCAGGATCTGGGGACGGCCCGTGTCGGGCTCTTTGGGAAGGGTGGCAGGGTCGGGGGCGGTGTCCCAGGCGAAACACACCGGGGCGGGCAGCTCGACACGAGCCGCCGTGCGCAGATAGCGGGAAAGGCCTGCGTGCACGGTGATCTCGCCGCGATGGCGCTCCCGGATCTCGCCCGCGCGGGACACCACGGCGATCATCTCGGACGAACGGGGCGGATACGTGCTCACCAGGGCATCGTAACCGCGGGTCGTGTTGTCTGCTTGTCGGTCATCCGACCGACGATTTCGGGCCATGCCGCTGACAGCATGCGGGCATCGACCGGACTCAAGGGAGAGCCCTGATGCCCAGAATCGCCAGCTGTACTTCAGCTTTCCGTGAAGTCGCGGATTTCGAGGAATTCGCCGCGCATCTTCGGGAGCTGCTCGACCAGGCGGCCGGCGCCGACCTCGTCGTGCTGCCCGAACTGATCACCTTCGAACTCATGACGGCCGTTCCCGGCTGGCGCGACGCCGTGGATCTGGAGCCTCTGGTCGAGACCGCAGGGTTCACCGACCGCTACCGCGAGCTCATGGCCCGCGAGGCCGCCGAGCGCGGTCAGCACATCCTCGCCGGTTCGCATCTGGTCCGCACCGGGGACGGCGGCCTGCTCAACGTCGCTCCTCTCTTCGGGCCGGACGGGGCGCTGCTGCACGAGCACGCCAAAACCCATCTCTTCCCGCTCGAAGCCTCCCTCGATATCGGCGAGGGAGACGACATGGCGGTCGTGGAACTTCCCTTCGGCGTCGTCGGCGTGAACATCTGCTACGAGGCCGAGATCCCGGAGTGCTCCGCGTCGCTCACCGAGCAGGGTGTGCAGATCGTCCTCGTTCCCTCGCTCACCGTTACCGAGGCCGGGTTCTGGCGCGTCCGTCACTGCGCCGCCGCCCGCGCCATCGAGAACCAGATCTACACCGTGCACTCGGGCGTCGCCAGCCCCGCACGCGGGCCGTGGCCCGGCGCCTGGGCGCGCAGCGCGGTCCTGGGCCCGTGCGACGCGGGCTGGCCCGACAACGGGGTGCTCGCCGAGACCGCCGCCAACGTCGACGCGGTCGCCATCGCCGATGTCGATCTCCAGCGGCTCGCCGAGAACCGGAAGACGGGCGCCGCGACGACCTTCGCGGACCGCCGCCGACGCGCGGAGCGCTACCGGGCCTGGCCCTCCCACTGAGTCCGAGTCCGGCCACCGACCATCCCGATCAAGGAGACGAGCAGCCATGACCAAACCGACCGTATGCCTGACCTTCGACTTCGACGCCATATCCGTCTGGCTGGGCACCATGGGCCTGTCCACACCGACGTATGTCTCGCGCGGCGAGTTCGCGGCGAACGTCGCGACCCCGCGCATCCTCGATCTACTGGAGCGGGAAGGAGTCACGTCCACCTGGTACATCCCCGGCCTGGACGTCGACACCTACCCGGACGTGTGCAAGCGCATCCGCGACGCAGGCCATGAGATCGGCCACCACGGCTACGCCCACGAGGGTCCGACCAGCCTGGACGCAGCCGCCGAGTCCGAGGTGCTGGAGCGTGGACTCGACGCACTCGACCGGGTACTCGGAGTCCGCCCGGCCGGCTACCGGTCGCCCGCGTTCGATCTCTCCCCCAACTCCACACGGCTGCTGTCCGACTTCGGGTTCACCTACGACAGCAGCATGATGGGGCACGACTTCGAGCTGTACCGCTGCCGTACCGGTGACATCATCCACCGTGACCGGGCCGTGGAGTTCGGGCGCGAGCTGGACCTGGTCGAGGTACCCGTCTCCTGGACCCTCGACGACTTCCCCTTCATGGAGTTCGCCCTCGCCCCGCCGATGCTGATGCCCGCCTCCACCGACGTCGAAGGGCTCGCCAACCGCTGGCTGGCGGATCTCGACTTCATGGTGGAAGAGGTTCCGCACGGGGTGTTCACCCAGACCTTCCACCCGCAGTCCATCGGCCGCGCCGGGCGCATCCGCATCCTGGAACGCATCATCCGCCGGGCCAAGGAGCACGGTGCGCAGTTCTCCACAGTGCACCAGGCGGTCAGCGGCTGGACCGCACGGTCCGGCACCGGCAGGGGCTGACACCACCGCGCCCGCCGGCCGTACGCACCGATCGGCTGGCGGCGGGTGCGCCCTCCCCTGAGGATGCCCAGGGGAGGGTCGTCCCGCGTCGGGTGGGACGGGACGGTGCCCCGCGAGAGCCTGGTGTTCAGGATCCGCAGCGTCCGGGAGCCGTCCGCCTTGCCAGCGGCGTCCACTTCACGGCGGAGGGTCAGTACGTCAGCACCGCGGCGGACCCGGTCGTGGCGGTGGTACTCCGGTTCGGCCCGGTCGGGTGTCGCCCCGTGCCCGCGCCGCATCGGACGAAGTGCCGGAAACCGGTTTCCTGACTTCTCGTTCGTCCGGAACCGGAAGTGGCCACGACCAGACCACATCGGCGGCGTCCCGTTCCCTGATGATCCGCCGGTAGCGTGATGCCTCGCGTTTCGTTCCCGAGTTGAGCGGGCGGTACCGGACCCAGTCCATCGGGACGATGTGCAGGGCCAGGGTCTCCCCCGCGCGTCGGTGATCGACCGAGTGCGCGAGCACCACGGCGAAGCGCTGGATACACCACAAGCACTCCCAGGGCGGTCCGGTGACGACGGCTCCGGCGTCAGCGAGCTTCCGGCCGTACCCGTCCTCGGCATCGAGCTCCATCTCCGCATGGAAATCGTCGCCTCCGAAGAAGTGGACGCAACTGCGCCGCAGGCTGCGCCCCATCTCCGACAGGCGCTCGGCCCTTCCGAGATCACCGTCCTCCCGCGTACGGGCCACCGCGAGCGGGAAGATCGCGTACTTGCCCCGGTCGATCACGGGGAAGCCGAGATCCGTCCACTGCGGTGTCTTCTCGGAGTACTTCTGACCGAGTACGCGCTCAAGCGCGTGCATGATTGACAGACCGTCCGAGATCCGAATCTTCTCCTGCTCCATCCCGGTCACGAGGCCCCTGTCCCCACCGCGGGATTGCTCTGTGCGATGCCGAGCCACTCGACGAAGTCCTCCACGAGAACCCCACCGAGGCGGATCGGCGCGACCTTCTCAGCAGCGGTCAACGATCTCCACCTCCTCCACCCCGGCATCCGCCCGCCTGCCTGCCGAAGCCTGCGCGGTACCACGCCATGCATCCGGGGACCGGCCCAAGGACGCGCTCACGACGCCGCAACCACTCGGTGCCCCCGTTGCCGACGCCCCGATCATGCAACAAGCACCTGACACACGACGTCAACGGCGCCGGCTGCGGATATGGGCCGTCGACGGCACCCTAAGGCAGGTGTCCACCACCCTGGTGGCTCAGACTGACGCGGACGAGGTGGCGCGCCCATGCCGACAGCCCGCACACCGCCCCCGATCGGCCGGAGGCACCCCCACTGGCCAGCCCGTCGCCTCTCACTTCCTCGCAGCGGGCCGAGACGAGGGTCCATGGCGCACGTCCTGCTGCCCGCCGGTACTGCGCACCGGTTCACTGCACGCCGGGCGCCAGTTCCATGCGGATGCCGTCGGACTCCCGGAAGACATAGACGCGGTCCGTCTTCGCGTTCCACTCCAGGGGCACGGCGTAGTAGTGCCCGTCGCGCGCCGTGACCAGGCGAAGGCCCCAGTACTGGTAACGCAGGTACACGCCCTCACCGAGGTCCTGGAATCCGAGGCCCGGTGACGGAGAGGTCAGACCGAGGCGCTCGGCGCTGAAGACGATCAGGCTGGTGCGCTGGACCACATCACGAGCGGCGTCCCTGGCATGACTCTCGCCGAGTTGGCCGGCCGCCAGGGTGATGGTCCAGAGCAGGAAGAGTCCGGCGGCGAAGATCAGCACAGCTGTGTCCCGTAGCCCTCGTGGAGTCTGTTCGGCCCCGATCTTGCGCTTTTCGCCCAGGAGCAGACCGAGGCCGATCAGCAGGGGGCCGACCCAGCGGTAGGGCAGAAACAACTGCCATTCCCACCACAGGACGAGCAGAACCAGTCCGGCAGCCACAACGACCAGGTAGTAGCGGGCCAGCGTCGCCGTGGCGAGGGCAGCGCCATGGACGAGGGAGTTGGGCAGCGCCTGTTGCGGCCGGTGACCGCTGATGGCGACGGCGATCAGAAGGACGACGGCACCCACGAGGACCGGGAAGGTCATCAGATTCAGGCTCTGCAGAACGAACTCGGCGAAACCAAAACCAAGGTTGAAGGGGGAGAGATGGAAGTGACCGTAGTAGGCGCTGGTGTAGATCACTCCCATGTAGAACATCAGTGCGGCGATGATCGACGCCTGGGCGGCCACGATATTGATGAGCGCGGTGGGGGACGGGGGCGCGGCGGCCCCGGTCCGCCGCTCGGCGCTGGGCTGCGATGGGCTCACGTACTGTCCGGTGCCGGCGCCTCCGGGGTGACGCGCTCCCCAGGAGGCGATGGGCAGTCGGGGGCGCCCGGGCATCGGGAAGTGGCCGATGACGAGGGCGCGATGGCCGGGCCCTCCTTCTTCGACGGCCCGGTGTTCTTGGGCGGTGGGGGAGGCGGAGGCAGCGGTTCACCGCCTCCGCGGGAGGCGGCGGTGCCGGAAGGCGATGGACCCGGCGAGGAGGCGGACGAGCTGGGGCCCGGTGAGGTGGAGGTCGGGGTGGGTGACATCGAGCTGGGGGACTGATCGCCCTCGCCCGGGTCCTCAGCTGATCCGCAGCCCGCGAGAAGGGCAAGGGAGGCCGCGAACACCCCGATAGCGACCATCGGTCGGCCGAGGCCGTTGTGCATGGGAGTCTCCATGTCCTGGCGGTGCGGTCAGCGGGCAGCGTAGCGGGGCGCTCGCTGGATCCCGGCGGACTCGACGAGGAGATGAGCTCACACCGCCCGATCGGCGCAGCGGGTGCCCCAGCGCCGGTCGAGCGCCCGGGCCATCCCGCACCCGGTCGCCCCATCCCATGGCTCTGGCTCACCCACCGCTCGGTCTGGCGGTGTGGGTACGGTGCCAGGCGACGGTCGCGGCCACGGCCGCATCGGGAGCGGTGACCTCGGCGTGGCCGAAGGTGAGACGGTAGAGCGTGTCGTCGACGGTCCAGGGGTGGCTGAACTGGTACCAGATGTCGAGCAGTTCACGGGCCGCGGGGTTGGACAGGCCGACGAGGCGCATGAGTGGTTTCGTGGTGCCGCGCATGCGGGTGCGGCTGCCGGCCGCCGCGGCGATCTGCCTGATGAACTGCCGGGGGGTCGGCGCCGGGGCGGCGGGAAGGACGAAGGTCCTCCCGTCGGCGGCGTCCCGCTCGCCGAGGGTGACCAGTGCGGCCGCGATGTCGGGCAGGTAGTGCACGGTATGGGGGACATCGAGCCGTCCGGGCCAGTTCACCGTCCTGCCGTCCAGTACCGCGGGTACCACCGCGGCGCCGATGACACTCTTCGTACCGCCGGGACCGTAGTAGTCGCTGGCCTGACCGATGGTCACGTTCAGGCGGCCGCTCTTGTGGGCTTGGAGGAGCCGGTCCGCCATCTCCTTGCGCACGGCGCCCTTCCGGCTCGTCGGCCGCCGGGGTGATCGCTCGGACACCGGACCGTCGATCGGTCCGTACAGGTAGAGGTTGTCGGCGAACACGAGTTTCGCGCCGGCCGCCGCGGCGCCCTCGATGACGGCGTCGGTGAGCTGCGGGAACTCCTGCGGCCAGCGGTGGTAGGGCGGTTGGGCGCAGTGGTAGACGACGGTCGCGTCGGCGCAGGCGGCGCGGGCGCCCTCGGTCGTGGAGACGTCGGCGGCGCGGGTGGTGACACCGGGGGGCAGGTCGAGGGCCGGACCGCGCTGGACGGCGCGGGTGCGGTGACCGCGGCGAGCTAGCTCGTGGACGACTGCGGACCCGATGCCACCACCGGCGCCGAGAACCACGTGCAGGGGAGTGGACATGTTGCCTCTGCTTCCTTGGTCGTGCGTTCGAGGTGGTGCTCGAAGGATCGGTGTGACTGAGCGGCTCCGGAACGCTCGCGGGAACCGACCGGCAGCGGTCCGGTTGTGCTCTGGGCGGGCTTTGCCGGAGGTCGGCCTCGATCCGCCGCAGTGGTTCGAAGCACATCGAGATGCTCACACGGTGTGTACCTGGCCGGTTCGATACACACCGTGTTGCACGGAGCCGGAGGGTCAGCGGGGTCGGCGGAAGAGTGCGGCGGCAGCGGCCAGGAACCACAGGTGCAGCAGGGAGGTGCCGACCGAGGTGGCGGCGCCCGAGTCGGCGCCGGCGATCTCGGCCAACGGCAGCGCGAGACCAGCGGCGACGAAGAAGCCGGCGATCAGCAGCCAGCGGGGGGCGGCATCGGAGCGCAGGGCCGCGAGTATGGTGCACACGAGCCAGCCCACCGCGAACAGGGAGACCCCGAGTACCTCTCCGATCCCTCCGCCGAAGTCGTTGAGCACCTGGTACTGCACGGCCACCGACTCACGGACCGCCGGATCGGACGCTTCGCCGTGGGCCTCCGCGAGACCGGGCATCGCCAGGAGCCAGCGGGAGATGCCGATCGTGCGGGCGAGGGTTGAGGCGACGGCGAACCCGACGGCCACCCTGCTGAAGGGGCTGTCGCCGCCGCCGGTCAGGGCCCGGGTGGTCCATACCGCGACGGGCAGGAACAGAACCGAGTACAGCAGATAGACGGTGTACCCGGCGCGGACCGCACCCTCCTGGTCGAGCAGCCGAGGCAGAGCGGTGGCGGCGGGGTCGTCGAGGCTCGCCGGCCAGCCGATCGCGTTTCCGAGCACAGCGAACGGGACGAAGATCAGCAGGCCCTCGACGGTCAGCAGGGCGGCGGCGGTGCGTCGCGGACCGGCGGCGCGGGTGGGAGCGTCGGAGAGACGGTCCGGGGGGTGGGTGACGGACATGACTGCGGACTCCTTGCGATGGTCGTTCACAAAGCGACTGGTGTTCGCAAAATTAGAGCACGTCGTTCGCGATGTAAACACCGTTCGCTGCTTGGTAGGGTGCTCCCATGCCCGCACCCACCCGCCGTGACCGGCTCCGCGCCGAGACGCTGGACGAGATCAAGACCGTTTCCCTGAGCCAGTTGCGCGAGGTCGGGGCGGCCCAGTTGTCCCTACGGGCGGTCGCGGCCGCCCTGGGGATGAGCCCGGCCGGGCTGTACCGCTACTTCGACAGCCGTGACGCGCTGCTGACCGCGCTGATCACCGACGCCTTCGACCGGCTCGCCGACGCGGTCGAGCGGGCCCGGGACGCCGACCCCGCCGCGGACGTGGCCGACCGGCTGTTCGCCGCGCTGGCGGCCTACCGGCGATGGGCCGTCGAGCACCCGCAGGAGTTCGGTCTGATCTACGGCACCCCCGTGCCCGGCTATGCCGCCCCACCGGACGGCCCGACCAGTGTGGCGACCCGCCGCGTCGGCGGTGCGTTCGCGCCGCTGTTCGTCGAAGCCTGGCAGCAGGGCCGGCTGCGCCAGCCCGATGAGATCGCGCCCGATCCCGCGCTGGCCCGATACGCGGCCGAACTCCATCCCGGCCTGCCGCCCGCCGTCGCGGCTGCCGTGCTCGGAGTCTGGACCCGCCTGCACGGACTCGTCGTCTTCGAGGCGTTCGGCCATCTCCGCTGGCTCGGGCATGACACCGCTGCCTTGGCCGAGCAGCAACTCCTGCTGCTGCTCGCGGAGATCGGACTGCGACCGGGATCCGGCGCGGGATGAGGCAGGGGGGTCTCCAGCGCCACGCCGGTCAGAGGCGCACCGCGCCCTGTCGTCACCCCGTCGGAGGTCACGCAGTCATCTGTGCCGCTATGAGTGGTGTGGTGCGCGGGGGTTCGGCGAAGGGGGCGCGCTCGACTCCGGAGGCGCTGACGGTATGTCAGGAATGGTCCGCCCGCAGGTGGTTTCGGGTGGCTTCCGGTCTTGCGGCGCCGGCCGCAGAGACGTCCGTCCCCGAGGGGGAGGCCAGTGCGCCGATCAGGTCGATGCAGAGCGAAAGCGGTACGGAGGGGCGACGGCTGCCAGCATCCGAACCAGTGACGGAAACCGCCCCGGTGGGATGCGACGCGACCGCAGCAGTTGAAACTAAACGGCTAAGCAGATTAGCCTAACGGTAGGGCCTTCGAACCGTTGGTTACCCTCCCGGGTGGCCTCAGAGGGTACCGCCGCATCCGTGCCTTCAGGGCGGAGCCGGGTAGCAGGGTGCTCCTCGTTGGCGGCAGAGGAAGAAGGAGTTCGCCTCAGTGGCGTCCCACCGCCGTCCCAAGCAGCCCCGTCACGCCTACACCGCCGCGCTTACCGCGACGGCCGCGGCCGCCGTGGCCATGTCGACGCAGTCGGCTTCGGCCGACCCGTTGCCGGATCCCAGCAAGAAGGGTGTCCAGGCGCAGATTGATCGTCTGTACGAGGAAGCCACCCAGGCGACGGAGAAGTACAACGGCGCCAAGGAGCGGGCCGGGCAGTTGGGGGAGCAGGTCAAGAAACTGCAGAATGCCGTCGCTCGGAAGCAGGACGGTCTCAACGAGCAGCGCAACCGGCTCGGTTCGATAGCTTCGGCTCAGTACCGCACCGGCGGGCTCGACCCTTCCGTGCAGTTGCTGCTCTCCTCGGACCCCGAGGAGTATCTCAACATAGCGATGGCCTTCGATCATCTTGGTGCACAGCAGGTCTCCGAGCTGGAGCAGTTCCAGTTGCAGCAGCGTGATCTCCAGCAGCAGCGTTTGCAGGCGACGGACAAGCTGGATGACCTGGGGGACGCGCGTAAGGAGTTGGGGGCCAAGAAGAAGGAGATCCAGGGCAAGCTCGCGCAGGCCCAGAAGCTCCTCAACAGCCTTCCAACCAAGGAGCGAGCCAAGATCACCGAGAAGGAGGAGCGCGCCAATCGGTCCAGTGAGAGGGTGAAGCTGGGTAACGAGGCGAGCGCCTCCCAGAGTTCCGCTGCGGCGTTCGACGCGGCCAAGAGCCGGGTCGGTATGCCGTATGTGTGGGGTGCGACCGGGCCTGGCTCGTTCGACTGCAGCGGGCTGACCTCGTGGGCGTTCAAGCAGGCGGGTGTGTCCATTCCCCGCACGTCGCAGGCTCAGGCCAACATCGGCACGCGGATCAACTCACTCAGCGCTCTCAAGCCCGGTGACCTCATCATCATGCGCACCGACCTCAGCCACGTCGGGTTCTACGCGGGCAACGGTCAGATTCTCCACTCTCCCAAGCCCGGCGCCCAGGTGCGCTACGAGTCGATCGAACGGAGCGGGATGCCCTTCATGTGGGGCGTTCGCATCTGACCTGCGGTGCGCCAGCGGGGTCTTCGGTGTAGCCGGGCAACCGTGGAGCCCGGTTGTCAGCGCCGGGTGCAAGACTGCCCGGCATGACCGAACCGAACCCGAAAGCGGACCTTCTCCGATACCTGCAAGAGGCGCGTGACGCCCTGTTGTGGAAGCTCGACGGGCTCTCGGAGTACGACATCCGGCGCCCGCTGACCCCCACGGGCACGAACCTGTTGGGGCTGGTGAAACATGTCGCCAGCGTGGAGCTTGGGTACTTCGGCGACACCTTCGGGCGGCCGTTCTTCGACGAAGGGCCGCCGCCCTGGTGGTATACGGAGGATGCGGAACCCGAATCGGACATGTGGGCCTCTGCGGACGAGTCGCGCGAAGAGATCGTGGGGCTGTACCACCAGGCGTGGAGGCACTCCAACGGCACGATCGCGACGCTGGCGCTCGACGCGATCGGTCACGTCCCATGGTGGCCGGAGGAACGCCAAGAGGTGACACTGCACCACATCCTGGTACGCGTGGTATCCGAAACCCAGCGGCACGCCGGCCACGCCGACATCGTGCGAGAACTCATCGACGGATCCGTCGGGTATTCGCAGGGCAAGGACGCCATGCCGCCAGGTGACCAGGCATGGTGGGAGGGCTACCGGAGCCGTCTGGAGCGGGTGGCGCGGGAAGTCGGTAGCCGCTGATCCCGCTCGGCTGGTGCCGACCCCGCCGACCCCGGGGTCGGCTCGCGGCGTCGTTCAGCTGGCTTCGGCCCGCTCGGCCTGTGGTGCGAGCGAGGCGGCAGGACTCGGTTGGCGGAGGGCTCCTTGCTTCGACATCTGCTATAGCGCTAAGTAGTTTAGCGGTATGGTGGTGCATGGCACCTCGCTGACCGGGAGCTCTCCTGCGCCGTCGCCCCTGCGTACGGTTTCAAGTAATCAGGAGGGCTCCTGGCGTCCCCGGGCTGGAGCCCGTCCCTTCGGCCTCCAGATAGGACAGACAAGGCGGCGCACTGGGCCGAGTGCTGTCGGGTGCGGCATCGAAGACGGGGCGGGGGCTGCGTGGTCGGGTTGCGTCAGACCGGTCCGCAAGCCAGGAGCAGCGGCAGAACGGGGGCCATCACGGATGCGGCGACAATGCCGACCCAGGTGACTCGTTGCGGTCTGACCTGTGGCGTCAGGATGCGCCGCAGCCGGATCAGGGCACTGTGGCCGCCCGCGCCCGGTGCCGCGCTCGGCGCGCGACCTGCCGCGGCCTCGCACATGGCGGTGGCCAGGGCGTCACGCGAGTGGAACCGCAGGGCCCCGTCGTCCGCGAACATCTCCAGGAGCAGAGCGGTCTGCTCCCTGGCGAGGCCACCGCCCAGGGGTCGTGTCCGCGTACCCACTGGTCCCCCACACCTTGAGTGCCAAGGAACTTAGTGGATTCTGGGAGATGAAGGCATACGGCGGGAGACTTCGGTACTGTCGATGCCGGAGGCCAGAGTGATGAGAGCGCATACGAGGAGTCGAGCCGCTGATGCCTGGGGGCATCTGCTGCTGGTTCTCGTTGCGCTAGGCCTCTTCTTGATGCATACAGCAGGGCACCCCGACGACGGCTCGGGTATGACCCATGTAGGTGATGCCTCCGGGACAACGACGGAGGCCAGGGTCGATGCGTCCGCCGGTGGCGTCGGCGCGGCCAACGCGTCCCCTGGCGACACCGCGTTTGGCGGCACTGGCGACACCGTGTTGGTGGCTCGCGCGGCAGATTCCGCGCATCCCGGCACAGTGCCCGCGGCCGCTACCGCCGGGGCGCATTCGTCGGCCGCGGACCTTCCGGGCAGCGATACGGAGCCCGTCTCCCACAGTCCCGGCCCGGCGATGGACATGGCTGACCTCTGCCTGGCCATCCTCGCGACCGGGCTTCTTGCCGGCCTCCTCCGGGCGGCGCTAAGCCGTAGAGCCGAGTGGCTGGTGGGACTTCGCCAGGGTGCCGTCGCCGTCATGCGCGCCAATCCTCCACCGCGCAGACCAGACCTCGCTCAACTGTCGATCCTGCGGATATAGGCCGAACGCCCGCGCGGGCGCTGTTTCCTGCCCGCGTCACCGTTCGCCCGGTCTTTCTCTCCGCACGACAGAACAGTTACGAGGCTTCCTCATGGCATTCAGCAAGAACACCCCGCGCCTTCGCCGCCGTATCGCCCTGGTCTCCACCGTCGCCGCCGCGGGGCTGGTACTCGCCGCCTGCGGCAACGACGACGACATGGACGGTATGGACCACGGCAGCAAGTCGTCCACCAAAGCGAGCGCACCCGCTGGAGCGAACCCGGCGCCGGGGGCGTTCAACGACGCGGACGTGATGTTCGCGCAGACGATGATCCCGCACCACGAGCAGGCCCTGGAGATGTCCGAGCTCGCCGAGGGACGGGCAGCGGACCCGGAGGTCAAGAAGCTCGCCGCGCAGATCGCACAGGCACAGGACCCCGAGATCAAGAAGATGCAGTCCTGGCTCAAGGCATGGGGCAAGCCCGCGTCGGCCGACAGCATGCCGGGCATGGACCACGGCTCCGACTCATCGGATGGGTCCGGGATGTCCGGAATGATGTCCGAGAAGGACATGAAGGACCTGGCGGCTGCCAAGGGCACGGCCTTCGACAAGAAGTTCGCGCAGCTGATGATCGACCACCACAAGGGCGCGGTCACCATGGCTGAGGACGAGCAGAAGAACGGCAAGAACGCCACGGCCAAGAAGCTCGCCGACGACGTCGTCAAGACGCAGACCACCGAGATCAACGAGTTCAACAAGATCCTCGGACGGCTCTGAGCCCCCAGGCCGGCCGCTGTGGCGCTCCTTCAGCACCACAGCGGCCGGCTGGCGCCCGATCCCCAGTACTACGACGTAGGCCCCGCCCGTTGCCGACACCACTGTCGCGGGCGGCGAACAACCAGCCCCCCGAGGACAATGCCGGTCCACCCCGGCCAGCAGGGACACACAACGGCCCGGCTTCGCCCGGGACCGGAGCCGGTAGGCCGGCACCGGTACGGCATGGAGGAGAGCGTGCTCTGCCACGAACCAGCGGGTGAGCCTCGACGACGCTCGGCCGCGGGTCGACGACGACGCCACCCCCGGCGCGAAGGGCGCTGCCGATCAGTTCCCCACCAGTGGTCGTCCTCCCCGCCCAACGGGGCGTACGTCCCGGTGACGATTGACTCGAATGGCCTTCGGGCCGCCCGCTCGGGGTGCGCCTCCTTGGGGGCTGGCATCATCTCCATGACGCTGCCGGTGCACAGCCGAAACAGCGAGCGGGGATTTCCACGGACCGTCTGGCTGCGCTGTGCGCTCGCAGCGGTGGCTGCCGCTCTCTTCCTGTGTCTGAGCACGGTGGTGGACCATCAGATCCCGCAACCCGTGCAAGAGGCCCAAACCGGCTCGATTACTGCGGATGCCTGGTCGGCTCCGGTGCGGACGGCGCTGGGGGCACACCCGGCCGGTGAGGCCCACTGCGGGCCGCAGACGCATCACCAGGCTGTTGTTACGGCACAGACCCAGTCTGAGGTGCAGCCTTCTCGGCAACCACCGGCGACGATTGTGTCAAACGCCGAGCCCACGACGATCGTGTTAACCGCCAACACCATCGCTCCCGATCTCCATGTCCTGCAGGTGCTGCGGACCTAGACGGATGCCTGGGCGGGTTCGCCTGCCCCCCTCGCACCGGCCGCTCGACTCCCTGGGAGTCGTGAGCGCGGTCCGGTCTGTCTTCGCATCCCCGCGCACCGCCACTTCAGTGTGGCCGAGACAAGGAACAGCTATGGGTACGGGAGCCGACATGAGTGGCGATCGCATCGAAGTACTTCACCCGGCAGAGCTGACGGCGGAAGCCCTCGGTGCCTGGCGCGAGCTGCGCGCCACCGCCGGGTCACCGGACAATCCGTTTATGGCGCCGGAGTTCACCCGCGCCGTCGGGCTCGTCCGGCCGGGCACCAGGGTCGCCGTCCAGTACCAAGGCGGCGAGCAGGCCGGGTTCTTCCCCTTCGAACGAGGGCTATGGGGCCGTGGCCGCGCGGTCGGGATGGGCGTCTCCGACTGCCAGGGGGCGATCCTGCGACCTGGCCTGGAGCTGGACCCACAGCGCCTGCTACGCGCCTGCTCCCTGTCCGTCTGGGAGTTCGACAACCTTGAAACGGGTCAGAACGCCTTCATCGCCCCCGGAGCGGAGGGGTTCGCTGCGCCGGTCATCGATGTCGCCGACGGCTACCCCCACTACGAAGGGCTGCTGCGCGAGCGTTCCCGGAAGTTCCTCAAGTCGACGCTGGCGCAAGCGCGCCGTATGGACCGCCAGGTCGGTCCGCTGAGATTCGTCTTCGACGAACGGGACCCGGCCGTGCTGGAGACCCTGATGGCTTGGAAGTCCGCCCAGTACCGCCGTACCGGACGCCGGGACCGGTTCGCCCAGAAGTGGATCGCCCATCTGGTACGCACCCTCGCCGACACCGAAGCCCCCGACTGCTCGGGCGTACTGTCGGTGCTCTACGCCGCCGACCTCCCTGTCGCCGCGCACTTCGGCCTCCGCTCGCGCACTGTCCTGTCCTGCTGGTTCCCCGCCTACGACGTGTGCTTCGCCAAGTTCTCGCCAGGCCTGGTCCTCCACCTGCGCATGGTCGAGGCCGCTGCCGCCGCGGGTATCGGACTCATTGACCTCGGCCGGGGGGAAGCGGGCTACAAGGACTCCCTCAAGACCCGGGAGCTGACCGTGCACGAGGGTGCCCTGACGCGCCCTGGGGCCGGTGCCGCTCTGCACCGGCTGAGCCGCGAGCCGGTGCGCGCCGCCCATCGCTTCGTCACGGACCGTCCCCGGCTCGCGTCCTTTGCCGCCCGGACCCTCAAGACCGTGGGCAGCATGCGGTATCGCTGACGGACTGATCCCGTGCACCAGCGCCGCCGCGGGAGCGCACTCGTGCGGCGCGGCACTCGCCAGGCACTCCAGGAGACCGGTCACCCCGCAGCCCCGCCCCGGTCATGAGGGAGGCCGACCAGGTGGCCCGTGCCACGCCGAGAACCGCCACCGCAAGCCTGATGCCGTCAGACAGGTCCCGTCTACCGACCAGCACCGGACTCGGTGATCGGCGGGCAGCAGGCAGCCCCTCGGCGTGGCCCCGCTTGACCTTGACACGTTGACAAGGTCTTCACTGTGACCAAGGAGGTGGTCCCGATGACCATGCCGAAAGAGGACACCAACACCATGCGGGCGCTCCAGGCCCTGGAGAACAGCGACCCGTCGGTGCGGTTGCAGGCGGCGCTGGCGCTCGGCACGACCCCTGACCCGCGATCCGTCGACAGGCTCATCGAACGATGCGCTGTCGAGCCCGAGTTCTCCGTGCGTGAGATGCTCACCTGGGCACTCACCCGCCACTCACCGTCGATGACGGTCCCCGGGCTCCTCCATGAACTCCGCTCGGATCGTGCGCAGGCACGAAGCCAGGCGTTGCACACCTTGTCCAAGATCGGGGATCGGCAGGCATGGCCGTCGATCACCCGGGCGCTTCTGACCGATCCCGACGACGAGGTGGCGCGGACTGCCTGGCGGGCAGCGGTCGTCCTCGTGCCCGAAGGCGGGAAACCCGGGTTGGCGGCGGTGTTGACGACACAGCTCGGGCGTGGCGAGCGTGAGACGCAGTTGAGCCTCAGCCGGGCGCTCATCGCGCTCGGCGAGGTGATCACGCCGGTCCTGCGCACAGCGATGACGGACCCCGGCCCGCAGGTGCGTCAGCACGCGATCGCCACGGAACGACTGTTGCGTGACCCGGACGCCGGATTCGAGTTCGCGATCGAGGAGGCGAAGCGCATCGTGGCCCTGGGAACGATCAGCCAGGAGGAGTGAGGGCGGTGTCGATCGGCGAGGTGGCACGACTGAGTGAGGCGGCGATGCTGGTGGGGCCATGACGAGGGCTGAGCTGCGGGAGAACGCCGTCGGGTCGGCCTCGGTTCTCCTCCACGGCCGATGCGGACCCGCAGACGCGGTTGCTCGACTTCCTCGGGGATGGGTCTGATGCCACGACGGGAGGCATCGGCTCCGCCAGTGGATCGAGGCGGTCCGGACGCACCGCCTGCCATCCAACCGCAACTGGACGACGGATGAGTCTCCGTGATGACGAGGAGCGACGCCCAGACCGCTTCGTGGTCCACAACAGTGCACCGTGGGTTCGGGCTTGATGCCTGGCACGCCCGGAGAACACGGACGACTGACCGGTACGGGGGGACACGAGCCCTACTTTCCCCGTACCGGTCGGTCACCGCGTGTTTCTGCCCATGCCGGCCCTACTCGCAGGCGACACCATCGCCGTCCCTGTCGAGGTGGGAGCCGTACCCGGGATCGCCCCTGCGGATGGGGTCGGCACCGGCGGCGCGGACCGCCGTGCAGTTCTTGTAGTACACGTCTGCGCCGCCCCCGCCCGTGCTGGTGGAGCCACCGGAATCGTCCGCCGCCGGTGTCGGCTTGGGCTTCGGTGTCGACTTGGGCTTGGGCTTGGGCTTCGGGGTGCTCGGCTTGGTCTCCTCGCGTACGGGAGACGGTGCCGTTGTTGCTGTTGCTGTTGCTGTTGCCGGAGTCGTTGCCGGAGTCGTTGTCGGGGGCGCTGGCGGCGGGGCGGTGACGGTGCGAGTAACCGTGATCGTGGGGCCGGGGACGGCCTTGGTCTTCACCACTTCGTCGGGCGCGCACGACCCGACGATCGCGGCGAGCACGACGGCGATGGCCACCATGCCGCCACAGCCGAACAGGGTCTTCCGCTTCCCATCGAGCGGGGTGCCACCTCCCGCAGCAGGCGGCGGAGTCGGTCCGTACGGATGGGGAGGGTACTGATTGCTCACGGGCAGGACTCCTCGATCTTGACGGCTCCGAAGTCGACCGTCTCGGACGGATCGACCGATCCAGGAGCGGGGCTCTGGGAGCAGACCTTCCAGTTCCGGTCCAGCAGTTGCATACGGCCCGCGCCGGTCGCGTCGTGCGAGCTGAGCAGATAGAAGCCCGCGGCCTGGGCCGCGTCCTGCGCCGCCTGGAGCTGCTGCCCCACCAGATTGGGCAGGCTCTTGATCTCCGCGACCGGAGTCGGTGCCGCGGGCTTCCTCGGGGTCGGTGTCGCAGCTGGTGTGGTGACCGCCTTCGCGGCCGGTGTCGCGGCGACCTTCGTGGTAGCGACCGGTGTCGGCTTCTTCGACGGAGTCGGCGTCGCGGGCGCCTTGACCTCCGGGGTGACGGTCACGGTCACCAACTTGGTGACCGCAGGCCCCGGCACCGACTTGGTGACCGTCCGTGGGGTAGGGGATACAGCGGACCCGATAAGCCCGATGACCAGGGCCAAGAAGAGCGCCCCGCCACAGCCGAGCGTGGCCTTCTGCTTCCCGCTGAACTGGTTGGGGGGCGTGGGAGGGCCTACGGGCGGCGGGTATGTGGGCATGGCCAAAGCGGACTCCGGGGAACGTGATTGTTCAAGAATGGACAAGATAAACAGATCGGTGCCTATCGCATCAGGCGGACGAACGGATCGATACCGCTCCGAGATCAGAGAGCGGGAAACGGAGACTTGTTGTGCGTGAGGAGAGGGCACCGGCCCCCGACGACCGCACGCGGACCATCACCGGTTCCGGGCACAACGGTGCCCTCCGAACGCGGGCAGAGTTCCGCCGTAGCCGTAGCCGTAGCCGTAGCCGTAGCCGTAGCCGTAGCCGTAGCGGTAGCCGTGTCCGTGGCAGGCGCCTGTCATGGTCGGCACACCGTTCAGCGGGGCACCGGGCCTCGGTGGGTGCCCCACCCGGTCAGAGCCCCAGCCCTCTCCGCCCACGCCCTCGCCATCTGGACCCGCACCGGCGAGACCGCCCCGGATCCGGAGTGCGGCGCGGACACAGTGCTGACCGGGGCATGCTGCGTCTGGCTCGGCTCTCGGCCGAAGCGCGTCGGCGCACGCACCAGACCCCGTAGCGCAGGGGCGAACACCGAGTAGCGGAGATGGTTCAGGGGGAGACGAGAACGGCCGACACCGGCCTGGATGCACGGCACGGCACGACACCAGGCACGAAGGCGTTCCCTGACCGATCCGCACGTCAGGTGGATACCGAAGGCAACCCGCCGCAGGAGCCGTCCATCGGCCGAGTATGTGCGATGGCCACGACGAGGAACGCCCCTTCGTGTGCCGCTCAGACCTCATATAACGGGAGGTCAGAGGGACGGGGGTGCAGATGCGGATCCTGTCGTCGCGACAGTGTGAGGGGGCTGCGCAGGTGAACCTTGCGGGTCCCTTCCGACGGGCGTTTCCGATCTTCGAGGGGGAGTAGGCCGCTGATAGGCACCCCTACCAGGAGGGCCGCGAGGATGCCGCTGCTGGACCTGACGCGTCTGCGGCGGGCAGGTGGTGCCGGATCGTTCCCCCGCCAGCAGCCTCCTCCCTGATGGCCCATGCGCCGCTGGGCTCAGGGAAGTTGGTTCATCAGCCCGGCAACCGCGCGGCAGTGCTGGCTGGGGTGCCCGTCGAACGAGCGTTGCACGCGGTCGCGGACCTCGCTGCTCTGCTCCTGACTCAACTTGAACATTCCGTCGGCGCCGGTCACGTGCACACGAAAGGCACCGACTCCGGGCAGGATCTTCCGGAAGTAGTCGATCGACTCGGTCATGTCCCAGTCACTGCCGAACCGGCTCTCGAAGACGCTCACCGTGGCCATGACCACGTCGAGTGTCTCCTCAGCCGAATCGATCTTCTCAGTGGTCCCGCGTACGTGGACCGAGGTGAAGTTCCACGTCGGCGCGGCCGGTGTGTACGCGTAGACGGTTGGTGTCACATATCCGTGCGGGCCCGTGAACGTGAGCAGCACGGCGTCGCCGCTCTGCAGGGCAGACCAGTGCGGGTTCTGCCGGTTGAGATGGCACAGCAGAACGCTGCCCGACAGATCCGCCGACCCCGTCGCGAACGACTCCGGGATTGCCGGGAGATGAGTGGCGAACGGGACACCTCCCGACGGACCGTTGCTCGTCAGCAGCCCCAAGGGGTTGTTCTTGACGACCTCGATCATCCACGAGCTGTCGGGCGGACGGTAGAAGCTGGGGACGTACATCGAGATCTCCTTGAACTGGTACGTGCACCGGTTCTGGCCGTGGAAGTGGGAGTCGCCCTCACCCCGAAGAGGTGGGGCCGAACCAGGTGGTAAGTGTGGTCCGGAGCGCGGACTTGTCGGGCGTGCCGACCGGCGTCGGCCGCCCAGGCGATGTGGCGGTCGGGGCGGATCAGGAACGCGGCGGGAGCGGGGATCCCACCGACCTCTGGGACGGGCCAGCGGTCGCCCTCGCTGCGCGCCTCGATGCGATCGCCCAGCCCCGGCGGTCGCCGCCGCGGCGCTGCCACAGGACCGGACGGGCGGCCTGCGGCAACTCGTACACGCGGCTGGCGCCGTCGGGCGTCCTCAGGTCAGCCCCGGAACCCGGCTGCCCACCGGCGGGTGGTCGCCGTCGACCGGATACCGGATGTCCAGCGAGGTGATCATGGAGCACGGGTACCGGTCGACGTCGTCGAGCACGACAAGTGATCCGAGCACGTCACTCAGCGCGTTGGTCTGGGCGCTGCGACGCGCCAGGGCCGACTGCGCACGGGCGTTGTGGGGCCACGCGTCCCGCGACGGGACGGCGCTCGGCGTGGCAGCCGTCCAGCAGACTCACCGGCGCGGGGCCGCGCACCACCGAGGTCGGCTTCCGGCCGAGGCCGACCGCGTTCAGCGCACCCGTGCTCAGCCCTTGCCTGCCGGGTAGGGCATGGGCGCAGCGTCCTCCGCCAGCAGCACCCGGGCGCTTGGGGGTACCCGGGCGCGGTCGCCGAACGGGAGACCCACCGGGGACCGCACGCCAGATCCGTGCCCGCGAGCGTGATCAGCGATTCCCGGAGCCGCTCGAACGTCGCGGGCTCGTCGCGGTCCGCGACCTGGTCGTACCCGGACGCGATCACCCGGCAATTGCCCGGTTCGAGGGCGATCACCGACCGCGTGCTCGCGGAACTGGCAGAGACGGTCGGGGAGGAGTCCACGGCGAGTGCGGAGCCACCCGCGCCGCCTGCTGTCCCCGGCAGGACGGTCGGAGATCGAGCGCGCCCTGCTTCTGGAGCTGATACGTCTCTTCCTCGATGCCTCTCGCCACCCGCGCGTAGTGCAACAGCAACCGTCGGGTGTCGTCGTCCGGCGCTGTTCCGTACTCGGATTCTGACTTCAGGACCATGGATCACCAGCCGTCGGTTCGTCGATGAGCTTTTCGCCGTCGTGCCGCACGCGCTCGCGATCGCATCGGCGGGATTGGAGTGGCTGAACCTGAATTCGAGCAGACCCCTTCACGGGCCACTTCTGGGTCATGCTGGCACAGAACCCCGATGGGATGAAGATCCGGGAAGGCGGCCGACAGTTACGCGATTCCACCCCCCTGCTGCCTTGGGCCGGATCTTGGTCTTCCCGACGCCGGCATTGACGTTCCCGGTTATCTGTGGATTCCGGATGTCCCGTCGACAGGACAATGGCGAACGACGAACTGCCCGGCTCTGGAACCTTTCTCCGTCGAGTCGCTCTGTTTTCCATCGAGAGTCGTCGTGATTGTCAGGGACGGTGACAGCGGGTACGCATCCCTTTGAGTACGGGAAAGGCGGCTTCCATGTCGTGGGTCAGCGACGAGGCCCCGTACTCCCTGGCCCGACGCCGTCCTCTGCAACGGACAACAGGTGACCTACACGGAACTGGGCGCCAGGGACAACCAACAGGTTCGCGCACCACCTCGCCGCGCGCACTCGGCCGAGTTACCAAGGTCGGCGGCTGCCCCGACTACTCGATCGACTCGACACGGTCGTCCCCGGCCCCGGCACCCGGAAGTCAGCTGCGGCGTGCCCCTCGATCCGCCCACCCGACGGCGAGACCCTGGCCGCTGCGGGCCGGGCCAGCACACCTTGGTGCTGGTGGTGCCTCACATCGCCGTGGACGGTGAGCCCATGGGGCCGCTGCCGCACGACCTGACGGTGGCGTACACGGCCCCTTGGTCAGAGCAGGTCAGGGCAGGGCAGGGGCGCCAGCTTGGGAAACCGCTCCCGGTGCGCTACGCCGACTACCCCTCCGGCATCAGGGTGCGCTCGGTGAACAGTCCGATCCCGATGGCCTGGCAGCCAGCCAACCGGGCATACGCTGCCCGAGCCCGAGTGGGCGACGCGCGGTACCGGGCACCGTGCAACGGCACCGCACGAGTTCCGGCCGAGGCGTTCGCGGACGTACCCGAAGGGACCGGTCTCGTTCGGCGAGGACTTCTTCGACCTCGGTGGCACCTCGCTGCGGGCGATCAGGCTGGTCGGTCTGATCAGGGCGGACACCAACCCCGAGGTGTCCCTCCGTACATTGTCCGCCACGCGAACCATCACCGGTCTGTGCGATAGGTGTGACGGCCTTGTCCACCCGGGGGCCCTGCACCTGTATTCGTGTCCCGCCAGCGGGACACGAATACAGGACCCGCACAGATGCGCGGATTCATCGGTCTACGTCGGCCGAGTTCCGGAGCCCTTGAATGGTTCATCGTGTCCGGTCTAAGTTAGCGGCGTGCCGAATGGAGGCTCAAGTTCGCCCCTGACTCGGCTGATTCTGGGAGTGGAATACTATCGACCGACGATGCGAACGCATCGCACATACATGCCAGCGGAAGAATTCTCCATGAGTGATCGTGAACACGAGATCTACGACGTGGTTGGCATTGGGTTCGGTCCGTCCAACCTGTCGCTTGCCATCGCCTTGGAGGAGTATCGGGCGAATGGTGCGGGGAATGAGATCAGCAGCCTCTTTCTGGAGCGTCAGGCTTCCTTCGGCTGGCATCGGAACATGTTGCTGCCGTGGGCGACCATGCAGGTTTCCTTTCTCAAGGATCTGGCTACGTTCCGTAATCCGACGTCGAGCTTCAGTTTCATCGCATATCTGCATGCGTCGGGGCGGCTCGTCAAGTTCGTGAACAATCAGGACTTCTTTCCCACGCGTCAGGAGTTCCATCAGTACCTGGAGTGGGCGCAGGCAAGGGTGGCCGACCGTGTTGCGTACGGTTCGGAGGTCCGGTCGATCCGGTTGCCGTCGGGCAGCGCTCGGGAGCGGTCGGAGCATCTGCGGCTGGAGGTGGCGGAGGCCACCGGCCGGGGCGGCCGGACGGTCGAGGCTCGCAACGTCGTGATCTCGACGGGCCTGGTCCCGAACATGCCTGAGGGGACCGAGCGGGATGAACGGGTGTGGCACAGCTCCGAGTTTCTGGAGAGGTACCGTCGGATGGACCCCCGGGAGCTGCGTCGGGTGGCGGTGGCCGGGGCCGGCCAGAGTGCCGCCGAGATCACCAGGTTTCTGTATGACGAGCTTCCGCATGCCCAGGTGCACGCGGTTGTCCCCTCCTACGGGTACTCCATCGCGGACGACTCCCCCTTCGCCAACCAGGTCTTCGATCCGAGCGCCGTGGACGCCTACTACTTCGGCACCGAACGGACGCGGGAGGCGTTTTGGCGGTACCACCGCAACACGAACTACTCGGTCGTCGACGACGACGTGATCAGGGACCTCTACCGCAGGTGGTACGACGACGAGGTACGGGGCGTCAGGCGCCTGGAGTTCCTCAACCTCACGCGGGTCGCCGGTGTGAAGCGTGTCGGTGCTGAGACCCGTGTCTGCCTACAGGAGGGGCCGGACGGCGAAGTACGCGAACTCACCGTCGATGCGCTGGTCTGCGCGACCGGCTACGACGCGATGGAGCCTGCGGGCCTGCTCGGTGATCTCGACCCGCTGTGTCTGCGCGACGAGGCGGGCCGATATCGGGTGGAGCGGGATTACCGGATCGTCACGGCTCCCGCAATGCGGTGCGGGATCTATCTTCAGGGCGGTACCGAACACACCCACGGCCTCACCTCCTCGCTGCTGTCGAACCTCGCGCTGCGAAGCGGCGAGATCGTCGACTCGATCGTCGCCCGGCGCGCGGAGCGGAACGCCCAGGGCCCCATCCTCGCCGAGATCGGAGGCGATATCAGTGGAACGCCCGCAGAAAGGGGGGACCTGTTCGATGAGAAGTCCGGTGGAAGAGCAGTGGGTACGCCGTTACCACGATGACGACGGGTGCGACACGAAGCTCATCTGCTTCGCGCCCGCCGGCGCCGGGGCAAGTACCTTCCGCACCTGGGCTCGGGGACTGCCCTCGGACGTCGGCGTGCTCGCCGTCCGGTATCCGGGCCGGGAGGACCGGTTCAGCGATCCGTTCCCGTCCGGTCTTGAGGCCCTCGCGGACGACATCGCCGACGCGCTCGGCGAGCTGACCCGGCATCGGCTGGTGCTGTTCGGTCACAGCATGGGCGCCACGGTGGCGCACGAGGTGGCGCTGCGCTTCCAGGAGCGGGGGCGCCCGCCGGCCGCCCTGTGCGTGTCCGGCCGACGGCCGACACATGCGCTGGCCGGCCGGCAGATGATCTCCGGCACGGACGAGGAGATCATCGCGCATGTCGTGAGCTTCGACGCGAGCCGTGCCGTGGTCTTCGAGGACCCTGGCCTGCGGGAGATCGTGCTCCCCGCGGTCCGCGCGGACTACCGCCTGGTGGACGACTTCCCCGGAGGCCCCCGCCCGCTGCTCGACTGCCCGGTCTACGGCTATACCGGTGACGACGATTCCGAAGTGACCCCGGAGCAGATGCGCCGCTGGGCGGAACTGACCCGGGGCGCTTTCCGGCTCCTGGCGCTCACTGGTGGGCACTTCTACCTCAGGGGCGAGGAAGCCGCGCTGCTGGCGGACCTGAGTGACGTCCTTGCCGACCTCAAGTCCTGTACGAAGACCGCCTCATGAGCTGAGGCGCGCCGGACACGCATCGCCGAACGGTGCACGCCCTCCTGGTCTTGCGGCCCTGGTGATCCGGTTCCCTGTCACCCCGTGTATGCCGGCGCTCTCCGGGCTCGGGCGGTTTCCCTCGGACGGGTGGGGCCGGTCAGGCGCAGGGCGCGGAACCGACCGGGGCCGGCACGTTCGCTGAGCACGTCGTCGGTGGGCTCGGTGCGTTCGGTGGGCTCGGTGGCCACCAGCTCCGCGAGGTGGTACCACTGCATCCGGGTACCGGCCGCTCATCAACCCGTCGCCGGTCGCTTCGCCGTTGACGACCGAGCCGATCCGCCTCTGGAATCGGCCCCGGTCGTACTTCGATCGGTTCCGGCGGAGGCTCGAAGGGGCCGCCGGGCCAGCGGGCGATCGGCATTTCTCCTGAGCGTGAACGTATTCCGTCATGCCCGTTCCTTTAGGAGGTAGGTGTCTTCGGGGAAGGAGATTTCCTCCTTATCGATCGTGCCCACCGGACCATGCGCCCTGCTGGAGATATCACCAACTGGTGAAGGGGTATCTATTCCCTTCAGGTTGGGCATGTTAAGTTCCAAGTTGCTCGACTCTCCAGGTGCCCGTGGTGTACCTAATCTGCCTAAGGAGACGACATGGCCGGGAATCAGTCAGTACGAGTTCAAGCAGATGAATCGTCGAACCCGGACAAGCGTGAGATAAATTCTCGCGCTCATGTCGAAACCTCGGCCTTTGTCACCAGGACGGGACTGTTGCTGCCGAAGCGGATCGCCTTCGCGAAATGGGTCGGAATCGGCAACTACCTATCCAATGTGATTTCCGCCTCGACCTGGTGCCTGGGGGACTGGCTTGTGTATGGCGAGGCTTCGTTCAACGGAAGGTACCGCGATGCGATAGAGCTTACTTCCTTAGATTATCAAACACTGAGGAATCATGCGTGGGTCGCCCGGCGCTTTCCCATTTCTCGTCGGCGGGACGCCCTGAGTTTTACCCACCATGCCGAGGTGGCATCTCTTTCGGAGCCCGAGCAGGACTTCTGGCTGCGTAATGCGGAAGAATACGGATGGTCCGCCAAGCGGCTGCGCCGCGAGGTGAAAGCGAGCCTGCAGGAACGTGCCGTCGGTAACGGGCGGGACCCAGGCGAGCGTTCAGACGTCCGGGATCCGCAAAAGGGAAGGGAAGTCGAAGAATCGGCCGCATCCGCACCCGGTGGCACCGTCTCGCTCAGGGTCCTGGTCCCGGCGGACCGTCTTGAGTTCTGCCGGGCGACGGCAAGCAGACTCGGCCTCAACATAGAGACATGGGCTGCTCAGATCCTTCTGGAGGCAGTAGGCCGGGCGCCGGACGAGCTGCTTTGGCAGGAGCTGACGGCCGTCGGCGGTCCCGTAAGGGCGATGCAGAAGACGGTGTGACACCCCTGGTCGTGGTGGAGGGCTGCGGTCTTCCAGTGGCGGCGGATCAGCCGGGTGGCTCGGTGGGGTGGACTGGTTCGGCGCGGCAGGCAGGTGCTTCTTGCAGCGCTCGGCCCGGGCCGAGCCACGCGGGCTCTTGCTGTCCGAGCGCGAGCCCAGGCAGCCGACCACCGCTGCCGACGCGCCGGCCCACGGCCAACTGCCTGGTCCGACGCTTCGCCGTTGATACGGGCCGACAGTCGTCGAACTGCCGTCTCCGTGGGCAGGCACCGCTTCGGGCGCAGCGGACCGGGTCGCGCTCGGAGGCATTGCCGGAGGGACGCATGGGGGCGTCAGCGATCCACTCGCCGACCGAGGGCGGTGATGTCGCCCCAGCGAGGACCTCGCACGAGGTCAGCGCGACCACGACGGGCCGAGTGTGCCGCACTCCCCGCGGATCGGGGTCCGGCACCTGGGCCAGTCGGTTGAGTAGGCCCAGGCTCTTTCGGGGTACGGCCCCAGAACGCTCACGGAATTGCTCAAAGGCAGCCCGGATCGGACATGACGCATTGGCAGGCACCGTTCTCGACACAGGTCACGGGTCGAGAAGTCCATGTTCTCGAAGGCCTGTGCCCGTCAACGACGAGTTGAGGCCGGGGCCCGGCCGCGTATTCCACGGGATGCAACGGGCAGTCCTCGCCGCGGACAACCGCCTGTTGCTGCCCGATCATGCGACCCGACCGTGACCGGGGAGGCTCAGTGAATTCTCCGCTCACCGAGCGGGGATCGGGGCCCGTACTTCCTGCCGTCTTCAACGGATCCTGTCGCAGCTTGTATTGCCGCCGCACGGGGCAAATTCCGCGCGAGCTTTCTTGACCTGTTCGATTCCTGGGCATCCAGAAGGATCGTCATGATGTCTTCGGCGCCCAGGCCGGCCGCCGGTCCCATGACCGGCAGGGGGTGAATCGCTTGCGAGTTCTGTTCGCGACAGTGCCATTCAAATCACATCTCCAGCCAATGGTGCCGCTTGCCTGGGCACTCCGGTCGGCAGGCCACGAAGTGCAGGTGGCCAGCGAACCGGGATTCCTCGACACCATCACGGAAGCCGGGCTGACAGCGGTCCCCGTAGGCCCGCAGGAGTCTCTGGAACAGCGCATCCGCAGTATCCGGGGAGGGGATGACGCCCCGGAGCAGTTCGAGATGGCCCCGCCCTTCTCACCCGACTCCCTGTACGAGCTCGGGCACGCGCACCGGGACGGTCTCGCCTGGGAGGGCATCTCCTGGCTCCTCGACAACCTCGTGGTGCCGCGGACATGGATCATGAACGACGAGTTGGTCGAGGACCTGGTGACACACTGCCGCTCCTGGCAGCCCGACCTTGTGCTGTGCGATGTGATGACCCACGCCGGTGCGGTGGCCGCGGACGCGGTCGGGGCGGCGCATGGACGGCTGCTGTTCTGGCTCGACGTGACCCTCCGGTTGCGCCGCGACTTCCTGCGCGCGCAGGAGCGGCAGCCACCGCACGAGCGCCGGGACACACTGCGTGCCTGGTATGCGGAATGGGCGGGGAAGCACGGGCGTGACTTCACCGAGGAGCTGGTCACCGGCCAGTTCGCGGTCAATGTCCTGCCCGAGCGGTGTCGCCTGGAGCCCCATGAGCGGACGCTCTCCCTGCGCTATGTGCCGTACAACGAACGCTCCGTCGTGCGGTCCTGGATCAATGAGGCTCCCCGCGCGCCGCGCGTCCTGATGACGTTCGGCATCTCTGCGCGGCAATGGGCCGACCTGCCGGGCATGTCGGTCAAGGAGTTGCAGGAGACTCTGGATTCACTGGCGGATCTCGACATCGAGCTGGTCCTCACGGTGCCGGGCGAACTGCGTGCACAGCTCCACAGCGTTCCGGAGAACACCCGGATCGTGGACTTCGTCCCGTTGGACCTGATCCTGCCCACCTGCACCGCCGTAATCCACCACGGTGGGGCGGGAAGCTTCAACGGCGCGATGATGCACGGGATTCCACACCTCGTCATCGGCTACTCCGCCGACGCACCTGGCAAGCGGGTCCTGCTACGGCAGACCGGGGCCGGGTTGTCGCTCGGGCCGGACGAGGTCACCGGACCGCGGGTCAGGGAGTACCTGACGCGGCTACTGGAGGACGACGCATTCCGCGTGGCCGCCGAGCGGCTTCAGCGGGAGGCACTGGCCCACCCCGCCCCCAGCGCGCTCGTAGCGGACTTGGAACGGCTCACGGCCGAGCACCGCTCGCGCCGTGCCCGAGGCCGGTAGGCGGCACCGGTGACCGGGTGAGGCCTCCGCCCAGCCACCCCAACTCGCCCCGCGCGGACATCACCAAGTCCTTGGTGA
>NZ_JAMQAW010000040.1:0-122365 GCF_023701525.1 Streptomyces albipurpureus
GCCCGGAACCCCCCCACCCCCAGGTGAGAACACCCAACACAAGGGCGTCGTGCCCAAGCACCCCGCGCCCCGGCCACAAGCACCCCCGCCGAAACGAGCACCCCGCCAAGGGGGCACCCCCAGCCCGGGTACCCAAGCCCCCGGGACACCGGCAGCCCCAGCGACCAAGGGCCCGCCCCGGCAGGGGCAAACTCAGCCCGTCCGGCGCTTGAGGACGAACCCCACCCCCGGTGAGGACACGGAAAGCGGGCGCGCCCAGCCCAAAAGCCAAGACCCCGGGCACCAGCACCCCACGCAAACGAACGCCCCACCAGGGGGCACCCCAGCACAAGCGAGGCCCAGCCCCCGAGGCAGACATCACTCAAGGAGCGACTACTCCTCAGGAAACGGCTCCGGGTCCCGTGGCCCGAACATCGCTGTCAGGGCCAGGTGCCCCGCCATCGCCGCCACCGGCCACGCCAGAAGCGCCCCCTTGGCGTTCAGCTCCAGTGGCGCGTCGAACACCACCCCCGCACCCACCGCCTTCGCGTGTGCGACGACATCCTCTGTCGGCCCCAGCCAGGTACCCACGCCCCATGCCAGGAGCGCCCCGGCCAGCCCGCCGAGTGCCAGCCCCACCACCAGCGCGATGCCGCCGCCTCGGCGGAACAAGAACGCGCCAACGGCGCTCACCGCGCCGAATGCCACCCCGAGGAGGGCAAACGTTCCGTCGGCACCGACGGCCTCCTCGCCCTCGGAGTCTCGGAGGAACACGGCCTTACCGTCCGAGATCAGCGGCACGCTGGGTGCCAGCCATAGCCACAGGAGCCCGAGGCCGACGCCTAGGACCGCCACCGCGAGGAGGACGATCGCTCCGTCCCGTAGGTCTTCACGCAACGCCATGGTTCCCTCTTTGTGGAGGATTCCGGGCCCGTGCTGCGGGGCCTGCCAAGGGTCGCCGCCCGGGTCCCCGGGTGATGGCGGACGGTGTGGTTGGTGGGGCGGTGTCAGCGGTGCGGTCACCCCGCCATCGTGCCAGGCGAGGGCAGAGCGCGCCTCACCGGACCGGTGGCTCATGGGGGTGCCCGGCCCTGGGAAAACCGGTGACCTCGGCATACCGCGGTGAAACCCAGCCCGAGGGATTCAGCGGACCGCAGCCCGCCGCAGGGCCCAGATTCAGCGGACCGCGGCCCGCCGATAGGCCCAGGTCGCCACCGTCAAGGAGACGACACCCACCAGTGCGCAGATCGCCAGGTCGAATCCCACGGCCGCCCAGTCGGGCCGCGGCCCGAAGGTCCGCGCCAGTGCCTCGACTCCGTAGGTGGAGGGCAGTAGATCACGTGCGTACGAGATGGGCTCCGGCAGCCGATCAGGTGGCAGTACGCCCAGGAGCAGCGCGGCGGACATCCCCAGCTGCCCCAGCAGGGTGGCGAGCTCTTGGCGCGGTGCGAGCAGGCCGAGGGCGGCGCCGAGGCCGGCGAGGGCGGCTCCGGCGAGCGGGATCACCGCTACGAGGACCCAGAGGTGCGTCAGGGGCAGCGAGAACAGCACGCTGCCGGTGACCGCGGTGATGATGGTGCCGGGGACGGTGAAGGAGGCGTAGGCGCCGGCCGCTCCGAGTACGACGGCCGCGGGTGGCACGGGCAGGGTGGCGTAGTGGTCGAGTCCGCCGCTGGCCCGCAGCTGCCCGAAGTACTGGGCGAGCAGATTGAGCGCGACGAAGGCGACCACGAGCACCGACGATCCGGCGACCACGGCGCGCGCCTCGTCCCCGCCGTCAACGACCCCCCGCATCAGGACCATGATCCCGATGGATTGGAAGGTCGCCACGAAGAGCAGCGGAATCCGGGCGACGCGGGCCCGGGACAACTGTGCGGTGTAGACCGCCCCGAGCGCCGGTAGTAGCCGTGCCCGGGGGGCGAGCGGCGCGGGGGCAGCGACGGCAGTATCGCGCCCCCTGATCCGCGTCTGCCCGGACACTGCCTCCATGGGCACGATGCTCACGCTTTGACCAGCCCCTTCATCGCGTTCCCCCCGAGAGCCAAGTACACGTCCTCCAAGCTCGGCGTCGCCAGCGTGAAGTCGTCGAGCGCCGCGAACGCGGCACCGCCGGTCACCGCGGCGACCGCGGCCCGTGCCTCGTCGGGTGCGAGTCGCAGCACCCAGCGGCGGCCGGATTCCTGTGCGGAGCCGCGGAGCGCGGCCACCTCGGGTACATCCAGCGGCGCGCGTTCTCGCCAGACGAGTTCCACCCGGACCTCGCCTGCGACGTGTTCCTTCAACCCGCTGGGTGTGTCGCAGGCGATGACGCGGCCGCGTTCGAGCACGGCGACCCGGTCGAGCACGGTCTCCGCCTCGATCACATTGTGGGTGACGAGCACGACGGTCGCGCCGTGCTCGGCCCGGCGGCGGTCGACCGCCGCCCAGACCGCGCGGCGGGCGACGGGGTCCATTCCCGTGGTGGGCTCGTCCAGGACGAGCAGCGGCCGCTCTCCCACGAGGGTGGCCGCGAAGCAGGCCAGCCGGCGCTGCCCTCCGGAGAGTTTCTTCAGCGGACGTCCGGCCAGTTCGGTGAGGCCCAGTTCGTCGAGTACGCGATCGCGCTCGGCCCTGGCATCTCGAATGGAGAGCCCACGGAGTCGTCCGGTGGTCTCGGCCGCGAGCGAGACGGTCAGTTCGTCGAGTGCGGTGGATTCCTGCCCGAGGTAGCCGATGAGTCGGGCGGCCCGCTCCGGGTGGCGTACGAGGTCGTGGCCCAGTACCTCGATGCTGCCGGAGTCAGGGCGCATCAGTCCGGTCAGCTGGCGTACGAGCGTTGATTTCCCGGCGCCGTTGGGCCCGAGCAGGCCGAAGATCTCTCCGCCCTGGACTTCCAGGGTGATCCCGTCGGTCGCGCGGACCTCCGGTGTCGCGGGGACTCCTCGGCGACCGCGCGCAGCAGGGTACGTCTTGACCAGCCGCCGCACCACGCACACCGTACTCACGAGGTATGAGGGTACGGGGTCGCCCTTACTACTCCCCGGCCGGGGCGTGTTCCGCCGCGGCCCGCACATCGATCTCGCGCCAGAACCCGGCCCTGATCGCATAGCGGTCATGCTCGTCGATCTGGTCGTCCTTGTGGGCCAGCAGGCCGAAACGTGCTGCGTAACGCAGTAGTTCTCCATCGATCCGGTGCGGAATCCGGGGGTACATCGTCGAGAGTTTCTGTACATGGCCGCTCTCGGGCAACCGCTCCATCCAGCGTCGGGCGAAGACCTGGCCGACCTCGAACGGGTCGCCGCCGACGGTGGTGATGTCTTCTTCACGGTCGGCCCAGCGCTGCTCGGCGCTGGTGAGCTGGGCGAGGGTGGGGAGGGAGGCCGTCTCGGGCGGTTCCCCCACCGTCGCTCCGGTGCCGGGGCGTTCCACCCAGCCCTTGTCGGAGGACCAGCGCAGGGTGGCGCTCGGGGGCGGCTGGTGCGGCGGGTGCGGGCCGGGGGTGCGCAGTCCCGCGAGGTCCTTGGGGGTGGGGACACCCCTGGAACTGCCGGGGGTCGGCGCGTTCGCGGTGTCGTGGTCGACCGTTGAGGGCTGTACGCCGTTGGCCACGGCGTCGGCCGCCGCCGCCTGGGAGGCGGCCAGCGCGGATTCGGGTAGCGGGGCGGAGAGGATCGCCGCGATCTCGGGGCGGGGCACGGGTGGCGGCGCGCAGACCCCGGTGAGCTCCTTGGCGCGTACGGCCCGGGTGATCCAGACGCGGTCGAGGACCCGGCGTTCATCGGCCTCGGCGACGAGGTCTTCCGACTGGTTGTAGTCGCCGTCGGCGGCCTGGACGGCCCAGAGGTGGACGGCGACTCCATGTTCCTTGGCGGACATCAGGCCGGGCAGGAGATCACCGTCCCCGGTGACCAGCACAACATCCGAGCAAGCGCGATTTCTGGCCAACTCGGTGAGCTCTGCGTGCATGGCCGCGTCGACGCCCTTCTGCGCCCAGCGCCCATCACTTCGGGTCAGCGCTCCGAGTCGGACCGTGACTCTGGGCATCACGCGCAGCCGGCGGTGCTCGGGTTGCGGTACCCGATCGGGGGCACCGTCGAACCAGTAGATACGGAGCAGGGGACGCTCCGTGTCCGCCTCGGCAAGCTCACGTAGGCCCTGGATGAGAGCGGTGTGATCGACGGTGATCCGGGAACGCGCCGGCTCTCCGGCGAGGAGGCTCGCGGCGGCGCCGAGCAGATAGCCGGCGTCCACCAGCACAACGCAGCGGTCCACGCGCTCCACCCTCTTTCGGGAACTCCGAGGCCTCGGGGACCAGGGATTCTTTAAGGATCTTGGGAATTTGGGATCTTGGAATTCAAAGAGAAATAACGTCCCCGGAGTCGCTTGCGAACCGGGGAGTGTCACAGACTGCTTTGAGTCTGCCCGACCGGAAGAGGCTAAACGGCCGGAACTCGATCATCGGCGTGGCGGAAGTTCGCCAGGGCCTGTGACAAGGGGCGTTTACCCACGGCAATGATCCAAAATGCGACGTATCGCACCATATGTGAGTCTGGTCCCGGCCCTGGCCCCTAGACCCCACGATGGAGGCACACCATGGCCAAGCACAAGAATCGCAAGGGTGGCCATCAGCAGGACCGCTCGTCGCAGTCCGAGCGCGGCGAGGAGCAGGCCAAGTCGACCGCCTACGAGGCCCAGTCCCAGCCGCAGTCGCAGGCACAGGGCAGCCCGGCGGATGTTGCTCGCAAGCACCAGCGGCGTTTCGGCCACAACTGATCACACTCAGCTAGCTCGCCAGGGCTGCCGAACGGCCCTGGATCAGTAGGAAGAGGAGAAGGGGCGCACCCCGCCGCTCTGGCCGGGTGCGCCCCTTCTCCTCACTGTGTGCTCAGCCTTCGGTGGCAGCCGGTGATCGGCCCGTCAGAACGGGATCAGCCGGCCAGGCAGGCAGGACCCAGCAGCACCTTCAGATCACCGAAGAGCGCCGGGTCGGGCTGCACTCGATGCCGATCGAGCCGCAGCACCGTGGTGGTGCGGGGCCCCTGGAGCTTGATCCGCACCTCGGTGTTGCCCCTGTGGTGACTGAGGATCTCACCGAGGCGGGTCACCATCGGAGGGGTCACCTTCACGGTGGGGATGGTCACCACCACCGGCGCGTTGGTGCCCGCCGACGAGAGGTCGGGGACCATCAGCTCCATCGCGACCAGGCGGGGCACGTCTTCTCGTTTGTCCAGACGCCCCTTGACGAAGACGACGGTGTCTTCCACGAGCTGGGTGGAGACCAGCTGGTAGGTGGCGGGGAAGAACATGCACTCGATGGAGCCGGCGAGGTCCTCGACGGTCGCGATGGCCCAGGCATTGCCCTGTTTGGTCATCTTGCGCTGGAGGCCGGAGATGATGCCGCCGATGGTGACGATGGCGCCGTCGGCGTGTTCACCGCCGGTGAGTTGGGAGATCGCCGCATCGCTCTTGTCGGAGAGGACGTGCTCGATACCGAAGAGCGGGTGGTCGGAGACATAGAGTCCGAGCATTTCCCGCTCCTGCGCCAGCAGGTAGGACTTCTCCCACTCGATATCGGAGAATTCCACATCGAGCCCGAAGCCGGGCTCATCCGCGCTGTCGTCGCCGCCCATGCCGCCGAAGAGGTCGAACTGGCCCTCGGCTTCCTTGCGCTTGACCGCGACCACATTGTCGATCATGGGCTCATGGTGGGCGACCAGGCCCTTGCGGGTGTGGCCCATCTCATCGAAGGCGCCGGCTTTGATGAGTGATTCGACCGTGCGCTTGTTGCAGACCACGGCCTCGACCTTGTCGAGGAAGTCGGGGAAGGTGGAGTACTTCCCCTTGGTCTTACGGCAGCGAATGATCGAGTCGACCACATTCGTACCGACATTCCGAATGGCGGAGAGGCCGAACAGAATCACATCGTCGCCCTGGGCCGCGAAGTTCGACTGTGATTCATTCACATTAGGCGGTAGCACCTTGATGCCCATCCGCCGACACTCGTTGAGATAGACCGCCGACTTGTCCTTGTCGTCCTTCACCGAAGTCAGCAGTGCCGCCATGTATTCGGCGGGGTAGTTCGCCTTGAGATACGCCGTCCAGTAGGTGACAAGGCCGTACGCGGAGGAGTGAGCCTTGTTGAAGGCGTATCCGGCGAAGGGGACCAGCACATCCCACAGCGCCTGGATCGCCTCGTCGGAGTACTGGTTCTTCCGGGCACCCGCCTGGAAGATGGTGAAGTTCGCTGCCAGCTCTTCGGGCTTCTTCTTGCCCATGACTCGGCGGAGGATATCGGCTTCACCCAGTGAGTAGCCCGCGATGATCTGCGCGGCCTTCTGCACCTGCTCCTGGTAGACGATCAATCCATGGGTGATGTCCAGAACCTCTTTGAGAGGCTCTTCCAACTCCGGGTGGATCGGGGTGATCTCCTGCTGCTTGTTCTTCCGCAGCGCGTAGTTCGTATGGGAGTTCATTCCCATCGGGCCCGGACGGTACAGGGCCGATACGGCGGAGATGTCCTCGAAGTTGTCGGGCTTCATCAGCCGCAGCAGTGAGCGCATCGGGCCGCCGTCGAACTGGAAGACGCCGAGGGTGTCACCGCGGCAGAGCAGTTCGTACGTCGTGGGGTCGTCCAGGGGGAGCGCCAGCATCTCCAGGTCGATGCCCTTGTTGGACTTCACCATCTTGATGGCGTCGTCCATGATGGTGAGGTTGCGCAGGCCGAGGAAGTCCATCTTCAGCAGGCCGAGCGATTCACACTGCGGGTAGTCCCACTGGGTGATGGTGACGCCATCGGTGTGCCGGACCCAGACCGGGGCGTGGTCGGTGATGGTCTCGCTGGACATGATCACACCGGCGGCGTGCACACCCATCTGCCGGACCAGGCCCTCCACACCCTTGGCGGTGTCGATGACCTTCTTCACGTCCGGTTCGTTCTCGTACATCCCCCGGATCTCGCCCGCCTCCGAGTACCGCGGATGGGAGGGGTCGGTGATCCCGGAGAGGTCGATTCCCTTACCGAGCACATCGGCGGGCATGGCCTTGGTGAGCCGGTCGCCCATCGCGTACGGATAGCCCAGCACTCGGGCCGAGTCCTTGATGGCGTTCTTGGCCTTGATCTTTCCGTAGGTGCCGATCATGGCCACCTTGTCGGAACCGTACTTCTCCGTCACATACCGGATGACTTCCACGCGCCGACGCTCGTCGAAGTCGATGTCGACATCAGGCATGGAAACACGCTCGGGGTTGAGGAACCGCTCAAAGATCAGACCGTGCTCGATCGGATCGAGGTCGGTGATACCCATGGCGTACGAAACGATCGAGCCGGCTGCCGAGCCACGGCCCGGGCCCACCGCGATGCCCTGGTTCTTGGCCCACATGATGAAGTCGGCGACCACCAGGAAGTAACCCGGGAACCCCATCTTGATGATGACGTCCATCTCGTACTCCGCCTGCCTCTGGCGGTCGTCGGGAACGCCGCCCGGATACCGGCGGTTCATGCCGACCCGGACTTCCTCCTGGAACCAGGTGACCTCCGTGAAGCCCTCCGGGATATCGAACTTGGGCATGAGGTTCTTCGCCTCGAACATGCCGCTGGTGTCGATCTGCTCGGCGACCAGGAGAGTGTTGCGGCAGCCGTCCTGCCAGGCGTCCGATGAGTCGATGGCGTACATCTCGTCCGTGGACTTCAGGTAGTAGCCGGTGCCGTCGAACTTCAGCCGGTTCGTATCGGAGAGGTTCTTACCGGTCTGGATGCACATGAGCGCGTCGTGCGCGGTCGCCTCGTGCGCGTATGTGTAGTGCGAGTCGTTCGTCACCAGCGGCGGAATGCCGAGCTTCTTGCCGACCCGGAGCAGATCGTCGCGGACCTTGTGCTCGATGTCGATGCCGTGGTCCATCAACTCCAGGAAGTACCGGTCCTTGCCGAAGATGTCCTGGTACTCCGAGGCGGCCTTCAGCGCTTCGTCGAACTGACCGAGGCGCAGCCGGGTCTGGAGCTCGCCGGAGGGACAGCCGGTGGACGCGATCAGACCATCGGACCACTGGGCGATGGTCTCCTTGTCCATGCGCGGCCATTTCTGGAGCCAGCCCTCCGCATAGGCGTCCGAGGAGAGCCGGAAGAGGTTGTGCAGCCCCGTCCTGTTCGCCGCCCAGATCGTCGCGTGGGTATAACCACCGGAACCGGACACGTCGTCGCGCTTCTGGTGCGGCTGGCCCCACTGGATCTTGCGCTTGTTCCGCCGGGACTCGGGGGCGATATACGCCTCGATCCCGATGATCGGCGTGACGCCCGCCTTCTTCGCGGTGTGGAAGAAGTCATACGCCCCGTGGAGGTTGCCGTGGTCCGTCATCGCAATATGCGACATCCCCATCTCGTTGCACGCGGCGAACATGTCCTTCAACCGCGCCGCACCATCCAGCAGCGAGTACTGGGTGTGCACATGCAGATGCGTGAAGGGCGGTTTTGTCACGGCGGGGGCCTCCGGAGAGCGAGCGACGAGGGGGCGGCGAGGGGCCTGAGGGGGACAGGCAGGAAGTCTACGACCCCCCACCGACACATCGTGGTGGGCGGCGCGAGCACCCCCGGGTCCCGCGGCGGACGGGCACTCCCGGACGCGGTCGAGCGTTGAAGGGGCTGAAGCCGCATCCCCGGCTCTGGGTGCCGGGGAGGGGCCTGACCGTTATGCACGTACCGCACCAGGAGGCACAGAGCGATGCCGGTTCCGCACCCCACCGAGGTCACGGCCGAAGAGCGTGGCGAGCAGATTCTCGCCGTCTTCGAGACCGCCTTCGGTGACCTCCTGGCCGCCGACCCGGCCGCCTTCCGGGTCAAGTTCCGCAAGATGGCGTCCTCGGCGTTCGCCTTCTACCGGGGTACGGCCTGCCTGTTCTACCGCGACCTGGAGCGGGAGCACACCGAGCAGGATGGCAGAGCGTCCGAGCCGGACGCGTCGAACGGATCGGACGGATCGTACGAGTCGAACGGGTCACTCCGAAGGCACCCCTACCTGGACGAGCGCACCAGTCGGGTATGGATTCACGGTGATCTCCACGCGGAGAATTTCGGCACCTATATGGACTCCAGCGGCCGGCTCGTCTTCAACGTCAATGACTTCGACGAGGCCTACATCGGCTTCTTCACCTGGGACCTCAAGCGGCTCGCCGCCTCACTGGCGCTGATCGGGTACACCAAGGCGCTCAGCGACGAGGAGATCAGCTCCCTCGTGCGGATCTGCGCCAACGCCTACCGGGAGCGCATCCACGCCCTGGCCGCCGGTGCCAAGGACGACGATGTGCCGCCGTTCACCCTGGACACCGCGGACGGTCCGCTGCTGGACGCCCTGCGTGATGCCCGCTCGCTCACCCGGTTCTCCCTGCTGGACTCGATGACCGAGATCCGTGACTTCGAGCGCCGCTTCACCTCGGGCGGCGGTTCCATCGAGCTGGACGCGGCCACCCGGTACAAGGTGCTGGCGGCCTTCGACGGCTATCTGGAGACCCTGCCCGAATCCAGCCTGACCCGTCCCGATTCCTACCGGGTGAAGGACGTCGTCGGTCGGCGCGGCGTCGGTATCGGTTCCGCGGGCCTGCCCTCGTACAACATCCTGCTGGAGGGCAACAGCGACGCCCTGGAGAACGACGTCGTGATCTATATGAAGCAGGCCCAGACACCCGCGGTCTCCCGGCACATCGACGACCCGACCGCCCGGGACTACTTCCAGCACGAGGGCCACCGCACGGTGATCTCCCAGCGAGCGCTCCAGGACCATGCCGACCCCTGGCTGGGCTGGACCGAGCTGGATGGCATAGGCCAGCTGGTCGCCGAGGTCTCCCCGTACGCGGTGGATCTGGATTGGTCGGACATCGACGATCTGGAGGAGATCGCCGCCGTGGTGGCCGATCTGGGTCGGGCGACGGCCACCATGCACAGCGCCGCCGACGATGAGAGCGGACACTCCCTGGTGCCCTTCTCCACCGAGCGGGCCATCGATGCGGCCATCGCGGCCGACGAGGACGGTTTCGCCGAGCTGCTGGTCGATTTCGCGCACCGCTACGGCGCGCGGGCGCGAAGTGATCACCAGATCTTCGTCGATCTGTTCCGCAATGGGCGCATACCCGGCCTGGCGGGCGACGGCATCCGTTAAGGCTCCTCTCAGGCGGCCATGGCACACTCGCAGACGATGGACGTATCGGGGATGCAGCTCAGAGCGCTGCGGGCGGCGATCTTCACGGCACTGGTCGTGACGCTGTCCGCTGCCTCCCATGTGCTGCTCTCCCAGTCCCCGCTGCCCTGGACCATGCTCGCCGGTCTCTCGGTGGGCGTCTTCGCCGTCGCCTTCGTGCTCTCCCGGCGCGAGCGCGGCTTCTGGCGCATCGCGGGCTTGCTGATACCGCTTGAACTCGCCGCTGACACGGTCTTCACCGCAGGACAGGACCTCTGCTACGGACCGGGAGGCGGTCCGGTCACCGGCTCGCTGCGGACCTTGGGGCTCGATGTGCTGTGCGGGGGCGGCGTGGGCACTCAGCTGCCCGGGGTGGCAGCCGCCGAACAAGGCACCGTCCCACTGCTCGACACCCCGCATCCCGCCCTTCCCTGGGTGCTGCTCGCCGCCCATGTCTCGGTCGGACTGCTCTCCGCGGCCTGGCTGTGGCGTGGCGAGGCAGCGCTCTGCGGGCTGATGCGTACGGTGGCGGCGTTCACCTTCCGACCGCTGCTGCTCGCGATCGTGGTGACGGTGCGCGGGCTCCCGGGACCCCTGCGGCGCATGGTGCGCTCGCTGCCGCGGCACACGGCCTCCCGCACCCTGCTGCTGGTGCACTCCCTGGGCCTGCGCGGTCCGCCCCGCCCGACCGCGGCCCTCGGCTAGGTCCACTGGACCCCGAGCCTCACGTCCGGCGAATTCGTCAGGCCATGAGCGGTTCCGTACTGCTCCGACCAGGCCAGCACGGTTCCCTGAGTGAGCGGCGCACGGTAGCCCCTGGTCGGTCTCGATCACGCGGCGGCCGGGGCCGGGGTCCTCATCGCGGTGGAGCTCCCGACACCGTCGACAGCCGGTCACGAGCCTTGGACCCCAAGCCGGCCCGATCACCGGCCGCGACGCGCGGGGCCGATCCCCAGGGGCGCCCCCGAGTGCCCCTGGCCGTCCCTCGCTCTTCCCCACCTTCCCCATAACTTCCGCACCGCTGAGTGCGGCATGACCCGGAGTGATTCACCATGAGCGCACGCAACAGCAAGGCGAACAAGGCAGCGGCCCGTGAGCGGCTCCGTTTGGAGCGCGAGGCCCAGGCCAAGAAGGACAGGACCCGTCGGCAGCTGATCGTCATCGGTTCCACGATCGCCGTTCTCGCCGTCGCCGGCGGTATCAGCTACGGAGTGATCCAGGCCAACAAGCCGGATCACTGGGAGTCGGTGGGCAAGGAGGCGGTCACCGCCCCCAAGAACACCGACGGCACAAATGGCACCAATGTCGTCATCGGCAAGCCGACGGCCAAGAAGACCCTGGAGTTCTACGAGGACGCGCGCTGCCCGAAGTGTGCCGAGTTCGAGCAGGGCGTCGGCGAAACGGTCAAGAAGGACCTCGCCGCGGGCAAGTACAAGGTCAAGTTCGTGGGCGCGACCTTTATCGACAACATGGACCAGGGCGAGGGCTCCAAGAACGCGCTGAGCGCCATGGGAGCCGCCCTCAATGTGAGTCCGGAGGCATTCTCCGACTACAAGGCCGCGCTGTACTCGAAGAAGTTCCACCCCACGGAGAGCGAGGACAAGTTCGCCAAGGACTCCTATCTCCTGGAGGTCGCGGACTCCGTCCCGGCGCTGAAGGGGAACACCGAGTTCAAGAAGAACGTCCAGGACGGGACCTTCGATGCCTGGGCGGTGAAGATGTCGGGCACGTTCGACAAGAGCGGGGTCGAAGGCACTCCGACGCTCAAGATGGATGGCAAGAAGGTCACCGTGGAGGGCACCGCGAACCCGCCCGTGACCGCCGCCGAATTCAACACGGCAGTCGACAAGGCACTGAAGGGCTAGAGCCACCAGCCCCCGCTACCAGCGGGAGCCGGACCAACCTCTTGGCCGCCGTATCCGTTGCACCGCACCGAGGGCGCTTCGCTCACCCAGCGGTGCGGATACGGCGGCCAAGGTCGCTGACAGCACGTCACTCCCCCTGGGCGATCACCTCACCGGGGGCCGATTTCAGGACGGACTATGGCGGGAATCCCTACACCCCCACTGGACTACTGATCAGTAGGCTGATCGGCCGTGACCAGTCGAGCCCATTCCTCCCCGCCAGCCCCTTCCGCAACCTCTGGGCCCCCGTTAGCCACGGCGGCCCCAGCTCCCACTCGACGTACTCTCGTCAAGGCCGCAGCCGTCGGCGCTGTTGCCGCGGTGCCCGCGTCGGCCCTTGTCGCCACGGTCGCAACCCCGGCCCATGCCGCGCGGCTCCCGACGTTTGCGCATGGTGTCGCCTCGGGGGATCCGCTGCCCGATGGCGTACTGCTGTGGACCCGTGTCACCCCCAGCCCGGATGCCATCCCCGGGTCGGGCAGGGGCGCCGACACCGCTGTCGGCTGGGACGTGGCGGAGGACGCCGGTTTCACCAGGATCGTCACCCAAGGGACGGTGACGACGACCGCGGAGGGCGATCACACCGTCAAGGTGGATGTCCGAGGCCTCCGGCCGGCGACCACGTACCACTACCGCTTCGTGGCGGGCGGCGCGGTGTCCGCGACCGGTCGCACCCGCACCGCCCCGGCCGCCGACGCGACGGCCACGGGCATCCGCTTCGGACTGGTCTCCTGCGCCAACTGGGAGTCCGGCTACTTCGCCGCGTACCGGCATCTGGCCGCCCGAAGCGATCTGGACGCGGTTCTCCATCTCGGCGACTACCTCTACGAGTACGCCACCGGAAGCTATCCGCCCCCGGAGGATTCCGTACGGCAGCACTCCCCCGCCCACGAGATCATCACCCTCGCCGACTACCGGCTGCGGCACGCCACCCACAAGACGGACCCCGATCTCCAGGCGCTCCACGCGGCCCATCCCATGATCGCGATCTGGGACGACCATGAGATCGCCGACGACGCCTGGTCCGGTGGGGCGGAGAACCACACCCCTGGTACCGAAGGCGACTACGCCACCCGGGTGGCGGCCGCCCGGCGGGCGTACTTCGAGTGGATGCCCGTACGGACCTCCACCGAGGGCACGGTCTACCGACGGTTGCGGTTCGGCAGACTCGCCGAGTTGCATCTGCTGGATCTGCGGAGCTTCCGCTCCCAGCCCGTGCGGGCCGGCAACGGAGGCGTCGACGACCCCGACCGGACCATCACCGGACGGGCCCAGCTGGATTGGCTGAAGGCGGGACTCGCCGGATCGGACGCGTCCTGGCAGCTGGTGGGAACCTCGGTGATGATCTCCCCGGTCGCCTTCGGGGCGCTCCCCGCCCACCTTCTGGCGCCGCTGGCGGAGTTGCTGGGGCTGCCCGAGGAAGGCCTGGCGATCAACCCCGACCAGTGGGACGGCTACACCGACGACCGCCGCGAGTTGCTGTCCCATCTCACCGCGCGGGGCATCGACAACACCGTCTTCCTCACCGGTGACATCCACATGGCCTGGGCCAACGAGGTGCCCATCACAGCGGCCACCTATCCGCTCTCCGGCTCGGCCGCGACCGAGTTCGTGGTGACATCGGTGACGTCGGACAACTTCGACGATCTCCTCAAGGTCGCCCCCGGCACCCTGTCCCGGGTCGCCGCCACGGCCGTGCAAGGCGCCAACCGCCATGTGAAGTGGGTGGACATGGACAGCCACGGCTACGGCGTACTCGATGTCACCCCCGAGCGCTCCCAGATGGACTACTACGCGCTCTCAGACCGCAAGCGGCCGGACGCCACCGCCAACTGGATACGTTCCTACCGAACGCTCAGCGGTACGCAGAAGGTGGAGCGGGTCAACCAACCGGTGCGCTGAACCCAGCCCCGGTGATCAGCGCGAACAGCGGCGGCCAGAGCGCTTCCGTACCGCGTGCAGTGGGCGGGTGGCTGCACGCGGTACGAAGGGTTGGACGGTCGGCGCGGCCAAGGGAGGCCATCGCGATCCAGGGCGGATCAGCCCTGGGGAGGCGAGCACCCCGGAGACAGGCTCAGTTCCCCTTCAGCGTGGCGAGAAAGCCCAGTGCCACACGCCAGGTCTGCTCAGCGGCCCTCTCGTCATAGTCCGGAAGATCCGGATCGGTATAGAGATGCCCGGCGCCCGGATAGCTGTAGACCTCCACATCCGCTCCCGTACGCCCCATCCCCAAATACCAGGCGGTCAACCAGTCATGGGGCTCAAAGGCATCAGGGTCCGCGATGTGGAGCTGTACAGGCAGGTCATCCACCGCCGCGTTGGGGGCGATGTCGGAGGTGCCGTGGAGCAGCAGCAGTCCGCGTGCCTTCTCGTCCCCGAGCGCCAGATTCTGCGCGATGGAGGCACCGAGCGAGAACCCCGCGTACACCAGTCCGCGATCCGAGTGGGGCACAGCGGCGAGAACCGCCCGCTTGAGAAGTTCGTCCTTGCCGATCCGGTCCTTGAAGACCATGCCCTCCTCGACCGTGTCAAAGGTCTCCCCGTCGTAGAGGTCGGGCGTCCACACCCGGTGACCGGCGGCTTCGAGGCGCTCGGCTGCCATCCGCACGGCAGGTCTCAGACCGTAGGCGGAATGGAAAAGCATGATGTCCATGGAGTCAGGTTACGTTCGAAGACATGGAGAACGTGCTGCGTCCATTGATCGTCCTCGGCGGTACGGCCGTGCTCACGGTGCTCGTGGGCTGGCTGGCCGACCTGCTGCTCCGTCGTGTCGACGCCCGGCATCCGGAGACTCCCCTGTGGGGTCTGCTGCGGCAGTGCCGGATCCCCCTCCAGGTCGTGCTCGCCACGGCCCTGTTGCGGGGGAACTACCGCCAGGCAGAGATCGAGACCATCCGAAACCACTACGCGGGCATCGGGCAGATGCTGACCCTGGTGCTGATTGGAGCGTCCGCCTGGCTCGTGGTGAAGATCGCCACGGCCATCGTCGAATCCACCTACAGCCGCTACGCCGCGGCAACCCGCGATCCCGCCAGGGTCCGCCGGGTACGCACCCAGGTCACCCTGATCCAGCGGGTGGTCATCGCCGTGGTCGGCGTGGTCGCGGTCGCCGCGATGCTGCTGACCTTCCCCGCCATGAAGACCGTGGGAACCTCCGTGCTGGCCTCGGCCGGCCTCATCGGCATCGTCGCGGGTGTCGCCGCCCAGTCGACACTGGGCAACCTCTTCGCAGGCTTCCAGATCGCCTTCGGCGACATGGTCCGTATCGGTGACACCGTGGTGGTGGACGGCGAGTGGGGAACCGTGGAGGAGATCACCCTCACCTTCCTCGCCGTACGCACCTGGGACGAGCGCCGGATCACCATGCCCGTGTCGTACTTCACCAGCAAGCCCTTTGAGAACTGGTCGCGCGGCGGGGTGCAGATGACCGGTACGGTCTACTTCCATCTGGACCACTCGGCTCCCGTGGTGCGGATGCGTGAGCAGCTGCACCAGATCATCAAGGACCACTCGGCGTGGGACCGGCGCGACTGGTCGCTCGCCGTCACCGACACCACTCCGACGACCATTGAGGTACGGGCGGTGGTCACGGCCAAGGACGCCGACGACATCTGGACCATTCGATGCGCGGTACGCGAACAGCTGATCGCTTGGCTTCATGAGCACCACCCGTACGCCCTCCCCAAGGTGGCTACCGCTCCGGCCGCGCAGCTGGGCAGGGCCCAGCCGACCGCCGTCGCGGCGCTGGGGCACCGGCCCGGGCCGAAGGAGAACCACGCGCCGGACGATGAGCCCGCCCGGACGGGCCGCGGCTGAGCCACGAGCCGATGGTCGTCCCCCGGCCGCCGCGTCCGTCGGCTGGGCCCAAGGAGAACCGCGCCACCTTCAGTGGCCGCGCTCCGCACCGCCGTTGACCTGGATGATCTGCGCGGTGATGTGGCCGGCCCCGGACGAGGCGAGCCAGTGGAGGGTCCCTGCGACATCACCGGGATGACCGAGGCGACCGGTATCGGTCTCGGCGGCCAGGGCCTCCCTGCGCTCCCGCGGAAGCGGGTCGGCGAAGAAGTCGGTCTCCTCGACAAGGCCCGGGGCGACGACGTTCACCGTGATGCCCCGGGGACCAAGAGCGCGGGCTAGTTGGAAGGCGTACGGATGCAGTGCCGCCTTGGACGCCCCGTAGGCCGCTGACCCCGATCCCCGGTATGCGGCGATCGAGCTCAGAAAGAGGACGCGACCGCCCGGAGTGGCCAGATGCCCCTTCAGCGCCTCGGTGAGTAGAGCCGCGGTGAGGGTGTTGAGTTGGAAGTTCACCGTCCAGTCGTGGGCCACCGCCGCGAGCGGGTCATCGCTCTCGATCCGGTCCTCACGCCCGCCGTTGCCGCCCGCGCCATGCACCAGCACATCGACTGCCCCGTACTCACGCTCAAGGAAGGCGGCGGCGCTCCGTACCTGGGTGGGGTCCCTGAGGTCGGCTGCGAAGTGGCGTGCGGACGGCAGCCGTTCGGCCGCACGGGCCAGGACGTCCTCGCGTCGGCCGATGAGGACGACCTGATCCCCGTCAGCGGCGAACGTCTCCGCTGTCGCGAATCCGATTCCGGTACCCCCACCACTGATCACCACGGTCCGAGCCATGTCCGGAGCCTAAGGGCTGTCCGGTGATCCGGAGCGGGTTGGCGCGCGGCTTCGGACGCGGTGCGTCGCCGGCCGAAGCACATCCCCACATCAGATGTACTCGGGCGGTACGCGTAGCACCGCACGGGGATACCGCCCCGGGCGCGGCCAGGCGCGCGGGGCTTGCCAGCTGTCGTCGTGCCCCGTCAGAGCCGGGCGAACGGCGCTGGGATGCGTCGACCGCAGGCAGGAAAGGCGGAAGGCCGGGAGAGATGTCTCCGGGAGGTCCCGCGGCGGGGAACCCGAGCGTTGCGGGGAGCCGTCCGCACCGCGCTGGGACCAGCGTGGGCCGGGCGGTTATCGCAGGCTGCGTACATCGAGTTGTCTCAGTACCCGGTCGACCACCTCCGGGTTGGCGCCCGGCTCACTGCGCGCGGAGAGAACCTCATGGCGGGCCGCTGACATCATCTCCCGCTGAATGCGGCGTATCGTCCGGACGCGTTCGGTCCGTTTGGTGTACCACTCCCTCCGGTCCTCGTCGATGATGTCGGGGCTGATCCTCGCCCCCACCTCGTACGCGCCCCGCAGCAGCCGCTCACTGACCTCTTCCGGGAGCTCTTCGACCGCTTCGATCTCCTTGAGCCGCTGCCGGGCCGCTTTCGCCGCTCGGATCGCCAGGCTGTGTTCCAGGTCCCGCTCGGCATCCGCGTCGACCCGGACCCCGAGTCGGCGGACGAGCCACGGGAGAGTGAGCCCTTGGAGCACCAAGGTGGAGAGGATCACCACAAAGGCGATGAAGATGATCTCGTCCCGGCCGGGGAAGCCGGCTCCGCTGTCCGTGGTCAGCGGAATGGCCAGTGCCAGCGCGACCGAGGCCACCCCGCGCATACCCGACCACCACATGATGATGGTCTCCCGCCAACTGACGGGGATCTCCTCGTTGTAGTCGCGTCGGTTGTGCAGCTTCTTGGCCAACGCGGTGGCGGGCAGCAGCCACAGCAGTCGTACGCCGACCACGACCCCGGTGATGACCGCGCCCCAGCCCAGCAGTTCGGGCACCCGGCCGTCCTCCGTACCGAAGACCGTGTGGAGTTCGAGCCCGATGAGCCCGAAGGCGACACCGGTGACCAGGGTGTCGATGATCTGCCAGAAGGTGTTCCCGGCGAGGCGGCCCATCACATCGTCCGCGTCCGTGGCGTGTTCGGCCAGATAGAGCGCCGTGGTCAGAACGGCCAGGACCCCGGAGCCGTGCAACTCCTCGGCCAGTACGTACGCAACGAACGGCACCATCAACGAGAGCCCGATCTGGAGCGTGGCGTCGCCGAGGAGGTCCATCAGCTTGTTGGACACCCAGCCCAGCGCGAAGCCCACGACAACGGCGACGACGCCGGACAGGACGAGTTGTCCGGCGGCCGCCGGCCAGGAGAACGTTCCGCTGACCACCGCCGCGATGGCGACATGGTAGAGAACGATGGCCGTGACATCGTTGAAGAGGCCCTCTCCCTCCAGAATGGAGACGAGCCGACGGGGCAGCCCGAGTCGGCCGGCGACCGCGGTAGCGGCGACGGGGTCCGGTGGGGCGACGAGCGCGCCAAGGGCGACCGCCGCCGCGATGGGCAGCCCGGGGACGATGGCATGGGCGACCGCCGCGACCGCCGCGGTGGTGACGAAGACCAGGGCCACGGCAAGTAGCAGAATGGGTCGGACGTTGGCCGCGAACTGACGCCATGAGGTGCGCTGGACCGCCGCGTACAGCAGTGGCGGAAGGATGAGCGGAAGGATGAACTCAGGCGAGATCTCCACCATGGGTGCGAACGGGAGGAAAGCGACACCCGCCCCGGCGAGGGTCATCAACACCGGCGGGGGTAGATCAAACCGCTCCCCGAGCGGGACGGTCACCACGGCTCCGAGCAGCAGAGCTAGCAGTAGCGCCACCTGATCCACGGCGTGCCCTCCGGGAGAGACCTCAACGATCGGGGCCTCAGCCTGCCACGCAGGATGGGCGATTTGCCCAAATGAAGCAAGAGCGCCGCTCGGCAAAACCGCCCAGGTCAAACCGTCACACCAGGGTCGGCCATGGCTGCTGGGGGCGTCGGGAAGCTACGGCACGGTGGGGCCAACGGTACGGAAGACGTTGGGGAGGCGTCCCGCTCCGGGTGCTCAGGGCTGCTGAGGAGCTCGGGGGCGCGAAGGGCGACTCAAAGGCTCGGGCCTCAGGGCCTCAGGGCCTCAGGGCAGCCTTCAGCCAGAAGAGACGCCCCGACACTCACCGCCGACCGGTGCGCCCTGGCCGGTGGCGCGTCTCGGTAGGGCCACGATCAGGGCCTTCGACCCGGTGGGCACGGGCGGCCCCGAGCCCATCCGGTATCCAGGCCCTTGCTCGGCGAGGGCCGCGCAGAACCGCACCAGCAGGCTAGAGCTCCCGCCGCATGGAGCGATGGCCGATCCCGGCTTCCATCATCTCCTCGCCGTACGCCACATAGCCGAGCCGCTCATAGAACCCCAGGGCATGGGTCTGCGCATGGAGATCCACCGCCGTCAGCCCGCGCTCACGGGCCGCGTCCTCGATGGCGCGGACCAGTGCCACACCCGCTCCCAGCCCCCGAGCCGCCTTGAGCACGGCGAGTCTGCCAAGGGAGCCAAGCGCGAGATCACCACCGGTCCGCTCGCCCGCTGCCGGTCCGTACAGCAAACGGGCCGTGCCCAAGGCGGTCCCCCGCGCATCGACCGCCACGACATGGACCGTGTCGGCGTCGGGTTCGTCGAAGCGGTCGTACTCAATCTCGGCGGGCACCCGCTGCTCGACCACGAAGACCTCTTGGCGTACCCCGAAGCACGCTTCCCGGTCCGAGGGGTCCTTGGCCACTCGCACCCGGATCGTCGTCATGCGCTCTCGGCTGCGATCTTGTCGAGTGCCTGCCGCAGATCGTCCGGATAGGTGCTCTCGAACTCCACCCACTGACCGTCCGAAGGATGCTCGAAGCCCAGCCGCACCGCGTGGAGCCACTGTCGGGTCAGACCCAGCCGCTTGGCGATCGTGGGGTCCGCGCCGTAGGTCAGATCGCCCACACAAGGATGCCGATGAGCGGCCATATGCACCCGGATCTGGTGGGTGCGCCCGGTCTCCAGCTTGATGTCGAGCAGCGAGGCCGCGCGGAAGGCCTCCATCAGGTCGTAGTGCGTCACCGACGGCTTGCCGTCAGCGGTCACGGCCCACTTGTAGTCATGGTGGGGATGGCGTCCGATGGGAGCGTCGATCGTCCCGCTCATCGGGTCCGGATGCCCCTGCACCAGCGCGTGATAGCGCTTGTCGACCGTACGCTCTCGGAACTGCTGCTTGAGCAGGGTGTACGCGCGCTCCGACTTGGCGACCACCATCAGCCCCGAGGTGCCGACGTCGAGCCGGTGGACGATGCCCTGGCGCTCGGCGGCGCCGGACGTCGAGATGCGATACCCCGCCGCGGCGAGACCACCGATCACGGTGGTGCCCGTCCAGCCCGGGCTGGGGTGTGCGGCCACCCCCACCGGCTTCATGATCACCACGATGTCGTCATCGTCATGGATGATCTCCATGCCTTCGACGGGCTCGGCGACCAGTTGGACCGGCGCGGGAGCCTGCGGCATCTCGACCTCGAGCCAAGCGCCGCCATGGACTCGTTCGGACTTTCCTACGACGGAGCCGTCGACCAGCACTTTCCCCGCGGCGGCCAGCTCGGCCGCCTTGGTACGGGAGAACCCGAAAATCCGGGAGATGACGGCGTCAACGCGCTCGCCTTCGAGGCCATCGGGAACGGGCAGGGTGCGGATCTCGGGAAGCGTACTCACCCGTCGAGTATGCCTTGTCCGCCACCATGTCCCGCGGTCGGAGCCGATCCCTGTGGATAACCCGCCACCGCCGACCCGGGCGATCAGTCCTTGTGGACGGTCCCGTCGGGGTCCAATCCGCGGAAGGAGAGGATGACGATCAGGATGCCGCCGCAGACGATCGCGGAGTCGGCCAGATTGAAGACGGCGAAGTGCTTGGGCGCGATGAAGTCCACCACCGCCCCCTCGAACACGCCGGGTGCCCGGAAGATGCGGTCGGTGAGATTGCCGAGCGCCCCACCCAGCAGCAGCCCCAGGGCAATGGCCCACGGCAGGCTGTAGAGCTTGCGCGCCAGCCTGGCGATCACCACGATCACGGCCGCCGCGATGACGGTGAAGATCACGGTGAAGGCCTCGCCGATACCGAAGGCCGCACCCGCGTTCCGCACCGCCTCGAACCTCAGCCAGTCGCCGATGACCTCGATGGGTTCGTGGTGCTCCAACCTCGCCACCACGAGCATCTTGGTGGCCAGATCGAGGGCATAAGCCACGAGCGCCACCGCGAAGAGCACGGCAATGCGCCGCCTGCCCTTCGGCTGCTCAGCCGAGGCCGCAGCCTCGTCATCAACATCCGGCGTACCGATGGTCCGCTCCGCCTCTGCCACGTGAGTCCCTCAACCTAGGTGCCTGACTGACCACGAGGGTACGTTACGGACGTGCGGTTCTAGCCCCTGCGCTCCTGCTTCTGCTTGCACTCCACACACAGCGTGGCGCGGGGGAATGCCTGCATACGGGCCTTGCCGATGGGTTTCCCGCAGTTCTCGCAGACGCCGTAGGTGCCGGCTTCAAGCCGCAGCAGTGCGCGCTCGGTCTGCTCCAGCATCTCGCGCGCGCTGGCCGCCAACGAGAGCTCGTGCTCCCTGGTGATGTTCTTCGACCCGGTGTCGGCGTCATCGTCCCCGGCGCCGCCCCCGGAGTCCCGCATCAGACCCATCAGCGCGGCCTCGGACGTGGCCAGCTGGGCATTGAGCCTGGTCACCTCGCCCTCCAGCTCGGTGCGGGCCTCGTCGACCTCCTGCGGGGTCCATGGGTCCTCTCCCGGCCGTACCGGCAGCTCATCCGAGGCTGTGGCGGCTGATGCGCGGGCCGTGGGCACCGCTGTCGGCCCGTCGCCCGCAGCCACGGTCTTCTTTGATCCCACCGTCCTGGCTCCTGTCTGCTGCGCGGCCTCAGCCGCATCCTCGGCCGCTGGCGCGGCCTCTTTCGCGGCCCTCTTGGCCGCGGTCTTCCGTGCGGACGCCCGTTTCCCGATCCGATCGGGCGCTTTCCCTGCCACGTGCTTCTCAGCCGCCGCCTTCTTGGCCGCGGTCTTCTCAGCCGCGGTCTTCTTGGCCGCGGTCTTCTTGGCCGCGGTCTTCTTGGCCGCCGCTTTCTTCGCTGCGGTCTTCTTCGCTGCGGTCTTCCTTTCGCCGCCCTCCTTCGCCGCGGCCTCCCCCGTCTCCGCCTTCTGCCCAGTGCCTCGCTCGCCCGCCCCCGCGGCCTTCTTCACCGGGGTCGACCCATGGGTTGGTGCCGTGGCCTTCTTCGCTGCGGCGCGCTCCTTGCCGTCCCGGTCCTCCGCGTCCCCCACCGCCGCAGCGGCGGTGGATTCCACGGACGCCGATTTCTCCTCGGCAGTCTTCTTCGCCACCATGACCGCGGCCCCTTCACATATCGTGATCTTGCACACGAATCGTGCTGGGACGATAAATCGAACGCAGCCTGGCCGCAAACGGGGCACACCACCCATTCCGCTCGCACCCGCCTTGGTGAAACAAGCCTCCATCCGTTGTGCCCAGCTCCCAGCCCCATGAATCAGCCCTCCCCGCACCCCGGGCCCTCCCGCATATGTCTGGCCATTCGGGTCATGGCACCCCTCGTTCGCCGTCCGCGGTAGAACCCGGTCGGTGAACGCCCATCGAGGCCCTTACACTGGGCGCAGCGAAAGGCTTGGATGGGGACGAGTAGCGTCGCAAGCAGCCATGAGCGACCCGGGGACGGTGTGAGCCCGGGAGCGAGCGCGATGTGAAGCATCACCCCGGAGCCGCCGGAAGAAAGCCATGAGGCGACTAGACCCGGCCGCGCGACCCCAATGAGGGGGCGGTGCGCAATGCGCCGCCAAGGAGGGTGGTACCGCGGGAGCCGCTGGCTCTCGTCCCTCCGACGGAAGAGAAACTGTCCGCCGGAGGAGTTCGTCGATGACACCCCCGCAGTACCGCCAGGTGCCCGCCCAGGTCGACCTGCCCGCGCTGGAGCACTCCGTGCTCGACTTCTGGCGCGACAACAAGGTCTTCGCCAAGAGCCTCGCCCAGTCCGAGGGCCGCCCCGAGTGGGTGTTCTACGAGGGCCCGCCGACCGCCAATGGAATGCCCGGTGCCCATCACATCGAGGCCCGTGTGTTCAAGGACGTCTTCCCGCGCTTCCGTACGATGCGGGGCTATCACGTGGCCCGCAAGGCCGGCTGGGACTGTCATGGGCTGCCGGTCGAGCTCGCCGTCGAGAAGGAACTCGGATTCGCCGGTAAGAAGGACATCGAGGCGTACGGCATCGCGGAGTTCAATGCCAAGTGCCGCGAGTCGGTCTCCCGCCACACGGACGCGTTCGCCGAACTGACGGCCCGCATGGGCTACTGGGTCGACCTGGACGACGCCTACTGGACCATGAAGCCCGAGTACATCGACTCGGTCTGGTGGTCGCTGAAGGAGATCTTCAACAAGGGGCTGCTGGTCCAGGACCATCGGGTCGCGCCCTGGTGTCCGCGCTGCGGCACGGGTCTGTCCGACCATGAGCTGGCGCAGGGGTACGAGACGGTCGTTGACCCCTCTGTCTTCGTCCGCTTCCCCCTGACCTCGGGTCCCCTCGCGGGCGAAGCCTCACTCCTGGTGTGGACCACGACCCCCTGGACCCTGGTGTCCAACACGGCCGTCGCCGCGCACCCCGACGTCACCTATGTGGTGGCGACGGACGGCGAGGAGAAGTTCGTCGTCGCCGAGCCGCTGGTGGCGAAGGCGCTCGGCGAAGGCTGGGAGGCCACCGGGCAGTCCTTCACCGGCGCGCAGATGGAACGCTGGACGTATGAGCGCCCCTTCGAGCTGGTGGAGTTCCCGGCTCCGGCGCACTACGTCGTGAACGCCGAGTACGTCACCACCGAGGACGGCACCGGTCTGGTCCACCAGTCCCCCGCCTTCGGTGAGGACGACCTCAAGGTCTGCCGCGCCTACGGCCTCCCGGTGGTGAACCCGGTCCGCCCGGACGGCACCTTCGAGGAGGACATCCCACTGGTCGGCGGGGTGTTCTTCAAGAAGGCGGACGAACAGCTCACCGCGGACCTCCAGGCGCGCGGCAAGCTCTTCAAGCACATCCCGTACGAGCACAGCTATCCGCACTGCTGGCGCTGTCACACCGCGCTGCTCTACTACGCGCAGCCCTCCTGGTACATCCGCACCACCGCGGTCAAGGACCGGCTGATCGCGGAGAACGAGGAGACGAACTGGTTCCCCGACTCGGTCAAGCACGGCCGCTACGGCGACTGGTTGAACAACAACATCGACTGGGCGCTGTCCCGCAATCGTTTCTGGGGCACTCCCCTGCCCATCTGGCGGTGCGAGGAGGACCACCTCACCTGTGTCGGCTCCCGAACCGAGCTGACCGAACTGACCGGCGCGGACCAGTCGTCGCTCGACCCGCACCGCCCGTTCATCGACGAGGTGACCTTCGACTGCCCCCAGTGCTCGGGTACGGCCACCCGCGTTCCCGAGGTCATCGACGCCTGGTACGACTCGGGGTCGATGCCCTTCGCCCAGTGGGGATACCCCTACCAGAACAAGGACATCTTCGAGAAGCGCTACCCGGCGCAGTTCATCTCGGAGGCGATCGACCAGACGCGCGGCTGGTTCTACACCTTGATGGCGGTCGGCACGCTGGTCTTCGATAAATCCTCGTATGAGAACGTAGTCTGTCTCGGCCATATCCTCGCCGAAGATGGCCGGAAGATGTCCAAGCATCTGGGCAATACCCTTGAGCCCATCGCGCTGATGGACCAGCACGGCGCCGATGCGGTCCGCTGGTTCATGGCGGCCGGCGGTTCTCCGTGGTCCGCGCGCCGGGTGGGGCACACGGCCATTCAGGAGGTCGTGCGCAAGACCCTGCTGACGTACTGGAACACCGTCGCCTTCCAGGCACTGTACGCACGCACCTCCTCGTGGACTCCGTCCGCCGCCGATCCGGCGCCGGCTGACCGCACGGTTTTGGACCGCTGGCTGCTGAGTGAGCTGAACGCCCTGGTCGACCAGGTCACACAGGCCATGGAGAGCTACAACACCCAGCGCGCGGGCAAGTTGCTGTCGGCGTTCGTCGATGACCTCTCGAACTGGTACGTACGCCGCTCCCGCCGCCGCTTCTGGCAAGGCGACCCCGCGGCGCTCAGGACACTGCACGATGTGATCGAGACGGTCACCCGGCTGATGGCCCCGCTGACCCCCTTCATCACCGAGCGGGTGTGGCAGGACCTGGTGGTCTCGGTGGCTCCGGAGGCCCCGGAGTCAGTCCACCTCAGCTCCTGGCCGGAGGCGGATCTCCTCGCCATCGACCCCGAACTCTCCCAGCAGATGGTGCTGGTGCGTCGGCTGGTGGATTTGGGGCGGGCCACCCGAGCCGAGTCCGGCGTCAAGACCCGCCAGCCGCTGTCGCGCGCGCTCGTCGGCGCCAGTGGTTTTGACACTCTCTCCCCAGAACTCCAGGCGCAGATCACCGAGGAGTTGAACGTCTCGTCCCTGGCCTCGCTCTCCGAGGTCGGCGGCTCCCTGGTCGACACCACGGCGAAGGCCAACTTCCGCGCGCTGGGCAAGCGATTCGGCAAGGGAGTTCAAGCGGTGGCGAAGGCGGTCGCGGAGGCGGACGCGGCCGCGCTCTCCCTCGCGCTGCGCCAGGGAACGGCCACCCTGGAGGTCGAAGGCGAGACCATCACCCTCGCCCCCGACGAGGTCATCATCACGGAGACCCCCAGGGAGGGCTGGTCGGTTGCCTCCGACGCGGGTGCCACGGTGGCACTCGATCTGGAGATCACCCCGGAGCTCAAGCTGGCGGGGTTGGCTCGGGACGCCATCCGACTGATCCAGGAGGCCCGTAAGAACAGCGGGCTGGATGTTGCCGACCGGATCTCGGTGGTGTGGAGTTCACCCGCGGCATCGACGACGGAGGCACTCACGACCCATGCTTCCCTGATCGCGGACGAGGTCCTGGCGACCGATTTCACCACGTCCGACCCGGATGACTCCTTCGGTCCCGCATTCGCGGATGAGTCGCTTTCGCTGACCTTCCATCTGCGCAAGCAGTAACGCTCCACCCCAGGCCGGGGCGGGTCCGCTTTCAGGACCCCGCCCCGGCTCAGTCATATCCGCGGACGAGCGGAAGAGCAGCGCAATGACATAAGACGACCGGCTTGTTGGAAATGGTCCAGGAATCGAATTCCCACCCGGCCCCTTCGGGCCCGCCAGCAGACTCTCGGTTAAAGCAGTGGGGCGACTCTCCAGGAACGCGCACCGGGAATCAGGGACCCGACGGCCTCGGCCGATGAGTCCGACCGCGCGCCTTCTCGACCTACGCGGCCCGTTCGGCATACCCGACCTGCCCAACGTACGCGGCCTACTCGGCGTTCCGGCCGACTGGCACGGCTGGTCGACCCGCGCCCTGGTGTCCGACCACCCTGCCGAGCGCATCCATCCGCCCCGCTAGGCGCTCTGCCCACTCAGTGACCTGCGGCGACCACCCAACCTGGTGAAGTGCCTCCCCCTAGGACTCGGCCCGCACGGAAAAGAGCAGTGCCCGGGACTGATGTCCCGGGCACTGCTCCTCGACTGCCGAGGGTTTTACGCGCGCAGCGCGTCGGCGCCTGTCAGTTGTCGTCCTCGTCGATCAGGAACCCACGCATCGGCGCGGGCGCCTGCTGCATCGGCTGCGGTGCCTGCGGCCGAACCGGTGCCATCGGCTGAGTCATCGCCGGGGACATCTGCTGCTGGCCACCGTAGGAAGGGGCTCCACCCATCGAGGGTCCACCACCCATGGACTGACCCATCGACGGGCCGCCTGCCATGGAGTGCCCCATGGAACTGGCACCCGCGGAGGCCATGGACGGTGACGGCGGCAGCGAAGCAGCCGCCGGCGTGCGCGGCGGAGCCAGCGAGTCATCCGCTTGGGTCTCCAGCTGACGCAGCTGGCTCTCCAGGTAGGACTTCAGACGGGTGCGGTACTCGCGCTCAAAGCCGCGCAGGTCCTCGACCTTGCGCTCCAGCGTGGCGCGAGCGGACTCCAGGGAGCCCATCGCGACGCGGTGCTTCTCCTGCGCGTCCCGCTCCAGCGCGTCCGCCTTGGCGCGGGCGTCCCGCTCCAGGCCCTCGGCGCGTGAACGGGCCTCGCCCACGATCTTGTTGGCCTCGGAACGGGCCTCCGCGATCGCCTGGTCGGCGGTCTGCTGCGCCAACGAGAGAACTCGGGCCGCGCTGTCGCCACCGGGGCTCTGAACGGGCTGCTGCATCTGCTGCGGGTGACCGCCCATGGGATTGCCCTGCATGGGGTTGCCCTGCATCTGCCCGGGTCCGCCCATCGGGCCACCCTGCATCTGACCGGGTCCACCCATCGGACCACCCTGCATGGGGTTGCCCTGCATCTGCCCGGGTCCACCCATCGGGCCACCCTGCATCTGACCGGGTCCACCCATCGGACCACCCTGCATGGGGTTGCCCTGCATCTGCCCGGGTCCACCCATCGGGCCACCCTGCATCTGTCCAGGTCCACCCATCGGACCACCGTGGTTCTGACCACCGTGGCTCGGACCGGCCGGCAGCTGCGGAGCGCCGACCGGCAGTTGGGGGGGACCCATCTGCGGGGGCTGCTGCTGCTGGACCGGAGGTCCGGATATGGCGGCGGGCACGGGGGCCCCGGGTCCACCGCGGCCATCCTGCGGCTCGGGGGGTTTACGCATGCCCTGCTGCTGGTTCTGCGCCGCCGCACGGGTCGCTGCCGCCAACTTGGCGCGCAGGTCCTCGTTCTCGCGGAGCAAGCGGGTCAGCTCGGACTCGACCTCGTCGAGGAAGGCATCGACCTCGTCCTCGTCATAGCCTTCTCGGAGGCGGACGGTCGTGAACTGCTTGTTCCGCACGTCCTCGGGGGTCAGCGGCATCTCTTCTTCACCTCTACGTAGTCGTCGGCAGTCGGCAAGACCGTATCGTCCACAGTTACTTGATCACCTCGCGAAGCCACTCACGATGGAGATCAAGATGTAAACGATGATCATCAGAACGAAGAAGGACAGGTCGAGTGCCACGCCCCCGAGACGCAACGGCGGGATAAACCGCCGAAGAAGCTTGAGCGGTGGATCGGTGACAGTGTAGGTGGCCTCAAGGACCACCACCATCACCTTGCCGGGTTGCCATGAACGGGCGAACTGAAAGACATAGTCCATGACAAGCCGGAAGATCAGCACGATGAGGAAGCACATCAGCGCGATGTAGACCACCTGTAGTGCGACGCCCATCCCGCGCTTCCCTCTCCCCTGTGCTCTAGCTCCGGCCACTTCGCGGCCGGGTCGTCTCGGTGTTGCGCTTCTCAGCTCTGGTTGAAGAATCCGCCCTCTGCGATACGGGCCTTGTCCTCCGCCGTGACATCGACGTTAGCAGGCGACAACAGGAACACCTTCTGTGTCACCCGCTCAATGCTGCCATGCAAACCGAAGACAAGTCCCGCGGCAAAGTCGACAAGTCGCTTTGCATCGGTGTCGTCCATCTCGGTGAGATTCATGATCACCGGAGTGCCCTCGCGGAAGTGTTCCCCGATGGTACGGGCCTCGTTGTAGGTCCGCGGGTGCAACGTGGTGATGCGGTAGGGCTCCCTCTCGGACACAACCTTGGGCATGATCACCGGCGCGTTCTTCTCCAGGCTCGGACGTTCAGGTGTGATAGACGCCACGGGGGCAATTCGCGCTGGACGTCCGCTTTCTGCGGATAGCGCAGCGGGTCGAGACAGCGGCTCGCGGGGTGCCGGAGGCTGCATCGCTCGGACCGGTTCGTCGCGTTCGACCGGGTGCGCGGGCTGATGCCGCCGGTGCTCCCGCTCGGGCTCCGGCTCGGGTTCGAAGTCGTCGTCGGGATCAAAACCCCTGCCGTCATACCCATCGTCCTCCACGAGGCCGAGGTAGACCGCCATCTTGCGCATCGCGCCGGCCATGCTCTGAGTCCTCCGCTCTGTGGTGGATCGCCCTAGTCACGAATGTCTCAGTGTCACCAAGTGCCCGCGATCCACTGGGCCTGCCCGCCTTACTGCGGGAATGACCATATTGTCTGCTGTGGTCCGACTTGCTTGGCGACGTTACCCGAGCCGAGGACGGACTCCGAGTACCGAGGTGCCGACGCGTACATGTGTCGCTCCGGCCGCCACGGCGTCTTCGAGGTCCGCACTCATCCCTGCTGACACCATGTTCGCAGCCGGATGCCCGACGCGCATGCTGGATGCGAATTCCATCAGCCTCTCGAACGCCGCCCGTTGCCGTCCCGCGTAGGGCCCAGCGAGTGGCGCGACGGTCATCAGGCCATCGAGCCTCAGCCCTGGCGCACCGTCAACCGCGCTCGCCAATTGTTCGATTCCGTCGGCGGCGATACCCCCTCGGTCGCCCCGCGCACCTTCCTCGGCGTCCAGCGCGATCTGAATCAGACAGCCGATCTCCCGACCGTCGCGGACCGCCGCGGCCGAGAGGGAGGTGACCAATTTGACCCGGTCCACCGATTGCACCACATCGGCATAACTCACAACGGAACGGACCTTATTGGTCTGCAATTGTCCGACAAAGTGCCATGTGAGGTTCAGATCGGCGCAGGCCGCCGCCTTAGGCGCGGCTTCCTGATCGCGATTCTCGGCCACATGACGCACACCCAGCTCATGAAGGAGTCGTACATCACTGGCGGGATAGGTCTTGGTGACGACGATCAGCGTCACCTCTTCCCGCTTTCGCCCCGCGGCGGCGCAGGCAGAGGCGATACGTTCCTCCACCATGTTCAGATTGCCGGCGAGTTCGATTCGACGATCCGTCATGCTGCGGTCTCTCCTGCGGGGGAGCCGGAATCCGTCCCCACGGAGAGCGGTGCCAGCCAGATGTATCCGGCCAGCCGTCCGGTGGTGCGGTCACGGCGATATGAGTAGTGGTCTGGCGATTCCCGTGTGCAGACCCCGGATGCCTGGAGGTCCCGCACACCGAGCGCCTGGAGCTGGGCGTGGACCGCGGCCGTGACATCGACGGCCGGGGTGCCCCAACTGGTCTGTGCCCAAGCGGCGGGTTCGACCGCCGCCACATCGGCCCGCATCTCTTCCGGGACCTCGTAGCAGTGCCCGCAGACCGCGGGTCCGGTGCGGGCGACGATCCGCTCGGGCTCCGCACCCAGCGCCATCATCGACTTGACCGTCTGGGGCACGATGCCGGCGACCATTCCCGGTCGTCCGGCGTGCGCGGCGGCCACCACCCCGGCGACCGGATCGGCCAGCAGTACGGGGGTGCAGTCGGCGGTGAGCACGGCGAGGGCGAGTCCACGGCGGTTGGTGACCAGCGCGTCGACCTCGGGCACCCGCCCCTCGCCCCACGGCTGGTCGACCTGGGCGACTTCCTTGCCGTGCACCTGGTTCATCCAGACGACCCGGTCCGGGTCAAGGCCCAGATTCCCGGCCGCGATGGCCCGGTTGGCCCGTACGGCGGCGGGGTCGTCACCGACCGCGCCGCCGAGATTGAGCTGTTCGTACGGAACGGCGCTCACCCCGCCCCACTTGTCAGTGAAGGCGAAGTGCGCGCCGCTCGCGTCTATTGCGTCGTACTTCACGGCCCCTTCAAAAAGTCGGGGACGTCCAGCTCCTCAACGGCGGGAGCGTCCCCGTAGGAGCGGGCCGAACTCGTCGGCGTGAGCCAGGTCGAGTCGTCCTCGGGGACCGCGACGGGCTCAGGCGCGGGCTTGGGGTGGACCTTGCCCAGGCCGGACGGCGGACGAACCTCTTCCCGAGGCGCGTTGGATGTGCGGCTGTCGGGAATCGTGGAGCCAGTCGTACCGCCGCCGACGACCTTGACCCGGTCTCGGGGACTCGGCGGCTGGCCTCCGTCAAAACCCGCTGCGATCACCGTGACCCGGACTTCATCGCCCAGTGCGTCATCGATGACCGCACCGAAGATGATGTTGGCCTCGGGGTGCGCGGCCTCGCTCACCAGCTGCGCGGCCTCGTTGATCTCGAAGAGACCGAGGTCCGAGCCACCGGAGATGGAGAGCAGGACACCGCGGGCACCGTCGATGGACGCTTCGAGGAGCGGCGACGAGATCGCCATCTCCGCCGCGGCCACCGCGCGGTCGTCGCCACGGGCCGATCCGATGCCCATGAGGGCAGATCCGGCCTCGGACATCACGGACTTGACGTCGGCGAAGTCGAGGTTGATCAGACCGGGAGTGGTGATCAGGTCGGTGATGCCCTGAACGCCGGAGAGCAGTACCTGGTCCGCGGACTTGAATGCGTCCAGAACGCTCACCTGGCGGTCCGAGATGGACAGCAGCCGGTCGTTCGGGATGACGATGAGGGTGTCGACCTCTTCGCGGAGCTCGGCGATGCCGTCCTCCGCCTGGTTGGCCCTGCGCCGGCCCTCAAAGGTGAAGGGTCGGGTGACCACACCGATGGTGAGGGCTCCCAGGGAGCGGGCGATGTTGGCCACGACGGGTGCGCCGCCGGTGCCGGTGCCGCCGCCTTCACCCGCGGTGACGAAGACCATGTCGGCCCCCTTGAGGACCTCCTCGATCTCCTCACGGTGGTCCTCTGCCGCCTTACGACCGACCGCCGGGTTGGCGCCGGCGCCGAGGCCCCGGGTGAGTTCGCGACCGACGTCAAGCTTGACGTCGGCGTCGCTCATCAACAGCGCCTGCGCGTCAGTGTTGATGGCGATGAACTCGACGCCCTTGAGACCGACCTCGATCATTCGGTTGATGGCATTGACACCACCGCCGCCGACACCGATGACCTTGATGACTGCGAGGTAGTTCTGCGGTGCTGCCACGTCGAAGGCCTCTCGCCTCGATTACGTGTCGCCACCGCGCGGTTCACGCGCTGCGACGACGGATGCCGAAGGGACGGTCCGAAACGCCGACCCAAACCCTAACGTTGAAGTTTAGGGTTACCAGTGTGACTGTTCGTTGGACTCTTCCGAACAGGACACTAAGTCGACAAGCGGCGCACGTTCAATGAACACGCCGAACCTCCCGTTTTTCTTTTCACCCTATGTGATCAGCCGTCGCGGTGACCAGCCAGGGTGCTCAGGAGCTCATTTGTGCGTCAACTCCCTGATGAAGCGGGCGCAATGGGAGAGCTCACATCGAATCGCCGCGCCTTGGGAGCGGCTTTCAACAGCGCTGCGAGGGCGCGGGCTTTCGCCTCACCCTCCTCCGGACTCCCCCAGACCACAACCCGACCGTCACCCAACTCAAGAGACATGTCGTCATATGAACGGACAACAACACTACGAGTGTTCTGTGCGACTTTCTCAGGGAGTTGACCGGTGAGGAGCACCGCCTCGGCAATCAGCCGGTCGGTGGGGAACCTCCGCAGACTGGGCGCTTGCTCGGTCGACAGTTTGAGGAGTGGAACAGCCTTGGGAGCCTTGTCCACGGTCGCGAACCGTACACCCCCGGCGTCCACTTCAACGAACTGTTCCCCCTTGGGAAGCAGCAGGACAGGTTTGCGCTCAGTGACTGCAAGGGTAATCCCGTGCGGCCAGGACCGAGACACTTCTACCGAATCGATCCGGGGAATCCGCTCCCGCAGCCGGGCCTCAATACTGTCCGTATCGAGGGAAATCAGCGGCGCCCCCATCGGAACCGCAGCGGCTCGGACGACCTGTTCCGTCGTGAGCACTCGGGTGCCAGTGGCCTGAACTCGTTCCACGCGCAGCCAGTCCGAGCCATACAGCAGCCAGATTCCGCCGGCGACCAGGGCGAGGGCCGCCAGTGCGAGCAACAGGACCCGGGGTGTCAGCAGCCGGCGAAGCCGGGTGGCACGGGAGTCGGGACCGTCCGGGGACGGGCCGGACGGCCGCTGCGATGACTGCGATGGATCGCGCGCACCGCGTTCGGCGGTGGTGGGTCCGGCCACGCTCCCGGTCTCCTTCCGACTGGGGGCCCGGGTGCTCCCCGGGCCGCGCGGTTTACGCCTGCCGACGTGCCGCGATCGCCTCGTACACCATGCCGACGAGTAGCTCGTCAGCGTCCCTGCGACCGAATTCAGCGGCTGCACGGGACATCTCGTACAGCCGGTGCGGATCGGCCAGTACCGGAAGGACGTTGCCCTGAACCCATTGGGGGGTCAGTTCCGCGTCGTCGACGAGCATCCCGCCGCCCGCCTTCACCAGCGGCTGGGCGTTGAGCCGCTGTTCTCCGTTGCCGATGGGCAGCGGGACATAGGCGGCCGGGAGCCCGACAGCGGAGAGTTCGGCGACGGTCATCGCGCCCGCGCGGCAGAGCATCATGTCGGCCGCGGCGTACGCGAGATCCATCCGGTCCACATACGGTACCGGGATGTAGGGCGGCATTCCGGGCATGTTGTCCACATGTGGGAGTTCATTCTTCGGACCGACCGCATGGAGGATCTGGATTCCGGAGCGTTGAAGCACCGGAGCCACCTGCTGGATGACCTCATTGAGCCGGCGCGCGCCCTGGGAGCCGCCGGAGACCAGCAGCGTGGGCAGATTGGGATCGAGTCCAAAGGCCTCGCGCGCCTCGGGACGGACCCGGGCACGATCGAGCGTGGCGATGGAGTAGCGCAGCGGGATCCCGATGTAGCGGGCGTTGCGCAGCTTGCTGTCGGGGGTGGCGACGGCCACCCCGGCGGCGTAGCGCGAGCCGATCTTATTGGCCAGTCCGGGGCGGGCGTTGGCCTCGTGGACGACGATCGGCACCCCGCGGCGCTTGGCCGCGAGATAGCCGGGCAGCGCCACATATCCACCGAAACCGACCACGCAGTCAGCCTTGGTGCGCTCCAGGATCTGCTCGGCCGCCTTGATGGTGCCGCGCAGCCGACCGGGCACTGTGATCAGTTCCGGGGTGGGCTTGCGAGGGAGGGGTACGGCGGGGATGAGCGCCAGCTCGTACCCGCGCTCGGGAACGAGTCTGGTTTCCAGTCCGCGCTCGGTACCGAGGGCCGTGATCCCCACGGATGGGTCCTGCCTGCGCAGGGCATCCGCGAGGGCGAGCGCGGGCTCGATGTGGCCGGCGGTTCCGCCACCGGCGAGTACGACATGCACCGAAATTCACCGCTCTCCGGACGGACGCTTCTTGACGCGCCGTCTCATCGTCTTCCATCTCACCCCTGGCCTCCGCACGGCCAGGGCTGCTTTCGCGGCCGGGTCCTCCCGCGCAAACGCAATCAGCAGCCCGATAGCGAACATGGACGGCAGCAGGGCTGACCCTCCGTAGGAGAACAGCGGTAGGGGGACTCCGGCAATCGGTAGCAGCCCGAGCACCGCACCGATGTTGACCATGGCTTGCGCCATGATCCAGGTGGTCACACCTCCCGCCGCGTACCTCACGAAGGGGTCCTCCGTGCGTCCGGCCACGCGGATACCCGCATAGCCTAGAGCCGCGAAGAGGGCGAGCACCGACAGCGTCCCCGCCAGGCCCAACTCCTCTCCCGTGATCGCGAAGATGAAGTCTGTGTGGGCTTCTGGGAGTTGCCCCCATTTTTCCATACCCGCGCCCAGGCCCGAACCGAACCATCCACCGGAGGCGAGGGCGTAGATTCCGTGGACGGCCTGCCAGCACTCGCCGGCGGGGCCGAGATCGTTGGCGCCGATGCACTCCAGGCGTGCCATGCGGTTCTTGCTCGTCTTGATAAACATGAAACCGACGAAAGCGGCGATACCGAGGACACCGGCGAAGAGCCGGGTGGGCGCGCCGGCGAGCCAGAGCAGGCCGAAGAGGATGGCGGTGAGGATGATGGAGGTACCCATGTCGCCGCCGAGCATGATCAGGCCGAGCAGCATGAAGGCGACCGGGACGAGCGGGACCAGCATGTGCTTCCACTGGTTGAGAAGCCGCTTGTCCTGCTTGCGGGCGAGCAGGTCGGCGCCCCACAGAATGAGGGCGAGCTTGCCGAACTCACTGGGCTGGAGCTGGAAGGGGCCGCCGATGGAGAGCCAGTTCTGGTTGCCCTTGACGGACTGCCCTATCCCCGGGATCTGTACCAGGACCATCAGGAAGACCGCGCCCACCAGGAGCGGATAGGCGAGCGCACGGTGCAGGCGTGAGGGCATCCGGGAGGCGAACAGCAGCAGTCCGGTGCCGATGGCCGCGGCGAGGAACTGCTTGCGGAAGAAGTAGGACGCCGGCAGGTCGTATGTCAGCGCCGTGATCATCGAGGCGGAGAAGACCATCACCAGACCGAGCACCGTGATCAGCAGGCTGCTGCCGAGGATCACGTAGTACGCGGTGAGGGGCCGGTCCCAGGCTCTGCGGACGCGCTCGTAGAGTCGGCGCGCGCCGCTGCCGCGGGGCGGTCGAGGGGCGCTGGGTTGGCGGGTGCGGCTCCGCGCGGCGGGTCCGCGGCTGCTGGCGGTCCCACTGCGCAGTGCCAGACCGGGAATCATCCCCGCGCCGCGGTCCTGGGCGATACCGGCGATGGCGGGCGAAGGCACCAGCGCACCGGCAGCCGCACACAGCCCGTCGCCGAGTGCGTGGGCGCGCTCACGAAGGCTCCGGGCCAGGGCGGCGAGCCCCGGGGTACTGGTGAGTGACGGGGAACCTGTTCCAGCCACCTGTGGCGGCGCGACCGGACCGTTGGTGAGTCCGGAGGGAACAGGGTCGGCCGTGCTGGCCGTGCCGTGCGCGGAGGCCGTCTCGTCACCGACCGTGTCGGGTCGCTCGGCCGCCCGTGCGGATGCCCACCGACCGCTGTGCGCGGTGGCGGGCTCGATGTCATCAGCCGGCATGGACGCTGTCCCCTCCAGTCGTGCCCGGCGCGCCGCCGGATACCGAAGCCTCCCCCGGTATCCGCGGTGCGGCATCGAGGTCGGGCCGGTCAGGCGCGCTCTGCGGCAAGGGCACGAACGGCGTCCGCGAACGCCTCACCGCGCTTGTTGTAGTTGACGAACATGTCCATGGACGCGCAGGCCGGGGCCAGGAGAACGGTGTCCCCTGGCCTGGCCAGGCGCGCTGCTTCCTGGACCGCCGCCGACATCGCCCCAGTGTCGGTCCGGTCGAGGTTGACGACCGGGACGTGGGGCGCGTGTCGCACGAGGGCTTCTTGGATCAGCGCGCGGTCCGCGCCCATGAGGACGGCTCCACGCAGTCGCCCGGCGGACTTGGCCACCAGTTCGTCGAAGGTCGCTCCCTTGGCCAGTCCGCCCGCGATCCAGACGATCGGGTCATAGGCGGCCAGTGATGCTTCGGCGGCGTGGGTGTTGGTGGCCTTGGAGTCGTCGATGTAGGCGACTTCCGCCACGTCGGCGACCTTTTCGATGCGATGGGGATCGGGGCGAAACGCCCGCAGTCCGTCGCGTACGGCTGCCGCGGGTACGCCGAAGGCCCTGGCCAGCGCCGCCGCCGCGAGGGCATTGGCGATGTTGTGGGGGGCCGGTGGATCGATATCGGCCACCTCCGCCAGTTCCTGGGCCTGCTTCTGCCGGTTCTCCACAAAGGCGCGGTCGACCAGGATGCCGTCGACGACCCCCAGTTGGGAGGGGCCGGGGGCGCCGAGCGTAAAACTGATCGCCCGGCAGCCCTCCTCCACATCGGCGCCGCGGACGAGGTCCTCGGTGGCCTTGTCCGCCGCGTTGTAGACGCAGGCGACCGTGTTGCCCTCGTAGATACGGCCCTTGTCCTCGGCGTACGCCGCCAGGGAGCCGTGCCAGTCGAGGTGGTCCGGCGCCAGGTTGAGGACCGCGGCGGAGTGGGCGCGTAGCGAGGGCGCCCAGTGCAGTTGGTAGCTGGAGAGTTCCACGGCGAGTACGTCATAGGGCTCTTCGGTGTCTTCGGGACTCCCCAGGACCGCGTCGAGGAGGGAGACACCGATATTGCCGACGGCCGCCGTGCGCAGTCCTGCCGCCTCCAAGATGGCGGCGAGCATCCGTACGGTCGTGGTCTTGCCGTTGGTGCCGGTGACGGCGAGCCAGGGGGCGGCCTTTCGGCCGTTCAGGCCGCGTAGCCGCCAGGCCAGCTCCACATCACCCCAGATGTCCACGCCCGCCTTGGCCGCGGCCAGGAAGAGAGGCTTGTCCGGCTTCCAGCCAGGGGCGGTGACGATGAGCTCGGTGCCCTCGGGCAGGGTCGCGCCATCGCCCAGTCGGACGGTGATTCCGGTGGGCCGTCCAGGGCCGGCCTCCTGGGAGTCGCTCCGCGCCGCGGCCCACTGCTCCAGTTCTGCCGCCTGGGCCCGGGAGCGCTCGTCATCGCCGTCGTTGACGACGGTGACGACGGCGCCGAGACCGTGCAGGACCTTGGCCGCGGGAATGCCGGACACCCCGAGTCCGGCGACGGTGACCCGTCGGCCCTGCCACTGTGCCGCCGTACTCACTTGTCAGCCGCCCAGCCCGCGTAGAAGAGCCCAAGACCCACGATGACGCACATGCCCTGAATGATCCAGAACCGGACCACGACAAGGACCTCGGACCACCCCTTGAGTTCGAAGTGGTGTTGCAGCGGAGCCATTCGGAAGACTCGCTTCCCGGTCATCCGGAAGGAGCCGACCTGGATGACCACGGACATGGTGATCAGGACGAAAAGCCCACCGAGGATGGCCAGCAGCAACTCCGTGCGGGAGCAGATCGCCAGACCTGCGAGCGCACCGCCGAGTGCGAGCGAGCCGGTGTCGCCCATGAAGATCTTCGCGGGTGAGGTGTTCCACCACAGGAAGCCGAAGCAGGCGCCCATGAGGGCCGAGGCGACGACCGCGAGGTCGAGCGGATCGCGCACTTCGAAGCACGCGGCGGGGTTGGTCAGCGATGCGGCGTTGGCACAGGACTCCTGGAACTGCCAGAGGCCGATGAACGTATAAGCGCCGAAGACCATCACGGATGCGCCGGTGGCCAGACCGTCCAGGCCGTCCGTCAGATTCACGCCGTTGGACATCGCGAGAATCATGAACAGCGCCCAGATCACGAACAGCACGGGGCCGATCGACCAGCCGAAGTCATTGATGAACGACAACTTGGTGGAAGCCGGGGTCAGATCGCGCTTGTCCGCGAACTGGAGCGAGAGCAGCGCGAACGCGATACCGACGATCAGCTGACCGGCCATCTTCGCCTTGGCCCGCAGCCCCAGCGAACGCTGCTTGACGATCTTGATGTAGTCGTCGAGGAAACCGACCACGCCCATACCGGCCATCAGGAAGAGGACCAGGATGCCGGAGAACGTCGGCCGCTCCCCGGTGATGACCTTGGCGAGCGCATAGGCGATCAGCGTCGCCAGGATGAAGGAGATGCCGCCCATGGTGGGCGTGCCCTTCTTGCTGCCGTGGCTGCGCGGACCGTCATCCCTGATGAACTGCCCGTAGCCCTTGCGGGCCAGGAGCTTGATCAGCAGCGGTGTGCCGATGAGAGTCAGGAAGAGCCCGATGGCCCCCGCGAAGAGGATCTGCCTCATCGACCGGCACCCTGCCCATCCGAGGAAACTGCCACGCTGTCGAGCAATGCCTGGGCCACCTGCTCAAGACCGACCGATCTGGAAGCCTTCACCAGCACGACGTCTCCCGGGCGCAACTCACTGCGCAACAGGTCGATCGCCGCCTGCGCGTCGGACACGTGCACCGACTCCTCACCCCACGAACCCTCGTTATATGCGCCCAGTTGCAGCCAGGACGCTTCCCTGCCCCCGACCGCGACGAGCTTGCTGACGTTGAGTCGGACGGCGAGCCGTCCAACCGCGTCGTGCTCGGCGAGCGCTTCGTCACCGAGCTCGGCCATCAGGCCGAGCACCGCCCACGTCCTTCCCCCCCGGGCCTGAGCGCCTGCGCCCATGGCGGCAAGCGCGCGCAGCGCCGCCCTCATGGATTCGGGGTTCGCGTTGTAGGCGTCGTTGACGATCGTCACGCCGTCCGAACGCTCGGTGACCTCCATGCGCCAGCGGGAGAGGGTGCCGGCCTGCGAGAGCGCGAGGGCGATCTCATCGGCGGACAGGCCCAGCTCATGGGCGACGGCGGCGGCAGCGAGCGCGTTCGACACGTGGTGCTCACCGTACAGCCGCATGGTCACATCGCTGCACCCGGTGGGGGTGTGAAGCGTGAACGCGGGCTGCCCTTGGGGGGTGAGCCGGACATTCTCGGCACGCACGTCGGCTGTCTGCGACTCGCCGAAGAAGAGCACTCGCGCCGTGGTGCGGGTCGCCATGGCGCGTACGAGGGGGTCGTCGGCGTTGAGGACGGCGACGCCGCCATCGGCGGCGGAGGGCAGCGCCTCGACGATCTCCCCCTTGGCCTGGGCGATCTGTTCCCGGCCGCCGAACTCCCCGATGTGGGCGGTGCCGACGTTCAGTACGAGGGAGATCCGCGGGGGCACCAGGCTGGTGAGATAGCGGATGTCCCCGACGTAGCGGGCGCCCATTTCCAGGACGAGATGCTCGGTGGTCTCATCGGCGCGCAGAGCGGTCAGCGGCAGGCCGATCTCGTTGTTGAGATTGCCCGCCGGGTAGACGGTGGGGCCCTTGCGCTCAAGGAGTTGGGCGATCAGGTCCTTGGTGCTGGTCTTGCCGGCGGAGCCGGTGAGAGCGACGGTGGTGGTGCCGAGGCGGTCGACCACATGGCGGGCGAGCGCGCCGAGGGCCGCGGTGATGTCGTCCACGACGATGGCGGGGACGCCGACGGGCCGGGTGGCCAGGACGGCGACCGCGCCATCGGCGACGGCCTGGGCGGCGAAGTCATGGCCGTCGACACGTTCGCCGGCGAAGGCGGTGAAAAGGGCACCTGGTCGGACCTGGCGGGAGTCCATCACGACCGGGCCGGTGATTCGGAGAGCCGAATCCGGTATGTCGTGGGGCTGCCCGCCGACGATGGCGGCGACGTCGGCGAGGGAGAGGGCGATCACTGGGTCATCCCTGGGCTGTGTGGTGAAGGGTGGCACGGGAGTCGCGGATGGTCTCGCGGAGCACTTGGCGGTCATCGAAGGGGCGCACGACCCCGGCGATGTCCTGGCCCTGCTCATGGCCCTTCCCGGCGATCAGTACGGTGTCGCCGGGCTCGGCACGGGCGACGACCGTGGCGATGGCGGCGGCTCGGTCGGCCTCGATGAGGACGTCACCGCGCTCATGGACGGGGACTTCGGCGGCTCCGGCGAGCATGGCGGCCAAGATCGCGAGAGGGTCCTCCGAGCGGGGGTTGTCGGACGTCAGTACGGTGGTGTCGGCGAGGCGGGCTGCCGCCGCACCCATCGGACCCCGTTTGGTGGTGTCCCGGTCACCGCCGCAGCCGATGGCGATGTGCAGCCTGCCCTTGGTGACCTTGCGCAGGGAGCGCAGTACGGATTCGACGGCGTCGGTCTTGTGGGCGTAGTCGACGACGGCGAGATAGGGCTGGCCCTCGTCGACGCGCTCCAGTCGGCCCGGAACGCCGGGAACCGCGGCGATCCCGTCGGCCGCGATCTGCGGATCGATACCGGCCGCGGCCAGGGTGACGATGGCGGCCAGGGTGTTGGCGACGTTGAACGCGCCGGGCAGCGGTGCCCTGGCTTCTACGCGCCGGCCATCGGGGCCGATGACGGTGAGGGTGGAACCGAACACCCCCAGTTCGATGTTCTCGGCCCGCCAGTCGGCGTCCGGGTGCCCTTCGGTGGAGAAGGTGACGACGGGGACGGTCGCCTGGCCGACCAGCCGGTGGCCGTACTCGTCGTCGAAGTTCACCACGCCGAGTTTGCTTCGGGCGGGGGTGAAGAGCTGTGCCTTGGCTTGGAAGTAGTCCTCCATGCCGGAGTGGAACTCCATGTGCTCGGGGCTGAGGTTGTTGAAGACGGCGACGTCGAAGACACAGCCGTCGACCCGACCGAGTACCAGGGCATGGCTGGAAACCTCCATCGCGACCGCCTCCACACCCCGCTCGCGCATCACGGCGAAGAGGGCCTGCAGATCCGTGGCCTCGGGGGTCGTGCGTTCCGACTTGATGGCCTCGTCGCCGACCCTCATCTCGACCGTGCCGATCAGCCCGGTGGCACGGCCTGCGGCCCGTAGCCCGCCTTCGACGAGATAGGCGGACGTGGTCTTGCCCGAGGTGCCGGTGATGCCGATCTGGAGCAGACCGTCGCCCGGGTGCCCGTAGATCTCCGCGGCGAGGGCGCCCATGCGCCCACGAGGGTCGTCGGTCACCAGGACGGGCAACCCGGTCGCGGCGGCGCGCTCGGCACCCGTTGGATCGGTGAGGATCGCCGCGGCGCCCAGATCGGCCGCCTGGGCGACGAAGTCGGCGCCATGGAGCCGGGCACCGGGAAGTGCCGCGTAGAGGTCACCGGGGCGTACGGCGCGCGAGTCATGGGTGATGCCGGTGACTCTCACCTGGCTGGACCCATCGGGCCCGGTCCCGCAGGGGACGGTGACGCCGCTCTCCTGCGACCCGCTGTTCCCCGGGCCCGCCGGGCCGTCCTGACCGGTGACCGTCTCGGTACCGGCGGCGTCGGCCGGACCGGGGTCCTGCGCCCCCAGCCGGGCTGCCAGCTCCCCGAGCGGGGTCGGGTGGAGCCGGTCCGGACGGGGCGCACCCGGCTGCTTTGCCGAGGCTTCCTGCTGGGCGGTTTGGAACTGATCACGGTGGGGCACGGCGGTGAGCGTACCGGGCTCACCCTGCCGGGGGCTAAATGAGCGCTGCTGCCCGGGGCCGCTGTTCCCGGGATCGGGCTTCGTCGTTGTCACTGGTGGTTCCTCGGGTCATTCGCCGGGCTTGAAGGTCACGGGCAGCCGGGTGGGTTCGTTGCCGGTCGGCGGCACCTTGAGGGTCTTCAGCGCGAACTCCATCACCTTCTGGTAGATCGGGCCGCAGATCTGACCGCCGAAGTAGCTGCCCTTGGTGGGGTTCTGGATGGCGCAGTAGACCGTGATCCGGGGTTTGTCGGCGGGTGCGAAACCCGCGAAGGAGGCGGTGTACCCGCGGTAGCGGCCCAGCTCCGGGTCGACTCGGTTGGCGGTGCCGGTCTTGCCGGCGACGCGGTATCCGGGGATGCGGGCCTTGGTGCCGGTGCCCTCCTCGTTGCCGACGACGGACTCCATCATCGTGGCCAGCGTTCGAGCGGTCTGCTCGCTGACGACCCGGGTCTTCTCGGGGGCGGGGGCCGGGGCGAACTGGCCGTCGGGCCCCTTGGTGCCACGGACGAGGGTGGGTTCGATGCGTACCCCGCCGTTGGCGATGGTCGAGTAGACCGATGCCGCCTGCATGGCGTTGATGGAGAAGCCCTGGCCGAACGGGATGGTGAACTGCTGGGAGGTGGACCACTTCGAAGGGGAGGCGAGGATGCCCGCGGTCTCCCCCGGGTAGTCGAGCCCGCTGGGGCTGCCCACGCCGAACTTGCGCAGATAGGAGTGGAGGACCTGATTGGCTTCGGCCTGCGTCTTGCCGAGCTGCCCGGTGGCGAGGATCGTGCCGATGTTGCTGGACTTGGCGAGGACGCCGTTGAGGGTGAGGTACCAGGTGGGATGGTCGATGTCGTCCTTGAACAGCCGGTCGCCGCGGTGCAGCCGGTTGGGGACCACGACATGGGTACCGGGGGTCGCGACCTTCTCCTCCAGCACGGCGGCCATGGACATGACCTTGGCGGTGGAGCCGGGCTCGTAGACGTCCTGGAGCGCGGCGTTGCCCATCGAGGTGGTGTTGGCCTGGGAGAGGTCGTTGGGGTCGAACCCCGGCGCGTTGGCCATGGCGAGGACCTCGCCGGTCTGGGTGTCCTGCACTATCACATAGCCGCGGTCGGCCTTGGACTTGCGGACCTGGTCGCTGATCGCTCGCTGCGCGGCCCACTGGATGTCGCGGTCAATGGTCAGCTCGATGTCGGAACCGGGGACCGCGGGTGTCTCGCGGGTGCCCTCGGCGGTGGGCACCCGGCGGCCGCCGGACTGCGGGTAGGTGAGCTCGCCGTCCTTGCCCGCCAAGGTCTTGTCGAGCATGGACTCGATGCCGCCGCCGCCCCGGCCTTCGCCGTTGACATAACCGAGTATTCCGGCGGCGAGGTCGCCGTTCGGATAGACCCGCCTGCTGCTGGGTTCCTGGAGGACCCCGGCCAGGACGCTGACGCCGGCGCCGCCCTTGGCCTGGTCGTCCCTGGCCTTCTGGGTGTAGACGCTCTTGAGGTCCTTGATCTGGTTCCAGACCTGTGGGGTCTGGCGGCGGGCCAGCACGGTGTAGCGGGACTTGGGGGTCTTGAGTTTGCTGACCAGCTCCGCCGGGGTCTTGCCGAGGATCGGGGCGAGCAGGGCCGCGGCCTGCTCCGGCGCGTTGGGGGACTTGCTCTCCTCGGGCGTGAACAGCTTCGGATCGGCCGTGATGTCGTAGGCATCGACGCTGGCGGCCAAGGCGATGCCGGCCCGATCGGTGATCTCACCGCGCTCCGCGGCCAGTTCAACGCTCATGAAGCGATGCTTCTTGGCCTTGCTGGTGTAGGTGTCGGCGTCCACCGCCTGGACCTGGAGCAGCCGTACGACGAAGGTCAGCATCACCAGGGTGAGACCGAGGCTGACCAGCCGCAGCCGGGGGCGGGGATTGCCGAGCTTGAGCGCCTGGGGCGCGGGGCGCCGGGGCGGCGCTGGCCGGCGGGTGGGCCGGCCAGCAGTGCCCGGGCGGCGCTGGGCCGGCCCCGGCACGCGACGCCTGGGCGGTGAATCCTTGGGGGGCACTGCGTCACCTGCCAGGAGGTGTCGGGGTCGGCTTGGCGAGCTCTGTGATCACCCGTGTGGAGGCCGCGGGGGCTGACATGGCTGCCGGGACGGATTCTCGGTCCGCGCTCTGGGCGGGTTCGGTGTCGGCGGCTGGTCTTGAGGCCTGTCGATCGGCCGGGGGCGCGACCGGCGAGGCTCCCGTTGGACTACCGGGGGCGCCGGGCGCCGCGGACCGGGCCGGCTGGGAGGAGGAGGCCGTGGTGGAGGCGGAGGGGCTCGCCGTGGTGTCCGGGTCGGCCGAGGCGCTGGACGACGGCTCCGCGCTGGCCCGGCCGGGATCACCGCGTACGGTGCCGTCGGGGTTGATGAAGGCGGGGGCGCCCCCGGGGACCATGCCCAACTCGCGTGCTTGGCGCTCCAGTGCGTCGGGGGCAGAGAAGTCGTCCACGTCCCGCTGGAGCGCCTGTTGTTCATCGGTCAGCTCGGTGGTCTTGCGCTTGAGTTCGCTCAGCTCGAACGAGCCCTCGTTGAGGGCCGAGTTCAGCAGGAGCAGGGCGATCAGACCGCCCCCGAGCAGCACCACGACCAGCAGGACGAAGGGGGTCCGGGCGGCGGAGCTCGGGCCGGCTGGCATCAGCCGGGCGAGTCTGGCCGCGCGCCCCTTGAGCTGCTTGGCCGTTGCGCTCACCGCGTCCTCCCGTTCCTTCCGCTCGTACCCCCGACGGCAGGTGCGCCAGCCGGGGGCGTCGCGTCCGTGTGCTGCGGCCGGCGGGCCGTCTGCACGTCGCTCACGACGCGTCCTCACGGATGCGCTGTGCTCCCCTCAGACGCGCGGGGGCCGCACGGCGGTTCTCGGCGACCTCTTCTTCGGTGGGAAGTTCGGCGCCGCGGGTGAGCAGCTTCAACCGTGGCTGGTACTTCTCGGGCACCACGGGCAGGCCGGCGGGTGCGGTGGTCGCCGCGCCCGCGGCGAGGACCTGCTTGACCAGGCGGTCCTCCAGCGACTGGTAGGAGAGCACCGCGATCCGACCGCCGACCGCGAGTGCGCCCACCGCGGCCGGAACAGCCCGCTCCAACACGCTGAGCTCGCCGTTCACCTCGATGCGCAGGGCCTGGAAGGTGCGCTTGGCCGGGTTGCCGCCGGTGCGCTTGGCGGCCTGCGGCAGTGCGTCACGGATCAGTTCGACCAGGCGGGCGCTATGGGTGAAGGGCTCCTTGTCCCGCTCGCGTACCACCGCGGAGACGATTCGGCGGGCCTGCTTCTCCTCGCCGTACATCCGCAGGATGCGCACCAGTTCACCCGGCGGATAGGTGTTGAGGACCTCGGCGGCGCTGATGCCGGTCGTCTGGTCCATGCGCATGTCGAGGGGGGCGTCCTGAGCGTAGGCGAACCCGCGCCCGGCCTCGTCGAGCTGCATGGAGGACACGCCGAGGTCGAACAGGATTCCCTGGACCCGGGGGATGCCGAGGCGGTCGAGTACCTCGGGCAGCTCGTCGTAGACGGCATGGACGAGCGTCGCACGGTCCCCGAAGGGCGCCAGACGCTCACCGGAGAGTCGCAGCGCCTCCTTGTCACGGTCGAGCGCGATCAGTCGGGCGGCGGGAAAGCGGGTGAGGAGGGCTTCGCTGTGCCCACCGAGACCGAGGGTGCAGTCCACCACGACCGGCCCACCGGCCCCCTCGCCTGGCGCGGCGTCCGAGGTGGTGGGGGACTCCCCTGATCGCTCCAGGGCCGGGGCCAACAGGTCCAGGCACCGCTGGAGCATCACCGGGACATGGCGGGTATTGCTCAAGGCGCCCTCTCAGGTCCGGCGCGGGGCTCAATCGACCGGCGAGCGGGGGCCGAGCCGTGCGTACGCCGCACGCAGGGAATTCATGGGAAAAGTGCAGGATGTGTCCGTTGAACTCCGCGTCACTTTAGTGCACCGTACTGCGCGGTCAATCAACTGCCCGGCGGCGTGGCGGATGGGTTGGGGAGGCGCGGCGGAGCGGAACAGTTCACTCGAACGGGCGTGTCGGTCTCATCCCTGTGGGTTACCTCACAACAAGCGATCTTGATGTTCTTTGTCGACTCTCCTCACAGTCTGCGGGGCATCCGGCGATTAACGTCGTCACCATGACGACTTCCGCGCCCCGTCCAGCCGACTCCCTGCGTGCGGCCGGCTCGGTCACCAACCGCCTCGTCGAGGCGAACCAGCGTTACGCGGCCGGGTTCGAAGACCCCGGGATGGACGCCCGCCCCGTGCTGAAGGTGGCCGTGGTCGCCTGCATGGACGCCCGGCTCGACCTCCACTCCGCGCTCGGCCTCGAACTGGGCGACTGCCACACCATCCGCAACGCCGGAGGCGTGGTCACCGACGATGTGATCCGATCACTCACCATCAGCCAGCGAGCGCTCGGCACGGAGTCCGTCATCCTCATCCACCACACCGGTTGCGGCCTTGAGTCCTTGACCGAGGAGTTCCGGATCGAGCTGGAGAACGAGGTGGGGCAGCGCCCGCAGTGGGCGGTCGAGGCGTTCCGGGATGTCGAGCAGGATGTCAGGCAGTCGATGCAGCGCGTGCGGACCTCACCCTTCCTGCTCCACACCAATGATGTGCGCGGATTTGTGTTCGATGTCCACGACGGGCTCCTGCGGGAGATCGACCCGGCCCTGTGACCGTACGAGCACCTAGCGAAACCTCCCTAACCCGGCAAATCCCATCCAGTTATCCACAGGCGAGTGACACGACCCGGTAACGGCAACAAGAATGCGGGGGAAGCACCCCTCCGGAACTTCCGGGGACCGGTGTTCGTGTTTGGGGGGTCGGGTCGTGTGTGGACCCGACCGGAGAACGTGCCGAGGAGGGCCGGGTGACGACCTATGACGATCGAGCGAGCCTCACAGACCTAACCACCACAGCGGATCGAATCCGCAGATCGGTGGAGGGTGTGATCGAGGGCAAGCCAGAGGTCGTACGGCTTTCGCTGACCGTGCTGCTCGCCGAGGGCCATCTTCTGATCGAGGATGTGCCAGGCGTGGGCAAGACCATGCTGGCCAAGGCGCTGGCGAGATCCATCGACTGTTCGGTACGACGGATCCAGTTCACACCGGACCTGCTGCCGTCCGACATCACCGGGGTGTCGATCTTCGACCAGCAGCAGCGCGACTTCGAGTTCAAACCGGGTGCGATCTTCGCCCAGATCGTGATCGGCGACGAGATCAACCGCGCCTCGCCCAAAACGCAGTCAGCGCTGCTGGAGTCCATGGAGGAGCGCCAGGTCACCATCGACGGCAACAGCTATGAACTGCCGAGCCCCTTCATGGTGGTGGCCACCCAGAACCCGGTGGAGATGGAGGGGACCTATCCCCTGCCGGAAGCCCAGCGGGACCGCTTCATGGCCCGGGTCTCCATCGGCTATCCCAGCGCCGAAGCCGAGCTCCAGATGCTCAGTGTGCACGGTGGCGCCTCTCCGCTCGATGACCTGCAACCGGTGGCCCACGCCCACGACATCGTCAAACTGATCGACGCCGTGCGCAGTGTCCATGTCGCCGAGCCCGTGCGCCGCTACGCGGTGGAGCTGGTCTCAGCCACGCGCAACCATCCGGATCTCAGGCTCGGAGCCTCGCCCCGGGCCACCCTCCATCTGCTGCGTGCCGCCAAGGCCACCGCCGCGTTGGCCAGGCGGGAGTACGCGCTGCCGGACGATGTCCAATCGCTGGTGGTTCAGGTGCTGGCGCACCGGTTGCTGCCGACGGCACAGGCGCAGTTGAACCGGCGGACCGCTGAGCAGGTGGTGCTGGAGATCCTGCAGCGCACCCCCGTGCCCACCGCGGAAGGCGCGGAGAGCGCCTACCTCACCGGCCGCCCGCCCGTCGGCCGCCCGCCCCAGCCGCTGTACGGTCAGCAGCCCGGCGCCCGGCGGTTGTGATGTCCGCAGGGGGGCCCGCCCCAGTGGTGGACGCTGAAGGCGGTGCGAGCACGGACGCCACCGGGGTGTGGGCTGCCCTGGGCGGGCTGACCACACGGGGCCGATCGTTTCTCGCGGCCGGTGTGGCGGCGGCGATCTGCGCCTATGTCCTGGGGCAGAGCGATCTGCTGCGAGTGGGACTGTTGCTCACCGTGCTCCCGCTGGTCTGTGTGATCGTGCTCTACCGCACCCGCTACCGGGTGGCGGGCAGCCGACGGCTCGCGCCATCGCGGGTGCCCGCGGGGGAGGAAGCACGGGTGCATCTGCGGATGGACAACATCTCGCGGCTGCCCACCGGTCTGCTGATGCTCCAGGACCATGTGCCCTATGTGTTGGGGCCCCGGCCGCGGTTCGTTCTGGACCGGGTGGAGGCGGGTGGCAGGCGCGAGGTGTCCTACCGGGTGCGCTCGGACCTTCGGGGCCGCTACCCGCTGGGCCCCCTCCAACTGCGGCTGAACGACCCCTTCGGCATGTGCGAACTCACGCGCTCCTTCAGCGCCTTCGACACCCTCACCGTGATACCCCGGACCGAACCACTGCCACCGGTACGGCTGATGGGCGACGCCTCGGGCTATGGCGACGGGCGACTGCGCTCACTCGCGCTCGCCGGTGACGACGATGTGATCCCCCGCAACTACCGCTACGGCGACGATCTACGTCGAGTGCACTGGCGCTCCACCGCGCGTTTCGGCGAGTTGATGGTGCGCCGTGAGGAGCAGCCGCAGCGGGCGCGGTGCACCGTGCTCCTCGACACCCGATACACCGCCTATGAGGGCTCGGGGCCCGATTCGGCCTTCGAGTGGGCCGTCTCGGGAGCCGCGTCCACCCTGGTGCACATCCTGGAGCGAGGCTTCGCGGTGCGACTCCTCACCGACACCGGGAGCTCAGTGCCCGGTGAGGGCACCGATGGCTTCACGACCTCGGCCCAGGAGTCGGCGGAGTCGGCGGGGCTGATGATGGACATGCTCGCGGTCGTCGACCACTCGGACGGCGACGGTCTGACGGCTGCCCACGAAGTGCTCCGCGGAGGGAGCGAGGGGCTGCTGATCGCCTTCTTCGGCGACCTCGACGACGAGCAGGCGGCGCTCGCGGGACGAATGCGCCAGCGCAGCAAAGCAGCTGTCGCCTTCGTCCTGGACAGCGAGAGCTGGATGTCCGGTGGGGCGCCGAGCCAAGCGGTGGTGGAGCGCGTCAGAGTGCTGCGCGAGACGGGTTGGACCGCGCTCGCGGTGGGTCCGGGGGCCTCGCTGCCCGCGCTGTGGCAGCAGGCGGGCCAACAGCGCCTCGACACCTCCAGCAGTGGTGTGCCCGGGACTCCGGGAGGCTGGTCATGAACGGTGGGGGTAGGACATGAGCGGTCGCGGAAGGCTGGCACTGTGCGCCTACGCCGCCACCCTGATGACGGCGGCCGCGCTACTGCCGCTGCTGGACTCGCCCGGGTGGCTGGTGCAGGCGGCCGTGCTGCTGGCGATCCAGAGCGGAGTGGGCGCGGCGGCGCGGCGAGTACCGCTGGCCCGACCACTGACGGTGGTCCTGCAACTGCTCGTGGCGCTGGTCCTGCTGACGCTGGCCTTCGCCAGGGAGCAAGCGGTACTGGGGGTGATTCCGGGTCCCACGACGTTCACCTGGCTCGGTGACCTCTTGGCAGCGGGCGGCCAGGACATCGGACAGTTCGCCACCCCGGCTCCGGCCACCGACGGCATCCGGCTGATGGTGATCGGCGGAGTGCTGCTGATCGGCCTGCTGGTGGATGTGGTCGCGGTGACCTTCCGCAGCGCCGCTCCGGCGGGTCTGCCGCTCCTGGCGATGTACTCGGTCGCCGCGGGCCTCTCCGGCGGCGGAGCCAACTGGCTCTGGTTCCTCCTCGCCGCCTCCGGCTATCTGCTGCTCCTCCTGACGGAGGGCAGGGATCGGCTGTCGCAGTGGGGTCGGGTCTTCCGCGGCGCGCCTGCCAAACCGCCGCGCGGTGCGCGGGCCTTTGAACCAGACGACGGCGCTCCACAGGCACCGGTGCGCACGGGACGGCGCATCGGCGCCCTCGCCCTGGGTGTCGCACTCGTCGTACCAGCGGCGCTGCCGGCGTTGGACGGTGGTCTGCTGGCCGGGGTCGGGGCCACCGACGGTTCAGGGTCCGAAGGTGGTGGCACCATCACCGCCGTCAACCCCCTGGTGTCGCTCCAGGACAATCTCAATCAGTCCGACAACCGCGAGGTCATGCGTTACCGCACCAGTGCGCAGTCCACCGACGACCTCTATCTGCGGTTCGTGGCCCTCGACCGGTTCGACGGGACGACCTGGAAGTCTTCGGAACGCAAGGTCAAGGACGTGCCGGATCGGCTGCCCCAGCCCCCCGGGCTGAGCGCAGCGGTGAAGACCACCGAGGTCAGGACCAACATCTCGGCCGCCGGCTACTACGAACAGAACTGGCTGCCGCTCCCCTACCCCGCGACAGAGGTGTCGATCGACGGCCGCTGGCGGTTCGAGCCCGAGGGCCGGACCGTGGTGGGCGACAGGGGCGAGGACACCCGGGACGCCCGGTACTCCGTCAGCAGTCTGCTGGTGGAGCCGACAGCGGCACAGTTGGCGGACGCCCCACCCGCTCCGCCCAAGCTGCGGCGCGAGTACACCAAGGTGCCGGACACCCTTCCCGCTGTGGTGAAGGAGACCGCGGAGCGGGTGACCAAGAACGCGGCGAACGACCACGAGCGGGCGGTGATGCTCCAGGACTGGTTCGCCACGAGCGGTGGCTTCACCTATGACACCCAGGTGCAGTCCGGTACGGGGGTGAACGCGATCACGCGTTTCCTCCGGGAGAAGCAGGGCTTCTGCATCCACTTCTCGTTCTCGATGGCCGCGATGGCACGGACGCTGGGGATACCGGCGAGGGTCGCCGTGGGCTTCACCCCCGGCGCGCCCGGCACGGACGGCACCGTCTCGGTCACGGTGAAGGACGCGCACGCCTGGCCCGAGCTGTACTTCGAGGGAGTGGGGTGGACCCGCTTCGAGCCCACCCCCAGCCGGGGGAATGTACCCGGGTACGCACAGCCGGAGGCACCCGCCGGGTCGCCGAGCAGCCCGGCCCAGCCCGAGGCGACAGCATCGGATGAGCCTTCGGTGACCCCGTCGACATCCGACAGCTGTACGACCGAGCTGCGGCGGCTCGGTGAGTGCGGCGCCGGCACCCCGCAGGACCTCGCCACACCGACCGACTCGGGAACTTCGGCGGGAACCGTGGTGCTGACCGGTCTGACCGTACTGGCCGCTGTGGCGGTGCCACTCCTGCCGATGCTCTGGCGCCTGCGAACCCGACTGCGACGACTGGGCTCAGGGGGCCGTACGGAGACCGCTGCCCGGGCCCGGACACTGGGCGCTTGGCTGGAGGTCTCGGACACCGCATGGGACTACGGCATCCCGCCCCAGGAGTCCCAAACCCCGCGGAAAGCGGCGGCCAGGATCGTCGAGCTGGGGAAGCTGGAGGGCGACGCGGCGAGCGCCGTGCAGCGGATCGCGAGTGCGGTCGAGCAGGTGCTGTACGCCCCCCGGCCCTACCCGGTCGCAGGACTGGCTGAGGACGCCGAACGCGTCCGGGCCGGTCTACGGGCAGGGGTGGGCCGAGCGACCCGGCTCAGGGCATTGCTCCTGCCCCGATCGACCGTCCGGGTGATGTGGGCGGCTTCAGCGCGCTGGCTGGACTTGACCGATCGATGGCGAGCCAGTCGATGGTCTCCAGCAGGTTGGCCGACCCTACTGCGCCGCCCATCCCGAGAACGGGGCTGAGCGGGCGCGAGAGGACAGCGGGCGAGGGCCGACGCGGTAGGGAAGAGCGTCGGCCCGGTCCCCTGGGCCCAGGCCCCGGGGACCGGGGACAAGCCGGGGCAGGGTGGCTGCGGCTGGGCCGGGCAGGGACGGTCGCGAAGGGGGAGCCACCGCGGTGGATGAGGCGGGTTGAGCCGTCGGGAGCCCAGGAGGCGCTGGTGGCTTCACCGAGGCGGCTGGAGGGCTGGGGCAGGGGCCGGACGGCACCAGGCACAGGGACATACGGGGCACGGGGAGTGCACTTCTGTGGGAACGGTCCCAACGGCTGGAGCACCCCTGTTCGACCTGCGCGATCGCAGCCGGATGTCTCTCTGCCGGCCGGAGGCAACGCAATGAGTCGGCCAGAGCCATCAAATCCGGCGGATGCTCCCACCAGCAGGGTGTCCGCGGTGGGAGGTCGACCCTGTGCACCGGGCAGGGATGCCGGTCGTGTCGATGTGTCGGTCGGCCGAAAGAGCTACCGATGGCCAGCGGCAGCCTTGGGGCACCAGCGCCAGAAGGCCCCATTCCACACGAGATGACGGCACAGCGCGTGCATGCCGAGGAGTCAGAGGCGCACCCTGAGCAGCACCGATGGCGGGCGTCGGCGATGGGGAAAACCGATCGGATCAGGGCGCCCATTCAGGCAGGTCCGGTCAGCTCCAGCCGGCGTTCTGTCCGACAGAACCTGCGCAAAGCCGAGATCGATAGACCCCGGCCAAGCGTCGCAGGGCGGATCGATGGCGCCTTACCGTACTCATCCGAGCCAGGAGCTGAGCGCGGGCACCGACGGCCAACAAAGCCGGCCCGGTCTCGGGCCGGCAGGATCAGCTACTCAGTGGCCTTGCTCATCGCGGCGGCGCTGCCACCGCTCCTCGATCCGGTTCATCATCGACTTACGCTGACGAGACTGACGGGGCTGGCTGCGGGCACCCGCTGCCGCATCCCCCAGGGTCTGTTGCTCACCCGGCTTGGGCGCCTTGCGCCATCCGGTGACCGCCAGGACCGCACAGCCCAGCATGACGAGGAACCCCACCACGCTGATCCAGATCTCCTGTGCGACCATTCCGGCCATGAGGAGCGCGATACCCACCAGGAAGCCCGCGACCGCTTGGTAGACCCGTCGCCGGGTGTACGTACGCAGCCCGCTTCCCTCAAGCGCTGTAGCGAACTTGGGATCTTCGGCGTACAGCGCTCGCTCCATCTGCTCGAGCATTCGCTGCTCGTGCTCCGAGAGCGGCACGGAGTCCTCCTAGTCGTCGGCCGCGGGGGCGACCGTTTGCGGCCCTTTCAGGATAGGCAGGGAATCGCCCCCGTGAAACCCGCCCACTACGCCAATTCGCCAGCTTGGGCCGCCACGGCGGCTTTGGCTGTTGAGGCGTAGATTCCCCAACCTCCGATCCGTCATGCCGGATGGTGTCCTTCGATCATACGGGGCGATCGACACGATCGGGGGGTCTGTGGCGTACTCCATCTGCTGCTACGCCCCTGATCAGGCGCGCTTCTCACCCAGGACATGCAGCTGAGAGGCGACGGAGTGGAAAGCGGATAGCTCAGCCGCGGCCGCCTCAAGCTTGAGGAGCGCGTCAAGAGCGCCGGGTTCGGTGTCCACCAGCACCCCGGGAACCAGATCGGCGAAGACTCGAACGCCGTGCACCGCCCCGACCTCCACACCCGCCTCCCCACACAGCTCCGTGAGCTGCTCGGCGGTGAAACGTCGGGGTACCGGGTCACCGTCGCCCCAGCGGCCTGCGGGGTCCGTCAGGGCCCGACGGGCCTCCGCGAAGTGGCCGGCGATGGCCCGGGCGATGACGGCGCCACCGAGCCCGGCCGCCAGCAGGCTGATCGCGCCCGCCGGACGCAGCGCGTCCACCGCGTTGCGCACGCCCTCGCCGGGATCGTCCACGTACTCCAGCACCCCATGGCAGAGGACCACGTCAAAGGCTTCGCGCTCGACCACGTCGAAGAGGCCGTGGACATCGCCCTGCACACCCTGGACGCGGTCGGCGACCCCCGCCTCGGCGGCGCGCCGCTCCAGCGCGAAGAGCGCGTTCGGACTGGGGTCGACCACGGTGACACGGTGACCGAGCTGGGCGACGGGCACGGCGAAGGACCCGCTGCCACCGCCGGTGTCGAGGACGTCAAGGGTGTCCGTGCCGGTGGCCTTGACCCGGCGATCCAGAGCGTCTTTCACGACCTCCCAGACCACAGAGGTGCGCAGCGAGGCACGGGGAGGGCGCGGTGGGGTCTCCCCACGGGGGGACTGGTCCGGCACGACAGTTGACTCCTCGGACGGTGCCGCCCCGGGCCTGTGCGGCGCGATCGGGACGGACGGTGTGCGGTGATCAGGGCCGACGGATGTCGGGTCGGACCGGATCGATGGACGCTCGTTGGGCTGAAGACAACGCCCACCCTATTGCCTCCACCGCACGTCCCAGCGTTCCGTCTCACCTTGCGGCATGCGTCACCTCCTCGGCCCGGGCCTGCCTTGTCGGCCGCGTCTTCCCCGGCTCCCTCTTCGTACGCCGGCCCGTGTCCTCGCGGCGCACCTCGGGCAGACGAATCCCGACTTCTCCGATCAAGTCAACCGGGGGCGCCCGCCCCGGGATGGCGAGCCAGCACCGGATCGCCGCACCAGGCCCGCGCGCCCCGGCCCGGCGCCCCGCCAAGACCGAGACGCGCCACTTGGGCGCCCACTTGGGCGCCCACTTGGGCGCCCATTCACCCGACCATGGCTGCCGCGCCGCACCCGCGTGCCCGAGCCCCTACCCCGGGGCGGTCATGGCACAGGGCAGTCGCCCCTCCCCCGCGCCACCAGGCCTCAGGGACCGACCCGGCTCCCCGATCCCTGGCCTCTGGCCTCTGGCCTCTGGCCTCTGACCTCTGGCCTCATTGGTTTACCTGGTTTACCTCGGCTGCCAGCGGTTGCGGCACCTCAACCCCTTCCAGGACCTCCTCCAGCACCGCGGGGGCCTCCGGTTCCACCGGCCCAGCCTCCAACGGGTCGCCGGGACGGCTCTCCCTCGGCTTGGGGAGGACCGGTTGGGCCAGCAGCATCCGCTCGACGAGCCGCAGGAACATGGCCGCGTCGCGCAGTAGTTCATCGGCATCGCGGACGCTTGCCGCGTCGCGTATACCGGCCTCGGCGCGCGCTCGACGGCCGGCGCCCGAAGCGAACAGGGCACTCCACTCGGAGAGTTCCGGCGCGGCCTCGGGAAGGAGCTCCCAAGCGCTGCGGATGCCCGCCCTGCGACTACCGCGACCACCGCGGGCGACGGTTCCCCGAGTGCGGGAAGCGGCAGGCGGGTTGTCGGGGTAGCCGCGCACGGCAAGCACCGCGGCGGCCGTGCGCAGGGCGGCCAGATGCGCCGTGGCGTACCGCTCGTTGGGCACATCCAGGGTGGCCGCCTCATCCAAGCCGTTTCGGGCCTGGCTGAGCAGATCGAGGGCTGCGGGCGGTGCCGAAGCACGCCGCAGGACGGGGTGCACATCGCTCGCGGGCCCGGTCAGTGAGGGGACAGGGCCGGTGGCACGACGCCGGTGTGCGGCTGCCGCGTGGTTGTTGGCCATGACGAACCTCCTGTCGTCGTGTGACGGCACTGTGGCCGTATGCATCCATCGTGAGGGGCCCCACTGACAATCGGCCCTGACCTGGACTTTTGCCGCAATCCTGGGTTCGCTATAGTTTTTGAACTGACTGGTCAGTTCAAAAACTGGGAGGGTGCGTGGACAGGCCGCGCGGGGCAGCCGTCATCGCCGGAGGACTTGGGCTCAAGGGACCCCGAGGCTGGGCGTTTCGTTCGGTGGACATCGACGTCGAGCCCGGGTCGCTCCTGGCGATCGAGGGCCCGTCAGGCTCAGGACGCACCTGCCTCCTGCTCGCGCTCACCGGCCGCATGCGGCTCACCGAGGGCCATGCCGAGGTCGGCGGATTGCCGATGCCGCGCCGGATGGCAGCCGTACGGAGGATCAGCGCCCTCGGCCATGTACCGGGGGTGAGTGAGCTCGATCCGGCACTGACCGTCGCTGAGCATCTGCGCGAACGTGCCCTCCTTCGGCGCCGCTTCGATGGCTCGCTACCCGAGTTGTTCCGCGGCCTTCTGCGCCCCCGTGCCGAACGAGCAGCCGATGCCCAGCGGCAGATCGACGAGGCCTTGGACGCATCCGGCCTGGCCCTGGGTGAGTTGCCGGCTCAGGGGCGCACTCCGGTGCGTGACCTGGAACGGCTGGAGGCCCTACGGCTCTCCGTTGCGCTCGCGCTGATCGGCCGACCCCGGCTTCTCGCCGTCGATGACACCGATCTCAAGCTCTCCGGCAGCGAACGGCTCGCCGTCTGGCAACTGCTGCGGTCGGTCGCGGATTCGGGCACCACCGTGGTCGCGGTCTCCAGCGAAGCCCCGGCGGACGCAATCGTGGTCAACACCGCGACAACCACGGCCACCACCTCGCCGAGCGCGCCCACAGCGATCGCTTCAACGGGACCCGGAAGGGGTCCGTCCAACGACGCCCGCGCCACCGCCCCCCGCACTCTCCAGCCCTGCGCCGCGGACAAGAGCGCTGCAGCCAAGAGCGGCGAGAGCGGCGAGAGCGGCGAGAGCGGCGAGAGCGGCGAGAGCGGCGAGAGCGGCGAGAGCGGCGAGACGAACGTACAGAACACGGGGACCGGACAGAACCCGCAGACCGGGCAGGGGGTGACGGCAGATGCGTTCGCCGAGGCTGGCCGCGCTTGAGCTGAAGCGATTCGGTAGGGGCAGGCTGCCACGCGCGGCCATCGTCGCCGTCGTGCTGCTGCCGCTGCTGTACGGCGCGCTCTACCTGTGGTCCTTCTGGGACCCCTATGCCCAACTCGACCGGGTCCCCGTGGCGCTCGTCAACGAAGACACGGGAGCGACCGCGGATGGTGAGCGCGTCGCAGCCGGCGATGAGATAGCCAAGGGTCTGCACGACAGCGAGGTGTTCGCCTGGCAGGAGGTAAGCGCCGCACAGGCCCGGGAAGGCGTGGAGAGCGGTGCGTACTACCTCTCGCTGACCATGCCGAAGGACCTCAGTACCCGTATCGCGTCGAGCTCGGGCGGATCTCCCGAGACCGGTGCTCTCCAGGTCCGTACGAACGACGCCAACAACTACATCGTGGGGCAGATTTCTCGTACGGTCTTCGCCGAGGTTCGCGCGGCCGCGTCCGCCAAGGCCTCCCGTTCGTTCTTGGACCGGATCTTCATCTCTTTCTCGGACATCCACGACGCCACACAAGAGGCGGCGAAGGGCGCCGACGAACTCAAGGGAGGTATCGGTGAGGCGAAGAAGGGGTCACGGGACCTCGCCGACGGCCTGAAGGAGGCCAAGGCCAGTAGCGGTGGGTTGGCCGGCGGTCTGACCCGGCTGAGCAAGGGCGCCGCTGAACTGGAAACGGGCTCACGGCGGATCACCAGCGGCACCCAGGCGCTTGCCGACAAGGTCAATGCCGTCGCGGGTGGTATCCGCCCCTACCTCAAGGACGACGGCAAGTCGATCGGTAAGGCCGCCCGGCTGGTCGCTGACTCCTCTCAGGGATTGCGCAACAGCCTCAACACCTTGGTGGCCTCGGTACCGACCGCCGCGTCCAAGGCCCAGAAGTCGGCCGATGAACTGGCCGTGATCCACCGCGAACGCTGTACGGAAGCGGAGCAGCCCAACGCTGCCTGTCCTTCCTTGCAGCAGGCCAGCGCGGCGGCGGCCACCGCCGCCGGCGCGGCCGTTGACGCCGACGCACTGCTGAAGGGGAACAAGCGCGAGTTGCAGGGGTTCGACGCCGAACTCGCCGACCTCCAGGACAGGGCGACCGACCTCGCCAAGCGCTCCCCGCGGCTGGACAGCGACCTCAAGATGGCCGTGGACCGGGTCAACGCGCTCAACACGGGTGCCAAGAAGGTGTCTCAGGGCGCGCAGAGACTGCGTACCGGACTGGGCAGCGCGCAGTCAGGGTCCACCGAACTTGACGCGGGTGTGGGCAAGCTCATGAAGGGTGCCGGAAATCTGGACGGCGGGCTCTTCAAGCTCGCTGATGGATCCACGACGTTGGCCGTCGGTCTCCAAGACGGCGTGACAAAGATCCCGGACTACGACGAGAAGGATCGGGACCGCCGTACACAGGTGATGGCGGACCCCGTACAGCTCGCCAGTAACTCTCTTCACAAGGCGCCCAACTACGGCACCGGATTCGCCCCGTACTTCATTCCGCTCTCCCTCTGGGTGGGCGCAATGGTGGCGTACATGATCATTCAGCCGCTCAACCGCAGGGCACTGGCCGCCGGGGGTTCGGCCTGGCGGATAGCGCTGGCGGGTTGGCTTCCGGTGGTGGCGATCGGGCTGGTGCAGGTAGGCACCCTGATGGCGGTGCTGCACTGGGCTCTCGGGCTCACCATGGCGCACCCGGCCGGGACGATCGCCTTCCTCGGCCTCACCATCGGTTGCTTCGCCGCGATCATCCAGTGGTTGAACGCCCGCTTCGGTGCCGCGGGACGCATTCTCGTGCTCGCGGTACTGATGCTCCAACTGACCTCGGCGGGCGGAACCTATCCCGTCCAGACCAGCCCGACGTTCTTCAACATCCTCCACCCCTTCCTGCCCATGACCCATGTGGTCGAGGCTCTGCGCCGACTCATCACCGGCGGTGGGCTCGATCCGGTGTGGCAGGCGAGCGCGGTACTGCTCGTGTTCACCCTCGGCGCGCTCGCCCTCACCGCGCTGTCCGCGCGCCGCAGGCAGGTGTGGACACTGGACCGGCTACACCCCGAACTGAGTCTCTGAGGCGCCGCGGAGACATGAGGGCGATCGATGGAGCGGGTCGGACCTGTGAGAATCGGCACCATGGACGCGAGGGACAGCAGCAGCACCAGACGCCGGGCAACGCGGGCGAAACTGTACGAGGCCGCGGTAACGCTCATAGCCGAGCAGGGTTTCTCGGCCACGACGGTGGATGAGATCGCCGAGCGGGCCGGGGTGGCCAAGGGCACGGTCTACTACAACTTCAAGAGCAAGACCGAGCTCTTCGAGGAGCTGCTGCGCTACGGGGTCGGTCTGTTGACCGCCTCGCTCCAGTCGGCCGCCGACGGCACCGCGGAACGCGGCGGCACCAAGGTGGCGGCGCTGGACGCGATGATCAGAGCCGGCCTTGTCTTCATCGAACGCTATCCCGCGTTCACCCAGCTGTACGTCGCGGAGCTGTGGCGTACGAACAGGGCCTGGCAGTCGACGCTCCTGGTGGTGCGGCAGCAGGCGGTGGCGGTGGTGGAAACGGTGCTCCGAGAAGCCGTGGAGAACGGCGAGCTGAGCGCGGAGATCGATGTTCCACTCACCGCCGCCGCCCTGGTGGGCATGGTGTTGGTGGCGGCGCTGGACTGGCAGTCGTTCCAGCGCGAGCGGTCGCTCGACGATGTCCACGCGGCGCTCTCGCTGCTGCTGAACGGGAGGGTGAGCGGTCGCTGAACGGGCTGCGCGCCTTGAGATCCGAGGAGTGGGTCCCGGAAACAGATCTACAGGAGTGGGTGTCAGGGGTTCGCGAGGAGAGCGGCCGAAAAGGGAGCCGGCCCGTCGAGCACCCGGATTTCCGAGTGTCCGCCGGACCGGCGTCCCTACCGCAGTCCCCGGGAGCTTCCCCCGTCCCCTGGGACGCTCACCCCCGTGTCCCCCGTATCCCCCGTTCTTCTCCCCCGTGTGCCCTCGGGCTCTCCGCTCCCCCGAGGGCGGAGGGCCCGAAGCCATCTACTTGCCGAACGGCCCTGGAGCCGTACGACCCCCGATGTGTCGAGGAGCCGCGCCGTTCCGCCACCCCGTGTCGGCGGTACCGGCGCTGTGCCCCTCTCCGTGATCTCCACTCTTCCGTCAGTGCAGGTGACGGCCCATCCGTGCGGATACTCAAGTCGGCGACTAGGTATGTGTACTCATCGCTTCGCGCTCACCCCCACCGGTGGCGGGCCGTCCCTGGTTACGATCGCCCCCGTGTCCGTACTCCCCCTCGTCTTCACCAGCGGCTGGGCCAGCGGGATCAACGCCTACGCGGTGGTCCTGCTCCTTGGCGTCTTCGGTGCCACCGGGCTCACCGATGAGGTGCCCGAGTCGCTCCAGCGCACCGATGTGTTGATCGCGGCGGCGGTGCTCTTCCTCTGCGAAGCCGTCGCGGACAAGATCCCCTACGTCGACTCGGCCTGGGATTCGGTGCACACCGTGATCCGCCCCGTGGCAGGGGCCGTGGTGGCCGCGCTGCTCGCCGGTGAGAGCGGCTCGCTGCCAGAACTCACAGCCGGTGCGGTCGGTGGCTCGACCGCGTTGGTGAGCCACCTGGTCAAGGCCGGGACGCGGATAGCGGTCAACACCTCACCGGAGCCGTTCAGCAATATCGCGGTCAGCGTGGCGGAGGATCTCGGGGTCGCCGGGATCATCACCTTCGCCATCTACAACCCCGTGGCCGCGGCCATCATCGCCGGGACGCTGCTGGTGCTGGGCATCATCACCGTCGTCCTGCTCGCCGCGAGGATTCGCCGCTTCTGGCGGCGCAGGGCACAGCGCCGGGAGGAGAAACGGCTCGCTGCGGGTCGGAGGCCTTTCGACTGAGCCCCAGGTCAGCAGCGGGTCAAGGCGTTGTCAGTCGGGGTCGGTAGAGTCCCTGGCATGGCACGGATTGCGGTGATCGGCGCTGGGATGGGCGCCATGGCGGCGGCTGCCCGGCTGGCCGTGGCAGGCCATCGGGTGACGGTGTACGAGCGTTCGGAGACCTACGGCGGGGCCGTGGGCTCGTTCGAGCGCGATGGGTTCGTCTTTGACACCGGGCCGGGGCTGCTGCATCTGCCCGCCGTCTGGCGGGACCTGTTTGTGAAGACGGGCAAAGAACCTCTGGAGAGTTGTGTCCGCCTGGTCCAGACGGACCCCGCGAGCAGGCATCTCTTCTCGGACGGCACCGACGCGTCACTGCCGAACGCCTCTCGGGCGGGGATCGTCGCCGCGCTGGAGAGCGCTGTGGGCGCGGGCGCGGGCGAGCGGTGGGGAGAGTTCCTGGGCCGGGCCCGCGATGCCTGGGACCGCTCGCGCAGACCACTGCTCGAAGAGCCGCTGCGGTCCGAGTGGCGCCTGCTGGAACGCGACCCCTACCCGGCGCAGCGGCAGCGCAGGGTTCTGCGCACCCGACAGGCCGCCACGGTCGCCGAGGTGGGCGCCTGGGAGCTCAGGGACCCGCGCCTGGCCGCACTCTTCGAGGGATACGCCCTCTCCTACGGACTCGACCCCCGGTACGCGCCGGCGGGCACCGCCCTACTGCCCTACATGGAGCAGACCTTCGGCAGCTGGTACATCGAGGGTGGGCTAAGGGAGTTGGCCCGTGCGGTTTACGAGCGGTGCCTCGCGCGGAGGGTGGGTTTCGTCTTCGGGGCGGAGGTCACCTCGGTCGTGGAGAAGGACGGCCGTGCGGCTGGGGTCGTCCTGTCGGACGGCGTCGTCCAGGAAGCGGACCATGTGGTGGCAGGCGTGGCGGACCCGGCAGCACTGACCGAGCGGTCGCTCTGGCTGGATCAGGACCTGTCCCCCCGGGCGAGGGACGGCGCCGTGCAACCGGGCCGGTTCACGGTGCTGCTGGCGCTGCGTGGTGCTCGGTCATCGGGCGCACACCGCACCGTGGTGCATTCTCCCGACGCGGCGGCGGAAGCGGAGGCAGTCTTCAGCGGTCGGGCCGCGGAGCACCCCACGGTCACCGTGTTGCGCCCCGATGATCCGCGTACCCGCCCTGATGACGGCCATGAGGCGATCACGGCGTTCGCGACCGTCGCCGGACAGGGCGGGCGGCTCGACTGGACGGACAAGGCAGTGCGTGAGGGCCATGCGGAGATGCTCATCGATGCTGTGGGCAGAGCGATCGGCGGCCAGGAGGGGATACGGCAGCGGCTGCTCTGGCACGAGGTCCTGACACCGGCCGAGACCGGGTCCCTGACCGCGCCCGCACTCGCCGGGGCGCAGGGGCGCTGGCTGCACCCGGGGAACACCACCCGGCTGCCTGGCCTCTATCTGGTGGGCGGGCACTGTCACCCCGGCGGCGGGCTGGCTCATGCGGGGATGTCGGGGGCGCTGGTGGCGGGGCTGATCGTCGAAGGGGCGGGCTTCCGCGGGTCGCAGTGATCGCGCTGAGAGACGACGTCTGGGAGATGACGGGCAGGGAGACGACAGGCAGGGCGGAGCCGGCTGAGGTGGTTTGATCACCAGCCGCGCCTCCGTCATCTCACCGCAAGGGTCCCCAACTGCGGGCGGGGCATGGTGATTTTTGGGCTACACATGACCCAGAATCGATTTCATGTGCCTCATTAGGGGTGAGTCATTGCTACCTTATGGTTATGGCCAACCCATATCCAGAGACCGGGACTCGCAGCCGTACCCGTCGAGCCATCCTCAGCGCCGCCGCGGCGACGCTCTCTCGACGCCGAGACGCCACCCTCGCCGAGATCTCCACCGCGGCGGAGGTCGGGCGCAGCACCCTCCAGCGGTACTACTCGGAGCGTGACGAACTCATGGCTGCGGTCATCGAGGACTCGCTGCGGCTGCTCAACGAGGCCTTGAAGGACGCCAGGATCGAGGCCGGCGCACCGCTGGAGGCCCTGCGTCGGCTGGTGAGCGCCATGCTCGACGTGAGCGACCAGGTGCTCTTCCTCTACGGCGACCCGCGGATCTCCGAATCCATCGCGTCCGCTGACGAGCCGGACACCGCGGGCGAGGACATCCGCCGCCTCATTCGACGCGGCCAGGACGGAGGGGTCCTGGACCCGGAGGTGGGGGCCGACTGGATCGAGCATGTGCTGTGGGCGCATGTGTCCGCGGGGTGTATGGCGATCAGCGGTGGAGACATGCCGCGCCACGGAGCGTCGGACCAGGTCATTCGGACGCTGGAGAACGGTATCGGGGCGGCCAGGCACGAGACCGGCACGGCCGGGACCAGCACGGAGGGGAAGGGGGGTTCATGACGATCCTGGTGACGGGGGCGACCGGCAACGTCGGACGCCATGTGGTGCGACGACTGCTGGCCGATGGCCATGAGGTGCGGGCACTCTCCCGGAATCCGCAGCCCGGGGCGTTTCCGGCGGAGGTGGGGGTGTTTCGGGGAGACCTCGACGAGCCTCGCTCGTTGTCGGCCGCGTTGGAAGGCGTCCAAGCGCTCTTCCTCTTCCCGGTCGCCGAGACCGCCCGCGAGGTGGTGGCTCTGGCGGAGGAGGCGGGGGTGCGTCGGGTGGTGGTGCTCTCGTCCGGAGCGGTCACCGACGGGTCCGATACGGACTTCCACCTTCCGGTGGAGCGGGCCGTCGAAGCATCGGGTCTTGAGTGGACCCATGTGCGGCCCGGGGAGTTCGCCAGCAACAGGCTCGCCCTGTGGGGGCCGCCCATCCGGGAGGGCGATGTGGTGAGCGATCCCATGCCCGATGACGCCTGGTTCCCCGTCCATGAGAGGGACATCGCCGATGTGGCCGTCCTCGCCCTCACCGAGGAGGGACACAACGGCCAGGCGTACACCGTGAACGGGCCCGAGTTGCTCTCGCGTCGGGAGCAGGTGGGGCTCATCGCGAAGGCACTCGGCAGGGAGATCCGCTGTGTGGAGGTGAGCCGCGCGCAAGCTCGGGAGATCTACCTCGAACAGGGCGGCTTCGCGGCCGAGAACGCGGACTTCCTGCTCGGTTACGAGGACTACTCGGGGGAGGCGGCCGACGCGGAGTGGGACGCGGAGTTCGACCCCGCGTCGCTCACCGACGTACCCACGGCGCAGGCCGTCACCGGCAGGCCGGCCCGGACCTTCGCGCAGTGGGCAAGGGACCATGTGGAGGATTTCCAACCGCTGCCACGTGCCCGGGAGAGTGGCGGTGGGCATCGCTGAGCGAGCACCGCCAGCAGCCGGCCGCGCCCCAACTCCGCCTGACGGGTGCCGTGTTCAGTAGCGGTACTGCTGCGGCTCGTTGTACCCGGGGTCGTAGCCGTAGGGAGAGGGCTCCTCCTGCGGCGGCTGTTCATCGGCGTCCCGCTGCTGCGGGACCCAGACTCCGCCCGGGGGCGTATCCGACGGGGGTTGTTGCGCGTAGTAGGGATCCGCCGGGAACTGCTGCTCATTGCCGAAGCTGTCGTAGTTGCTGTACTGCTGTCCGCCTACATAGGGATCGGAGTACGCGGCGTACTGCTGCTGCCCGCTGCCGTAGTCGTACTGTCCCGCCGGGGTGTCCTGCCCACCGGGTTGCTGGGCGTAGTAAGGGTCAAAGGCCCCGTCGTACTGCCCCTGGGGCTGGTCTTGGCGCTGGTTCTGGTCGTTGCCCTGCTCGGCGTTCAAGGCTTCGTAGGCAGCATCGCTGTAGACGCCGTACTGGCCGGTTTCATCCGGCATGGGGAGCGGCTCGTAGAAGGCCTGCGGCTGCGCGGTGGTGTCCATCGAGGCGAAGGAAAGAGCGGTCTCCTCGACCGCCGATACCTCCAGCGCCGGTTCACGCGGGCCCTCGGAGCTGCCGGCGCGACGGCGTCGACTGGCGCCCGGGCTACCGCCGATGGCCCAACCGGTGGAGAAGCCACGACGGAAGGAGAGGGTCACATAGGTCTGGCCGATCGCAAAGGCGATGGCACCGAGGCCGATGACGACCACGGACGACATCAAGACCCCGATGACCACCCCGAGGAAACCGCCGAAGGCCAACAGCCGCCAGCGCAGCCGTGCCTTGTACTGCAGCAGCACCTCACCGAGCAGCCACAGCGCGACAACGCCGAAAGCGATATAGAGGACCGTCCAGCCCATGCCCGCCCCTCTCCTGCGGCCGCTACCCAGGCTCAGGGCAGATACGGCCGATCACGACTGCACGTGCAGTCCGAGATTCTCGTAGATTTCGAGCGTCGCCGTCGAGTTGTTGAGCGTGATGAAATGCAGTCCGGGGACACCCTCGGAGAGCAGCTCTGCACAGAACTCCGTTGCGAACTCGATACCCATGGAGCGTACAGCCGTGGGATCGTCCTTGACCGAGTGGATGCGATCTTTCAGCTCGGACGGGAACGCGGCATTGCTGAGCTGAGCAAATCGCTCAAGCTGCCTCACGCTGGTAACCGGCATGATCTCGGGGATGATCGGGGTGTCGCAGCCCGCTGCCGCCACCCGGTCACGCAGTCGCAGATAGTCCTGGGGCTGCCAGAACATCTGGGTGATGGCGTAGTCCGCACCGGCGCGGCACTTGTCGATGAAGTGCTGGATGTCGGTATCCCAGTCCTGGGATCGCGGATGCATCTCGGGGAAGGCGGCGACGCCGACGCAGAAGTCTCCCGACTCCTTGATCAGCCGGACCAGTTCCGCCGCGTACTCCACGCCCTCGGGGTGCTTGATCCACTCCGCCGTGGGGTCGCCGGGCGGGTCGCCGCGGACCGCGAGGATATTGCGAATCCCCGCGTCGGCGAACTGGCCGATCATATTGCGCAGCTCGGCGATGGAGTGGTTGACCGCGGTCAGATGGGCCACGGGGGTGAGCGTGGTGTCTGCGGCGATCTGCTGCGTCGCTCTGACCGTCCCAGCGCGGGTGGAGCCCCCGGCGCCATAGGTGACGGAGACAAAGTTGGGGGCGACCGCTTCGACCCTGCGCAGGGCGTTCCAGAGGTTGCGCTCGCCCTTCTCGGTCTTGGGCGCCCAGAACTCGAATGAGTAGGAGGTCTTGCCTGTGGCGAGCAACTCACGCACCGTCCGTGCGCGATCCGTCCTGGTCGAAGAGGTTCCGAGGGCCATAGTCGCAGGCTATCCGGGGTCAGGGGGCGGCCCAACCGGAGTCCACCCATCGGACACAGACTGTCCGTAATCAATCGGTCCTGGACGGTGGTCTCAGCCGCTAGCCGTCCTGCCGGGCGTGGGCCTGGATACGGGCCCGCAGCGCCGCGGCCGCGGCTGCGGGATCGGGAGCCTCCGTGATGGCCCGTACCACCACGACCCGGCGTGCTCCTGCGGCCAGCACCTCGTCGAGGTTCCCTGCGTCGATACCGCCGATGGCGAACCAGGGCCGGTCGGTGCCCAGGGCCGCCGTGTGGCGCACCAGGTCCAGACCCGGGGCGTGTCGGCCCGGTTTGGTGGGGGTGGGCCAGCACGGGCCGGTGCAGAAGTAGTCCACGCCCGGTTCGCTGGCTGCGGCGGTGGCCTCCGCCGCACAGTGGGTGGATCGACCGATCAGCGGGTCGGCACCGATGATGGCCCGGGCGGCCGGGACGGGAAGGTCGCCCTGGCCCAGATGGAGCACATCGGCGCCGACGGCATGGGCCACATCCGCGCGATCGTTGACCGCGAGCAGCTTGCCGTGCCGTCGGGTGGCTTCGGCGAAGACCTGGAGGTGGTCGAGCTCCTCCGCCGCCTCCATGCCCTTGTCCCGCAGTTGCACGATGTCCACACCGGCGGCGAGGACCTCGTCGAGGAAGTCCGGAAGGTCGCCCTGGGTCTTCCGGGCGTCGGTGCAGAGGTAGAGCAGTGCGCCCGCAAGCGCGGCCCTCAGAGGTCGGGCCGCGCTTGCGGATAGATCAGAAGGATTGGCTAGATCTGACGACGGCGCATGAGTCGCAGGCATGGCGATCCCCCCAGAGCGGTTCCGTGGTGTGCGGCCGGGCTTGGGCCGGGCCGCACACCCACTGCTGCCGTTGGGCACAACCCCGAGCGGGGGGTGTGCCACGGCGTCTGACGTTGGCGAAGCCCGGTGGGCGTCAGGGGCCCAGAGCTCGGTCGGCTGGGCAGCCGGAGCTCAGACGGCGAGCGCCTGTGCCCTGCGCTTCACTTCCGTACCGCGATTCTCGCCGAGCGCCTGCGCGGGAGTGCCCGGCAGGGTGGCATCGGGGGTGAAGAGCCACTCCAGCATCTCCGCGTCGGAGAAGCCGTCGTCCCGCAGCAGGGTCAGGGTCCCGGCCAGCCCCTTGACGACCTTGTCGTCGCTGATGAAGGCAGCGGGGACCTGGAGCACCCTGTTCTCCCCGCGGCGCACGGCGATCACTTGGCCGTCCCTGACCAACTGCCTCACACGGGTCACCTCGACGCCCAGCTTCTCCGCGATTTCGGGGAGGTTGAGCCAGGCAGGGACGAGAGCATCAATCTTTGCGTCAATCTCGGTCACGGGACAAGCCTGCCATCTGGGACTGACAGTGGGTAGCCGGACCGGGGGCACCGAGTGTGGTTTTCCTCATTCGGTCTGACGAAACCGCAGGTCAGAGAGGTATCAGAACGCCATTTTCGATTCAGAGGGAAGCGGCCTTCAGGGGGATGGCGGGGTCGGCCGCCCGCTGGGGGTCCAGCGGCACCCCCGACTGGATGAGCTTGCGGCCCTGTGCCAGATCCCGAGGCCTTCCCACCGCCAGCAGGGCGACCAAGGCACCGTCGCGCAGCCAGAGCATCGACCAGTCCCGGTCTGCGGGGTCACCGCGCCAGAGGGTGGTGCTCGCGACCGAGTGGTCTCCGGCGTACTGCACAAAGCGCCCGAACTGCTCGGACCAGAAGTACGGCACGGGGTCATAGCCCTGCGGTGGCTCGTCGAGCCGGGAGGCGAGCACATTGGTCGCGACCGTTCGGGGCCCCTGGAGGGCGTTGTCCCAGTGGTGGACGAGCAGTCGCCTGCCGTAGCGGGCCGAGGGGAAGGAGGCGCAGTCCCCGACCGCGTACACATCGGGCAGCGACGTACGCAGGTACGCGTCGGCGGCGATGGCTCCGTCCGGGCCGATGTCGATCGACGAGTCCTTGAGCCAGGCGGTGGCGGGGCGGGCTCCGATGCCGACGACCACCGCCCCGGCGGGAATGCGCCGGCCGTCCGTCAGAAGCACCGAACCGCCCTCGACCCCCGCCACCCGGGCGCCGGTGATCAGCCGCACGCCGCCCTCGGCGTACCAGGCCGCCATCGGGGCGGCGGCCTCGGCGGGCAGCGAGCCCGCCAGCGGTCGGTCCGCGGCTTCGATCACCGTGACCGCACAGCCCGCCGCACGGGCCGCCGTGGCGAACTCCGCGCCGATCCAGCCCGCTCCGACGACCGCGATGTCATGCTGCTCGGCGAGTACGGGGCGCAGCCGCGCCGCGTCATCGAGTGTGCGCAGCAGATGGACGCCGGGAGTCGCTTCGGTCCCGGGCAGCGCGATCGGCTCCGCTCCGGTGGCGATCACCAGCGTGTCGTAGCGGAAGGGCCCGGCTTCGGTGTCCAGCTCATGGGCCTCCGCGCGGACTCCGATGACCTCGCAGCCGAGCCGCAGTTCGATGTCCAAGGCCTCGAAGTCGACGTCAAAGGCCGAGCCCTCGGCGTTGCCGAGCAGGATGGCCTTGGACAGGGGTGGCCGGTCGTAGGGCTGGTGGGGCTCGGCCCCGATCAGGGTGATCCCGCCGGTGAAGCCCTGCTCGCGCAGGGCGACGGCGGTCTGCACCCCGGCCATGCCCGCACCGGCGACCACCACACCCGGCTCCTGCCGTTCTCCCTGCTGCTGCTCGCTCACATCACCCACCTTAAGCATCTGACAAATCGTCAGGAAAGGGGGGCGTCCAGCACGACCTCCTCCACCACGCTGGTCCCACTGCCCTCCTGCGACTCCCACTCCCAGGTCTCATCCAACCGGACCCGCCCGTCGGGCAGCTCGACCACCGTCGAGACGCAGTGCCCCGAGGACGTGCTCAGGTCGGTCTTCAGCTGTACGTAGCGGAAGTCGATCCGATCGGCCTCCCGGGTGCCGACCAGAAAGCCCTGGACCACGTCGCCGCCCTCGTACTCGGCCCAGATCCGGCCGTCCCGCTCGTGGTAGGCGAACCGGGTGCTGGTTCCCACCTGGCCCGGGGCCTGGTCGGCCACCGGTGCGAGCACGAGTCCATCGAGTGACCTGGCCATGAGCTCTGCTCCCTCGTATCGGGGCCCATGCGAACGATCAGGTCCGCCGCGGTGCGCCGACCGCCGCTTACCACGCATTGAGGCCTGGGGTTAGGGTGGCCACCGTAAAGCACTCGCGGGAGCCCGGACGCACCGGGCTGAGAGGGAGGCTGGCCGGCCTCCGACCGTACGAACCTGATCCGGGTCATGCCGGCGAAGGGAGGAGCTGGCCAACCATGCCGTACGACCCCCGCCCCCGTTCCACCGCATCGCAGCGTTCCGCAGGCGCCGACGTACTGATCATCGGAGGCGGCATCATCGGGCTGGCCACGGCCTGGCGAGCCGCTCAGCGCGGGCTCGACGTCACCGTCGTCGATCCATCGCCGGGCGGCGGGGCGGCACAGGTGGCAGCGGGCATGTTGGCCGCCGTCACCGAACTGCACTACGGCGAGGAGACACTGCTCGCCCTCAATCTGGAATCCGCCCGCCGCTACCCGGACTTCACCGCCGAGTTGGAGGCGTGCAGCGGCCAGAGCGTCGGCTACCGCCCCTGCGGCACGCTGGCCGTGGCGCTCGACAGCGACGACCGCGCCCATCTGCGCGAACTCCACGCCCTGCAACGGCGCTCGGGGCTGGAGTCCCAGTGGCTCTCAGGCCGTGAGTGCCGACGGCTCGAACCGATGCTCGCCCCCGGGGTCCGCGGTGGACTACGCGTGGACGGCGACCACCAGGTCGATCCCCGCCGCCTCGCATCCGCGCTGGTCACTGCCTGCGAGCGGACCGGGGTGACCTTTCACCGCGGCTGGGCGCAGCGGCTCACGGTCACTCAGGACCGGGCGACCGGCGTGGTGTGTTCCGATGGGCAGCGGCTCGGCGCTGACCACATCGTGCTGGCCGGCGGCAGTTTCAGCAGAGAGCTGGGCGGGGTGCCGCCGGAGGTGCTGCCCCCGGTGCGCCCGGTCAAGGGGCAGATCCTGCGACTGACCGTGCCCGGCGCCTACGCACCCTTCCTCTCCAGGACCGTGCGCGCGGTGGTGCGCGGCAGCTCCGTCTATCTGGTGCCTCGACAGAGCGGCGAACTCGTCGTCGGCGCCACCAGCGAGGAGCAGGGCTGGGACACCACCGTCACCGCTGGAGGCGTCTACGAGCTGCTGCGGGACGCCCATGAACTGGTCCCCGGGATCACCGAACTACCGCTGGTCGAGACCCGCGCCGGGCTGCGCCCCGGCACCCCCGACAACGCTCCCCTGCTCGGCCCGACCGCGCTACCGGGTCTGCTGCTCGCCACCGGTCACTACCGCAACGGGGTGCTGCTGACCCCGGTCACCGCCGATGTGATGGCCTCGGTGCTCATCGACGGCGGCTTGCCCCCTGAAGCGCTTCCGTTTACCTCGCACCGCTTCTCCCACCTAGCTCAGGAGCAGCCCGTATGAACACTCTTCCCGTGGTGGTGTCCATCAACGGCGAGTCGCGTGAGCTGGCCACCGGAACCACTCTGGACACGCTGGTCGCCCAGCTCACCGCGGCGCCGACGGGGGTCGCGGCCGCCGTCAACGAAACGGTCGTCCCCCGCAGCCGCTGGGCGGGCACCCGGCTCGGCGACGGCGACCGCGTCGAAGTGCTCACCGCCGTACAGGGAGGCTGATCGCCGTGCCCACCACCGTGCCGTCCGCGTCCCTCAGCCCCGAGGCCCGGCCAGCCGGTCCGGATGACCGGTTGGTCATCGCGGGGACCGCCTTCGACTCCCGGTTGGTCATGGGTACGGGTGGCGCGCCCAGTCTCGACCTGCTGGAGCGCGCCCTGGTGGCCAGCGGCACCGAGCTGACCACGGTGGCGATGCGCCGTCTCGACCCCACGGTGCAGGGCTCGGTGCTCTCCGTCCTCGGCAGGCTCGGCATTCGCGTTCTGCCCAACACCGCGGGCTGTTTCACGGCGGGCGAGGCCGTGCTGACCGCGCGGCTCGCCCGGGAGGCCCTGGGCATCGACTGGATCAAACTGGAGGTCGTCGCCGACGAACGGACCCTGCTGCCCGATCCGATCGAGTTGTTGGACGCGGCGGAGACCCTGGTCGACGACGGGTTCACCGTGCTGCCCTACACCAATGACGACCCGGTGCTGGCCCGGAAACTGGAGGACGTGGGGTGTGCGGCGGTGATGCCCCTGGGGTCCCCGATCGGTTCCGGTCTCGGCATCCGCAATCCGCACAACTTCCAGCTGATCACCGAGCGGGCTCAGGTGCCGGTGATCCTGGACGCTGGTGCGGGCACGGCGTCGGACGCCGCACTCGCCATGGAGCTCGGGTGTGCCGCGGTGATGCTGGCATCCGCCGTGACCAGGGCCCAGGAACCGGTGCTGATGGCCAAGGCCATGCGGCACGCCGTCGCGGCGGGCCGGCTCGCCCATCGCGCGGGCCGCATTCCCCGCCGGCACTTCGCCGAGGCGTCGTCCCCGGTCGCGGGCATGGCCGAGCTGGACCCCGAACGCCCCGCGTTCTGACGCCTGGACACCGCGGCCGAGAGCTACCGGGCGAACGGCACGACTCAACCCCAAGAGCTACCGGGCGAACGGCACGAACCGACGCCAAGAGCTACCGGGCGAACGGCTCGGCACGATCGTCGAAGGCGCGGTCGGGGCGCCCCCGTCGACCTCCGGAGTCCGCGAAACCGTACAGGCCGCTTCTCTCGCGCACCGCTGGTTCGCGCCTTGGCCTGGCCCTTCACACTCCTGCTGCGCAGGCCCAGCGGTGTGCCCGCGCTGTCACAGCTCTGCTGCGGTGCGCCCCCGGTCAGACGGGGGTGTCACCACCGGCTCGTAGAATCACCTCGTGGACACGACCCTCCAGGACCCTCTCGTCGGGCAGCTGCTCGACGGCCGCTACCGCGTCGACGCGCGTATCGCCGTCGGCGGGATGGCCACGGTCTACCGGGCCGTCGACACCCGTCTCGACCGCGAGCTCGCCCTCAAGGTGATGCATCCGGCCCTCGCCACCGACGTGACCTTCGTGGAGCGCTTCATCCGCGAGGCCAAGTCCGTCGCCCGGTTGGCACACCCCAATGTGGTGGCGATCTTCGACCAGGGCGCACAGGGCGCATATGTCTACCTGGCGATGGAGTACGTCGCTGGTTGCACCCTGCGCGATGTGCTGCGAGATCGGGGGGCGCTCCAGCCGCGGGCCGCGCTGGACATCCTGGAGCCCGTACTCGCGGCGCTCGGCGCGGCGCATCGGGCGGGCTTCGTCCACCGCGACATCAAGCCGGAGAATGTGCTCATAGGGGACGACGGCCGGGTGAAGGTCGCCGACTTCGGCCTGGTCCGGTCGGTGGGCTCGGTGACCAACACCACCGGCACGGTCCTCGGCACGGTCTCCTATCTCGCCCCCGAGCAGATCGAGGACGGCGCATCCGACACCCGTACCGATGTGTACGCCTGCGGGGTGGTGCTCTACGAGATGCTGACCGGGTCCAAGCCCTATGGCGGACAGACACCCGCTCAGGTCCTCTACCGGCATCTGAACGACGACATTCCGCCGCCCTCCGCGCTCGCCCCGGGGCTCGCGCCCGAGCTGGACGGGCTGGTCGCCGGCGCGACCGCGCGCCATCCCGACGCACGCCCCGATGACGCGGTGGTGCTGCTGGCGCGGGCCCGCCAGGTGAGGGCCGCCCTCAGTGACGGGCAACTCGATCTGGTGCCGCCGCGGGCAGCGGCCGCGGCGAGCGGTCGGTCCGCGGCGGGCTCATCGGGCCGGGCAATCGCCGATGCGGACGGGTCCGCCGGCTCCGAGGAACGTACGGACTTCATTCGACGGGAGTTGCCACCCACGCGGGACGGCATCAGTCACACGGCCCGTCTTGCCATGTCTCCCGTACCACCGGAGCAGCCTCGCCCACGACGTCGGCCCGCCCTTCCCCGGCGGAGTGTCATCGCGATCCTCACGGTCTTCCTGATGGTGCTCGGTGTGGGTGCGGGCGTCTGGTACATCAACTCCGGACAGTTCACCCGGGTCCCGGCGCTCATCGGCAAGACCGAGAAGGACGCCCGTCAGGAGCTGCGCGGCGCCGGGCTCGATGTGCGGGAGGTCCGAAAGGACTTCAGCGAGACGGTCAAGAGGGGCACGGTCATCGACAGCGATCCGGGCACTCATGAGCGCATTCGCGGCAATGGCTCGGTCACCCTCATCGTCTCGCGGGGCCCGGAGATCGTGCGGGTGCCCGAGGTGCGGGGTGAGTCGCTCGATGACGCGGAAAAGGCACTGCGCAAGGCCGGGCTGGCGCCGGGGGTGGTGACCAAGGCATTCAGCCCGGAGGTCCCCCAGGGGTCGGTCATCCGTACTGATCCCGCCGCAGGGGCGGGACGCAGCCCGGATTCCGCCGTGGCCATCGTCGTCAGCAAGGGTGCCCCCATCACGGTGCCGGATGTCAGCGGGCAGCCGGTCCAGGAGGCGACCAGCGAGCTGGAGGGAGCCGGTTTCCAGGTCGAGGTCGCATCGGAGCGGGTCCACGCGTCCCAGCAGGAGGGGACCGTGGCCCGCCAGTCCGCGGCCCAGGGCGCACAGCTCGCCAGCGGAGACACCATCACGCTGACCGTGTCCAAGGGGCCGCGCATGGTCGATGTCCCCGACGTGGTCGGCAAGGGCGAGGACGACGCCAGGAGCGCCTTGAAGGCGGCTGGCTTCCAGGTCAAGGCGGAGAAGAACTTTCCGTATCTGGGCGACACCGTGGAGAGCCAGTCCCCCGGCGCGGACGGAGAAGCGCCCGAGGGCAGTACGGTCACCATCAGGATCAAGGGTCTGTGAGGGCAGCGTCGACAGGGATTCGACAGCCCTGGTCGTGAGGTGCCGTCTGCGACGAGCGGCCCCGTCGGCCTGAAGAGAAAACCAACGGTTCATCGCTCCACGGCGCATCGCCCCAGGCCATGTGAACGTGGAGCTCCATCGGATCAGAACAGCGAGAACACCCATGCGCAACCCCGTCGGCGGACATGTCCCGGTGGCGGGTGGTCTCGCCACCATCGGCCTCGGCTACGCCCGAGAGCTCAAGGCCGAGACCGTCCAGGTCTTTGTGGCCAATCCGCGTGGCTGGGCGACCCCATCGGGGAATCCGGCACAGGACGAACAGTTTCGGGCTGGCTGCGCCGAGGCCGGGCTCACCGCCTGGGTACACGCCCCCTATCTGATCAATTTCGGCTCGCACACCGAGGCGACCGCCGAGAAGTCGGTGGAGTCGCTGCGCCACTCACTGCGCAGGGGGCGGCAGATCGGTGCGAAGGGCGTGGTCGTCCACACCGGCTCCGCCACCGGGGGTCGCTCCCGTGAGGTGGCACTGGCCCAGGTCAGGGAACTGGTGCTGCCGCTGCTCGATGAGCTGACCCATGACGACGACCCGTTTCTGCTGCTGGAGTCCACGGCGGGACAGGGTTTCTCCCTCTGCTCCCGGGCCGAGGACTTCGGCCCCTACTTCGACGCCCTTGAGGCCCACCCCCGGCTCGGTGTCTGCCTGGACACCTGCCACATCCATGCGGCGGGGCACGATCTCGGGGACCCGCTGGGGGTGCAGCAGACCCTTGATCTGCTGGTGGAGACGGTCGGTGAGGGTCGGCTGAAGTTGATCCACGCCAATGACTCCAAGGAAGCAGCCGGCGCGCACAAGGACAGGCACGAGAACATCGGCGCGGGTCACATAGGGCTGGAGGCGTTTCGCCGACTACTGCGGCACCCCGCGACGGACGGTGTGCCGCTGATCATCGAAACCCCCGGCGGGCCGGAGGGACATGCCGCGGATGTGGCCCGACTGAAGGATCTCCGTGGGTAGCGTCGTACCCTAGGGGGGTATATGGTTCGCCGGGCAGAAACCTTACATCTGACTTTGGGGAACTCTCATGCAGCACGACGCTCACGCCCATGGGGCGGGTCACGGCCAGAGCCCGGACGGCACGAGCCATGAGCACGGCTCGCATGACGCCCACACCGCCGCCGGCAGCCCCGCCACGGACCCGGGACACCAGGGGCACGACCAACACCAGGGCGAGGCCGCTCACCAGGGCCATGGCTCCGGGAGCGTCAGCTGGTCGATGGCCGCCAGGGCCACGCTGCACTGCCTCATAGGCTGTGCCATCGGCGAGGTTCTCGGCATGATGATCGGCACGGCACTCGGCTGGCACAACGTCCCGACGATGGCTCTCGCCATCTTCCTGGCCTTCATCTTCGGCTACTCCTTCACCATGATCACCATCCTGCGGGCGGGTCTGAGCTTCAGGGCCGCCGTCAAGGTCGCCCTCGCCGCGGACACGATCTCCATCCTCGTCATGGAGATCACCGACAACAGCGTGCTCGCCCTCTGGCCGGGCGCCCTGCACGCGCAGCTGTCTGACGGTCTGTTCTGGTACGCCCTCGCCATCGCCTTCGCGGTCGCCTTTGTGATCACCACACCGGTGAACAAGTGGCTGATCGGCCGCGGCAAGGGCCATGCCGTGATGCACCAGTTCCACTGAGGTAGCCCTGGTTCGCGGCGGCTACGACCGGGTGCCGGAAGACCGGGTGCCCGAACGCCGGGGCAGGCGGACGGACAGCACCGGGCCCAGCGCCAGCACGCTCAGGCCGAACATGAGGACGCCCAGGGGGACATGGAGCGACGGCAGGTGTGCGATGCCCGACACCACCTGCGCCGAAGCGAGTACGAGGAAGCCGGACGCGTACAGGAGGGGACGTGGCGACCCGCCGCCCGGGCGCCACGCCAGGATCGCGGCGAGCACGTACACCATCGACGCGCCGTACATCACGCGCGATCCGATGTCATGCAGTACGTGGCCGTGGGACGAGGACAGGAGCATTCCGGCGGTGACCGCCTGGAAGAAGAGGGCCAGCGTCTGCAGGGCGAGCGCGACCTGGAGGAACGCAAGGGTGCGGATGCGGTGTTCTGACGTCGTCTGCGCGGCCATGGCGGTCCCCGTCTTCTGCCTCACGGCGGTGGATCGGTAAGGTCTCGCTACTCCGACGACATGGGCCCGCGAAATGTGAGGCGAAGCGCCGAGACCACTGTCCGGTGCGGTGTCTCGTCGAAGTGGCGAGAGCGGAAGCGGTCGAGGGGAACAGGGAGAAGTCGCGACCATGAGTACCGCGTCCGAGCCGGGGCACGACCGGTCCGAGCCGGCCCTGGGCACGGTCATCGGTGAGCGGCGCCAGCTGGTCAATCTCGCCTACCGGCTGCTCGGTTCGCTGGCCGAGGCCGAAGACGCCGTGCAGGAGACCTACGCCCGCTGGTACGCGATGTCGCGGCAGCAGCAGGAGGCCATCGAGTCGCCCGGCGCCTGGCTGACCACCGTGGCCACCCGCGTCTGCTGGGACCTGCTCGGCTCGGCGCGGGTCAGGCGCGAGCGCTACGTCGGCGAATGGATACCCGAGCCGCTGCCCGACCGGATGGAGTGGATCAGCGGGTCAGCGGTCAACAGGGCCGAGCGGGCCGACCCCGCCGACCGGGTCACCCTGGACGAGTCGGTGAACATGGCCTTCCTCGTCCTCCTGGAGTCGATGACGCCGGCCGAACGCGTGGCGTTCATCCTGCACGACGTCTTCCGGTACCCCTTCGCCGAGGTCGCCGAGATCCTCGGCCGGACGCCGGCGGCCTGTCGGCAGCTGGCGTCCTCGGCTCGTCGACGTGTTCGCGCCGGGCGGGCTCCGGCGGTGGCGACGGCCGGTCAGGCCGGTGTGGTGCGGAGCTTCAAGGAAGCGTGGGAGGCCAGGGACATCGGGGCCCTGGTCGACCTCCTCGATCCGGACGCCACGATGATCGCCGACGGTGGCGGACTGGCCGGCGCGGCCCTCCGCCCGGTCGAGGGCAGCGAGCGCATCGCCGCGTACCTGATCCACATGGCCAGCAGGGCCACGGGGCTGACACTGCTGGAACGAACGGTCAACGGCCAGCCCGGCCTGGTCGCCCAGCACGCCGGCATCACCGTGACCGTGGCGGCGTTCGGCCACGCTGACGGCCGCATCGCTCGCATCTGGGCGATCCGCAACCCGGAGAAGCTCCGCCCGTGGAACGGACGGAGCTGACCCGCGGCCACCCTCAGCGCGGAAAGGGCTAGTGGCTACAACTCCGGGCCGTCCCCGGGTTCCTCCTGGTAGGAGTACCGCTGCTCCTGCCAGGGGTCACCGAGGTTGTGATAGCCGCGCTCCTCCCAGAAACCACGGCGATCGGCGGTCATGTACTCCACGCCCCGGACCCATTTGGGCCCTTTCCAGGCATAGAGATGCGGCACCACCAGTCGCAGGGGAAAGCCGTGCTCAGCCGTGAGTAGTTCACCGTCCTTGTGGGTGGCGAAAACAGCGCGCTCGGATGTGAAGTCGGCGAGTCGCATATTGGCGCTGAATCCGTACTCGGCCCAGACCATGACATGGGTGACATGTTCGGCAGGCGGTGCGAGATCCACGATCGTGCGGGTGGACACGCCACCCCATTCGGCTCCCAGCATGCTGAACTTCGTCACACAGTGGAGATCCGCAAGCACCGTGGAGAACGGCAGCACCGAGAACTCCTCATGGTTCCAGCAGTGCTTGTCACCATCCGCCGTAGCGCCGAAGACCCGGAATTCCCAGCGGTCCGGTTTGAATTTGGGCACGGGACCGTAGTGGGTAACCGGCCAGCCACGCTGTATTCGCTGCCCCGGCGGAAGCGTGGACTCCTCTGCTGCACGGTATTCCCGGCTCTCCGGCTGACCCATGCGTTCCATGGTGACAGACCGGGAGGGGTGGTCATGACCAGGTCTGGCCCGATTCGGGCAACTCCTACTAAGGAGGCACTTACTGGACGGCTCTTCGTGGCAGTGCGAGGATGCGCGGACCTGCCCCCGAACCACACACGTGGAAGGAGCTTCTGCGATGCAGGGCGACCCCGAGGTCCTTGAGTTTCTCAATGAGCAGCTTACGGCCGAGCTGACGGCTATCAACCAGTACTTCCTCCACGCGAAGATGCAGGAGAACTTCGGCTGGACGAAGCTCGCCAAGTACACCAGGGCAGAGTCGTTTGATGAGATGAAGCACGCGGAAGTGCTGACCGATCGAATTCTGTTCCTCGATGGACTGCCGAACTACCAGCGACTGTTCCACGTCCGAATCGGTCAGACCGTGACCGAGATGTTCCAAGCGGACCGACAGGTCGAAGTCGAGGCAATCGACCGACTGAAGCGCGGTATCGAGGTCATGCGCGCCAAGGGCGATGTGACATCGGCGAATATCTTCGAGTCGATCCTCGAAGACGAAGAGCACCACATTGACTATCTCGACACCCAACTGGAGCTGGTCGAGAAGCTGGGTGAGCCGCTGTATATCGCGCAGCTCATCGAGCAGCCGGAGAGCTGAGCACCGGGGCTGAGTGGATTTCGCGATCCGCGTCGATCGACCCCGCTCGGCGCCATCCGGAGGCGCAGGGGTTGGACGCGGAGTTCGCCCCAGGCCCGGGAGATCCGGCTCAGGCGGCCTCGTTCAGCTCCGACACGACGGTCAGAGCCGGCTTGCCCTGGTCGAGAAGCTCACGCCGCGGGCAGCTGCCGCGGCCGAGAATCGACTGGATACGACGCACACAGGATCCACAGTCCGTGCCGGCCTTGGAAGCGGAAGCTATCTGGCGCGGAGTGCAGGCGCCAGCGTCCGCGTGCTCCCTCACCTGCTTCTCCGTGATGCCGAAGCATGAGCAGACGTACACGCGGGTCACCTCCCCGGCGGGCCGATGGGATCGATAGGTCGCGCCTTTTCCGATTGATCGTCCCGATTGATCGGTGAGGCAAACCTAACCTTACCCGCCGTGGGTGCGGCTGAAAAGCAGTGTGGGGCACGTATCACATGGATACGTGCCCCACCTGGTTCAGCTCAAGATCGCCGGTCAGCTCACTGGTCGCGGTACATCTCAGCCACCAGGAACGCCAGGTCCAGTGACTGGCTGCGGTTCAGCCGCGGGTCACAGGCGGTCTCGTACCGCTGGTGGAGATCGTCGACGAAGATCTCGTCGCCGCCGCCCACGCACTCGGTGACGTCGTCGCCGGTCAGCTCGACATGGATGCCGCCGGGGTGGGTGCCCAGCGCCTTGTGGACCTCGAAGAAGCCCTTGACCTCGTCGAGGACATCATCGAAACGACGGGTCTTGTGGCCGGAAGCCGCCTCGAAGGTGTTGCCGTGCATCGGGTCGGTGACCCAGGCGACGGTCGCGCCCGAGGCGGTGACCTTCTCCACCAGCTCCGGAAGCTTGTCGCGGACCTTGTCGGCGCCCATCCGAACGATGAAGGTCAGCCGACCGGGCTCGCGGTCCGGGTCGAGGCGGTCGATGTACTGGAGCGCCTCGTCGACGCTGGTCGTCGGACCGAGCTTGATGCCGATGGGGTTGCGGATCTTGGAGGCGAACTCAATGTGCGCTCCGTCCAGCTGACGGGTGCGCTCACCGATCCAGACCATGTGGCCCGAGACGTCGTACAGATGGCCCGTACGCGAGTCGACACGGGTGAGGGCGTCCTCGTAGTCCAGCAGCAGGGCCTCGTGGGAAGCGAAGAACTCGACCGTACGGAACTCCGCGGGGTCCGTACCGCAGGCCTCCATGAAGTTCAGCGCGTTGTCGATCTCACGGGCGAGCTGCTCATAGCGCTGGCCGGAGGGCGACGACTTCACGAAGTCCTGGTTCCAGGCGTGCACCTGGCGCAGATCGGCGTAACCACCGGTGGTGAAGGCGCGCACCAGATTGAGCGTGGCCGCGGACGCGTGGTACATCCGCTTGAGGCGCTCGGGGTCCGGGATACGGGCCGCTTCGGTGAAGTCGAAGCCGTTGACGGAGTCGCCGCGGTAGGTCGGCAGCGTCTGCCCGTCGCGGGTCTCGGTGGGCTTGGAGCGCGGCTTGGAGTACTGGCCCGCGATCCGGCCGACCTTCACCACGGGGACCGAAGCCGCGTAGGTGAGGACCGCTCCCATCTGGAGGAGGGTCTTCAGCTTGCCGCGGATGTGGTCGGCGCCCACGGCCTCGAAGGACTCGGCACAGTCACCACCCTGGAGGAGGAACGCCTCACCGCGGGCGACTGCCGCCATCCGGGCGCGCAGCTGGTCGCACTCCCCGGCGAAAACCAGCGGGGGGTAGCTCTCCAGTTCGGCGACGACCCCGCGAAGAGCTGCGGGATCGGGATACTCGGGCTGCTGCGCGGCAGGCAGGTTTCGCCAGGTGGGCACAGGGGCAGCTGAGCTCTCAACGTTCATCGTCACAGTGCCAGGTTACGACGTCCTATGGCCGTACTTCCCGACCGCTCACACTCTGGACAGGGATCATGGCCGGTTCGGACATCCGGGCCGGTCACCGGGGGCAGGTGGTGGGCGGACGGCCCATGGCTCGCGCGGGTCCACGGGCCCACACCGTGGTTTTGGTCACAGCCCCGGCAACGGCACCCGGTGCGCTACAGTTCGCGACGTGATCGCGCACTCGCTTCAGAACTGGTGGTGGACCGCTCAATCGGCGGCCCACTGACTGCGCGTATCCCCACAGAACTCGCAAAGGCCGCCCGAGGGGCGGCCTTCGGTGTTTCCGCAGCGAAACCGGCCGTTCCTCCCTCTCTCCGCTGGAAGGAACACCCCGGATGTCCATCGCTGACACTCCCCTCGACCGCCTCGCCCGTCTCCTCGAAGAGGACTGCCCGCCGTTCGCGCTGCTGCGCAGACGCACCCCCGGCCACGACCACGACGTCGTTGAGGTGCTGATCGGCCCGGTCCATGAGGTGGAGACCCTCGCCGAGATTCCCGTATCCGTCCGCCCCTCGCTCGCTCTCATCCCGTTTCGGCAGATCAGGGAGCGCGGCTTCGAGGTCGCGGACGACGGCACCCCGCTGAGCGTGCTGATCGCCGACGAGTCGTGGGAGCTGCCGCTCGACGAGGTCGTGCGCTCGCTGCCCGCGCATCCGGTGACGGTCGAGTCAGGGGCGTTCGACATCGGGGACGAGGAGTACGCGGAGGTGGTGCGCCGGGTCATCGCGGATGAGATCGGCCAGGGGGAGGGGGCGAACTTCGTGATCCGCCGTACCTTCACCGGCCAGATCCCCGGTTTTGGCCGATCCGACGCGCTGGCGCTCTTTCGCCGGCTGCTGACCGGGGAGCGCGGCGCCTACTGGACCTTTGTGGTGCACACCGGGGAGCGCACCCTGGTCGGCGCCAGTCCCGAGGTGCATGTGCGGATGAGCGGCAGCACCGTCGTGATGAATCCGATCAGCGGCACCTTCCGCTATCCGGCCGAGGGGCCGGACCCCGAGTCCCTGCTGCGCTTCCTCGACGATCGCAAGGAGCGCGATGAGCTGTCGATGGTGGTCGACGAGGAGCTGAAGATGATGTGCACCGTCGGGGACCGCGGTGGCGTCGTCATCGGCCCCCGCCTCAAGGAGATGGCCCACCTCGCCCACACCGAGTACGAGCTGCGTGGACGCTCCTCGCTCGATGTGCGGGAAGTGCTCAAGGAGACCATGTTCGCGGCGACGGTCACGGGATCGCCGGTCCAGAACGCCTGTCGGGTCATCCGTCGGTATGAGACGGGTGGCCGTGGCTACTACGCGGGTGCGCTCGCCCTCCTCGGGGTGGACGCCAACGGCCAGCAGACGCTGGACTCGCCGATCGCGATCCGCACGGCCGACATCGACGACAAGGGCGGGGTGAAGGTGCCGGTCGGCGCCACCCTGGTACGCCACTCCGATCCGATGGGAGAGGTCGCCGAGACCCATGCCAAGGCGGCGGGGGTGCTGGCCGCGCTGGGAGTGGGCCCGCAGCGGCCCGCACAGGGCGCGGATCACCCCCGGCTCGCGGATGATCCCCGGGTGCGGGCGGCCCTGGACTCGCGGCGGGCCCTGCTCGCCCCGTTCTGGCTGCGGATGCAGGAGCGCGCGGCCGAGCCCCTGGGACATGCCCTGATGGTCGATGGCGAGGACACCTTCACGGCGATGCTGGCGCATCTGCTGCGTTCGACGGGTCTTGAGGTGACCGTGCGGCGCTATGACGAGCCGGGATTGCGGGAGGCGGCGCTCACCCATCCGGGGCTGGTGGTCCTCGGCCCCGGGCCGGGTGATCCGACCGAGGCGACCGACCCCAGGATGCGCCTTCTCCGCGGGCTCACGGCGGAACTGCTCCGGAGACATCGGGGGGGTCTGTTGGGCGTCTGTCTGGGGCATGAGCTGATCGCCGCGGAGTTGGGAGTGGGGATCGTACGGAAGGAAGAGCCGCATCAGGGCGCACAGGAGCGGATCGAACTCTTCGGCAGGCGGGAGACGGTCGGCTTCTACAACAGCTTCACCGCACGCTGCGATGACCGGGTGGCGGCGGAGCTGGCCCAGCGGGGGGTGGAGGTGGCGCGCGACCCCGGGAGCGGAGATGTGTACGCGCTGCGGGCGGCGGCCTTCGCCTCGGTGCAGTTCCATCCGGAGTCGGTACTGACGCTGAACGGTCCCGGAGTGGTTTCGGGGCTGCTGGCGGGGTCCGTGCTGCGGCAGGCGTGAGCGAGAGGGTCAGTCCGGCGGTCGCCCACCGACGTTTCGGTGGGCGACCGCCGGACCGGCCCGGAGTCTTCGGAGCGCGGGTCAGACCCGGGGTACGAGGAAGTTCTCGTTGCGCCGACCGGCGACGTAGTCGGTGACGTTCTGGAGCGTCGCCGCGACGATCTGGCCGACCGCGTCCTGGGTGTAGTACGCCTGGTGCGAGGTGACCAGCACCTGGGGGAAGGTGACCAGCCGGGCCAGGGTGTCGTCCGTGATCGCCTCCAGGGACCTGTCGAGGAAGAAGAGCCCGGCCTCCGCCTCGTACACATCGAGTCCCACCCCGGTGAACCGGCCCTTGCGCAACTCCCCCACCAGGGCGTCGGTGTCGATCAGCCCACCACGGCTGGAGTTCACCAGGATCGCGTCGTCCTTCATGGCGCGCAGCTCTTGCCGCCCGATGAGGTGGTGGGTGGCGGGCAGCAGGGGGACATGGAGGCTGATGAGGTCGGATGTGGCGAGGAGTTCGGCCTTGTCGACGTATCTCATGCCCAGCTCCACACAGGCGGGGTTCTCCGCGACGTCCCAGCCCAGCAGGTTCATTCCCAGGCCGTGGGCGATACGGGTGAACGCCTCGCCGATCTTTCCGGTGCCGACGACGCCGACCGTCCGGCCGCGCAGATCGCGCCCCATCAGCCCGTCGAGTCGAAAGTCAAAGTCCCGGGTGCGGCCCGATGCCCGGACGATTTTGCGGTTGACGGCCATGGCCAGGGTCCAGGCGAACTCGGCAACGGAGTAGGGCGAGTAATAGGAGACCCGGGCAATGGTGATCCCGAGCCGCTCGGCAACCTCAAGATCGATATTGTTGAAACCGGTGGAACGCTGAGCGATCATGGTGGTGCCGCCGACGGCGAGGGTCTGGAGCACCCGACCACTGAGATTGGCATTGACGCTAGTGGAGATCATTTCATGGCCGGCCGCGATGGGAGCGGTGTCCGGGGTGAGGAAGACTTCCACACAGCGAATGTCATGGAGCCCTGCGAATGCCTTCTCGATCAGCGGCTTCTCATCGGCCTGCACTCCGAAGGCAAGGATTTCCACGGCTTTCTCCCGGAATGTGGACTGCGGACCGGATATTGCAAGATCCAGATAGCGCGAATATACGGCCCACAGCCCACAAGCGCCGATCAGAGTCGCGGATCAGCCGAAGAACACACCCGCTTCTTCGTACAGCTTGGGATCGACCGTCTTGAGTTTGGACGTGGCGTCCGAGATCGGCACTCGTACGATGTTCGTGCCCTGGAGGGCGACCATCTTGCCGAAGTCGCCGTCCCGTACCGCTTCGATGGCGTGCAAGCCGAAGCGGGTGGCCAGCCAGCGGTCGAAGGCACTCGGAGTACCGCCGCGCTGCACATGGCCGAGAACAGTCGTTCGCGCCTCCTTGCCGGTGCGCGCTTCGATCTCCTTGGCCAGCCACTCGCCGACTCCGGAGAGCCGCACATGGCCGAAGGAGTCGAGTGTGCCGTCCTTGAGCACCGCGTCGCCGTCCTTGGGCATCGCGCCCTCGGCCACGACGACGATCGGCGCATAGGTCGCTCTGAAACGCGAGGTCACCCACTTGCAGACCTGGTCGACCTCGAAGCGCTGCTCCGGGATGAGGATGACGTTGGCGCCACCCGCGAGACCCGAATGCAGCGCGATCCAACCTGCGTGCCGACCCATCACCTCCACGACAAGTACCCGCATATGGGACTCAGCCGTGGTGTGCAGCCGGTCAATCGCCTCGGTGGCGATGCCGACGGCCGTATCGAAGCCGAAGGTGTAGTCGGTCGCGGAGAGATCATTGTCGATGGTCTTGGGAACCCCGACACAGGGAATTCCGTACTCACCGCTGAGAGCCGTCGCAACACCGAGAGTGTCCTCGCCGCCAATCGCGATCAGCGCATCCACCTCGTGTTTTGCGAGATTTTCCTTGATACGGCGGACGCCGTCCTCCGCCTTGAGCGGGTTGGTGCGGGAGGAGCCGAGAATGGTGCCACCGCGAGGCAGAATGCCGCGAACTGCCGCGATGTCGAGCGGGATCGTGTCACCTTCAAGCGGTCCGCGCCATCCGTCGCGGTAACCAACGAACTCGTACGCGTACTCCTGAATGCCCTTCCGGACGACACCGCGGATGACGGCGTTAAGGCCGGGGCAGTCGCCGCCCCCGGTCAGTACTCCTACGCGCATGGATACTTCCCTTCGCCTGAATGGGCCCCGGAAACCGTCTTCTGCTCGGGGCCGCAGGAAGGCAACGCTAGTGGTGATACAGCTCACTGCGGGATGCCAGGGATAGCCAATTCCTGCGCGATATAAGGCCGTTACAGCGCTGGATAAGGGGCTGTTTTCACTCTTACGAGCGGGGGGACGCTCGCCCGCTCACCACCACCCGGGCGAGGGCCACCGCACACACCGGCGGGCGGGAGCGCCTGAGGGAGGGAGTAGACCCGCGCGGAAGGGGTGCGACGCACTGCCGGGGCGGGTGGCGGCGACCGAGTCGGCCACCGGTCCACGGGGGACATGGGCCCGCCCCCGGCACAGAGGTGCGGTCGCGTCAGCGAAGGGAACCGTCGGGGCTGGTGGTGCCGTCGTGTGTGTCCGGGGTGTCTATACCGCGCTCTATCGCATAGCGCACCAACTCCACCCGATTGTGCAACTGGAGTTTGCCCAGGGTGTTCTGTACGTGGTTCTGCACCGTGCGATGCGAGATGACCAGACGCTCGGCGATCTGCTTGTACGAGAGCCCCTTGGCGACCAGCCGGAGCACCTCGGTCTCCCGATCGGTCAGCTGCGGGGCCTTGGGGTCGTCCGCACTCGCCGACTGACCCGGATCGGATGCCAGCCTGCGGTACTCCCCCAGCACCAGTCCGGCGAGACCGGGGGTGAAGACCGCGTCTCCGACGGCGGTTCGGCGCACGGCGTCGGTCAACTCCTGCGTACTGGCCGACTTCAGCAGATAGCCGGTCGCGCCCGACTTCACCGCCTCCAGCACATCCGCGTGCTCACCGCTCGCGGAGAGCACCAGCACCCGCACCCCGGGCAGCGCCGCGACCACTTCCTTGCACACCTGGACACCGGGGAGCTCGGGCAGGTTGAGGTCGAGCACCAGCACATCGGGCACCGTGGCCTTGGCGCGGCGCACCGCCTGCTGGCCGTCGCCCGCCGTCGCCACCACATCGAACCCGGCGGTGGCCAGATCGCGGGCGACCGCGTCCCGCCACATCGGATGGTCATCGACCACCATCACCCTGACCGTCTGCTGCTCCGTCATCCTGTGCCGCCTTCCCCCGCTGAACCGATAGCGCGTGTCGAACCGATCAAACCCGTGTTACTCGTCAAACCCGTGTTACTCGTCGAACCCGTGGTGCCCGTCAAGCCCGTGAGACCGCTACAGCCCCAGGGGCCCAGGACCCCGTGGGGCCCATAAAACCCTGTTGAACATGTCAAAACGGTGGAACCGACCAAAGCTACCGACCAAAGCGGTCGAACGCGCCGTAGTACCGGGCGTCTACCGGGCGTCACCGCCGGCGGACCTCACGGGCTGCGGGGCACCTTGAGCTCGACCTCCGTGCCCTGGCCTGGCACCGAGATCAGCTCGGCGGTGCCGCCCAGATCGCGCAGCCGCCCCCGGATGGAGAGCGCCACACCCAATCGGCCCTCACCCTCCGCCTGGGCGAGGCGGCCGTCCGGAATGCCGGGACCGTCGTCCCGGACCGTCACGATCACCTCATCCGTCCAGTCCTCCACCAGGATCCAGGCATTCGCGTCCGCACCCGCGTGGAGTCTCACATTGTCCAGGGCGGCACTGACAGCGGCGGCGAGCTCGGTGGCGGCAATCGCCGGGAGCGGAACCGCGGCTCCGGGCTCCGAGAGGGTGACCTTGGGCCCCGCGTACTGCGCCAGCAGGGCGCGCAGATCGTACTCCTGGGCCGCCGCCGGCTCATCGACGTCCACGACGTACTCCGTCCGCGCCCCTTCGGCCGGATCGGTCGTCGCCTCACGGGCCGCGGGTACCAGCCCCCTGGAGACCAGGGTGCGCAGGGCGATCTCCTGCTCCCCCGCCATCCGCCCCAGCTCCGCCGCCTCACCGCCGAGCGCCGTACCCCGGCGCTGCACCATGGCCAGCACCTGCAGCACCCCGTCATGAATATCGCGGGCCAGCCGCTCCCGCTCCCGGGTCGCCGCCTCGATCTCCAGGGCTCGGGCCAGGGTTCGCTCGGAGGCTCGGGCGACCTCGACCACATATCCGATCGCTATCGAGGCGACCCAGACGAGCAGCACGTTGTGCAGGGTGTCGCGGGTGGGCTCGGCGCGCTCAACGATGTTGGCGACGGCAACCAGGGACGATGCGAAGCCGGCCCAGCGCCAGCCGCCCTTGATGGCGAAGGCCAGTACCGAACCGGCGGTCCAGATCGAGGGCAGCGTGGGCCCGTCGATCTGCTGTGCCTGGAAGTCGGCGAGGGGGGTGAGCAGAATGCCGGTGAGGGCGATGGTGAGATCGATGCCCAGGAAACGCTTGGTGCAGCGGGCGGCGTTGGAGACCTGCGGGAGGGTGGCCAGCGTCCAGATCGCCATCACCGCGAGGAAGACGCCCGCCACCCAGGGGCGCTCGAACTTGTCGGGGGTGAAGACGAAGAGGAGTATCGCGTAGATCATGGTCAGTACGCGGTAGCCGGCGAGCGCACGCCACAGCGGCAGCTCGACCGACATCCTGACGACCCGTTCACCCTTGGTGCCCCTGGCGACTCTGGTCACTGCGGCCATCTCCCCCACCCCCCGATCGACGCCAGCGCGGCTAGGGTCCCTCCACACGGCCGGGGCCGTCAGCGGTTCCGTCCGAGGCAGCCGGTCCCACGGCCGGGGCCGGTGGCTCTTCGCCCTTCGCGGCCTCGGCCCTGGCCTTCGCCGCCGCCTTGGCGGCCTTCTCGGCCTCGGCGATCTCCCGCTTGGCGACCGTGGCGTAGATGTCGACGTACTCCTGCCCGGACAGCTTCATGATCTCGTACATGACTTCATCAGTCAGTGAACGCAGAATGTAGCGGTCCTCCTCCATGCCCTGGTAGCGGCTGAAGTCGAGCGGCTTGCCGATCCGGATGCCGGGGCGCATCAGCCGGGGGACGACCTTGCCCGGCGGCTGGATCTTCTCCGTGTCGATCATGGCGATGGGAATCACCGGGGCTCCGGTGGCGAGCGCCACCCGTCCGAGGCCACCCGGCTTTCCGCGGTAGAGCCTGCCGTCCGGGGAGCGGGTGCCCTCGGGGTAGATGCCGAAGAGTCCACCGCGCTCCAGCACCTCGATACCGGCCCTGACCGCCGCCTGGCCCGCGCCACGTGCGCCGGACCGGTCCACCGGTAGCTGTCCCACGCCCCTGAAGAAGGCGGCGGTGAGCTTGCCCTTGACTCCGGGAGAGGTGAAGTACTCCGCCTTGGCGATAAAGGTGACCTTGCGGTCGAGCATCGCCGGCAGGAAGAAGGAGTCAGAAAAGGAGAGATGGTTGCTCGCGAGGATCGCCGGGCCATCGGCGGGAATGTTCTCCAGACCCTCCACCCAGGGTCTGAAGGCAAGCTTGAGCGAGCCTCCGATGGAGAACTTCATTGCGCCGTAGATCAACTCGAATGCCTCCTGTTGCTGTCGAACAGACCTTAACCCGACGTGACCGCAGGCCCGGTGCATCCCCCGCGCCGGTGGACTTATGGATCTGGTCGGTGTCAGTTCGGTCGCGTACGGTGAGATGCACCCCCTTCGATGCTTCATGCCACAGAACAGGAGAACCCGGTGCCGGTCCTTCCCGGAGCCGAGCCGTACCGCCATGAGGGCGGAGAGGTAGGCGTCCTTCTCTGTCACGGATTCACCGGCTCCCCGCAGTCGCTGCGTCCCTGGGCTGAGTATCTGGCGGAACGGGGACTGACCGTGTCGTTGCCGCTGCTCCCTGGCCATGGCACCCGCTGGCAGGACCTGCAGATCACCGGCTGGCAGGACTGGTACGCGGAGGTCGACCGGGAGTTGCGTGAGCTGCTCACACGGTGCGCGGAGGTCTTCGTCTTCGGCCTCTCCATGGGAGGGGCGCTCACGCTGCGGCTCGCCGCACAGCACGGGGATGCGATTCGGGGCATCGTCATCGTCAATCCGGCCAACAAGGTGCATGGACTCGGTGCACCCGTGCTGCCGGTGGTGCGTCATCTCATCCGTACCACCGAGGGCGTGACCAGCGATATCGCCAAGGAGGGCATCGAGGAGGTCGGGTACGACCGGGTGCCCCTGCAGGCCGCCCACTCGCTGCGGAACTTCCTCCGTCTGGTCGACGGCGAGCTACCGCAAGTCACCCAGCCCATGGTGCTCCTGCACAGTTTGCAGGACCATGTGGTACCGCCGGTCGACTCGGCCCGGATCCTTGGCCGGGTCTCTTCCCTCGATGTCACGGAGATCCTGCTGGAACAGAGCTACCACGTGGCGACGTTGGACCACGATGCGGAGCGGATCTTCCAAGAGAGTTGTGCGTTTGTCGACCGGCTCGCTCCGAATGCCGTGAGGAAGGGGAGCACCACCGGTGGCTGAGCAGCATGACGCGGACCGTGAGCCGCAGCCCATCGACGAGGAGGCGGCTTGGGCTGCCATCGTCGCGGGTTACGGCGATGAGCCGGCGGATCCGCCGGGTGCCAAGCCCTTCAAGTCAGTGGAGGACCTGGCCCTCCTTGAAGGCGACATCAACGAATCGCCGCAGGAAAAGCAGGAAAGGCAGGAGAAGGGGAGCGAGCGGGCACCCGATGAGGATCAGCCCACGCTCGGTAGCTCCATCACCTTCGCCCCGGGGGTCGGCGGCCCTGGCCCGCGGGACTACCAGATGGCGGAGCCCAAGGAGGACGACCTCGACGAGAGCGACGAGGGCCACTTCGTACCTCCGGAGCCGCCGCCGTTGCCGGAGGCCGATGTCACGGCGAAGTTCGCCTGGCTGGCGGTGCTCGGCGGGCCGGTGCTGATGCTGATCGCGGTCCTGCTCCAGTGGGAGATGACCTGGTGGCTGACGACACTGTGCGTGGGCGGCTTCCTCGGTGGCTTCGCCACCCTGGTGGCCAGGATGGCGCACGGTGACGAGGAGGACGACGACCCGGGCAGGGGAGCAGTCGTCTAGCTTCTCTGGTCTGGCTTCTCTGGTCTGGCTTCTCTGGTCTGGATATGGGCGGACCAGGTGGGCCAGCGGGGATCGGGGGCGACCCGGCGCGATCCGGACGGGCGGCCTCAGAGCCCGTTGGCTACGGAGATCTCGGGGGCGCGGGAATTCTGAGCGCGGCGAGTACCGGCAGATGGTCGGTCGCCGCGCTCAGATCGTTCGGGTCGACACCGGGGAGGTCGAGCGGCACCCCGCAGCCCAGTACCTCCACCCCCTCACTCGCGAAGACGGCGTCGATCCTGCGCCGGGGCTCGGCGGGGTCAAAGGTGTGCTCACCACCCCAGGGCGCGACCGCCCAGCAGTCCTGGAGTCCGGCGGCGATCCGTCGAAAGCTCCGCCCGTCGGGCCGCTCGTTGAGATCACCCGCCGCGATGGCGTACGGCACGTCCATGGCCGCGAGTTGGTCGAGGAGCATCCCGGCCTGGGCGTAGCGCTCCCGGTCCTGAAGGCTCAGATGGCAGCTGAGCACACCGATTCTGGCGGCCCCGATCGTCACGACGGCGGTGGCGAGGCCACGGCGGTGCTGTCCTGGAGTACGCGGTAGCAGGATGTCCTCGGTACGCTCCACGGTCGCGCGCAAGGTGCACATCAGCAGCGGGCCGGCCGCGGTCGCACCGCCGCTGAGAACGACCAGCCCGGCCTTGGCCGCGAGTCGGGCGGCGTGCTTGCGCCAGCGGAAGAACCGAGGGGCCTCCTGGATGAACACCAGGTCGGGGGCGCAGGCCCGGATCACCCGGGCAAGGGCTTCCTCGTCGTCCCGGAGCGAGCGAATGTTGTAGCTGAGGGCCCGGACAACCACGGAACCATCCGGTTCGGTGCGGGAGTTGGGCAGCGCTGTGGCCATACCCGCACCCTATGACGGAGTCACCCGCCTTCCCCGGCGCCACGAGACCGGGTGGAGTGGCCTGTCCCGGTCGCCGAGGCCGAATCGGCCACCAGATCCTCACGGGTACGAGGCGGGGGCGCATCCCTGTGTGCGGTGAGTACGCGGTGCCCATCGCCCCTGGGCGCGTTCCCGCTCGCGGGACACTCCGGACAGAACGGTGCCGACCGGAGGCCTGTTGCGCGGTGGATCGGGTAGCCGCAGCAACTGAAGCCCGGAAAGGCGGTGAGGACCCCATGAGTAGTGAACTGCACCAGAGTGAACCGGAGCAGTCGGTGAGTGCTCTGGTCACCCAAGCGACCCAGCAGATGTCCCAACTCGTACGCGATGAGATGCGCCTCGCGCAGGCGGAGCTGACGCAGAAGGGCAGGCGATTCGGTAAGGGCGGCGGTCTGTTCGGCGCCGCCGGGCTGTTCGCCGCTCTCGCGCTCCAGGCACTGGTGGCCACGGCCATCATCACGCTCGGTCTGGTACTGCCGTGGTGGGCGTCCGCGCTGGTCGTCACCGCCGTTCTGGTCATCATCGCCGCGGCACTCGCGGCGCTCGGCGCCAAGAACATCAGCCGGGCGGCTCCGCCGGCCCCACGGCAGACGATCGACAGCATCAAGGCCGATGTGGCCGAGATCAAAGAAAGGGCACACCGATGAACGGCACCCCCCGTCCCCAGCACGACTCCCCCAACACCTCAGGGGCCTCCAGGACCGCCAAGGACTCCAAAATATCCGAGAAGCCCGAGAAGCCTGAGAAGTCCGAGCACTCCGAGACCGAAGAGCTTCGTGCCCGGGCAGAAGACACCCGGGAACAGCTGGGACAGACGGTCGACGCCCTCGCCGCGAAGGCCGATGTGAGGGCTCGGGCGAAGCAGACCGCCACCGAGGTGAAGGAGCAGGTGGGCGAGAAGGCGGCGCAGGCCAAGCAGACCGCCACGGAGGTGCGGGAGCAGGTGGGTGAGAAGGCGGCGCAGGCCAGGACCCAACTGACGGAAGCCGCAACGGCGGTGAGCGAGAAGATCCGTGAGGCGACACCGCAGCAGGTTCAGGACACCACCGTGTTGGTCGCCAAGACGGCACGGGCCAGGCGCACCCCGCTGCTGGCCGCCGCTGTCACGGTCGTCGCGGTGGCACTGCTGGTTCAGCGGCGGAGGCGCCGATGAAGATCTCGAAGATCCTGTACAAGCCGGTGGGATTCGGTGTCGGCGCCCTGAGTGGTATGGCTGCCAGCGCGGTGTTCGGACAGGTCTGGAAGCGGCTCGGGCGGGACGATGAGGCACCGAGCCCCACCGACGAGCAGCGCGGCTGGGGCGAGGTGCTGCTTGCGGCAGCGCTGCAAGGAGCGATATTCGCGGTGGTCAAGGCTTCCGTGGAGCGTGGTGGGGCCACCGCGACCCGCCGGTTCACCGGGGCCTGGCCGGACTGAGGGCTGTCCCGCAATCTGGGCGGATCAGCGTGCGGCGTCAGATGATGGGGGGCCACCCGGGCCGCCAGGCCCACGGGGTGGGGGTACCTCCCGGGCCCCCAGGCCCAGGGGGATGCCGTAGCTGTCGTCGCGCGCCCGTCAGGGACTGCGGGACACCCTTTAGGCCCCGGCCATCTGCGCATTCGGTGCGGCCCGACCGGGGGCGATACCCGGGTCGGGCCGCGCTGCCGTTGTGGCAGGCGGGCAGCCGAAAGCGTCGGGGGAAGGCCCCTAGCCCTGGCGGGCCAGGTCGGCCGCACCCACCAGGCCCGCCTTGTTGCCCAGCTGGGCCGCGAGGACCTGGGCGTGGGGACGCCACTGTCCGCCGATCAACCAGCGGCGGTAGGACTTGCGGATCGGTCCGAGCACCAGCTCGCCCTCATCCGAGACACCGCCGCCCACGATAAAGGCCGACGGGTCGAACAGGGACGCCAGATCCGCCAGCCCGGCGCCCGCCCAGCGGGCGAGCTCCCGGAACGAGTCGGTCGCGACCGGGTCGCCCTGTCGCGCCGCGGCGCTGACGTGCTTGCCCTCGATGCCGTCCGGGGTGCCGTCGCCGAGGCCCAGCAGGACCTTGGCGTTCTCGGGCGTCGCGTTGGCACGCTGCCGGGCGTAGCGGACCAGGGCGCGGCCCGACGCGTACTGCTCCCAACAGCCCTGGCTGCCGCAGCCGCAGAGCAGGCCGTCCGGCACTACGCGGATATGACCGAACTCGGCGGCCACGCCATAGCGCCCGCGGCGCAGCTTGTTGCCGATGATGATCCCGCCGCCGAGCCCGGTGCCGAGCGTGATGCAGATGACGTCGTCGTGGCCCTGTCCCGCGCCGAAGCGGTACTCGCCCCAGGCCGCCGCGTTGGCGTCGTTCTCGACGACCACCGGGAGGCCGGTACGCTGCTCGACCTTGTCTTTCAGCGGCTCATGGCGCCAGTCGATGTTGGGTGCGAACAAGACGGTGGCCCGCTTGTCGTCGACATAGCCGGCCGCGCCGATGCCGACGGCTTCGACCTGGTGGCCCTTGCTGGCCGCGCCGACCGCCGTGCAGATGGCGTCCACGATGCCGCTGGGTGTCGGTGGGGTGGGCACCTTGTGTGTGTCAAGGATCGTGCCCGCCTCGTCGACAACGCCCGCAGCGATCTTGGTGCCGCCGATATCGACGCCGATGGTGAGTCCCATGTGTCCCTCAGTTCCCGGTATAGCCACTGGCGCCAACCGTACCTGAGGGCCGTTGGACCATGATCAGTCGAGATCGATGGGCTCGCCGCTACCCGGGCCGTCGTCCTTCTTCGAGCCGTCCTTCTTGAAGCCGTCTGCCTTCGGGCCGCCCTTCTCCAAGGGGTCCTTGTCCGGGGCGTCAGCCTTGGCCTCGCTCGACGAGTCACCTGGTCCCTGGGTCCAACGCCGCTCCTGGCCCTCGACGGCGGAGCGATAGGCGGCGAGCAGTTCGCCGCCCGCGGCCGCGAGGTGGTCAAAGACCTGGGGGTTGCGTTCGAGGACCGGCTCAACCGCGGACTTGGCCTGGTTGACCAGTTGCTGTACGGCGCTCTGGGCTGCCACTCCCGGCAGCGAGGACTGAAACTCCGAGACCTTGTCGGCGACCGCCCCGAAGAGCTTCCGCAGCTCATCGCCGGCGGAGCCGGGCGGTGAACCGTACTCGGCGCGGCGGCGGGCCTTCTCCGCCGCGAGGTCTTCGGCGCATGCGTCAGCCCAGGCGTCAGCGTCGGCGGGCCGCTCGGTGGCATCGCTCATGGCGTACTCCTGCACAGGGCGTTTGGTCCGGCGATGGGTATTCGTACACTCGACGGTACCCGAACGAACGTGACCGGTTCAGCGGGTACGCGGCCACAGATCGGGGTCGGGGGTGAATCGAACCCGCAGCGCGCCATCGGTGAGCGCCGCCCCGGAGACGGTGCAACGGCGCAGCAGGGACGGCAGCGGAACGATCCTGCGGAACGGTCCGACGGTGAGGACCAGTTCTTCGCCCCGGCGCACCAGATGGACATCTCCCTTGACGGCCCCGGGCAGGGAGAGCACCCAGACGAAGGTGCCGTCCTCGGAGCGTTGGTCGATGACCCGCTTCGATGGGAGGTCATCGCCAGGGGTGCCAGCGGCAAGGTAGGTGTCGGCGGCGGTGGTTCCTGCCGGGCCGCGGGCGGTGTGTCGGTGCAGTTCGGCGCCGATATCACGCAGTGCATCGAGGCCCCGCGGGTCCCGCCCGGCATGGGCGACCTCACTGACCGGGGAGTGCGGCCCCCACTCGTCGTACCACTCGTGCAGGGTCTTCTCCTGCTGCGCGGCGAGCCCCGCGAGCCAGGGGTCGGCGGAGTGACGCGGAAGGACCCGGTTGGCGATGACCTGGTCTATCCGCAGGTCATGCAGGGCCAGGCCGGTCCGGGCGGTCCGCAGCGCGTCGGCCGCGGTCAGGCCGGGTTCGGCGACCAGTCTCAGCACCGTATCGGGGGACTCGATCACCTGCTGGACCGCGGCGAGTTCCGCGTCCAGGCGGGCCGTCGTCTCGTACAGCCAGTGGGCGGGCATCGGGACCCCGGCGAACGAGGCGAGTAGGGGCCGCAGGGCACGAGCGGCCTGCCGCTCGGGCGGCAGCAGCCGGCGCAGATAGCGGCGGAGCTGTTCGGGGAGGGCGAGCAGCGCGATCGTCTCCCGCACGGGCGGCATGTCGACGACGACGGTGTCCCAGTCGCCAAGGGCGGCCGCGGCCAGGGCTCTGAGGAGTGCGGCCTGTTCGCTGCCGGGGAGTTCCGTCAGTTCCTCGTCCGCGAGCCGGGTGGCGCCGAGCAGATCGAGAGCGGTCGAGGCGCGTTCCTGCAGGGCCAGGAACTCGGTCCGGAAGCGGGCAGCGCTGTCGATACGGGCGGCCCACAGCCCTTCGGTGATCTCAACGGCGTGGAAGCCGTCGGAGAGCTCGGTGGTGCGCAGTCCTGGCGCGGGGGCCACCGGCACACCGAGGACGGGAGCGGGGTCGGTGGAGAGGAACAGCACCCGGGTCACAGGTGCGTCGGGGTTCACTGCCGCGGATTCGGCCGCGACGAGCGCGGTCGCCGCGGCGACGGTGGTGCGGCCCGCGCCTCCGAGGCCGGTGACGAGGACCTGCCGCATCAGTGGGTCTGTCCGCTCTCGACGCGCTTCTTCAGCCCGTCCAGGGCCCGGTCGATGATGACCTTCTCCGCCTTGCGCTTGATCATCCCGAGCATGGGGATCTTGACGTCGACGGTGAGTCGGTAGGTGACCTCGGTGCGATCGCCACCGCCGACGGGGGTGAGGGTGTAGGAGCCGTCGATGGCCCGCAGCATCTGGGACTTGACCAGGGTCCAACTGACCTGGTTCGCACCGTTCCAGGTGTACGCCAGGGTGTGGTCGTCCTTGATCGCACCGGCGTCGAGGACCAGTCTGACCTGCTCGGCGCGGCCCTCGGTGTCTCTGGAGATCACCTCGGCCTGCTTCACTTCGCCGGTCCACTCGGGGTAGCGGTCGAAGTCGGAGATCACTCCCATCACTTCGGCCGGCGCCGCCTCAATGGTGATGCTTGAGCTGGTGTGTTCCGCCATCGCTGCGGCTCCCTGGAGTGCGGTACGGACCGGTTACTGATGGTGCAGAGGCTATCGCGACCGAGGGTGACGTCCGGCTGCGGCCCTCCGGCGCCGAATCGGGAGCGGAGCCCCGGCGCGGGGAGGATTCACCGGCTGGGTGGGGTGGGCTTCACCACTCCAGGGTCCACGGTCGGCCGGTCGAGGCGAAATGCCCGACGTTCACACACTCGGTCGCCCCGACACGCATCCGGGGGACGAGGGGCTGATGGACATGGCCGAAGAGGGCGTAGCGGGGGCGGGTGCGGTGAATGGCGTCCAGCAGCGCCGAGCTTCCCCGCTCAAAACGGCGGGCGACGGTGTCATAGGTCAGCTCCGGCATCTCCGGCGGAATGTGCGAGCAGAGCACATCGACCTCACCGAGCGCCTCGACCTTGGCCGCGTAGTCCTCGTCCGAGATCTCATAGGGGGTGTGCATCGGGGTGCGCAGACCTCCCCCGACGAAGCCGAAGGTCAAACCGCCGATCTCGGCCCGTTGACCATCGAGGACCGTGGTGCCCTCATGGGCGTATTCCGGCCATAGTGCAGGGATATCGACATTGCCGTAGGTGGCGTACGTAGGAGTGGGGAAAGCGGCGAAGAGTTCGGCGTACTGACGGCGTACCGCCAGCTCAATGGTGCCGTCCCGGTCCTCCCCCAGTTCCGCCCAGAGGCCGCGGGCCAGCTCGCGGGCCTCGTCAAAGCGGCGGGCAGTGCGCAGCTCCACGATCAGCTCGGCGTTCTCCAGACCGAACAGATCAGGGAAAATGCCGCGTGAACGGTCGGCGTAGTCGAGGAAGAGGACAAGGTCGCCGAGGCAGACCAAGGCATCGGCGCCCTCCCCCGCTCTGGCGAGATCCTGGGTGTTGCCGTGCACATCACTGATCACATTGACCCGCATGGCGGTCACCCTAGGGCGCAGTCGCGGTGGCTGGACAGTAGGGCAGGCCGGTCGTTCTTCCGGGTCCGGGGAGGAGTGCACTACTCTGCGCGAAGTACTGCCATATGCATGTGATGCAGGGAACATCTGGCCGGAAACCCCTACCCGGAACCGAGTACCGGTGGGTAACGTCCGGGCAGTCGATTCCGCTCACCCCTGAGCACCAGCCCGTTCTTGGACCGCAGCCGGTGCACTACACAGAGCCGTGGCGCCGGAGCCCGATGAGGAGCAGCAGTTTTGCGCGAGTTCAGCCTTCCGGCCCTGTACGAGGTCCCGTCGGACGGAAACCTGACAGACCTGATCCGCCGCAACGCAGCGCAGCACCCCGATGTCGCGGTCGTCGGCAGGAAGGTCGCGGGCGGCTGGGAGGATGTCACCGCCCGGCAGTTCCTCGCCGAGGTGCGATCGGCCGCCAAGGGGCTGATCGCGGCGGGCATCCAACCGGGTGACCGTGTGGCCCTGATGTCCCGTACCCGGTATGAGTGGGTGCAGCTGGACTTCGCGATCTGGAGCGCCGGGGCGGTGACCGTGCCGGTGTACGAGACCAGCTCGGCCGAGCAGGTCTCCTGGATCTTCTCCGACTCCGGCGCGGTCGCCGCGCTCGTGGAGAGCGACGCCCATATCGCCGCGGTGGAGTCCGTACGCGATCGACTGCCGGCGCTGCGTCATCTCTGGGGGATCGACGGCGGCGCGGTGGCCGAGCTGATCTCGATGGGCGCCGAGGTCGAGGACTCGGTCGTGGACGAGCGGACCAGGGCCGCCAAGGCGGACGACCCGGCCACCATCGTCTACACCTCGGGTACCACCGGGCGTCCCAAGGGCTGTGTGCTCACTCACCGCAGCTTCTTCGCCGAATGCGGCAACGCGGTGGAGCGGTTGAAGCCGCTCTTCCGTACGGGCGAGTGCTCGGTGCTGCTGTTCCTCCCAGCCGCACATGTCTTCGGTCGGCTGGTCGAGGTGGCCGCCGTGATGGCCCCGATCAAGCTGGGCTGTGTGTCCGATGTGAAGAATCTGACCGATGAGCTGGCCTCCTTCCAGCCGACGCTGATCCTCGGCGTACCCCGGGTCTTCGAGAAGGTCTACAACGGGGCACGCGCCAAGGCGCAGGCCGACGGCAAGGGCAAGATCTTCGATATGGCCGCACAGACGGCCATCTCCTACAGCCGGGCCCTGGACACCGCGAAGGGCCCGTCGTTCGGGCTGCGGATCAAGCACAAGATCTTTGATCGGCTGGTCTACGGCAAGCTGCGGACGGTGCTGGGCGGGCGCGGCGAGTACGCGATCTCCGGTGGCGCTCCCCTGGGCGAGCGCCTGGGGCACTTCTTCCGCGGCATCGGCTTCACCGTCCTTGAGGGGTACGGCCTCACCGAGTCATGCGCGGCGACCGCTTTCAACCCGTGGGACCGGCAGAAGATCGGCACCGTCGGGCAGCCGCTGCCGGGATCGGTGGTGCGGATCGCCGACGACGGTGAGGTGCTGCTGCACGGTGAGCACCTCTTCCAGGGCTACTGGAACAACGCGGCGGCCACCGCGGAGGCGCTGGCCGACGGCTGGTTCCACACCGGTGACATCGGTGCGCTCGATCAGGACGGGTACCTCACGATCACGGGGCGCAAGAAGGAGATCCTGGTGACCGCGGGCGGCAAGAACGTCGCTCCCGCGGTGATCGAGGACCGTATCCGCGCCCATGCCCTGATCGCGGAGTGCATGGTGGTGGGCGACGGGCGGCCCTTCGTCGGGGCGCTGATCACGCTGGACGAGGACTTCCTCGGCCGCTGGGCGGCCGACCACGGCAAACCCGCCGGATCGACCGCGGCCGTGCTCCGGGAGGACCCTGAGCTGTTGGCCGAGATCCAGCGGGCGGTGGACGACGGCAACGCGGCCGTCTCCAAGGCGGAGTCGGTGCGCAGGTTCCGGATCCTGGCCGCTCAGTTCACCGAGGACGCCGGGCACATCACCCCGTCGCTGAAGCTGAAGCGCAATGTGGTGGCGAAGGACTTCGCGGATGAGATCGAGGGGATCTACCGCGGCTAGTAAGTGTTACGCCAGGTCCGGTCAGGCGGCCGGGCCCGAGTGCCGGACGACCAGACCGGGTGCCGGTGGGTCGGGTGCCGGTGGGTCGGGCGGGTGCGGTCTTGGCCGCCCGGACGGCAGACCCGGAGTGCCCCATCGCCGGCAACGGCGGGGGACGGCTCGACAGCTCACGGCAAGGGCCCGATACGGCCGAACCAGGACACGGCGGCTGGCTGGCTGGCGATGCCCGCATATGACGGCGCATCGGATACCAGCTGATCTGGGGCACCGGCCGGGGAGCGGCGCACGGTCGTCCCGGGGCGGACCAAGAGCCGGGAGCCCTAGCCCTGCTTGGGCTCCGGGCCTTGGTCTCGGAGCGGCGCACGGTTGCCCCGGGGCGGACGACGAGCCCGGAGCCCCGACCCTGCTCAGGCCTGGGGCCTTGGTCTCGGAGCGGCCCGGGCTCAAGGGGTCAGAGCAGTTCCCTCAGCCGCGCCGCCAGGAGATCCCAACGCCACCTCTCCTCCACCCACCGCCTGCCACGCTCCCCCATCAGCCGCCGCAACTCCGGGTCCAGCAGCAAGGCGGTGATCCGTTCGGCGGCGTCCTGGGCCGAGCCACCGCGCACCACCCATCCGGTCTCCCCGTCGAGTACCGCGTCCGGGGCCCCGCCCGAGTCGCCCGCGACCACCGGGAGACCGGTGGCGGAGGCCTCCAGATAGACGATCCCGAGCCCTTCGACGTCGAGCCCGCCCCGCCGAGTCCGGCAGGGCATCGCGAACACATCGCCCGCGCCGTAGTGGGCGGGTAGCTCCGCCCAGGGCACGGCTCCGGTGAACACGACGGAGGTCGAGACCCCCACGGTCTCGGCGAGCCGGCGTAGCTCCTTCTCATACGGCCCGCCCCCGACGATCAGCAGCACCGCGTCCGGGATCCTCGCCAGGATCCGGGGCATGGCCTGGATCAGGGTGTCCTGCCCCTTGCGCGGTACCAGCCGGGAGACACAGACCACCACGGGACGGTCAGCGAGCCCGAGACGGCGCCTCACCTCGGCCCCGCCCGAGTCCGGGTGGAAGGTCTTCTCATCCACTCCGGGAGGCAGTTGCACCATCCGCCCGGCCGCCTCAGGGCTGAGTGCGGCGGCGATGCGGGAGCGGGTGTACTCGCCCAGGTAGGTGATGGTGTCGGTGCCGTTGCCGATCCGGCGCAGCAACTGCCGGGCCGCGGGGAGCTGCGCCCAACCGGCCTCATGGCCGTGCGAGGTGGCGACCAGCCGCCGGGCGCCGGCCTTGCGCAGCGCGGGGCCCATCAGGCCGAGCGGTGCGGCCGCCCCGAACCAGACGGACTCACAGCCGTGTTCCCGCAGCAGGGAGACGGCTCGGCTGGTGACCCGCGGTGTCGGCAGCAGCATGGTCGTGCGGTCGCGCACCACGGTGAACGGCTGCTCCGCGTCGAAGGCCGCGCTCGCCTCGGCGCCCTCATGGCCGCGCTTCCAGGTGGAGGCGTAGACAACGAGGCGGTCCGGGTCCAGTCGCAGCGCCATGTTGTGGAGGAACGCCTGGATCCCGCCGGGCCTGGGCGGAAAGTCATTGGTCACGATCAAGGTCTTGTGCATCGGGCCCGACAGTACCCAAATCCGTCGGGGCGACCGAGTGGCCCCGCCTGGAGCGAGCGCACCGCAGGGGACACGGCAGCCGAGGCCTCCACTCCGAAGATGCCTTCCGGGGTCCGCGGTATGCCCAGCCCGAAGGTGTCCTCTCCCCCGGACGCCGGCCCTGTCTGAGCATCCCCATCGGGATCTTCCCGACATTATTGACAATTCACCATGCCGTCCGGCTGAGGGATGCGAGGGCCTATGACGGATCTGCGGTCGGGACCGGTGGCGCAGGGCTCGGTGTGGCTCCTCACCCGGGCCGTGCTGTTGCTCTGGGTCCACCAGGTCGTCCCGTTCCCGGGGCCCGATGTGACCGCCGATGTGTCGGTGATCTACCACCGCTGGTACGAGACCCTGCGGGCGGGCTTCTATCCGCTGGACGATGTGACCTGGCAGTACCCGCCGGCCGCCGCGCTCGCCATTCTCTCGCCCGCGCTGCTGCCCTTCCTCGACTACGCCTCCGCGTTCTTCGTCCTCATCCTGCTCTGCGACGCCCTGGTGTTCGTGCTGCTGCGGTACGCGGCGACCCGCCCCGGCAACTCCCCGCGCGGGGCCTGGGTGTGGATCGTGGGCGTACCCCTGCTGGGCCCCACCGGATACGCGCGCTACGACCTGATGGTCACCGCGGTGGCCGTCGCCGCCCTCCTGGCGGGCGCCCGTCGTCCCAGGGCCCTGGGTGCCCTGGCCGCCCTGGGCGCACTGCTCAAGGTGTGGCCGCTGCTGCTGCTCATCGGGGTGCCGCGGGGCCGCGCCACCCGGCTGGCCTGGGGTACGGCGGCGGGCACGGCGATCGGGCTGACGGTGGGGTTCGTGGTGGCGCTGCCGGGGGCGCTGGCCTTTCTGCTCTTCCAGCGGGATCGGGGGACGGAGGTGGAGTCGCTGGGCGCGTTGGTGTTCCATGTCGCCCGGCACTTCGGCTGGGAGGGGCGGGTGCTGTTGAACTACGGCTCACTGGAGTTCCTCGGACCGCATGTCCCGCTGGTGTCATCGCTCGCGTTGGCGCTGGCGCTGCTCGCGCTCGGCTGGCTCGTCCTGTGGCGCTGGCGGGCCCGCGCCTTCGGTCCCGGCTCCCTGGCGGACGCGGCGTTCACCGCCGTACTGCTGTTCACGGCCACCAGCCGTGTGATCAGCCCGCAGTATCTGCTCTGGCTGGTGGGCCTGGCAGCGGTCTGCCTGGTGCTGGCGGGCAGCCGTATGGCGCTACCCGCCGCCCTGGTGCTGGCGGCGACCGCGGTGACGACGCTGGAGTTCCCGATCTGGTTCGCGCAGGTGGTGGCGAGTGACCCTCTGGGGGTGTCGCTGCTGGTGGTACGGAACGGTCTGCTGGTGGCGGCGGCGGTGACCGCGGCCCTACGGCTGTGGCGCGGCACGGTCCGGGAGCCGCGCGCCGGCGGTCAGATGGCGGCACCCGATCAGGACGGTCAACTGCTCGCCTCATAGGACCCGGCCCGATGAACGCCCGCGCCTCGCTGTCCGAAGGACTTGGCCGGGCTCAGCCCCCCAGCCGCTCCCGCAGATGGTTGCGCCACTGCACGGTGAAGTGCTCCGGTGTCGTCTCCAGCACCTCGGCCATCGCCTTCTCGACGGCGCCGGCCCGGGACTTGGCCGCGCCCACCTCGCGGTAGAACGTCGTCAGGTTCTTCTCGCCCCACCGCTCGGCGATCAGCTCAGCGGCCAGCCAGCCGCCTTCATAGGCGCGCGCCAAGGCGTCCGGCTGCGCGCCGAAGGCGAAGTCGTCGTCGGACGGCAGCGCGGGGGGCACGTCGCCCGCGCGTACCGCACGCTGGAGTTCGGGCGCGCTCTGGCTCGCGGTGCGACCGCTGCCGCGGTACGCCACCCAGTCGGCGAACCCCTCCGACAACCACATCGGGGTGGCGTGGGAGGTGTGGGCGCGGGTGGCCACATGGGCGGTCTCATGGGTGAGCACCACATCCTGGCCGAAGTCACCGAGGACCGCGTACGCGGAGGGGTTCACGATCACCCGGTCCGCGGGGGTGGCACCCGCCCTGCCGGTCTCCCCCGTGGTGACGGCGGCAATACCGCGGTAGCTGGTCGCGGGCGCGCCCAGCAGCGCCCCCATGGCCTCCAGCGAGGCCGGCACCAGCACCACGACGCGTCGGGCCCACCGCGACGGCCAGGCGTCGGAGACCGCGGGCACGGCGCGATCGGCGCGCTGGGCGAGGGCCTTGAGCCGGGCGGTGTCCTGGTCGACGCCGAGCACCAGGCTCCGCTCACCGTGCACGGCCCGTACCCGTCCCTGCTGCCAGAGCTGTTGGGCGCTGTCCTTGGCGGGTCTGTCGGCCGTCACGTACCAGCGGCCGTCCCGCAGCCCGAGTTCCACTCTGCGGGCGGAGATCACGGGGGCGCTGTCATATCCGGTGATGCGGTAGCGCAGTTCCACATCGGCGCTGGCCTGCGCCCCGTCGCGGCGCACATGGGCGGCCCGGTACTCCCAGAAGTCGAACGGCACCTCGGCGAGGTTGTGGAACTGCCGGCGTTCCTCCGCCCGTAGCTGGGTGGCCTCGGGTGCGAACTGTGCGAGGTAGCTGTGCTCGTCGCGCGCGAGTACGGCCGCCGCGCGGGCGTCGAGGGTGCGCTGGATGCCCCGTACCGAACCGTCGGAGGCCTTCGGGTCCGCGCAGCCCACCAGCAGCGAGGGGGTCAGCAGAGCCACGGCAGCGCCGAGCGCCGCCGCCGTCCGTATCGCCCGGCGTCGACCGGGACCATGACCTTCCACCCGCCGATGGTACGGAACCTGCGGACCAGCGGGCCGCTGTGCGGAGCTGACGGCGGTACTCAGACGCGAGTGATGGAGGAGATGGGCATCATGCCGACCGGGTCATAGCGGACCGATGCGCCGGGGTAGGGCGCGTGTACGACCTGGCCGTTGCCCATGTACATCCCGATATGGCTGGCGTCGGCGCGATAGGCCACCAGATCGCCGGGACGGGCCTCGGAGAGCGGCACCTGACGGCCCGCGTACCGCTGTGCCTGCGAGGTGCGGGGCAGTCCTACGCCGGCCCGTGCGTAGGACCACTGCATGAGTCCGGAGCAGTCGAAGCCGGACGGTCCGTTGGCGCCCCACACGTAAGGCCTGCCCACCGCGCTACGAGCGGCCGAGACCGCGGTGGCGGCCCGGGCGGAGGCGGGGGCGTCTCCCGAGAGCGCGGGCAGTGCGCCACGGCCGGAGCGCGAAGCCCGGTCGTACTCTCCGCGTTCTCCGGCGGGAAGCGAGTTCAGCAGTCTCTGCGCCTGGGCGAGCTTCCGCTCGACCGCGCGTTTGTGGCGGGCGACGGAATCCCTGCTGCGTTCCAGTTCGGAGAGGTCCCGGGCGGCTTCGGTGCGCAGTTGGCCGATGCTGCGCTGGGCTCGCTGGAGTTCCAGAAGGGCCGAGTGCTGACGTTCGGTGACCATGTGCAGCATCTCGGCTTGCGCGAGGAAGGTGTCCGGGTCGGACGAGAGCAGCAGGGAAAGGGTGGGATCGACCCCACCGGACCGGTACTGGGCGCCCGCCACCGAACCGAGGGCCTCCCGCATACGGTTGATGCGCTCCTGCCCCCGGGCCACGCCGTCCTGGGCCTCATCCACCTCTTCGCGCAGCTGGGCAACGCGCTCACCTGCACTGTTAAAGCTCTCGGTGGCCACTTCGGCCTCCTTGAACAACCGGTCCACGGTGGCCCGCGCACGCTCTGGCGAGGTATGCGGATCGGCGCCCGCCGGGGTGGCCCCGAACGTCGCCGCAGCCGTCGCCGCCGCCGCTGACAGAACGGTGACCCGGGCACTGTGAGTGAGACCGGACTGTGTGGGCCGTCGATGGGACGCCACGGGCCGCGCTCCCTTCCGCTGCACGAATCCGTTGACCGAATCCGCTGGTACGAGAACAGCGCCGCACGAACACACCGTGCGGACGCCGTACGAGGTCTGCTGCGCGCCAGACAGTAGTCGGGCGAACACACAGCGACCAACGACCTCGCCGTACACATACGGCCGCGCCCCGCCGGGAGACCACAGGTCACCGGCGGGGCGCGACGTCAGCAGAGGGAACGGGAAATCCCCCGATCGGGGGTGGGGCGCGGCGGGCCGTCAGGCCGCCCCCGCGCGTCTTCAGACGCGGACCCCGAACATGTAGGGCATGTTGCTGATGGGCTCGTAGCGCACGTTCGCTCCGGTGCGCGGGGCGTGCAGGACCTGGCCGTTACCGGCGTAGAAGCCGACGTGGTGCAGATCGTCGTAGAAGAAGACCAGGTCGCCCTGGCGCAGATCGCTCTGCGAGTTGATCCGCTGCCCGATGTTGGCCTGCGCCTGGGAGGTGCGGGGGATGGAGACATTGGCCTGGGCGAAGGCCCAGGAGGTGAGGCCCGAGCAGTCGAAGGAGTTCGGCCCCGAGGCGCCGTAGACATACGGCTGGCCGAGCTTGCTCTGGGCGGCGGCGTACGCGGAAGTCGCGCGCCCGGTGGCGGGCTTGGCCTCGCTGGGGTCGCTGAGGGCGGCCCGCTGATTGGTCCGGTCGGCGCGCTTCTCCTCGGCCTTGAGGGCCTTGCGCTCCTGGACGCTGAGGGAGTTCAGCAGCTTCTGCGCGTCGGCGAGCTTGGTCTGCACCTCGCGCTTCTTGGCGCCGAGTTCCTTGCGCGTGTCGGCCAGGTCGGTGAGCTTGCCCTGGGCCTCCTTGCGCTGCTGCGCAAGGGCGCGCTGCTTGTTCTGGATCTCGGCGATGGCTTCCTGCTGCTTGTCACCGAGGTGGTCGAGCGCGGAGGCCCTGTCGAGGAAGGTGTCCGGGTCGGACGAGAGGAAGAGCTGGAGCGAGGGGTCCATGCCACCCGAGCGGTACTGGGCGCTGGCCACCGAACCGAGCTTGTCCCGGAGGTCGTTGAGACCGTCCTGGCCGCGGGCGACCTGGTCCTGGAGGGTGTCGACCTGCTTCTGGAGCTTGTCCTGACGCTCCTTGGCACCGTTGAACTTCTCGGTCGCCTTCTCAGCTTCCTCGTAGAGCTTGTCGACCTTGGCCTTGACCTCTGTCTTGCTCGGCTTGGGATCGGCCTGAGCGGTCTGGGACGTCAGTGCGACTGCTGCGGCGGCGGTCGCGGTGAGCACGGTCACCCGAGTGCGGCCCGGCTGCTTGGGACGACGGTGGGACGCCACGAAGGCGAGCTCCTTCTTCCTCAGAGCCGCCTACCGGGTCGGTGGGGATTGCTCCCCGGCTCCGCGCACACAACTCCCCCGGGAATCGGCTGAATGCACAGACGCGGCGGCGCCTTCGCTGTTCGCCCCGGATGGGCGATCGACCGCGCGAAGGTTCGACGCCTGACCCTAGTGACGTTCTTGTGATCAGTTCAAATCCTGTCGGGAAAAATCTTGGCCCAGGAGCGTTTTCTTTACTTCTCTTCCACCCACAGTGAGGGACTTGACCCACCGTTCCCCATCGATGCCACCAATTCCGGCATTCGGCGCTCACGTTGGCATTCCATAGGAATGCCATCCGGAAGCGATCGCTTCCCCCAAGTCGCCGGGGAGCGCGCTCAGACCCGGGACAGCCGCTTGAGCAGCATCGCCGAGGCAACGGGACGGGCACCGGCCTTGGCCACCCCGTCCGCGACCTCGCGGTCGGTGGAGACCACCACCACCGGGCGACCCGAGGGCTCGGCCCGCACCAGTTGCCGGATCAGCTCATCGGCCGTGACACCCGCCTTGGAGAAGAGCACCCGCACTCCGCGCGGCGGGGCGAGCAGCACCGGAGCCGCCAACTCGGCGCCGTCGAAGACACAGGTGATCTCCGCACCTGACTGCGCCGCGAGCACCGAGAGTCCGCCCAGCAGGCGCAAGCGCTGCTTCTCCAGCGGCATGGTGGGATAGCCGGTCTTGGTGACGTTGTAGCCGTCGACGACCAGATGTGCCTGCGGCAGGGCCAGCAGCTGATCCAGCAGTGCCGGATCGGTCTCGGACAGGGCGCGGGAAGCGATGTCCTTGGGCGACAGCCTGCCCGGTTCCACCGCGTCCACCAGATCGGCGGGACGGATGGACGCGGGTGGCAGGGCCAGCTCCCGGCGCAGCCCCTGGGCCGCGTCCAGCACGGTGTCCAGCAGCAGCCGCAGCCGCATGTCCTCGACGGAGCGGCCCTCACGGCCCGCCCGTCTGGCCGCCTCCACGGCGGCCTCGGCCTCCCCGAGGCGGGCGCGCAGCCGTCGGGCCTCGGACTCGGCGGCGGACACCTGGGTGGCGGCTTCCGTACGTACGGTGTCGATCTCGGCGCCCGCCTGCCGCAGGGCCGCCTCACCGCGCTTGAGGTCGCTCTGGGCGCTGCGCACCTTCCGGCGCAGCGATTCGGCTTCCTTGCGGGTCGTCTCCAACTCGGTACGCAGTCGCTCGGTCTCGCTCTTGGTGTGCGCCCGCGCCTCGAACAGCTCCTCGCGCAGCCGCTCCAGCTCTCGCCTGCCCGCCTCGTCGGCGCGCTCGGCGTCGGCCCGCTGGGCCTCCTCGCCGGCGGCGGCGACGAGTTTCACCCATCCGGCGGGGCGTAGCACATAGGCCGCCGCCGCCACATCGAGCGGGTCGGCGGCCGCGGGCGGTGATCCAGCCGCCAGTGCGGCGCAGAGTTCGGGCTGGGCCTGGCTGAGCTTCTCGCCGATGCGCTGTCGAAAGACGGGGTCGCTCTCCAGCGCGGCCGCCATCGCGTTGCCCGCGAACTTGGCGCGCCGGGACGGGGTGAAGCGGGCGTACTGGCGCAGCTGAGCAGGTAGTTCGGCGACTGTCAGACCACCGAACGCGTCCGACACCAGGGCGACCACCCGGCGCCGTACGCCTTCTGGCAACGGTCGGTCGAGCGCCTCCGCGGCGTCACCGGCCGCGGAGGCCGGTTCGGCGCCACTGTCAGGCTGCTCCACGATCCGTCACCTCATTAGTCTGCTGCGCCTCGCGTCGCTCCCGTTAGGAACCGGCGCCCGGCCTGTCCACCAGCTCGATCTTGTCCACGGCATTGCACCAACGACAGCGCACGGACTCGATGGTCTCACTCAGCACCTCGCGCTCCTCGACCTTGGCCTCTCCCGCGAGGTCCAGATGGACGTACTCGACGACCTTGGAGGAACGGGTGACATCGAAGCGGGTGAGATTGCCGCAGAGCGTGCAGCGCCAGCGGGTGCCGGCCGTCGGCTTGGGAACCGTCGTCGTCATCGTGCCGTCCTTGTCTCTCAGACTTCTCTGGGCTTCGCTGAGACTTCGCCGAGACTTCAGGGTCTCGCCGACTTCTCTGAGACGTCAGGATCCCGTCTCGGATTTCCCGGTATGGAAGCGAGGTCCGCGGTGCGCCGTCGAACTGCGGGTGTACTCCCTGTAACTCTATGGCCTCGCGGGTACCCAGGGGCACGGCGAGGCACTCTGTACCGTTCCCGCCCACTACGCCATGATCTGTCCGTGATCGATTGGCGGGGTGTGGCCCTCAGAACGGTCCGGGGCGTGATGGCAGGGCCCACGGTGACGCATGGGGTGATCGCCGTCTGTTGTGCGGTCTTTCTCGTTAGTCCCGTATCAGGGGTCAATGCGTCGTACGGCACCGGAGACGCCCTGCTCGCGGCACAGGCCGCGTACTTCGAAAGGTGGGGGGTGATCCCCGCCGAATTGATGAGTGGCGACTCTGGCACCCTGCTGACCCCCCTCACCGCACTCTTCGTCCACGGCAACTGGCTGCATCTCCTCGGCAACATGCTGTTCCTCTATGTCTTCGGCGCGATGGCCGAAGAGCGCATGGGACAGATCGGATTCGCCCTGTTCTACACAGCCACCGGCTATCTCGCGCTCTGCGCCTACGCGGTGGCCAACATGGACTCGGAGCAGACCCTCGTCGGAGCCTCCGGGGCGATCTCGGGGGTGCTCGGCGCGTTCCTCTTCCTCTTCCCGAAGGCCCGGGTCACCAGCCTCTTCCCGTTCCTTTTCTTCCTACCCCTACGCTTTCCCGCCTGGCTCGTGCTGATCTTCTGGTTCGTCCTCCAGTGGCTGGCGGCTTCCGGCGCCGGCAGCGGCGGACCCGGTGTGGCCTATCTCGCACATGTGGTGGGCTTCGGCACCGGGTTCTGCTACGCCTGGGGGCGCTATGGGCGCCGGGCTAGAGTGAAGGTCCAAACCGCGGCCCCCGAGGGAGACAGTCAACCGTGATCACCGCGATCGTGCTCATCAAGACCAGCGTGGACCGCATCCCGGAGATCGCCGAGTCGATCGCCGCGCTGGACAGCGTCAGCGAGGTCTTCTCCGTCACCGGCACCTACGATCTGATCGCCATGGTCCGGGTGGCCCGCCACGACGACCTCGCGGATGTGATCCCCGGTCGCATCAGCAAGATCGCGGGCGTGGAGGCCACCGATACCCATGTGGCCTTCCGCACCTATTCACAGCACGACCTCGAAGCGGCCTTCGCCATCGGTCTGGACTCGTGAGCCACTCAGGGAGGCCATCGATCCCGTCGCCACACCGGCGCCCCGGGCCTCCCCGCAACCCCCTGAGCACCAAGAACACGAACCATCAGCGCACAATATGAAGACTTCTTCATCTGCGCCTCATGCGGCGGCCCGCCAAGAGCCGCCACCATCGAACCCATGGTCTTCTCGCATCGCCTGGCGACCCTCGCCGCAGTCGTCGCGATACCCCTCGGTATCGCGGTGACCAGCTACGCCCTCACCGACAACCCCGACGACCGCAAAGCCCCGCCCAAGGTGGAGCTGGAGAGCGGCTCACCGTCCCCTTCACCCAGTACGCCCGTACCCGCCCCCAGCAACGAAACGGTTTCGCCGCCGCCGATCCGCGACAGCCCATCGGGCGATGACAACAATGACGACGGCAACGAGCGAGGCGGACAGGGCGACGACGGCCCGGGCGGCGACGACACCGGTGAAGACGGCTGACTCCGGACGCCCCTGGGTCTCGGCCCGGCTGCGCATCCTGCTCTGGCTGGTCGTCGTGATGGCGGTGGCCCTCGTCGCCGTCGCCGCCGCCACCCGCTCGGTACTCCTGCGCGATGTGGACCACCGGATCGACAATCTGCTGGCCCAGGAGGCGGAGGAGTTCGCCAATCTCGCCCGCCGCGGGGTCAACCCGGAGACCGGCCAGCGGTTCACCGCCCCGAAGCCGCTGCTGAGACTCTTCCTGGAACGGCAGTACGCCGACCCGGACGAGGAACTGCTGGGACTCATCGAGCGCGCGGACCCCGCCCCCCCGGCGACGCTCGTGCAGTTCCGCGAGGTACGGGTGGACCACCCCCTGGCCGATGACCCCCGCTCGCTGACCGCCGTCTTCAAGTCCCCGAACGCCACCGGCACCCTGCACCGCCCCCAGGGCGAGATCCGCTGGGCCAAGGTTGAGATCGGCGCCAGCGCGGGCCATCCGGCCGCGGCCTTCGTCGTCGCCTTCCACCCGGAGGGCGAGCAGCAGAAGGCCGGAAACATCTTCACCATGCTGATCGCCATCTCCGGGGTGGCACTGCTGATGACCATCGGCATCGGCTGGGTGGTCGCCGGTCGGATACTCCGACCCGTACGCCTGGTGCGTACGACCGCGGCCCAACTCACCGAACAGGACCTCACCCAGCGCATACCGGTACAGGGCCGCGACGACATAGCCGCGCTCGCCGAGACCTTCAACGCCATGCTGGACCGGCTGGAGCGGGCCTTTGCCGCCCAGCGCGAGTTCGTCGATGACGCGGGACACGAACTGCGCACCCCCATCACCATCGTCCGCGGTCATCTCGAACTCATGGGAGACGACCCGGCCGAGCGGGAGGAGACGGTTCGGATCGTGCTGGAGGAGTTGGAGCGGATGAGCCGGATCGTGGAGGATCTGCTGCTGCTCGCCAAGGCGGAGCGGCCCGACTTCGTCTCCCCCGAGCCGGTGCAGCTCGGGGAGTTGACCGCCGATGTGTTCGTCAAGGCCAGGGCCCTTGGGGAACGCGAGTGGAACTTCGCCGGCGCGGTGGACGCCGAGGTGCTGCTGGACCCCCAGCGGATCACCCAGGCCATGGTCCAACTGGCACAGAACGCCGTGCAGCACACCGTGCCCGGGCAACGCGTCAGCATCGGCTCCCGCGCCAGGGCGGACGGGATCGAGCTCTACGTCGCCGACACCGGGCCGGGAGTCCAACCACAGGACCAGGAAGTCATCTTCGAGCGGTTCCGCCGCGGCACCTCCCGCCGTGGAGCCCGCGCCACCGGAGCGGGACTGGGCCTCGCCATCGTCAAGGCCATAGCCGAAGGCAATGGCGGCGCTGTCGAACTGCGGCCGACCGAAGGGGGCGGAGCCACCTTCGTCCTCGTCTTCCAGGGACTGCACGAACTGCACGAACCGAACGACCTGAACGAAGGGAAGGACATGGAGGAAGCCGCGCTGTGAACCGCATTCTCATCGTCGAGGACGAGGAACGCATCGCCTCTTTCGTCGAGAAGGGCCTGCGGGCCAATGGATTCACCACCACCGTCGTCGGCGACGGTGAGGCGGCCTACGACTACGCCATCACCGGCGGCTTCGACCTGGTGGTCCTGGACATCGGACTGCCCGGCAAGGACGGCTTCACCGTACTGCGCCAACTGCGCGAGGCCCGGGTCTCCGTACCGGTGATCGTGCTCACCGCACGTGATTCCGTACGCGATACGGTGGCGGGCCTGGAGGGCGGCGCCGACGACTGGATGACCAAGCCCTTCCGCTTCGAGGAACTGCTGGCACGGGTACGCCTGCGCCTGCGCACAGCGGCCCGCGCACCCGAGGTGACCGTACTGCGCAATGGCGAACTCACCCTCGATCTACGCACCCGCAGGGCCCGGTCGGGTGAGCGGATGGTGGATCTGACCGCACGTGAGTTCGTGCTGCTTGAGCTGTTCCTCCGCCACCCGGGGCAGGTGCTCTCCCGAGAGCAGATCCTCTCCCATGTCTGGGGCTATGACTTCGACCCGGGCTCCAACATCGTGGACGTCTATGTCCGCGCCCTCCGCAAGAAGCTGGGCGCGGACCGGGTGGAGACGGTACGGGGCATGGGCTACCGGCTGCCCGAATAGCTGGTAGCCGTACGAGAGCAGGGGCGTCGTCCAAGCCATCAGGGGCTTGGGACGGGGCCCCTTTTCCGCGTCTCTTCCGCGTCTCTTCCGCGTCCAACCGACCGGGACCTCCGACTGACGGCCCCAGACACCCGTGGTGGCCCGCAGTGGATCCGCACCCGCGGGACCAACTGGGCGCCAGTGGGGGCATATGACCTTGGCCTACCCTGCTGAGCTGGGAGTTCTCCCCCCTTCCTCGCTCACTCCCGCGCGTTCCCGCTCTGTGAAGTTCCCTTCATGAAGGGCTCATGAAGCGCTCACCGCCGCGGCGCAGTCTCGATGACGTGACCCTGAACCTGCGTCAAGCGGCGACCCTCTGCGTGGCCCTGAGCATCTGTGCGCTGCTCCTGGTGCCCGGCAACTTCCCAGAGCTCGGTGGCGATGCCCGCGTCACCCTCGCCGTCTTCGCCCTCGCGACCTGTGCCTGGATCGGCACCCCGATCGATGACACCTATATCGCGCTTGGCGCCGGGCTCGCCCTCACCGCAACCGGGGTGATCAGCAGTGACGCCCTCTTCGGCACCCTCGGCGATGACACGGTGTGGCTGCTGATCTGCGCCTTCGTACTGGCCGCCGCGGTGGCCAGAACCGGGCTCGCCGGGCGGGCCGCGGCGTTCCTGGTGGGCGGGGCCCGCAGTGTGCGGCAGTTGGTCCATCTGACCACCGCCGCTCTGGTGGTCACGGCGTTCGCGGTGCCGGCCACCTCCGGGCGAGCCGCGCTCGCGATGCCGGTGTTCCTCGCCCTGGCGAAGGCACTGGCGCACCGGAAGCGTCTGGTGGTGATGCTGGCGCTGCTCTTTCCCACCGTCATCCTGCTGTCCGCGGTCGCCACCCTGATCGGCGCGGGCGCCCATCTGATCACCGTATCGGTGCTGTGGGAGGCGGCCGGCGAACGCATCGGATTCACCGAGTGGCTGCTGCTCGGCCTTCCGTTGGCCATCGTCTCCTCCCATCTGGCGGCCGAGGCGGTCCTGTTCACCACGACGAGTCGCGCCGATCGCGAGGGGCCGGTGCACATCACCGCGGCCCAGATCCAGGAGCACAGCGACCGGCCCGTCATCGGCCCCTGGGAGGCGGCCGAGACCCGCTGCGCCGTGCTGCTGGCCACGGTCGTCGCGCTGTGGTGCAGTGAACCGCTGCACCGGGTCCCACCGGCCGTGGTCGCGCTGATCGGTGCGATCGTCGCGGCCTCCCCCGCGCTGGGAACCGTACGGCTCAAGGAAGCACTCAAGACCGTGCCCTGGTCGCTGCTGCTCTTCATGGCCGCGACCATGGCCATGGGCCTGGCACTCGCCGATTCCGGAGCGGCGAGCTGGCTGGTCAGCGGTGTCCCGCTGGATCTACCGCCCTGGCTGTTCCTCGCCGTGGTGGTCGCCGTGTCCACCGTCGCCCACCTGGTCCTTCAGTCACGATCGGCCCGGTCATCGGTGCTGGTGCCGTTGGTGGTCGCCGCCGCGGTCGGCGCGGGCGTCAACCCGGTCGCCGCCGCACTCGCCTCCACCGCGGCGGCCGGCTTCTGCCACACGCTGCCCGCGTCGGCGAAGCCGGTGACCCTCTTCGCCGACATCCCGGGCGTACCCACGTACACCCCGCGCGACCTGCTGCGGCTGTCCGCCGTGCTGGCACCCATGACCGCCGCGCTCGTCCTGCTCTTCGCCGTCGCCGTCTGGCCGCTGCTCGGCGTGCCCGTCCGCTGACGCACCCCCAACCCTCAAGGAGTGACCCCGTGCTGACCCGATTCGCCATTGCCCCGAGCGGCTTCAAGGAATCCCTGTCCGCCCAGTCCGCCGCCGCTGCGATCGCCGCGGGGGTGCGCCGGGTCGTCCCGGACGCGGAGATCGATCTGATACCGCTGGTCGACGGTGGTGAGGGCACCGCCGAGGCGCTCGCGTCGTCCTCGGGCGGGCGGCTGGTGCGGCTGTCCGCCACCGGGCCGACCGGTGAGCGGATCGGTACCCACTTCGCCCTGCTCGGGGACGGCGACGGAACGGCGGTGGTGGAGATGGCGGCGGTCGCCGGCCTCTCCCTGGTACCGCGCGAGCTACGTGACCCGGGCGCCACCACGACCTACGGCGTGGGCGAGTTGATCCGTGCCGCCCTCGACACCGGGGCGCGCCGGATACTCGTGGGCTGTGGGGACTCCGGCACATCGGACGGTGGCGCGGGAGCCCTCCAGGCGTTGGGGGCCAGGCTCCTTGACGCCGATGGCCACGAACTCAGCCATGGCGGGCGCGAGTTGCGCCGACTGACGCGTATCGACACCTCGGCGATCGACCCACGGCTCGCCGCCACCGAGATCCGGGTCGCCTGCAACCCCTTCAATGTGCTGTGCGGAGAGCGTGGGGTCGCTCGCGTCTTCGGCCCTCAGAAGGGTGCGACACCCGCGCAGGTCGAACAACTCGCGGCGGCGTTGGAGCACTGGGCGACCGTTCTCACCCGCGACCTCCGGGTGCCGGGCGATCTGTTCGGCGGTGCCGGCACGGGGGCGTCCGGCGGGCTCGGCGCGGGGCTCGCCGCGCTCGGGGCGCGGCTGCTGCCCCGATTCGATGTGCTGCTCGACCAGGTGGATCTGGATGAGCGTCTCGCCCGCGCGGATCTGGTGATCACCGCCGAAGGCGCGCTGGACCATCAGACCCCGCGCGGCAAGGTGCCCGCCGAGGTGGCCCGGCGCGCCAAGCGCTACGGACGCGAGGTGCTGGCCCTCGCCGGGACCATCGGCGAGGGCGCACACCAGGTGCGATCCGTGGGGGTGGATGCGTACAGCGCCATCCTGCCGGCACCGGTGAGTCTGACGGAGGCGCTCAGTCGCGGGGGTGAGTTCCTCACCGACGCCACCGAACGCGCCCTGCGGATGGTGCTGATCGGGACCAGGCTCGCGATGCGCGCCGAGCGTCAGAGCGCGGCGGCGGTCGCCCTGTCGGGAACGCAGCGGCCTTCCTCGGTACGGTAGTTCCAGCGCGCGCCGTCACGGACGAGCTCCTTGACGGCGCGTACGAAACGCTCCACATGCTCATCGGGGGTACCGGCGCCGAAGCTCACCCGAATAGCGTTGAGTGAGCCGGGGGTCTCATCCGGCGCTCCGCACTCACCGGGCTCCTGGGGGGTGCTGCCCAGCAGGGTGCGTACCAGCGGGTGGGCGCAGAACAGTCCGTCGCGCACCCCGATGCCGTACTCAGCGGAGAGCGCGGCGGCGAAGTGCGAGCTGTTCCAGCCCTGGACGACGAAGGAGATCACTCCGACCCGGGGTGCGTCATCGCCGAACAGCGAGAGCACCTTGACCTCGGGCACCTCGGCGAGTCCCGCGCGGACCGCGGTCACCAGGCGCTGCTCGCGGGCCACCAGAGTGTCGAAGCCCTCTTCCCGCAGGGCCTTGCAGGCGGAGGCGATGGCATAGACGCCGATGACATTGGGGGAACCGGCCTCATGACGGGCGGCCGTGGTGTGCCACTCGACCTCCACCCCGCCGTCGGCCCGTCGGGCCACCTGCCGGGAGGCACCGCCGCCGGCGAGGTAGGGCTCGGCGCTCTGGAGCCAGTCGGCGCGCCCGGCGAGCACACCCGAGCCGAACGGCGCGTACAGCTTGTGCCCGGAGAACGCCACCCAGTCGACATCGAGATCGCGCACGGATACGGCGTGGTGCGGGGCGAGTTGCGCGGCGTCGAGCACGATCCGCGCGCCGTGGGCGTGGGCGGCGGCGGTGAGTTCGCGTACCGGCCAGAGCTCACCGGTCACATTGGAAGCACCGGTGACACAGACCAGTGCCGGCCCGTACGGGTCGCGGTCGGCGAGCGCGCGCTCCAGGGTCGTGACGGCTTCTTCGGGGGTACGGGGGGCGTTGAGATAGGTGACCTGGGCGTCACGCCACGGCAGCAGGGAGGCGTGGTGCTCGGTCTCGAAGACGAAGACCTGGCAGTCGGCGGGCAGGCAGGCGGCGAGCAGATTGAGCGAGTCGGTGGTGGAGCGGGTGAAGACGATCTGGTCGCCATCACGGCAGTCGAGGAACTCGGCGACCGTCTGCCGGCTGTTCTCGAAGAGGTCGGTGGAGAGCTGGGAGAGATATCCGGCGCCCCGGTGGACGCTGCCGTAGTAGGGGGCGTACGCGGCCACATCGTCCCAGACGCGCTGGAGGGCGGGGGCGCTGGCGGCGTAGTCCAGTGCGGCGTAGGTGACTTCGCCACCGGTGACGAGGGGGACCGTCACATCCCGACCGAGTACGGGCAGCGGCGCGGCGCAGGCGGGATCGGCGTCGGCGAGGTCGAGGGAGGCGACGGAAGCGGCGGCGTGCGGGCGTGCGGACATGGCGATATCTCCCGGTTATGACACAGCGGAATGACTTCATCTACCCGTGCGCAGGCATGGCGGAAGCACGCCTTGCGGTGACGGGGATTGCCTCGGAAACGCGGAGATGGCCGCGCGGAGGGTGTGCTGAAGAGGGGGCGGAAAGCCCTATCGCATTCGCTTGCTCACGAGACTGCTCCCTTGAGGACCAGGACCCCAGGGTTCGCAGGGGTCCGCGCTTGCCGCGGGCCTCGCTGCCCACGGCCTGGTCTTCACCCGGGGCACCCCGCCACGGACGGAGGGTTGCCGGACAGCGGGCCGGGGCCGTAGTCGCTGTCGCTCATGACCTGAGGAGACGGTATGCCAGCCGGTCGCGGTACCGCAACCCGTTCCGCATTCCGGACACGCTGACGGGTGCCCGGGGGCGGATCGCTCCGACGCGAACGCCAGGGGGTGTGCCACGACCGGTCCGACGCGGCCTGGCACACCCCCGGCAAAAGCGTCAGGCGTTGCTGAGCCTCACCCAACGCTCCAGCGTCTGACGTGCGGCCCCGGAGTCGATGGCCTGCGCCGCTCGGGTGATCCCCGCGGCCAGCTGCTCGTTGAGCGTCCCCTCCCCCGGTGCCTGCGCCACCAGTGCCGCGGCCGCGTTCAGCAGCACCGCGTCCCGCACCGGGCCGCGCTCGCCGTTCAGCAACCGGCGTGCCACATCCGCGTTGTATGAGGCGTCCGCACCACGGAGTGCCTCCACCGGTACCAGCTCGATGCCGATGTCCCTGGGGTCGAAGTGCTCTTCCCGCACCGACCCGTCCCGTACCACCCAGACCCGGGAGGTCGCGGTGGTGGTGAGCTCGTCGAGGCCGTCATCGCCGCGGAACACCAGCGCCGATGAACCACGATCCGCGAGGACCCCGGCCATGATCGGCGCCATCCGGGCGTCCGCGACACCGGTGGCCTGGGCCATCACCCGGGCCGGATTGGTCAGCGGGCCAAGGAAGTTGAAGACGGTACGGATGCCGAGTTCCTTGCGGGCCACGCCCACATGGCGCAGCGCCGGATGGAACTTCACGGCGAAGCAGAAGGTGATGCCCGCTTCCTCCGCCACCTCGGCAACGCGCTGCGGGGTCAGCTCCAGATTGACCCCGAGCTTCTCCAGCACGTCCGAGGCGCCCGAAGCGCTCGAAGCCGCACGACTGCCGTGTTTGACGACCTTGACGCCGGCGCCCGCCACCACGATCGCGGACATCGTGGAGATGTTCACGGTCTTGGCGCCGTCGCCGCCGGTGCCGACGATATCGACGCAGGGGCCGGGCACCTCGATCAGGCTGGCGTGCTCGTACATGGTCCGAACGAGCCCGGAGATCTCTTCGACGGTCTCGCCCTTGGCGCGCAGGGCGACCGCGAATCCGGCGATCTGAACATTGGTGGCCTCGCCCCTGAGGATGCGGTCCATCGCCCAGGCGGTGGCGTCGGTGCTCAGGTCATGACGGTCCAGGAGGGAGTTCAGCACGGCGGGCCAGGAGAGGTCCGCCACGCTGTCGCCGCCAACCGGGGTCACAACGTTCATGGTCCGCTCCAGGGTCCACAGGTCGAATAAGGGGATGCCACCCACCCTATCCAGCGCCCGGGGTGGCAAAGAGCCCCGTCCAACGAATGGACGGGGCTCTCGCTGTGGCGAACTTCGCACTCAGTTCAGATGATCAGTGGTGGCCGTGGCCACTGGAGATCTCCTTGTACTCCTCGACGGTCGGCTTGGGAATCTGGTTCCCCTCGCCGTAGAAGCCCTTGCTGAGCTTGACCTTGACCTTGTGGACCGGGTTGACCTTGCGCTCGACACCGTTCTCGTCGACGGTCGGACCGGCCTCCAGGGGCACGTACTGCTCATGCGAGGTGAGCGTGTGCAGCTGACCCTGGCTGAGCGGCTCGTGCACCTCGATGAACTCACCGTGCGGCAGCCGCTTGATGATGCCGGACTCCCGTCCGTGCAGCACCTTGTCGCGGTCGCGGCGCTGGAGTCCGAGGCAGATGCGCTTCGTGGCGATGAAGGCGAGGACCGGTCCGACGAAGAAGAAGATCCGGACGAACCAGGTGATCGTGTTGATCGACATGCTGAAGTGCGTGGCCACGATGTCGTTGCCACCGCCGATCAGCATGATGAAGTACGCCGTCAGCCATGCCACACCGAAGCCGGTACGGGTCGGGGTGTTGCGCGGGCGGTCCAGGATGTGGTGCTCGCGCTTGTCGCCGGTGACCCATGACTCGATGAACGGGTAGAGCGCGATCGCGCCCAGCACCAGCGGGAAGATCAGCAGCGGAACCATCACACCGAGCGCCAGCGTGTGGCCCCAGGCGTTGATCTCCCAACCCGGCATCACTCGGATCAGACCCTCGGCGAAGCCCATGTACCAGTCCGGCTGGGCCCCGGTGGAGACCTGATCGGTGCGGTAGGGGCCGATCGACCAGATCGGGTTGAGCGTCGCCACCGCGGCCACGACCGAGATCACACCGAAGACCAGGAAGAAGAAGCCTCCGGCCTTCGCCATGTAGACCGGCAGCAGCGGCATGCCGACGACGTTCTTCTCGGTCCGGCCGGGACCCGCGTACTGGGTGTGCTTGTGGTAGAAGACCAGGATCAAGTGGGCCACGAGCAACCCGAGCATGATGCCCGGTAGCAGCAGGATATGGATGGAGTAGAACCGGGCCACAAAGTCATGGCCTGGGAACTCACCGCCGAACAGGAACATCGAGATATACGTACCGACGACGGGTACGGACAGGATCGCGCCCTGGGTGAAGCGGACACCGGTGCCGGAGAGCAGGTCGTCAGGGAGCGAGTAACCGGTGAATCCGGTGAACATGCCCAGGACGAGCAGCAGGAAGCCGAACAGCCAGTTGATCTCACGCGGCTTGCGGTACGCGCCGGTGAAGAAGACGCGCATCATGTGGACCATCATCGCCGCGACGAAGATCAGCGCGGCCCAGTGGTGCATCTGCCGGATCAGCAGACCGCCGCGGACGTCGAAGCTGATCTCCATCGTCGACGCGTACGCCTCCGACACCCGCACGCCCTGCATCGGGACATAGCTGCCGTGGTAGACGACCTCGTTCATCGACGGGTGGAAGAACAGCGTCAGATACACACCCGTGAGGATGATGATGATGAAGCTGTAGAGGCAGATCTCACCGAGCATGAAGGACCAGTGGTCCGGGAAGATCTTCCGCATGTTGGCCTTGGCCAGGGAGTAGATCCCCAGCCGGCCGTCCGCCCAGTCGGCGACCCGCTCGCCGGCGGGGGCCTGGCGCTGGTTGTCAGCGCCCTTGGTCTCGTTCTTAGTGCTCATCCGCGCTCCCAGAAGGAAGGTCCGACCGGCTCCGCGAAGTCGCCGAGTGCTTCGAGGTTGCCCTCGGTGTTCACACCGATCCGCAGCTGCGGAAGGGCGTGACCGGCGGGGCCGAAGATGACCCGGGCTCCGTCGGCGAGGTCGAAGGTGGACTGGTGGCACGGGCAGAGCACGTGATGGGTCTGCTGCTCGTAGAGGCTGATCGGACAGCCGACGTGCGTGCAGATCTTCGAGAACGCGACGATGCCCTCGTGCGACCACTCAAGCTCGCGCTTGTCCTTGATGTCGTCGGGACGAATCCGGACGATCATCAGGGCCGCCTTGGCGATCTCCTTCTGGAACTCGTGGTCGTCATAGCCCAAGCCTTCGGGCATGGCGAAGACCAGCGAGCCGACGGTGATGTCCTCGGGGCGCAGCGGCTCCATCGTGTTCATGTTGATGAGCTGCTTGCCCTTGGCCCACAGCGTCGTGCGGAGCTTCTTCTCCGGCAGCGGACCGAGGTCACGCAGCAGCACCACACCGGCGAGCGGCACCAGCGCCATCGCACCGAACATCGTGTTGCGGACCAGCTTGCGCCGACCGAAGCCGGACTCCTCGTTGCCGGCCGCCCAGTCGGCCATGACCTGGGCCTTGACCTCGGGTGCCGCCTCGATCGGGTGCCGTTCGGCAGCGATCTCCTGGTCGGACATCAGGGTGCGGGCCCAGTGGACCGCGCCAGCGCCGATGAAGAAGAGGGCCGCGCCGAGCGTGAGACCGAGGGAGAAGTTCAGCGCGCTCACCCGGCCGAAGGGCCAGATGTAGACGAGCTTGTCGACGGGGAAGATCACGAAACACGCGATAAAGCCGACCGTCGCGAGCATCGAGAGCGTGAACATCAGCGCGACCGCGCGCTCGGACCGCTTGGCGGCCCGCTCGTCGATGTCCTGTATGCGCGGCTTGTGTGCCGGCAGTCCCGGATCGGCGAACGGATTGTCATCCGCACGCTGGGCTACGGCGGTGCTCCCGTGGCCTGCCGCGCCATGCGCAGCGCCCTGCTCTTGAGGCAGGTTCTCTTCTGGAATGTCTTGGCTACTCATGACTTCTTGGCCTTAGCGGTGTGGGCCGCGACCCAGACGGCAGCTGCGATCAACGCACCCAGTCCGAAGACCCAGGCGAACAGGCCCTCGCTGACGGGGCCGAGCCCACCCAGCGAGAGACCACCGGGGCTGGACGACTTGTCGGGGTCGTTCATGGCCTCGATGTAAGCGATGACGTCCTGCTTCTCCTTCTCCGGCAACACCCCGTCGGGGAAGGAGGGCATGTTCTGCGGGCCGGTCTGCATGGCCTCGTAGATGTGTTTGGCGCTCACGCCCTCCAGGGTGGGGGCGTACTTGCCGTTCGTCAGCGCGCCGCCCTTGCCGGTGAAGTTGTGGCATTGGGCGCAGTTGGTACGGAAGAGATCTCCGCCCTTGCCGATGTCAGCGCCCTCGGGGCTGTACTGCTTCTCGGTGGGTGTGATCGGGCCGGCGCCGAGCGAGGCGATGTACGCAGCGAGCTGGTCGATCTCGGCCTGCGAGTAGATGGCCTTCTTCTTCGGCACCTGTGCGCCGGGCTGCTGGGCCGGCATACGGCCGGTGGCAACCTGGAAGTCGACGGCGGCGGAGCCGACACCGACGAGGGTCGGGCCGTCAGAAGTGCCCTGACCGCCGGTACCGTGGCAGCTCGCGCAGCCAACGGTGTAGAGCTTCTTGCCCTCCTCGATGGCGAGGGACTGGGAGGTTTCAACGGCCTGCGCCTTGTCCGCAGGTGCGAACGCGGCGTACAGCCCCCCGGTGGCCGCCAGCGCGAAGAGTAGGACGACGACCGCCGCCAGCGGATGGCGTCGTCGTGCGGAGAGCTTTTTCACGGATTACCCCGGTGTCAGGATTTTCTGCGTCGATGCTTCTGGACTGTGTCTGCTTCGGGCTTCTGCGTCCGGCAGTGTCGCCCGCGCCGTTACTTGATCAAGTAGATCGTGGCGAAGAGGCCGATCCAGACGACATCGACGAAGTGCCAGTAGTAGGACACGACGATGGCGGCGGTTGCCTGCTCATGGGTGAATCTCCTGGCCGCATAGGTACGGCCCAGGACCAGCAGGAAGGCGATGAGTCCGCCCGTCACATGCAGTCCGTGGAAGCCGGTGGTCAGGTAGAACACTGAGCCGTACGGGTCAGACGAGAGTGAAAGCCCGTGCTGAACCAGTTCGGTGTATTCGTACACCTGACCGCCGACGAAGATCGCGCCCATGATGAACGTGATCACGAACCAGCTGCGCAGCTTCTTCACATCTCCGCGTTCGGCAGCGAATACGCCGAGTTGGCAGGTGAGAGAAGAGAGCACCAGGATCGTGGTGTTCGTCGCCGAGAACGGGAAGTTCAGAAGGTCGGCCTTCTCGGACCAGAACTCGGCACCCGTTACCGAGCGCAAGGTGAAGTACATCGCGAAGAGGGCCGCGAAGAACATCAGCTCGGAACTCAACCAGATGATGGTTCCGACGCTGGTGAGGTTCGGCCGATTGACCGACGGGTGCGCGTGCCCGGTTTCTACTGTCGTTGCTGTCGCCACGACCGACATTATGTCGGTCGCTTATCCCGCCCTCACTCCGGGGGGTGCCGTTCGGTGTGTCAGTACCCTCTGCGCTGCCCGAACGGCCGATCGCCCGCACTGTCCGAACAGCTGTTTACGCGGAGTTGGAGCGAGTACGATCCGGCCCAGCGATACCTGATCGAAAGTCGGGTCCGGCAACGGGCCCAAGCCCCGATCCAAGCGACTCCAAGCGACACGGAGGAACGATGCAGCCGACCGCCACCGTGCTGGTCTACAGCGACGACGCCAACACCCGCGAACAGGTGCGCCTGGCCGCGGGACGCAGGCCCGCGGCCGATGTTCCCCCGGTCGAGTTCATCGAGTGCGCGACCCTGCCGGCCGTGCTCACCCACCTTGACCAGGGCGGGATCGACGTCTGTGTGCTCGACGGCGAGACCGTGCCCGCAGGCGGTATGGGCGTCTGCCGGCAGATCAAGGACGAGATCTTCGACTGCCCGCCCGTGCTGCTGCTCATCGGCCGGCCGCAGGACGCCTGGCTCGCCACCTGGAGTCGCGCTGAGGCCGCTGTGACGCTGCCTGTGGACCCCGTGGACTTCGCCAACGCCCTGGCCTCACTCCTGCGGGAGAGGCTTGCTGTAGAGGCCTGAGGGCCCTTCTGGGGCCCTTGGGATGCCCAGAGGTCCGTCGGGGTGGACCTAGACCTGGGGACGCAGCCGTGCCGCATCGATGGGATTGCTGCCGTCCCTGGTCCCGGCCACCAGGGCGCTGCCCTGCCGCCAGTCGGCCCAGGACAGATTCCAATCGCCGTACCCGTTGCCGAACGGGTCCATCTCATCGCCGTAGCTGTTGATGACCTGGACGATGTCGCCCTCGCGCACGGTCTCGTAGAACCAGGCCGCGTTGCCGGTGGACATTCCCGTACAGCCGTGGCTGACGTTGGCGTATCCGTGGGAGCCGATGGACCACGGAGCCGCGTGCACATACTCACCGCTCCAGGTGACCCGGGTGGCGTAGTACACGGGCAGGTCGTACCCCTCGGAGCCGTAGATTCCGACGCTGGTGCCCCTCATCCGGACGAAATACTCCTTGCCGAGCACCACTTTGACGCCGTTGCGGGTGGAGAATCCGGGCTTGCCGGTGGTCACCGGAATGGTGTTGATCACTTCTCCGTTGCGTTTGACCGTCATGTAGTGGGACGAGGCGTCCGTGATGGCCTCGATACGGTCTCCGATGGAGATCTTCAGCGGCTTGGAGGCGCCACCGTAGAGGCTGTTGGCGACCTTGACGCCCTGAAGGTTGCTGGCGACGGTCACGCTCGCGCCGGACGGCCAGTACTCCTTGGGCCGAAAGTGGAGCCTCTCGTCGTCAACCCAGTGCCAGGCACCGTCGACCGCCGGCTTTGAGTCAACTTTGAGGGCTCGTTCGATGACCGCTCTGGCCGCCTTGTCCTTAACCGGGAGACTCAGCTCCGCGATGATGGGCTGACCCACTCCGTAAGTGCCCGCCTCTGGGCCGAATGAGGCCGTCAGCTTCCGCTTGGCGGGCGATGTCTCAAAAGCGAGCGTACGGCTGCCCGGCGCCCCCTCAGCGTCCTCCGTGGCCACCCGGGCCGTGTACTTGGCCCCGGCCGAGAGCGCGCCGGTGGAGCGCCAGCGGCTGCCGTCGGCGGAGAGTTCGCCCGCCAGATGGTGGCCCGAGTCATCGATGACGGTCACATCGGTGATCCGACCCTCCTCGCCTTTCACGGTGACCACGAGGGGCTTGTCGGGATTGACCTTGCGACTGTCCACCGGTGTGTTGAAAGTGATCTGCTTGGCCGCGTCAAAGGGCTTGCCCGTGAGCGGATTCGGATCAGAGAAGCCACACGCGATCGCGACCGCTCCCAAGGAGACGACCAGAAGGGTGCAGCGGAGTGCGGTGCGGGTGCGGCGCGTCTGGTTCATATCCACACGCTAAGAAGATCGGTCCGCCGCGGCGCGCCGAGTTCGGCCAAACGGGCGGGCCCGGCTTCCCCGCGGA
>NZ_JAMQAW010000040.1:122394-144528 GCF_023701525.1 Streptomyces albipurpureus
GTGCGGGGAAGCCGGGCCCGGCCTTACTGCGCTGCTGCGGTGTTACTGGTTCTGGTTCTCACCGCGGTAGTACTCGAACACCCAGCCGAAGAGACCGATGAGGATGATCGGAACCGAGAAGTAGAGCAGCCACCAACCGACCGCCACACCGAGGAACGCAAGCGCTCCACCGATGGCCAGCGAGAGCGGCTGCCAGCTGTGCGGGGCGAAGAACCCCACCTCGCCGGCCTCGTCCGCGACGTCGGCTTCCTTGTCGTCCTGGGCCATGGCGTCCACTCGCTTGGCCGTGAAGGCCAAGTAGTAGCCGATCATGATGCTCAGGCCGAAGGCCAGGAAGAGTGCCGTGGTACCGGCAGGCTCCTTCGACCACACGCCGTAGAGGATGGCCACGGCGAGGATGAAGACGCTCAGCCAGAGGAACATCTTTCCCTGGATCTTCACTTGGTGGCCCCCCTTCCATCGGTGATGGCCTTGTCGATCTCACCGCGGTTTTCGAGCTGGTCGACTACCGAGATCTCAGGGTGGTGCAGATCGAAGGCCGGGGATTCGGAACGGATGCGCGGAAGCGTGAGGAAGTTATGCCGCGGCGGCGGGCAGGAAGTCGCCCATTCCAGCGAGCGTCCATAGCCCCACGGATCGTCGACCTCGATCTTCTTTCCGTACTTGGACGTCTTCCAGACGTTGTAGATAAACGGAAGAACCGACGCACCGAGCACAAACGAGCTGATCGTGGAGATTGTGTTCAATGCGGTGAAACCATCGGCGTCGAGATAGTCCGCATAACGCCGCGGCATACCTTCTGCACCCAGCCAGTGCTGCACCAGGAACGTTCCGTGGAAACCGATGAACAGTGTCCAGAAAGTGATCTTTCCAAGCCGCTCGTCGAGCATCTTGCCCGTGAACTTCGGCCACCAGAAGTGGAAACCGGCGAACATCGCGAAGACCACGGTGCCGAAGACGACGTAGTGGAAGTGCGCGACGACGAAGTACGAGTCGGAGACATGGAAGTCCATCGGGGGCGACGCCAGGATGACACCGGTCAGACCACCGAAGGTGAAGGTGACCAGGAAGCCGATCGTCCAGAGCATCGGTGTCTCGAAGGACAACGATCCCTTCCACATGGTGCCGATCCAGTTGAAGAACTTCACCCCGGTCGGTACCGCGATCAGGAACGTCATGAAGGAGAAGAACGGTAGGAGCACACCGCCGGTGACGTACATGTGGTGGGCCCACACCGTCACCGACAGACCGGCGATGGCGATCGTCGCGCTGACCAGGCCCATGTAACCGAACATGGGCTTCCGGCTGAAGACCGGAATGATCTCGGAGACGATGCCGAAGAACGGTAGGGCGATGATGTACACCTCTGGATGGCCGAAGAACCAGAAGAGGTGTTGCCACAGCAGTGCGCCGCCGTTGGCCGAGTCAAAGATATGTGCGCCGAACTTCCGATCCGCCTCCAGCGCGAAGAGCGCGGCGGCGAGGACGGGGAAGGCGAGCAGGACCAGCACACCGGTCAGCAGCACGTTCCAGACGAAGATCGGCATCCGGAACATGGTCATGCCGGGGGCACGCATGCAGATGATCGTGGTGATGAAGTTGACCGAGCCGAGGATCGTGCCGAATCCGGAGAAGGCCAGACCCATGATCCACATATCGGCGCCGACACCCGGTGAGCGGACCGCGTCCGACAGCGGGGAGTAGGCGAACCAGCCGAAGTCGGCCGCACCCTGGGGGGTGAGGAAGCCGGCCACCGCGATGATCGAGCCGAACAGGTAGAGCCAGTAGGCGAACATGTTCAGCCGTGGGAACGCCACATCGGGAGCACCGATCTGGAGCGGCATGATCCAGTTCGCGAATCCGGCGAACAGCGGCGTCGCGAACATCAGCAGCATGATCGTGCCGTGCATCGTGAACGCCTGGTTGAACTGCTCGTTCGACATGATCTGCGTACCCGGACGGGCCAGCTCGGCGCGCATGAAGAGCGCCATCAAGCCACCGATGCAGAAGAAGACGAACGACGTGACCAGGTAGAGCGTGCCAATGGTCTTGTGGTCAGTGGTGGTCAGCCACTTCACCACCACATTGCCGGGCTGCTTGCGCCGTACCGGCAGCTCGTTCTCGTACGAGTCGTCAGCTGCAGCGGCACCCTGAGCTTCGTTGAGGATGCTCACAGTTGCTTCTTCTCCGAGTTTTTGGCCGGGGTGGTCTGCTCGATGCCCGACGGGATGTAGCCGGTCTGCCCCTTCTCGGCCAGCTCCTTCAGGTGCTGCTGGTAACGCTCAGGGGAGACGACCTTCACGTTGAAGAGCATCCGGGAGTGGTCGACTCCACACAGCTCGGCGCACTTGCCCAGGAAGGTGCCTTCCTTGGTGGGGGTGACTTCGAAGACGTTGGTGTGTCCCGGGATCACATCCTGCTTGAAGAGGAAGGGGACGACCCAGAACGAGTGGATGACATCGCGGGAGGTCAGCACGAAGCGGACCTTCTCGCCCTTGGGCAGCCACAGCGTGGGGCCGGGGTTGCCGGTCTGCGGGTTCCGCGTACCGGGGATGCCGGCGTCGTAGACGCCACCGGCGTTGGCCGGGAAGTCCTTGCGGTACTTGTCCGGAACTGCCTTCAGGTTCTTCGCTGTCTTAGCGTCGCCCTTGGAGCCATCCACGTCCTCGATGTAGTTGAAGCCCCAGCTCCACTGGTAGCCGACCACGTTGATCGTGTGGGCGGGCTTGTCCGAGAGGGAGAGAAGCTTGGACTCGTCACGTGCGGTGAAGTAGAAGAGCACCGAAACGACGATGAGCGGGACCACCGTGTACAGGGCCTCGATCGGCATGTTGTACCGGGTCTGCGGAGGCACCTCTACCTTGGTGCGGCTGCGCCTGTGGAAGATCACACTCCACACGATCAGCCCCCACACCAGCACGCCCGTGATGAGCGCTGCCGCCCACGAGCCCTGCCAGAGGGAGAGAATGATCGGCGCTTCTTCCGTGACCGGAGTAGGCATACCGAGGCGGGGGAAATCCTCGTATGTACAACCGGTAGCGGTCGCCAGAATTAGGCCCGCAGTCAGCACCTGCGGCAGCTTCCGCCGCATCGGGCGCCGCGACGAGCGGTCGGAGCCGTTGGGACTCACGTAGCGCCTTCCCGAGAGTCTCGGCCCGCGCGACGGGATGCGGCCGTCTCGCTGGTCGGTCGCCGGCCCTGACGCGGGCAGGGGTTTGGATGTTTATGCGGACCAAACCCTACTGGACGCTATTTGGGGTCGCGCGGGGAGGGTGCCCAACGCGCCGTCCGACTCCCCGAAGGGGTGGAATCCCCCTGCATATCGCGCGGTTTTCCGTCGGAATGACTAGGGAATCAAGAGTCGGATTCACATGCGGAGGCCAGCACCGGAATCGACGCCGGAGGGCCGGAGTCCGAATCGTCCCGTCGCCGTTGAGTGCCGCTCTCCGAGGGTGATCTGACGCACCTCCAGACCTTGGGGGTGACCCGAGCCGGGGAGTTAGCGTGACCGGGTGCCCTACTTCGACGCGGCTTCCTCCGCCCCTTTGCACCCGATTGCGCGACAGGCCCTCCAAGCCTCCCTGGACGAGGGCTGGGCCGATCCCGCCCGGCTCTACCGCGAGGGCCGTCGAGCACGACTGCTCCTCGACGCGGCGCGGGAGGCAGCCGCCGAGGCGGTCGGATGCCGCCCGGACGAGCTGACCTTCACCCCATCGGGAACCCACGCGGTCCACCTCGGGATCGCCGGGGCACTCGCGGGGCGGCGGCGCACGGGCAACCGCGTGGTCGTCTCGGCGGTAGAGCACTCCTCGGTACTCCACGGCGCGGGCGACTCCGCCGTCACCGTCCCGGTCGATCGCTCCGGACGGGTGGCGGCCGACGACTTCGTAGCGGAGCTCAGCGCGGACACCGCGCTCGCCTGCCTCCAGTCCGCCAACCACGAGGTGGGCACGGAACAACCGGTGGCCGAGGTGGCGACGGCCTGCCGTACCGCCGGCGTACCCCTCCTGGTCGACGCGGCGCAGTCCCTGGGCTGGGGACCGACCCCCGGGGGCTGGTCCCTCCTCACCGCGAGCGCCCACAAGTGGGGCGGCCCGGCCGGGGTGGGGCTACTCGCCGTACGCAAAGGTGTCCGATTCGCCCCGCAAGGCCCGGCAGACGAACGGGAATCGGGCCGCTCCCCCGGCTTTGAGAACCTCCCCGCGATCGTGGCCGCCGCCGCCTCCCTGCGAGCCGTACGGGCGGAGGCCGCCCAGGAGTCGGTACGTCTGCGAGCCCTGGTGGATCGCATCCGTACGCGCGTCCCGGAACTGGTACCCGATGTGGAGGTCGTGGGCGACCCCGTGCACCGGCTCCCCCATCTGGTGACGTTCTCCTGTCTCTATGTCGATGGGGAGACCCTTCTCCATGAACTGGACCGAGCAGGCTTCTCGGTCTCATCCGGCTCATCCTGCACATCGAGCACGCTGACTCCCAGCCATGTGCTCCGGGCCATGGGAGTCCTCAGCGAGGGCAACATCCGCCTCTCCCTACCAACGGGCACCGCCCCTGCCGATGTGGAGCACTTCCTGGAAGTCCTGCCCGGAGTGGTCTCCTCCGTACGAGAACGCCTGGGCGCACCGACGCCCACCCAGACCAGCGGCGAAGCGGACGCCCTGGTGGTGGATGCGCTGGGGAAGCTCTGCCCGATCCCCGTGATCGAGCTCGCGAAGGTGATCGGGAACGTAAGGATCGGAGGGGTGGTACGGGTGCTCTCCGACGACGCGGCGGCCCGGCTGGACATCCCTGCGTGGTGCGCGATGCGGGGGCAGGAGTTCCTCGGGGAGGAGCCTCTGGGCGAGGGGTCGGGGTACTTGGTGCGGAGGGTGCAGTGAGCTCGCTCCGGGGGTCCCCTTGGCGGGGGGCCTGTGCCGGGGGCCTCGGGTTCTTGGGCTCGGCGCCCCCGCGTTTGTGATCCTCACCCGGGGTGGAGGGTTCCGTCCTCAAACGCCGGACAGGCTGAGGTGCGCCTCCGGCGGGGGCTTCCGGATGCTGAGGTCGCCCGGAGTGCGGGTCTTGAGCACCTGGGCACACCATCCCCGCCTTCATTGCCCTCACCCGGGGTGGAAGGTTCCGACCTCAAACGCCGGACAGGCTGAGGTGCGCCTCCGGCGGCGCTTCCGAATGCTGAGGTCGCCCGGAGTGCGGGTCTTGGGTTGCCCGGGTCAAGGCACTTGCTTCTGTTGGGGTTGGGGGTGCTATCGGGGGTGACTCCTCAGCGTCGACGGCCCGGAGCGACTCCGAGCCGACAGGGCTGCCTTGCCGTCGATCGCTTCCGGGGACACCCCCTGCGCGCCCCCATCCGAAACCTGCATCCCCGCCCTGAGGCGCATGTTCGCTCATGGGGACCGTGTGCCCTCCAGGGCCCTGGACAGGGTGCGTCCGTACGTGTGGGGGCCCTGAGTGGATGAACGGTGACTCGGATGGAGCTTGAGTCCTCGTGGCGGTGCAGGAACCCGTCGGAGACCAGGGAGAAACCCCCAACTAGCGCTCGCCTCGTCACAGCGGCAAGAGCGCCCCAGCTCCTATTGGCATCTCTCCCGGTAAAAGGTGACAGGGAACAAGAGCTCCCAGGGCGAGGGTGACCGAGCTTGGCCAACGTGCACGGGCTATCCCTTCCCGCAGATCCAATGGGCGGAAAGGGCCCCGGAGCCAGACGGACCAGGCTCAAGCGTGGGGACACAGAGAACCCCCAGGAGTCAGGGACCCCAGGGGCAAGAGGAACCGGGCTTGGGCGTGGGGGCGCGCAGGGGGTGTCCCCGGAAGCGATCGACGGCAAGACCCGCATGCCGGATCAAAGGAGCTTCAGGCCGTCGACGCTGAGGAGTCACCCCCGATAGCACCCCCCAACCCCAAAAGGAGCAAGACCCTCACGACAGGAAACCCAAAACCCCCGCCTCGCGCAGCCCCCACCAAGACAAGCACCCCCACGGCGACCCACCTCAGCCTGTCCGGCGCTTGAGGACGGAACCCTCCACCCCGGGTGAGGACACCCGACACGGGGGCGTCGAGCCCAAGACCCCCGTGCCTCGGCCACGGGTATCCCTCGTCGGAGCGAGCACCCCGCCCAGAGGGCGCCTTCAGCCTGTCCGGCGCTTGAGGACGGAACCCCCACCCCCGGTGAGGACACCCAACACGGGGGCGTCGAGCCCAAGACCCCCGCGCCCCGGCCACAAGCACCCCCCGCCGAAGCGAGCACCCCGCCCAGAGGGCGCCTTCAGCCTGTCCGGCGCTTGAGGACGGAACCCCCACCCCCGGTGAGGACACCCAGTACGAGCACGCTGAGCCCAAGGCCTCAAGACCCGAGCCACAGCCAACCCCCACCCTCGGTGAGGACACCGAAAGCGGGAGCGCCCGCCCCAGGCACCAGGCCCCCTGCATAGGCCCCCCTGCTCAGGCCCCGCCAAGGGACCCCCTAGGCCAGGTACCCCTTGACCTCGGTTCCCGCTTCGTCGCCGTAGGTCTTGGTGAAGCGGTCCATGAAGTGGGCTCGGCGCAGGGTGTACTCCTGGGTGCCGAGGGTTTCGATCACCAGGGTGGCCAGCATGCAGCCCACCTGGGCGGCCCGCTCCAGGCTCACTCCCCAGGAGAGGCCCGACAGGAAGCCGGCGCGGAACGCGTCCCCGACACCGGTGGGGTCGACCTTGGCGTCTTCGTCCGGGCAGCCGACCTCGATGGGCTCATGGCCCGTGCGCTCGATGCGTACGCCACGGGCGCCGAGGGTGGTGATCCGGTGGCCGACGCGGGAGAGGATCTCCTCGTCGCTCCAGCCGGTCTTGGACTCGATCAGCCCCTTCTCGTACTCGTTGGAGAAGAGATAGGTGGCGCCGTCCAGCAGTATCCGGATCTCATCGCCCCTCATACGGGCGATCTGCTGGGAGAAGTCCGCCGCGAAGGGGATGTCGCGGGAGCGGCACTCCTCGGTGTGTCGCAGCATGGCCTCGGGGTCGTCCGCACCGATCGACACCAGGTCGAGTCCGCCGACGCGATCGGCGACGGACTTGAGCTCGATCAGACGGGCCTCGCTCATCGCCCCGGTGTAGAAGGAGCCGATCTGGTTGTGGTCCGCGTCCGTGGTGCAGACGAAACGGGCGGTGTGCAGGACCTCGGAGATCCGTACGGAATCGGTGTCGACTCCATGGCGATCCAGCCAGGCGCGGTACTCGTCGAAGTCGGCGCCGGCCGCCCCGACGAGCACGGGCGCTGTGCCGAGTTGGCCCATGCCGAAGCAGATGTTGGCCGCGACACCACCCCGTCGCACATTCAGGCTGTCGACCAGGAAAGAGAGGGAGACCGTGTGCAACTGGTCTGCGACCAACTGGTCGGCGAAACGACCGGGGAACGTCATGAGGTGGTCGGTTGCGATGGAGCCGGTGACTGCGATTCGCACGGCGATGCGCTCCTGTGGCAGGGGGGCGTTGACGCTTAACGCTACCCGGTGCGGGGGCCTTGCCCGTAAGGCGAGAACTACCCAATAGTAGGCCTTTTTTCTCTCTCGCCATGGTGCGTACGGTGCGGATATGACAAAGCACACCGGTTCCACCGGACGCGACGCCGAATTCACCCTCGCCCAGCTGCGCGGTGACTGCGTACGGATGGCCCCGCACTGGGTGGTGCCCGCCGCGGCCGTGCCCGTACGGGTGTCGCCGTCCCGCATCCATGGTGTGGTGGTGTCCAGCGCCTCGGCCAGGCTGGTGGACTCGATGCCTGAGTACGGTCGGTGACCGCGCCGAGCTGAAGGGGAACCGTCCGGGCTCTCGCTCCGTCCCATACGTATCCACGCGGCGTGGGTTGGTATGAGGCCAAGGAGCGATGCGGTGAGCAGCACCGAGAACAGCGACCACAGTGTGCGCCGTCGGCGTGCCCCGCTCATCGCGTCGGCAGCGGCGGTGATGCTGATCGCCGGTGGTGGCGGAACCTATTTCGCAACCGCCGGATTCGACGGCGGGGAAGACAGGGATTCCGCGGGTTCCGCGAGGGCGGAATCCGGCAGGAAGGGGAACCCGCCTCCACGGCTTTCGGTCGACCCTGACCACCCGGCTGGTTTCGCACCGGGTGAGCCCGCTCCCTCGGGCGTCGTCTACAGGAGTGCCGGTTCGCTCCCGGCGGGGCCGGAGCGGGCCGCGGTGCATCTGCCGAGCGGCTCGGTCGGTAAGGGCGAGGTGGCCCGACTCGCGGCGGCCCTCGGTGTGTCGGGCACTCCTCGGCTTTCCGGTGCGGCGTGGACGATCGGTCCCGGCGCCGATGGTTCGGGGCCGTTGCTGCGCGTCGATCAGAAGGCGCCGGGGACCTGGACCTTCAGCGCGTACGGAAGTGCCCCGAAGGGTGACAACTGCGTCAAGGGCGACAGCTGCTGGAAGCAGGATGCCCCGGACGCGGTCGGTACGCCGGTGAGTGAGACGGCGGCGAAGAAGGCCGCCGTACCGGTTCTGCAGGCCCTGGGGCAGGGCGACGCGCGGGTGGATGCGCGGCAGTTGCGCGGTGCGGTACGGGTGGTGAACGCCGAGCCGGTGGTCGGTGGTCTGCCGACGTACGGCTGGACGACCGGTGTCGAGATCGGTGCGGACGGTCAAGTGGTCGGTGGCGGCGGACATCTGAAGAAGCCGGTGAAGGGCGAGGAGTATCCGGTGCTCTCCGCGCAGGAGGCACTGGATCGGCTCAATCAGGGCGGTACCGCGGCGGGTGCCGCCGACTGTCCTCCGGCCGGGCCGGGCGTCGACGCGCCGGCCAAGGACGTCCCGTGTGGTCCGACGGCCTGTGCCACCCCCGTACCGCTGGAGGGTGAGCAGAAGGCTGCCCAGCCGTGTGACACGGTCACTCCCGAGCGCAAGAAGGTCAGCGGAGCCGTCTTCGCGCTCTCGGCGCAGTCGGTGGCCGGCCGACAGGCCCTGGTGCCGTCCTGGTTGTTCCGGGTGGATCAGAGCGGCGGTGCTGGCGCGCTGACCGTGGCCCACACAGCGGTGGAGCCGGAGTTCCTCCAGAAGGCGGGGACCACCGGCCCCGCGCAGCCGACCAAGCCGCCGAAGGCGCCCAAGCCGCCGAAGAAGATCAAGCCGACCGGTCCTGTTTCCGATCCGGCTGTGCCGCGGCCGGGTCAACGCATCGAGTCGTACACGGTGGAGGGACGGACGCTGACCGTGACGTTCTGGGGTGGGGTGTGCTCGGACTACCGGGCGACTGCCACCCAGAGCGGCAGTGCGGTGAAGGTCCGCATCGTCACGTCCGCTCCGGACCCGAAGAAGGTGTGCATCCTGCTGGCCAAGCAGCAGACCGAGACGGTCACCTTGGAGCGGCCGTTGGGTGATCGGGTGGTGCTGGACGCGGAGTCGGGCCAGGCGGTCAAGCGGGCCGGTTCGTCCGGCTGAGTGATACGAGAGCACATGCCACTGGCGGCGGTCCCGGGAGGACCGCCGCCAGTGGCATGTGCTGGGGGAGCGATTTAGTTGAAGGAGTCGCCACAGGCGCAGGAACCCGAGGCGTTCGGGTTGTCGATGGTGAAGCCCTGCTTCTCGATGGTGTCGACAAAGTCGATGGAGGCGCCGCCGAGGTAGGGGGCGCTCATCCGGTCGGTCACGACCTTGACTCCGTCGAAGTCCTTGATGACGTCGCCGTCGAGCGAGCGCTCATCGAAGAAGAGCTGATAGCGCAGGCCCGAGCAGCCGCCGGGCTGAACGGCGACACGCAGCGCCAAGTCTTCCCGGCCTTCTTGGTCCAGCAGGGCCTTGACCTTGGCCGCGGCGGCTTCGGACAGGAGGATGCCGTCGCTCACGATGGTGGTCTCGTCCGATACGGACATCTGCTTCATCACTCCCGGGATGGGGTCTCCCCGCCAGAGGCAGGGGAAGTACGGAGACTGCTTGCAGACGGTTCAAACCGGCCGGGTCGCGGATTCATTCCGCGCCCAGGGCTTTCTTTGGTGTTCTGCGTTCTGTCTTCATGCTCGCACACCACGCCAAGAGCGGGTATCGGCCGAGGTAGCGGGGTGCGTCACATCGACGCTATGGCCATCGTCAAAGTGACATGAAGCGGATATGATGGATAACGTCAAATAGACGAAAAGGTCTGTGCAGAGAAAGAAAGGGTGTGTGTGGTGACCACCGCCCAACCCCGTACGGAGTCGCTCGATGTGCAGCCGACCCCGCTGGCCCTACTGCTGCTCGGCCGTGAGGCCGACCCCAGGAGCGAGCGCGGTGTGGAGTGCCCGGGCGATCTGCCATCCCCGTCCGACCCGGATCTGGTGGAGCGCGCCCGCGCGGCCAAGGAGAAGCTGGGCGAGAGGGTCTTTGTCCTCGGCCACCACTATCAGCGCGATGAGGTCATCCAGTTCGCCGATGTCACGGGTGACTCCTTCAAGCTGGCGCGTGAGGCCGCGGCCCGGCCCGATGCGGAGTACATCGTCTTCTGCGGTGTGCACTTCATGGCCGAGTCCGCGGACATCCTGACCTCCGCCGACCAGAAGGTGGTCCTCCCCGACCTCGCGGCCGGCTGCTCGATGGCCGATATGGCGACGGCCGAGCAGGTCGCCGAGTGCTGGGACGTTCTGACCGACGCCGGGATAGCCGAACGGGTCGTCCCCGTCTCCTATATGAACTCCTCGGCGGACATCAAGGCGTTCACCGGCAAGCACGGCGGCACCATCTGTACCTCGTCCAATGCCAAGAAAGCCCTGGACTGGGCCTTTGAACAGGGTGAGCAGGTGCTCTTCCTGCCCGACCAGCACCTGGGTCGCAACACCGCCGTCCGGGACCTGGGCATGTCCCTCGACGACTGCGTCCTCTACAACCCGCACAAGCCGAACGGCGGACTGACCGTCGAGCAGTTGCGCGCCGCGAAGATGATCCTGTGGCGCGGGCACTGCTCGGTGCACGGCCGGTTCTCGATCGATTCGGTACGGGACGTACGGGAGCGGATTCCGGGCGTCAACGTCCTGGTGCACCCCGAGTGCAAGCACGAGGTGGTGACGGCGGCTGACTACGTCGGTTCGACCGAGTACATCATCAAGGTGCTCGACGCAGCTCCGGCCGGCTCCAAGTGGGCGATCGGCACCGAACTGAACCTGGTCCGCCGGGTCGCGCAGGCTCACCCGGACAAGGAAGTCGTCTTCCTCGACCGCACGGTCTGCTTCTGTTCGACGATGAACCGCATCGATCTACCGCATCTGGTCTGGGCGCTGGAATCGCTGGCCGAGGGCAACCTCGTCAATCAGATCCAGGTCGACAGCGAGACCGAGAGCTTCGCCAAGCTCGCGCTGGAGCGGATGCTGGCTCTTCCCTAGGAGGGTAGGAGTCTCCCCGGTCAGCGCGGGGGACATGGGTGCCCTGGCCGTCCGGTACGGCCAGGGCACTGTGCTGCTCCGGCCGTACTCCCCGGCCGTTCACAGCTGTGCCCGAGGGAGGACAGGACTGACGGCACGGGGGTGCGAGCGGCTGCTCAGGGCCTGGGAACCCGGAAACCGCGGAGGGACCAGCGCCAAGCCACAGCCCACCCGGTCCGGCCTTGCGGGCCATGATCGGGTGGGCTGTGGAGGAGCGGTGTGGTCAGGCTTTCACCATGATCGTGGTCAGGCGTTCACCGTGGTCGGCTCCTCGCTCTCCGCGTCCTGCGCTGCGAGCGGTTCGCCCGACTTCTCGGCCCGTTTGGCGGCCTTCTTCGCGGCCCGGCGCTCCTTGCGCAGCTCGACCATCGCGTACAGCGTCGGCACCAGCAGCAGCGTAAGCAGCGTGGAGGTGAGCAGACCGCCGATCACCACGATGGCCAGCGGCTTGGCGATGAAGCCGCCCTCACCGGTGACGCCGAGCGCCATCGGCAGCAGGGCGAAGATCGTTGCCAGTGCGGTCATCAGGATCGGGCGGAGTCGGTGTCGACCGCCCTCGATGACCGCCTCGACCACTGCGAACCCTCGGGCGCGGTACTGGTTGATCAGGTCGATCAGCACGATCGCGTTGGTGACCACGATGCCGATCAGCATCAGCATTCCGATCATCGCCGGGACGCCCAACGGCGTACCCGTGATGAGCAGCAGTCCGATGGCCCCGGTGGCCGCGAACGGGATGGAGACCAGCAGGATCAGCGGCTGGATCAGCGACCGGAAGGCGGCGACCAGCAGCATGAAGACGATCGCGATCGCGGCGAACATCGCCAGCAGCAGCGAAGCGAACGCCTCGTCCTGGTCCTCGGAGACCCCGCCGATGGCGGCGGTGGCGCCCTCGGGTAGATCGAGGGAGTTCAGCTTGGTCTGGAGCTCCGCGCTGACCGCGCCGGTGTTGTCGCCCGTCGGCTTGGCGGTGACGGTCGCGGCCCGGGAGCCGTCGATCCGGGTCATGGAAACCGGGCCCGGCACCAACTTCACATCGGCGATGGCGCCGAGCTTGACCGCACCGAGCGGCAGGTTCTGGAGCTCGGCGAGGGTCCTGGCGGGCTTGGCCGAGGTGATCAGCACATCGCGCTCGGTGTCACCGATGATGGCCTTGCCCGAGGGGGTGCCGCGGACGGCCTGGGCGACCGCCATACCGAGCGTGGCCTCGTTGAAGCCCGCCTCGGCGGCCTTGGCGTTCGCCTTCACGGAGATCCGGGGGACGGACTGCGCCAGGTCGCTCTGGACGTCGGTGACGTCGTCGAGCCCGGCGATCTCCTTGCGCACCGCCTCGGCGGCCGTCTTCAGCGTGTCCGGGTTGGCGGCCTTGACGACCACGCTCAGGTCCTGGCTGCCGAAGCCGTCACCGGCGGCGATCGTCGTATCGCCGACGCCTTCGAGCTTGGCGAGTTCCGCGTCGATGCGGTCGCGGACCTTGTCGTAGTCACCGGCGTTCTTCAAGGTCATCTGGTACGAGGCCTGATTGGCGCCCGTACCACCGCCGAAGGCGGCCATAAAGCCGGAGGAGCCGACTGTGACCTGGTAGTTCTTCAGCTCATCGACTCCGGAGAGTACCTGCTCGACCTTCTTCGCGGCGGCGTCGGATGCCTCCAGGCTGGTACCGGGCGGCAGCTCCTGCTTGATCGACATGACCTCCTGCTCGCCCTGGTCGAAGAAGTTGGTCTTCAGCAGTCCACCCATACCGAAGGTGGCGAACAGGACGACGACCGCGATGCCGATGCTGGTGAGCCGGCGGCGGGTGGCGAAGCGCAGGACCGGGACGTAGATGCGCTGAAGCCGGCTGCGGCCCTCCTTCTCCTCGGCGATGCGACGGGCCTCGTCGGCTCCCAGACCACGGACCTCCTTGGGGGCCCGCAGGAACCAGAACGACAGCACGGGTACGACGGTGAGCGAGACCAGCAGCGAAGCGAGCAGCGCCGCGGTGACGGTGAGCGAGAACGAGCCGAACAGCTCGCCGACCATGCCACCGACCAGACCGATCGGCAGGAACACGGCGACGGTCGTCAGTGTCGAGGCGGTGACCGCTCCGGCGACCTCCTTGACCGCGTTGACGATGGCGCTCTCGCGCTCCTCGCCGTAGCTGAGGTGCCGCTTGATGTTCTCCAGGACGACGATCGAGTCATCGACGACCCGGCCGATGGCGATGGTGAGCGCGCCCAGGGTGAGCATGTTGAGGGAGAGGTCCCGGGTCCACAGCACGATCAGCGCAAGCACCACGGAAAGCGGGATGGAGACCGCGGTGACCAGGGTGGAGCGCAGCGAGGCGAGGAAGACCAGGATGATGATCACTGCGAAGAGCAGCCCCAGGGCACCTTCGGTGGTGAGTCCGGAGATCGCCTTGGAGACCGCGGGTCCCTGGTCGGAGACCACGGACAGCTCGGCCCCGGAGCCGAGGTCCTTGCGCAGCTCGGGCAGCTTCTCCTGGACCGCATCGGAGATGGCGACGGCGCTGCCGTCGTTGTCCATGGTGGCGAGGACGGCCAGGCTGGGCTTGCCGTTGGTCCGGGTGAGGGAGACCGCGGTGGACGGTGTCTGCTCGATGGTGGCGATGTCGGCGAGCCGTACGGGCTTGCCCTTGGCGGGCGGTGCCGGGGTGATCCTCAGTTCCTGGATCTGCTGGATGCTGGTGAATCCGCCGCCGACCTGGACCGTACGGCTCTTGCCGTCCTCACTGAAGGAACCGGCGGGCACGGTGCTGCCCCCGGCACGTAGGGCCTCGGCGAGAACCGCGCTGTTCAGGCCTGCTGCGGCGAGCTTCTTCTCATCGGGTGTGACGGAGACCTGAAGGTCCTGCACGCCGTCGATGGAGACCTGGCCCACGCCGTCGATGTCTTCCAGCGCGGGGACGACGGTGCGCTCCAGCTGATCGGCGAGCGCCTGCTGGTCCTTGTCGGATGTGACCGCGAGCACGACGGTGGGGATGTCGTCCGTCGAGCCGGCGACGACCTGCGGGTCGACATTGTCGGGGAGCTGGGACCGGGCGCGGTTCACCGCCTGCTGCACATCGGCGACGAGCTGCTTGGTGCCGTCCCCGTATTCAAAGCTGGCCATGATCACGGCGTTGCCCTCGCTCGCCGTGGAGGTGATGCCCTTGATGCCGTCGACCATCTCCAGGGAGCTTTCGAGCGGCTCCACGACCTGCTTCTCGACCACGTCGGGGGACGCACCCTCATAGGGCGCGAGCACCGACACCATCGGCAGTTCGATGGAGGGCAGCAGCTGCTGTTTCAGCTGAGGTATGGCGATCGCGCCGAAGACGATCGCCACGATCGCCATCAGCCCGACCAGGGCGCGTTGCTTCAGGCTGAACTTGGACAGCCAGGACATGGGGACTCTCTTCTGTGGCTACGCGGCAGGCATGGAGCACGGGGACTCGACAGCCGGAGGCACTTGAGGCACAGCCCGCACATTCACAGTCCCGCTTATACGATCAGCCATAAGAATGGTCAGACTGTCGGCCCCAGGTCCAGTTTGTTTATCTGCCGCATACCGCAGCTGGAGTACGCAGACGGGTCCGCTCACTCCACCCTTGGACGGACCAGTCCGGACTCATAGGCCGTGACCACCAGTTGGGCCCGATCGCGGGCACCCAACTTGGCCATCGCCCGATTCACATGGGTCTTGACAGTGAGCGGGCTCACTTGGAGGCGTTCGGCGATCTCGTCGTTGGTGTGGCCACCGGCGACCAGGACCAGCACCTCGCGTTCCCGGCTGGTGAGCGCGCCCAGTCGTTCGGAGTAGGTCTCGGACTCGGGGGTGTCCATATCGCCCTGGGCGAGGAACTTGGCGATCAGGCCCTTGGTCGCGACCGGCGAGAGCAGCGCTTCGCCCGCCGCCGCGATCCGGATGGCGCTCAGCAGCTCATCGGGTTCCGCGCCCTTGCCGAGGAAGCCCGAGGCGCCTGCCCGTAGCGACTGGACGACGTACTCATCCACTTCGAAGGTCGTCAGCATGACCACGCGCACATGGTCCAGGGTGGGATCGGCGCTGATCATGCGGGTGGCGGCGAGCCCGTCCGTACCGGGCATCCGGATGTCCATCAGCACCACATCGGCACGCGTGGAGGCGGCGAGGGCAACGGCCTCCGCGCCGTCGGCGGCCTCGCCGACCACCTCCATGTCGGGCTCCGAGTCCACCAGCACCCGAAATGCGCTGCGAAGCAGTGCTTGGTCGTCGGCGAGCAGCACCCTGATCGTCATCTGTCCTCCCCCGTGCGAGCCTTGAGGGGAAGTATCGCCTGAACCCGGAAGCCGCCTCCGTAACGGGGGCCGGCGCTGAGCCGGCCACCGAGTGCGGTGACCCGTTCGCGCATGCCGAGCAGACCGTGACCGCCGCCTGCGGGCGCGTGGTCGTGGGGGCGTGGGTGGGGCGGTCCGGCCGGTGGGGGGTCGCCGGGAGCGGTACGGCGCAGATCAGGAGCGATGCCGTTGTCGAGGACGGTGACCTCCAGCGTGAATCCGACCCGGATCACACTGACCTCGGCCCTGGCCGACTGGCCCGCGTGCTTCTGCACATTGGTCAGTGCCTCCTGGATGATGCGGTAGGCCGCGAGATCGACCGCAGCGGGTGGGCGGATGCCGTCGTCGGCGCGTGCCACCTCGACCGGCAGGCCCGCCTGCCGGAAGGTGATCACCAGTTCATCGAGGACATCGAGGCCGGGAGCGGGTTCGGTGGGGGCTTCGGGATCGCCGGACTGACGCAGCAGCCCGACCGTCGCACGCAGCTCGTTGAGTGCCGAACGGCTGGCCTCACGGACATGCGCCAGGGCTTCTTTTGCCTGGTCAGGGCGTTTGTCCATGACATGTGCGGCAACCCCCGCCTGCACATTGACCAGGGCGATGTGGTGGGCGACCACATCGTGGAGGTCGCGGGCGATCCGCAGTCGTTCCTCCGCGACCCGACGGCGGGCCTCCTCCTCACGGGTTCGTTCGGCGCGTTCGGCACGTTCCCTGATCGCGTGGATGAACGCCCGCCGGCTGCGCACCGCGTCGCCGGCCGCGGCCGCCATTCCGGTCCAGGCGAAGATGCCCACGTTCTCCTGCGTGTACCAGGGCGTCGAGCCGAAGAACATGGCGGTGCCGGTGAGCACGGTCATCGCCAGCGCACCCACCCGCCAGGTCGTGGGTCGGTCGGTGCGGGAGCCGACGGTGTAGAGGGCGATCACCGCGGCCATCACCACCGGAGCAGCGGGATCACCGGCGATCAGTTCGATGACGGCGAGCACTCCGGTGAAGACCAGGACCCCCATCGGTCTGCTGCGACGGAAGACCAGAGCGGCCGCCACCAGCGTCATCAGCAGCACACTGCGCACTTCGGGGGTACGCGCGCCGAACTGGGGGCCGTGTTCGCCGTAGGGCTCGGCGAAGGAGCCGATGACCATGCAGATCAGCACCATCGCGGCCAAGGAACCATCGAGGGCCAACGGGTGCTCGCGGAGCCAGCGCTGGGTGCGGGCGAAACCGGAGGCGAGTGAGGTCACGTCGGCAAACGTTACGGCGTGCCCTGATGGGCGGGTACGGCACTCGTGGCGCCGAGAGTCACTCGGTGAGGCACGCCGAGGAAGGTGCCACATCGCGATCCGCTGTGACGGACCCGCTCACGGAGGCTGGGGCCGCCGCTGAAGCCCCTCGCACAGGGGCCTGGCAGCCGGTCCGCCCCGGATGGAGCCGGCTGGAGGTCGCTGATCCGGGGCGGGTGGCTGGAAGGTCGGGTTCAGCCAGGGAGTCCGGGGATCAGTCCGTCGTCGCCGAGCATGGCCCGTACGTCCTCCAAGGTCGCGTCCGGACCCGGGAGGATCAGCTCCGATGGTTCCAGAGCATCATCCGGGAGAGGCTCACCGAGCGAGCGCACCCGTGTGAGAAGCGCGGCGAGGGTCCGGCGGAAACCGGGACCGTCACCCCGCTCCATCTCGGCGAGCAGCTCATCGTCGAGCTTGTTCAGTTCGGTGAAGTGGGCGTCGGCCAACTTCACCTGACCCTCCCCCATGATCCGTACGATCATGACGAGTCCCTACTGGTCGAAGTGCCGGGGCTAGTGCTGGGCAGTGAGTCGGCGTTGCTTGCGCTGGGCGACGCCTGTCGACACCTGGAAGTGCCGTTCAGTACCGCTCAGCCCTGGTTTCCCTGTCAGTTCTTGTCGAAGTTGGGCCTGTTGGTGTTCTGCTGGCCAGGAGCGTCCTTCGGAGCTCCCTTGCCGCCCTCCAGCGCCTGCTGCGATGAGCTACTGCCACCCGCCAGCTCGGCCTTCATCCGCTGGAGCTCCAGCTCTACATCCGTACCACCGGAGATGCGGTCCAGCTCGGCGGCGATGTCGTCCTTCGCCATCCCGGACGGGTCATCCAGCGCTCCGGAGGCAAGCAGCTCGTCGATGGCCCCGGCCCTCGCCTGGAGCTGAGCCGTCTTGTCCTCGGCTCGCTGAATGGCCAGGCCGACGTCGCCCATCTCCTCCGAAATCCCGGAGAACGCCTCACCGATGCGGGTCTGCGCCTGCGCGGCGGTGTAGGTGGCCTTGATCGTCTCCTTCTTGGTGCGGAAGGCGTCGACCTTGGCCTGGAGGCGCTGGGCCGCCAGGGTGAGCTTCTCCTCCTCACCCTGGAGGGTCTGGTGCTGTACTTCCAGGTCACTGACCTGCTGCTGCAGGGCGGCACGGCGGGACAGCGCCTCGCGCGCCAGATCCTCGCGACCGAGCGCCAGCGCCTTGCGGCCCTGGTCCTCCAGCTTGGTGGACTGCCCCTGAAGCTGATTCACCTGCAGTTCGAGGCGCTTGCGGGAGGTGGCCACATCGGCGACACCTCGACGCACCTTCTGCAGCAGCTCCAACTGCTTCTGATACGAGTAATCCAGAGTTTCGCGCGGGTCTTCGGCCCGATCAAGGGCCTTATTCGCCTTCGCGCGGAAGATCATCCCCATACGCTTCATGACACCGCTCATGGGCTTCGCGCGCCCCCTTCTGACGGACTCCAGCTCCAGCACTTCAACAGAACCCACAGTACGGGCCTTGCATCCATTACCGCACTGTTCGAGCACGGATGCGCTCATCCCCAAGGACGACTGCGTACAGCTTCCGATCCAGCGCAAGGAGTAGATGGCCGTAGGGGAAACCTCGGGCCCACCGGATGGAACTCCGCGAAATGAGTGCTCTGCCCCTTCTGTACCCCATGGATGCCTGGTGTTGCCGGATCGTTCCCCTCCGGCGTTGGGTCCATGCGTGCCACCCCGTACCCTTGGGTTTTGTGTTCCGTAGCCGCGCCAAGACAGAGAAGGCCCCCACCGATCAGGTGACGGCGGACCTCTCCAAGCAGCCTCGCAGTCCCGAGGCCCCCAAGGGCCGCCCCACGCCTAAGCGCAGTGAGGCCCAGAGTCAGCGCCGCCGTGCCTCCAGCGCACCGGCGAACCGCAAGGAGGGCATGAAGCGTGCGCGCGAGGCTCGCCGTGCCGACCTGGCCCGCCAGCGGGAAGCTCTCGCCAGCGGTGACGAGCGGTACCTGCCAGCGCGTGACAAGGGCCCGGTGCGCCGCTTCGTCCGCGACTTCGTGGACTCCCGGTTCTGCGTCGCCGAGTTCTTCCTGCCGATCGCCGTCCTGATCCTCGTACTGAGCCTGATCCAGAACCGTCAGATGCAGAACATCGCACTGCTGGTCTGGCTGGGCGTCATCGTGATGATCGTGGTGGACTCGATCGGGCTCTCCATCCGGCTCAAGAAGCAGCTCAGGGAGCGCTACCCAGACGAGCCCAAGCGCGGTGCGGTCGCCTACGGTCTGATGCGCACGCTTCAGCTCCGTCGACTGCGTCTGCCGAAGCCGCAGGTCAAGCGCGGAGAGCGACCCTGACCAGCCAGGCCCCCGAAGTCCCGGCAGTCGTGCCCGGTCAGCCGGACGCGAGAGACATCGGGGAAGTACCGGACGCACCGGCTCTACGAGGTGGACTGCGTGAGCGGGTCCGCCTCGAACTGGTGGCCCGGCAGCTCGATGAGCAGATAGCCGCCCGCTACCCCGTGGGACAGCGACTGCGGATACTCGACGTCGGCATGGGCAGCGGAGCCCAGGCGCTGCGTCTGGCCAGGGCAGGGCACACCATCACCGGCCTGGAGTCGGACGCGGGGCTGCTGCGGTCTGCTCAGGAGTCCCTGGCCGGCGAACCCGCCGGAATCCGCGAGCGGGTCCGCCTGATCGAGGGCGACTGCCGAGAGACCGGGGTCCACTTCCTTCCGGGAAGCTTCGATGTGGTGCTCTGCCACGGAGTACTGATGTCCGAGCAGGACCCGGACGCGATGCTCGCCGGCCTCGCCCGCATGCTGGCCCCCGGTGGACTGCTCTCCCTCCTGGTGCGGAACGCGGACGCGCTCGCCATGGCACCCGGGCTGACCGGGGACTGGGACGGGGCACTCACCGCCTTCGACGCGGACTCCTGGACCGATCGACGCGGAGTCATCGAGCGCGCGGACCGCCTCCAGGCACTGACCGCCGCACTGGCGGGGATCGCCGCGCCACTGCACACCTGGTACGGCGTCCAGGTCTTCACCGAATGGGGAGCCGACACCGGGGTTCCGGCCCCCGCCGAGCTGGAGCGGCTGCTTGCCGCCGAGGACCGTGCGGGCCGGACGGAGCCCTACCGACGCATTGCCGCGCTACTGCATCTCTGTGGCGTACGCGGCTGAGCTTGCCATCGGGGCGACTGATGCGGGGCGCTCGTCAGGCAGCGCCCCGCATTCTGCGTCTTCTGGGAAGTGACCACCGCAGAACCCACCCCGAAACCCACCGCCGAAGACCCTCTCAGCACTACCAGAGCCACCCGCTCCGGTATGGATTCCACCGGAACGAGTGATCAGCCACCCCCTCGACTCCCCGCACGGGAGACCTGGCGGGCGCTCTACGCGCACTTCCGACCGCACCGCTGGACCGTTGCCCTCGGAGCGTCCCTCGCCCTGGTGGGCACCGTCGCCGGGCTGGCCCAGCCACTCGCGGCCAAGTCCCTCGTCGACCGGCTCGGTGAGGATCAGTCCATCACCGGGGTACTGATTCTCCTCACCGCTCTGGTGCTCGTCGGCACCGCGATCGAGGCGGTGGGCGCGTACATCCTGGAACGCACCGCCGAGTCCGTGGTGCTCGCCGCCCGCCGATCCCTGATCGGACGGCTGCTGCGGCTGCGGCTGACGGAGATGGATCGGACCCAGCCGGGCGATCTGATGTCCCGCGTAACCTCCGACACCACCCTGCTGCGCGCGGTGACCACCCAATCGATCGTCTCAGCCGCGACGGGTGGGCTCGCTTTCGTCGCCACCATCGTGCTGATGGCCGTGATGGACCCCGTCCTCCTCGGCGTCACCCTCGGGGTGATCGTGCTGATCGGCAGCTGTGTCGCCGTGGTCATGCCCAAGATCGCCCGATCCACCCAGCGGGCACAGGAGGCCGTCGCCGAGATCTCCACCGTGCTGGAACGAGCCTTCGGAGCCTTCCGCACGGTCAAGGCATCGGGTGCGGAAGAGCGGGAGACAGCGGTCGTCGCCGCGGCGGCGACCGAGGCCTGGCGGCACGGCGTCCGCTCCGCCAAATGGCAATCCGTCGCCTGGTCTTCGGTAGGGCTCGCGGTGCAGGTCTCCTTCCTCGCGGTGCTGGGCATCGGCGGAGCGCGGGTGGCATCCGGAGCGATCTCGATCTCCACCCTGGTGGCGTTTCTGCTCTTCCTCTTCTACTTGATCGACCCGGTCTCCCGGATGGTGGAAGCCGCCACGCAGTACCAGCAGGGATCGGCGGCCATCGCGCGCATCGTGGAGGCCGAACGCCTGCAGACGGAAGAGCTCACCACGGACGAACGACCATCGGCGCAGCCCCCTTCCCCCGCTTCGGTAGCGTTCGAAGAGGTCACCTTCAGTTACCGGGACGATCTCCCTCCAGTGCACCAGGGCGTCTCCTTCCAGATACCCGGCGCCGGAATGACGGCCTTCGTCGGCCCCTCAGGCGCCGGCAAGACGACCGTCTTCGCCCTGATCGAACGTTTCTACGAGGCAACGGGCGGACGTGTCCTGGTGGACGGCAAGGACGTACGCGGCTGGCCGCTGGCCGAACTCCGCGCCGCCATGGGTTACGTGGAACAGGACGCCCCCGTACTCGCGGGCACCCTCCGCGAGAACCTGGTGTTCGCCGCGCCCGATGCCACGGACGAACAGATCACCGAGGTACTGGTGAAGGCCCGCCTTGACACCCTGGTGGAGCGACTACCCGACGGGCTCAACACCGTGGTCGGACACCGCGGCTCCAAGCTCTCCGGCGGGGAGCGCCAACGGGTCGCCATCGCCAGGGCACTCCTGCGCAAACCCAGGCTGCTACTGATGGACGAGGCGACCTCGCAACTGGACGCGGTGAACGAGATGGCGCTGCGGGACGTGGTGGCCGAGGTCTCCAAAGAGGTGACCGTGCTGGTGGTGGCACACCGGCTGTCCACGGTGACACTGGCGGACCGGATCGTGGTGATGGACGCGGGGAAGGTGCGCGCCGTGGGGACGCACGCGGAGTTGGTGGCGGGGGATCCGCTGTACGGGGAACTGGCGGCGACACAGTTCTTGTCACACCGGACGGGCTGAGGGTAGCCCCTTGGCGGGGGGCCTGGGGGCGGGGTTTGGGTCTTGGGGTGGGGGCTCCCGTGTTGGGTGTCCTTGAGGTTCCCCCGTTGTGTGGGGGTGGTTGGTTAGCTGGTCAGGGTGGGTTGGTGTGGTGTGGGTTTCGC
>NZ_JAMQAW010000041.1 GCF_023701525.1 Streptomyces albipurpureus
CCGCATCCTCACTCATCGGCATCTTCAATGCCGCTTCCGTCGGCATTTTCAGCGTCGCCCAACAAGCCCATGGCGTCCGCGTAGGCGCGCTCTTTGCTGTGGTCGAAGGCGAGCAGGTTCCTGTGATGCCAGCAGGGTGGGAGGAGGTCCCCGCCACCGCCCCAGCTCGTTTCGAATGCGCGGTGGCGGCGGACACGGAGCCCGAACTGGGAGCCACACAGCAGGTAGTCGGGTCTGATCGGGGCCTCGGGGACGCTCTCCATCACCCACGGCACCCCGGATACGGCGAGCAGCTGCCTGCCGGGGGTGAGGAGGTCGGGGTGGTCGCTGCGACTGCCTCGCCAAGCGGTGACCCTGGCGAACGCCTGGCACGGCCAGGACGCGTGGACCAGGTCGTACTCCTCGATCTCACCGCTGGTCATGAGCGCGGTGAGGTACTCCAGGGCGTCGGCCTGGACGAAGCGGTGGGGGGTAGTTCGGTTGGGGCCGGTTGTCGACACCGGTCACGTCGAACCCGGCCCGGTGGTAGCCCATGGCCAAGCCCCCGGCACCAGAGCACAGGTCCAGCAGGCGGGGGCGGGTCATGCGGCCACCGCCCCAGACTCACCGCTGGTGGCCCGTTCTGCCCGCAGCGCGTCGCGTAGGGTGCGGCCGTTCGCGGACGACGTCCGCACGGCTCGGCGGATCGCTTCCCCGGTCAGCTCCGAGTCGGACCAGTCGGCCGTAGCCGACCGGGCTTCAGTCAGCAGCTCGTCCGGGGTGCGGTTCGGTCGACTCGACCGGGCCGACTCCGGGACCGGGCCAGTCGACCGGGCGGCAGAAGTCGACTCCACCCCGACCGGGTCCACCCCATCAAGGCCTGGGTCGACTGCTTCGGTTTGGGCGGTCTGCTCAGTCGACTGGCCCGGTGGCAGTTCAGCCACCGTAGGGGCGGCGGTCCGGGTCGACTCCTGCAGCTCAGACCCCGACCGATCCTTCCAGTCGATTTCCACTGATTCATGCCGGTCTGCGGTCGGGTCTGACCGCTGCTGGTGGTGGAGCACCTTGGCCACCAGATCAGACCCGAAGTAGATCGAGCCGACCGGCAGGGACGTGGCGAGTAGGACCAGGGCCCAGTGGGCGGGGTCCCATCCGGCCAGTCGACTCCAGTCGACTACCCCACCATCGACGGCCGGTCCGTGGAGGCCGTGGACGTAGTTGAGGACCAGCGACGCGACCGTGTAAGCGGCAAGTACCCGCAGCGCGAAGTCCCGATCCCGGTCAGTCAGCACGAGTGCGGCGACCAGGGCCAGAGCCATCAGCCCATCTACCACGAACGGATACAAGAGCGCGGCCGTCCCGTCCGCACCCGTCGCCGTAGCGACATCCTTCAGGGCGTTCCACGACACCCGAAACGCCATACCGACCACGCCGACCAGGGCGACGACCAGGAGCGCCTTCGCGAAGCGGTTCACCGGTCGCCCTCCTCGATCTCGTCGAGGTCCCCCGGCACCCACATCCACGACTCGCCCCACCAATCCTCAGACGTGCCATCCGGGGTCGAGGGCGGGGCAGTGACCTGAGTGCGCGGGCTGAACAGCCCACGCAGGAAATGGGGGATGTTCATGCCGCACCCCCGATGGTGAACGCGGCGGCAGTGATCAGGAGCATTCCGCCCGCGCAGACCAGGTCAACCGCGCGTCGCAGGGTCCGGTATTTGGCCACGGCGATGCGGGAGAGGTTGACGATGTCCTGCCCGCGCTCATCGTGAGCGAGCCGGGCCAGGATCTCGTCAGCGGTGAGCGTGGCCCAGAGCGGGAACCCTGCCACGGCTGCACCGGAGATCCGGGGGCGGACCGCTCGCAGCAGCAGACCAGCGGCCACCACCAGCAGCAGGACACCCAACCTGCCGGCCACCGAAGCGGTGACGGGCAGTCGCACGTCCCTGGCCGCAGTCCAGACACCGGCCAACACCGCACCGATGAACGCCAGCAACAACGACGTCTTGGTGTCCGTGCGGGCGATTTCCGCCTTCACTTCCGCGTGAGCGGCGGTGAGGCCAGCTTCTAGGGCGCTCACGCTGCCACCCCCCGGACAGGGGCGGGGATTTCGCTGTAGCCGGTGAGGATCAGGGCGGCGCCGGAGTATTCGGTGAGCGCGGTAAGGACGCGCGTCCGGCTGCTCTGCTCCTTGTAGGTGATCGCATCGGACGGGATGACCAACGCTTCCCGCCACGCCTCGAACGCGGCGAAGTCGCCGTGAAAGCGCAACCGCAGGTGGTCGGGGAAGACCGTGGACACATCCACGTCCGGGGCGGGCAGATTCGGGAAGTCAGCGGCCAGCACCCGCAGCAGCCGCAGCGGGGCGGCCAGAGCAGTGAGGGTCAGGGGCTCGCTCATGCCGCACCCCCCATGGCGGCGGGCCGGACGGGGATGGTCGCGTCCAGCTCGACCCGGTCCATCGGACCGCCGGGCGACTCGCGCCACTCCCACTCGGCCCCGTCGGGGATCTCGTAGCCGAGAGCGGCCAGTGCCGCGGCCCGCTCGGCGGCCGTGGGGATCGGGTGGCCCGGTCCGAAAGCGTGCTCGGGCCAGTCGTCCACGGGGTCCTCGGAGCCGATGAACAGCTCCCACCCGCCCCGGTACTTCAGGCTCATGTGCGCGGTGTGCCTCATGCCGCACCCCCAGCAGGGGTTCCCGTGGCGGCCTGGTTGGTCAGAGCGATACGCGCGGCCAGCACCCGACGACGTGCACGGCGGATACGGCGTTCGTCCAGCTCCGAGACCGGACGGTCCAAGATGCTGATCTCAACGTCCAGCAACTCGACCTCGGCGGTGATGAGCGGGAGCTCCCGTTCGATGGCGTCCAGCTCTGCGGCGGTGGGCTCACGGTCGGGCAAGGCGGGGGCGGTGTCGACCGCCCGAAGGGGCATGATGGTCATGAGTCGGGTTCTCTCCCTAGCAGGTGGAAACGGCTCAGCACCCTCGGAGTGGTAGCTCCGGGGGTGCGCCGTTTCGTGGGTGGAGTGCCCCGGGCCGGATTCGATCCAGCGGCGTCACGCCTGGTCCGGGGCTGATCTGGCAGCGCCTACGGATGTCGTCGCAACGGGTCTCCTTCGGTTGACGGGTCTGTGGTTGTGCACTGCAAAGGGGCCTCAACGCCCCACTCTCCGGCCGTTGCTCGCGGTCGCCGGGCCACCTCGCCAGTCGGGCCGAAACCCTGTTCCACCTGGCCTTTAGCGGGATTGCAGCGTCCCCGCCCTCTACTCCGAGCAGCCCAAAGAAGGCTCCTCAGGCTTCGCTGTCCTGGGACTGCGAAGCGCCTAGGAGTAGGTTGGCGGACAGTCCCGGGACTGTCAACAGTCCTAGGACTGTGTTTGACTGATGGCGTCGAGAGGAGTGCCGCGTGGCACCAAAGTGGCGGGAACTGGCGGACCGATTGGCCGAGCGGATCAAGAGCGGCGAGTGGGAGCCGGGCAGGCAGCTGCCCCACATCCGGGAGCTGGTGGACGCGGGGGAGGGGTCGAAGACCACAGTCCACAGGGCGTACCAGGCCCTCGAAGCTGAGGGGCTTGTGGTGTCGTCACGTGGGCACGGGACCGTGGTCCGGGAGCACGCCCCACTCAAGCGGCTGGGTATCGCCCGGTACGACAAGGCCAAGTGGCGCGACGGTGACGAAGTCGCTTTCGTAGCGGACCGGGTGGCGTCCGGACGGGCGTACAGCCGGAATGACCAGACGCAGACAGTGAAGCGTGTCGTGGCTCCCTCGCGCGTCGCGGAGGCGTACGGAGTGCCGGAAGGCAGCGAGGTCTATGCGCGGGCCCGTCTCGTGAAGGAAGGCCGGCAGCCGACCCACACGCTCACCAGCTACTACCTGCCGCGGCACGTCGAGGGCACCCGAATCGTTGATCCGGCCCCCGGGCCTGCCGGCCGCGGGGGCGGCTTCAAGGTCCTCTACGACGCCGGATACGAGATCGACCACATGCGGGAAGAGCTCTTCGCTCGCGTCCCCGCTCCCGATGAAGCCGACCTGCTTCAGCTTGCCCCGGGGGAATGGGTCGTGGAACTTCACCGCACCACGTATACGGCTGACGGAACGATCGTGGAGTTCGCCATGGGCATTCACGCAGCGTCCCGTTTCGCGTGGTCCTATGACTTCAAGGTTCCCGACTCCGCAGGCGACCAGAAGACCGAGGAAGGAGGCCCCAGTGCCGAGTGAAGGAAAGCCGCAGCCGATCGACACAGCGGTCATCACGGGCCCTGGCGACGTTCCCACCACCGACCTGCGCCTATTGGCGGACCGGCGAGAGCGCCATACGACAGGTATCACCAGCAAGGGCGTAAACGGTGACCGTGCGAGGGATGTAATCGCCGCCCTTGCCCTCGGCGCTGCAATCCGCCGCGTCCTCGACGACCAGGAGCAGAATCTGATCCGCGAGGGTTTGCGGCACGGAGCGACATGGGAGCAACTCGCGGGGGCACTCGGCGTGGTAGACCCAGCAGAGGCGCGGAGGGCGTTTACGTCATGGTCCCAGCAGCTCCCAGAGAACGAGGCCACCGAAGCGCTACGCATCGCGGGAGACGGGCCAAACCAGTGATCTCAGCGCAGGCTTGGGAGGACGCGCAACTCATCTGGGACTACCACCAGATGCACCACACACCGAAGCCCTGTTCGGTCGCTATTGGCCTCGGCAGTCATGATCTGAGCGTCGCCACAGCAGCAAGCAAGGCGTACGAAGCAGGCTTGGCCACTCTCATCGTGTTCACCGGGGCCAACAGCCCGACGACTCGGGACCGCTTCCCCGACGGCGAGGCCACAGCCTACCGGGAACACGCACTCAAACTCGGGGTGCCGAACAGCGCGATACTCATCGAACCGCACGCCACGAACACCGGGCAGAACATCACGTACTCGCGGGAGCTCCTGGAGAGTACTGGCATCGACATCTCGTCAGTCCTTCTCATATCCAAGCCCTACGAGCAACGCCGGGCATACGCGACCGCTTGCAAGCTCTGGCCCAGTGTCGAGTTTGTGTGCCTCTCAGCGTCGATGGAGTTTACCGAGTACGTCGACAGCCTCGGTGATGCCCAACTCGTAATTGACATGCTCGTCGGTGCACTCCAGCGGCTCATGATCTATCCACAAAAAGGATTCATGATCAAACAGGAAGTGCCTGGTGACATCCTGGAGGCGTACGAGCGGCTGCGCCGAGATGGCTTCACAAGTCGCCTTATGCCTACGGATGCCCCTGACTGACCACTTCTTGCCCGCAGTCTCACTTCTGGCTCCTCCCCGCTGGCCATTCGTCACGGGAAGGGGCCACAGGTGATTCAAACTTTCTTTGCGGGTTCAAGAACTCCAACGCTTGAATGCTTCCCCCGCGTTTGGGTTCGAATGTTTCTTCATCGCCTTGAACTCGAAAATCAGCCTGCTCTGAACATCCGCTATTTCGTCAGCGAGGACGGCCACGTCACCTACCGACAATTCCCGCGCTTCGTCAATTTTTCGATATCTGCTGCGCGTGCAGTAGTAAACAGGCGATCCGTCATCCCTAGCACCCCAGGGTCGAGGGAGTAGGTCGTCCTCTGTGAAGGGGTCATACGGATACCAGACACCATGTATCACTGCGTTTCTGATGACACGATGTCGTGAGAGTTTATTCAACAACTCCAGAACGTTGGCATGGTGGCTCTCTGGCCAGCGTCGGCAGTACGGATCTCTCTCATGCAAGATGGATTTGCAAGTCTCAGAAAGCCACTCACTGCTCTGTCCCTGAAGAAGAATCCAAATGACCTCATTGGCGCCAGATATGTCAGTGATAAGCTCACGCAACAGTTCATCCATACGTGCACTCTCCGAGGCTACGCGACCTATTGCGCGATAGAGGTCATCATCCTCTACGAATACCGATCCGCCAGCCATCTTGCTACTTTCTGTTTTGTCGGGCAGTCGCCGATTTGTAACACATCCCTGCGACCCACCGCAGGGATTTATACCATCCACGCCCCGTGAAACTGTGCTGGTGTGCCGGACAGACCACCGGGGCCCAACCCCCTGCCCTTCCCTTGGATAGTTGGCATCTACGCTTGACAACAACGGCGGTACACATGGACAGCTTTGAACGACCTCTCGCGACCCGTGCCTGCACAGGCATTTATGGATGATTCCGCAAGTGATCGAACTCCTAAAGCGGATGTAGCCTTCGGCTAACCGAACCTTCGGACTGTCCGGTCCAGGCTTTAGGCCATGTGTGGGCCATCGAAGCGTCCAGAGACCTGCATCTGGTGAATCCGCAGGTCAGAGGCTCAGACATTTAAGGACCTGGGCGGTCTTGAAAGCCGTTTCCTTACTGGGACTACTAGCCCGCGTCGATCACCTCCTCCGACCAAGGCCCTTGCCCAACCCTGCCCTAAACCCCACACAAGCTGAGTAGGCTGTGCGAAGCGGCTCAGGTGCCGATGTCCCCGCGCGGGCGGGGGTGGTCCGGCTTCGACGTTTCCCATCCCCCCTCACGTCATACGACGTGAGGGAAGCGACCGGGGGTAACCCCGACACTTATGGGAGAAACAGTGTCGAAGCAGAAGGCTGAACTGTCCAAGGAGTTGGGGCTTCGCGCCATGGCCACGTTTGTCGGCCAGGCTCTGTGGCGTCTGGTGAGCTGGGCGGTGAGTAAGAACAGCCTGTAGCTGCACTGGCGGGGGCTCCACTGCGTGGAGCCCCCGTTCTCGCAATGTCAGCCTGCGCGTAAGACCGTTTGCTCCGATCCACAGTCGCATCAGCAGTCTCGTTCGCAGCCGTTCGGCTTGCCCACTCGCCCTTGTGCGGCCTAGGACTTGAACGGCCACGCACAGGGTGAACTAGGCCATGCAGAGTTGGAAAGCGTGTATTGGAGCAAGCGCACCACCTACGCACCACCTAGGGCAGACAGCCACGGTCAATCACGGGGCCGCCCACAGGCTGCCGGTGTTGCCGCCATAGGTCCATCGGTGCAGGTCAGAGCAGCAAGTAAGGATTGAGAAGCGCAGATTCCCAAGCTCAGAGCGCGAGTTCGATTCTCGTCACCCGCTCCACGAAGAAGGCCCAGGTCAGAGACCGGGGCCTTTCTTGTTGTCTAGACCACATCAGGCGTCGCGTGCCCGTCCCGTGCCCGTCCGTGTCAAATGGCCGATCGCGGCCCTTCTGGCAGGCAGTCTGCAGCAGCTGGTCCAGCCGGCCGACGACCGTCGACGCCCCAAGCAGTCCGCATCTCATCCGTTCGATTCTCGTCACTCACTCCCCGGGAAGCTTCAGCCCCCGCTCCCGGGATCTTGTCGTTGCTTGAAACCCCCAGCGCGGTGCATGGCCGTCGCAGCACAGCGCCACCGCAGCCACTCGCACCCTCCCTCTCTCCCCTACGTGCCATGATGTAGCACTAGGTAGCACATGGGGCTATCGTGTAAGCCATGGCAGCTCAGCACGAGATCACCCAGCGCGATCTGCGCAGTCGGTCGAAAGAGATCATGGACGCCGTTCAGGGCGGACAGTCCTTCACCGTCACCCGGGATGGCCACCAGATCGGTGAGCTGATCCCCCTCCGGCGACGCCGGCGGTTCGTCCCCCGCGGCGAGTTCGCGGCAATGTCCCGCACAGCGCCCGGCATCTCCCTCGATGCTTTCCGGACCGATCAGAGTGCCACCGCCGAGCAGGAGACGGACGATCCCTATGCCCGCTGAGCACCAGCAGGGACTGCTCGACACCAACATCATGATCTTGCGCAAGTGGGTGGACCCCGAAGAACTGCCCGCCGAAGTGGCGATCAGCGCCATCACCCTGGCAGAACTCTCCGCGGGTCCCCACGAAGTGCGCCGGAACGAAGAGCAGGACGACTACGACGAGCACGCCGAACGCGCACGCCGAATGGACGTCCTCCAACGTGCCGAGAACGAATTCGACCCCATCCCGTTCGACGCCGAAGCCGCCCGTATCTATGGCAGAGTGTGCGCGGCCGTCATCGGAGCCGGCCGCAAGCCCCGGCGTCGAGTAGCCGACTTGATGATCGCGGCAATCGCGATCGCCGAAGACCTGCCTCTCTTCACCACAAACCCCGACGACTTCAGGGGACTTGAAGAACTGCTCACTGTCGTCCCCGTCCATCGGCCGGCCGTGCTCCACGACCGATGAACAACATCAAGGCCAACGCCCGCGCCAGAGGTCGGATGTTTCCGGATCCCACTGGCGGTCGTACGTGTACGGAGTTTGATCCGCGTAATACGTCATGGCCGCCAAGTATCAGCAACCTGGTCAGCCCACCGCACCAGATGCGCACCAGAAGAGGCGGTGAACCACGGTCAACGGCGGCTTCACCAGCTCGGGAAACCCAGCTCGACATCCGTGAATGCCCAGTTCAGGCGGCACCCGCCGCTTAGAAGCCGTTGTCTTTCCGAGAGTGGTGGGTGGTTTTTGCTGGTCAGGCGTGGGGCCGGTCTGTCGGTGGCAGGGACGAGATGTCGTGTCGTCTCTTGGGTGGGGTGCCGGATGCCGTCGGTGATGGGGTTGTTGGAGGAGCACGAGCGGGCCGCTCGTCAGCGGGTGGAAGTTCTTCAGGCCGAGTTGCGGGAGGCGGAGGCCGTGGGTGGGAGCGGTTCGTGGTCGCCCGGGAGACGGTGGCCGAGGTTCTGTCGGGATCTGGCGGGGGCAGGGCGGCGCCTGCGGTCGTGGTGGTCGGCGAGCGGCCGGTGAGGGTTGTGGGTGCGGTGTCGGGTTCGGTGGTTCCGGTGTGGCGTGAAGGGCTCGATCCGACGGTCTTGGCGCCGGACTATCAGCGGCTCATGGCCGCTCTTGCCAGCGGGAATGGGCCGTGTGCCGGGGCGATGGACTGTCGGCAGCTCGCTGTGGCGGTCGGGCTGGAGCCGGTGCCCGCGAAGGTGGAGGGTGTGCGGTCGAAGGCCAAGCGGCTGGCCGCGCGGGGATGGCTGGCGGAGGAACGACCGGGGATGTTCAGTGCCGTCGCCGGGCGAGGCGACGGCTCATGACCATGCTCATCGACCACAGGATCATCGCCTCGGCGCTGTCGGTGCGGGCTTCGTAGTCGCGGGCCAGTCGCCGTGAGCGCATCAGCCATGCGGTTGGGTCGGCCGCGCAGTGAGGTGTCTGTCGTGACAGATCCTGTTCCGCGCGGCCTCCCGCCGAACCGGACATGACGGTTTCCCAGTCATCCGGCTCTCCAGTGACTACGGCGTGAATGTTCTGGCTGGCTGTTCTGAGTGGATGCGGTCGTGGCACACATCGCAGGCCACAACCGTTTTACGACGTCGTTGGAGCATGACGCGCGCCCAATCGGAAGGCCGCCATCCGGCATGCGCGAGGTCGGCGAGAGCTCGGACATGGTGCACTTGCACGTTGCCTTTGCTTCCGCAGATTTCGCAGGTGTCCGCCAGAAGTCTCGCGATGAGTTCCTTCTGCGGATAGTCCACCCGGACCGGCTCGCGATCGGCGAGTTCCGCCGCTCGCTGCCGTTGGAGGGGAATTCCACCGAACCGTGCGACCAGTGGTTTCCTGTTCTTCCGCTCGATGTGGGCCTCGAAGCAAACTCGGGGCCCGTTGGGCGTGTCGATCCTGGCTTTGTGCTTTGTGGCCATCTTCGACACTGATGAGCGGTGCTTGGCTGCGAGAGTCTTGAGCATGGAGGTTTCCATGACCCATTGCAGCCGGTGCAGCCGGAAGACGTCTCCGGCAAGCAGGTAGTACTGGACAATGCCCCGGTAGACGGTTCCGAAGGTCGCCACGATCGCATGATCGGTGCTGTTGATCAGGGCCGTCCTCTTCGCGGGTTCCCCGCGGGCAAGATAGGGGGCACATTTGGTTTTGATCACGTCCCGTGGGACACGGAGAGCGATCTGGCCGTTGACCCGACGGTAACGGCCGGTCTTCTTCGTGTCATTGTGCTGGGTCGTGACCTCGTAGCCGAGGAACCTCGCTGCCCCGGTACGGGCATGAGTGATCAGCGTCTTTTCCTGGGACAGTTCTAGCTTGAGTTCGTCACGCAGGAACTGGGCCAGGCGTTGCTTGATCTGTTCGGCCTCGGCTTTCGGTCCGGTGAAGCCAAGGAGATGATCGTCCGCGTAGCGTATGTAGCGCAATCTGCGATATTCCGGATCGTTCGGATCCGCACTCGGCAGGCTGACCATCCGCTGACGCAGTGCACGGGCCTGAACCCGGTCGCCGCGCCGGCGTGCTTTCGCCAGCAGATTCTGCAACTCCAGATATGCCGGGTTTCTGGCCCGGCGCTTCCCTCGGGTGTACTCCGGAACAAGGACTGTCTCGACGAACTCATCCAGTTTGTGCAGATAGATGTTGGACAGAACAGGGGAGGCCACTCCGCCTTGAGGTGCTCCGGAGAGCGTGGCACCCCACTTCCAGTCCTCCAGGTATCCGGCCTTGAGCATGTTGCGCACCAGCCGCAGAAACCGCTGGTCATGGATCTTCTCGCCGAGGATCGAGAGCAGGACCTGGTGGTCCAGGCTGCCGAAGCAGTCGGCAATGTCCCCTTCGATGAACCAGGACGTCCCGGTCCAGGTGTGGTCTACCTCTCGCAAAGCGGTGTGGCAGCCACGGCGGGGACGAAATCCATGGGAGCGGTCGGAGAATGTCGGCTCGTAGTACGCCTCCAACAGTAGGCGGATCACTTCACCGACGAGCTTGTCCGACCAGGTCGGCAGCCCCAGCGGACGCGTCTTCCCGTTCTTCTTCGGGATGTGGACACGCCGGACCGGACGGAAGCGGTAGCGCTCGTGGCGCATTGCCTCGATGATCCGGCCGATCTTCCGCTGCGACATGCCGTCCACGGTTTCCGATGTGACCCCGGGCGTCATCGCGCCATGGTTGGCGTAGATCCGCCCGTAGGCCAGCAGATACAACTGCGGGTTGAACAGTTGCCGATACAGTTCCTCGCACGGCAGGCCACGCCTGCCGCGTTCACGCAGGACACCCAGCACCGTTTTGGCGCTCTGCATTTCGCATACCTCCCGACCCTGTGGTGTCCGAATCACCTGGCCCCGCAGGGTAGGCCGCCGGCGAGGTATCCGCAGATGCGGACCCTTTTCCGACGGCCCCCCACCGAACCGGGCATGCGACTTATCACCGCACCCGGCTCTCCAGTACCACATTCGATGAAGCCTGCCCCGTTGAGGATCCGTTGTGGATTCCGTCGTGGCAGTCGCGGCAGACGATCAGGGTCTTGCGATGGCGAGATGCCATCTGCTGGGCCCAATCAGGCTGTTCAGCCTGCGTTTTGGAGAGGAGGTCTTTCAGACGCCGAACGTGGTGCACTTCGACATCAGTCCGCGACTGGCAGAGTTCGCAGCGGCCGGACATGAGCCGGTCGATGAGTTCCGCCGGGCGCTTCCTCCAGATCTCCGGGAGATTGTCTTTGAGAATTACCCTCGTGGTCCTGCGGGCAAGCGAAATCCCGCCCCATCGGGCAACCAGTGGCCTCTTTCCGTTGCCTCGCCCGACCGTGACTTGCAGACCTCTGCGAGGACCTGCTGGCGTCTGCCAGGTGGCGCGGTAGCGGTTCCAGACCTTGTTGACGCTGACCTTGTTCTTGTGGCCCAACGTCTTGGTCATCGACCGTTCCATGACCCACCTCAGCAGGCCGAGGCGGTGCCGGTTGTAGGCCAGCTGGTAGTACTCCGCAATGCCTCGGAACTCCGCCTGATACCGCGTCACGATACGGAAATCCGAATCATGAGCGCGTGTCAGCATGGCTGCCGGTTTACCGCGTCGCATGTAGGTCTTACGCTTGTCGCGCACGACATCCATAGGCACCTTCAGCCCGATCTGCCCATTGATGGAGCGATGACCGTTCCGATCGTGCTTGGCATCGTTGTGGTGGACTACGATTTCGTAGCCGAGGAAGCGAGCGGCTTGTGACCGCCCATGGGTGATCAAGGTTTTCTTTTCGGATAGTTCCAGCTTCAAACGATTCCGCAGAAACTTTCCGACCATTTCCTTGATGTACTCGGCTTCCCGCCGCGTTCCGGAGAATCCCAACAGCCAATCGTCCGCGTAACGGACGTAATGCAGCCGCCGGAAGCCTGGATCATTGGGGTCATGAGAGGGGAGCTTTTGCAGCTGACGACGCAGTTGCTTTGCTTCCTCCCGTTGCCCCTTCTTCTCCAGCTTCCAACTGGCCTTATGTATCCGCATGTACGGAAGATAAGGCTTGCGTCGGGCTCCCTGGTTAAAGACGGGCAAGAGCGTTGTCTCGACGTATTTGTCCAGTCGGTCCAGGTAGATATTGGAGAGCAGAGGGCTCAAAACTCCCCCTTGTGGCGCTCCACTTAGCGTTTCGTGGTAGCGCCATTCCTCCAGGTATCCAGCCTGAAGTAGTCCCTCGATCAACCGCAAGAAGCGGTTGTCGTGAATATTCTCGGCCAGGGTGGAGTGAAGCACTCCGTGATCCAGCCGGTCGAAACACTGGGAAATATCTCCCTCGATGAACCATGTCATACTGCGCCACGATTCAGATACTTCCGTAAGGGCGGTATGGCGGCCCTTCCCCGGCCTGAAGCCGTGAGAGCGGTTGGAGAACTGCGGCTCGTAATAGGCTTCCAGTAGCGAGCGTATTACTTCTTGCAACAGCTTGTCCGACCATGAGGGCAACCCCAGAGGGCGGCGTTTCCCTGGTGATCCTTTCTTCTCGATATACACACGCCGGACCGGGGTCCACCGATAGCGCTCATGCCGCAGCGCATCGATGATCACCTGAATCTTCTTCAGGCTCATGCCGTCCACGGTCTCCGTGGTGGAGCCGGGCGTCATAGAACCGTCATTGCGGTAGATCTTCCCGTAGGCACGCAAGTACAACTCCGGGTTGAACAGGTGCCGGTACAATCTCTCCAGTGGCAATCCTCTCTTGCCACGTTCATGGATGATCTCCATCAGGGCTTCGGCTCTCTGCATTACGCGTACCTTGCCTCTCTGGATATCGTGGAACCTGTGCCACTTGGCCCTGTAAGCGGCTTTCCCGCTCTCCTTGGTGGGGCGTTACTCCCACGACTACTATTGACACTCCGTCACCGTAGGGCTCTCGCCCCTTAGGCAATCCCGAATTCCTCTTGCATTGGACGTATCGAGCGTGACGTAGGCGACCCGTCCGTTCCCTTGAGTGAGCTCGTTGACCACCGCCCACCAGCCGGAAGATTGGGGCGAAGCAAAGGGGATTCGCCTGATGCTGGTGGCTCCGCTCCGGGCGTTGTATGTCGGAGGATGCACATTTCCATCGCTGGGAACTGGGTTTCAAACAGTCTGGTCTTCGCCATATCACACGGACCTTGCGCGACAGCACCTTAAACGCCTTCGCAGCGCTTCACGCTTTCCCGCCATGCTGTTGTCCCCTCGCGCTTTCGCGTCCAGGTAAGACGGGTGGTCCAGAGGCTTCACCTTCCGAACCCCTACTCTCTGAAAGAGTGATCCAACGCCGAGTTAGACGGCGCAACTTCGCCCGATGTGGACGGCTTTCCCGTCCTCCCTGGCCGGTCGTGACTCCGGCGACTACTACGGGGCCTCCGTCGCCATAGGACTCGCGTCCCTTAGGCGATCCCACGTTCGTCTCTGTCTGTACGTTCTAGCGCGACTTAGGCGTCCCACTCATCCCCTTGAATGTCCTCGCTGGACATCGCTCCGTGCTCCGGAAGTGCCCCGGACAACCTTCGAATCCAAGGCAGAGCGCGGCGCCGGTTTCAGTCGTCTTTCCGGCGGATGGGAACTTGCATCTTCTGGAGATTGGGATTCAAACAATCTAGTCTTCGCCATATCGCGCGGGCCGCCCAGCACACCGTCCCTGACAACTGGGCCCGGTTGCTGATTTTCTGACATGCTGTTGTCCCCTTCACCTTTCGGATCCAGGTAAGTCATCCGGCCCAGGAACCTCCTTCCGAGTTCCTCCCGGCTGATCCGGGGATACAAACAGAGCGCCTCGTGGCGCACAACGTGCGCTCCACCAGCCATCTTTTCGGCAGGACGACGAAGCCCGTCGTGTCGTCGCTGCGTTTGATCACTGTCAGCGCGATCCGCAGCACGCTGCGGGCGAAATCGCCGAGCCGGCCGGTGTAGCCGCCGTCCGCCCAGACCAGCGTGATGCGCCAGTGCCGTTCGCGCAGCCGGGCCAGCAGTGTCTGTCCCGCGTCGCGGTCGGTGACGGACGCCGCCGTGACCATCACGGCCAGAAGCAGACCGAGGGTGTCCACCACGATGTGGCGCTTGCGGCCGTTGACCTTCTTGCCGCCGTCGAAACCCCTGGTCGCGGCCGGTACTGATGCGGCGCCCTTCACCGACTGGGCGTCGATGATGCCCGCCGTCGGCTCCGGGTCACGGCCGGCCGCTTCACGGATCCGGTCGCGCAGCCGGTCGTGGAACTCGGCTGTCCAGCCTTTGTCGCGCCAGCGTCGGAAGAACGCGTAGACACGGTCCCACGCGGGGAAGTCCGCGGGCATCGACCGCCACGTGATGCCACCCGCGACCAGATAGCGGACCGCGTCGACCATCTGGCGGTGGCAGTAGCCCTCCGGCTGTCCGCCCCGGCCCTCCAGCCAGCCCGGCACCGGCAGCGCGGCACGGACCCCGGCCCATTCCGCATCCGTCATGTCCGACGGATACCGGGGCTCCCGGCCCGGGCGATCCCCCGCATTCCCGTACACGTGGGCGAGGCAGTCACACGACCGGGAAAGCGAGTTGGACGACGGGACAGGCAGCACGGAAGACTGCGGCACCAGGGCCTCCTGACGCTCGGATGGATTCGACACCCACGAGCTGTTCGGGAGGCCCTGCCTTCAAGCCTGGACCACCGGAAAACCACCCCGCCGGGCAACCACACTCGAACTCACGCCCACCATGCTCGATACGACAACGGCTTCTAAACGATCAGTGATGCCCAAGCTCAGAGCGCGAGTTCGATTCTTGTCACCCGCTCCACGAAGAAGGCCCAGGTCAGAGACCGGGGCCTTTCTTGTTGTTTAGACCACATCAGGTGTCGCGTGCCAGATCTGTGCCAGATGCTTGGCCATCCGCGATCTGTCGTTGCCTCTCGACCAGCTGATCGAGCCCGGCAGCCACCTCCGTCTGTCGCTCATGGTCCGAGTGCCGATAGATCAATGCCGCCCACTCGGTGGACTGCCCGGCCCGCACCATCGTGTCCTTGAGCGTGGCCCCGGAACGGGTCGCGAGGGTGTGCCCGGTGTGACGAAGATCGTAAAAGCGGAAGCCGTCCGGAAGGCCGACCGCCGTACGAGCCCTACGCCACTTGCGCCCGAAAGTGGACCGCCGAAACGGCTTGCCCCACTCCCCGACAAACAGCAACCCGCTCCGCCGACCTTGGCATTCGTGACCCGATGAGGCTCTGACACCCTCAGGTAGCTAGCACTTCAACAGAGCAAGGGTGACGGGAGGGCATCCCAAACGAGCAGTAAGATCAGATACAGCGACCCGCAGGTACGGGTGGACCGCGAGCTGCGCCGAGATCTGCCCAAATGCGACAAGGCTACTTTCTGTCACATCTCCGCCCGGCTCATCCTCAGCGGGGAATTCGAAAAGAGCACCCAAGTGCAATTGCAGCTTTACCGCATCTTTCCCTTGGTCGCCTTTTAGTACGATCTCATGCTCAAAGTGGTAGGTAAGGTTGCCCTTTTCCCTACCTATGCCCATTGTGGTCTCCAGCGACTTAATCTGCTGGAGCTCGCCCGATGCCTCAATGTCTAGGACCTCCGCATGCAGAAGGAAGGCCCGCACATCAATGAGTTGAGCATGAGCGACGACGGGCCGGGCCTGCTGGTTTAGCTCAGCAGACTTCTTGATCTTGAAGGCCACTGACACATCCCTAGTGACTTTGAGTAGTAGACAGCGGCCCGCTTCTCACAACTTGAGACCCACGGTTCCAGGAGTTGACCCATGCTTTCGTCACTCGACCAGAACGGGCGTGAAGTTCTGACTGCAGGCCAACCGGAGCGGTGATCTCATAGAATTCCAGACCGACGTGCTGCTCGCGCGATAGATTCCCCCAACGCAACAACCAGTTATCGACGATCACCATCTCGTCGCGCGATAGACCGAACTCAAGGTCCGCGACCTCAGGAACGTTGTGACGCAGCCACTCATTCACGGCAGCCCATTCCCAGATCTTTTTACCATTGGGGGAACCAATGGGCGTGGGGAATGGCTGGCCCTTTCGACGCTCACCCTGAACTAGTTGACGGACGCTCTCCCGGCTGCGATCTATTCGGCGGGCGATCTCCGCCGCATCGACCAAATCACGGTCAATACGCGTCACCATAACGTTCAGATGCTTTTCGATCTCAAACGCTGCACACTTCGCAGCCATGGCACCATTTGGATGACCTTCCATATAAACGGTCAGAAGTAGCCGTCCAAAGGATTCAGCCAGCAAGCCGTCAAAGTGGTCGTAGAAGGTAGATTCACTGGCCGACATATCGCTCGGCAGTGGTGCTTCAAACTTCAGGACATAGGTCTTCATCGTCGCCCCCCAGCCAGCTCAGCGATGCAACCTGTTGACACTCGTCAACAGTACGGTACCCGCTGGGGGCCTCGTCAAGCACTTGTCACTCTGACGGACGCTTCACGCTGCGTGGGTCACCGTCCGGCAGCGGGCAGGTCCTGGCCTCACGCACGAGGTCGCGAGCATGCCGCTCAGCCACCCGAGGCGTGCCGTTCACAGAGATGCGGTGACACCCAGCCGTGCACGTCAAGAGACCCCAGTGTCCACCTGCGTGCAGCATCCACCCCCCTGAAACCATGATCTTTTCCAGGGCCTCACGCACGGGTTTCTCCTTGTGCTTGTGAGGCTGCAGCTCTTCCCCCACCCATCCCCCTGATGGTGAATCCAGCCCGTTACCGACCTATTGCGCCAGTCCGAAGATTACACCGCGTCAGGTACGCATATGAATCTATCGTCACGGGGGAGATCACGAGCAAGGTCGATTTATCACCCACTGGGCGAACTAACCCGTTGGATTGGCGTGGTGATCCATTTCGATGGTGAGGCTCTGAGCAAGCAGACACTAACTGCCAGCGCTCCTACTTTGGCGCCCGATTGGTGGGGCCACGTCAGGGACCCAATGGAACGCACAACGGTTGTCGGCGTGCCAGATGCCTGCCAGAACGAACGGTGAGCCCCGGTCAACCTCGGTGTCCTGCAGCAGGGGCCACAAGGGACTGTCGGAGCCGTTCAGCGCCACCACCGATGCCTGGAGGCTCATGATTCCCCAGCTCAGAGCGCGAGTTCGATTCTCGTCACCCGCTCCAAAGGACCCCCCCAAGCCAGAGACCCGGGGGCGTTCGTATTGTCTAGCCGCACGAGGCGTCGCAAGTGGCTAGCACGATGGGGTCGCGGCACTAAACTAGAAGCAGCAGTGCCAGATAGGGCATCCTCGCGGCATGGACCTGGCGGGGATCGGCGCCTTCTCAGCAGCAACTGTGGCAGCGCTTGGCGTCTCAGCTGCTGTCGTGGTGGGCCGTTGGCAATTGCGCGGCGCACTGCGAGGAGCTGAGGAGACTGGCCGTGCTGGCGTTGCTCAGGCGGAGTCGACTTACAGAGCTGCCCTGGATGCCGTCCGTATCGAAGCTGACACGGCTCATCTGCAGTGGCGACGTGGCATCCGGCGTGACGCGTACACAGGGTTCCTTTTGGCGATGACACGGTGTGTGCAGACCGCCGAGGCGCTACCACGGAATCGAATAGAGACGACTCAAGTGCTCAGTGTCGCCGAGGCTGAACTTACACAGGCGAAAAATGATTTGAGCACAGCCCTTTGGGTGGTGAAACTCGAAGGGCCCACCACTGTCGCCGAAAACGCCGCAAGCGTGTTTTCGCTCCTCTGCGAACTCACTGAGGCGCTAGCTCGGAAGGCTGAGTCCCACCGGGCGGCCAGCACCCTTCATTACCTCAGCTTGTCCAATCCCCAAGCCGGCGAGCTGGACGTCGCGTTGATGGGATTGGCGGTGGCGGTAGACGAAACGGGTTACAACGCCCGCACGGGGGCAGTGGATCCACCGCATGAGGAGGTGGCAGAGGGGGTCGAACGCGCAAGGGAGCTGTACGGTCAATTGTCAGACGTTATAGGAACTTATGAATGGGTCGCGCTGCTCAACGAAGCACTCGGCTTTTTCACCGACCCTGAGGTGCTCAGTCGTCAGCTCTCGTCGGCTGTAGAGCAACTCCTCCCTGCCTGCAGGCAGGCTCTGGATGCCGCATCCAGCACAGATGATCTTTCCCCTTGACAGCAAATCTCTGAGTATCCACGGCTGACATCGACGACGCCGGACGGGGGCGTACGCCAGCACTCGTGTCTGCCCGCAGCAGTGCGAGGCCACGCTGACACTGTCAGCTCCTCAGCGGCTACAAAGCAATGCTCTCGGAAGAGAAGACACACTGAGTGTCTAACTGCGTGACAACGCGCACGCACTTCGGCGGACAACCGGGCACGTCTGTGGACCATCGCACCAGCTCATAGGTACCCGACCCAAGGCAGAGCCCCCACTCAAGTTGCTTCGGGACGAAGAGGTCGGCTGTACAGCGACCCCAGCACCCTCGTTCCTACCGTTTCCCTGGGAGCTCGCAGTAGGTGGTACGACTGTTCTGACCGATCCGGCCAGAGCTACGGATCGGAAGCTTGCCCTTGCCAGATCGACCGGTCAGTCGCGGTCACCCAGAGCCCGGGAAGCGCGCGATCCTGTATTGCCCTGCACGCTTGATGAGCCAGGAAGACGACTCCGCCGCCCCTGCCAGGCTTACAAAGCAGTGATCACACGGGCTACCGAAGGCACGCACCCCGCATCACAAGTCGGGCAACGTCAGCCCAACGCCGCTCTCGTGAGCTGGTTCGAGTGGCTTCGGAACAGGCGGGCATAGACGGCTCGCCACGCGGTTCCCTCAGCAGGCCGCACCAGATACGCACCAGATCAGGGAGGAAACACCGGTCGGCTGCGGCCACAGCAACTGATCGACATGCACCGCTTCCCGTACCGTTCGCGCAGGTCAGGGCCATCCCCTTGCAAAGACGATCCTTGATTCCCAAGCTCAGAGCGCGAGTTCGACTCTCGTCACCCGCTCCATACAGAAGCCCCAGGTCAGCAGCCCGGGGCTTTGTTGTTGTCTAGACCAATTTCGGGACCTCGCACCACTACGCACCCGGAGGACGCCCCGACGAGGTGCAGGACATGATGATGCTCAACGGGCGGCTGGCAGCAGCCAACCTCGATCAGCGCCCAGCCTCTCCCGGAGTTCCTCACCACTTGCGCAGTTCCGCGACGGCAAGCAGGTCTCGGGCATTCTGAACAGCCCGGCCCCGCGGCGTCAGCTCTGGTCGGTGTCGTCGCCCGTCTGCCCGGTGTCCTCAGCTGCGCCTGCCTTCTCGCGCATCTTGCGCACCAGCTCCGCCTTCTGGTCCGCGGCACCCTGGCGGTCGAGGTTGCGGTGCGGGCCGTTGTTCTGCCGTTCGGCGCGGGACAGCTTCTTGCGCTGCCCGCCGCCCATGCCCACGGGGTTGTTGATGTTCTTGCTCACGGTCACGGGTCCTCCCGGTAATGGTGTGAAGTGATCTACGGGTCTATCGGTGGGGACGGGCGCGGCGACGTCGAAGGGCGTCAGCAGGGGCCCATCGCGCACTCACTCGTAAATCGGCGTCTGGAGGAGCATGACAAAGACGTTACCCGGTTCCGTCGGCCCCGCACGCCAGGCTTTTCGCCGCCAGGGCGCAGGCCGGGCCTTCGGCCCCGCACCGCCGCCTGCCGCCTCCCCGACCCATGGGTCATGCACACGTAAATGCTATAGTCCCGCCACTCGCCTGGGGGGGGTGTCTGAACGTCCTGTCTGCCGCGCGTCCATGGCCTGCGGCTCAACGGCGTACGCACAGGTCTCTCCAAGCCTTCGACCACCGTCCCTGGAGAGGTCCCGCATGGGCAGACGTGCGCTCGTACGAGGCGCCACCGCCGCCGCCGTTTCCTTCACGCTCGCCGTCGGGCTCGGCCCGCTCTCGGCCGGCAGCGCGCATGGGGGGACGGTCACCGGAGAGGTGGTCGTGCCCGCCAGCACGGCCATGGTTCCCCGAACGGGCCTGCTGAGCGCGGGATCCTCGGGGTTCCTCCGGTACGAGGAGGGGCGGGGCCAGTTGTGGACGACGTACGACGGTGTCGACACGGTCGTCGATGCCTCGGGCACGGACGCGTACGGCGTCACCAGTGCCGGCGCGGGCTCGGACGTCGTCGCCCGCTACAACAGCTCCACCCGGACCGTGACGCTGCGGAACATGACGTCCGGCCAAGTCAGCACCGTCGCGCTCCCCGACGGACACTCGTACTACAGCACCCTCGGGTCGACGGTCGTCACAACGGCGGGAGCCCCGGGTACCAACTCCGTGTGGCATCTGCTGGACGTCCGGACCGACGGTTCCGTCACCGACCGCACGGTGGAAGGCGTTCCTTCCGGCGTCCACCTGTGGCCCGCCACAGGGTTGGGCGACGCGCGCGGACAGGTCGTGCGGTACCGGAAGGGCGACGACGAAGTCACCGGATGGCTCGATGTCGAGCAGGGGCGCTTCACCGCCCTGCCGTACACCGTGCTGCCGTGGCACTCCATGGTCGCGCTCAGCCCCACCCACCTGGTGTGGTGCTACGACGGCACCCTGCATGTCGCCTCCCGCCAGAACCCGGCCGCCGCCGTGCGGACCGTTCCGGTCGGCAATATCGCGCAGGTACTGGGCCTGGTCGGGGACACCGTCGTCGTGTCCCGGTACGACTCCGCCCTGGGCCAATACGACCTCGACCGCGCGGTCTCTCGGGTGGAAGCCGTCCCTCTCGACGGCTCCGCGCCGCGGACGCTGCTGGCCAGGACGTCACGGCAGGCCGTCGCGACTCCGGACGGCGGGCTGCTGGTCGCGGGCGGCGCCGACCCGGACCGCTGGGGCGTCTCCCTCATCGAGGCCGCCGGGGGCGGCGGCGGGGTCACCGTGCGCCGGATCGCGGACGCGTACCCCAGGCAGACCGCCCACACGGTCTCCCAGCTGACCCTCACCCAGGGACGGTTGACCACCGTCGAGCAGGATCCCGTGGGTGACTGGACGTATCTCCACACCCGTGAGACCGGAGTGGCCGGCTCCCCCACGGCGGGGGCACGCACCACCCGCGGCCGTATCGCGCCGGAGATCTACTCGTACAGTCGTCCTCGTCTGATCGACACCGGCGACGGCCGGACGGTCTTCTCCGGCTACGGCACGAGCGCCGTCCAGCAGCCCCAACTCCTCGGGCCCGCGCAGTCACTGCCCGGCACCCGGATCGACAGCTCCCGCAGCTTCCAGACCGCGATCGCCGCCAACGGCCGCTTCGCCGCCCTGGCCAGGCCGCACGACAGCAACGGCGTGGTGGAGACCCGGATCGTCGACCTCGACACCGGGCGCACGGTGTACACGACGACGGAGACCGTGCGGGCGATGTGGGGCACCACCGTGTGGGTGATGTCCGGCAACGACACCGTGGTCCCCGTCGACCTGCTGACCGGGAAGCGGGGCGAGCCGGTGGGGTTCGGACGCGGCTGCCTGCTGAACGACTTCCAGGCGGTCGGTCGGTGGCTGCTGTGGAACTGCGTGCTCAACTCGGAGGGCCAGGGTGTCTACGACACCGTCACCAAGCGGAACCTGACCCTCGTCTCCGGCTCCGGCTGGGAACAGGCGCAGCTCGGAGACGGCTTCGTCGCGACGGTCGAGGCCGGCCGGCTGAAGGTGATCGACGTCCGCAGCGGGACGCCGGTGTCGCACACCGCCGGGAAGTTCGAGGGGAACGCCTGGGACGTCGACCCGTACACGGGCGTGATCGCCCAGCTCCGCTCCGACAACACCATCCGGCTGACCTCCAGCGATGTCCCCGTCTCCGCCCTCGCCCAGCGCGACGCCACCGTCGCCGCCTCGGTGGACGTCAAGGGCGGCGCCGCGCAGTGGAGCCCGAAGTGGTGGCTGAACAAGACCGCGGCCTCCTGGAAGCTCGTGATCAACAACAGAGCCGGTACGGCCGTGCGCGCGCTCTCCGGCGGTGTGGCACGCGGTGTGGTGATCCCGGCCTGGAACGGCAAGGACGACTCCGGCCGGTTGGTGTCCAACGGCGGCTATGACTGGAAGTTGACCGTCACCCCCGCGGACGGGCAGGGCGCGGCACTGACCAGGACGGGCACGGTCAGGGTCACCGGAGCAGCCGCGGCCCGTCGCGACTTCGTCGGATCGGACGGTTTCGGCGAGCTGATGACGCTGAACGGCTCGGGCGGGCTGGCGTACCAGTACGGGACGGGGAAGGGAACGTTCACCGGGAGGCGAACGGGCTCCGGGTGGCCGACCACGGTGAAGGCGGTGCCCTTCGGCGACCTGAGCGGTGACCGGTGCAACGACGTGCTCGTCCGGTTCAGCAGCGGCGCGTTGCGCGCCTACCGGCCCGCGTGTGGGGCCGCGGCGACGCCTTCCACCGCGTACACCTCGCTGGGCTCGGGCTGGAACCAGTACGACGTGCTGACCTCGCCCGGGGACATCAGCGGTGACGGCCGGGCGGATCTGATCGCCCGCCGGCCGTCGACCGGCGACGTCTACCTCTACAAGGCGACGAGCACGGGCACACTCTCCGCCAGGGTGAAGATCGCGTCCAAGTGGACGGGATACAAGAAGATCCTGGGCGCGGGCGACCTCAACGGCGACGGTTACGCCGACCTGCTGGCGCAGGACAGGTCGAACGAGCTGTGGCGCTACGACGGAACCGCGACCGGCAAGTTCAAGAGCCGCGTGAAGGTCTTCAACAACTGGGGCGCGTCGTACAACGTGATCGTCGCCGTCGGCGACATCACCGGCGACGGCAGAGTCGACATCGTCTCCCGCGACACCTCCGGCACCGTCTGGCGCAACAGCGGCAACGGCAAGGGCTCCTTCGGCGGTCCTACGAGGATCGCCACCGGTTGGCAGGGGTACAAGGGCCTCTTCTGAGCCGGCCTTTGCCACTGCCCCGCGGGCCCGGACGACGTGATGCGTCCGGGCCCGTTCCATGCCCCGCATGCCCACGACACCCCGGCCACCGCTGCCCGCGAACGAACCACGGGTGAATTCCGGATCTGCCCCGGTCCGGGACTCGAACTGCGCATTCCGCTCATTCAGCGCGCAGGGCATGACCTGCGACCAGAACCGCGGCCCGAGATGGCACGCCGGGAGGTCAGCCAAGCCCGGCGGACCAGCCTTCCCGCCCGAGCGGCCTTCCCACCTAACGTGGCGGGCCGGACCGTAGGCGGCGATGTAGACCATCAGCCGCCAACGCTGCCCCAGAGCGTCGGCAAGCGCGCCGACCTGGGCAGCGGGCACGATGGATGTCGACCGCGGCGCCGCGGACTCCTTACCCGCCCCTCGATCCGGCACGGGTTGCGACGGATCAGCCCGTCCTCCGTCGCAACCCGTGACCACGGCAGCCCCACTGTCGACGAACGGACCGCTGAACGCCAGTAGGTTCGGCCGCTGGGATTCCGAAGCCTGGCCCGCCAGGCAGCGATCAGAGTCCTGAGGCGGTGTGGCGGGTTCGAATGCGACGAAACAGCGCCAGGTCAGATACCTACCGAAGCACACCAGCCGCCCGAGCGGCCGTCAGCCAGTCCGGGAACTCCTTCATGAGGCGATCGTAGAGATCAGCGTCTGGGCGCTTGGCGGGGTGCTGGCCGGCGCCGAAGTAGCCCGCGTTGTCGATGGTTCTACCAGTGAGGGTGTCGAGGCTTCGGAGGAAACGAAGATCCCGGCTCATTCCGAACCCGATGAACTGCCAGAAGATCGGCAGGGAACTGGACTGTCGCAGAAGCTCCCTTGTTTCCTTGCGGTCGAACGGATCCCCGTCCGTCTGGAAGATCACAAAGGCGGGGTCGGTGGACCGACTGGCTCGATAGTGATCGATGACGGCCCGCATGGCTGGCGCATAGCTCGTGCCGCCCCAGTCCAGGGATCGGTGGAGGGAGTCAATGCGTCCCTGGTAGTCGTGCAGGCTGATGTTGGTGACCAGGTCGACACGGTGGGAGAAGAACACAAGCGGCACAGTGCCATCGTCATCGAGGTTGGCGGACAGTCCCAGCGCTTGCTCCGCCAGGTGCTGCATCGTTCCGTTGTCGTAGAACCATCCCATGCTGCCGGAATGGTCGAGCACGAGGTAGACCGCCGCCCGTTGGCCCATGACGTGATGCTTCACAAGGGAGACATGAGCCGCCTTGTAGAGGTTCACCAGCCCGGGTGCCGACCTCTGGACCTTGTCCAGGCTGATGGCTGGCCCTGAAACCGGACCGGTCTGCGTTGGGGTCGGGGATGCGGATGGGGATGGGGATGCGGATGGGGCAGGATCCTGAGGATCGGTACCGTCGTCATCGATGACGACACCGAAGTCGGTGGCCAGGCCCGCCAGGCCGGTGGCCCACCCCTGACCGACCGCACGAACCTTCCATGCCCCGGCTCGTCGATAGATCTCCACCAGGATCACGGCCGATTCCTGGTGCGCGAAGGGCTCGGGAACGAAACCGACCTGAGCGCCACCGCATTGAACCCGCACTCCCAGAGTGCTCCCCGCGTCAAAGTACGCGGGGGCCAGTTGAGGGTCCGCACAGGCGACGATCACCATGCGGTCCACCGTCGCGGGTACCGCGGCCAGGTCGGCGCGTACTACCTGCCCAAAGAGGCTGACTCCGTCCTGCGATGGATGGTTGTAGAAGACCAGATCCTCATCGCCGCGCACCTTGCCCTCTGGTGTCAGCAGCACGGCGCAGACATCGATTTGAGTACCCGTCGATGTGAGAGTGACCTCGCAGAGCTCCGTGGGCAGTGGTGTGTTTCCGCCCTTGGTGAGCACGGTAGTCATGGCTGGCCCCCCTTCCAGAAGAGGCAACATAGCCCCCGAAAGGCGCATGCGCCAAGCCTCACCCAACGCGGCTCCGGTCGCCGGACCGCACTCCCGACCCCTGGGGTCTCACCCCCGCGCACAACCCCACGACCCATGTCCACAACCCTCTTACCTGGACCGCCCCGTTGGGATTGGCGCCCTATCGGCCCGGCCCGTCACAAGGGGGTCTCCGGAGGGTTTCGACACGGCCAGCAGGATGCTGCGGGAGAGGGCCGGTCACCTTGGCGACGATATCGTTGTGCAGGGCAGCCGCGCCGGGGGAACCGCTCGCCCCGACTCCCGGCATCGACTTCGCGATCCGCGTCGACTCCCAGAAGTTCGATGGGCTGATCGGTGAGAGATCCGGCTTCCCCAACCCCGACAGCGCGAAAGAGAGAACGATGCTCCACGCCATGGAGACAGGGAAGATCCAGGCAGGTGAAGCCGGACTACGCGGCTTGCGGGCGGAAGGGAACTCGCTTCCACCATCCATGTGGTCGTCACCAGCGCATGGATGAGAACGGTGCGGGAGCGCGCTGCCTCACGGCCGCTATCAGCCCGGGAGGTTTGACGAGGGATCTCCCGTCGCTCCGCTTCGCCCCGAGTACCACCGCGGGCGGCCTGCCAGCGACCGGGTGAAGGTGGCCGACGGGGCGCGGGAGCGGGAGCAACAAGGCCGCAGACCCGTACGGGTAACGGCCCCGTGCGGGTCTGCGGTCGTCATGTCGTTATGGGACGAGCCTCAGCAGTTTGTTGGGGGAGCCGGCTCCGATGGCCGTGAGGACATTGGGGGTGGCACCGTTGACGAGTGCCGTCGCCACGGCCGCCGGGGAAGCACCGGGGTGATTGGTCAGATAGATCGCGGCAGCGCCGGAGACATGGGGCGCGGCGAAGGAGGTGCCGTTGCCGGTGTAGGTAGCGGTGTCGGAGTTGTTCCAGCCGGCTGTGATGGCCGAGCCGGGCGCGAAGATATCGACGATCGGGCCGTGGTTGGAGTAGGTGGCCTTGGCGTCGGTCCTGGTCGTGGCGCCGACGGTGATCGCGGTGGTCACCCGGGCCGGGGAGTAACCGGACGCCGGTGCGCCCGAGTTGCCGGCCGCGATGGAGTACGTGACTCCAGAGGCGATCGACCGCCGGACGGCGTTGTCCAGTGTGGGGCTGGGCCCTCCGCCGAGGGAGACGTTCGCGACGGAGGAGGCCACATGGTTGGCGGTGATCCAGTCGACGCCGGCGATGACGCCGGCCGTGGTACCGGAGCCGGTGTTGCCGAGGACGCGCACGGCGACGATCTTGGCCTTCTTCGCCACGCCCCAGGTGGTCCCGGCGGCGGTGGTGGCGACATGGGTGCCGTGCCCGTAACCGTCCTGGGCGATGGGGTCGTTGTCGATGAAGTCGTAGCCGTTGAAGGCACGGCCGGCGATGTCCTGGTGGGTGATGCGGACCCCGGTGTCGAGGACGTAGATGGTCGTGTTGATGCCAGCCGAGTCCGGATAGGTGTACGTACCGTTCAGCGGGAGGTTCGCCTGGTCGATCCGGTCCAGGCCCCAGGGCGCGTTGTACTGGGTGGCGGTCGAGTGGACCTTCTGGTCCTGCTCGACCGAGGCGACCGCCGGGTCGGCGGCGAGCCGCTTGGCCTCGGCGCTGCTGAGCGTGGCGGCGTAACCGTTCAACGCCGCGGTGTAGGTGCGCTTGATCTGGCCGCCGTAGCCGGCTATCAGTTGCTTGCCGCGGGCCGTGGCCGCCGTGAATCCAGCGGTCTGCTTCAGCGTGACGATATAGCTTCCGGGCACCGCGCCCGCTGCTCCGGCCTGCAGGATTCTGCCCTCGGGCTGGGCTGCCTGGGCGGGTAAGACCGCGCCCGCTCCGACTGCCAACGCCGTAGTCGCCACGGTGGCAATCGCTACGGCGATCCGCCGCTTGGTGTTGCGCACTGCTGCCATCGAGTGGTCCTCCTCGAACGGTGGCGCGCCAGGAGTACACGCGCCCGCTGGGTGCGGCGTACGGGGTCTGTACGCCGCAACTGACGATGGCGCGACGCTTTCGGGCAGGGCAAGCATGTGGCGGATGTTGCCATGCCCACGACACAAAGCCATGTGTCTGCCAACTCGGCTTCACACAAGGCAACATGACCGTCGTCTCGCGTGCACGAACCATCGGTCCAGGGGCACGGCCCGAGGACCGCGGGAACGGGGGCCTTCCCGGCCCCTGCTCGCCCTGAGGCTGCCGATAGGACGCCCCTTCAAGGAGCGGGTCAGCTTCGTACGCGCTCAGCGCGGCGCGAACCTGATGCCGCCCGCCTCATCCAGCACACCTCGGTAGTGCACCTGGTAAACGCCCCTATACGGCCGCGTCAGCGAGGTCGCCGGCAGCCACCACCAGGTCGTCGAGAAGCGAGTCGGCCACTGTCTCTTCGACGACGGCCATGCCGCGCTCTGCCATGGAGGAGGTCAGGACCGGATCCCATGGGGCCTTGGTGATCCTTCCGAGGGGAGGGCCATGAGGGGTGTGGGCGAGTGCCGCGAGATAGTCGCCGGCCGCCATCCGCCAGGGGACGGCGGGCGTCTTGTCCATGACGTAGGCGGCGATGCGTATGCCCTCGCCGTCGAAGTCGCCGTGGTAGCGCAGCGTGGCTCCTTGCTCGGCGAGCGCGCGCAGCAGCTGGATGACCGCGCTGTTGGGCCAGCCCGATGTACAGACCAGGGGTGGGCAATGAGGACCGAAACGGCGTAGGTACTCGGGGTGGGCAGGGTGGCCCGCGGGTCTCTGGGTCGAGGCGGGTACGGGTGCACTTCTCGCCGGGGAGGCACCCGCCACGGCGCCCAAACAACGGGCGCTCTTCAGAGCATCCAGGAAGAGGAGGACACTGCTCGTATGACCCTACCCAAAACGCATCATTGCTCAGCCTGCTCGGACGGTGCCGCCACGGAGACAGTCGTTCATGAAGACCTGGTCGTCGGAGCACCCCTGTCCATGGAAGATCTCACCGACGCGGAGCGCCTCGATCGGTTCGCTCGTAAGTACGCCCACGACGGTTGCCAGGTCAAAGAGGTCAGGCGGGTCACACAGGACAGCTTGAGCGGCTATGCCTGGTCCGTTCGTTTCACCGAGAGTCCGTGACGCGTTGATCACCGGGCAGCTCCGGGAAGAGCGCCGCGAGGAGGAGCCTGGCCGATGAACCCTCGCTTCGTGTAGTGGACGCGAGAGCGTGTCTCGCCGGGCGGGAGCCTTGCGTGTCACGCCCTCTTCATGGGCCGACGTGCACCGCTGGCACCAGCGGCGATGGTCGAACGCGGAAGTGGATACCCCAGCGCAGCCGACCCGGGGTGCTCGTGCGCGTCAGTCTGAGGGCGCCCATGGAACTCAGTCCAAGAGCGCTCCGTGCCCACGCCCGTACGGAGCACGGGGGCGAAACGGGCCACCCGCGGCGCACGGGACTGACCCGCCGCGGGCCAGACGGCCGGGGGTCAGACGGCCGGGGGTCAGACGGCCGGGGCGTTGATGGTGATCGCCTCCACGGGGCACACGGCCGCAGCGTCCTCGACCCGCTCGTCCGGCGCGCCCGCGTCTTCGCGAAGTCGGGAGCGGCGGTCGGCGTCGAGGGCGAAGTGGCCTGGAGCGGTTGCCGCGCACAGGCCGGAGCCGATGCAGAGGGCTCGGTCGAGTTCGATGCGTTCGGTCATCGGACCTCACCACCCCACAGGGAGGGTGCGTGGGGCGCGGGTGGTCAGACCGCTGGTCCAGTCGGGGCGAGCGGCCGCGTGGAGGGACGGAAAGTGCCTTGTCAGGCCGGTGAGCGCCTCCTGGATTTGGACCCGGGCGAGTTGTGCGCCAGCGCAGAAGTGAGCGCCGTGTCCAAAGGCCAGATGAGAGGGAGCGGCCCGGGTGAGGTCCAGCAGATCGGGCTCCGGGTAGATGTGCTCGTCATGGTTGGCCGATGAGGTGGGTGCGATCACGGCCTCCCCCTCCTTGATCTTCACCCCACCGAGCACGGTGTCCTCGGTGGCCACCCGAAGGTTGGCGCCCAGGGTGGCCTGCGCGTACCGCAGGAGTTCCTCGACCGCGCTGGGGATCAGTGCGGGCTCGCGGCACAGCAGCGCATAGCGTTCTGGCTGTTCCAACAGCAGATGGACCAGGCCGGCGAGCCGGTTCGATGTGGTGCCGTAGCCGCCTGCCAGCAGGACGATGCAGAACGAGATGAGTTCGCCCTCGCTGAGCTGGTCTCCCTCGTCCCGCGCCGCGATGAGCGCACTCAGCATGTCCTGGGCGGGATCTGCCCGTTTGGCAGCGATGAGCCCGATGAGATAATCCGTCATTTCTTCCACTGCGGCGGTCACTTCGGCATCGGACCGGGCGGTTACGCTCCGCAGTGCCTCGTTCCAGGCGTCCAGTCGTTCGCCATCCACCCGAGGGGTCCCCAGCAGATCGCAGATCACAGCCAGCGGTAGGGGGCGGGTGAAGTGTGCGACAAGGTCCCTGGGGGACGGCTGCCGGGCCAGTTTCATCAGAAGGTCGTCGGTGAGCAGCGCGATGGAAGAACGCATGGCCTCGGCACGGCGGCCGGTGAGTGCGGGCGCGATGAGCTTGCGCAGCCGGGAGTGATCGGGCGGGTCGGCGGCGAGGATCGAGTCCGGCAGGGTGGTTGTGCGGTTGATCCGGGGGCCTTCTCCCCGGGTGGCGCGGGAGCGGCTGAACCGGGGATCGGCCAGCACCCGGCGGACATCGGCGTGCCGCGTCACCAGCCAGGCGGTGTCACCACTGGGCAGTCGGACCTTGACCACGGGTGTATGCCGGCGTAGTTCGGCGAATTCGGGGAGTGGGCCCAGTCCGTCCCTGGACGGGAAGGGGAACGGCAGCAGGTCTTCCTTACGGTTCACAGCACCCTCCGTCGTCGGTCGACCGGTCAGGCACGTTCGTATACGGAGACGTGGTAGGTGCTTTCCTGGCTGAAGGGTGCGCCCGACCAGTCGCCCCAGCGTTCCTTGATCCGTAGACCGGCCCGCTCCGCCATCAGATCGAGTTCGCCGCAGCCCGCGTAGCGGAAGTCGACGTGCATATGCCGGGTGCGGCCGTCCGCGTGGATGACGTAGTGCGAGCGGTAGCGCTGGACCGAGGGGTCAAGCTGTCGGTAGCAGAGGACGAGGTGGTCCTCGCCCTCCATCACCACTTGGGGTCCGGTCGCCGCCGCCAGGGCCTCCGGTAGATGGGAGTCAAAGACGAAGACCCCCGCGGGTGCGAGCCGCGCTGCCACCCGGGCGAAGCAGCGTGCCTGGCTGGCTTGGTCGGGGAGTTCAAAGAACGTGCCACCGGCGAGGAAGACCAGTGAGTAGGTCCCGGTGACGGAAACCTCGGCGAAGTCCCCGACCGTCACCGGGACGCTCGCTCCCCCCGGCTTCTCCCGCAGTCGGCGGACCATGGCCTCGGAGCCGTCGATTCCGTGCACATCGATGCCGCGTTCCCGCAGTGGCAGAGCGATCCGGCCGGTGCCGATGCCGAGTTCGAGTACGGGGCCCTCGCCGGCGAGCGCCGCAAGGGCGCTCACCGTGGCTCCGCTACTGCGACGCTTACCGAACCAGCGGTCGTAGTCTTCCGCGAACTCTGCGGCGTACCCGGGATGGAAGGCGGGGCGGTCAAGGGTCATGGGGCTCCTAACCGAAGGGGTGCGGATGGCCGGAATCGGTACGGGAAGGCAGGGGGAGGGCCCCGGGGGAAAGCACCCGGACCACCCGCACCCCCGCTTCGCGGGCGGGCTTCGCCGTGGTCTCGACGAGGATCACCTGATGGCCGGTGTGGTCGGCCAGGACGGTCAGCGGGTCGCGCGCGGGGGCGGGCTGGGCCTCGGGCGGCGGACCGGGCCCCGCTGAGGGGGGCGACGCCTCGAAACCTTCCTCCGACTGCTTCAGCCGTCTACGCCGTTCTTCCGGCTGTTCGGACTGTTCTCGCTGTTCGGGCCGCTCCCGCCGGACAGAGGACTGCTCCAGCCGGACAGGGGAGTGCTCCGGGCGGGCACGGGACTGCTCCGGCCCGGTGTGCGCCTCGTCCGCGGTCGCTGCTGGGCCGAGCCGTCCCACCGGTACGCCCCAGAGCCTCAGGCTGTCCTGTCGGTGGTAGGCCCACAGGGCATGTTGTACGGCGGTGGTGGGCGGGCTGGTGCCTCGCCACTGCTCCCATGTGCGGCGAGCCACCGGGGTGGTCATGCTCCAACGCACCATGAGGGCCTCGTACGCCGCTGTCTCCACCAGGGCGGAGATGTCGTCCCCCGGCCCGCACCTCGCTCCGAACGCCTGGCCGGTGCCGTCGGGCCGGTGCAGACACACCACGGCACAGACGGTCCCGGCGGGCGCGGGGACACTGAATGCCGTCGCCATCAGTTCCCTGGCCTCGATCACATCGGCCAGCGGAGTCGGCACCTCGGCGGTGAGGGGGACGGGTGGCCGCGGCTGGAGTCCGTACCAGCTGCGCCGTACCAGGTCGCGTTCGAGCACTTCCCAGGCGGCGTGCCGTGCGGCCGCCGTGAGATCGGGGTTGGCCGCGACCCCGGTGGAACCGGCCGACGGCAGGGCTTCACACTCGGCCGGGGGGCGGTGGTGCAGAAACACCGAGCCCGCGGGCACGAATACGTCCGCCCCCAGCGTCGTACGGCCCCGCACCCACAGCCGGCGGGCGTCGGGCCGGACCTCCGGCTCAAGAACGGGGATGCCCCTGCGCCGCAGCTCCCGCGAGGTTCCCACGGTCTCGGCCGCGGTCTCGGCCTCCCGTCCCGCCATCACATTGCCGAGTCGCTCCAGGAGTTCTCCGCGTGCGCCGGTGACCACGCGTTCCCGCTGGTGCCCGGCCGCACTGCCGACGAGTACGGGCGCTCCTCCCGCCGCGCTCGTCCCGCCGAAGGCGGCGGATCGGGCGGCGACCCGGGCGATCAGCACATCCGGATGGTCCTGGTAGGGCGCGAAGACCTGCGGTGCCCATGCGGTCACCCGGGACTCTCCAGCAAGGCGGCGGACTCGGCGAGCACGCGCCGCCCATGGGGGGTCAGGGCCTGGCGGTGGGCGGTCAGGGTGTCCACGGCCTGGTGCGCGGAGACCAGCAACTGGGCGTGCCGTGCGTCGACCGCGGAGCCCTGGCCGGCGAGCCGCCGGTACAGCAGCACACTCCGCGCGAGGACGACCAACTGCTGGAACAGGCCGGTCAGCGGTCGTGGGTCGGCCCGCAGCGGAGTGGTGACGAGCAGACCACCACTGCCGCCCGGCGCGTCCGGTGCACCGGAGCTCAGGAGCCGCTCGGGCTGGAGGAAGGGATCAGCCACCGCCGCGGCGTTGCATCGGGTGTGCGCTCCCTCGTGCACCAGTGCCTCGGCGAGGCGCACGACTCCAGACAGCCCGGTGGCGCTCTCGGTCAGGCGGACCCGGTTGACGAGCACGGCGCCGTGGATGGTGAAGTCCGTGTACCCGTTGATCGCATCGCCTTCGAGCAGAGCGATCTCCATGACCGTTTCCCGTATCTCATCGGCGTACTCGGGCCAGATCCGGTTCAGCAGTCCGACGGTCTCCGCGAGCACCTCGCGCTCCGCGGCCTGCCAGCGGGCGAGAGCAAGGGTGACCGGCTGGCCGTTCGCCCCCCTGCGGGGCGGGATCGACCGCAGGGCACGGGTGACGCTGCGGCTGAGGTGGCCCCCCGGTTCGGCCGGACCGAAGACGGGCGGGGGCAGCCGGTCAAGCGCGTCCATGAGGGTCCGCCGACGGTCCGGGGTGAGCGGCCCCGACCGCAGTTCCCGTTGCGCGGTGTGGACGACATCAACCGCCGCCGGATGTCCCAGACTGCCCCTGGGCGCGGCCAACCCGGCCCGGTCGAGTACCTCCCGCATGCGCTCCAGCAGGACTGTCCGCTCCTTGACGGCTCCGGCTGCATCCGGCTCGACGTACATGCCGCCCTCTCCTCAGACCGCTCGACACTGCCTCAGATCCGACACTGCCTCAGATCCGACCTGCCGCGAAGGTGTTCCAGAGCCGTGCTCCAGGGCTGACCTGCCGGCGCTGGCGCTGACTTCCACTGGCTGCGCTTGGTGATACGGCTGCTCTCACCGCATGACCGCATGGACTAGCGGGGACCGGACCGCACGGTTGTCGCGGCCGTTCACGGTCCGCTGGAGCTACTGGCTGCTGGATCGCTGGATCCGTTGAGACGTGCGGCGGGCCCGAGAGAGGTCCCGCCGCACGGGCTTGCGCATCGCCAGTCTCTAGTCGGGGAGGTCGACCATCAGTGCGAACTCGGGCAGTTCCGCTTCCTCGACCTGCTCGATTTCTTCGTTCATCGAGACTCCCTTCACCTCACCCGGCCCACCGCTGTCGGTAGGAGTCCACCGGCAGGCTCATCGTCAGGGAAGGAAGACCCAGGTGCCAAGAGTCACCGCCTCCACGCAGTGGGTAATGGACGGTGTTGTGGCGTCCTGAATCCGACTTGCCATCCTCGCCGGAGACGAGGCCTCCGCAACGCCACTCCGCCCGGCCCTGCACATACCCTCAGGACCCAGCCAGAGGAGAGGTCTCCAGCACAGCTGGTGATCGTTCACAACCTCGCCGCTTCCGCCTGCCCGGGCGGCCTCCGGCTGCTGAGGGGGGCCGGAAACGGTACTGCTGCCCGACCTGTCCCCAAACGGGATCGGGTACGCCGCTCTGCCGCAGCCTTCGAGCGCCCGGGCCAGGGGGACCCACCAGTGCGGCTGCCCGCGCGGTCTTCTCCCCGCACCACCATGCCGAGCGATCCGCCCTGCCCACCGGAAACCCGGCCAGGACCAGGAACCTGACCGAGACCATGAACCCCTGGACCAGGAAAGCCGACCTCGACCAGGAAGCCGACCGTGGTGCCTACCGAATCCGTCCTGCCGGTCGTTGCGGCACGCATGTCCCACGCGCTTCCCCCAGCGTTGGGTCGACAGGTCCATTCGTGGCCCATGGAAAACGCGTCGGAGCGCCGTCCCGCCTCGACACCACGGCTCCCACAAGCTAGCGATGCGGCGGAGGCGGCCGGGTTCCGGGGAGCGCGGACACCCGCAGTCCACAGGAGGAGGACCGGGTGAATCCATGGGCTGTCATCGCGACGGGCTCGGTGATCGCCGGCTATGCGGCGGTATCGCGCCGGCTGTCCAGCACCTGCGTCTCCGGGCCGATGGTGTTCGTCAGCTGCGGCCTTGCCATCGGACCCCTATGGCTCGACCTGATCGACCGCGCCCATGACGCGGAACTCGCCCGCGCACTGCTGGAGAGCGCCCTGGCCCTGGTGCTGTTCACCGGAGCCGCATCGATCAGACGGCGGGATCTGCGCCGGGAACGCTCCCTGCCCTCGCGGCTACTGGCAGTGGGCCTGCCACTGACCATGGCCATCGGTTGGCTCGTCGCCTGGGCCGTACTACCCGGTCTGAGCGGTTGGGAACTGGCCGTGGTCGCCATCATCCTGGCGCCCACCGATGCCGCGCTGGGTGAACAGGCCGTATCGAACAGCCGCGTCCCCGCCCAGGTACGACATGGACTCAGCGTCGAATCAGGCCTCAACGACGGCATCGTGCTGCCGTTCTTTCTGCTGGCGCTCGCGGCCGCCGGTGGCGGTGAGCATGGAGAGCAGGGTCCGTTGGCGGCCTTCTTCCTCGCCCTCGTCGCCAGCAGCGCCATTGGCCTCACGGCCGGCTGGCTGGGGGCGCGGGTGCTGCGCTGGTCAGCACTCCGGCGCTGGAGCACCGAAAGCTGGCGGCAGATCCTGATCCTGGCCGTGCCCGCCACGGCCTACGCACTCTGCGTAGTGATTGACGGGAGCGGCTTCATCGGGGCCTGGACCGCCGGCCTGGCCTTCGGCTCGGTACTGCGTACCAAGACCCCCGCCGGTCAGGCAGCGACCACCGAAGAGCACATCCACCGCGAAGTCGAGTTCAGCGATCGGCTCGGTGAATTCCTGGCCGCACTGAGCTTTGTGCTGTTCGGGGGGCTGATTCTCGGACCCGCGCTCCAGCACGCCGATGGACGGATGGTGCTGTACGCCGTGCTCAGCCTCACCGTCATCCGCATGGTTCCGGTCGTCATCGCCTTGTGGGGCACCGGGCTGCGGGCGCCCACCGTGGCGTACATCGGCTGGTTCGGTCCGCGCGGGCTCGCGTCCGTGGTGTTCGGACTGATCGCCTTCGAGGAGGGGCTCCCCGGAACAGAGCTGCTCAGCGGGGTGGTGGCCGTGACGGTGGCGCTCAGTGTCTATCTGCATGGGGCGTCGGCCGTGTTCCTGGGGTCCCGCTACGGCTCCTGGTACACCGACGCTCTGCGCCACTCCCCAGATCTACGGGAGGGCCGGACGGGACCGTAGCCAGCGTCGTTCGCCCCCGCCGGGCACGTCCCCCTGCTCAAGCCCGATGGCCAGTCCCGCAAGCCGTATCCCCGTCGCTCAAGCCCGAGCCCCCTGGCTCTCACCTGAAAACCTGCCGCTCAGGGTCGAAAGCCTGCCGCCCGCGCTGGAAAACCTGTCGCGCGAGGCTGAGGTTCTGTCGGTGCGGAGCCTGGAGCCCCACTGTCTTCGGGGCGAGACGCCGGGTTCCGCTCCAGCGCCGGGACCCGGCCAGAACCCTGACGCGGGGCGCCCTCCGGGGGAACGCTCCCCTCCCGGTGAATCAATATCTATGACCGTGAAGTGAGAAATCGGCGCAACGCGCGGTGAGAGTTTCTCTCACAACAGGCAGCACAGAATTACTTACCACGCCTAGCTGATCGTGTCGTGCTACTGTTGATCTCAGTTGCAGTTTTGGTTCCCAAAAACTTCAAGTTCACTCACCGGCCTTCCGGGTCGGTGGGAGTGCTTTTGTATTTCCGGATTTTTTCCGGGCGGGGCAATCATCGCGGCGACGCGGAGCCCGCACAGTGCGGACTCCGGGCACTGCCCCCGAAGGAGATTTAACATGGCTGCTGGTACCGTCAAGTGGTTCAACGCTGAAAAGGGTTTTGGCTTCATCGAGCAGGACGGTGGCGGGCCTGACGTGTTCGCCCACTACTCGAACATCGCCGCCCAGGGTTTCCGTGAGCTGCAGGAAGGTCAGAAGGTGACCTTCGACATCGCGCAGGGCCAGAAGGGCCCGACGGCCGAGAACATCGTTCCGGCCTAACGCTCACGCGCACTACACAGCTGGGGCCCGCACCTTGGGGTGCGGGCCCCAGCTCGTTGCATTTCAGGACACAGCCCCGACGGCCCTGCCGAAGTTCCTTCGGTTCAGGGCGCGAGCTCGGGGACCTGTGCGGGTCTCACCGCGTGACGGATGCTCCGTCAAGGCTCCGGATGAGAATCCGTGAGAGCCACATCTACCGCACACCCCGGGCGTTTACGCCTGGACCGTGCGACTCATTTAAGCGTTTCCACCCATGTGGATTTATCCATCGGTCGGATTCGCATTCGTATTTCGCTTGGCCCGTTTCTTGCGATTCTCTGCGCTGCTTCTTGCTGCGGGAATTCCTTGATACGTGCCGCATCGAGGAAGGTTCCGCATGAACCGCACACGTACAAACGACCGCTTCCCCCGTACCCGTAACGGAAGCGCCGGCGCAGGAAAGGGCGGCAAGCGCTTCGGTGCTCCCAGCCGCTCCGGTGCGCCGAGCCGCTCGGGTGCCCCGAGCCGTTCCGGTGGCTACGGCCGCCGTCCCGCCGCCGTGCAGGGAGAGTTCGCCCTGCCCGAGACCCTCACTCCCGGCCTGCCCGCCGTCGAGGCCTTCGCCGATCTCGACATGCCCAAGCAGCTGCTGGCCGCGCTGACCGCGGAAGGCGTGAGCGTCCCGTTCCCGATCCAGGCGGCGACCCTGCCGAACTCCCTCGCGGGCCGTGACGTTCTCGGCCGTGGCCGCACCGGTTCCGGCAAGACCCTCGCCTTCGGCCTCGCGCTGCTCGCCAGGACCGCCGGCCAGCGCGCCGAGCCTCGGCAGCCGCTGGGCCTGGTGCTCGTCCCCACCCGTGAGCTCGCCCAGCAGGTCACCGACGCGCTCACCCCGTACGCCCGTTCGCTGCGGCTCCGGCTGACCACGGTGGTCGGCGGAATGTCGATCGGCAAGCAGGCCAGCGCACTGCGCGGCGGGGTCGAGGTCGTCGTCGCCACTCCGGGACGGCTGAAGGACCTCATCGACCGCGGCGACTGCCGGCTGAACCAGGTCGCCATCACGGTGCTGGACGAGGCTGACCAGATGGCCGACATGGGCTTTATGCCGCAGGTCACCGCGCTTCTCAACCAGGTGCGTCCCGAGGGCCAGCGGATGCTGTTCTCCGCCACCCTGGACCGCAACGTCGACCTGCTGGTCCGTCGCTATCTGACCGACCCGGTGGTCCACTCCGTAGACCCGTCCGCGGGTGCGGTCACCACCATGGAGCACCACCTGCTCTATGTGCACGGCGCTGACAAGCACCAGACGACGACCGAGATCGCAGCCCGCGAGGGTCGAGTGATCATGTTCCTCGACACCAAGCACGCCGTCGACAAGCTCACCACCCACCTGCTGAACAGCGGTGTACGGGCAGCAGCGCTGCACGGTGGAAAGTCGCAGCCGCAGCGCACCCGGACCCTGACCCAGTTCAAGACCGGGCATGTGACGGTGCTGGTGGCGACCAATGTGGCCGCACGCGGTATCCATGTCGACAACCTCGACCTGGTCGTGAACGTCGACCCGCCCAGCGACCACAAGGACTATCTGCACCGCGGAGGCCGTACGGCACGTGCCGGTGAGTCCGGCATCGTGGTCACCCTGGTGACGCCCAACCAGCGCCGCGACATGACCCGTCTGATGTCGGACGCCGGAATCAACCCGCAGACCACCCAGGTCCGCTCCGGTGAGGAAGCGCTGAGCCGCATCACCGGCGCGCAGGCGCCCTCGGGCATCCCGGTCGTCATCAAGGCACCGGTGGTCGAGCGCCCCAAGCGCAGCACCGCCTCTTCGCGTGGTCGGCGCAGCCGTACCGCTCAGCAGCGTCGCACCGGCCAGGCACCCCGTGGTGCGGGGCAGGGGCAGTCCGCCTTCAACGCGGCGGCCTAGCACCTCTTCGAGTCGCCTAGCCCCTGCGAGGGTCGACGACGCTTGACCCATCTCCGTAACTCTTTGCAGGACTCGCTAGGAGACACCTTTGACGCTGGTTCAGATGCAGCAGCGCCCGGCGGATTTCTTCGCGAAGGCTATGGTCAACGCCATGGACGCTTCCGGACCGCAGGTCGGTGACGACATGACCGTCGAGGTCGCCTTGTCCGTGATGACAAGCGCCCGCGCCGGATATCTGCTCATCTGTGACGGGGACGGCCGGTGCACTGGTCTGATTACTCAGGCCCAGCTCGCCGCCGTCCGCAACAGCTCCTCGTACACTGATCGGGTCCGCCTGCGAGATTTCGATGGCGACAGCGGATCGTTTATCTCGCCCGTGTCCACGATGGCCGAAGCGGAACATGCGATGCGATACCAAAAGCTCGGGGCCGTACCCGTCGTTGACGAGCACGGCTGTGCCCTGGGCGTCCTCGCTCTCGCACGCTGATCCGCCTCACCCCCGATCAGACCGTTCTCCCTCCCCCTGTGAGGCATCATGCGCTGCGTTATCGCCCGTTTCCCGTTCGAACTCACCAAGAGCGGTGTGCTTGCGTCGATGAAGGGCGTCAAGCCCGAGCCGATCGACGGTGATTCCGTGATCATCGGCCGTCGCCACTACCCCGTGAAGCAGGTGGGCGAAGTCGTCACCCGCCAGGACCGCCGTGACTTCAGCGCCGGTGAGGTCACCAGGGCCATGGCGGCCCTCGGCTTCACCTGCCGTTCCGCCCCCAAGGCCGAGCCGGCGCCGGTGCTCACCCCGGTACAGCAGGCCTCGGCACTGCTGGGCACCCCCGTGGCCGTGTAACCACCGGGGCAGCCGCGAGCTGACACCAGAACAGCAGAGAGGGCCCGACCGGCGCGCGCCGGTCGGGCCCCTTTTGCATGCCCGGGGCCGGTGGCGCATGCCCGGAACCCCGCCTCCCTCCAGCGGGGACGCCGAGCGCGAGCCGCGGACCTTCGCTGAGGAGGTGGCCCCACTGGTCGTGCGCGGACGCCTTCCCACCCGATGCCCGGCCCGGGATTCCCCTGAGCCGGTACTCCCTGACCCGGGGGCCTTCTCCCACGCCGCGCGCACCCGGCCCGCTCCCCGGCTCCCCCATCCCCCGCTCTCGGGCCCACTCGCTGCCAGCGTTCCCCTGCCTCCCGCGCCCCTACCCTCCTACGAAGACCAGCCGACCCAGGGGGATGCCGGTGGGGGCGCTGGCACAGGGGCCGGGGCCGCACATTTCCTCCACCTCCAGCATTCCAAAATCTATCCTGGCCAGAGTAGACATTGGCGCACCACGTGGTTAGTGTTTCTCTCGTAGACGAGATCGAGCGAGACCCGGCAGAGATGAACTGGCGGGTAGCAGTATGAGAAGTTCGCAGGTCAGAGTGGCTGTGGAGGATCGAAGCCAAGCTGTTCACCAGGATGGCGACGGTACTGACAGCCGCGCTGGGTGGCCCGCAGCCAAGGGGCCGCCACCAGCAGTACCAGGAGTACGCACCACCAGCCGGTACCGCCGGAGCGAGCAGCATTGACAGCCCCAGCAGCACCGGTTGCGCAAGTGGTTGATCCAGAAGAAGAGATTCAGAGGGAGAACGGAGGAAGCAGGCGCCATCAGGATCGCCCGGGCGAGGAGGATTCGGCCCGGGTACCGCTAGACCCCGGATTGGAAGGTGGTCCCCGGTCACGCATTCGCGATCCCCGCACCCCCGCGCCTCTCTCAGGCCGGGTAGCGGAAACAGTAGGTCGGCGCAGCATTAGGGCCGGCAGATGGTGTTGAATTTCCTTCGGGGCCCTGGTGCCGTACGGCACCAGGGCCCCTCGACGCGTTGCACAACGAGGTGAGAATGACAGCAGATACTCCGCTCAGTGGCCGTCTCGATGACGACGACTACCCCGCGTACACCATGGGACGGGCTGCCGAGATGCTCGGCACCACCCCGGGCTTTCTCCGTGCCATCGGCGAGGCCCGTTTGATCTCTCCGCTCCGCTCGGAGGGCGGCCATCGCCGGTACTCCCGGTACCAACTGCGGATCGCCGCCCGCGCCCGCGAGCTGGTCGACCAGGGCACGCCCGTCGAAGCCGCGTGCCGGATCGTCATCCTTGAGGATCAACTTGAGGAAGCGCAGCGCATCAACGCCGAGTACCGCCGGGCCGCGGCCGAATCGCATGAGAGCCAGCGCTGAGTCCATCCATGCGCGGACTGGCCGGCTGGGGTACGGAAGTGGGGCGCGCGCCCCACAAGTGGGCCGAGGGGCAACTCCCGTACCGCCCATTCCGCCCTTCCGCGCTCGCCCGGAGGCAGAGCTCCCATGGACTTGGATACAGCGCGTTTGTGGGCTCCCATCGACTTGGGGGCCGATAGTCAGCTGTCATCGACTCCTGGGCTGATCATGTTCCGTGGAATCGGCCTCATGGGCATCTCTTCCTGAGCAGACGGTGTAGAGGGTGTGGAAGATCACTGCCCCCTGCCGATCGCCCGGCACCCACCGGGCTTCTTCGGTATGCGCCCGCGCCCCCGCTCGGAAATCGCCGACGCCCAGTCCCTTCCCGCCGCCTTCCCCCCTTGGGCGACCGGATCGTTCTGGTGAGGGAGCGCGGCCCCCATGCCGAACCCCGTCTTGGTCAGAAGCCGCGTTCCCGTACCGGCTCCAGGATTCGCCGTGGATTCTGGACTGCGTTGGTGGCCACCCCGCACAAGAGGGCCCTTCCGGTCGTGCCCGCACCCGAATCCAGCCTTTGTGCGATTCAGCACCGTAGATCACCCCCTTCCCCTTTACCGTGAGTCCATAGTCGACTCCCCACGGTGACCAGGCTGAAGGTGATGAGCACGGTGCGTCCGGCCGGCGTTGAAAGTCGAGCTGCCAGAAGAAGTCGAGCCGACCCAGAGGTTGAGCGAGCCTCAGGGGTTGAGCGAGCCCCGGATACCGCGAGCCTCGGATCCTCAGAGGCCTCAGCCGCTCTCCGGCGCCACCATCCACCGAGCCGTCGGCTGCCGGGTTGGACAAACACCCGAAAGAGCCGCAGCACCCTCGAAGCCCGTCAAACGAACGCGGGGCACGCAGCACCTCGGAGCGGGTGAGGCGGTCGCCCATGAGGAAGCCGCCTTCCGCTTCCCCGCCCGGTAGCGCGACCAACGGTGAGAACGGCAGTTCAGCTGGCATAAGAACGCTTACCAAGGGAGCGGGATGAGTGCAGCCATAGGGGAGCTACGCACAACAGGGCGCGCACATGGGCCAGTCGATGAGCCCGTGTACGACGGCTGCCACGATCGCCATGACCTCGCTGCGCTTGCCCCGGTCCTCGCCGTCACACGACACGGTTCCCGATACGCCCAGCGCACCGAGGGTTTCACCGGAGCGCTACGGCCCACGCGTCAGGGAGGCTGATCGTGGCGCTCACCACCGCATTGCGTGATCTTCCTCCGCACTTGCGGCTGTTGGCCTGGCCCGCGCTCAACCGCCGCGGCGCACTCACCGGAGTCACGGTGTCCACACCCAGTGGATTGGCGGCGGGCCCGGCATCCCTGGCCTGCTACAGCCGAGAGACGAGCATCGCGATCCGCCCACGGTACGAAGGTGCCGACCCCGAGTCGCTCCTGACAGCACCGGAGCACACGGACCTGTTGGCTGAACCGCTGCGGCTGGTGGGCACCCTGGCCCTGTGGGACTCAGTCGTCCGGGTGTCGGGTGTCTACGCCGGCGACATCTATCTGGCCTCGGAGCGCTCGGTGGCACGGCTGCTCCATATCGCCCATGCGGGCGAGCCCCCTACCTCGGTGGACCTCGGCGAACTGCTGGAGCAGTTGCACGCCCTGGAACTGCTCTACCGGTTCCCGGTCGCCCAGAAGTTCCGGGCCGCGCACGGCCAGGAACGCCAGTGCCGGATCAACGGCTGGGGCCAGCTGCTGTTTCGGTTGCTCAGCGGTACGCACACCGACCCCTTTGGGCTTGTCGCGGCTCGTGGGCGGCTCTCCCAGCATCTGCGCGACCATCGGAGCTCCTATCTCCGCGGAGTGCGGGCCGCTTCCGCCGCGAAGGACCACGGCAGTACCCGTCTCTGGGACGACATCCACGCCGAGCAGCCCATTCCCGTACTGGTCTAGGGCGGCTGACCGCCCACCACCGGCGGATCGCGAGCCAAAGGCCCCTCATCACTGTCTGCGCCCAGGTGCCTGATCAGCTCAGCTCATCGCTCTTCCTCGGCGACGGTGTCCGTGTAGAGCTGGAAGAGTCGGGGGTGCCGGCTGCCCCCGGGGCTTCGGTCGAGAAGGGCGCTCCAGCATTCGGCGGCCAGTCGGCGGGCCTCAGCTCCCGGCCAGGGCTGAGACAGGAGTTCAGGCGGCAGAAGGGGGTCGGGTTTCATGGCCTGGCTGAAGGCTGCCGCCAGTTCGACGGCCATGGTCAACTGGTCGGTCTCGTCGATGGGCACGCCCTGCGCAAGGCGCCCCAGATGCGATTCGGCGAGGGTGGCGAGCTGTTGGTAGCGGGCCGCCAGCTCATTGAGCGGCCAGAGCGCCGCAGCCAGCCGCGTCGGCTCGCTCAGATCGCCAATCTTGAGATCGCTGCTGGTCAGAGTGGTGAGGGCAGCCTGGATACCAAGATGCTGTGCCTGTGCCTCCACCTGTTGGTGAATGGGGTTCGCACTCACATAGAGGCCGCCTTGGACGGCCGCGGCGCCCAACTGGAGAAGCGAGTCGCGCAGGGCGTCACGGGCGGCACGATTGGTCTCGGGAACCACAAAGGCGAAGAGGTGCCAGGTGCCGTCCCAGGGTGCCAGCCCGCGATCCTGCCGATAGGCGTAGCGGACGTAGTCGACTTCCGGGGCGATCGAGCCGGTGACGTCCGCCGTGGCATGGAGGGTCCCTTGACGTCCGCGGCCGTGCTGGGTGAACCGGCCTTCGGCGACGAGTCGTTTGACGCAGAGACGCACCTGCTGGTCGGTCATGGTCAGGGCCGCTGCGACGGCGTAGAGCTCACCCATGGCGACCGTACCGTCGTCGCGGACCAGGGCGTGAACCAACAGCCGGGTGGGGATCTCGGGCGCCGGAGCGTGTCCACCGGGTAGGTCCCGCGCCGACTCGTTCATGAGCCCGGGTCGATGTGTTTCGGTCATCACTTCTCCACGCCGGTCGTACCGTCGTCCGATGGGCCAATGGGGCGGTGCAGGGCATCCGTATCGGTTCTCCTGCTCCTGCTCCTGCTCCTGCTCCTGCTCCTGCCACGGTGTTGCAGGCCGAAGTCCGCGTTAGCGCTCAGGTTCGCGGTCAGGTTCGCGGTCAGGTCAACGTGAGGGTCCGCGCTGAGGTCCGCGTTCTTCGTGCCTGTGCTCGCCCTGGTTTCGATGAGTCGGTGCATGGTGGTGACGGCACCGAATCCCAGCAGACCGCGCAGATACGGGGTCCGTTCCGTACGTACCGGCAGAAAGCCGTGCCGCTCGTACAGGGCGCGGGCGCGCTGGTTGGCATCGATGACATCCAATCGGATGCGGCGGCACCCGTGATCGGTAGCGAGCGCCGCCATCTCCCGAAGAAGCAGACTGCCGATGCCACGCCCACGGCAGGAAGCGTCGACGGCGAGACCGTCCATGACGAGTTCCTCCGGGGCCGGGGTTCGTGAGAAGAGAGCCAGGACCGCGAGGCGGGGCACTCCCCTGAACGGGCCGTAGGCCGACAGAACGCTGGCTGCCGTGCCACCGGTCAGCGCTCGGCCGCCGAGCTGATACCCGGCCACGCCGACCACCTCATCCCCGATCAGCGCGACCACACCCCGGTCCCTGTTCAGATGCGTGGCGATAAACCGCTTTCCGCTCTCTGGCGGGTTCAGGGCGGGGCCCAGCTTACGGCCGAACGCCTCCCAGTAGAGCTCGGCCACCCGCGCCTGAGCCCCGGCCGGCACACCCCGACGCAGAACGATCTTTCCTCGGCGTTCGACGTCGCGCTCCGCTGCCTCTCCGGTCATGCCGTGCCTCCTCTCACTTGCCCCCGGCCACTTCTTTCGAGTGTAATACGTACGAACTCAATACGATCGTTTTCAGTACGACCACTCCTCTTTATGACCACTCACGGGGATACCTGATGACAGCACCGACGACTGGAAAGACCCCACCGCCGACCTCACTGACCCACCGCAGTCCACGGATCATGGACATCGACGTGCTGAGGAGCTTCGCCCTCTTCGGCATCCTCATGGTCAACACCACCTACTTGGCTTCCGCCTACCAGGGCACCGGGCTGACGGACCCCGGCTTCGACTCCACCCTCGACAACGCGACCCGCTATCTGGTGGCCATCGCCTTCGAGGCGAAGTTCTACCTGCTGTTCTCCTTCCTCTTCGGCTACAGCTTCACCCTGCAAATGAAGTCAGCGGAGCGAGGAGACGCCCGTTTCACACCGCGTTTCCTCCGCCGCTGCGGGGCGTTGCTCGCGATCGGCGCTCTCCACGCGGTGGTGTTGTTCCCCGGTGACATCCTCACCACCTATGCGGTGCTGGGGCTGGTGCTGCTGGCCGCTCGCCGCACCCGGCCGCGCGCTGCGGTACGTACCGCCGTGATCCTGTTCACCGTCACGGCCGTCGGCTACCTACTGCTCGCCTGGGCACAGCAACTGGCGGGCGGCGGTGGTATCGACCCCGCTGCCGTCGGGGCCCAGGCCCAGCAGGCCACCGAGGCCCTGCGGGGGAGTCCCGGCTCGGTGATCAACGCACATCTGGAGCAGCTACCCGAGGTCGCCCTTCTGCTGATCTTCTTTCAGGCGCCCGCCGCACTGGCCGCCTTCCTCCTGGGGCTCGCGGCTGGAAAGCATGAAGTCCTGACCGACATCACCCGCCACAAGAGCTCGCTACGGCGAATCCAGTGGATCGGGTTCCCCATCGGCCTACTCGGCGGTGTGATCTACGCCCACTCGGGTCTGGAGCACCCCGGAACCGCCTACCAAATGGTCGGCCTCGGCATCGATGTGGCCACAGCTCCCCTGTTGGCCGCAGCCTACGCGGCCACCGTCCTGCGGCTCGCGGCCACCCGCCGCGGTGGGCGAGTGGCACCGGTACTGGCGCCGGCCGGGCGGATGACCCTCACCAACTATCTGATGCAGTCGCTGGTACTCGCCCTGTTGTTCACCGGCTTGGGAACCGCCCTGGTGGGCCGGGTGCCACCACCGCTGGTCGCACTCATCGCCGTAGCGCTGTTCACGGTGCAGTTGATCGTCTGCCGCTGGTGGCTCCGACACCACCGGTACGGACCGGTCGAGTGGCTGCTCCGGGCAGCGACCAACGCGGAGTGGCCACACTGGCGACGAGCCGCCCGGTAGTTGGCGACTCGCCCTGGGCGTGGCCACTTTCACAAGGCGCGATCTCCAAGACCCAACACCCCACCGGGAACTTCCGCACCACCCCGAACGACCAACTCAGCACGGGAAGAGAGTGGTACGCGTACCAACTGATGGAGGTCCCAGCCGTGGCATCGATCAACCGTCGAGGCGCATTGGTGACAGCAGCCGGAGCCGGGGCGGGGGTGGCTCTGGGCTCCGTGGACGCGGCTGCCCGCGAGGCCCAGCCGCGGTGGAGCGCCAAGCGTCCCCTCAGGGTGCACCTCGTCGCATTCGACGGAGTGGAGGAGCTTGACCTCTTCGGACCGCTCGAAGTCCTCGCGGGCGCCGCGGCCATGGGCCACCCCGTCACCGTACGTCTTGTCACCAGCGGGCAGCCGGGCCGAGTGACCTGCGGCTTCGGTACGGAGGTGGCTGTGCCCGGCGCCTGGGAACCGCGGGCGGCGGATGTGGTGGTCGTGCCCGGCGGCGGGTTTCGGCAGCGGGACGGCGCCGGTATCTGGGCCGAAATCAACAAGGGCGTCCTCCTCCAGGCGCTGCGCCGGGCATCGGCCCGCCCCTCACTGACCCTGGTGGGAGTGTGCACGGGAGTGATCGTGCTGCACTCCGCCGGTCTGATCGGCGCCCGCCCCTGCACCACCCATCAAGGCGCCAAGCCCTATCTGCGGGGCGAGGGGGCCGATGTGCGCGACGTACGGGTGGTCGACGACGGGAATCTGGTCTGCGCGGGCGGTGTCAGTTCGGGGATCGACGCGGCGCTGTGGTTGCTGGAACGGGAGATCGGCTCGAAGGCGGCAGCGGACGTCGAGTATCTGCTGGAGTTCGAGCGCAGGGGCACCGCTCTCCGTACCGGACGCGTCGACAACGCCTAGGTCATGGGTGGGCGGCACACCGGGAGCGAGACCCCGAGCGCCCCGGGCGTGAGGCACACTCCTCTGTCCGGGACCGGCCGGGCAGATGGTCCGGCCGGACCACCCGAACGGCCCAGAGAACGTGCGGCGACCGTCCGCCACTCCTTGACTGAAGCGTGCGACTCCAGGAGAGGAGTGGCCCTGGCACAGTGAACGGAGCCGACCGTGGATGACTATCCCCTGCTCAACCTGTTCTGGACCATGCTCTGGTTCTTCCTCTGGATCATGTGGCTCTTCCTTCTCTTCAAGGTCGTCGGCGATATCTTCCGCGATCATGAGTTGAGCGGCTGGGCCAAGGCCGGCTGGATCATCGTGGTGATCCTGCTGCCGTATGTCGGCGTGCTGATCTATGTGATCGTCCGGGGCAAGTCCATGGGCAGACGCGATGTCCAGGCCGCTCAGGACCGCGAGGCCGCCTTCAAGGCGTACATCCGTGAGACCGCGGGTCCCGGCGGTGGCGGTGTGCATGAACTGGCCAAGCTGGCGGAGCTGAAGGAGAAGGGCGTCATCACCGAAGACGACTTCCAGAAGGCCAAGGAGAAGCTGCTCACCTGATCGCCTTCATGTCCCGAACCGTTCTCCCAGCGGTTCCTCAGTCACCCCCGTGGTGTCCACCCCTGGCACGCGAACTCCGCCATCGCCCACATCGCCCGTCAGCAGAACAGCAGAACGCCGTGCGCGCTTCGCTCGATCGCGCACGGCTCGCTGGAACGGCTGTGAACCGCCACGGCCGTGAACCGCGGCCTTCGCGATCCCGACGGGCGTGATCCAACGCCGTGGTACCAACACCGTGGTACCAGCGCCCGCGCGGTTCCGGGGGCTGAGCGCAGATGGCTGGGCTCAGATGATCGTGAGTGCCGCTGCCGCGATGTAGACGAGCTGGAAGGCGCTTCGGGGGCCGATCGGATCGCCCTGGGCCACCTTCCTCCGGGCGGCGGAGACATTGGCCGGCCACAACGCGATCAGCAGAAGGATGATGCCGACGGCAGCCCAGGTGGAGGTCGCGGGGATCAGCAGTCCGATCGCCCCGGCGATCTCCAGCACGCCCGTGAGGCTCACCAGAAGATCCGGCCGCGGCAGCGACGGCGGAACCATCTCGACGATCTCGGGGCGAAGCCTGGGATGGAAGTGGGCGACCGCGGTGAAGAGGAGCATCACCGCCAGCCCCACCTTGAGCGCCGCCTGCCAGTTGTCGAGCGCGTCCACCCCGATCCAGCCAAGCACCCGGGCCACGACGAACCCCACAACGAGGGCGACAAAGGGCTCCATGGTTGCCTCCAGCGGTTGGGGACGGTCGCGGCGGCAAGGCCGCGTAGGTGACCCACCCGCGAACCCACCGCCTGTCCCACTGGATCACCCGCCCCGCCCCACGGCACTTCCAGCGCCAGCCCCCACCGCCAGACGGGCTACCTTCCCCACCCACTCGGTCTCCCGCGACCTCGCGCCCACGCCCTTCCACCCGTGGTGCCAGCGGAACCGAACGCCACCAGCTCCCTGACCGAGCCCCGCTCAGGCCGAGTGCTCAGCGGGATGGACAGGGCGGGCCCGGCGACCCGCTTCGTACGCTTCGTCATCGGAGTCCGCCGCGCCCAACTGACGGCGAGTGGGTCCCCATCCGAGCGCGACGCAACCCCGAGCTCGCAACCTGGGCGGACCTGACCGCCCAGTGCCGCCCCGCCCTGGGCGCCCCAACCGTCGAGGGGGTCCATGGCCCTAGCCTGGGGAACTTCGACAGCGTCGCCCAACGCGCGGCGACAAGGGGGAACATGCTGGCCGCTCGACGCATTCTGACCCTCGCGGGGAGTACCGCGGTACTCGGTGGGCTCATCGTGGCAGCCGTGCGCACCGCACTCCCCGCGGTGCTTGTCGCCACACCCATCGTCGGCGCGCTCTGGTTGCTGGTCCTGGTGGACTGCGGGTATCGCGTCGGGCGGGAGCGGGCACACCGCCGCCGCCGTACCCGCCGAGGGCAGCATGCTGCCTGGACGCCCGACCCCCACGTGCGGACGCCCATCACCTACCCGGGAATCCTGCGGCGTCCCCCCGGTGGTGACCCAGTGGATCGGCAGGGCGACTTCCGCGCGTTCGGCATCCGGCTCGCCGTCCTCCCGGCGCTCGCGGTGCTGTTCCTCACCGTCCAGATTCTGTTCCTCCGGGACAGCGAGGCGCTGGCAGTCGGTTTCGTCCTCGCCGAATGCCTTCTCCTGGCCGTCATGGTCTGGACGGTCTGGAAGGGTCAGGACCCCTCTCGGCCCTGGGTGGTCAATCGGGTGCGGGGAGAGCTCTTCCGTCGTGAGATGTATCTGCTGCTGGTCGGCGTCGGACCCTATCTCGGGTTGGGCGCCCAGAACGCTCAGCAGGTACGCGACGCCCGGTTGGACCTGCTCAGCACCGCGGGTCTCCCCCAACTCGATGATCTGGGACGCTTCACCGAGCGGACCGCTCAGGGAGCCGAGCGCCACTGGCAGGACGAGGTCTGGCGCCGCGGAACCCAGCAGTTGTCCGACCCCACCGATGCCACCGAGCGCATGCGGACCTATCTGGACTACCGCATACAACGGCAGGCCCTGTTCATGGAACTCGCGGGCGAGAAGTGCGAACGTACCGAGGAGTCCCTGGGCAGGGTCGCCAAGGGCATGGTGATCCTGGGCATCGCGATCGCCCTCCCCTACGCCGGACTGCTGTTGCTCGGCCGGGGCGGCGACGGACCGTCGACCGCCGCGTCGATCGTGGCGCTGCTCGCGGCGTGCGCTCCCCCGCTGTGCGGTGCCGTGTCGGCCGTCCAGAACCTTTTCGCGGCCCAGCGGTTGGCGCTCTCCTACCAGGAGACCCGGCAGGAACTGCGAGGGCATGAGAACACCCTGCGTACGCTGCTGGCCCAGCCGCTCACTCCCGATGCCTTCCTCTCGTTCCAGGCACTGGCCGTGCGGGTGGAGTCGACTCTCGCCGAGGAGTTGAGGCGCTGGCGGATCATCGTCGCCAGGCCCGAGTTCGACGCCGGATTGTGAGACTGCCCTCCGCGGCGCAGGACGATAGATCACAATCAGAGGCGTGAGGGACGTCTTCATCAGCCACAGCGCACGCGGTGATGACTTCGCGATGACCGTGATGCAAACGCTGAGGACGCGGCTCGCGGAGAAGGAGTTCAATCCGCTGGTGGACCAGGAGGACATTCCGCCCGGTCAGAAGTGGAGGCCTCATGTCATCGACTGGCTCGCCCGCTGCCGGGCGGCCATCGTCCTGATCAACAAGAAGGCCCTGGAGTCCGACTGGGTGCGCCGTGAGGTCAATATCCTGATGTGGCGCGAGGCTCTGGGCGCGGAGCTGACCGTGGTCCCGGTGCTCCTGGACGACCTGCCATCCGACGCGGTCGAGGGCGCGGGGATGTCGGAACTTCGGATCATCCAGTTCGCCCGCACCCCTCGCGGTGCGCCGCAGGACGCGGAGAGCATCGCAGATTTGGTGCTGAAGCAGTTCGCTGACCTGCCCAAGGCACCGCCCGCTGGGGACCCGATGGCCCGTTGGCTCGGCAGGCTGCAGCTGTTCCTCTCCGAGGCCCAGCGCTCCACACTGCTCATCAAGGCCGCAGAGGCCCTGGAACTTGAAGACAAGTACGTGGCCCATGTCACCGCCCAGCAGGGCGGTTGCCTCTTTCTCGCCCATCAGTTCCTGGTGGCCCCACCCGACCGGATGGAACGGGCCCTCGATGAGTTGGCGCCCGCGCTGTCCCACCACACCCTGCGCCAGTTGACCGGCGCGCTCAAGGCGACTTGGGTGAACGAGGAGGCGGCCCGCAAGTTGCTGCCCGCTCCCAAGAAGCCGCCATGGGAGATGACCGCCCTCCTCAACTCCTTCAAACCCGGTACCGCGGAGCAGTACATACGGCGAGCGACCTGCAATGCCACCCTGGGCTACGAGGTGAAATCAGCCGGCGTGCCGATCGGCGAGGATCGCATCGGGGAGCGCCAACGGGACTGGGAGCGGGACGTCTGGGTGGAGTTCTTCGACGCCCCCAATGAAGAGGACCGGATCCTTCCGAGCGATCTCCTCGACCGCACCCACTACTTCATCATCGATGAAACCGGCCCACCCGACTCTGACTTCGTGGCAGCGGTACACCGGCTCCACAGCGCCTTCTCCTGGTTGATCGTTTTGGTGACGACCGGCAAGGACCTGCCGACTCCGGAGGTTCAGGCCGCCTTCAACAAACCGATCCTGCTGGAACCCGCCCTCACCGCGGACAACGAGCTGGTCGCCAGACTTCGCAGCGACCGTCTCGACAAGATGCCCGACCGTCACTCCGGCAAGTACTAGCCGAGCGGATCACCACCGCACGAGATCCGTCCCCTACCGCCATCTACGAGGAGCTCCCGTGGCCCACCCCGTCTCCCACGGTCCCGACCCCAGGGACGGTCGGGTCTACGACATGTCGAAGGACCTCGGGCTGGCCATCAAGGTGGCGCTGGCGACCAATCGGCCCCTCCTGCTGAGCGGGGACCCCGGATCGGGAAAGTCCTCACTGGCTCCGTACTACGCCCGTGAGAACGGCATGCGGTACTACGAGCATGTGGTGACCTCCCGTACGCAGGCGACCGATCTGCTGTGGACCTTCGACAGTGTGCGACGGCTGGCCGACGCCCAAGCACACCGCTCCCATCTCCATGACGCCGAATACGTCCAACCCGGGGTGCTGTGGTGGTCGCTCGCCCCCGAGTCAGCCCACAGCCGCGGTGGGATGCTGCGGCCGTCCCACCGACACGACCCGTTGGACCGGTTCTACAAGGAGCACCAGGCCAAGGGCGCTGTCGTCCTGATCGACGAGATCGACAAGGCAGATCCGGACGTACCGAACAGTCTGCTGGTGCCCCTGGGTTCGCAGGAGTTCACGGTGGCCGAGACCCGGACCACGGTCTGCCGCGAACCCCATGTCAGCGACCATCTGATCGTGGTGACCACCAACGGGGAACGCGAGTTGCCGCAGGCGTTCCTCCGCCGCTGCGTCACCTTCACACTGCCCTCTCCGACCCATGAGAGCCTGCTGCGGATCGCGGAGTTGCACCTCCGTTTCGAAGGCGTGAAGTGGGACGGGCGCACCCGCGAGTTGGCCGATGTGCTGGCCGATGAGCTGATGGCCGCCCGGCAGGGCCCCGACGCCCAGCGCAACCGGCTGCCCAGCACCGCCGAGTATCTGGACGCCCTGCGCGCCTGCCGCGCGCTGCGGGTCCGCCCCGGGGAGCCGGACTGGGAGCTCATCCGCACCCTCACCCTCGCCAAGTCGGCTCAGCAGGACCGGTGATGTGATGCGCCCACAGATCTGGATCGCCGATGTGGTCCGCGCGCTGGAGGTGACCCAGGGCGAGGAGGAGCGGGCCCGGGTGGTGGAACTGCTGGGGTTCGCCTCGACCACGGCCCCGCAGAGCGGCGGTGACCTCTCCCCGGTGCGGCCCCTCCCCTTGGACCAGGGGTTCGACAGTGCCAGCACGGATCAGCGAGCCCCCCACCAGGACGACACACCGTTGTCGCCCACCGGCGATGAGCAACCGGAGACTTCCGGTGGACTTGACGACCTGCGTCTGCTTGCCCCCGTACGCACCCAGACCCCCAGCCAAGCCCCCGATCCGGTCGAACCCCTCGCCCTCCCGTCCTCCGAGCGCGTCCAAGGCCCCCATCTCCCGCTCCTGGTCCCGCACTGGACCAGTGCCATCCTCCAGGCCGCCCTCGCGCAGAAGGTGGCCGAGGGTCCCATCGACATCGACGCGCTGATCGACTCGCTCGCCCATGGCCGCCCCATCACCCGGCTACCGCGCCGTCCGGTGCCGACCCTGCGGTACGGGGTCCAGGTACTGGTCGACCGCGGCGCCGGGATGCAGCCCTTCCGCCGCGACCAGGACCATCTCGTCCGACAGCTCCGGTCCATCGTGGGCGCCGAGCTCGTCGAAGTGGGCTACTTCGCCGACCTGCCCCAGCGCGGTACGGGCCCCGGCGCCCGCTGGACCCGTACCACCTACGCGCCCCCGGCCAGCGGCAAACGCATTCTGCTCCTCTCCGACCTGGGCCTGGGTAGACCGCCGTACGCGCCTGAGCAGAGCGAACCCTCGGACTGGGAGGACTTCGTAGAACTCGTCACCCGCGCCGGCTGCCAACCCATCGCCCTGTCGCCCTACCCGCCCGACCGCTGGCCGGCCTGGATGACCAGACTGCTGCCCCTGGTGAGTTGGGATCGCAGCACCACCACCGGCTGGGTCAGCGCGAGGATGCCGTGATCGAGCTACCGCGGGAACTGCCGCCCACTCCCCCACCGGGCGCTCTGGAGCTGGCCGCCTCCCTGAGCATCGCCACCCGCATCGAGCCGGAGTTGATCCGGGCGGTACGCCTTGGGCTCCATCCCCACCTCGACGTGGGCGCCGAGTCCGACCTCTGGTTCTGCCACTGGGTGAGCGCCCGCACCCATGAGGCCATCGCCCTGATACCGCAGTGTCTGCCGTACCTGCGGGCGAGGCTGGCGCGGAGCCTGGAGACCGACCCGAGGATGGGCGGGGTCTTCGAGATCATCTCCGAGTACCACCAGGGCCTGTCTCCCGCGCTCGTCCTGGAGGAGCAGATCACCTGGCACACCCTGATCGGCGAACCGGAGATCGCCGACCAGCACCTTCACCGCGCCCTGCACGCCCTGGTCCGACAGAACCGCACCGGTGTCGCCGGCTGGTTCGCTGACGCCTGGCAGCGCATCCCCGCCCAGGCCCGCACGACCACCGCGGCCTGGAGCCTGGCCAACGCGACCCGCTCCCACGTACCGGCCCTCGATCCGGGCCAAGGGCCCGAGGTCACCCTCACCGATGTGGCGACCATCGCCGCCGCGGTCGGCGAGACCCGGCTGGGGGTGCGCCGGGCGGGCACTGATCTGCTCCTCGGGCAGGTCCAGGGGCCGGACGCGCTGGCCATCCTGGTGCCCGACACCCATCCTCGCCTGGTCGAGGTGATCACCAGTGGTCCCCTCCGCACGGTACGGGTCGAGGAGGGGGCGACCGTCCGCGTCCCGGTGGGAAAGGGTCCCGTCCACCTCCGTACCGGCGCCGGCCAGATCTATCCGACAAGCGTGCAGCCGCTGCTGCCTCCGCCGCTGCCGGCGCAGCGCGAGTGGGAGGTGCTCCTCAGCCTGCTCAGCCAGGGGGCACGGCCCTCCCTGGTCCCCCGGCTGATCGCCGAACTGAACGCTCTCCTCCGCAAGTTCCACCGGGAGGACGCCGACACGGCGCTCAAGGAAGCGGCCCAACTCTGCGAGCGCGCCCTCGGTGCGGGCTACACCCCGGAGGCGGAACCCCAACTCTGCCTGGCGTTCGCCGAGGTGCTGCAACTCCAAGGGGCCGTCTTCGGCATACGGGAATCACTCGATCGTGCCTTGACCATCGGGCGGGCTGTCCACCGCGATGCCACCGGCCCTTTCCACATCCGAGCGCTCCTCACCCTCGGACGGGCTCACCGGGATCTGTTCACCTACTCAGGGGAGACAGCCGAACTCCAGGAATCCGAGCGGCTCCTGAGCACCGCCCTCAACCTGGAGCTGGGCCAGGAAGCCGACCCAACGGAGCCCCTCGCCGAGGAACTGCGGACGGTGATGCTCCACTACGAGGTGGACCCACAACCTCGTCTGCTCTCCAGAGCGGAGCATCTCGCGTCCCTCGTCGGCGAGTGGAACGGTAGGCCGCCGCCGACGACACTGCTGGATCTGTCCAAGTTCCGGCTCGCGCAGTACGCGGTCACAACCGATCCCACCGAACTGGACCAGGCCGAGGCGATGGCTTGGGAGCTCACCGAGGCATCCGGCGTACCTACAACCGTACGGGCCGAAGGGCTGGCCGTACGCGCCACGGTCGCGCTGGTGCGAGCCCATCAAGGCGACCAGCGCGCTCTTGACTCGGCCCTGAGGGATCTCCGGGCCGCGATCGCACTGGTACCCGCGGGCCGAGCCCAGCTCCTTCCTCTGCGACTGGAGTACGGCCGTGCGCTGCGGCTGCGCTTCCGACTCCTGGGGCGGGAAAGAGACCTGACCGCGGCCGGGGTTCAGTTCCGCGCGGTGGTGAAGGGAGGGCCCCGGCCCTCGCTCTGGGCTGGGTTGATCGGCCTGTCCCGCTGCCAGTTGGATGACTTCCACCGCACCGGCGAGAGCGCCGCTCTCGACCGAGCCACCAACACCGCCAGGGAGGCGGTCTCCGCCGCGACCCGCACACCGTCCCAGCAGCGAAGCACTTCGCTGGTCCAACTCGCGGCGGCCCTCACCGCCAGATACCGGCTGACGAACGACACCCGGGATCTTGACCAGGCCATCGATACCTTGGAGTCGGCGGTACGGGCATCCGACCCGCGCCACCCCGTCCCGGAACACACGGTCTGCGCACTGGCCTCCGCTCTCATGGACCTCCATACGCACACCGCCGACGCCGCCCATCTCGCACGGGCCTACGGCGCGCTCGATCAATTCCTGGCGCGTCCCCTCCCAGGCGGCCCCGTTCCACCGTCGCAAGCCCTGATGCTCCGGGCCGCAGTGCTCGTGCGCCTTCCCGACGCGGAGGCGTCGAGTCTCCGCAGCGCTATGAGCGACGCGCAACGCCTCGCCCAGATGCCCTGGGCGAATCCTCTACTACGGCTCAAGGCAGCCTTGGTCTGGAGCGAACTCGGACTGCGCCTCAACGCATCGGACGCCATCATCGACGGCTACGTAGCCGTTGCCGCTGGGATTCCCACGGCCCTTCTGCTGCGCGGTCGCATCCAGGCGACGACGATGCAGTCGTGGGAGGCCCTGGGGCGAGAGGCTGCGGCCTACCTCATCGGCTCCGGGGACGCGGAAACCGCGCTGGAGATGCTGGAGTACCAGAACATCCTGCTGTCGTTCTGGAGCAGGGACTCCCCAGCTCAGCTGGACCAGCTGACCAGTACCGTGTCAAACCTGGTGGAGGAAGTGCGCTGGCTCTGGTCACTGAGCAACCTCGCCGCTCCCACCGCGGAACTGACCGGTTGGGAGGCATCGACAGACACCTCCGAACTGAACGCCCGGATGGACCGCCTCGCCCTCTCGATGCGCACAACCCCCGGCTTGGAGGGCCTCTTCGCACGCCCCACTGCCCGCGACTTGCTCCGGGCCGCGAGCGAGGGTCCCATCGTCGTCCTGAACGCGGCCGCTCACCGCTGCGATGCCCTGATCCTGACCCAGCGGGAAGTCTCGGTCTCTCCACTGGTACGCCTGGATCTCATCAGCCTCAAGGAGATGGCGGACGAGTACTCGGCGGACCGCGGCACTCTCTCCGAGCGATCGACCGGCCCTGATGCCCGGTCCCTCCTCCAGTGGCTGTGGCACCGGGTGGTGCGGCAGATCCTCAACGACCTCGATCCGTCGATCTCCTACCGATCCAGCGGCACCCGCACCGCCCTGGCAGTGGGCCCACCAGGTCCCTACGAGAGACTGAACCGCGTCTGGTGGTACCCCACCGGTCCCTTCGCCAAGCTGCCACTCCACGCAGCGGGCGACTACGACTCACGACTGCCGCAGAACGCCATGGACTACGGCGTGCACTCCTACACCCCGACCATCGACGCCCTGGTAAAGGCCCGAATCCGGGACCGGCAGACCACCTTCGCCCTCGAACCACGGATGCTCCTGGTACTGGGAGATCCTGATCTGCTCCATGCCACCAGGGAGGTCGAGGAGCTCCATCGGCGCCTTCCGGACTCCACCCTGCTACGCGGCAACAACGCCACCCTTGAGCATGTCCTGGCCAGCCTCCCCCACCACTCCTTCTTCCACTACTCCGGGCACGCGAGTCACGAAGGCGACCCGGCCGGACTCCACCTCCATGACCAGCGGCTCACACCGCGACACATCCCGACCGGCCTCGTCCCCGACGGGGCACTGGCCTACTTCTCGGCTTGCGACACCAACATCACCCCACGCGGCTCGGAGCATCCCCCCTGGACCATCGCCGCCGCCTTCCAGTCCGCTGGATACCGCCATGTGATCGCAGGGCTGGGCCAGGTCTCCGACCGGGCAGCCAGCGAAGTAGCCCTAGCCGTCTACCACTCTCTACTGAGCCCTGACAACACCCTCCACCCCCAACACACCGCCCGCGCCCTCCACCACGCCCTCCAACAACTCCCCACCGACCGCCCCGACTACCTGCTGACCCGTGCTTCCCTGGTGCACTTGGGCCCCTGACGCGAAGGCCTACGCCTGGCGCGCTAGAGTCGCAGGTCAGGAAGTGTGGTCCCCGCGCATGCGGGGGTGGTCCCTTCCCGGGCGTCGCGCACTACATGGGTGACATGTGGTCCCCGCGCATGCGGGGTCTCCCGGTGGCGCCCCCGCGCAGAGGACCCCGGCTCGATGGATCAGGCCGGGGTCCGTTGCGCAACGGTTGAAGGGAGGGGCGGAATCGCGGATGGGGCTCCGATGGTGCTTGTCGTCAGCTCCCGTCGGGCAGTGAGCTCAGCACGGCGTCATGGCCGTGGTTGCGCAGTCGGTAGCTGTCGCCCTTGAGGGGGATGACGTCGGCGTGGTGGGCCAGGCGGTCGATCAAGGCGAAGGTGACCGGGTCGTCGCCGAAGACCTCGGTCCAGCGGCCGAAGGGCTTGTCGCCGGTCACGATGATGGACCCGCGCTCATAGCGGTGGGAGATCAACCGGAACAGCAGGTTGGTGGCCTCCGGGGTGAAGGGGACGTAGCCGATCTCGTCCACGACCAGCAGGTCGCACTGGTCGAGGCGGGTCAACTCCTCGGTGAGGCGGCCGGTGTTCTGGGCCTCGGTGAGGCGGGTTACCCATTCGGTGGCGGTGGCGAAGCGTACGTCATGGCCGGCCCGGCAGGCGCGCATGCCGAGGGCGATCGCGAGGTGGGTCTTTCCGGTGCCGGGGGAACCGAGGAAGACCACGTTCTCGTGGGCGTCGATGAAGTTCAGCGTTGCCAGGCGGGTGACGGTTTCCCAGTCGTGCAGACGCTGGCGGTCATCGTCGAAGTCCTCCAGCCCCTTGTGAGCAGGGAAACCCGCCGCGCTGATCCGGACCTCGGCGCCGGCGGTGTCCCAAGTGGTGGGAAGGGCATTGGCGTTCTGGGTGGTCTGGGTGGTCTGGGTTGGGTTGGCGTCCAGTTCGGGTCGGGGGCTCTTGTCGGCTTGAGCGGGGATCCTGCCTCTCAGACCGACCAGATTCATCTCTTGGACGAAGGCCGGCTCCAGGGAGTCGGGCGGGGCCGTATCGGGTTCGGAACGGTGGTGTGCCCCACCGCCCCCGCCGTGTGGCGGCTGCCCGAGCCACTCCATGGGGCCGGACATATAGGCGAGGATCGCGGCCGAGAGGATGAACGCCATATGGATCACGGTTCCCCACAGCAGCGAGTGCTGGGAAGTGTGACTCACATCGACGAACATTTGCAGCAGGTGAACGGAGGAGATGCCCACGATGGCAGTGGCCAGTTTCACCTTCAGCACATTGGAGTTGACGTGCGACAGCCATTCCGGCTGGTCTCGGTGGCCTTGCAGGCCAATGCGCGAGACAAAGGTCTCATAGCCCCCGACGATGACCATGATCAGCAGATTTGCGATCATCACAACATCGACGAGCTTGAGTACGGCGAGCATGACATGCGTTTCATCTGCCTGGCCGCTGATGATGTTCTGCACCAGGTGCCACAGTTCGTTGAAGAACTTGTAGACATAGACGCCTTGGGCAGCCACCAGACCGAAGTACAGGGGTGCTTGTAGCCAGCGGGTCGCGAAAAGCGCGTATCCGAGTGATGGAGCCGCATAGCTCCTGAAATCCGGCTTAGCCGAATCGGGCGTGGCGTGGGTGAGCAACGGTTCTCCCATGGTGGCCGTGCGGCAGTCGGGTTTGGACCGCATACGCCGCCTTCAACGAGCCAACCGTGGGGAGCGTCACTGCAAATTCGTCGCTGGTATGCCGATCAGTCAATTCGCTTTGCCATACAGACGTTTGGTGCCACCACCGAACTAGGGGACAAGCGCCTGATGAATCCAGCGGTCTCCGGACGGGTCGCGCCGGGCGAGACCCCTCCAGCGCGGGAGTTGTCCGTCAACTTCACTCCGTCTCCAGGGCGCCCCTGTTAGTGCCCCCTGGAGACAATGAACCTCGGTAGTTCCCGTAGGAATACCCGATCCTCCTCATGCACCGGACCGTCGTCGGATTCAGCGGCCGGTGCGGTCTCCAGTACCCGGGCGATCTCCCGTTCCGCTGCCTCGGCCAGTTGCTCCGCCGCCGACTGGGCACTGTCCACGCACTCGTACGCCGTCATTCGCTCCAGCAGCCAGTGCACCTCGCCCTCGCCGTCGGCCGTCCGCTCGGTCCTGGTGCGCGAGAGGAAGCGACGGATTCTGCTGCGTTCCGCCGGGGAGCACCGGCCCAGCAGATGGATCAGCATCAGAGTGCGCTTTCCTTCCCATAGGTCTCCCGCGCGCTCCTTGCCGTACCGTTCGTCGGCGATCAGATTCAGTACGTCATCCCGGATCTGAAAGGCGGCGCCCAAGTACCAGCCGAACTGGTCGAGTTCCACCGCATCCGATGGCTTTCCGCAGGTAGCGAGAAGGCCCGCTCGGCACGGGTAGAGAAAGGTGTACCAAGAGGTCTTCTTCAAGCACATGCGGTAGTAGTCATCGGCCGTGAGTTCGCACACGTTGTCCCGAATCCAGCCCACTTCCAGCGCCTGGCCCTCCAGGGAGTGCCGGAACATCAGCTCCGTCTCTTCGAACAGCTGCCAGGCCACCTCCCCGCCCAGCGCATGCCGGGTCGCCATCATGCGTTGCAGACCCAGGAGATTGGTGACGTTCCCGACGTTGAGCGCCACGCCCACGCCGTAGCGGGCGGAGAGGGTGGGCGAATTCCGGCGGAGCTCGCTGCCGTCCTGGATATCGTCGTGGATCAGAAAGGCATTGTGAAACAGCTCCACGGCCACGGCGATGTGGAGCGCCATGCTCGTCTCGCCACCAAAAGCACGACAGACCGCAAGACAGAGTGCGGCCCGTAGCCCCTTTCCACCGCGGTTCGGATATTCGCCCGCCAAGTCATAGAGGTACGGGGGGCTCTGGCGCGGGATGTCAGAAAGCAGCGCATCCATGGTGAGAGCGTGATAGCGAGCGAGTACCCGCTCGACCAAAGCGGAGTCCGTGGCATGCGATTGCGCGGTGGGGGCTGTTGTCATCAGACCGGCTTGGGGCGGCTTGTGGGCTGGTCCGAGCCAGGGGCGACGACAATGCGCTCGGCGATCTGAGGGGTGAGCCTGGCAAGGTTCAGCAGTACGTCGATGGCGTTGTGGGCGTCGGTCACCGCGTTCTTGGCCACATCGGCGCCGCCGCCGGTAGATCCGCCGAGGAGCTGTGCGGAGACCAGATTGATCAGCTGATGAGAGCTGCGCCGGGTGCGTACGAGAAGCGCTTCGAATTCGTTCGGGTCAATGCGGTTCTCGCTGTTGAGGCGCTGCTCGACGCGCTGGGCCTCGGGAATTGCCCCCTGGGCCTCACGTTCGAAGACGGCGGCGACGGACATGATGAGGGTGTTGCCCTCATCCGTCAGCCCGCCGAGCAGATCGTCATCAGAGATGTCGTTCGCCCGTCCGTCGCCCGCTGTGCCCTGCTTCGCCGAAGCCCCCTGCTTGCCAGCCGACTTCTGCTTCTCCTGTGCCTTCTGCTTGCCCTGGGCGTGCGCTTTGTCCTTTGCCATGTTGGGCGGCCCTCACTTCGCCTCCGGGCGCCCCGTTGGCCCGGGTATGGGCTCGCGGCGTCGACGCCTCACTCAGGCACGGATTGTGACATTGGGAGGGGTCTTTCATCACTCATGGTGAATGCGCGTCAGGGTGAGAGTGGGTCACACCGCTGACGTTCACCCTCCCCCCCCTCTTCCGTGACCTCGGGCAAGGACCCTCGGAGCTCATGCCCGACGGCGTCGGCACCCCGCAAGGCAAGCCAGGGCCTCGGGGGCCGATGTCGGCCAGGGAGTTCGACAGAAGAATGACTCCGGCCCGCCGTGTGTGCACACACGGCGGGCCGGAGTCATTCAGCAGGATGTTTCGCATCGGCCCGTACGGCTGGTGGCCCATGGAGTGGGCCCGGTGCCGTAACCGTCATCGCACCGGAGGGCGATGACCTGCTGGCTCGAACCCCCAAGTCCGTTCCAGCCGAGCGGAGTCAAGCGGAGTCGAGCGGAGTCAAGCGGAGTCCAACTCAGCGCGTCAACGCGTCAACGCACGTCGATGTAGTCCGCCACCGGGGTCGAGCCCGCGGTGCTCGACGTACCCGCGAAGACATAGCGGTAGTAGCCATCGGCCGTCGCCTTGACCGTCGTCTTCAGGTTGCCCCTGCTGTCAGACTTGATCGTCTTGACCGTGGTGTAGGCGTTGGAACCCTTCTTGAGGTACTGGAGCTTCACGGACTGGGCGCCGTAACCCACGTACCTGCCGGAGTCCCAGCTGGCCCGGGTCAGGGCGCCGGTGATCGTGATGGTCTTGTTCTTCTTGACCGGCTCCGGCGCCGCGTTCACCGTGAGCTTCGCGGCACGCACGATGTTCAGCGTGCTCGCGGAGGCCTTCTCCGTCTCGTTCGCTTCCTCGTCCATGGCGTAGAGCGCCACCTTCCAGGTGCCGGCCTCCTTGTCCCACAGGTCGAGGGCCGGGTCAATGGTGAAGGTGGCCTTGCAGGTCGGCGTGGTGCCGGCGCCGCACTTGGCTTCGAAGTCATCGCTGAACAGGATGGAGTCGGCCTTGTTCAGGTTCTTGCCGCGCCACAGTGCCGCGTCCGCGGTGTAGATGCCCTGCGGGTCACTGGCCGTGAAGGACACCGTGACGGTCTTCTTGGCGGTGGTGCCGATGGCCACGGCCTTGCCGCCGCTCACAGCCACCTTCGAGAAGGTCGGGCCACCGGCCGAGAAGGCCGAGGCGCTCGAACGGGCGGAGGGCCAGGTGCCCGGCTTCGCGTCGTCCGCGTGCGCCATGGGGACTGCCAGACCGGTGAGGGCGAGAGCGCCGGTCACCACTGCGACAGAAGCACGAATGCGCATGTATCTCCCAATTCATGGGGCCACTTCCGGGACGCGACAGGAGCGTCACCAGGGGCCCTGGGTCTGTCCGAGTCTGCTGACTCAGCAGAACCGACACGGAAAGCGGGTGAAAGGTTGCACACCAGAGTGAAAATTACGTGATAACCGGTTTTACGATCTTGGTACCGGTGTAGAAATTCGCCCCGCACTCGCTCCTGTACCCGCCCGCTCGCCCGCTCGCTCGCTCCCGTAGCGGCCCCTCGAACCTCGCCACCGGCCGCTGTCTCTCCACCGGCCTCTCTCCACCGCCTCTCTACACGGAACGTTCAGAGCGGCCCCGTGTCCATCGGGTCGGCTTACCGGATTGATTTGTACGGACGAGACTCCGCCCACCAAGACGGCCGGCCCCTCGTACCCCGGGCAGCCGCGCACCGGATGCCGCTCCTCCCGGAACCCGGCAGGGTGATCTTCAGCAGGACTCCCGCACAGACAAGGACCCCGCCCATGTCCGTGATCCCACCACGGCGGCTCGCCAGCGCCGCCGGAGCAGCGCTGCTGACCCTCACCGTCGCGGGTTGCTCCGGCCTCGGCCGGACCGCCGTGGGTCCTGTCTCCTACGACACCGCCCAGGATCGGCATGCGACGATCCACAGCCCGCTGGTTCGCGGTTGCCACAAGCTGGCCTCCGCCGGAGCCGTATCCGTCGAGAACGGCAGCCTGGTGGACATCGTGCTGTACCCCACCGCCAATTGCTCCGGCGGTGACACGATCTACGTCGCCACCATGTCATCGGACGTCATCGCCCCCGGCGCGGCCCCCTGGCGGAGCTTCCGCCTGATCCACTGACGGCTCGCGAGACCGACGGACGGCCGTCGCGGCATACTCGCGCCCCACGCCGGGGCCCGCCCCTGCCGGCCCTCCGCGCGTACTCGCGCGGCTGCGGACGGGCGACGGGTGACAGGGGGACGGGTGCCGGGTGCGCAGTACGCCCCCTGGAGAACCAACGAGGTCCCGGACGGGTGCGCGTACGTCTCGTACCGCGCCCCTCCGGGACCTGCTGGAACCACTGTGCAACCTGTACAACCCGAGGCCGGTGGCCCCCGGCCTCGGGTCGGTCATGAGCCAGGAGCCCGATGGATCTCAGTCCTGGCCGGTAGCTCGTCCTGGTCGGTATCTCAGTCCTGGTCGGTAGCTCAGTTCTGGCCGGTGGCTCAGTCCTGGTCGAGCTGACCGGCTCGCACCACCGCGACCGGGCAGTTCGCATGGTGCAGGGCCGCCTGGCTGACCGAGCCCAGCAACAGCCCGGCGAAGCCACCACGGCCACGCGCCCCGACGACCAGCAGCTGTGCGGCCCCACTGGCCTCGATCAGCGCCTGACGGGGGCGGTTGCGCACCAACTGGCGGCGTACGGTCACATCCGGGTACTTCGCCTGCCAACCCGAGAGCGCCTCGGCGAGAACCCGCTCCTCCGTGCTCTGGAGCCGGTCGAGATCATCCACCAGATTGTCCGGGTGCCCGGGGTCATCATCGCCACGCTCACTCCATGAGCCCCACGCGTGCAGGGCGACCAGATCGGCGCCTCGCAGCGATGCCTCGGCGAACGCGAAGCCCACCGCCGCCTCCGCCTGGGGAGAACCGTCGGCGGCCAGCAGCACGGGACCCGTCGGATCGGGGGCGCCACGGACCACCAGCACCGGGCAGCGACCGTAGGTGGAGAGATGCACCGCCGTGGAACCGACGAGCAGACCGATGAAGCCGCCCATGCCCCGACTGCCGACCACCACGAGGGAAGCCGTTCGGGACTGGGCCTCCAACACGGCCAGGGGCTCACCGGTGATGAGGTCTTGGGTGACCTCCACATCCGGCGCGGCGGCACGGGCACGTGCCACCGCCTCATCCAGTGTTCGCACGGCGAGATTGCGGAGTCCGCCATCGGCCGGGCCCATGGCCGATGGGCCGAGCGAGACATGCATCTTCGGCCAGATGAACGCGTGCACCACATGGAGCCCAACACCGCGGATCTGAGCCTCGTGTGCTGCCGTATCGACCGCGGACAGGCTCGACTGCGAGCCATCCACTCCAACGACGACTGGTCCGTTCATCACTGCGCTCCCATCTCCACTCGTTGCACGACCGCCCTGGCATACGGGCGGCCCGCCGGGACGGGCGGCGGATCTGGCCGCTCTACCACCCGCACACCAGGTGCGGGCGGTGGCCGTCCCGCTTTCAGTCTCAACCCGATCGTCCGTGACTGTCAGGGGCCGAATGACCATGATCGGGGGGCCGATCAGCCCTCCGGTGCCCCGCTGAAGCCCTCTTCGGCAACTGTCCGGCGAGTCCGGGGGGACTCACTGGACACGCCCTCACCGACAGTACTCCCGGAGGCTGGCCGCCGTGATACACCACGAGGCGCGGGAGGGGCGGAGTGGAGGATCACGGCGGCTGACCCTCTCACCGGGCCTCCGCCAACGGTGACCAGCCTGGGGTGAAGACATGGTGTGATGATGTCGTGAACCGCGCTGTCGAAGAGACCAACCGCCGCATGCTTCGGGCCCGGGATGCGATGGACCGGGCCTATGCGCAGGCGTTGGACGTCCCTGGTCTGGCCCGGATCGCCCATGTGTCTCCGGCACACTTCACCCGCACCTTCCGGGCCACCTTCGGCGAGACGCCACACCGCTACCTACAGCGGCGGCGGGTCGAGCGCGCGATGTTCCTGCTGCGGGAGACCGATCGCAGCGTGACGGAGATCTGCTTCGAAGTCGGCTTCGGCAGCCCGGGGACCTTCAGCCGGACGTTCCACGACATCGTCGGCCGATCGCCGAGGACCTACCGCAGGGAAACGTCGGCGATGGGCGTACCGACATGCTTCACGATGACATGGATGCGGCCCAGCTCCTGACCTTCCCCCGCCGCCGCCCCCGCCGACACTGCTTCCCCAGCAACGCTGTTCCCGACTCCGTTCCCGACTCCGGTCCCGACTCCGTTTCCGGCATGGAATCCGGCATGGAATCCGGCATGGAATCCGGCGCTACCGCGGATTCGGCTACCGCTGATTCGACGACCGCTGACTCCCCACCGCTGACTGAGCAGTTTTGGACAAGTTTTCCTCCGCCCGGGCCCGTAGCGTGATGCACATGTTCAACGCCATCACTCATTCGCAGATGTACGTCCTCGACCAGGACGAGGCCCTCGACTTCTACGTCGGCAAACTCGGTCTGGAGGTCAGCGCCGATATCGATCTGGGCTTGATGCGCTGGCTCACCGTCAGCGTCCCCGGACACCCGGAGCGCCAGATCCTGCTGGAGAAGCCGGGCCCTCCCTCGATGTCCGAGGAGACGGCGGAGCAGGTACGTGAGCTGGTGACCAAGGGCGCGATGGGCGGCTGGTTCATCCTCACCACGGACGACTGCCGCAAGACGTACGAGACGCTGCTCGCCAAGGGCGTCGAGTTCACCGAGGAACCCACCGAGCGTCCGTACGGAATCGACTGCGGTCTTCGCGACCCCTTCGGCAACCGTCTCCGCTTCACCGAGCCGCGGGCCTGAAGACTGACCATGCCGCGGGCCTGAGGAGATCGAGGATGCCGCGGGCCTGAGGATGTCCCGGTGCTTACTCCCCCCTGCGCGTCGGCGTCGGCCCGGACGGCTGTGTGGGGGTCTCGATGGTGGTGAGGGACGCCGTTGTCCCGGCCGTGGAAGGGACGGCGACCGTCAGTTCACAGCGGCCTTCGGTACAAGACCGCTGTAGTCGCCCCATCGAGACGGTCTGCACCAGCCCTATCGTCCAACACAGCGGGCAGCCACGCAGTGCCAGCAGTCCTACGGGTGCGAGCACCAGGCTTCCCCAACCCAGGACCGGCACGAGCACGGCCGCCCCGATGAGCCCGCCGAACCCCACCGCGCCGCGCAACAGGTGTTGGGCCAGGGAGGCACTGGCAAAGCTCGTCGAGCCGGAGGCCGAGGTCGAGTCAGCGGCCGGGGCGGGGGTGGTGACGGTGGCATCCCTGAGATCAGTCACCGCGCCCTCCCGGCAGCTCATTCACACGTCCCGGCAGCTCATCGCCATTTCCCAACAGCTCATCGTCACTTCCCAGCAGCGAGGTGCGGACCGTCTCACGGGCGCGTCGAAGCCGGGACTTCATCGCCGCGTTGCTCAGGCCGAGCGCCTCGGCGACGGCCCGTCCGCTGTAGCCCTGGATGTCCCGCATGATCAGCACCCGTCGCTGGTCGATGGGGAGCGCGGTGATCGCCGCCGCCACCCGAGCGGCTTCCAACCGTTGGAAGACGTCCTCCTCGAAGGACGGCACCACCACGTCCGGCACCGGTTCGTGATGGTGCCGCATCTGCCGGGCTCTGCGGAGGCATTCATTGCGCACGATCCGGAACATCCAGGAAGCCAGTGCCCCGGAGGCCCGTAGCATTCCGATCTTCCGGTAGAGGATGATCAGGGCTTCCTGAGCCGCGTCCTCGGCGTCCTGGGGTGAGGCGCAGAGCGAGCGGGCGAATCGCTGCACATGCGGGTGCGACCCGGACACCAACGCGGCGGTGGCCTCGGTGTCTCCCTGCTGTGCCGCGGAGATCAGCTGCTGTCCGGGCCAGGAGGAGTCAGCCACGGGCGCGCCCCCGACGGCGCAATACGACGACCGTGCACGCGCACACCAGTACGGCGGCGACGGCGAGAGAGATTCCTATGATCACAATGCCTCCGATCCCTGTGCCGACGTTGTCGTCCGCACAGGGATAAGAGGCACGGTCGTCGAGAAAGGATTCACCCGACATCGGCCGGGGTCGGGAGCCCTACCCCGGCAGGGACACCCCGGCAGGCTGATCGAGCCGGTGCGCGACAGGCACCGAGCGGCTCCGGGGCGGGCGGGAAGCGCACGGGCATGACGCCACCGGGCCCGCGGGGGCCCGGTGGCGTCGAGCGAGGCCGGTGGACCGGCTGACTGCCTATGGAGCGGTCAGGGCCTTCCCGTACGCGACGTCCGCGCCCTAGCCTTCGCCCTCGGTCGCCGCCTCCGCGGCGTCCTCAAGGGTGCCTTCCGTGGAGAGGAACACCTCCCGCAGAGCCGCCAGCACCGCCGGGTCCGGCTTCTCCCACATCCCCCGCGACTCGGCCTCCAGCAGCCGTTCCGCGATGCCGTGCAGCGCCCAGGGGTTGGCCTGCCTCAGGAACTCCTGGTTCTCCGCGTCCAGTACGTAGGTCTCCGTCAGCTTGTCGTACATCCAGTCGGCGATCACACCGGTCGTCGCGTCGTACCCGAAGAGGTAGTCGACGGTCGCCGCCAGCTCGAACGCCCCCTTGTAGCCGTGCCGACGCATCGCCTCGATCCACTTCGGGTTCACCACCCGGGCCCGGAAGACCCGTGAGGTCTCCTCCACCAGGGTGCGGGTGCGGACCGTCTCCGGGCGGGTCGAGTCACCGATGTACGCCTCCGGGGCCGTACCCCGCAGCGCGCGCACGGTGGCCACCATGCCGCCGTGGTACTGGAAGTAGTCATCCGAGTCGGCGATGTCGTGTTCGCGTGTGTCGGTGTTCTTCGCGGCGACCTCGATCCGCTTGTACGCCGTCTCCATCTCGGCGCGCGCCGGCCGACCGTCCAGCTCCCGGCCGTAGGCGTAGCCGCCCCACACCGTGTAGACCTCGGCGAGATCGGCGTCCGTACGCCAGTCGCGCGAGTCGATCAGTTGGAGCAGCCCCGCGCCGTACGTACCCGGCCGCGAGCCGAAGATCCGTGTCGTGGCTCGGCGTTCGTCGCCGTGTTCGGCGAGATCGGCCTGGGTGTGCGCCCGTACGAAGTTGTCGTCGGCGCTCTCGTCGAGCGAGGCCGCCAACCGTACGGCGTCGTCCAGCAAGCCGATGACGTGCGGGAAGGCGTCCCGGAAGAATCCCGAGATCCGCAGGGTCACATCGATGCGCGGACGGTTCAGCTCCGCCAGCGGGATCGCTTCAAGACCGGTGACCCGGCGCGAGGCGTCGTCCCAGACCGGGCGGATACCGAGCAGGGCCATGGCCTCGGCGATGTCGTCACCGGCGGTACGCATCGCACTCGTACCCCACAGGGAGAGTCCGACGGACGTCGGCCAGTCGCCGTTGTCGGTGCGGTAGCGGGCGAGGAGGGAGTCAGCGAGCGCCTGCCCGGTCTCCCAGGCGAGCCGGGACGGGACCGCCTTCGGGTCGACGGAGTAGAAGTTACGGCCGGTCGGCAGCACATTGACCAGTCCGCGCAACGGGGAGCCGGACGGCCCGGCGGGGACGAAGCGGCCGTTCAGGGCGTCGATGGTGTGGTCGATCTCATCGGTGGTCGCCGCCAGCCGGGGCACCACCTCATTGGCGGCGAACCGCAGGATGTCGGCGACCTGTTCACCGTGCTCGGTGGGTACGGCGGCAGGCTCCCAGCCGGCGTCATCCATCGCCTGCACCAGCGCCCGCGCCCGCTCCTCCGCCTCGTCGGCGGTGGTACGGGTCGCCGCGGACTCATCGAGACCCAGTGCCTCCCGCAGCCCGGGCAGTGCCGTCGTACCGCCCCAGATCTGTCGGGCGCGCAGGATCGCGAGCACCAGATTGACCCGGTCGGCACCTGCCGGTGCCTTGCCCAGCACATGGAGACCGTCGCGGATCTGTGCGTCCTTGACCTCGCAGAGCCAGCCGTCGACATGGAGGAGGAAGTCGTCAAAACCGTCGTCGTCGGGACGGTCCGCCAGTCCCAGGTCGTGGTCGAGCTTGGCGGCTTGGATCAGGGTCCAGATCTGGGCCCTGATCGCGGGCAGTTTCGCCGGGTCCATGGACGAGATCTGGGCGTACTCGTCGAGCAGTTGCTCAAGCCGTGCGATGTCACCGTAGGAGTCGGCGCGGGCCATCGGCGGTACGAGATGGTCGATCAGGGTGGCGTGGACCCGGCGCTTGGCCTGGGTGCCCTCGCCCGGGTCGTTGACAAGGAAGGGATAGATCAGCGGTAGATCACCGAGGGCGGCATCGGGGCCGCAGGCGGCGGAGAGCCCGGCGTTCTTGCCCGGCAGCCACTCCAGATTGCCGTGCTTACCTAGGTGGATCATCGCATCGGCGCCGAACCCGCCGTCGGCGTCGGCGGTGGCCATCCAGCGGTAGGCGGCCAGATAGTGGTGGGACGGCGGAAGGTCGGGATCGTGGTAGATCGCGATCGGGTTCTCGCCGAAGCCGCGCGGCGGCTGGATGACGATCAGCAGATTGCCGTGGCGGAGTGCGGCGAGGACGATATCGCCCTCCGGATTGCGCGACTTGTCCACGAACATCTCACCGGGCGGCGGCCCCCAGTGCTCCTCCACGGCGGTACGGAGTTGCTCCGGCAGGGTCGCGTACCAGCGCCGGTAGTCGGCGGCGGGGATGCGGACCGGGTTACGGGCCAACTGCTCGTCGGTGAGCCATTCCCGGTCATGCCCACCCGCGTTGATCAGCGCGCGTATCAGCTCATCGCCGTCACCGGACGCCAGCCCCGGCACCTCCTCGGAGCCGAAGTCATAGCCTTCGGCGCGCAGCCGCCGCAGCAGGGCGACGGCGCTGGCCGGGGTGTCGAGACCGACCGCGTTGCCGATCCGGGAGTGTTTGGTGGGGTAGGCCGAGAGCACCAGCGCGAGGCGCTTCTCAGCGGCCGGGATATGACGCAGCCGAGCGTGCCGCACGGCGATCCCGGCCACCCTGGCCGCCCGCTCGGGGTCGGCGACATAGGCCGGGAGACCGTCCGCGTCGATCTCCTTGAAGGAGAACGGCACGGTGATCAGTCGCCCGTCGAACTCGGGGACCGCGATCTGACTGGCCGCGTCCAGCGGGGACACGCCCTCGTCGTTCGCCTCCCAGTCGGCGCGCGAGCCGGTGAGGCACAGCGCCTGGAGGATCGGTACGTCGAGCGAGGTCAGCGCGCCCGCGTCCCAGGACTCGTCGTCTCCGCCGGCCGACGCTTCGGCCGGCCGGGTGCCACCCGCGGCGAGAACGGTGGTCACGATCGTCTCGGCGGCCCGCAGCTCCTCGATCAACTCGGGCTCGGGCGCCCGGAGTGAGGCGACGTACAGCGGTAGCGCCCGTCCGCCCGCGTCTTCGATCGCACCGCAGAGGGCGTCGACGAAGCCCGTGTTGCCGCTCATGTGGTGGGCGCGGTAGTAGAGCACGGCGATGGTCGGCCCTTGGTCCGCCTTGGCCGTACGGGGCAGCCGGCCCCAGGAGGGGGCGGGCGCCGGTGGGTCGAAGCCGTGCCCGGTGAGCAGGACGGTGTCGGAGAGGAACCGCGCCAACTGCTCAAGGTTGGCCGGGCCGCCGTGGGCGAGATAGGCGTGCGCCTCGGCGGCGATGCCGATCGGAACGGTGGAAGCGGCCATCAGCTGGGCGTCGGGCGCCTGTTCGCCGGTGAGGACCACCAGCGGCAGACCGCTGGCCCTGACCTGGTCGAGCCCTTCCTCCCAGGCGCGGACACCGCCGAGGAGCCGTACGACGACCAGCCCGGCGCCGTCGAGCAGCGCGGGAAGGTCATCGAGGGCGGTACGGGAGGGGTTGGCGTAGCGGAAGCTGACCGGGCCGCCCGCGGCACGGGCGCTGAGGAGGTCGGTGTCGGACGTGGACAGCAGCAGAACGCTCGGTGCTTCATCCGTGGAGCCGATGGCTATGTCCTCGGTGGTCGGGGTCGGCCCCTGGGTGCCCAGGGGACCGGGGCTCGTCGGTCCGTCGCTCGGAGGGGTCTTCGGTGCAGGCGGCATACGGCATCAGGCCTTCCTCGGGGTGTCCACGCCCCGGGCGGTGTCGGACGACAGGAGTTCCTGACTCGACGGCCTGACTGTGCCTGTGTCCGGCCGACTCACAGTGGCGGGACCGCGCCGGATTCACACCGGGCTTCCTCCGCTGTCGCCTTCTGCGTTGCCGGACCGGGTGGCCCGTCACCGAAATAGTAAGGGTCGCCTTTTCGACGTGGTTCATACCGTCTTCCCAGTTCGGCACATACCGCGCTATCTACGCCATTCCAACCCGTCCCCCCAGCGTGGTCCCTGCCGTCCCTCCTGGTGCGGTTCTTGCTTCCCCTCGGTGCGGTCCCCGCCGTCCCTCCCGGTGCGGTCCCTGCTGCCCTCCTGGTGCGGTTCTTACTTCCCCCCGGTGCGGTCCCCGCCGTCCCTCCCGGTGCGGTGCGTACCGTCATGGCGCTGTGGGTTGATGTCCGCACGCTGGTGTGTTCACACCGTCCCAAAAGGCGGTCATCGCTGGTCGGTATGCTCGCCGCCATGCCCACCACGCCCCGCCCGGCCTCCACCGGCGCCGCCGGTACGCCCCCCGCCCGGGGGCGTGGAGACGCCTGCCCCGGCTCGCTCCGGCTGCACAGCGCGGACGACGGGGCACTGGCCCGGATCCGCGTGCCCGGGGGTGTGCTGAGCCCGGCCCAGGCCGATGCCCTGCTGGCCGCCGCCCTCCGGTTGGGCGATGGTGAACTCCATCTCACCTCGCGCGGCAATGTGCAGCTACGCGGGCTGGCAGCCGGTTGCGGCGGCGAACTGGCGACCCTGCTGGAGGACGCCGGACTGCTCCCTTCCGCAGCCCATGAGCGGGTACGGAACATCGTGGCCTCACCCCTGGCCGGTCTTGACGGTCGGGGAGCGGACGGCGTACGGGAGTGGCTGACCGCGCTGGACGGGCTGCTCTGCGCCAGCGCACGGGCGACCGCGCTCTCGGGACGGTTCCTCTTCGCGCTGGACGACGGGCGCGGGGATGTGGATGCGCTGGGCGCGGATGTGACGCTGATGGCGCTGCTGGATGGCCCGGTGGCGGCTGGATTGGAGGACGGCTCCCACCAAGACCCTGGCCCCCCGGCCACGGCCGCGCTGCGGATCGGTGACGCTGACGACGTGGTCCCGCTCCGCCACCCGGGCGATGGCCCCCGCGCAGCCCTACTCGCCGCGGAGACGTTCCTCGATGCGGCGGATCTCCACCGCGAAGAGCAGAAGGGTCGGAGCCTGGAGGCGAAGCCGAGCTCGGGAGTCTGGCGGGTACGGGAGCTCCCGGACGGTGGCGCCCGGCTGCTGGACCTGGTGGTGGCGCGACTGCGGGCCGAGGCAATCCCCGTGGCGGGCAGGGAGCGTCGCCCGCGACGCGAGGCGATACCGGCGGCGTACGGGGTGGTGGCTCGCGACCGCCGCTCGGGGACTTCCACGGGACCTTCCGAGGACGAGCCGCCGCCTGGGCATCAGGCGCCCGTCGCCATCAGCACAGCTCGGCGATCGGCCGAGACCGTGAGTGCGATCCCGTCGGGAGTCTCGGTCGGTGCGCCTCTCGGACGGCTGACCGCCCCGCAGTGGAGGCGGTTGACCGCCGCCGCTCGCAGAACCCCTCAGGGCGAACTGCGTCTCACACCCTGGCGTGGCGTCATCGTCACCGGAGTACCCCCCGAGCACGCCGCTGCCCGACTCACCGAACTGGCCGACTGCGGACTGGTCACCGCGGCGGATTCACCCTGGACCGGGGTGGGCGCCTGCATCGGACTGCCCGGCTGCGCCAAGTCCCACGCCGATGTGCGCAGTGCCGCCCACACCGTCGTATCCCTGCCCCTGCCCGTCCTGCCCAAAGACGCTGCGGCGGAGGGCGACATGCTCCCCGTGTACTGGTCCGGTTGTGAGCGCCGCTGTGGCCACCCCATCGGGGATTGGGTGGATGTCCTCGCCACCCCCGACGGCGACTTCCGGGTGACCCCGGTCCGCACGGCAGCCCACCACCTCCCCACCGGCACCGGCACCGGCACCGGCACCGGCACTGGCACTGGCACTGGCACTGGCACTGAGACGGTATCGACCGGGACCGATGGTTCGCTGGGTTCGCGGCATCCCCCTCGCCCCGAGACCTACCCGAGCACCGCCGACTCCGGCGCCCTCGCGCAAGCCGTGGCCGACGCCCGTCGCTCCCGATGAGCACCCCCGCCCCCTTCCCACCGAAGAGAGACCACACCGTGTTCGAGTACGAGAAGGACGGACCGGCGATCTACCGCCAGTCCTTCGCCACCATCCGAGCAGAGGCGGATCTCAGCGGCCTGCGCGCCGATGTGAGCCAGGTCGCGGTGCGAATGATCCACGCCTGCGGAATGGTGGACCTGGTACGCGATCTGGCCTACACCCCCGAGGTGGTGGCCCGGGCACGCGAGGCACTGCGAGCGGGCGCACCCATCCTCTGCGATGTGGCGATGGTCGCCAGCGGGGTCACCCGCAAGCGACTCCCCGCGGACAACGAGGTGATCTGCACCCTCTCCCACCCCACCGTCCCCACCCTCGCGGCCGAGCTCGGCACCACCCGTAGCGCGGCGGCCCTTGAGCTGTGGCGGGAGAGGATGGAAGGGGCCGTGGTCGCCGTCGGCAATGCGCCCACCGCGCTGTTCCGACTGCTGGAGATGATCGAGGAGGGCGCACCCCGCCCGGCCGCGATCATCGGAGTGCCCGTGGGTTTCGTGGGAGCGGCCGAGTCCAAGGACGCCCTGGCGGAGCATCCGTCGGGTCTGGAGCATCTGGTGATACGAGGAAGGCGCGGTGGCAGCGCGATGGCAGCGGCCGCCCTCAACGCCATCGCCAGCGAGGAAGAGTGAACGTGAGCGCCCACGACGACGACCGAACCGACGGCACGCCCCCAGCCCCGCGCACAACGGGAACGGGCAAGCTCTACGGTGTCGGCCTCGGCCCCGGGGACCCGTCCCTGATGACCGTACGGGCGGTGGAGGTCATCGCCGCCGCCGATGTCATCGCGTACCACTCGGCCCGTCACGGCCGCTCCATCGCCCGCTCGATCGCCGCGCGGCACATTCGCGCGGATCACATCGAGGAGCGGCTGATGTATCCGCTGACGGTGGAGACCACCGACCACCCCGGCGGCTATCGGGGCGCGCTCAACGACTTCTACGAGCAGGCGTCGGCGCAGCTCGCCGCCCATCTCGACGCGGGCCGCACGGTCGCCGTGCTCGCTGAGGGAGATCCGCTCTTCTACGGCTCCTACCAGCACATGCACAAGCGGCTGGCCCATCGCTATCCGACCGAGGTGATCCCCGGGGTGACCTCGGTGAGCGCCGCGGCCGCCCGGCTCGGTGAACCGCTGGTCGAGGCCGACGAGGTGCTGACGATCCTGCCCGGCACCCTGCCCGAGGAGGAGTTGGCGGCGCGGCTCGCGGCGACCGACTCGGCGGTGGTGATGAAGTTGGGGCGGACGTTCACCAAGGTCCGGCGGGCGCTGGAGCGTACGAACCGGCTGGACGAGGCCCGCTATGTCGAGCGCGCCACCATGGCCGATGAACGCACCGAACGGCTCGCCGATGTGGCGGCGGACTCGGTGCCGTACTTCTCGGTGGCGGTGCTGCCGAGCCGGGTCGGCGCCATGCCCACCGCCCCGGCCCGCACCAGCGCGGCCGGTGAGGTCGTCGTCGTCGGCACCGGCCCCGCCGGGCCGCTCTGGCTCACCCCAGAGACCCGGGGTGCGCTGGCCGCCGCCGATGATCTCGTCGGCTACACCACCTACTTGGACCGGGTACCCGAACGCCCCGGCCAGCAGCGCCACGGCTCGGACAACCGGGTCGAGGCCGAACGCGCCGAGTTCGCCCTCCAGCTCGCCCAGCGCGGCCGGCGGGTGGCGGTCGTATCGGGCGGTGATCCCGGGGTGTTCGCCATGGCCACCGCGGTACTGGAAGTCGCCTCGCGCGACGAGTACACCGATGTGCCGGTACGGGTACTGCCGGGGGTGACCGCCGCCAACGCGGCGGCCGCCAAGGCCGGCGCCCCCCTCGGCCATGACTACGCCACCCTCTCGCTCTCCGACCGGCTCAAGCCCTGGGAAGTGATCGCGGAACGCCTACGGGCGGCAGCGGCGGCCGATCTGGTGCTGGCGCTCTACAACCCGGGGTCCCGCAGCCGAACCTGGCAGGTCGGCAAGGCCCGCGATCTGCTCCTCGAATACCGCTCGCCCCAAACCCCGGTGGTGCTGGGACGGGACATCGGCGGCCCCGAGGAGTCGGTGCGGATCGTCCAGCTCGGCGAACTCGACCCGGCCGAGGTCGATATGCGCACGGTGCTGCTGGTGGGCTCTTCCCAGACCCAGACGGTACGCAGGGGCAATGGTGAAGGCGGCACCCAGATCGTCTGGACCCCGCGCCGCTACCCGGAGGTCTCGGAGTCCCCTGAGTCCCCTGAGTCCCCTGAGTCCCCTGAGTCGGCGAACGCCACGGCGAGCTGAGCCACCCAGTCGGCGGCCTCCTCCGGTGTCCCCACCACGGGCACCCCCTCGGGCGCGGGAGGCCGCCGCACCACCACCACCGGCAGCCCGGCCTCCCTCGCGGCAGCCAACTTCGGCGCGGTGGCCGCCCCACCGCTGTCCTTGGTCACCACCACATCGATACGGTGCCGGCGCAGCAACTCCCGCTCGCCCTCCAGCGTGAACGGCCCCCGATCGAGAAGCACCTCCATCCGCTGCGGACCCGGCCCTTCCGGCGGGTCCACGGACCGTACGAGGAACCAGGGCTCGACCAGCCCGGCAAAGGCAGCGAGCCCCATCCGCCCGGTGGTCAAGAACACCCGCCCCCCGAGCCCCGCCACCACCTCAGCCGCCTCCCCCAACGACCCGACCTCATACCACCGGTCGCCTTCCTGGGCGGTCCACCCGGGCCGCCGCAGAGCCAGCAGCGGTACGGGTGCAATGGCGGCGGCCTGGGCCGCATTGAAGCTGATGACCTCGGCAAACGGATGCGTAGCATCCACGATCGCCCCCACCCCCTGCCCCCGCACCCACTCCACCATCCCCTCCACCCCACCGAAACCGCCAACCCGCACTTCCCCGGCAAGCGTCCCCGGCCGCGCTACCCGGCCGGCCAGGGAACTGGTTACTCGGATGTTGCTCTGCTGCGGCTGTGACTGGTGCAGCAGCTCAGCGAGCTGACGGGCCTCGGTGGTACCGCCGAGGATGAGGAGGTGCATGGGGGTGGACTCCGGGGATGCTGGCTGGCAGGGGTGCGCCGGGGGCGCTGCCGATAGCCAAGCACATGGGGAGATGGGAGCCCCGCGTGTGCGGGGACGACGGAAAACGAGCACGACACGCCGACACTGAACGCGGAACACCCCCGCGTGTGCGGGGACGACGCACGGCCTCGCAAGCTGAGGACGAACGGGTACGGAAGACCCCCGCGTGTGCGGGGACGACGCGGGCCTGGATGGTGCGGATGACCTCTCCGGCGGAAGACCCCCGCGTGTGCGGGGACGACGGTGGGGCTTCTCCTTGCCCGGCTGCACATCGCGGAAGACCCCCGCGTGTGCGGGGACGACACTTACTGACCTGCGACGATTCTAGCGATCATGGTCGATTTCATTTAGTTGGAATCCTGGCATCGAACCTCCAACACATCCGCATTCAGCCCGACGAACTCCCGTGCACTGGATGACAGTGAGCCCCGCCGCTCCGGAGGACCGGAGTCGACGGGGCTCGGGATGGAGCTGGTCGACTAAACCTCGCTGGAACGGGCGAGGGTAACCAGCCCGGCGAACGCTGTGGGTGACACCATGAGGGCCACGCCAGTGGGGCGCTTACTGTCCCGGAGGGGGACGACACCAGTAGCCAACGCGTGGCCGGGGGCCCACTCCACGCAGGACCCGCCGTTGCCGCTGTACGAGGATTTGACCCAACGAAGTTGTGGAGACTGAGAGTCGGTCGTCACAGGGTGCCCTTTCGTGTCTGAGTGATCATGTCTACAGACGCCGCTTGGGAGAGCGCGTGTGCCTGCATCTGATGGTAGGCCCTCAGTAGGGGCACCACAGAGTTGAGTTCGCGGTCCAAGTGCCCGTGCGTCTGCGACTCGACGTAGGAGAACACCGAGCGATCAGACAGGGTCAATAGATTGACCAACCGATTGAATGGCCGTTCCTCGCCGATTGCGTAGGGGGCGAGCTGAAACACGGTGTTCGACTCCTCAGCGAACTCGACCAAGCGCGCCAACTGCCGATCCATGACTTCATGCCCCCCGATCGGTCGGCGGATACAGCTCTCATCCAGCACCACAAACAACAGAGGTGGTAGCGGTCGCGCCAAGGCGGCTTGGCGCTCTATCAGGAACGTCACCCGTTCCTGCGCCTGTTCGGCCGTGATGGAGCCTCGCCTCACATTGCTCGCCTCAAGGGCCGCCGCGTACTCCGGTGTCTGGAGCAATCCGGGGATAAGGCCGGACTCAAACAGCCGGATCTCTGCCGCCCGAGCCTCATACCCGACGTACTCCGGGTAGCCCTCAAGTAACGAGCCATTGTGCATCTCATGCCACTGGCGTTCGAACGTATCTACCATTCCTGCCATGCCAAAGACCCCATCGGCAGCTTTCGCAAAGCGCAAAGAAGGCGACTTGCGCGTAGTTTCAACGCCCGAAATATGCCCACTGGAAATGCCCATGCGTGCGGACAGATCATCTTGCGTCCAGCCGCGTACCTCACGCGAGCTGCGCAGACGCGCCCCGAACGCCGCTTGCGCCGATGCGTCCGGGTTCAAATCCTTGCGGTTCACCATCTGACCTCCAACTGACCTGTCCTTACAGCCACGTTGATCGAGTCCTGACTCTAGGCCAATCTGAATCCGCCCGGTAGTGGAATGACTACGGAGAGGAGTGGCCTGTGTCTGGCGAGAGGGTAGCTGAACGACAGACACCCCAACTCAGCGTCGGCGAGCTGGCGTACGACACCGCGAGGGGCGCGCTCGGCGTGGTCATGGACATAGGCACAGTGCAGGGCAGCTACACCCTCCGTCCGCCCGGAGGCGGCATCGAATGGGACGTGTCCGATGTCGATGTCCGTCTCGCCACGGTGTCGGACCGGCTCCGACCCGCTCTGTCCGAGGTGAACACACGTAGTAGGCGCGGGGGCTGAGCATGATCAGACGGTTTCGTGAACTTCTGTGGACCCTGAAACGCGTGGACTCCATGGCGGTACGGACACACATCGAGTGCGTGTCCGGTGCCAAGCCATGCGGCGCGGAGCCCCCCGCGACTGGTGCGGAGACAACTCCGGAGGTCGCCGAGGCCTGGGCGGAGTTCCACTTCAAGACGACCGGACACCGACGCTTCGAGCGGGTGTACTGCGACACCGTCCAGTGGGACCCCCCGACCGACGTGGACCCGAGAACCATCGAGGGAGTGTCTACGTGACACGATCCGCCGCCTTCACGCATGGGGGTCGCCCGATACCGGAAGCGATAGTTGCGCATCCCCCTGTTGAGCAGACGCATCTGAAAGCCCGCACCCGTCGCATCACCCTCTGAGAACGTCCGCCCCCTGAATACCCGGCCACTCTGATTCGCGGGTTCATCATGCGGGGCGGTCACCGGTCCGCCCGACTTCCGCTGAGGGTCGGCAGTCGGGCGGACCACCTACCCCCGCTTCGTGCGGCAGCGTCCCCCTGACGCTGCGGAGGAACGCACGGAGCGGCACCCCCTCGCGTCCGGTGCGGTCACCACCTGGGCCGAGGGAAGGGGAGCGAACCAACGCATTCGCTCCCGGCCCCGGTCGCCCTCCCGGCCCCCGCACGGGCGACCGGGGCTAACCCCACCCAACGACAGGACGCCCGGCCAACCAACTGCCCGCGTCCAGCGCTTCCAAAGCCACAAACAGAACGCCCCAAGGGACCGGTCCTACGCGGTTCCTCGGGGCTCGCCGAAGCAGTTCTGAGGAGCTGAACGACGTATGCGCAATCCTATCGTCCGTGCCCTCGCCTGGGTGCTCAACCGCTTCTGCACTCGCGAGCCAGGACGTCACTCCGCCCAGCACCTCGCACAGCGCCCGGCCCCGACCCCCGTCCAGCCGTGCGCACCGGATTTCATCGCTGAATTGCGGGCATGGTCCCGACCGTGGACCGGCCCGAGCTCAGAACTCGCACGCTCGATCTTCCGAGCCGAAGAGACAGACCACCTCACGCCCGAGTGCCGCGAACGCTACTTCGCAACAGCGTGGGCCGAACGCGGCTACGACTATCCCTACGTCGCCTTAACGGGTGTTCACCAGGTCCCCACGGGGGTACACACATGACCCGCGACGGACTCACAGCCAAGACCCCCGCAGAGTTCGGCGCGGTGTGCTGCATCTGTCGCTGCTGGACCCTGGCGCCTCTTCCGGTCCGGTATGTCGAGCGCATGAGCGGCGCACCGATAACTCTCTACGCCTGCCCTCCCCACGCCGAAACCCTGACCCCGGCCCCCAACCCTGGTGAGCTTGAGGCCGACACATAGACACCCACCAGATGGCGAACAGCCCCGCTCGACCAAGTGCCGAGTCGGGGCTACGCCATTCACCTCCCGCCCGGATGCCCAGCGCTCACGGCGAGACCAGCTAGGCGGAACAACCCCGCGCGTGCGGGGACCACGGCGGTGGGGGAGGACTGCCCATTACGCCCTCCGGACCACCCCCGCGCGTGCGGGGACCACGTGATCCTCCCCAGAAATACATGGGAGGCCTGAGGACCACCCCCGCGCGTGCGGGGACCACGGCGACGGCGCGGACTTCCCCGACCGGGTCCACGGACCACCCCCGCGCGTGCGGGGACCACACTTCCTGACCTGCGGTGATTCTAGCGATCACGGGCGGTTTCCTTTAGTTGGAATCCAAGGCCACACCCCCCCATCGCCCCGCCCACCATCATGACGCCCCCTTCCTCCTCTAGGACGCTCCCCGACCGCCACAAACAAGCAGCCAGGCCAACCGCCTAAGCCAGAGATGCAGTGCCCCCCTCAAGGCGGCGGAATAAGTCGTACAGCAGTCACTTTGAGTACCGACTGAGCTACGTAGTACACAACGATCACTCCAGCCACGATCACCTGGCGCCGGTCCTTCTCCCCGCCGACCGCATGGGACCGGTGCCCATAGGGGTCACGGCCAAGGGTCCGGTTCATCGTGGATTTGAACTCGCGGGTGGACTGCATATGTTTGAGCGCCGTCTCGGCAACCGGCGCATAGGCGATTTCGTAGCGGCTCACTCGGTGTCCTGGTCCCGCGCCCGGAGTTGGGCGAAGGTCTCCTCGTCTTCCGGTTCAGAGGCAATCCGCACGATCCAATCCTGCATGACCTGTTCGATGGTGTGCACATTCGCGGAGAAGACTTCGTCCAGGAAGTCTCTCTGCTGATCTCCCACGAGAACATCCCGGATACCGGCCACCGTTGCGGGCACATTGACCTTCTCGCCACCGCGGATGGTCCATAGCCTGTCGCCTTCAGCCATCACCAGAACCCTCTCCTCACACAGGAACACCGCTCCATGACACGGCCCGGCCCGTCATACAAGCCCGAGCAACCATTCAACTAGCTTCCACCTCCCAGAGACTGCCTCTGTAAGGCCTCCATCCCTCCTGGCGGAGCATCAGCTAGAACGCGCGCCCCCGCGCCCATGTCGCCGCCGCCCTCCGGTATCTGGCTGCCATAGGCTGGAAACCGCCGTGGGCCGATGAAGTGACATAACCGTCCGTATCCAAGAAGTTGCGTGAATCAGTTCTGGAGCGGAGCATGCTGACGCCCCGTTCAATATGTTCCCGCTCCGCTCTCACTCGACCGCCGATGTCGGTAGCGGGGCTGCTCGCACGGGTAACTTGTCCAAGGACGCGTGCGGAGATGAGGAGTGGATGGGCGAGCCGGAAGCTGGGAAGACCTTCAGCACCTATCTGGATGGGGACCAGATCGTGTTGCCCGCGACCATCAACGGCATCCGGAAGGCCCTACCACCCCATCTTCGGCGCCAGTTTGACGCCGAGGTGGGGGAGACGGCCGCGGAGGAACTGTTCGTCGTGTTGGCGGGTTGGGCGGAGAGGACCCGGCCGGACCTCATCGCGGCGAAGGACGCCATCTTCAGGCGTCTGGCGCAGGGTGACCATTCCGGCCTCATCTCCGAGGAAGAAGTGAACGATTTCTTCGGCCCGGACGAGACGAGTGCAGAGTGAGCGGCCATCGAGTTGCCTATACCGATCTGGCGCATGACGCGCTGAAGAAGATGAGCGCTGAACGTCTTCACGGCTTCCGGCAGGACATCCGCAGAGTCGCCATCGACCCACGTGGATTCGGGGACCCGGTAGGCGGGTTGCGGGACAAACGCCGAGCGGTGCTCGCGGGTACGGTGACCGACTACTGGATCAGCGGAAGCGTGCTCACCGTCACCGTTGTCACCATCGTTCACACCGACTGACGTCCTGGCACGGCGTAAGGATTCCATGCTGCCCCACGGTCAAGGCCGCGGGGCGCCCACCCACTCGTGATCGAGAATCGCGTGCACCACCGAGTCCCGCCACACCCCGGATTTCTGAATGTGTCCCCGGATGGTGCCTTCCTCGACCATCCCCGCAGCAGCCATGGTGCTCGCTGAGGCTGAGTTGAGAGGGGAGCGTGCACCCCAGACGCGGTGAAGGGCCAGTTCCTCAAAGGCGAGACCGAGAAGTAGATCCACCGTTTCCCTGCCGAACCCCTTGCCCCAGACGTCGGCCCGTAGCGCGAACCCGAAAGTGCAGGCGCTCTGCTGGTGGGGGTCAAGAGCGAGGCGCCCGACCCCGACCAAGGCGTTGCTGTCCCGCTCAACGACGGCGAGGGCATACTCACTGCGTGGTGTCACCGTGGCGGCCGCGATGCCCCGCGTGACGATGGCGTCCACATCGTCCTTGCTGCGGGGTTCGAACGACAGGTGCCGAGTCACCTCCGCATCGCCATAGATCGCGTAGACAGCCTCAACGTCGCCGATTTGGCACTCACGGAGTATGAGACGCGCACTGCCGCGGTTGACTGGGTACATGCACAAAACTCTACTGTTCAGCGTGGAAGAGCCAGCCGGTGAGGCTCATATGCCTCAATCTCGTCACGCAGGTCTCGGGCTACCACTGCGTCCCTGGTCCCGCCGGTGCCCAGTGCGTGCCGCACTCGTCGCGCGCTGACGACGATGCCACGGTTACGCATCAGCGGTTGGAGATCGAGCACCGGCCGCATGGCATCCGCGGCTCCGTCGAAGTCCCCGGCGTAGAGGCGCACCAACGCCAAGTTGCACTCGGCCCCTGCCTGGTCCCCAAATGCCCAGTGGTCTGTTGAGGCATCGCTGAAGGCTCGCACAGCCTCTTCTGCCTGGAAGGTCGTCACCGCGGTTCCGTTGCGGAGAAGTACTTCAGTCTCGACGCCGTAGTAGAGCTGTTTCGCCTCGGGGAAGGTGAGCAGGCCTCCGAGGGCATCGAGGTCGTCTGGCACAACCCGTTCCCGCTGCCTGATGGCAAGGAGGGAGGCCTTCCGGGCTGCCTCCGCGTCACCCATGAGAGCGGCGGCACGGGATTCGAGACTGGATAGCCAGACGGCGACGGTCCCACGGAGATTCGAGGCGGCGACAGCACCATGCCGGGCATAGTGCAGTGCGTCAGCCGGCTTGTCGGACCAATAGGCGATAAGCGACTTCAGGCCGTCGACGAGGGCGATCAGGCCCGAGTGCTCCGCGTCCTTAGCGCAGAGACCAGCGGTCCGGGCCTGCATCATCGCTGAATCGGGATCACCCATATCACTTGAGGCCTTCGCCATGAACCAAGTGAGCAACGTCGCCATGACGTTGAGCTCCTTCAACTGCGTGGGGCGAGCCCGCTTGCCCTCCAGCAGCCTGAACACTTCGTCTTGGGTGCTTACCAGGTCGTGAAGGACGCTCGAAAGCGGAAGTCGATGGTAGTTATTGATGATTCTCTTCAGCTGGTCCTGGAGCAACCCCATGGTTGTTTCGCCGACTTCACCAGCCTCTTTACTCAACGCGAACTCCATCGATCGCCGTGCCGCCATCTGTGCAGCCCCTCTCATGTCGAACAGTTCCGGACCGAAATCATCCCGCTCCGGTGTCAACACGCGGCCTGACGAGGATGCACCTGGTCTTGCTTCTGATAGGAGCTCATCAATATTCCGGTCGAACATTCGAGCTACTACCAGGCGAGGAAGGTTCTGCGGTCGAACTTGCTCTTTAAGCCAACGGGAGATTGTCTTCTTATGTACATCTAGGTATCGGATCTGAGGATCGTCGAGCTCGTCCCCCAGCGCCTTCGCGGCTCTCCTGAAGGCTATACGGAAGTCATCGGGGTGGCTCAGCCCGTTCTGTTCACTCAGCACTGTGAGAAGCCACGTCATCGGCGTCCGCCTTTCCACGATGACCGGCACGTCGAATTCGACGGTAGGTCGAGAACACGGCAACTGCCAATGTCTGGACGGAATCTACTGGAACATCCACCGGCTATGTCCCTGTTCTGTTCCCCAAGACCACCCGGCCTCAAGGCTCTGTCCAAGGTTTGGCTGTGGCTATGTCTCCCGCGCCAATCCACGATCTAGGCAGGGACCCGTGACAGATCGTGGGGAGCTGATGGGTCTGGCCGTCGGGATGATGTTGCCACCGCTGGCCTCCCCTTCTTGACTTGGACGGAGTGGATCATGCCGACGCTCAGGCTGGGCTTAGTGGCTGACCACCAGCGATGCCCGGAGAACGCCGCCTCCCGGACCGGGTACGGCTTCCACATGAAGTTGACTCGCACCACCCTGCCTGGCGAGTACATCTCAGACACCGACGGGCTGATAGTGGGTGAGATGCGGCGAACCGCGCTGGAGCAGCTTGAGCAGTGGTCACTGGATGCGCTGGCCGACCGGGTGGAGCTCGCGGTTTCCGAACTGGTCACCAACGCCTTCCGGCATGGGGTGGGGCCGTCCGTCAAGGTCTGTATGTGGCGCACCGACCGGGTCGTCTGCGTGGAGGTGGCGAATGGTCGGCCGGATGCCAGTTCGGATTTCGTTCAGCGCGATGTGAACGAACTTGCCGAAAATGGCCGGGGGTTGCTGCTGGTCGCGGCAGTGTCCGATGCCATAGGTCTATCGCCTGATCATTTTCGTATCTGGTGTTCGTTCGCCCTCGGCGGGGACCGCCACTGCTCAGAGTGAACGCTGCGTACCCCGCTCAGCAGGTGGGGATAGCCTCCCGGAGCTTCATACGACTACCGCACAACCGCGGCCTGTTCGGTCACGAAGGCGATTCCCTTTCCGCCGAGTGGTTCGCGGCCAGCCGGGCCAGCGCTGGGACCCGAACCTCGACCGACCGACTTCTGGTGGTCGACGCCCACCATCGACCACCAGCCCGAAAGCCCGCGCATGCGGGGACCGCACCATCGTCACCGCAGAGCGCATCTGGGACTGGGGACCACCCCCGCGCACGCGGGGACCACAGCTGGTCCCAGTGGTCGATGACGTGGGCGAGGGGACCACCCCCGCGCACGCGGGGACCACGCTCCATGGACCTCGGCGAGTCCTTGCCACGCCGGACCACCCCCGCACGCGCGGGGACCACGCTCCATGGACCTCGGCGAGTCCTTGCCACGCCGGACCACCCCCGCACGCGCGGGGACCACGCGCTGGGCACCCTCTGAGGTTCCCCCGTTGTGTGGGGGTGGTTGGTTAGCTGGTCAGGGTGGGTTGGTGTGGTGTGGGTTTCGC